>NZ_JASHJC010000009.1 GCF_030733385.1 Roseovarius sp. MMSF_3359 | reverse complement strand
TCCGACACGGGGCCGCTCTGCCACCCAAAAATTCCGCAACTCTTTCTTTCGAAGTTCGACACGGGACGCTACCCTGCGCGCAATTCAACGCACGCAGGACCATCGACTTGACCGAAATCATCCTAGTCCGCCACGGCCAGGCCAATTCCAACGCCAAGGACGAGGCCAGCTATGACCGGCTATCCGATCTTGGCCATCAACAGGCGGCCTGGCTGGGCGATCACATGCGCGGGACAAACGATCATTTCGATCATGTCCTGACCGGCACGCTGACCCGGCAGGCCGACACCGCCCGCGCCATGGGTTTCGAGATCACCGGACAGGATAAACGCCTCAACGAGCTGCAATATTTCCCGATGGCCGAGGCCCTGGAAAAGCAGCACGGTACGCCCTATCCGCAAAGCGTCAGTGACTATGTCCATCACCTGCCTGTCCTGATGGACCATTGGCACCGCGACCTGCTGGACGGGATCCCCGAAAGGTTCAGCAGTTTCAGCACCCGCATCACGCAGTTAATCGACGAGCTTTGCGGCGCGCATGGCCGGGTATTGCTCGTCACATCGGGTGGCGTCATTGGCATCATCATGCGGCACATTCTGGCCCTGGACACCGCCGCCACCTCTCGTGTCATGCTTCAGATCATGAACAGTTCGATGCACAGGTTGCATTATGTCCACGATCAACTGATGCTTGGGACGTTCAACGCCACGCCGCATCTGGACGCGCCGGACCGCGCCCACGCCCGCACTTTTGTCTGAGCCCTGAAAGGGATTGCGCCCATGAAACTCTACTACGCGCCAAACACCATCTCGATCGCTTCGGTCATAGCCCTCGATGAAACCGGCATGGCGTTCGAACCGGTTCGCGTCGATTTCGCCTCCGGTGAACAGACCAAGCCGGCCTATCACGAAATCAACCCCAAGGGCCGTGTGCCGGCATTGGTCACCGATCATGGCATCCTGACCGAAACCGGTGCAATCCTCGAATACGCGGCCGCCTCGAAACCCGAGGCCGAGCTGATCCCCACCGACCCCTGGCGCGCCGCCCATATGCGGGCGGCGATGTATTACCTGGCGTCGACCATGCATGTGAACCACGCCCACAAGATGCGCGGCCACCGGTGGGCAAATGACGAGGCATCACGCGCGGACATGACCGCCAAGGTGCCGCAAACAATGACCGAAAGCTGCACCTATGTCGTCGAAAACGTCCTGACCGGCCCCTATGTAATGGGCGAGACCTTCACCATCGCGGACCCCTATCTCTACGTGGTCTGCTCCTGGCTCGAAGGGGACGGGGTCACGGTCGAGGATTTCCCGAAAATCATGGCGTTCCGGACGGCGATGCAGTCCCGCGCATCTGTCAAACGGGTGCATGACAGCGGCATGCTCGGCTAGGTCGATCAGCCGCCGCGCACCAGGTCGTCCTCGTCATCGACAACCGAAACGCCTAGCGCGTCCAGACCGTTTTCGAGATGATCCGACAGGTGCGGCGTACCCAGAAGGTAATCCGCGGTGGGCGTCGTGGCTTCTTCGCGGGCGGTGGCCAGTGCTTCGTCCAGATCTTCGGCGGCAAAACTGTCCCGCCCGATCCACATAACGGCCACAAGGCTTGCCTGCTCATCCTCGCTCAACCTGTCGATAAAGGCTCGGAGCTCCCCTTCGGCCCGCTCCAATTCCCGCGCCATCAGGATAACCTGGGCGATCTTATATGTACTGATATCAAGCATTTGGTACCTCCTGTCAGCGCATAACCATCCCCTTTTGCCAGCCCCGCCGGCAAAGGTCTTTGATCTTGCTCAATAGGAGGCGGTGCGCTCTACCGCAGCACCTTGCCTTCAGGCCATTCCAACGCATGGTCCAGTTCAATGAGCCGGTTGGCGCCTGCGTCCAATTCGAACTCCCACGCCATGATACCACGTTTGCCGTCCACATTCTCTTCGGTTGGGCGGGGTTTCGCCATCCAGCTTATCTCCAGGTCTTCCTGCTCCGAAAACGGCACCCGGTCCAGAAGGCGCACGGGCCATGCCTCGCCGGTCAGGTTCTCGACCTTGATTTCAACCGCTTCGGAAAGCTCGTTGGATTTCGTGATGATCCCGCGATCGCCTTCGTTGCGGTCAAGCACGGTGCGCGTCAGGCGTAGCCCGTCAATCGGCCCGAAGGAAAGCTCCGCCTCGGCGCCCGCCGGGATCAACTCGAGGCCCTGCCGTCCGATGAACCGGCCATCCATGTAGAACATTGCCGTGCCGGGCAGGATCAATTCACCCATGTCGTTGGTGATCCCCGCCATCAGGAACGCATTGCTATCGGTCAACGGGACAGCCTGCGCCACGATTTCGGCAGACGTGCTCAGATCGCCAAGCGCAATCCGAACGTTATCGGCACGGGAGGCAACCGACACTTTGCTGGGATAGCTATAGGTCACCGCCAGCCCGTCAAAGGCGGCTGCGGCCTCTTCGACCATCGGCGGCGCTTCCGCTTCCATCACGACGTCCGCCGCCGCCCCCATGGCAAAGTCCTGGACCCGTTCCAACTGTTTCGAGCGGACCTGCGCGGGATCTTCGATCCAGCGTTGCCAGGGCCAGATCTGCCCCGGTGCGGTTTGCTCGGACGGGCGCACTGTCGAAAGGGTCAGGTTCACATCGCGCCAGTTCTCACCGGTGCCCTGAGCTATCAAGGCGCCGCGTTCGATCTCAAGCTGACCGGACGCGCGCTCCAGCGTGACATCGTAGACCGGTTGCCAATTCGCTTCCCAGATGTTGTAGGTAACAGACAGCATGCCTTGCGTCTGATCCGCGGCAGAGACCGAGACGGCCAGCATCGCGCGCGCCTTGTCCTCGGGCACCAGCGCCTGCAACGCTTGCCGTGCCTTTTCCAACGCCTCGCGCAAATCCTTCAGGCCACGTTGCGCCGCATCGGCGCGCAGCCGCGCGTCAAGGGCGGCCTGCTCGGCGGCAAGGGTCTCTTCGCCGATCATGCCCACCAGGTCGCGTAGCGCCGAGACGTCCAATTCGGCCACGCCCTCCCCTTCGCCCAACTGGCTGAGGAAAGCGACACGGGCCTCTGCGGCATTGCCTTCAAGCGTGATCCGTTCCACATCAGCTAATCCCAGGCGCAACTGTTCTTCGATCCGCTCGACCTCGGCCTCGGCCACCTTGATCGCGGCGTCGTCATCACCACTCCGGGGCGGCACGAAGTCATTGCGCACGGTCAGGCTGCCCATGGTCACGCCCTCGACCGACACCCGCACGGTGTCGAGCGGCGTGCCCTGCGGCAGGTCGGTCAGGATCAACTCGTGCTGCCCCGCCGGGACTTCAAACGGAATTTCGCGCGTGACGGTCGCGCCTTGGGGATAAAGCGTTGCCGCCGTCACGGCGCTGGTCAAAGCGATATCTTCGGCAAGGACAAATGTGGGGAAAAAGGCCAAAACGATCGGCAAGGCACGCATGGGGAAAACTCCTTGAATCACTACGATGGTCTTAAAGTGGGGGTTGGAACACGGCAAATTCAATAACCAATACCGAAGATCAGCGATTAACCGCAGTTTCCGTCGCGGGTCCCCGCGGTTTTGTCGAACCGCTCCGGTGATGCCAACCGGGAAATGACTTCGGTGAGATCCCCGTCAGCAGTCCTGATCAACGACCTTGGAAAGCTCCACCAGAAGATTGTCCATATCCAAAAGAGACTGGTTCAACTGACCAAGTATTTGAAACTGGTCATCTATCAGTCGCTCAGCTTCTTGCGAAACCTGTCCCTCGTTTGAGAGCTCCTTCACCAGGCTTCGTTGGTTTTCGGCGGCACTTACTGCCGTTTGAGACGCAGCACCAGACACGCTCCTGACAAACGCGACCATGCGCAGCACACCAGTGCTATGCGCAGCAGCCGGACGGGAATAGGGCGCAAGCGCAACCGTTCCGCTACCGGCAAGCAGAGCCGCACCAATAAAGTTACGCCGGTTTGCGAAGGTGTTTTCCAATGACATTAATTTTCTCCTGAGAGGGTAAACTATCTGCTCAGGATACCAAAAAACCGCTGAAATCCGTAACGCCCGGCACAGCAACCAGACAAGCAGAGGCCCGCAGGCACTGCTTACCCCCCTGCTCCCAGCAGACATTTCGCAAAAATAACAGTGGTAGAACCGAAGGGCGGCACGACCCGCCCTTCAGCAAAGGTTCTTAGCCTTTTTTCAGCACCCGCGCGCCGAGGGTTTCGGCGATCTGCACGGCATTGAGGGCCGCGCCCTTGCGCAGGTTGTCACTCACGCACCAGAGGTTCAGGCCGTTTTCGATCGTGCTGTCCTGCCGAATGCGGCTGATGAAGGTGGCGAAATCGCCGACACATTCGATCGGCGTGACGTAGCCACCGTTTTCGCGCTTGTCGATCACCATGATCCCCGGCGCTTCGCGTAGGATATCACGGGCCTCGTCTTCGTCGAGGAACTCCTCGAACTCGATATTGACCGCCTCGGAATGGCCGACAAAGACCGGCACGCGCACACAAGTGGCCGTGACCTTGATCTTTGGGTCGACGATCTTTTTCGTCTCGGCGACCATCTTCCATTCTTCCTTGGTCTGACCGTCCTCGAGGAAGACGTCGATATGCGGGATCACGTTGAAGGCGATCTGCTTCGGATAAACCTTGGGCTCGACCTCCTGACCCGGCACGTAAACGCCCTTGGTCTGGTTCCACAGTTCGTCAATCGCGTCCTTGCCGCTGCCCGAAACCGATTGATAGGTGCTGACCACCACACGCTTGATCGTCGCACGGTCATGCAGCGGCTTCAGGGCCACAACCATCTGCGCGGTCGAGCAGTTCGGGTTGGCGATGATGTTCTTCTTGGCATAGCCCTCGACCGCCTCGGGGTTCACTTCCGGAACCACCAGCGGCACGTCGGGGTCGTAGCGATAGAGCGACGAGTTGTCGATCACGATGCAGCCTGCCGCCGCGGCCTTGGGCGCATAGACCTTTGTCGCCTCGGAGCCCACGGCAAAAAGCGCGATGTCCCAGCCGGTGAAGTCGAAAACATCGAGGTCCTTGGTCGTGAGTGTCGTGTCGCCAAAGCTGACTTCGGTGCCCAGCGATTTTCGGCTGGCCAACGCGGTGATTTCGTCCACCGGGAACTGGCGCTCGGCCAGGATGTTCAGCATTTCGCGGCCCACATTGCCTGTGGCGCCAACGACGACGACCTTGTACCCCATTTGATTTTCTCCAGTATTAGAGGGTTGGCTGCGGCCTCTTACCCCCTAAGCGCCGAAGTGGAAAGGGGGTGCGTCAGTTGGTGCTGTCGCGGCTGAAGAGATAGATCGCCATCCCGAGGAGCAGTGAGACCCCGATAAAGCCAAAGACCGCCGCATACCCGGCCTCGACCCCATGGGCAGAGGCGGCGTTGTGCAAAGGCCCTGAGATGAACTGCATCACACCCACGCCACCGATGCTGCAAAGGTTAAGCAGGGTCACCCCACGACCGGCCAGGTGTGGCGGGAAGAAGCCGCGCCCATGGGCCATGATGACCGGATAGGAGCCGCCAAAGAACCCTAACGCCGCGCAGAGCGCGATGGAGAGCCACGGGTTGACCCCCACGAAAAACGCCAGCGCCAGAACAGCCGCGGCGCAGAACACATTGCCGACGAAAACCACCCATTTCTGCGTTTTGAACAGGCGATCCAACGGTCCGTAGCAGAGTGTGCCGCAGATCATCGCCACCCCCATGATGAGCGTGGCCTGTCCCACCTGCCCGGTTGTGAGGCCGAAGACATCCTGCAGGTAGGGCCCAATCCAGAGGCCCCGCACCGCGCCCGCGGGGGTGTAGCTCACGATTGCCAGCGGCAGGATCGTCCAGAGGACCGGCATTTTCAGCAGATCCAACAGGGAGCCGCGGGTTTCGCCATTGACCGGTTCGGGGTCGCGCACGGTCAGAGCGATACCCAGCGCCACGAGGCCCGAGACCGCCGCGAGCGTCCAAAGCGACAACCGCCATCCCAGCGTTTCAGCGGCCCAGGCCATTGGATAGGCCGCCACCAGGTTGCCGACCGATCCAACGCCCACCATCAGGGCCGCCAGCGTCGCGAACTGCGCCGCCGGGAACTGCCGGGCGAAGATGTAATAGGAGGCCATCAGCACCGGCGAGCACCCAATCCCGATCAGCAGCATCGCGATGTTGATGTGGAGCGCCGATGTGGCCATCGCGAACACCGCCGCGCCACCGGCCCCGCCAATCAGAAGCAACACCCATGCCGTGCGCCGCGGCCCGATCCGGTCCAGCGCCCAACCGACGGGGATTTGCATCGCCGCGAACGAGAGAAACCAGAGGCCAGAAGCAAAGGACAGATCATCCGGCGTCGTGCCAATATCCTGTGCCAGAACGCCGCTGAGTACCGCAAGGAAGGCGCGGAAAAACTGGCTCAGCACATAGGCGAGGCAAAGGAGGGTAAGACCGGCACGCATCGGGTGATCCCCTATTCAGAACAATCCCTGTGCCTGCCTCGCATGATGGCCGCGCGACCACAATGGGGTATCGTCTTGGCGGACATGCCGGAAATCAGGTGTCCGGCCAGCCATAGGCCATGGCGCTATCGCCGTTGTCGCGCAGATGCTCCAATCGCTCGAAGGCTTCACCGAAGCCGGGTTTGGTAAGCGGGTCCACGTCCCAGATCACCAATTGCGGCCCCTCGACCGCTTCGAACCATTCCGCCGTGCGCTTGAGGAATGCACCATGTTCGATGTTGAAGGTGTAATCGCGCAGGTCATCCACACTGCGCCAGACCGATACGGTGGCCGAGACCCTGTCATCATGCCCAAGCAACGCCAGTTCGTGCGCCGCATTGTCGTCAGGGATGCGCCAGATGAACCCGGGATGCGCCTCGGCCTCGGCATAGACCCGCGCCACCGCCCCCATGAATTCGGACAAACGGGTATCGTCGGGGGCGAACTTCATCCGCCCCCAGTTCATCTGGGCGATCGCCATGGGCAGTCTCCTGAAGCCGCGCGTGGTTACTCCGCAGGCACCAGCGGCTGGTCGTAATTCCCTTTGACGCGCTCCTTGGTCGGGTCGAAATGCGGATAAGACACAACCCGTGCCTTGAGGCGCTTCTGCTGTCCGTCAAGCTGTCCGATCTCGATCTCGGTTCCGGGTTCGGCATGGGTGACGCTGACCCGCGCGAGCGCGATGTTCTTGCCGAGGATCGGGGATTTCATCGCGCTGGTGACCTCACCCACTTGCGCCTTGCCGATCCGCAGGCAATCGCCGGGTGAGGCCACGACACCGCCTTCGACCTCAAGACCCACCAGCTTGCGATGCGGGTGCGCCTTGCGTTCTTCGAGCGCGGCCCGGCCAATGAAATCGTCATTCTTGGACTTGAGTGGCACGGTGAAGCCGATCCCGGCCTCCCACGGATCGGTCTGATCGTCGAATTCCGATCCGGCAAAGATCAACCCCGCCTCGATCCGCACCATGTCGAGTGCCGCGAGACCGAAGGGCGTGAGCCCCATCGGCTCGCCCACCTTCCAGATCGCATCGAAGACCTCGACCGCATCCTTGGGATGGCAGAAAACCTCATATCCCAATTCGCCGGAATATCCGGCCCGGCCCAGCACGACCGCGGTGCCGCTCACATCGCCAAGACGGGCGACCGTGAAACGGAACATGCCAAGTTCGTCGACCGTCGGGTTGGTCGGCGCGGTCCAGAGCGCCTCCTTCAGGATATCACGGCTGAGCGGCCCCTGGATCGCGACGTTATGCAGATGATCCGTCGAATTGCGCACCCAGACGTTCAAGCCAGAGGTGCGCGCCTGTTCCTGTAGCCACAGACCGGAGGTGTCATTGCCGCCGATCCAGCGGAAATTCGTCTCTCCCAGGCGGAAAAGCGTCCCGTCGTCGATCATCCCGCCATGCTCGTAACACATCGCGGTGTAGGTCAATTGTCCGACCGCCAGTTTCTTGACGTTGCGTGTCACGCATTTCTGCATCAGCTCTTCGGCGTCCGGCCCTGTCACCTCATATTTGCGCAGCGGCGACAGGTCCATGATCGCGGCCTTTTCGCGGCAGGCCCAGTATTCGGCAATCGCCCCGTGGTTCGACATCTGATTGGGCAGCCAATAGCCCGCATATTCCACGAAGTCGCGCGTATGACGGGCGAAACACTCGTGAAAACCTGTCTTCTTGGTCTCTTCCAAATCCGCCTCCGCTGATTTTCTGTAGCCGACCGAGCGGCCAAAATCCTCTGTTGCGCCATAGGTGCGCACCTGAATATCCGTGGGCTGCCAACCGTTTGCCGGATCCACATCGCAGGGACAGGCCGACGAGATGCAGACCAGATCGGTCAGCGCCTGCAAAAGTACGTAATCGCCGGGGCGCGACCACGGCTCGTCCATACCCAGCGCGTTGGTGTCATCGAGCATGGTGTTGAAAAAGAAGTTGATCGCAGGCCAGCCGCCACGCGGACGGATATCGTATTGCGCCAGATCCTTGTTCATGTTGTCCGAACAGTTCAGGTGGCCGGGATATCCCAGATCTTCGTAGTAGCGCGCGGTGCAGGCGAGGCCGAACATGTCATGACGCCCGCAGGTGTCCTGCACGATCTCGACCAGCGGTTCGTGATCGACGCTCCAGTATTTCGAAAAGATACCCGGCGTCGGGTACATGTTGCCCATCAGCGCGCGGGTCGTCGTCGGGTCGATCTCGCGCTCCAGCCCCTTGTCGAGGGCGCGCAGGGAAAACGCCTGGAAATCCGAGCATTCACGGCCCTGGATATCGAGGATCTGAATGAATTGCCCCTTCTTGACCGTATAGCTCTGCGCTTGGCCGGGCTGGATGTTGATATCTTCCAGCGGATCGGCAAGCGGGTCAGGGGCGGTGTGGGAGCCCTTGGCAAGCCCGGGATCGGCGCGGCGGATATATAGGATCAATTCGGTTGGCGGGTTCTGCTCGCCGGGGTGCATCTGCGCACCCGGGGCGGCCACGATCAAAAGGCCATCACAAGAGGCGGCAAATGTGGCCATATCCCCGGCATGAGAGCCCTCGGGAAAGATGCGGATCGCCTGCCCGCGGCCCAGGTCGAACCCGGCCTTGTCGAGCGCCGCCGCCACCCGCGCGCCGGAGCGAGACCCGTTGGCCAGAACCGAGATCACGCCATCGGGCCGGCCCTGCGAAGCGGCGCCAAGCATGCCCGCATCGGACGTACCGTCGGGCGTGAAGAACACAAGCTCGCCGGGTTGTAGGCCCTCGCGATCCAGGACCGAAATCTCGTCCCCTTTGTAGACCGGCACCGCGCGGGAACCGCCACCCGGGACCGGGTGCCGCTCGGTGCCATGGGGCAGGATAGGCAAGCCCGGCGTGACGACTCCGGCCCGCTCATACGGGGTCTGGAAGACGGGCGTGACATTCATGACGCGGCCTCCAATTCCGATTTGGAAATGTTATCGACCACCCCGCGATGGGTGACCACGATCTTGCAGCCCGAGGGCGAATGGCTGTCATGGGCAGAGCCGCCACTCAGCGAGATGAAATCGCCCGCGCGATAGGTAGTGCCATCGCAATCCACCAGATCCCCCTCGACCATGTAGAATTCTTCGGGTCCGTTATGCCGGTGCGGGTTTGATTTCGCGCCGGGCGCCATGATCATCAGGTAACTGCCCTGTCCGGTCGCCTCGTCATAGGAGATATTGTGCCACCAGCTGCCTTCGAGCGGTTCACCGTCGAGCATCATCGGCTCAAATACGTCGCGGTTGAACGCGGCAATCGTACGGTGTTCCGACAAGCTCGCCATCAGCTCAATCCCAGTGCTTTTTTGCGTTTCTGCGCCCAGTTCATGATCGTCAGATCAAAGGTCAGCGCCATCAGGGCCACGTTCATGCCCAACACGAAGTTCTTGCCCAGATCGGTGCCCGCCAGCGTGCGCTGCAATTCCTGGCCCAGATCCTGCGTACCGATGAAGGCCGCGATGATGACCATGAAGAAGGCGAACATGATCGCCTGGTTGAAGCCCACCGCCATGGTCGGCAGCGCCAGGGGCAACTGCACGCTAAGCAGTTTTTGCCGTTTCGTGGCACCGGACATGTCCGCCGCCTCGGTCATCTCCCCCGGCACGTTGCGCAAGCCTTCGATGGTGTAGCGCGTGAGCGGCACGGTGGTGAAGATCACGATCGACAGGACCACGGTCACGTCCGACACACCAAAGAGCATGATCGCCGGCAGGAGGTAGATGAAGCTTGGGAAGGTTTGCGCCGTATCGCACAGAAGCAGGATACGGGTTGACCATTTCTCGCTCCGCGAGGCGAAGATGCCCAGCGGGATACCGATGAACATCGACAGGATCACCGCCGAGATCACCGAATAGAGCGTGATGACCGACCGGTCCCACCAACCGCTGAACGCCACGATCGTAAAGAAGGTCGCCGCGAAGATCGCGGGCCGTTTGCCGCCCAGCCAATAGGCGAAGGACACGACCAGCAGGATGAAAGCGGGCGTCGGTATGTAGAGAAGCGCATTACGGAAGGGAATCAGCACCCAGACATTCAGGAAATAGCGCATCCAACCGGTGATGGCCTGCACCGCATCAATGGCAAGGAAGCCCTTGATCAGCGCATCCATTTCCTTACCCATCGACAGGGATTGCCGACGGCCAACCTTGTCGAGGATCTCGACAAATTGCGCAATCAGCAGGAAGGCCACGAAACCCACCACCGCCGCCACCAGGTATTTGTGACGCACGAACCACGATGTGCCGCGTTCATGATGTTCGGGCAGTTTGACCACCCACGCCTTGGAGAACCGGTCGAGCATCACCGCCACGAGCACGATGGTCACCCCGATCTCAAACGAACGGCCCAGTTTGAAGCTGTTCATCATCGCCAGGAGTTTACCACCCAGCCCCGGCATTCCGATGAAGGCGGTCAGAACGACCATCGCCAGACAGAGCATGATGACCTGGTTGACGCCCACGAGAATCTCGGTCCGGGCAGAGGGAATGTAGACCTTGGTCAGCATCTGCCAGCGCGTCGAACCCGACATCTTGCCCGCCTCAACGATCTCGGGCGAGACCTTCTTGAGGCCAAGCGCCGTCATCAGGACCATTGGCGGTATCGCATAGATCGTGGTCGCAATGGCGCCCGCCGTCGGACCCACCTTGAAGAAGATCACCGCGGGCAGGAGGTAGGTAAAGAACGGAATGGTCTGCAGGATGGCGAGGAAGGGTTTGACCGCCCGGTCGAACCAGTTCCACTTCCACGCCGCAATCCCCATCAGCAGGCCGATGAAAAACGCCAGCGGCGCGGCAACGGCCAAAACCGACAAGGTTTGCATCGCGATCTTCCACTGCCCCACCATCGCGGTCCAGACAAATGTGCCACCGCCCAGAAGCGCAAAACGCCAGCCGCCCAGGTAATAGCCGATCACGGCGGCCACTGCCGCCACGCAGGACCATGGCAGCGGGCCAACGAAGGGCCAGCGGTGTTTGCCTTCAAGCAGGTTCGCGGTGAACCCCAGCATGAAATCAAGCGGCCCTTCGGCGAACCAGCGCGTCAATTCGTTGATACGGAGGGTTTCGATCACGATCACATTGAAGAAATAATCGAGCCAATCCGCCAGGGGCGGTATCCAGCTTTCCGGCAGACGAACAAGGAAATCAGGCAGAACCGGTCGCGCCAAGGTCAATACCAACGCCAGACCGACCATAAGCTGCACGATGCGCATCGGGGGCAGCCCCGGTGTGTCCGTGTCAATTTTCGTTGCGATATCGGCCATTAGGTGTCTTTTCCAAGGAGTACATCCAAGGCCTCCTGGCGGTTCATGACGCCGATCAACTCGCCTTTCTTGTTGGCCACCGGGAGTTCCTCACGCGCATCGTTCACCAACTGCCGCGCGAGTTGCAGGATGGTATGCCCGGCGCGCACCGGCTCGCCCTCGGGGGCGGTCCCGTTCACCGGGTTCGCCAACACCCGCGCGTGAACCACACGCGATTTCTCGATCTCTTCGGTGAACTTCTCAACATAAGGCGTCTGCGGGTTCAGCACGATCTGATCCGGCGTGTCGCATTGCTCGACCGCGCCGTCTTTCATGATCGCGATCCGGTCGGCGAGGCGCAGGGCCTCGTCGAAATCATGGGTAATGAAGACGATGGTCTTGCCCAGCATCTCCTGCAGGCGCAGGAACTCATCCTGCATCTCACGGCGAATGAGCGGGTCGAGAGCCGAGAACGGTTCGTCCAGGAACCAGATGTCAGGCTCAATCGCCAGGCTTCGCGCGATGCCAACGCGCTGCTGCTGTCCACCCGAAAGCTCACGCGGGAAATACTCTTCGCGGCCCTCAAGGCCAACCAGTTTGATGACCTCAAGCGCGCGCTCGCGCCGGTCATGTCTGTCCTGCCCGCGCATCTCAAGCGGGAAGGCCACGTTATCAAGCACCGTCCGGTGCGGCAGCAGGCCGAAGGACTGAAATACCATGCCCATCTTGTTGCGGCGCATCTCGATCAGGCCGTTTTCATCCAACTCGCCAATGTCCTGGCCATCGACTTCGATGGTCCCGCCGGTGATGTCATGCAACCGCGAGAAGCAGCGCACCAGGGTTGATTTGCCGGACCCCGAAAGGCCCATGATGACCAGCATCTCTCCACGGCCGACCTCGACCGAGACATCCTTGACGCCGGCGATGTATCCGTCGGCACGGATTTCGTCGAAACTGCGGCCCGGCGCCATATCTGCCAAGTATTGCTTGGGGTTCGGGCCGAATAGTTTCCACACATTCTTGCATGAAATAACGGGTGTGGAGTCGCTCATTCTGGAGGCTTCCTTCCTTGGAAGTCACAGGCCAAGGTGACGAAATTGCCTGCCTGGGTTGGAAGACCCGCCCGAAACCAATGGCGGACGGGCAATCGTAAAAGGGTGGGTGCGACCTGCCCGGATAATTCCTCCGGGCAGATCAAAAAACCGTCTTAGCTGCCAGAGCTCAACCAGCCCTTCCAGACATCCGGGTTCTCTTCGAGCCAGACTTCGGCGGCTTCATCGGGCTCCATCTCGTCGACATCAACCAGCTTGGCCATTTCGGCGATCTGCGGGTTGGTGAAAGAGATCTTCTCGAGGATGCCATATGCGCTCGGCCATTTCTCTTCCATGCCTTCCCACGCGGCCTTTTTCAGGTAACCGGTCGCCGGGTTGCCACAGTCATAAAGCGCATCCGGGTTCGGACCCACGGCCGGATCTTTGTCACAGCCATCTTCCCAGGCCGGGAACTCGACAAACTCACCGGGCCAAACGGCCTCGGCAAAGTTCGGCGTCCAGTTGAAGACAACAACCGGCTTCTTGTCGGCTTCTGCCGCACCGATTTCTGCCCAGAGTGCCGCAGCCGATCCGGCGTTGATAACTACGAAGTCCATACCAAGGGCTTCGACACGCTCTTTACCGTGCTTCAACCAATCAACCGGCCCGTCAAGATAGCGGCCCTTGTCCCCTGTTTCTGCCGTGGCAAAGACGCTGGCACAGTCATTCAGAGCCTTCCAATCGGGCAGACCCGGGCAAGCGTCCTTGGTCCACATCGGGTACCACCAGTCTTCGCGCGTGACCGCGTCATGGTCACCCACGTCGACGATCCCACCCTTTTCGAGAGCGGCACGGAACGATGCACCAAAGGCGCCTTCCCAGACTTCGAGTTCAAGCGTCACGTCACCGAGGCGGATCGACTCGTAGACCGCCTGGCTGTCGGTTGTGACGAATTCGACGTTGTTGCCGTTCTGCTCAAGGATCTGGCCAACGACGTTGCTCATCACGATCTGGCTGGACCAGTTGTGGATCGGGATGACGATCGGATCCGAACTGTCCGCCGCATAGGATACGGTTGCCGTGGCCAGGGCCAGCGCAGATGCCGTCATAAGGATTGTGGTTTTCATACTAACTCCCCATTAGCGTTTTGGAGGCACCCCTGCAGTCCGGGCGCCTGTTTTTAGACCTTCAGTATGGCGCATTAATTTTGCGGGCGTGATTCTAAAAAACTTTTGCTTTGCCCAACAAAAAGTTTGGCAAAGAAGGTGATCAGCACTAGTTTTCCTCGGCAGGAGCTTTTCCCGCGCCGCCTGAATCGAAAGACAATGCTGAAAAATCGCTCTGCGCTGCCACGACTGGATTACCTGATCACCTTTCAGGTGGCCGCCGAGCTTGAGAGTTTTGCCGCGACCGCGAAGGAACTGAACGTCAGCGAAACCGCGATCAGCCGGAAGATGAAACTCCTCGAGCAGCATTTTGATTGCGCGCTCTTCGTTCGCGGCCACAGGTCGGTCCGCCTGACGGAACAGGGGCGCAAATTGCTCAACGGTGTCACGCCCGCGCTGAACGGCATCGCCCGCATCTCCGAGGAGATGATGACCGATCACGCGCCGGCGACGGTGCGCATGTCGGCCACCAACTCGGTCTCATCCCTCTGGTTAATGCCGAGACTGCGCAAGTTCAGGCAGGCAAACCGCAACATCACGATCTCTCTTATGTCGAGCGATCAGGATGCCGAATGCCTCACAGACAATTTCGATCTCTCGATCCTGAGGGGGGATGGCAACTGGCCCGGCTTCAACGCCAGGCTCCTCTTCGGCGAAACGGTTTTTCCCGTCTGCGCGCCGACCTATCTGAATAACCACGACACCATCGCGGACACCGCCACGCTCATGAACCACGCGCTGATCGAGGTCAGCAACAATCATACGGAGTGGCTGAACTGGAAAACCTGGCTGGCGCATAAGGGTCATGACCCGGACAAGGTGCGCCACTCCACCTTCGTGAACACCTATCCGCTGGCGATTCAGGCGGCCATTGACGGTTTGGGTATTTCCTTGGGCTGGGGCCACCTTGTGGATCATCACCTGCGGTCCGGCAACCTGATCCGGCCGCTCGACGCGGAATATGTCCGCACGAACCACGGCTACTATCTGCTGACCCGTCAGGGGAGCACCTCGCCCGGCGAAAGCGAGGTCGTCGCCAAGTGGCTGTTGCAGGAAAGCGCCGCCCGCAAGCGGTTCGACGCGACCTAGCCCGCGTCAGCCATCCCCGCGCCGGATCAGCACATCCACATGCGCCGCCACACTGGCCGCCAGTGCATCGAGGTCATATCCGCCCTCAAGGCTACAGACGACCCGCCCCTTGCAATGCGCTTCGGCAAGATCGCAGATGCGGTCGGTGATCCAGGCGAAATCACTCTCGGTCAAACGCATGCCCGCCAGCGGGTCGGCCGCGTGTGCATCGAAACCGGCGGAGACGATGATAAGCTCGGGCTTGAACTGATCGACCGCCCGCAGAACGACGTTATCCATAACATCGCAAAACGTCGCGCTGCCGGTGCCATCGGCGAGCGGCACATTCACCACATTGTTGGCCACGCCGTTTTCATGCGCATGGCCGGTGCCGGGAAAGAGCGGCGATTGATGGGTTGAGCAAAACAGGATCCGTGGGTCGGCCTCGACGAGATCCTGCGTCCCATTGCCGTGATGCACGTCGAAATCCACGATCGCCACGCGGTTCAGCCCGTGATGTTCAAGCGCGTGTTTGGCCGCAATCGCGACAGTGCCGAAAAAGCAAAAGCCCATGGGCGTCGATGTCTCGGCATGGTGTCCGGGCGGCCTGCAGGCCACGAAAGCATTGGCGACCTCCCCCGCCATGACCAGATCGACGGCACGAACGGCACCACCCGCCGCCCGGTGCGCGGCCTCGAGCGTGCCGGGCGACATGAACGTATCGCCATCAAGCTGTGCCCAGCCCTCGGCCGGGGCCGCGTCGCGGATCATCTCGATATACTCGCGCGGATGCACCAGCAGCAGGTCGTCTTCGGCGGCCATCGGTGCCTTGACCCGCTCCAACGTCTTGCCATCCAGCGCGGCCAGAATACGTTCGAGCCGCGCGACCTGTTCCGGGTGGCCCGGCGGGTTGACATGTTCAAGGCAGATGGGATGGGTCACCAGCGCGGTTGTCATGCGAATCCTCCGTGTTGCGCCACCAAGAAAGGCCAGTTCGCCAGTACTGTCCAGCCGGGCTTGTTGCGATGGTCCGCCCGTGCAAGAGTGAGGTAATGGAACCGGAAACAGTCGAGATCGCGCAGGACGCTCAGGAGTTCGCCCAGAGCTTGTGGGGACATGCCCAGGTATTCGTGGACGGGCTGATGCGCCCGTGGAACGCCTATCAGATCGCGATTGCCGTCGGCGCCTACGCGGCCGCTTACTGCATCGCCTATGTCCTCGGCCCGCGCATCCGCGAATGGCTACGTACCCGCGAAGGCTGGCCGAAATGGCGGATGCGCCTCGGGGTGCTGCTGCAACGTCGGATTCGCCTGATTGTCTTTGTCCTGTTGATGTGGCCGATCGTCTGGCTGATGCAGGAATTCACCTGGCCCAGCCGATCTTACCTCCTGAATGTCTTCGCAAGCCTGGCCACGGCGTGGCTCCTGATCGCCCTGCTGACGCGACTCATCTCGAATGGCCTCGTCCGCACGGTGGTGCGCTATGGCGGCTGGATCTGGGTGACGCTCATCATCCTTGATCTCTCCAGTGAGGCACAGGAATTACTGGATGATGCCGCGATAAATGTCGGTGAATCCCGCTTCTCTGTCTGGTTGGTCCTGCAGGCCATCATCGTCATCAGCTCGCTCTTTTTCCTGGCTCGTTTCATCTCGCGCACCAGCAGCGCGCAGATCAAATCAAACAAGGATATCTCGCCATCGATGCAGGTGCTGGCGGTCAAGTTCCTGCAGGTCCTGCTTTATGGTGCCGCATTCTTCATCGGCCTCAGGGCGGTTGGCGTTGACCTGACCGGCCTCGCGGTTCTCTCCGGTGCGATCGGTGTGGGCCTTGGCTTTGGCCTGCAAAAGGTCGTGTCGAACCTCGTCTCCGGCGTGATCATACTGATGGATAAGTCGATCAAACCCGGCGACGTGATTTCCTTGGGCGAGACCTTCGGCTGGATCAATTCGCTCGGCGCGCGGTATGTGTCTGTCGTCACCCGCGATGGCCGCGAATACCTGATCCCGAACGAGGATCTGATTACCGGACAGGTGGTCAACTGGTCCCATTCCAACGATTTCGTGCGGCTCGATATCTATTTTGGCACCTCCTATGGCTGCGACCCGCATCAGGTCCGCAAACTCGCCATCGCCGCCGCCAAGGGCGTGGACCGGGTGCTGAGCTTCAAGGCGCCGGTCTGTCACATCGTGGGTTTTGGCGACAGCAGCGTCGACTATATCCTGCGCTTCTGGATCTCGGATCCGACCGGGGGGCTCACCAACATCCGCGGCAATGTGTACCTGGCGCTTTGGGATACGTTTGCGGAAAATGACATCTCGATCCCCTTCCCGCAGCGGGAGGTTCGCCTGCTCGACGACGACGATGGGCAAGCTCCTGCCGAACCCGACGAACAAGGTCCGGCACAGGCGCAATCCGGCTGACGGCCCTTTTCTTGTCACAAAATATTGCAACATGATGTTTTTAGCGCACATTTGCGCGATGTCCGGCCACCGTTCGCAGCCATTCATTGAAACTTCATAAATGGATTGTTAACTTTGGATCATGTCCGGCACCGGGGCTTTGACGGTGCGCTAGAGAGGAGGACAATGTCCTGTCTTTTACTGTTGACGCGGCACCAGCCGCTGACAATGGGGCGCCGGTAATGGCCCCTGCAAAGAGCGCAAACAGCGAAACGCAGCTTGCGCGCATCCTGACCTCACTGACCGAAGACAAGGCCGAAGACGTGGTAGAGATTGATCTGCGCGGCAAATCGGCAATTGGCGATTACATGGTCATTTGTTCGGGCCGTTCGACCCGTCAGGTGGCCGCGATTGCCGAGAAACTTGTTGACCGGCTCAAGCATGATCTTGGCGTGCAGTCCAAAGTCGAGGGCAAGGATGCGGGCGATTGGGTGCTGATCGACACGGGCGACGTGATTGTCCATGTCTTCCGCCCCGAGGTTCGCGAGTTCTACCAGCTTGAGAAAATGTGGCTGCCCGCCGGGGAAGCCGCCGCCACTCAGGCCTGAATGCGCCTCCATATCTGCGCTGTTGGCCGGCTGCGCGCCGGGCCCGAGCGCGACTTGCTTGACGACTATCTTACCCGTTTTGACCGGACGGGCCGTGCGCTGGGGCTCGGCCCTGCGACGGTGCACGAGGTCGAGGACCGCAAGGGGGGCGGCATGACGACTGAGGCCCCATTGTTGGAACGCGCTATTCCAAAAGGCGCCGTGATCGTGGCACTGGATGAGCGCGGGCAACTTCTGAGTTCTCCGAAATTCGCGAAAAAACTGGCGGGATGGCGCGATGACGGGCGCGGTGATGTGGCCTTCGTGATTGGCGGCGCCGACGGGATTGCCCCCGATCTGCGAGATCGCGCCGATATCAAGCTGTCCTTCGGTCAGATGGTCTGGCCGCATATGCTGGCGCGGGTGATGCTATCCGAGCAGCTCTACCGCGCAGCCACGATCCTAGCAGGCGGCCCTTACCACCGCACCTGAGCAGCAGGCGGATACCCGCGACGGATCACATTTTCGCTGATCCGTGGAATTGGGTATGGAACGCGCTGCGGTGCAGCATTACCTTAATCATGGGAGGTCACCTTGCCCGGTTAGATCCGGACGCGACAAGGAGCCTAAGACCATGTATTTCCGACCGACATCCGCAAGAAACAGCATGCGCAAACTGCGGCGGTATGATTTGACCGAGATTGCCGCACATTTCCTGCGCCTGGATCAACCGACCCGCCGGGCGCGGTTCGGTAGCTTTCTCAATGACGATCTGATCGGGCGATATGCCACGCATTTCTTCGACGATGATCCGATTGCATTCGGGGCGTTTCGCGACGGTAAGCTGCGCGCCATCGGTGAATTGCGCAGCGCACGCCCGGGTTGGATGTCGGATGCCGAAATTGCGCTTTCCGTCGAACCCGGATGGCAGGGGCAAGGGATCGGCAGCGCGCTTTTCGAGCGTATCGTGACCGCCGCGCGCAACCGCGGCATGAAACTCCTGCATGTTCTCTTCCTCAACGAAAACGAACGCATGCGGCGCATCACCGCCAAACACCATCCCGAGCTTGAGTTTCATGGCGGCGAGGTCGAAGCGACGCTTGACCCGCCCTGGCCGACACCGTTTTCGATCGCCGAAGAGATGATCGACGATGCCAACGCCTATGTTCAATCCGTGTATGAGCGGGACCCCTGAGGTTACATTGCTGCATCGTGACGGGAAAACACCCGGTGTTAACGCAAACGCTGTTCACCCTGCACCCCATTGGCGTTAGAAGGCGCGCAATACGGCGCTGTCCGAAAAACCTGGCTCACCCGACGCTGCCCGAAATCGCGGATTTCAACGCAGAAAAGGAGGCCGGTGGCTCGCACAACGCTTCAGGCAGGAGCAGTCATGACAACACCCAAACCCGTCGTCCTGTGCATTCTCGATGGCTGGGGCCTTTCGGACACGTCCGAAGGCAATGCACCCCTGTTGGCCGCAACCCCAACTTTCGACCGGTTGATGGCGACTTGCCCGAACGCGACGCTCGTCACCCATGGACCCGATGTCGGCCTGCCGGAAGGGCAGATGGGCAATTCCGAGGTGGGGCATATGAATATCGGCGCGGGCCGCGTGGTCGAGATGGATTTGCGCCGCATCGACCAGGCCATTCGCACCGGCAGTTTCGCCACGCTGCCCGGCATCCAACGGTTCGCGGGCAAGCTCAAGGCCACCGGCGGCACCGCGCATCTTCTGGGCGTGTTGTCCGATGGCGGGGTTCACAGCCATATCGACCACATGATCGCGGCAACACGGGCCCTGACCGATCACGGGTTGCGCGTGGCAATCCACGCCTTCACCGACGGGCGCGACGTGGCACAGATTTCCGCCAAGACCTACCTTGAGGAACTGCGCGACGCGCTGCCGGAGAACGCCCTTATCGCCACGGTGTCGGGGCGCTATTACGCTATGGATCGCGACAATCGCTGGGACCGCGTGGAACTGGCGTTCCAGGCACTGGCCAACGCCAAGGGCTATACCGCTGACACCGCCTCGGACGCGATTGACAATGCCTATGGCAAGGGCCGCACGGACGAATTCATCAAGCCGCGCGTGCTGGGCGATTATACCGGCATGCAGGATGGCGATGGCATCTTGTGTCTCAACTTCCGGGCCGATCGCGCCCGGGAAATCCTCGCCACTTTCGCTGACCCTGATTTCAATGCGTTTGACACCGGCCCCCGCCCGGATTTCGCGATTGTCAGCGGATTTACCGAGTATTCCCGCCGCCATGCGAGCTACATGGATTGCATCTTTCCCGATGAACGGCCGGAAAACACCCTGGCGGAATGGGTCGGCAAACAGGGCCGTACGCAGTATCATTCCGCCGAGACCGAGAAATACCCCCATGTGACCTTCTTCCTCAACGGCGGCAAGGAGGCCCCGGAGCCTGGCGAAGACCGCTACCTCGCCAACTCCCCCAAGGTCGCCACCTATGACCTGCAACCCGAGATGTCCGCGCCGGAAGTGACCGATCATTTCGTGGCGGCCATTGAAAAGGGCTATGACCTGATCGTCGTCAATTATGCCAACCCCGACATGGTTGGCCATACCGGTGACCTCGAGGCCGCCAAAGCCGCCTGCGAAGCCGTCGATCAGGGGTTGGGTCGGGTGGTTGCCGCACTGGAACAGGCCGGTGGCGCGATGATCGTGACCGCCGATCACGGCAATTGCGAGGTGATGATCGACCCGGATACCGGCAAACCGCATACCGCGCATACCCTGAACCCAGTGCCGGTGATCCTGCTAGGCGGCCCGGCGGAGGCGCGGCTGAAGACCGGACGCCTTGCGGATCTGGCGCCGACGCTTCTGGATCTGATGGACCTGCCAACGCCGCCTGAGATGACCGGCCGGAACCTGATTTCATGCGGCTGATCGCGGGTGTTCTCGCGGTCGGCCTGATGACGGCACCGGCCCTGGCGCAAGACAACGGCGCCGCAGAGGCCGCCCGCGCCGCCGCCGACCGCCTGGCAGCGGCGGGCGTCCAGCTTGACGAGGCCGAAGGCGCGCGGGACCGGGTCAAGGCCCTGACCGAGACCATCCAGGCGTTTGAAAACGGGTTGGAGGCGATGCGCGACGGGCTGCGCCGCGCGGCCATCCGCGAAGAGGTCCTGAACCGGGAGTTGCAGTCTCGCGAGGACGAGATTTCGAAACTGCTGGGCGTTCTGCAATCCATGGGCAGCGCCCCATCGCCGGTGCTGCTTCTGCATCCGTCCGGCCCGGTAGGCACTGCCCGATCCGGCATGATCCTGGCCGATGTAACCCCCGCACTGAATACCCGCGTTTCCGAACTGCGCGACAAGTTGCAGGAGGTCAGCGTGCTGCGTGCCTTGCAGCAGAGCGCCGCTGACCGGCTGCAACAAGGCCTTGACGGTGCGCAAGAAGCGCGGACCGCGCTGAGCAAGGCGATTGCCGACCGCACCGACCTGCCGCAACGCTTCACCGCCGACCCGGTCAAGACCGCCCTGCTGATCGCTTCGACCGAAACGCTTGAAGGGTTTGCCAGCGGCCTCAGCCAGATCGCAACCGAAGAAAGCGCCAGCACCCTGCCTGATATCCTCGATCGCAAGGGCGCGCTGCCGCTGCCGGTCAAAGGCCGCATCCTGCGCCGCGCCGGGGAGGCCGATGCCGCGGGCATCGCGCGGCCCGGGATCGTGATGGCCACCCGCCCCCGCGCCCTGGTCATTACGCCCACCGCGGCAACGCTGCGCTACACGGGTCCGCTGCTGGATTACGGAAATGTGACCATCCTCGAGCCGCAGGCAGGGATTCTGCTGGTGTTTGCGGGGCTCGACGTGGTCTATGGTCAGGCAGGACAGGTCCTTTCCGCCGGATCGCCGGTCGGGCTGATGGGCGGAAATGATCCTGACCCCGGCGCTTTATTGCCACGCGACGGGCAGGAAACGGCTACCGGCCAGACGGAAACCCTCTATATAGAGGTGAGACAAGACAATACATCTGTGGACCCGGCTGAGTGGTTCAAGACTGACGAAGGATGACTGCGTGATGAAAAAATTCCTGATGGCCGCTGCGGCCGGAACCCTGACAGGTGTCGTGGTAACGACGCAGGTCGCGGGCCCATTGCTGGCTCAGGAAGCCGCCAAGACCACCAATGTCTATGAACAGCTTGACCTTTTCGGTGACATCTTCGAGCGCATCCGATCGCAATATGTCGAAGAGGTGGATGAGGCCGACCTGATCGAAGCAGCGATCAACGGCATGCTCACCTCGCTTGATCCGCATTCCAGCTACCTGTCGCCCGACGATGCCGCTGATATGCGGGTTCAGACACGCGGCGAATTCGGCGGGCTCGGCATCGAGGTCACGCAGGAAGACGGTTTCGTCAAGGTCGTCTCGCCTATTGATGGCACCCCCGCGGACGAGGCCGGGATCGAGTCGGGTGACTTCATCACCCACGTGGACAATGAAAGCGTCTTGGGCCTGACCCTCGACGAAGCGGTCGACCTGATGCGCGGCCCCGTGGGCAGCGAGATCGTCATCACCGTCGTGCGCGAAGGCGAGGTCGAACCCTTCGACGTGTCGATCATCCGCGACACCATCAAGCTGACCGCGGTGCGCACCCGCACCGAACAGGACACCGTGATCCTCCGGGTCACGACCTTCAATGACCAGACCTTCAAGAACCTTGAAGCCGGGTTGAAAGAGCAGGTCGAAGAGGCCGGCGGGCTCGATAACATCCGCGGCGTCGTGCTTGACCTGCGCAACAACCCGGGTGGGTTGCTGACCCAGGCGATCCGTGTCTCGGACGCCTTCCTTGAAAAGGGTGAAATCGTCAGCACCCGGGGCCGCAATCCCGAAGACGGCGACCGGTTCAATGCCACGCCGGGCGATCTGGCCGAGGGCAAACCAATCGTGGTGCTGATCAATGGCGGCTCGGCCAGTGCCTCCGAAATCGTGGCCGGTGCGCTCAAGGATCATCGCCGGGCCATCGTGGTTGGCACCAAGAGCTTCGGCAAGGGATCGGTTCAGACCGTGATGCCGCTGCGTGGCGATGGCGCGATGCGCCTGACCACCGCGCGGTACTACACGCCATCGGGCCGCTCGATCCAGGCGCTTGGCGTATCCCCTGATATCGTCGTCGAACAGCCGCGCCGCGCCCCCGAGTCCGAAGATGAGGATGCCGAGAACGAACGCGGCTTCCGGTCCGAAGCCGACCTGCGCGGACGGCTCAACAATGACAGCCTCAGCGAAGACGAAATCCGTCAGATCGAAGAAGATAACGCCCGCGCCGAAGAGGCCGCAAAGCTGCGCGAGGATGATTATCAGCTGGCCTATGCCATCGACATCCTCAAAGGGCTGACCGCGCTGAACGGCGCCGAGTAAGCTCAAGGGACAAGCCATCCTGCAAGCGCCGCTGCCTCCGGGTTGCGGCGCTTTTTTGTTGCGCGTGCCCGAGCAAAATGCGCGCAAAGCTGCCGGTGCTCTGGTATGGCTGCGGGCAAACCCTTATGTCTTTGCCAATACCATCAACCGGATGCCCGAATGACCCCCGAAGAGATCGCGAAACTGCCCTACCGGCCCTGCGTGGGCGTGATGCTGGTCAATAGCGGGGGACAAGTCTTTGTCGGCCAGCGCATCGACAACAACACCGCCGCCTGGCAAATGCCGCAGGGTGGTATCGACCCAGGTGAAACGCCTCGGGAGGCCGCGTTGCGGGAGCTTGGGGAAGAAACCGGCGTCAGCGCCGAGTTGGTCCGCATCGAGGCCGAAACGCGCGACTGGATTCCCTATGACCTGCCGCATGACCTGGTGCCGAAGATCTGGAAAGGACGGTTTCGCGGGCAGGAACAGAAATGGGTGTTGATGCGGTTCCTGGGGGCCGACACTCACGTCAACATCGCCACCGACCATCCCGAGTTTTCCGAATGGCGATGGTTGCCGCCGGATGAATTGGTTGCGCGAATCGTGCCGTTCAAGCGCGATGTTTACCGAAGTGTTCTGGATCAGTTTGGAGAGTTTCTATGAGACGCCTTGTTCTTCCTCTCGTTCTTTCATTTGCCGCAGGCCCCGCACTTTCGCTTTCGTGCCTGCCGATGGATGTGGCGACCAGCTTCAACGACGCCGTCGCGGCCAGCGAGCGATACATCATTGTGCATGGCACGCTCGAGTTTGACGAAGGCAAGCTGCCCGAGGTCGACATGGACCGACAGGATCAGACCCCGCCGCAAACCGATATCCCGGCCCGGCTCCGCGGCAAATCCTTGTCCAAGTCCGGGTTCAAGACCGATTTCGACCGCCCCATTACCCTGCGCGCCATGTGTCTTGGCCCATGGTGTGGCAGGGCTGTGTCGGGGACCGAGTATCTTTCGTTTCTGCAGATTACCGATGACGGCTACATGCTGGCCGTGAACCCTTGCGGTGGTTTCGATTTTGCCGAACCGACCGGGGCGATGCTGAACACGGTGAAACGGTGCTTCAAGGACGGGACATGCGCGAACTGAGCCTGCGCCGATCCCCCTAGAACGACCCAACCCGGCAGATGCCCCGCAGATTTTGTTCATGCAAGAATAGACTTGCACGAAAAACAATTTGGGGTTGTATAATACAACCGAATCACTCTTCGAAGTGGCCTTTAGTGGTTGATCTGGTCGCGCAGAACCCACTGATCTGACGGGGAAACGATCCTGAATTTAGGCCCCTCGCTATTTTTGGGGAGTTAAAATCCGCGAATACGAAACAAAATCTTAACATGTTATAGTTGTGTTAACTTTTCATTAACCACAGTTAACGAGGCTAGACATGCAAAACGAATGGATACTCGACGTTCTTGCCGATCTTAAGACATTCGCTCAACAAAACGGGCTGGCTGTCTTGGCTGAACAGCTGGATGATACACGGCTGGTAGCTGCAAGTGAGCTGGCGTTGACTGGGGAAGGAACGACTGCCGATGAACGCGGCCCCGCCTATGCGGCTGGATACAATATTGGAGGCCTTGGAAGGCGCCTCTGAACTGAGCGGCCTGCAAACGGCCATTGAACGTCTACGGGAATACTTCAAAGTCGATCACATGGTGTATCACTGGGTCAGTGGCGCCGGCGATCAATACGGATGCGGCACCTATTCGCAGGAATGGGTGCAGCGTTATCTTGAAAAGGAATACCTGCGAATCGATCCGGTCATTCAGGGCTGCTATCAGAGATTTCACCCCGTGGACTGGAAACGTCTGGACTGGTCCAGCAAGGCCGCCCGCGCTTTTCAGCAGGAAGCAATCGACTATGGCGTTGGAAACCAAGGTTTTTCCGTGCCTGTCCGTGGACCCAATGGACAATTCGCTCTCTACACTGTCAGCCACAATTGCGATGATGATGCCTGGGCGTCCTTTACCGAGGAAAACCGCCGTCACCTGATCCTGATCGCGCATTACTTCAACCAAAAGGCGCTGGATTTTGAACCTGACCGCAAGCCCGAACCATCGCAGCCCCTCTCCCCGAGGGAGATCGACGCGATCACGCTTCTGGCGATGGGGTACAGCCGCGCACAGGTGGCCGAAACGCTCACGATCTCGGAACACACCCTCAGGGTCTATATCGAATCGGCGCGTTTCAAGCTGGGTGCGATGAACACCGTACATGCGGTCGCCCGCGCCCTGACCCGCGGCCTGATCGTCATCTGAGGCCGCCCAGATTTCGGTCCCGGGCGGGCCGGGGCCATGGCGCATGAAACCCCGCCGCGCCGCCCGGAACGGCCGCGGGAAACTCTTTACGCACCGTGCGCTCCTCCGACAGCCCGTTAACACACGCCCCCCATTTTTGGTCGCGAAAACCAGAAAAGGGGACGCCAATGCTTCGCTACATCTATGGAAACGACCTTCACAAACACCCGATGCTTTCGGAAACCATGTTTCAGGACCGCGCCGATCAGTTCAAGGAACGGCTGGGCTGGGAGGTCAGTGTCGATGAGGCGGGCCATGAGCGCGACGATTATGACAGCCTCAACCCTCTCTACGTGATCTGGGAAAACGAGGACGGCACCCATGGCGGCTCCATGCGCCTTTTGCCGACCACCGGCTCGACCATGGTCAACGATTACTTCAGCCACCTCAACAACGGCGTGCATATCACCAGCCCGCTGATCTGGGAATGCACCCGTTTCTGCCTCTCGCCCAATGCCGGGTCCCAGTTGGCCGCCGCATTGATGCTCGCCGGGGGGGAGATCATGCGCAATTTCGCGATCAAGCATTATGTCGGTGTCTTCGATGCCCGCATGGTCCGGATTTACCGCGCCATCGGATCCTCGCCCGAAATCGTGGGCTCCGAAGGCGAAGGCCGCGACCGGATCAGTGTCGGGCTTTGGGAGTTCACCGACGAGGCCCGCGCAAAGGTTGCCCGGCGCGCCGGGATCACGCCGGAACAGTCCGAGGCGTGGTTCAACGCCAGTTTCGGCCCCAATCAGCCCGGCCATCCCTATCGGCAGATGTCCCACGCCCCCCTGCACCAGAGCGGCCTGGGTCGCGCCAGCGCCTGAACCCGCACGCAGGTACTGGCCACTGGCAGGGCGCGGCTGTAGGGTCGCGCCATGTCTGAATCCACTCTCGCCTTCTCCGACGATCAGGCCGAGGCCCATGACCGCATTTCGGCCATGTTGCGCAGCGCCGGAATTGATCTCGACGACAGCCTGCTGACCCCGCCGCGCGACGGCAAGGACAGTGTCATGGCCGTTGTGGGCAAGGCCGGATCGGGCAAGACCCTGTTGCTGGCGGCGCTCTACCATGCGCTCGAAGAGGCTGGGGTCGATGTGGTCTCGGGCGATTACGAGGGGCGGCGGCGCCGGGACCGCCGGACACTTGCCATTCTTGCCCCGACCAACAAGGCCGCCTCGGTCCTCCGGATGCGCGGTGTCCCGGCAACAACCATCCACCGCATCCTCTACACGCCGGTCTACGACCCGGAATACGAAAAGATCGCCGAATGGCTGGCCGGGCAGGGCGAGCGCCCCGAAATCGAAGGACTGACCGATGTGGCGCTTGACCGGGCCCATGCGTTTTATCAGACCAACAAGTCGATCCCCGGGGCGCTGGCGGCCGCTGGCCTGCGCGGGTCGGATTTCATCACCGGCTGGAAACGGCGCGAAGAGCCGCTTGACGTGGGCTTCGTGGATGAGGCGTCGATGCTCGATGACAAGCAATTCGACGACCTCAAGGAGATCTTCCCGACGCTCCTGCTCTTTGGCGACCCGGCGCAGCTCGCCCCGGTCAATCAATCGGGCTCCATGGTCTTCGACACGCTGCCCGCCCCTGCCAAGCTCGAACTGCACCGCGTGCACCGTCAGGACGCGGATAACCCGATCCTCGATCTTGCCCATGCCCTGGCCGATCCCACCCTCGATTTCCATGGGTTCGAGCGGATGGTCGAAGAGGCCGCCGCGCGCGATGACCGCGTGGTCATGGCCCAGCGGGTCGAGGTTGACCTCATGGCCCGCTCTCCCGTGCTCGTCTGGCGCAACGCCACCCGCATTCGCCTCATCAATGCGTTCCGGTCCGTCTATGGCGCGCCGGAGACCGAACTGCTCGAAGGTGAGCCGCTGATCTGCGACGGGATCGAACTGCCACTCAAACACCGCAAGAAACGCCTCGACCTGGAGGCCCGCGGGCTCATCAAGGGCGCGCAGGTGATCTACCTCGGCCCCGGTCGCAAGCCGGGTTTTTCGCGACTGCATGTCATTGGCGCCGAAGACCCGCAGGTCAGCGCCGCCTCGATCGTCAAGATCGAGAAGCCGGATGAAGAAGAACCGTTCATCCCCTTCGCCGCCCGCATGGGCGCAACCTTCCTGCACGGGGCGGCGGTGACGATCCACAAGGCCCAGGGCAGCCAGTGGAACGATGTGCAGGTCTTTGCGCCGGACCTCTACGCCGCCTCGCGCATGGGCCGGACCGAGGCCGGGCAACCGCTCTGGAAACGGCTGGCTTACGTGGCCATCACCCGCGCCGAAACCCGGCTTCACTGGGTGGTGCGCAACCGGCTGTCGAAACCGGCGGGGCAGTTGCGCATCGACGATCTGCGCGTTGCCCCGGCGCCGCTTGAACTTGAGGCAGAAGAGACATGAAAACGATCCTGATCACCGGCGCCAGTTCGGGCATCGGCGCGGCCACCGCCAAAACCTTCCTCGAGGCCGGATGGGTGGTCGGCCTGCTTGCGCGCCGCGAAGACAGGCTGCGCGCAGTGGCCGGTGGTCATGACACCGCGATCCCGCTTGTCGCCGACGTCACCGATGCCAAGGCGACGGAGGCCGCTTTCGGGGATTTCACCGCACAAACCGGCCGCCTCGATGTGCTCTTCAACAATGCCGGGATGTTCGGTCCCTCCGGCCCGATCGACGAAATCCCGCTTGAGGCCTTCGATGACGTGATGGCCCTCAATATTCGCGGCATGTTCATCGCCGCCCGCCTTGCGTTCGGACAGATGCGGAACCAATCGCCGCAAGGGGGCCGGATCATCAACAATGGGTCGCTCTCGGCCCACAACCCGCGCCCCGGCTCCGTCTGCTATACCACGTCCAAACACGCGATCACCGGGCTGACCCGATCGCTATCGCTCGATGGACGTGCTTTCGACATCGCCTGCGGCCAGATCGACATCGGCAATGCCAAATCGGAACTGGTCGAAGACCTCAACAAACGGGCGCAGGCGGCCAATCCCGAACAGCCATTGATGCCGATGATGGAGGTCGACGACGCTGCGCGCTCGGTCCTGCACATGGCCGAGATGCCCACCAGCGCCAATGTCCAGTTCATGACCGTGATGGCGACCAAGATGCCCTATATCGGCCGCGGCTGAACACCACGGGCACCAATTGAGCGTCCCTGGTCGCCTTGGGGCGGCCCGAGGAAGCAGCGCGGAGCGCGTATGAAAAGCGTGCGCGGCAGCGCACTCAATTTGGGAACGGTCCTATCCCCGGCGCAGGAACTGGAATGCCGCCGCGGCGCCCCAACCTGCCGCGATGGCGATGGCCAGCGACATAAGCCCGTAAAGCATCGGCTGCTCACGCGAGAGGTTATAAAGCCACCGTTCCAACCCGACCTTGCGCACATCAATCGTGGTCTCGTATTGCGACACGACATAGCCGTTCCGGGTCAGGAAAATCCGCGTGGCATAGGCTCCTTCGGTCAGGTTCGAGGGCAGCTTGATCGACGTCCGGAACAGGGTCTGCTGATCCAGAACCACGCCGCCTTCCAGAAGCTGATAGGTGTTGTTCTTCTTGCGGATGCGGATCACCGCCTGGGAAAAGCTCTGCGGATTGGACACATGCGGCGAGGCACCCACCAAGCGGATCGCCTTGGGGATCGTGATCCGGTGGCGCAGATCCTCGATCTGGGCCAGGACTTCCTTCAACGGTCCGGTCGTCGCAACCGCATAGAAGCTCGGCGCTTCCTTGACCTCCACCGCATCGGTATTGACCCAGATCCCGAGCTTCTTTTCCTTCCGGCGCACGGTGAGCGGCACCGACGGGCCGGCAATCGCCACGATCACCTCAAGCGGCTCATCAGGGATTGGCGCTTCGCGTTTGACCGCGCCAAAGACCAGAAGCTCAGAGCCATCAAACGTCGCCGTGATCGCCACCTCGTCGGCGCTGAGGCCCAACACGACCTCTTCCGCCTTGAGAGGCAGCGCCGCCAGACACAGGATGAGGACCAGACGCAGCATCAGTGCCCCCCAACCGCGCCAATGGAGTACAACTCAGACGGCATGATCAGCAGATCCAGCGCCAGCTTGGCACAAACGGCCAACACCATCATCGCCAAAAGGATGCGAAGCTGCTCCGCCTTCATCCGTGTGCCGATCCGCGTGCCGACCTGCGCACCGACGACGCCGCCGATCAGCAACAGCACCGCCAGCGCCACATCCACGGTATAGTTCGTCGTGGCGTGCAGCATGGTCGTGAAACCGGTCACGAAAATGATCTGAAAAAGCGAGGTGCCGACAACCACCTTGGTGGGCATGCCCAGCAGGTAGATCATCGCCGGCACCATGATGAAGCCGCCACCCACACCCATGATCGCCGCCAGGATACCAACGCAGACGCCCACGATCAGGGGCGGGATCACACTGATGTAGAGGCCGGAGGTGCGAAACCGCATCTTGAACGGCAACCCATGCACCCAGTTGTGTTTCTTGCGCTTGGGCGCCTTGCCGGATCTTGTGTTGCGAATGGCCCTGAGGCTTTCGACGAACATCATGCCGCCGATGATGCCCAGAAAGACCACGTAGCAGAGCTTGACCAGCAGATCGACCTGCCCCAGCGATTTGAGGTAGTTGAAGACAACAACCCCCAAAGCGGCCCCGACAAGGCCGCCTATGAGCAGCACCGTTCCCATCCTCAGATCAACGGTCTTTCGTCGTAAATGCGCCAGCACACCCGAGAAGGACGAGGCCACGATCTGGTTGGCCTCGGTCGCCACCGCAACGGCCGGTGGGATGCCGATGAAGAACAGCAAAGGCGTCATCAAAAAGCCGCCGCCAACCCCGAACATCCCCGACAGAATCCCGACAAGACCGCCCAGCCCCAGGAGGAGAAAAGCGTTCACGGAGACTTCGGCAATGGGAAGGTAGATTTGCATGAAACGTCCTAGCGCCAGATTCGCTTGGAATGCAAGGCAGGAAGGCGCTGAAATCGTCTCAGGCACGATCAATTTTTACAATCTGGACTTATTCACCCGTTGAAATCGCCAAATCAGGTCTCATCCGGTGAAACTTTTTCACCCATCAAGTGAGACCTTTTCTATCGGTCAAACGCCAATTTTCCCGCAGCCAACGTGAAAAAGACACCTAGAGCCGCGGAAATCCAACGTCGCGCGCGCTGATAGAAAATCACCACTGGTGCCGTCGAGAACACCATCGCATATGCTAGGTGACCAATGATCGACAACGCGGTCGCGCTCAGGATCAGTGCCACGCCAAGCCAAAGGGGCGGATTGGGGCCAAGACCGATGGCGACAATCGCAATCCAGTGCAACGCCGCTTTCGGGTTCGACATCTGCACGCTCAACCCGCGCCAGAACAGGTTATCACCCTGCGCGGTCGTCGCCACCAGAGACCCGCCAGGGGTCGCCGCAGACCTGAATGCCTTCCAGGCGAGCCACATGAGATATGCCGCCCCTACGAGTTTCAACGCCAACATCGCGCCCGCATAAGCCGTGATCAGCGCGGAAAGACCCGCAACCGTCATCGTGGCCCAAAGCCCGGACCCGATGCCCACACCGCAGGCAAGCGCCGCCCCCTGCCGTCGGCCCCGCTCCATCGACGTGCCGATGACGGCGAGGATATTGGGGCCGATACTGATAAACCCGAGGCTGAAGATGCCCAGGGCCAGGAATAGGCTGCTCAGATGGTCGCTCATGATCGTCCCCTTATTGCTATTCTGCGCTCAAATCCGATCCGTGGCCAGCTTGTAGGCCGCAAAGACAAAGAAAGTGCCAAGCCCGGCCTCGATCCACCGACGACCGGCACCGTAGGCCCGGCGTACCGGTGCCAGCGACAGGGCCAATGCCCAGGCCGCATGACAGGAAAACGAGATCGCAAAGGCCCCGGCAACAAACAACGCCACGATGCCAAGCCCCGCCCCCTCGACCGCGCCGACGGAGGCGATGGCCAGCCAGAAGGCGATGGCCTTGGGATTGGTCACCTGCAAAAGGTACCCGGTGACGAAATGGCGGATACCGGAGCGGCGACGCGTCTCCACCGGCTGCAACGCGGGCGGATTGAGAGCTTTGCGGAAGGCCCCATAAGCCAGGTACAGCAGGTACGCCGCGCCGATGATGCGCAGCAGGCTCATGGCCCAGGCCGCCTGCGACAGGATCAGGCCGACACCAAGCATGGTCAGCAGGTTGATCGTGAGACTTCCAGTCGCAATGCCCAGCGTGGCCATCATCGCGGGCGCACGCCCCTGGGACGTGGCAACGCCAATCAGCATAGCCACCGATGGCCCCGGCGAGGAGGCGCCCACCAGCAGGATGGCATAAGCGGCAATGAAGCCGGGCAGGAAAGGGGCGAGTTCAGTCATGGTATCCTCCGCGGCGGGTGGCCGGATTGTGATACCGCGATCATAGGGGCACGTAACGGCAAAATGCTTCGATACCGGTCGAACTGTTGTCTTTTTCCGTCAAGGCAGGGCTTTGCGGAGGATCAGCGCGTCAATCCGTCGACCATCCGGGGCACGGTAGTAACCGTTGCGCCGGGCGGCTTCATGGTATCCTGCCCGCCGATAGAGCGCCCGCGCCGGCGCGTTGTCTTCAGCGACTTCGAGGAAGAATGAGGTGGCTCCCTTCGCCACAGCGAGGCTTTCATATCGAAGCAGGCAGGCACGACCCAGTCCCTGCCCCTGCAAATCGGGGTCGGTGGCAATGGTCAGCAATTCCACCTCATCCGCGATGACCCGGCCCACCGCGAATGACCGTGTGCCGCCCACGGAAAAGACATGCGTGTTTTCCAACAGGTCCGCGAATTCCTGCGCCGACCATGCCCGCCCCTGCCCGGCAAAGGCGCGGGCATGCAGATGGGCCATCTCGTCAGGTGTCATCATCCAGCATCACCGGGGCAGTATCCCGCGCAGGTGCGGCATCTGCGGGCTTGAGGTAAAGCGGCGCGGGCGGCGGCAAGTCCTCCTGCCAGCGTTCTGCGGCGATCCGCGCCACGGCCGAGCCAGGGGCGAACTGAGCGGGCGCGACCGAGGCATTCAATTTCGCCGCCACCTCATCCGCCGCTGAGCCAATGCAAACCAACCCGTCCTGCGCCCAGTCATCAGGAATGTCGGCAATCGGCAGGAACTGCGCCGGGATATCAGTCGCGGTCCGATGCCCCTCGACATAGGCCTGCTCCCGCGGCGCGGACAGGCAGCTCAGAACCGGACCAGTACTATTCAACGCCGCCGCTTCCAACAGGCTGACGCCAATCGCGGGGATTTCAAGCGACAGCGCAAGTCCCCGCGCCGCGGAGACTGAAATGCGGATGCCGGTGAAATTTCCCGGGCCGACGCCCACGCCGATGGCATCGAGATCACGCCAAGTCGCACCGCCACGTTCCAGAACTCCCCCGACCAGCGGAAAGAGGGCCTCGCCCTGACCCCGCGCCATGGTCTCGTGCAGATCGGCCAGCACATCGCGCCCGCGTAGCAACACCGCGCTGACATAAGGGCCCGACGTATCGAACCCCAACACCAATGGATGGCTCGTCATGAATCAGACGCCGACGGGGCGCACTTCGGTCACTTCGGGGATGTAATGGCGCAGCAGGTTCTCGATCCCCATCTTCAGCGTGATGGTGGAAGACGGGCAGCCCGCGCAGGCACCCTGCATGTGCAGGTAAACCACGCCACGCTCAAAACCGTGGAAGGTGATGTCGCCGCCATCCTGCGCCACGGCAGGCCGTACGCGGGTATCCAGCAATTCCTTGATCTGACCCACGATTTCAGCATCCTCGCCGGTATGTTCCGCATGGCCCGAAGGCGCGGCGCTGGCGCCGGTCATGATCGGTTTGCCCGATTGGAAATGCTCCATGATCGCGCCGAGGATTGCCGGTTTGACATGATCCCATTCGGTTTCGTCCGACTTGGTCACGGTCACGAAATCATTGCCGAAAAACACGCCGGTAACGCCCTGCACCTTGAAGATGCGCGCGGCAAGTGGCGATTGCTCGGCGCCTTCGGCGGTCGGAAAATCGGCTGTGCCGGTTTCCAGAACAGTCTGGCCGGGCAGGAACTTCAGGGTTGCCGGGTTGGGCGTGGATTCGGTCTGGATAAACATGAGGGAGCCCCTTTTGCGTCTGCCACAGATATGCGCCCGGGGGGCGGTCAAGTCAAGGTTTGGAACGATTCTAAACTGACAACCCCTGTCAGGTAATCGCCTCCAGCCGTTCCTTGCTCAGATCGCCTGGCACGATGGTGATCGGAATCTCGAGCGACCCGGAGTTTTTGGAAAGCTGGGTCACAAGCGGCCCGGGGCCCTTCTTGTCGGTCCCGGCCCCAAGGACCAGAACGCCGATTTCGGGATCGTCCTGCACCTGCGCCATGATTTCCGTGACCGGCACGCCCTCGCGGATCACCAGTTCGGGATCGACGCCCTGCTTGTCGCGCATCCACTTGGCGAAGACCTCGAAATGCGCGTGGATGCTCTCCCGCGCCTCTTCGCGCATGATGTCACCGACGCCGATCCAATGGTTGAACTCCTCGGGCGGGATCACGGCCAGCACCTCGACACCCCCGCCCGTATGGGCCGCGCGCATCGCGGCAAAACGCATCGCGTTCAGACATTCGCGGCTGTCATCCAGAACTACCAGAAACTTGCGCATGGTTCAGGCCCTCCTCATCGACGTGCCATCATGACGGGTATTCCGGCAAGGGGCAAGACGCCTCAGGCGACCGTGACGCCCGCCGCCGCCATCCCGTCTATCGCCGCCGCCAGCGACCCGTCCAAGTCGATCGCGCGGCACAAATCCGTGCGGACGGTGACTGCATAACCGAGCTTCGCCGCATCCACCGCCGAAAAATTGACGCAGAAATCCGTGGCCAGTCCGACCATCGTGAGTGTGTCGATTCCGCGCGTTTGCAGGTAGCCGTGCAGGCCGGTGGGCGTTTCATGATCATTCTCGAAAAACGCCGAATAGCTGTCTATTGCCGGGTTATAGCCCTTGCGCACGATCATATCGGCGCGATCGGTGTTCAGATCGCCATGAAAAGCCGCGCCATCGCTGCCCTGGATGCAGTGATCGGGCCAGAGGACCTGCGTGCCATAGGGCATCTCGACCGTGCCGAAAGGGTCTAGGCCGTCATGCGAAGACGCAAACGACGAATGCCCCGCCGGATGCCAGTCCTGCGTCAGCACCACCGCGTCAAAATCCGCCATCAGCGCGTTGATCCCCGGCACGATCTCATCTCCGCCGGCCACCGCCAATGCCCCGCCGGGACAGAAATCATTTTGCACGTCGATGACGATCAGGGCGTTGGACATGGGCGAAATCTCCTCTTTCCTCCTGCCTACGCGCCTCGGCCCCTCTGCGTCAATCACCCCCCTTGCCCGGCGCGCATCGAAGGCGTAAATCGCCGCCCATGTACACCATCGCCGCACTCTATCATTTCACCCGGTTCGACCAACCGGAGGCCTTGCAGGGGCCATTGCTTGAACTATGCAAGGCGGAGGGGATCAAGGGCATCCTGCTGCTGGCGCAGGAGGGGATCAACGGCACCATCGCCGGACCGCGCGGCGGCATCGACGCGGTGCTGTCCCATATCCGCGCGCTGCCGGGGTGCGAAGGTCTCGAACACAAGGAGAGCACCGCCGAGACGCAACCATTCGGTCGTCTGCGGGTCCGCCTCAAGAAAGAGATCGTCACCATGGGGCAGCCCGACGTCGATCCGGTCGCAAAGGTCGGTCATTACGTCGATCCCACCGATTGGAACGAATTGATCGCCAGCCCCGATGTGGCGGTGATCGACACGCGTAACGACTACGAGGTCGCGATCGGCACGTTCGAGGGCGCCATCGACCCGAAAACCGAGAGCTTTCGGGATTTTCCCGCTTGGTGGGAAGCCAATAAGGATCGGTTTCACAACAAGCGCATCGCGATGTTCTGCACCGGTGGCATCCGGTGCGAGAAATCGACCAACTACCTGCTCGGTCAGGGGGTCGAGGACGTCTATCACCTCAAGGGCGGCATCCTGAAATACCTCGAAGAGGTGCCCGAGGCCAAGAGTAGCTGGAACGGTGAATGTTTCGTCTTTGACGGGCGTGTTTCGGTTGGTCATGGCCTCAAGGAAGGGCCGCATCAGCTCTGCTATGCCTGCCGCCGCCCGATCCTGCCCGCCGACATGAAGCGCGCGGAATATGAACACGGGGTGTCGTGTCATCATTGCGTCGATGAGACATCAGAGGATGACAAGAACCGGTTCCGCGAACGGCAGAAACAAATCGCGCTATCCGAGGCCCGTGGCGAGCGGCACATGACCAACCTGCCCGGCGATTGATCGTCAGACGACCAAAGCGTTTGTCGTGCTTGGCATTAAATCCTCGGAGAATGCCCCTTTTGGAGGAACGAGCCGCGCGATTGCCTGACCGCGGGATGGCGACCCAACATCGGTTGAGCGCAGTTTATCCAACCAAATCCGAAAAACGTCTTCGCGTTGCGCTAGCCTCAACAAATCGCCAGCCCCGGGGGCGGTCTGGCGATCGCGCGGCGGCCCTGCGGGCCTTGATTCCGCGCGAGCAAAGCGCCGAACGCCATGTATTGGCCGCCTCGCCAGATCTGTCTCAGGCCAATGCGGCTGCCCGTGTCCGCGTCCGCATCAGAATGAGCAGCATGATCCCGATATTCAGGAAATTCCACGCGATCCCGTTCAGGAAAGCGAGCCGATAATCGCCGGTCTGATCATAGATCCAGCCAGACATCCAGCCGCCCAGAGCCATGCCGAGGATCGTCATCATCAGGACAAGTCCGACCCGCCGCCCCGCCTCTTCGCTTGGCATGTATTCACGCACCACGACCGCATAGCTCGGCACGATACCGCCCTGCGCCAGCCCGAAAATCGCGCTCACAAGGTAGAGCGAAACGAGGCTACCGGCGGGCAGATAGAGAAAAAGCGACAGGCATTGCAGCGCGGAGCCGATGAGAACGGTCTTCACACCGCCCAGCCAATCGGCAAGGAAGCCCGACACGAGCCGCGAGACCACGCCGCAGATCAGCATCACTGACAACATCTGCCCGCCGATGCCCGCGGTGTATCCCAGATCGACGCAGAAACTGACGATATGGACCTGCGGCATCGACATCGCCACGCAGCATCCCACGCCCGCAAGGCCCAGAAGAAGGGTCAATGTACCGGGCCGGATGCCGGACGCCTGCCGCCGCGTCTCGGAAATCTCGTCGGATCGCGCCCGCGCGGCAAGCGGCACCTTGCGCCGCAGGATCAGCGCCAGCGGGATCATCCCGAGAAGCGTCACCGTCGCCAGCACCCAGTAGACCGCGCGCCATCCGTGATCCTCCAGCACCCCCGACAGGATCAACGGCCAGATCGCGCCCGAGAGGTAATTGCCGCTGGCGGTGATCGCCACCGCGATGCCGCGCCTGCGCAGGAACCATTGCGAGACATCCGCCATGAGCGGCCCGAACCCAGCCGCCGCACCGAACCCGATGACAAACTGCGTCAGCGACAGGACCCAGACCGACCCCGCCAAGGCCGCCAATACGAAACCCGACCCCAGAACGACCCCTGCCCCGATGATCGCGCGCGTCGCACCCAGCCCGTCGACCATCCGCCCGATCGCGAGGTTGCCGAGCGCAAACCCGATCATCGTCAGCGTGTAGGGAAGCGACACATCCCCCCGGCTGATCCCGAATTCCGCCTGCACCGCGGGCATGATCAGCACCATGACCCAGATCCCGGCGCTGCAGATCACAGCGATCAGCAGCGACACGGCAAGCCGCGCCCAGGCATATTGGCTGTCAAGAATATCGGCAGTGTCGGTCATCCGGCGACGTTAGGATGCAAGCCGGTGACTGTATAGCTGAAAGGTGTTTCAATCGTGTAATTACGCGGCCTTGGAAGGGCGCCGACGGATCATTCATCCGCCGCGGAAAAGCCCGCGCGCCCGATGCTCTCATAAGCCTCGAACCCGGCTCGGCGCGCATCCTTCGGCGAATAGATGTTCCGCAGATCGGCCAGCCGAGGCGTCTTCATCTTCTTGACCAGCCGCTTGAGGTCCAGCGCCCGGAACTCGTTCCATTCCGTCAGAATGACCAGAAGATCGGCGTTGTTCGCGCATTTATAGGGATCGGCCTGCCAACTCACCCCGGGCAAGAGCGCCTCACCCTCGTGTTTGCCCTGCGGATCGGTCACTCGCACCTTGGCCCCACCGCCGACCAGCGCCGGGATCACCGTCAGGCTGGGGGCATCGCGCATATCGTCGGTATTGGGCTTGAAGGTAACGCCAAGTACGCCGATGAGCTTGCCGTTGAACGATCCGTCACAGAGGTCGAGCAGCTTGTCGATCATCCGCCGCTTGATCTCTTCGTTGACCCCGATCACCGTCTCGGTGATTTGCATCGGCAGCCCGTGATCCTGCCCGATCCGCGCCAAAGCCTTGGTATCCTTGGGAAAACAGCTTCCGCCATAGCCGGGGCCCGCATGCAGAAACTTGTTGCCGATTCGCCCATCGAGCCCCATCCCGTGGCTGACCTGCTTCACATCCGCGCCGGTGCGTTCACAAAGCGCGGCAATTTCGTTGATGAAGGTGATCTTGGTCGCCAGGAAGGCATTGGCGGCGTATTTGATCATCTCCGCGCTCTCCAGCCCGGTTGTGATGATCGGGAAATCCCGCAGGTAAAGCGGCCTGTAGATCTCGGCCATGACCTCGGCGGCGCGGTCCGTCTGAACGCCGACCACCACGCGATCGGGTTTCATGAAATCATCAATCGCCGCCCCTTCACGCAGAAATTCCGGGTTGCTCGCCACATCGAAATCAAGATCCGGATTGGCCTTCTTGACCGCCTGTTTGACCTGCCGGTTCGTGCCGACAGGGACGGTCGATTTGGTCACGATCACCACGTAGTTGCGGGCGAGCGACGCGATCTCTTCGGCCGCTGCCATGACATAGGTAAGATCCGCATGCCCGTCGCCGCGTCGCGTGGGGGTCCCCACGGCGATAAAGACCGCCTCGGCACCATCGATCGAACTGGCCAGATCCGTCGTGAAGGTCAGCCGCCCGGCCTCCACATTCTTGGCCATCAGCGCCTCAAGCCCCGGCTCGAAAATCGGCACTTCACCCCGCTCAAGCATGGCAATCTTGTCTGGGTCCTTGTCGACACACACCACGTCATGGCCGAAATCGGAAAAACACACGCCGGACACAAGGCCCACATATCCGGTCCCAATCATCGCGATTTTCATTCGCCTGTCCTTATCTGCTCTGCCAAAGTTCTGCGGCAGCCCCGGTTGCAAGTCAATCAATCGCGGCCTCGCTACCGCAAATGCACCCGCACCCGTCACCCCGGCGTCACGCAAGGGGCTTGGCGGCACCGTCTGCGCGCGGTATCACCCGGCGCAACCCTCTAATCGCGAGACGCCGCATATGACCGACCCCAAGACGCCACGAGAGATTGCACAGGATGTCCTGAACATCGAAGGCGCGGCACTGGCGCAGATGCGCGATGGCCTGTCCGATGGATTCGACGACGTGGTCGAGGCATTGCTCAAGGTCAAAGGCCGGGTGATCGTGTCGGGCATGGGCAAGTCCGGCCATATCGCCGCCAAGATCGCCGCAACCATGGCCAGCACCGGCACACCTGCACAAAGTGTGCACCCCGGCGAGGCCAGCCATGGAGATCTCGGCATGATCACCTCCGACGATGCGGTGATCCTGATCTCCAATTCGGGCGAGACCCGCGAGTTAGCGGATGTGATCGCGCATACCCGCCGCTTCGGCATTGCCCTGATCGCGATCACCAAGAAAGCCAGAAGCACCCTGGCCAAACAGGCCGATCACCTGTTGCTTCTGCCGGACGCGCCAGAGGCTTGCGGCATCGGCATGGCGCCGACGACGTCGACAACCTGTACCATCGCCCTGGGCGATGCGATCGCCGTTGCCCTGATGAAATTGCGTGGGTTTGAAAAGGAAAACTATCTCGTCTTCCATCCGGGCGGCACATTAGGTGCCCAGCTTCTCAAGGTGAGCGCGGTCATGCATACCGGGGACGACCTGCCCATCGTGCATGAGACCACCCCGATGGGCGACACCTTGATCGAAATGACCGCCAAGGGGTTCGGCGTCGCCGCCGTGGTCGAAAATGCCCGCCTGACCGGGGTCATCACCGATGGCGATTTGCGGCGCAACATGGATGGGCTGATGACACAAACTGCGGGTGAGGTCGCCACGCGGACGCCGATGACCACCTCGCCGGACACCCTCCTGGTCGAGGCGCTTGGCATCATGAACGCCAACAGCCGCACCACCCTGCTGGTGACCGACGACGATCATCACCTGGTCGGCCTCGTCCATATCCACGACGCGCTGCGTGCGGGCGTGGCATAGCCGCCAGCCACGAAGCACCAATCCGAGGAAGCAGCGCGGAGCGCGAATGACGAGATATAGGGCGTGCGCGCAAGCGCACTCCTTTCAGGAACCGCCCGCTAAGCGATCACCTGATCGAAAGCACCCCTCAGCAGATCCCATTTACCCGCCAGGGAATAATGGTGATTTCCGATGAAAAGCCCATTTTTATCAATATCTTCCGCATTCACCAGCGTTCCGTGAATGACATGATCCATATGGTTTTTGACCACGTCATTCTTGGCAAAGTTCCCGGTCACAATGGGCCGGCATTCGACACCATGATCGCCCAACGCCCGGATAAGCGCCGCGCGGTCAAATCCCGCGTCCGGCTGCACCACCATGGAAAATCCGAACCAACTGCTTTCGCCGATTTCCTGCTGGATGCGCAGCTGCGGATAGCCCTGCATCAGCGCCTTGAAGGCCTCGGCATTCTTGCGCCTTTCCCCCACGATCATCGGCAGTTTCGCGATCTGTTCCTGCCCGATGGCCCCGCTCATCTCCAGCGGGCGCAGGTTATAGCCCGGCAGCACGAACTTGAACGATTCCTCGAACGCATCATCGCTCTTCTCGCCGGTCACATGGTTCACTTTCGGCAGGTGCCGGGTCCAGCCATGGGAGCGGACCGACAGCATGATGTGGTGCAACTCCTCGTCATCGGTTACCACCAACCCGCCTTCCATCGTCGCGATATGGTGCGAAAAGAATGACGAATAACTGCCCGCGATGCCGAATGTCCCCGCCTGTCGCCCCTGATAGGTGGCACCGAGCGATTCACAATTATCCTCGATCACAAGGATATCGCGATCCCCAATGATTTTCTCGATCCGGTCAAACGCATTGGGGTTGCCCAGAAGGTTCACCACCATGATTGCGCGCGTCTCGGGGCCGATTGCGTCTTCCAAGGCATCCAGGTCGTAATTGAGCGTATTTGGGTCGATATCCACGAATTTCTGCCGCAACCCGTATTGATGCAGCGGATAATAGGTGGTCGACCAACTGACCGCCGGCACGATCACCTCCGCCCCCTCGGGCAAGGCATGTTTTGAATGATACCTGAGCGCCGCGACGATGATCAGGTTCGCGGACGACCCGGAATTGACCATGACGCAGTATTTGCTGCCCATGGCTTCGGCAAATTGTTCCTCAAAGGCTGCGACCTCCTTTCCCATCGAGAACATGCCCGACTTCACCACCCGGTCGATGGCGGCGTATTCGCGCGCGTCCCAGCTTGTCGTGGCCAGCGGAAACCCCTGTTCGCTCATGCGCTTGCCCCCTCCAACTCCAGAAAATGCGCATAGGTCTGCGCGATCCCGTCTTGCAGTGTTGTCTTAGGTGACCAGCCAAAACCGGCCTGTCGATCAACGGCCATAAGCTTTTGCTTCATGCCGGTCGGGCGGGTGAGATCATGGGTGAAACTACCTTGCCAGCCGATCACCTCCGCCGCGATCTCATAATACTCGTTGATCGAATGATCCTGCCCCGGCCCGATATTCATGCAACCGGGCAGAGCGTCGAAATGCGCCACCCCGTGCCAGACTCCGTCGGCTAGGTCGCCTGAGAACATGAATTCGCGCCGCGCGGTGCCATCCCCCCAGATTTCCACCGTCGCGGCGCCCGCCTGTTTCGCCTCATGCACCTTGCGGATAATCGCCGGGACGAGGTGTGAAACCTCCGGGTCGAACTTGTCATGCAACCCGTAAAGGTTGCAGGGAATCAATGTCTTGTAGGAGAATCCCTCGGCCCGAGAGACAAAATCGCAGAGCCGTGCGACGGACAGCTTTGCCAACCCATAGCCCTCATTGGTGGGCTCCAACTCGCCCTTGCCCAGGCTCTCCTCCTGCAGTGGGTTTGGCGCATCATGCGGATACATGCAGCTTGACCCAAGGTTCAGCAGCCGCCCGACACCCGCCGCCTGCGCCGCGCGGATGATGTTGAACCCCATATCCATATTGTCGGCCAGAAATGCCGCCGGGTCGGCCATGTTGGCCTGTATTCCGCCCACGCGACCGGCGGCGTGGATCACCATGTCGGGGGCCGTCTCGGCAATGGCCGTCATGACCGCCGCGCGGTCGGTCAGGTCCAGATCAGCACTCGTCGGCGCCACGATCTGATGCGCCGCCGCACCGGGGTGTTCCTGAATGGCACGGCCGACCATGCCGCGCCCGCCGGTCAGGAAAATCTTCATGACGCCTCGGCGCGTTGTTGTGCCTCGGCTTCGGCCAGGTCGGAGGTGACCATTTCCTGCACCAGCTCATCAAAGCTCGTTTCCGGCTCCCAGCCCAGTTGCTGCCGCGCCTTGCTGGCATCGCCCAGCAGGGTTTCAACCTCGGCAGGGCGGAAATATTGCGGATCGACCTTCACGACCACGCGGCCCTCGGCATCGCGCGCGACCTCGTCTACGCCCTCGCCTTCGAATGTCAGCTGCATATCGAGCGCCTCAGCAGCACGGGACACGAAATCACGCACCGAGTATTGCTGCCCGGTGGCAATTACGTAATCCTCGGGCCGCTCCTGTTGCAGCATGAGCCACATCATCTGCACATAGTCGCGCGCATGGCCCCAGTCCCGCTTGGCGTCCATGTTGCCCAGCAAAAGTTCGTCCTGCATCCCGAGCTTGATCCGCGCCAGTGCCCGCGTGATCTTGCGGGTCACAAAGGTTTCGCCCCGGATCGGGCTTTCGTGGTTAAAGAGGATGCCGTTGCAGGCATACATGCCATAGGCTTCGCGGTAGTTCACGGTGATCCAATAGGCATAAAGCTTGGCCACGGCATAGGGCGAGCGGGGGTAGAACGGCGTTGTCTCCCGCTGCGGCGTTTCCTGCACCAATCCGTAGAGTTCCGAGGTCGAAGCCTGGTAGAACCGCGTGTTTTCGCCCATCCCAAGGAACCGGATCGCTTCGAGCAGGCGCAGCGCGCCCATCGCATCGGAATTGGCGGTGTATTCGGGCTCTTCGAAACTCACGGCAACATGGCTTTGCGCGGCGAGGTTATAGACCTCATCAGGCCTGGTTTTTTGCAGGATATGGGTCAGCGACGAGCTGTCGGTCATGTCGCCGTGATGCAGTTGAAACTGCCCGGATTTCCCCGGCTCTCCTTCAAAGAGGTGGTCAATACGGGCGGTGTTGAAAAGCGACGTGCGCCGTTTGATCCCGTGCACCTGGTAGCCCTTTTCAAGCAGAAATTCGGCCAGATAAGCCCCATCCTGCCCGGTCACCCCCGTAATGAGCGCGGTTTTCACCATTTTTTGCCTCGTCACTTCCTCTTTGTCCGCCCCCGGATACTGCTTTCGCGCGGCAATTAACAGGGGTCAGATGCAGCGCCCGCCATCGACCTCAAGGCAGGCACCGGTGATCATGCTGGCCTCGTCACTGCACAGGAACGCCGCGGCGTTGCCCATGTCCTCGGGGGTCGAGAACCGGCCCATCGGGATGGTCGACAGGAACTTCGCGCGCATATCAGGCGTGTCTTCCCCCATGAAACTGGCCAGAAGCGGCGTTTCACCGGCGACGGGGTTGATCGCGTTTACCCGGATGCCGTCCGGGGCCAGTTCCACCGCCATCGCCCGGGTCGCCGTGTTCATCCAGCCCTTGGAGGCGTTATACCAGTTGAGCCTCGGGCGCGGGCTGACTCCCGCCGTTGAGGCGACGTTGAGAAACACACCGGTTCCGCGCGCCTTCATGTCCGGCACGAAGGCCTGCGCGGTCAGGTAGACCGATTTGCAATTGACGGCGAAGACCCGGTCAAAATCCTCCTCGTCCACATCTTCGAGCGGCGCGGGCAGATGGGTGATGCCCGCATTGTTCACCACGATGTCGGGAAGGCCAAAGGTGTGCTGTGCTGCCAGTTTCATGCCCTGGATGCTGGCCCGGTCCGATACATCCACAGTGCAGGCCGCACATCCCAGTTCTTCGGCCAGCGTTGCCGCCGCATCGCTGTTGATATCCACGATCATGACCTGCGCCCCCTCGGCCAGGAATTTCCGCACGATCCCGGCGCCGAAGCCGCTGGCGCCCCCCGTCACAATTGCCGTCTTTCCGGTCAGTCGCACTTTGCCCTCCATATCCTCAGCCCGCAGGTGGACGCACCTGCCAGGAAACATCGCCGATCCCCGCCAGACGCGCAAATCGCGCCAGTTCCTTGTCCAGTTTTTCCTGCCGGGCCGCCCCCCATTTGACCTTGGGTTCCGGCCAGAAGCCGGTGACACGCATCCAACCGGCGGCCCGGTCCGCCTTGATCTCCATACGGCCCACAAAGCGGCTGCCCTCAAGCAAGGGGTAGACGTAGTAACCCCATTTCCGTTTGGCCGCGGGGACGAACATCTCGTTGCGATACGCGAACCCAAAGAGCCGCTCCAATCGCATACGGTCTCGTATGGCGGGATCGAAAGGGTTTAGGATACGCAAGCGTATGGTTGGTGCATCAACCCTCGCGAGCCGCGCCTCGATATCCGGCGTGGCCCAGGCAGTGGTATAGCTTCGATCCGCCCCTTCGATCTCGACCGGGACCAGATGGCGATGATCCTGACACCAAGTGGCGGCTTCCGCGGAGCCCACCGCATCCCAGAACCGTTTGACATCCCCGGATGTTCCAAAGGTCAGCCGGTCAATCGCCTGATTACAAAGCCATTCTACCTGATCCGGATCATCGGCAGGCTGCCGAAGATGGGCCGGAAAGACACGTTCCCCAAGGTTATAGAACTTGACGAAATTCTCCCTGAAGCAGGTTGCCAGTTCACCGGCATACCACATCTGATCCAGCGCCTTCTTGTGCGGCGGGCGCGCCCACATCTCTCTTTTCCCGTCGATCTTGGTGTCAAAGGCATGGGTTGAAAGCGCGCCCTCTCTTTCAATACGCCTCCGTATGTTTTTGATCTCTTCCTGACCCAACCCGGATTGATACCAGGCCGCATTCGCTGCTTTCTGACCAAGCCTGTCAAACTGCCGCTGCCAATAGGGCCGGTACGCCATCGGGATGAGAGAGGCGTCATGGGTGAAGTGCTCGAAGATCGCCCTGTCATTCTTCAGCAACGGCCAGAGCATATGTTCGCGGTAGTTCTGGTTGCGGGACCAGAGGATATGATGGTGCGCACGGGTGACATTGCGGATCGTGTCGATCTGGACAAAGCCCAGCTGGCGGATGATCCCCATCACGTCCAGCGGTCCGACAGGCGTGTTCGACAGGCCATTGGTCCAGAGCCACAGCCGGCGGGCGTCCTTGTTGGATATCCGGAGCGGTGCCATGACCGGACCTCAGGGCGTGCTCAGAAGGATAAGCGCGTTGTGCAATTCACGCCCCTCCAACGACAGGACCGCATCCATGAACAGCCGCCCCGCCTCGCAAGCCCGCCTGTTGCCGACGCGGTTAAGGTTGCGATAGGCCCGCATCAGTGCCTTCCGGTCCGGGCGATCCGCGAGCGTCCGGCCAAGCGCCCGGTTGATGGTTTCCGCGGCCTTGGCTTCGGCGGCAGGGGCGAGCCGGAAAACCTCTTGCGACGCCCCGAATTGCGCCGCCTTGAACTGGATGCGGTAATACTCCTTAAGGGCGGGCGTGTTGAGCCGCGCGGCTACGCTGCCCGTCACCTTGGCAAGCCGTTCCGGGGCCAGTCTTTCCTTGATCGTCAACCCGCATTCGCGGGTCGGCAGCGCCTTGAGCATTGCCTGCTCAACCACGTAGAAATACCGCAATTCCCGCGGGTTCAGCCGCCCCAGCCCGCGGTCAACAAGGGGCCAGAAAAGGCCACCCGCTTCGACGGTATCCACATTCGGCAGGCGGGCGGCAATCACCCGGTCGGCAATGTTGCTGGCGATCAGCGGGTCCCGCAACATCCGCTCGATCTGAGCGACCGCAAGATCGAGCTTCTCGCCTTCGAATCCAAGGGCTCTCATGTCTTCGCGGATCGGCGTGAATTCTGGCAGTTGTCCCAAAATGCGGACGATGTCGGATTTCCGGACGGTCACATCCTGTGCATGCCCAGGCCCCGGCAGGGTCACCAACGCCGTCGCGACCACGCAAACCCTTGCCATATATCGGAAAAAACCCAAGGCCGTTCCTTTTTCAGGCCGCGCGATCCGCGACGCGACACGTTCCCCTGACATGTGTAGAGCTTTTGGCCCGAATGAAAACCCCGGGCTCAGGCGATGTGTTCGGGCAGGCGCGGCGCCGCCTCGATCAGCGTCCTCGTGTAGGCGTGCCGGGGGTTTGCAAAAACGTCGGCGGTTGGACCTTCCTCGACGATCTTGCCGCCGCGCATCACCAGGACACGGTCGGTGACATTGCGCACCACGCTGAGGTCGTGGCTGATAAAGAGATACGTCAGGCCGAACCGTTCGCTCAGCGCCGCCAGAAGGTCGAGTATCTGCGCCCGGACATGTACGTCAAGCGCGCTGACCGCCTCATCTAGAACGATCAGCTCCGGTCGGATGATGAGCGCCCGCGCGATGGCGATGCGTTGCCGCTGTCCGCCGCTGAATTCATGGATGTATCTGTGCCGGTCCTCGGCGCATAATCCGACGCTTTCAAGGACCTCGACAATGGCGTCTTCGAGGGCGGCCCCCACCGGCGGTCGATCAAGCACATGACAAGGCTCCGACACCAGCCGCGCGACCGGGTGACGGGGATTGAAACTTCCATAAGGGTCCTGAAAAACCGCCTGCATACGGCGGCGTATGTCGGGGCCAATGGGTTGTCCGTCCAACAGGATCTCACCGCCTTGCAGAGGCTCCAACGCCAGGATCGCACGCATCAGTGTGGATTTGCCGCAACCGGATTCGCCAACGAGGCCGAGGTTTTCACCGCGCTTCAGGTCGAAACTCACGCGATCCACGGCGCGGAACCTGTCAGGCGGCCGCCAGAGATGCCGACGGGGCAGATCGTATTCCCGGACCACATCGCGCACCTGCAGAAGCGGCGCATCACCCGATTGGGGCGAGCGGTCCGGGACATGATCCGACGCCTCAAGCAGCGCCCGCGAATAGGGATGGTGCAGGCCATCAATCCGGCCCTTTTCGACAATCTGCCCCGCTTTCATGATGGCGACGTGATCAGCCATGCGGGCCACCACGCCCAGATCGTGACTGATGAGCAGGAGGCCAATCCCGTCCTCGACCACCAGGCGTTTGAGCAGGTCGAGAATCCCCGCCTGCGTCGTGACATCAAGCGCCGTGGTCGGCTCATCCGCGATCAGCAGGCGCGGGCGGAGCGCGATGGCCATCGCGATGCAGACGCGCTGTCGCTGCCCGCCGGACAATTCGTGGGGATAGCGCGAGAGCGGCAGGGTAAGCTCGACCCGTTCAAGCGCGGCTTTGGTCCGTTTCAACGCCTCTGTTGCCGATGTCTTCTCGTGGTGGCGGATCACCTCGGCCACCTGATCGCCGATCGTGTGGAGCGGGTTGAGCGCCGTCATCGGCTCCTGGAAAACCATGCTCATCACCCGGCCCCGCAGGGTGCAGAGCTCACGCTCGGACAGATCAAGTATGTCTCGCCCGTCGAGGGTGATTTCCCCGGAGACAGCCGCTTTATCGGGCAGCAATTGCATCACCGAAAGGGCCATCATCGACTTGCCTGATCCGCTTTCGCCGATCACACCGACCACCTGCCCGGGCGCCACATCAAGTGTCACATCGCGCAGGATCTCCGTCCCCGAAAGCGACAGGCCGAGGCGGGATATGCGCAAAAGGCTCATGTCACCCGCCGCCTCAGCCGCGGGTCCAGCGCATCGCGCAGACCATCGCCCAGCAGGTTCAGCCCGAGCACCATCAAAAGGATCGCCATCCCGGGAAAAATTGCCATGTGGGGGGCAATCGCGGTCATCGTCTGACTATCAGCCAACATGCGGCCCCAACTGGGCAGGGGCGGCTGCGCGCCGAGGCCCACATAGCTCAACCCCGCTTCGGCCAGGATCCCAAGGCTGAATTGTATCGTCCCCTGCACGATCAGCAGGTTGGTGATGTTGGGCAGGATGTGTTCTGCGCTGATCCGGGCGGGTCCCTTGCCTGCGACCCGCGCCGCGAGGATGAATTCGCGCTGCCAGAGCGGCAGTGCCGCCCCGCGGGCCAGACGGGCAAATACGGGGATGTTGAAGATCCCGATGGCGAGGATCGCATTCACCGCACCGGCACCGAACACGGCGGTGATCATGATCGCGATGAGCAGGCTCGGGAAGGCAAAGACCAGATCGTTGGCCCGCATGATGAGCTCATCGAGCCATCCCCCGCGCCGCGCCGCCGCGGCGAGGCCCAGTGGCACGCCCAGCCCCATGCCGATCCCAACGGCCACAAGCGCCACGGCAATCGACGTCCGCGCGCCCGTCATCAGCATGCTCAGGATATCGCGGCCCAGGTGATCCGTACCCAGCAGGTGCGCCGTGGAGGGCGATTGCATCTTGGCGGCCACGTCTATTGCCGCGACATCATAAGGCACCCAGACAAAGGACAGGAGCGCCGCCGTGGCGAAAAGAGCCGTCAGGGCCAGACCGATGACAAGGTTTCCCTTCATCGCCGCCCCCTCAGCCGGGGATCAACCCAGGCATAGGCCAGATCAACGGCAAAATTCACGGCGATCACCGCAAAGACCAACAGCATGACCACCGATTCGACCACGATGAGGTCACGCGCCGAGATGGATTGGAAGATCAGCAGGCCAAGACCGGGCAGGAAGAAGACCTTTTCGATGATGATCGCCCCGGCCAGCAGGAAGGAGAATTGCAGCCCGATGATGGTCAGGATGGGGATCAATGCGTTGCCCAGCGCATGGCGCCGGATCGCCTGCGCCCGGCTCAGCCCCTTGGCGCGGGCGGTGCGGACGTAATCCTCGGTCAGGGTATCCAGGAGCGACGAGCGCATGATCCGCGCCAGGATGCTGGCCTGCGGCAAGGCGAGGGCCACCGCCGGCAATGTCAGCGACTTAAGCGCCGGCAGGACACCCGCGTCCCACCCCGCAAACCCGCCCGCGCTGAACCAGCGCAGGTTGATGGCGAAGACAAAAACCATCAGGATCGCGAACCAGAAATTCGGCACCGCAATGCCGAGCTGCGTGATCCCCATGACGCCCGCATCGACAACCGTTCCCCGGCGTGACGCGGCCCAGATCCCGGCGGGAAACCCGATGAGAATGCTCAATGCCAGGGCATAGATCGCGAGTGGCAGGCTGACCCAGAGCCTGTCGGCGATCATCCCGGCCACCGGTGTGCGATAAGTGTAGGAGGTGCCGAAGTCGCCCGACAGCATCCCGGTGACCCAACTAAGGTATCTTGAGGTTTTCGAGCCTTCGAGCCCCAGTTCGGCGCGCAGGGCGGCAAGCGTGTCCTCTTGCGCGTTGAGGCCCAGCATATAGGCCGCCGGATCGCCCGGCACGACCTCAAGCGCCAGGAAAATAACGACGCTTGCCACAAGAAGCGACAGGATCAGCGACAGCAGGCGGCGCATTGCATAGCCCAGCATCAGGGCGCCATCCCAAACCCGGTCGCACGGCGCACACCACCCTCCGCTTGCATCATCTCGGCACCTTCCTTGGCGGCGGCTACGGCTCCCAATAGACGCCGGTGAGATCTGTCGCCTGGGTCGGGGCGTCTTGCCAGAGGCCACGCAGGCGGGCATCCGCCACGGTGATCGCCGCCAGTTGGAACAGGTATCCGTTCACGTAATCATCGGAAATCACCCGCTGCGCCGCCGCCAGCCATTCCGACCGCTTGGCCGGATCCTGTTCGGTATTCAGCTCGGTCATCACGGCCTGGAATTTCACACTGTCATACTGGAAGTAGTAATCCGGCCGGGCATAGATCCCGATATCGAAAGGCTCCGTATGGCTCACGATCGTCAGGCCGAAATTCTTGCCGCGAAACACCTCTTCCAGCCACTGCGCCCATTCCAGGTTGGTGATCTCCGTCTCTATGCCCACGGCCCGCAATTGGGCCGCGATGATCTCGCCACCGCGCCGGGCGTATGAGGGCGGCGGCAGCTTGAGCGTCGTGGTGAACCCGCCTTCAAAACCCGCCTCGGCAAGCAATTGGATGGCCAGCGCCGGGTCGTATTGCGACAGGGCAGTCAGGTCGGTGTAGTCGGGATGATGCGGGGCGAAATGCGTGCCAATTGGTGTGCCAAGGCCAAACATGGCGCCGTCGATCACCGCCTTGCGGTCGATGGCATGGGCCACGGCCCGACGCACCCGAATATCGTCGAAAGGCTCCATCTTGTTGTTGATGGCAAGGATGGTTTCCCCTTCGGTGCTGCCGACCAGCACCTGGAACCGCGGGTCCGCCTCGAATTGCGGCAGGTTCTCGGGTGCGGGATAGGCGGGAAAGGCATTCACATCCTCAGCCATGACCGCGGCAAAGGCCGCCGTCGGATCACTGATGAACCGAAATACCGCGCTTTCAAGGCGCGCAGGCTCACCCCAGTATTCCGGGTTGCGTTCAAGCTCGATCCGATCCCCTTGCACCCAATCCTTGAACCTGAACGCCCCGGTACCAATCGGTTTCTGCTTGATGTCGCCGATGCTTTCCGGGGCCACGATCACCGCATCCCCCCAGGCCATGTTGAAGAGGAAATTCCCCTCCGGCGCCTGCAAGGTCACCTTGACCTCCAACGGACCGGAGACCTCAACAGCCTCGATCCCTTCGAAAAGCCCCTTCTGCGCATTCTGGCTGGTCTCGTCGCGGGCGCGGTCCAGGGTGAACTTGACATCCTTGGCGTCGAATTCAGTCCCATCGTGGAATGTCACGCCAGTGCGCAGTTTGAACGTGTATTCCGTGCCGCTCTCGGAGATCGTCCAGCTTTCGGCGAGGCCCGGATTGACCGACCCGTCCGGCCCAAACCGCGTCAGGCCCTCAAAGACATTGGCATAAAGCACCTGGTCGATTGCCCCGGCCGCCGCACTGGTCGGGTCGAGATGCGGCGGTTCAAGCTGCAGACCGACCACGATACTATCGCGCGCCTGCGCAATGGCGCCGGAAACCCCGATCAGGGCTGCAAATATCCCTATGCGCAGCAGTTTCATCACTTTTCTCCGTCCCGGTCGGGCGACGCGTACATCGCCCGGTGCAACTCTTCCCGCAAAACGCACGACGATCAAGGGGGGCTTTGTTAACAGAGAGGTGGAAATCGCAGTGCAGACTTGGTAGGTAATTCTGCAACGCAGCATGGTTCGGACGCAAAAATGAGTGCCACAGCCCAGAAATCCGCCCCCCTGCCCGATGATATCCGGGCCATGAAGGGCGGCACACCGATCGTCAGCCTGACCGCCTATACCACCCCAATGGCCCGCATGATGGACGCCCATTGCGATTTTGTGCTGGTGGGCGACAGCGTCGGCATGGTGCTGCATGGCATGCCCTCGACCCTGGGCGTGACGATGGAGATGATGATCCTGCATGGGCAAGCCGTCGCGCGGGGGTTGAAACATGCGATGCTCGTCGTCGATATGCCCTTTGGCAGCTATGAGGAAAGCCCCGAACAGGCCTTTGCAAATGCCGCCACGCTGATGCGGGAAACCGGCGCAGTGGCGGTCAAGCTCGAAGGCGCGCAGCACATGGCCGAAACAATCGCATTCCTGGTGGCGCGCGGCGTGCCGGTGATGGCGCATATCGGCCTGACACCGCAGTCGATCAACACGCTCGGCGGCTATAAGGTGCAGGGCCGTGATGAGGGTGCCGCGCAGCTGATGCAGGACGCCCGCGCGATCAGCGAAGCCGGGGCGTTTTCGGTTGTCCTCGAGAAGGTCCCTGCCACCCTCGCCGACAAGATCACCGCGGAGATCCCGATTCCCACCATCGGCATCGGTGCCTCGGCGGGATGCGACGGGCAGATCCTTGTCGTTGACGACATGCTTGGGCTCTTCACGGCGTTCAAACCGAAATTTGTCAAACGATACGGCACCTTGGGTGAGGATGGTGAAAAGGCCATCGCCGCTTATGCCGAAGAGGTCCGCGCCCGCAGCTTCCCCGCCGCCGAACATGTTTTTGCCGATCAGGCCCCGACCAAGGGCAAGCGGAAATGACCGCGCCGATCCTGCGCAAACTGGCCGATCTGCGGGGGGAAACCACGAAATGGCAGGCGGCGGGCGAACGTATCGGGGTCGTGCCGACAATGGGCGCCCTGCATGACGGCCACCTCTCGCTCGTCGAGGCCGCCAAGAAGGATTGCGACCGGGTGATCGTGACGATTTTCGTCAACCCGATGCAGTTCAACAACCCCGACGACCTCGAAAACTACCCCCGGACCGAACACGAAGATGCCCGCAAGCTGGAGCGTTTCGACATCGACGTGCTCTACGTCCCCGACGGGGATGAAATGTATCCCGACGGGTTTGCGACAACGGTGACGGTGGCGGGGCTGACCGATGTTCTCTGCGGCGCGCACCGGCCCGGCCACTTCGACGGGGTGGCGACAGTGGTGGCCAAGCTCTTCCTGCAAACCGCGGCCACGGATGCGTATTTCGGTGAAAAAGACTTTCAGCAGTTGCAAATCGTCCGCCGCATGGCCCGCGACCTCGACATCCCGATCACGGTGCATGGCTGCCCGACCATTCGCGAAATCGACGGGCTGGCCATGTCCTCGCGCAACCTGCTGATCTCGGATCGCGCCCGCATCAAGGCATCGGCGCTGAACGAAGAAATGGAGCGTATCGCCGAGGAAATGGCGAAAGGCACCCCCTTTTCCGAGCTTCAGGAGGAGGCGATCGCCCGGATCGAAAATGCCGGTTTCACCAAGGTCGAATATCTGGAAGTTCGCGCCAATGACAATCTGGAGCTGCTCGACATGCCGGAACGTCCTGCCCGGCTTCTGGCGGCGGCCTGGCTCGCCGGTGTTCGATTGATCGACAATATTTCGGTCAAAGATTGACCCAAGCACCCCAAAATTGGCGCTTTCGCGTCACGTCGCCGCTTGCCCCCAACCGAGGAGAAGGCCGGAGGCCGCCGACGAGACATCCAGCGCGCGTGAAACGCGCTCAATTTGCCAGCGTTTCAGTGAACGACCTGGCCCGGCAGACTGCACAGGCGCGCGCCGCGCAACAGCGACGTCACGATCCGGCCCTCATCGGTCTCCTGGATCGCATATCCATACCCGCGCAGACGATGTTTCCATTCCCGCTCAGAGATTGCCAGCTCACGCTCGCGCTGCACAAGATCACGGATCTTGGCCTTGGCTTCCCGCGTCAAATTTTCCATTTCCCAGACTTTCAGCAGACATCAATTGCCACAGGAATAGTTAACGCCGGTGGCAAGAATCGTCTGAGAAAGCGGCGCGCATGGGAAAAATATGCGGCACCTGCCTTAATTTGACGCCGGGTCAAGCGCGGGTTTCGGCCTCGATCTGGGCACGCGATTTGCGGGCGCGTTCGGTGGCCGACTTAAGCTGCCCGCAGGCGGCCATGATATCCTCGCCGCGCGGGGTGCGGATCGGGCTGGCATACCCGGCCTTGTAGATGATGTCGGCAAACTTCTCGATCCGCTCCCAATCGCTGCGCTCATGCGGCGCGCCGGGCCATTCATTGAAGGGGATCAGGTTGATCTTGGCCGGAATGCCCTTGATGAGCTGCACCAGGCGCCGCGCATCCGCATCGCTGTCATTCACGTCCTTGAGCATCACGTATTCAAACGTGATCCGCTCGGAATTCGAAAGGCGCGGATACTCCCGGAGCGCGGCCAGAAGCGTCTCGATATTCCATTTCTTGTTGATCGGCACCAGCTTGTTGCGCACCTCATCGGTGGTCGCGTGGAAACTCACCGCCAAGAGACAGCCGATCTCCTCCGCCGTTTTGGCAATCTCCGGCACCACGCCCGAGGTGCTCAGGGTGATCCGGCGACGGCTCAGCGAGATTCCCTCGCCATCCATCGCGATCTTCATCGCGTCGCGCACATTCTCGAAATTATAAAGCGGCTCGCCCATGCCCATCAGCACGATGTTGCTGAGAAGCCGCGTCTCATCCTTGCGCGCGCCCGGTTCCGGCCATTCACCCAGATCGTCCCGCGCCATCATGACCTGACCCACGATTTCACCCGCGGTCAGGTTCCGCACCAGTTTCTGCGTGCCCGTGTGGCAGAAGGAGCAGGTCAGGGTGCAGCCCACCTGGCTTGAGATGCAAAGCGTGCCGCGGGTCTCTTCGGGGATATAGACCACCTCGACCTCGTGACCGCCCGCGATCCGTACCAGGTATTTGCGCGTCCCATCGGCGCTCACCTGCTTGTCGACCATTTCAGGGATCTCGATCACAAATTTTTCGGCCAATTCCGCGCGGTAGGCCTTCGAGAGGTTCGTCATGGCATGAAAATCACGCACGCCCCATTGGTAAATCCATTGCCAGATCTGCCCAACCCGCATCCGCGCCTGCTTTTCGGGCGTGCCATTCGCGATCAGCACGTCGCGCAGCGCCTCGCGGCTCAGACCCACGAGATTGACCGGCCCTTCCGGCAGTTTCCGGGGGATTGTCAGCACGTCTTGCGTGATCGGAGCGGTGTTCTCGGTCATCTCGGCGCATCTCTCAGAGGTCAGATGCGCCTCCATATAGGAATTTTCTGGCGATGCCAAAGGATTCGCGGGCTATTTCACGGTCAGGAGGACCGCCTCGACCCGTCGGTTTATCTCGCGCCCGGCCCGTGTGTCGTTGGGCGCAAGCGGGGAGAGATACCCGACCCCTTCGGCATCAAGCTGCGCACGCGGCACACCATATTCTTCGACCAACCGCGCAAGAACCGATCCCGCCCGCGCCTTCGACAAACGGACATTGTCGGGCAGCGATCCCACCAGGTCCGTATGCCCGACAAGCGCAATCCGCAGGTCCTGATCGGCGAGCAGGTATTCCGCCAGGGCCTCCAGCGAGGCATGCGGCCCTTGCCCCAAAGCGGCGGAACCGGTGGCGAAATCAAGGTCTTTCAGGATGACATGTCCTTGCCCGGTCAATGTGTCGATCACCGATCCGGTCTGCACAGGTGCCGTGGCCTTATCCGGCGGGTTGGTTTTCACCTGTAGCGCCGCGCCACCACCATCGGGCGTGGCATGGATGATCTGCACATACCCGACACCGGCGGCCATGCTGACAAACACCGACACCACGTCACCCGCAGCACCGCGCGCGGACAGGAACCTGAAATCGAAAAGGTCGACATACATGTCCGGCGCGGCCATCACATCGGTACCGAAGCGAAAATCGAAGCCGCCGCAGGTCTGACCACCGCAATTTAGGATCGGTTCGTAGCCTGCCGCGTCAAGTTGCGCCTCCAGCGCGCGCAGAATCTGGAGCGTGGTCAGGCCCGATTGCTGAGTGCGCCATGCCTGCCGCTGGACCTGTCCCTCGATTGTCTCGACGGGCAGGGTGCCATTGGCATAGGCCGCGACCGGCAGGTCGTAGCTGTCCGGGGAGGTGACTTCGCTGGCGTTCAGCACGGCGTTGCCGGGGATCGACAGGTCCAGCGCCACAGACGGGGCGGCCAGCACGGCCGAGAAGACCGCAAGGATCAGCCGGACCCGCATCGTCCTCAGCGCGCCTGCGCGTGATAGTCGGCATTCGGGACCATGCCGGTCGCACTGGCCACGCGGTTCGACATGTTGAAAAACCCGGTCACGTTGGCAATGTCCCAGATGTCGCGGTCGCTGAACCCAACGGCGCGCAACGCGCTGCGGTCCTCTTCTTCGATGGCAGAACTTTCCTTGGTCACCTTGGCCGCGAAATCGAGCATCGCGCGCTGCCGAGCGTCCAGGGGCGCCACGCGGTAGTTCATCACCATCGCCTCGCCCAATGCCGGATCGCCCGAAAGCTGGCGCACGGCCGCACCATGGGCAACCTGACAATACCAGCAGCGGTTGATCGAACTGACGACGACGGCAATCATCTCGCGTTCCAGCTTCGAGAGCCCGCTATTGGCCAGCATCAGATCATTGTAGAGCGCGGTAAAGGCATTGAGCTTGTCGATGTCGAACGCATGGGCCTTGAGCACGTTGGGGATCATCCCGAGCTTGTGCTGGCAGATGTCGAAATACTTCTGCGTCGCCTCGGGAAGCGGATCGACCATCGGCAAGTCGAGCGCGGTGGGGTCATCTGAGTGGCTCATGGATCTTATCCTTTCCGGCGGTAATGGTACTGTCCCACAAGCGTGAAGCCCATGGAAGAATAGAGCGCATTTGCACCCTGGTTGGCCTGGGTGCAGATGACCGACATGTGGGTTGCGCCATTGTCGGCGGCCCAGAACGCAGCCTGGCGCATCATGTGACGGCCCAGCCCCTCGCGCCGGTGACGGGCCAGGACCTCAAGCGCATGCACCATGGCGATGCGGTCATGGATGGCCACGAACCCGGCGGCGGCGGGACGGTTGTTCGAGCGTCCGAAAAGCCCCGTCTTTGGGCCTTTGGCCCGCGCCATCACCTCCACCCGGCCCGGTCCGATCCCCCCGGCGGCCCAGATATCGTGCATGATCGCCAGCGGCTCCCAAATGGCAAAGGTGCTGACCCGGGGCGGGCGTTCGGTGGTGAGTTCCGAGACCGGCGCCACGTAGATATTGACCGGATCGACAATCGGGTATCCGGCGGCTTCGAGCATCGTGTCCACCGCCGTGTCGCCGTCGCGGATCATGAAAAGCTGCGGTTGCTTCAACTGCCGCATCGCGTCCTCGGCCAGAGGCAGATCATCGAGCGTCACTGGCGCCGCCGCCGTCGCGGCCGAGACCCGCTGGCCGCCGCCCTGCCCGTCACGGATGATCCACGGTCCCACGCGCGCCTCGGAGGCGGGCGGCCAGGTGCCTTCGATCACCGAATAGAGATGCTGTACCCCGGGCATCATGGCGCAAACGCCGCCCTAAGCTCAGCCAGGGCGGTTGCAACCTGCGCCCCGTCGCCGCCGCGGATCACCACATTGGCACCGAACTTGCCGTCGCGCTGAAACGGGTAGGAGCCAAGCGACAAATCCGGATAACGCGCCGCAAGATCCGTCAGCGGCCCGGCAATGTCGCCCTCGCCGCGGTGGATCTCAAGGGTTTCCGAGATCAGCGGCTGCCCCCCGGTCAGGGTCGGCAAGACGCTTTCGACCATCGCCTTGAAGATCGCCGGCACCCCCGCCATCACATGCACATTTCGAAGGGTGAAGCCCGGCGCAATACTGACCGGGTTGTCGATCAGCGTGGCGCCTTCGGGGATGCGCGCCATGCGCAGTCGCGCGGCATTCAGATCCTGACCGACGCGCGTATAATGCGCGTCCAAAAGCGCCCGCGCATCCTCGCGCACATCAATTGGCACCCCGAAGGCGCGCGCCACATTGTCGGCGGTGATATCGTCATGGGTCGGCCCGATCCCACCAGAGGTAAAGACCGTGTCATGCGCGCCGCTTAGCGCCTGCACCGCCGCCACGATCGCATCGCCATCGTCACTGACCACGCGCACCTCTTTGAGGTCTATGCCCACGCGGGTCAGTTCCCCCGCCAGGTGGTGCATGTTCGCATCGCGCGTACGTCCCGAAAGGATCTCGTCCCCGATCACAAGCATCGCGGCGGTGGGGTTTGGCATCTTGGCATCCTTGAATGGTCGTTGCCTCCGGTATAGGGCTGCATTCATGCGCTTTCAAACCCCACTTGTGTCTGCCCGCCTGATCCGGCGCTATAAACGCTTCCTCGCCGATATCCGGCTGGAGGATGGGCGCGAGGTCACGGCCCATTGCGCCAATCCCGGCTCGATGATGGGGCTCAAGGACGAAGGCATCAAGATCTGGGTCGAACCCAATGACGACCCCAAGAAAAAGCTGAAATATGGCTGGCGGCTCGTCGATCACGAAAACGGCCATTTTACTGGCGTCGATACCTCTCTGCCGAACCGCGCGCTCCGGGCGGCAATCATAGCGCGCGAGGTGCCGGAACTGGCTACCTATGAGACCGTGAAGCCCGAACAAAAGTATGGCGAAAACAGCCGGATTGATTTCCTCCTGCACCAACCGGGCCTGCCGGATGCCTATGTCGAGGTCAAATCCGTCACCCTGTCACGGGAGCCGGGCCTTGCGGAGTTTCCCGATAGCGTCACCGCGCGCGGCACCAAACATGTGGGCGAACTGACGGAAATGGCGCGGCAGGGGCACCGCGCCATCGTGTTCTACCTCGTCCAGCGCACCGATTGCAGCCAGGTTGCCATCGCAGCGGATATCGACCCGGCCTATGCCGCCGCCTTTGCAGATGCGCGGGCGGCGGGGGTCGAGTGCATCGCCTATGACACGCATATCTCGCCCGAGGGCATTACGCTGCGCCAACCGCTGCCCGTGCGGTAGAGGCCTCAGGCCTCGCCGAAACCTTTCGGGATCACCGGCACCGGCAGGGTCGCGGCGCGTTTCTTGAGGCTGCGGCCGATCACGACACGGCTGATCTCGGTGGTGCCGTCAACGATCCGCAACATCTGGCTCAGCCGCGACAGCCGGTCCATGCCGTAGGATTGCAGAAGCCCCATACCGCCCAGCACCTGCGTACAGGTATTGGCAGCCTTGACCGCCGCATCCGGCACGAACCGCTTGGCATGGGCGGCCATCAGCGGCCCGTCGTCGGTCCCGAGCGCATTCGCCGCGGCACGATAGAGCAGGCGCGAGGCCTCAAGCTCGGTCGCGACATCGCCCAGCATCCATTGGATGCCGTCGAGGTCGATATTCTTGCCGCCGAACATCTTGCGGTTGGCCGAATAGGCCAGCGCCGTATCAAGCGCCGCCTGCATCAGCCCGCAACAGCCCGAGGCGATGGACACCCGCGCAATGTCGATGGCCATCAGAGAGCCTTGCAAGCCCTGCCCGACCGGCAGGATGATGTTGTCTTCGCTGACCACCACGTCTTTCATGTACATCTCGCCCATGGGCAGGAAATTGTAGGACGGCGTGTCGTAGAGCGGCCCAAAGCTCAGCCCCTTGGCATCGGCGGGAATGGCAATCATTGCCATGTCCTTGTGGCCCGGCTGATCGGTGGTCTTGACCACGGTGAAATAGATATCGGCCTCGCCCGCAAGGCTTACCCATGCCTTTGCACCGTTGATGGTCCAGGTGCCGTCGTCATTGATCACCGCGCGGCTATACATGTTTGTGGCGTCCGAGCCCGATTGCGGCTCGGTCAGGGCGAAATTGGCCAGCTTGCGCCCCGAGGTCAGATCGCGCGCCCATTTTTCCTTGAAAGCATCGGTGCCATAACCGCACCCGGCGAAGGTGCAGATGTTGTGCATCGAGAGGGCGAAGGCATAGGCCCCGTCACCCCGGCCCAACTCCTCATAGACGCGAATCCCTTCGCCCAGTGACAAGCCCTGCCCGCCAAACTCTTCGGGTGCGTAAAGCCCGGTCAGCCCAAGCGCCGCCGCCTTGTCCGATGCCCCGCGCGGCCAGACACCGGCCTCGTTCCAGGCATCGACATTGGGCATGATCTCATCGGAACAGTGTTGCCTTGCGGCGGCGAGAATGGTGTCTATCTTGATGGTCATGGGCGTGATCCATCTGAAGGGTTAAATGTCAGACAATTAAATGTCAGACATTTTGGCGCCCTGCAATATTCAAAACATCGAATGTCAAAATGTCGCGCCCAATGCCCGGCAGAAGTCATCCGGCATGTGCCATCTTCCCCCTCTGGTCCTTTGGGCAAAAAGTCCCTAAATAGTGCGTCGGATTGCAAAGAACGGGCGACAGGACTTGAAAGACAAACACAGCGGCAGAACCACGCGCGACGGTATCCGCATCCACCAGGCTGCGGATTTTGCCGGTATGCACAAGGCCGGGGAACTGGCGGCGCGTATTCTGGACGAGATCGCGGATCATGTGTTCGTGGGCCAGACCACTGGCGAACTGGACCGCATGATCGAGAACAAGGTCAACGCCGCAGGCGCGACCTCGGCCACGATTGGCTACAAGGGCTATCAGCACGCAAGCTGCATCAGCGTGAACCACGTGGTGTGTCATGGCATCCCCGGCGACAAGAAGCTCAAGGATGGCGATATCCTCAATATCGACGTCACCGTGGTGGTCGATGGCTGGTACGGGGATACGTCACGGATGTATGTCGCAGGCAAGCTCAGCCGCAAGGCCGAACGTCTGATCCAGGTCACCCATGATTCGCTCTTCAAGGGGATCGAAGCGGTGAAGCCCGGCAATACGTTCGGCGATATCGGCCACGCCATCCAGACATTTGTCGAAGCGCAGCGCATGTCGGTTGTGCGCGACTTCTGCGGTCATGGTCTGGGCCGGGTGTTCCATTCCCCGCCCAATGTGCTGCATTACGGGCGCGCAGGCACCGGTCCGGTGCTCGAAGAGGGCATGTTTTTTACCATCGAGCCGATGGTCAATCTGGGCCGTCCGGAAACCAAGGTTCTCTCGGATGACTGGACGGCGGTGACGCGCGACAAATCACTCTCGGCGCAGTTCGAACATTCCATTGGCGTGACGGCGGATGGCTGCGAGCTTTTCACCCTGTCGCCGGCGGGCCGGTTTCACCCGACCTGGGGCTGAGCAACTCTAACACATCCCGCGCACAGAGAGTGCCAAAGGGCTGGTATGCCGCAAGCATCGCCTTGGCCGGCCCCGGCACAGCGGGCGCAGAGAGGTGAATGTGGTTTCCGCCATAGGTCGCGCCCTCGGGATCGACGACGCCCCGGGTGTCGATGGCGTCCAGCGGCGCGCGCAACCCTTCCCCGGTCAGTTTGGCAACGGCTTCCTTGACCGTCCAAAGGGTAAAGAAGTGGTCCTGGCGGGCATCTGGCAGCATGTACGACAGAAGGCGCACCTCATCGGAGGAACATACACGCGCAATCATCGCGTCCATGTCCATGAGGGCACGTGGCGCTTCGGTATCGGCCCCGATTTCCGCGCCGGAGACTGCCATCAACCATTGATCGGCCGAATGACTTGTACTGAAATGAAGAGGTGGCACGTCCGGCCCGGTCACCAGGACCGGCTTCTTGGTGCCATCTTCGTCGAACTCGAGTTCGCCGGGCGGGTGATCCAGGTAGTGACCCAGAACGATCCGCCGAAAGGCCCGGCGCAGGATGAAACGAGACATGTGGATCTCTTGCACAAACCGCTCTGCCCGCGCGATTTCATACGGGGCAAGCAGCCGCCGCAGCGACACAGGATCGGCACCATGGCCCAAATCCCCCAGCCAGATATCAACATCGGCACCAACGGGCGGGATCATTTGCCTGCCCGCGCATTGGGGGATGACACGGCAAGCAAGTCTCCCGCCCGGTCAACGGCATCAACCAGCGGGTTGGAGAGCACATGTTGAGATGGCGTGAATAAAATATCAAGGTGATGGGCAAACGCCTCGAACCGCACATTTAACGTAGCGTTTGATATCCGTAAGCAGGCGTCACTATCGCCCAATCGGTGCGCAAAACGACCCAACGGTGGAAGCAACAGAGAGGAACTCAACAGCTGATTAATCAGCGCACTGTTCCACATCTCATCAAACGGCACAAAGATGTCCCCCAACGCAATATCTCCCCCTCCAGAGTTAGAGGAGACAGCCAGTGCATCCAAGCAAAACCGGCCACTCACGGAGGTGGCCGGCGTCCAAGTGCTGAATTCGTTTGTCAGGTCGAAATCACTGACAGCGTTTCTCGGCCTCTTCAACCGCGGCCGTGAACCCGGAGAGGGAAAACGTGTCCTTGGTGACGGTTCCGCGCCCCGAGCGTGCGGTCAATACCGCCGATGCGCCGCGTTTCAGCGCCGAGATGATCTTGGCATCATCCGAGGTGCTCGCCGGCCAAGCCCATTCGCCTTCGGTGAACATCTCGAACTCGTTGCCACCGACATTCACGTTCACAGTCGATCCGCCCGCAAAAGGGTAGCCTCCGGTAAAGGTGACCTGGCCCTTCACGCCTGCGCCCGGACGGTAAAACGCCATCAGGAGGATATCGCCCCGGCGCACGGCTACGACACGGCCATCCTTGGTGTTGACCGTCTCGGTCGGAGCGGACACAGCCCAGCACTCTCGCGGGTCAGAGTCTTCAAAAACGCTCCATGCGGTCTTGGCCGCAACTTGATTGGTGCTTTCTTCCTGCGCCGAAACGCCTGTCGCCGCCAGCGCCAGCAATGCGCATCCCATGCCGCGAACCATACGTGATACCATGTGTCCAGCCTCCAAGCTGTACTTTGCCTCAATTTCACCGGCCGTTTCGTGTCCCCCGTCGGGTTTTTTTGTTGTTAACGGCCTCAACTCACTCGACATTGCAACAATAGCCTGAAACAGACGAGATATGAAAGATGCAATTGGCGGAATTTTGCACAGTTCGCCGCAGTTTTAAGGTGTGCCATGTCCGACCCTGTGATCCTGACTGAACTCTGGCGCGGACCGTTTCTGGAATGCACCCATTCGGGCCACGCGGTGATCTGTGACGAAGCCGGTCAGATTGTCGATGCCTGGGGCGAGCCCAACGCACTCTTCATGCCGCGCAGCTCGGCCAAGATGATCCAGGCGCTGCCGCTCGTCGAAAGCGGCGCGGCAGATGCGTTCGGGTTGTCGCGGGAACAGCTTGCCCTGGCCTGCGCGTCACATCTTGGTGCCTCGATGCACACGGACCGAGTTCGCGACTGGCTGACCGCGCTCGACTTGGGTGACGCGGATCTGCGCTGCGGCCCGCAAATGCCGCAGGATCGCGCGGCGTTCAACGAGCTCATCCGCTCCGACAGCAAGCCCTGCCAGATCCACAATAACTGCTCGGGCAAACATGCAGGCTTCCTGACCCTCTCCAAACACCTGCGCGGTGGCCCGGAATATGTCGATTTCGACCACCCGGTGCAGCTGGCCAGCCTCGCAGCCTTCGAAGACGTCACCGGAGAGACCAGCCCCGGCTCAGGCATTGATGGCTGTTCGGCCCCCAACCCCGCCTGCACCATGCACGGGATGGCCCGGGCCATGGCCGAATTCGCCGCCGCCCGCGACGGGGCCGATGCGCGGCAGTCGGCAATGGTCCGGCTCTGGCAGGCAATGGTCGCGCACCCCGACCTGGTGGCCGGCGATCGCCACGGTGCCACTGCACTGATGCGTGCCACCAATCAACCCGTGGCCATCAAGAACGGCGCCGAAGGCTATTACTCTGCAATCATCCCCGGTCTCAAGCTGGGCATCGCCCTGAAGGTCATGGATGGCGCAATCCGCGGCTCGAACTGTACGATCGCGGCGCTCCTGATCCGGCTGGGCGTGCTTGATGCCGATCATCCCACCGCCCGCCGCTTCGTAAACGCACCGATTCTCAACCGTCGCGGCCTCGAAACCGGCGTGATGAAACCGGTCGACTCACTGCTCTGACATCTGGCAGCCCTCCGCCGATCAACCTTAACGGGTATTTTGAGCCGATTTCTGCCCAAACCCCCACCCCGCTTGCGCACCGTCCCGCTGATCCGAAGAAACTTCCCGGTTGTGGCAGTGAAACGCCGAGCTTTTTGACCGTTTTGGCTCGTTTCTGCACGCTTGTGACACCTTGCTCCAACAAGACGGGACATTCCCAAACGCACTGCCCATGTTCTGTCTCGAGGGCAAGAAAGCCCCTCGTGAACATGACACCAAAAAGGGAATGAACTCATGTTGAAAGAACTTACAGCCGCGACCTTCGCCATCGCTCTGACACTGCCCGCCGCCGCTCTGGCGTCGGATGCCATGGACGCGAATGGCGACGGCGCCGTAACCGCTGATGAATTCGCCGCCGCACATCCCGAAGCCGCCGAAGGCACGTTCGAGCAGATCGACACCAATGCTGATGGTGCCCTTGCCGAAGACGAAATCGGCGCGGCGCGCGAAGCAGGCATTCTGCCCGACGCCTCGTAATCCGGGTTGAATTGTCTTGCCCCGGGGGCGCCTCGTGCGCCCCCGGGTTTCTGCCGCTTTACCCATGCTTCCGGTCGCAATCGCGGCTTGCACCGCGGCCTCCTTTCCCACACAATCACTTCTGTTCTCAGGGCGGGGCGAAATTCCCCACCGGCGGTAACGGAGCACGTCTCCGAAGCCCGCGAGCGGCCCCGGTTCGACCGGGGTGACAAGCAGATCTGGTGCAACTCCAGAGCCGACGGTCATAGTCCGGATGAAAGAGAACGTGAGGTGCGCGGGCTGCGGCCCAAACTCCTTTCGTTTGATGTCCTGGGCGACGTGTCAAATGGAAAGGAGACCACACCATGACACTTCCCCGCTACGCCTTCATCAAGGCCAACTGGCATGCCGATATCGTGACCCGTGCGCTCGATGGCTTTGCCGAATTGATCCCCATGGCACAGATCGACGTATTCGACACCCCCGGCGCATTTGAAATGCCCCTTCTGGCCCGCGATCTGGCCCAAACGAGGCGCTATGACGCCGTGGCTGCTGCTGCTTTTGTTGTCGATGGCGGCATCTACCGCCACGATTTCGTGGCCCAGGCCGTGGTCGATGGTTTGATGCGCGCCGGCCTCGATACCGGTGTGCCTGTCCTGTCCGTATCCCTCACACCGCACCAGTATCAGGAAACCGACCACCACAATGCAATCTATCGCGACCACTTCGTCGAAAAAGGCCGCGAAGCCGCCCGCGCCGCGCTGATGATCGGCAAAACCCGCGCGCAACTCGCCGCCTGATCGCATCCTCAGCCCCGTGAATTCTGCTGGGTAGAGCTACCAAATGCTTCCTCCTCCCCCATGGGAGGAGGACAGGAGGAGGGGTCAGGTGAACCGTGCCCGGCACGGGCGCTTCAAGATCACACCTGGTCGTCATCCCGCGGGGGTGACGAACTCATCCTTTGCATAACCCTGCAGGAACAAGAGCGCGGTCAGGTCACCGTAATTGATCCGCAAATCACACTGCGCGGCAACGGACGGTTTGGCATGAAGGGCAACGCCCGCACCCGCCCGTCCCAACATGCCGAGGTCATTGGCCCCATCCCCCACCGCAATCACATCCGCCTCGGCCAAGCCCAACCGGCCCGTGATTTCCTCCAGCGCCGCGATCTTGGCCTGCCGCCCCAGGATGGGCCGACCGACATCGCCCGTCAGTCTGCCTGCCTCGACCAGCAAGGTATTGGCACGGTTCTCATCAAACCCAAGATGCGCGGCCACCTGCGCAGTAAATGCCGTAAACCCGCCTGAGACAAGCGCCGCGTAGGCCCCCTTTGCCTGCATCGTCGCCACCAGGAGGTCCCCCCCGGGCATATAGGTGATTCGTTCTTCGATCACGCGCCCGATGACACCCTCATCAAGCCCGCCAAGCAATCGCACCCGCTCGATCAACGCCTCTTCGAAATCCAGCTCGTCATTCATCGCCCGAGCGGTGATATCCTTCACATGCGCGCCCACACCCGCCTCTTCGGCCAGTTCATCAATGCATTCCTGCTGGATCATCGTGCTGTCCATATCCGCCAGAAGCATCTTCTTCCGCCGGCCCCGGGCCCCCTGCACCACCAGATCGACCTGCATTGCCTGCAAGCTCTGCCAAACCTCCCACCGGTTGGCCGGTATCTCTGCCACGCTGAATTCCGCGGCCTCATCAGGCGATAACCAAATCGCATCCCCCCCACCCCAGGCATTGCGCAGGTTCTCTACCAGTGACGGATCCAACAACCCGACGGGTGCAATCAATGTGGCTATGTACATATGTCCCTCTGCGCTGCAATTGCATCGCGAGATAAAGCAGGTACAGCGGAGTTTCTAGGTCTGATGAGCGAGATAGCACCGCGGACGAAGCCGCCCTCCGCAAACACGGCATTTGTTTTGCGCCCAAAGCGCGGCATTTTTCGAACATGAAGTGATTGCCCCATCCGCCAATCAAAGTCGCAGTTAAGAACGAACACGGGCAGACGTATCGCCGCGGTCAAATCCTCAAATCGGGGCGCGAGCCAAGAGAAAATTCTTCGCGGATGCGCTGATCTGGCAATGGGCGTTCTGAGGTTAGGCGATCGTAACCTGTCACCCCGCTCCGAATGCTTCAGACATCTCTGTCTTCCCACCACGCCGGTCACGGTTTGATTCATCGCAATGTGCGCCGCCTGAGCCGCGGATAAACTGGTGAAAGTGAGACCACCACTGGATTCCATGACATGAAAAAAGCGACGGGCGGAGTTCTTTCTGCATTGGCATTGCTCCTGGTTGGAGCGGCGTTCCTTGTTCTCTTCTCTGATGGCACCGAGGAATTACCGCCGGGTTTTGTCCAGGGTAACGGGCGGGTCGAGGCGGAACAGGTCGAGTTGGCCCCAACGATTGCAGGCCGCGTGGCCGAGGTCCGGAGGGCCGAGGGTGACCTCGTTGCGGCGGGTGACATTCTCGTGGAGATGGACACGGATGAACTCTCCGCCGCGCTCGACCGGGCCATGGCTGAGGTTGCGCTTGCAGAACAAACCAAGGCAGAAGCAGAAGCCGTGGTGATCCAGCGCCAAAGCGAACAACACCGCGCAGCGCAGGAGCTTGACCGGGCAACGGCCCTGCTTGCCGGGCAGAACATCTCGGAGACGATCTTTGAAGAGCGCGAGACCGTTCATCTGGTCGCCCAGGCCATATTGGGCGCGGCCCGGGCGCGCGTCGCGACCGCGGAAAGCCGGATTGCCGCGGCCCAGGCCGACGTCCGACGCATAGAAGCGCAAATCGACGACAGTGCGCTTTTTGCGCCTTTGCAGGGGCGTGTGCTTTATCGCCTGGCGGAACCGGGCGAGGTCGTCGGGGCGGGCGAACCGATCCTGACGCTTCTCAGCCTGGAAAAGGTCTACATGGATGTGTTCTTGCCTGCGCGGGAGGCCGGGCTGCTGCCGATTGGTGCAGAGGCCCGGATTGTGCTTGATGCCCTGCCGGACTACGCGACACCGGCGAAAGTTTCCTTCGTCTCGCCGGAGGCGCAATTCACGCCAAAACAGGTCGAGACGATAAGCGAACGCGAACAACTGGTTTTCCGCGTTCGGGTCCGTGTCCTGCCGGAATTGATCGCTGGACGGATCGAGCACGTCAAAACGGGTCTTCGCGGTAGGGCCGTGATCCGGCTTGATGCCGAAAAGGATTGGCCCGACGCCCTTAACCAACGCCTCCCGCCAGAGCTTTTCGAATGAGTGCCGTCACATCGGGGCCGTTGTGCCGCATCGCCGGTGTTACACATGAATACCGCGGCCATATCGCCCTCGATGACCTGACACTCAATCTGCCTACAGGTCGCCTTGTCGGGCTGCTCGGGCCGGACGGTGTCGGGAAATCCACGCTTCTCGGTTTGATTGCAGGGGCGAAAAAACTCCAGATCGGCGCCATTGATGTCCTGGGTGGGCCCATCGACAACCTGTGGCATCGCCGCAAGATATGTCCTGCGATCGCCTTCATGCCGCAGGGTTTGGGCCGCAACCTCTATGCGGAGCTTTCGGTACGCGAAAACCTCGAGTTTTTCTCACGGCTTTTTGGGCAAGGATCTGAGGAGCGCGACATGCGCATCACGACCCTTTTGCAGGCAACAGGCCTTGCCGCCTTTGCGGATCGGCCGATGGGCAAGCTCTCCGGGGGTATGAAACAGAAACTCGGCCTTTGTTGCGCGTTGATCCATGACCCCAAACTTCTGATCATGGACGAACCGACGACCGGCGTTGACCCGTTGTCCCGACGCCAGTTCTGGGCGCTGATTGCGGCAATCCGCGAGATGAATCCAGAGCTCTCGGTTCTCGTATCGACGGCATATATGGAAGAAGCCGAGAGTTTCGATTGGGTCGTGGCGATGGATGCAGGCCGGGTGCTTTTCGAAGGAAGCCCCGACACATTGAAGGGGCCGGCGAAGGAGCTGGAGACGGCCTATCGCGCGCTTCAGGCACGGGGGCAACCACGACCGGAACCGGACACCATCGCGACGCGAAAAGTCGAAACTGACCCGGTGATCACCGCTCAAGGGCTGACCCGCCGTTTCGGGGATTTCACCGCCGTTGACAATGTTGCGTTCTCGATAAATCGCGGCGAGATCTTCGGCTTTCTCGGGTCGAATGGTTGTGGCAAGTCGACAACCATGAAAATGCTCGCTGGTCTGCTGCCAGCAAGCGCAGGCGAGGCAACGCTGTTCGGCAAGCCCGTCGACGCCCGCAACCGGGACACGCGGCGCCAGATCGGTTACATGAGCCAGGCCTTCTCGCTCTACGGTGAACTGACTGTCCTGCAAAACCTCGAGCTTCACGCCCGGATTTTTGCGATTGCCGACCGGAGGGACCGCATCAACGAACTGATGAGCCGTTTCGGACTGGAGGCGCATGGCGACATGTTGGCGGCCGCGTTGCCGCTTGGCCTCAAACAACGCCTGTCATTGGCCGTCGCCGTAATTCATCGCCCGCGGGTTCTCATCCTCGATGAGCCGACCTCCGGTGTCGATCCCGAGGCACGGGACACGTTCTGGGCCTTGTTGGCTGAACTGTCGCGGCAGGAGGGTGCAACGGTTTTTGTTTCGACCCATTTCATGACCGAAGCCGAGCGATGCGACCGTGTTTCTTTCATGCATGCCGGTCGGGTTCTGGCCGAAGGGACACCGGCGGATCTAATCGCCGCAGAAAACGCCGAAAGCCTCGAGGAGGCGTTCATTGCCGTATTGGAGGCCGCCGCACCGCCAGAAAAGGTGGTGGCACCGCAAGCCTCTTTGGATGAAATAGACCATCGGTCCGGCGGCAGTGGCGCGCGCATCCTGGCCTACGCCAGACGCGAAACCGTCGAAGTCTTGCGCGACCGCGTTCGACTTGCATTTGCCTTCCTTGGCTCGGCCATCCTGATGCTGGTCTTCTGTTACGGGATCACGCTGGACATCGACGAGTTGAATTTCGCCACGTTGGACCTTTCTCAGAGCCCAGAGAGCCGAGCCTACATCGAGGAGTTCTCTGGTTCACGGTATTTCACCCCTACGCCACCCCTGACCACCGCCGCGGATGGTCGGCGTCGGTTGATCTCGGGTGATATCTCGCTTGTTATTGAATTCCCGCCGGATTTTGGTCGCAAATTGCGCGCTGGCGAGCCGACGGAGGTGCTTGCGACGGTGGATGGTGCGATCCCCTTCAAGGGCGAAACGGTGGAAGGGTATGTCGCGGGGCTGCATCAGACGTTCATGAATACACTGGCGCGCAACAGCGGCAGCCATCAGCCCGAGATCGCCCGGATCGAACCGCGTTTCAGGTATAACCAGAGCTTCGAGAGCATTGCGGCAATGGCACCGGCAATGCCCGCGATCCTGCTTATCATGCTGCCAGCCGTCCTGATGGCGGTCAGTGTCGCGCGGGAAAGGGAGTTGGGGTCGGTCATCAACTTCTACGTGACCCCGACAACGCGGCTCGAGTTTCTGATCGGCAAACAAATCCCCTATATCGCCATCGCTTTTGCGAATTTTCTGTTGCTTGCCGGGATGACAATCGTCGTCTTCGATGTCCCGCTCAAAGGGGATCCGGTACCGCTCGCGATTGGGGCGCTTCTCTATGTCTGGGCGACCACATCCTACGGGCTTCTGATCGCGACCATGACGTCGAGCCAGGTTGCCGCAACCTTCGCCACGGCCATTGCCTCGGTTGTGCCGACAATCCAGTTCTCCGGCCTGCTGCAACCGGTCTCGACATTAGAACTCGGGGCGCAAACGATTGGCTCACTTTGGCCGTCTTCATATTTTCTGCATCTGAACGTCGGCGTCTTCACGAAAGGTCTCGGTTGGGAAGCGTTGGGCCCGGACATCCTGGCCCTGGCGTGTTTCGGCCCCGTGCTGACGGCACTTGCGGCCATGTCACTTCGGGCGCAGGAGAAGTAGATGCGATGGCTGAGCTGCATTTTCTGGCTTGGGTTGAAGGAGGTGATGAGCCTGCGCCGGGATTGGGTGATGATGGCGCTACTTTTGTGGTCCTTCACCTTGGCGCCGATCATGGAAGCAACCGGTGTCGCAAATTCAGTCAACAATGCGTCGATTGCGTTTGCGGATGAGGACAACTCGCCTCTGTCACGCGCCCTTGCCCAGGCGTTTTTCCCGCCGGAGTTCCAGCCGGTCGTGCAGATCCAACCGGGGTCTGGCCCCGCGCAGATGGATGCCGGGCGGTTCCTTTTCGTTGTTGCCGTACCACCCAGCTTTGAAAAGGACCTCCGCGCCGGGCGGGTGCCCGAGATACAGGTCATGATCGACGCGACCGCCATGGAACAGGCGGGAATTGGTGCAAACTACATCACCAGCATTCTGGGCGCCGAGATACGCCGCTTTGCGGTTGGAACCGATCTTGCGGCCCCCCCGCCCGTCGATGTCATCCTGCGCAGCGCCTTCAATCCGAACCGCGATACGGTGCGATTTGCCGGTATTGTCGCCCTTATCGGCCAGATCATGTGGCTGACCACAATCCTGACCGGTGCCGCGATGATCCGGGAGCGCGAGCACGGGACCATTGAGCACCTGCTGGCGATGCCGCTGACGCCCTTCGATGTGGCGGTGGCCAAGATCTGGGCGAACGCCATGGTGGTTCTCATCGCGGCTGCGTTGTCTTTGGCGTTCGTGATGCAAGGCGCGTTGGGTGTCACGATCGCGGGGTCCAAGGTTCTTTTTCTGCTGGGCACGGCGCTCTTTCTTTTCACGGCCACGGCACTTGGCGTATTTCTCGCGACATTGGCGCGTTCAATGGCGCAATTTGCACTTCTGGTGATGCTGGTTGTCCTGCCAATGTTGATGCTGTCGGGCGGTGAGACCCCGATTGAAGGACAACCAGACTGGCTGCAGATCGGTACGCTGGTCTTGCCCTCGCGACATTACATGTCGGCCAGCCAGGCGATTGTCTTCAAGGGTGCCGGGGTTGAAACCGTCTGGCCGGAACTGCTTTGGATGACCCTCCTGGGTGGCGCACTCCTCGCGGTCAGCCTGCTCCTTTTCCGCCGATCTGTTGCACAGGACCGATAGCGGCAAGTGCGCAGATGCAATCCCGCTTCAGAGGCGGGCATGGTTCTGTCAGTTGATGCGGATCAATGCGGCTTCTGCGGATTTGTCTAGGATGATCGAAAACACGGCGGAGGCGATCATGGATCTTCATTCGAAAAAGCGAGTTCTGCAGGAACGTCGCGACAAGCTGACCGCGCATCTGGTGAAACTCGAGGGGAGCCTTGACGAAACACCAAGCAAGGATTGGGAAGATCGCTCGTCCGAACGCCAAGGAGACGAGGTCTTGGAGACGCTTGGCAATGTCGAACTCTCGGAGTTGAAACGTATCGACGCAGCATTGGACCGTCTTGCAAACGGGACCTACGGCGAGTGCCAGAAATGCGGCGATGCCATTTCCGAAGCGCGGCTCGACCTGTTGCCGGATACGCCATTCTGCAAGCGTTGCGCGCTTTAAGGTGCGTCGACAGCGAGGTCCATTTCAATGACGCAAGGATGAACATTGCCGGACATGTTCCGGCGGGCATCGGGGGCGGTCAGGTAAACCACCCGTTTCACGGCTTGGGCTGATCTCGATCAAGGTGCTTTCCCGTTCATGCGTTCATAGGAAAGACCCACACTGAGATTGCGCCGTTTCGCGCGTTTATGTCGGAGATTTCCCCATGCGACCGAACCCGTTGACACCGCTCTTCGACCCGACCTCCATTGCTGTCTTCGGGGCAAGTGCCTCGGGGAAGGGCGTCGGGTCACAGGTCTACGCCAACCTGTTGGCGTCTGGTTTTGAAGGTCCGATTGTGCCGATCAATCCGAAATATGAAAAGATCGGTGAAAAGCTCTGCTACCGACATATTGACGACGTTTCCGCACATATTGACCTGGCGGTCATCGCCACGCCCGCGCCAACGATCCCGGGCATCATCCGCGACTGCGCCAAGGTGGGAACGAAACACGCCATCGTTCTCTCCGCCGGGTTCGGCGAAATGGGCGAGAAGGGCCGCGAGGCTGAGGCCGAATTGCTCGATACCGCGCGGCGTCATGGCGTTCGCCTGCTTGGGCCGAACTGCGTGGGCCTTGTCCGCCCACCAATCGGGATGAATGCCACGTTCCTGAAATCGGCGACACCGGTCGGACGGCTGGCGCTGATTTCGCAATCCGGGGCGCTCTGTTCGGCAATTTCCGATTGGGCCGGACCTAATCACCTCGGCTTCTCTGCGCTGGTATCTTTGGGAAACTCCGCGGATCTGGGGTTTGGTGACGTCCTGCAATACCTGGCCTCCGATCCCCACACCGATGCCATTCTGCTTTATGTCGAGGGGGTTCGACATGCCCGGTCGTTTATCAGCGCCCTGCGCGCCGCGGCGCGTGCCAAACCGGTGATCGTACTCAAGTCCGGGCGTCATGTGCAAAGCTCCAAGGCCGCGACGACCCATACCGGCGCGCTGATCGGATCGGACGCGGTGTTCGACGCGGCCCTTGAACGCGCGGGCGCCGTCAGGGTCGATACCTTTGGTCAGCTTTTTGCCGCCGCCGAGATCTTGTCGGCCCACCGTCGGGCCGGCGGGAACAGGCTGGGCATCATCACCAATGGCGGCGGTGCGGGTGTCCTGGCGGCCGACCGGGCGGGGGATTTCAACATCGAACTCACGCCGCCGTCGCAAGAGACGATTACGGCGCTCGACAAGGTTCTGTCGCCGAATTGGTCACGCGGCAATCCGATTGACATCATCGGCGACGCAACCGCAGATCAATTTGGCGCGGCACTCTGCATTTGCATGGATGACCGCGCCTTCGACGGAATTCTGGTGATGTTGACGCCACAATCCATGACCGATGCAACCGCCGCGGCCCAGACTGTCGTTGATGCGGTCGGCGAACGGCCCAGGAAACCGGTGCTGGCCTGCTGGATGGGGGAGGCCTCGGTGCACGCCGGGCGCGAATTGCTGAGCAGTAACGGCATACCGGATTTCACGACGCCGGAACGGGCGGTTGAAGCGTTCTCCTATCTCGCCCGGCATCATGCGAACCGGCTTCTGGCGCAGGAAACGCCGGGTCCCTTGTCGGATCTAGAGCCTGCCGATCTGGAGGGCGCACGGATGATCATTCAGGCCGCGCTTGCCGATGGCCGGTCGATGTTGTCGGATGTCGAAGCCAAGGCGCTGATGCGGTGTTTCCACATCCCGATCAGCACAACGCTGCCAGCCGACAGCGCAGCATCCGCCCTGATCGCGGCTGAAACCGTCGGTTTCCCGGTGGCGATGAAAATCAACTCCCCGCAGATATCACATAAGTCGGACGTCCACGGAGTTCGGGTCAACATCGCCAATGCCAGTGACGTAAAACTTGCATTCGGCGAGATCATTGAGGCCGCCGCGACGGCCCGTCCCGATGCGACATTGCTCGGCGTGACGGTCGAGAGGATGGCCGAGATCAGGGACGCCCGCGAATTGCTGATCGGGGTGAGCCGCGATCCGGTTTTCGGCCCCAGCATCATGTTCGGCGCAGGCGGTACGATGGTCGAAGTGTTGCGGGACAGTTCGGTGACCTTGCCGCCTTTGAACGAGGTGCTGGCGAACCGGTTGATCAAACGGACAAGAGTGGCGCGACTGCTGGACGCGGTACGAGACCGGTCCGCGGTCGATCGCGCTGCGATCCTGGGGGTCTTGCGGCGAGTGTCCGAGTTGGTGACCGAACTTCCCGAGGTGCGCGATCTCGACATCAATCCGCTCTTTGCCGGTCCCGACGGCGCTATCGCGGTCGATGTCCGGGTTGTTGTGCAGCGGCCACCGGCAGGGGATGGGCCCTTCGATCATCTAGTGATCGCGCCTTATCCCAAACACCTTGTCCGCGACTATCACCTTGATGATGGCACAGCGCTGACGATACGGCCAATCCGCCTCGAGGATGCCGAACACGAACAGGCCTTTGTGCGCGATTTGTCTCCGCAGGCAAGACAATTACGGTTCATGGGAACACTGAAAGAGCTCAGCCCGGCCATGTTGTCGCAATTCACGCAGATCGACTATGCCCGCGAAATGGCATTGGTCGCGGTGACACGAGTGAACGGCAAGGTCCGCCAACAGGGTGTGGCGCGCTATTACATCAACGATGACAATACGAGTTGCGAGTTTGCCGTTGTGGTCTCGGACACGCTACAGCATCAGGGCATCGGGACGAAGCTGATGAAGGTGCTGATGGAAGCAGCCCGGGGTCATGGGCTAACTTCTATCGAAGGGACCGTATTGACGCGCAATCAACCGATGCTCGATCTGATGAAGGAGCTTGGTTTCACCATCGAGAAAACGCCGGTCGAAGGCGACGCTGTGCAGGTTGAACGGCAGTTATGAATGACCCGATCCCAATAAAGCGATACTGCTGATGCTGGCCTTTATCTCGCACCCGAGTTGCCTTGAGCATGATGTCGGCACCTTGCATCCGGAATGCCGACAACGCCTTGAAGTGATTGACAATCAACTCCTGATGTCCGGACTGGATTTTGTCATCCGCCGCCATGATGCGCCCGCGATAGGACGCGACGCCTTGGAGCGCGTGCATGATCCGAATTATGTCCAGCGGGTCTATGAAACGGCGCCACAAACCGGATCGGTCTGGGTCGATGGTGACACGCTCATGTCCCCGGGAACACTCGGCGCAGCGGAACGGGCTGCGGGCGCTGGTGTGATGGCGGTCGATCTTGTCATGAATGGCGAGGCCAGCGCGGCTTTCTGCGCGGTGCGTCCGCCGGGGCATCACGCCGAGCAGGGCACGGCAATGGGCTTTTGCCTCTTTGACAATATCGCCGTTGCCGCTGGCCATGCGATGGCGGTTCATGGCCTGGAACGGGTGGCAATCGTCGATTTCGATGCCCACCATGGAAACGGGACCGAGGAGATATTCAAGAATGACAAGCGGGTGCTTTTTTGCTCCAGCTTTCAGCACCCGTTCTATCCGTTCACTGGTCACGGCTCGGACACCGACAACTTGGTTGACGTCCCTCTGAGCGCGGGTGCGGATGGGGCAGCATTTCGCGCGGCGATCACAGACCATTGGCTGCCCGCGCTTGAGCGGTTTCGCCCGCAATTCCTGTTTATCTCGGCCGGGTTCGACGGGCATGTGATGGATGAGATGTCGGGGCTTGCGCTGACGGAAAGTGACTTCGCCTGGATCACCCGTGAGCTGCACAGGGTTGCGCAGAAACATAGCAACGGGCGGATCGTGTCGATACTCGAAGGGGGGTACGACCTGTCGGCGCTACCCCGTTGCGTCGTGGCTCATCTGAAAGAGCTGCTCTGAGCTCCCACGCCGCCCGGATATTCAAGGTTGCAAGACATAGGCCCCCGGGGCGTCGCCAAGCGGGCTCAACCCCGCGTCGGCCGCGCCCATCGCTGGCGGTGCGGCTGGTTTGCCGGATCGCGCATTCAGCCAGTCAACCAAAGCGGGCCACCATGAGCCGGGCGTGACCGGCGTCTGTTCAAGCCAGTCATCCGGACCGACATAACAATCATCATGCGCCCGGGTTGCCATCCGGTAATGGCGTCGCGGGTGGCCGGGCTCCGACACGATGCCCGCGTTATGGCCGCCATTGGTCAGCAAGAACGTGACCTCGGTATCGGATTGCAGGTAGAACTTGTAGACCGATTGCCAGGGGGCGACGTGATCGCGCTCGGTCCCGACAAGGAAAACAGGCACCCGGATATCGGACAGGGCGACGGGGCGATCACCGACCATGTAACGCCCCTCGGTCAGGTCATTTTGCAAGAAGAGCTTGCGCAGATACTCCGAATGCATCCGGAACGGCATCCGGGTCGTATCGGCGTTCCACGCGATCAGATCGGTCACGTCCGCTCGTTCGCCCATCAGGTAGTCATGAATGATCCGCGACCAGATGAGGTCGTTTGACCGCAGCAGTTGAAAGGTACCTGCCATCTGATGCGTGTCCAGATACCCCTGTTCCCACATCATGTCTTCGAGGAAGCTAAGCTGACTTTCGTTGATGAACATCATCAACTCGCCCGCGTCGGTGAAATCAACCTGGGTTGCGAGGAGCGTGAGCGTCTTTAGCCGCCTGTCGCCATCCCGTGCCATGGCCGCCGCGGCGATGGCCAATAGCGTGCCACCAAGGCAATAGCCCATGGCGTGGACTTGCGCAGCGCCCGTGACTTTGCCCACCGCGTCAAGCGCGGCCATCACGCCAAGCCGCCGATAGGCGTCCATTCCGAGGTCCCGGTCATCGGCATCGGGATTTTTCCATGACAGTATGAAGACCGTGTAGCCTTGCCCGGTCAGATACCGCACCAGCGAGTTTTTCGCACTGAGGTCAAGGATATAGTATTTCATGATCCATGCAGGCACGATCAGGATCGGCTCGGGCCGGACCTTGTCGGTCGTAGGTGCATATTGGATCAACTCGATCAGGCGATTGCGATAGATCACCTTGCCCGGACTGGCGGCGATATTGCCGCCGATCTTGAACGCTTCCGTTCCCGCCGGTTTCCGCCCGCTTACCATGCGGGCCCAATCATCGACAAAATTCCGCCAGCCGCGCAGGAGGTTCATCCCACCCTCGGCGATGGTCTTGTCGCGGATTTCGGGGTTGGTCAGGGCAAAATTCGACGGCGAAAAGACATCCAGCATCTGGCGGGCGGCGAATTCCACGACCTCTTCATGCTGCTTGGTGACGCCGCGCACACCGGTCGTGGCGTTGTGCCACCATTGCTGATTGAGAAGGAAAGACTGATAGATCATGTTATAGGGCCACCTCTGCCAAGCCTCGCCGCGGAACCGCCTGTCCTGCGGCAAAGGCGTGATGCAGGGGTGCTCGGCATCGGCTGGTGTCATGCAATGGGTGGCGAGGCGCATGGTCTTCTTCGCAGATTTTTCGATCAATTCCATTTGTTTACCCGGTGCGGTGGCGAGGTGCAGCGCCCAATCCGCATAGGCCGATGCAAGCGCAATCGGCGACAGGCCAGCAGTGTAATGCGAGGCGATGGCGCGCAACGCCTTGTCGTAGCTTTGCAAGATCGTGTTTTCAGGCTGATCGGTTGGGGCGGGCTGTGACATCTGATTTCCTGTTGCGGCATAGACAGGGATAGGTGCGGAATAGTCCGGGAAGGCCGGGCGCACATTGATGCAAATCAGGTGACCCCTGCGCAAGCCGCCGAAAACCCGGCCTTTCGCGGGAGTGGATTATTTCCGCGATCAACCGCGTTTTTGATCTCCCTTAAGGAGCGATGCCCAAACCTCTGTCAGACTCGGAGCGGGACAGAGTTCCGAGATGGGAGATACTCAGATGACAAAAAAGAAATCGACACAGGACGTGCCCGAGTTTTTTGCTGATGTGTTCAAATCCATGCAAAGCACGATGGTTTCGAACCCGCTTATCGCGCCCCAGGCCGAGCATTTCTGGCAGACGCAGGAGCATCTGCTCGAGGCGATGGAGGCGTTCACGCGCAGTTGGTTTGAACGTCGGCACGAAGCGACACGCTCCGCGATGAGCGCCGCACGGCAGGCCGCAACCCAGGAAGGCGGCAGCCCCGGCGAGGCCATGCAATCCATCGCCGATTGGCAGCGCCATTCGGTGGAGCGCATGGTCGAGGATGCCCGCGGATGGCTCGATATGGTGACGGATTGCGCAAACTACGTCTCCAAGGCCGAGGTTGAAGCGGTCGAAGAGGCGCTGGATGGGGCGCAGAAGGCAACCAAAGCCGCCAAATCCGAACCGGTTTAGGGTCGTTCGACGGAACATCGCCCAACACCTATTCACCCGATGAGATCTGAGGTCGGCACGGGGTTGCCCCCGGCTGGTCTCCCGGAGGGTTTGTGCCGCTAGCCCGCCTGCCGCTCGGGCCTGATAAGGGCGGGCTTGTCAGAGAAGGAAGTGACATGACGTCTGCGCCCTCCGAGCCGCATGCGAGGACCACGGAACATTGCCTGGACGCGCTTCGGACGTCCGTTGATGGCTTGTCATCGGATCAGGCGCGCCAACGGTTGGCCAAACACGGGCCAAACCGCCTGCCGCTTGCGCCGCGGCGTCCCCTTCTGATCCGCTTCCTGCGGCATTTTCATAATGTCCTGATGTATGTGCTGATCGGTGGTGCGGCGGTGACCGCGATGCTTGGCCACATGATCGACACCTGGGTGATCCTTGCGGTGGTTCTGGTCAATGCGGTGGTGGGATTTGTCCAGGAGGGTCGTGCCGAAAACGCCATGGCGGCCATCCGGCAGATGCTGGCGCCACATGCGTCGGTGATGCGCGGAGGGCATCGGAGGAGCGTCGAAGCCTCGGATCTGGTCCCTGGTGACGTCGTATATCTCGAACCGGGTGATCGGGTCGCAGCGGACCTACGGCTTCTGGAGGTTCATGGATTGCGGATACAGGAGGCCATTCTGACTGGCGAGTCCCTGGCCGTGGAAAAATCAACCGCGCCGGTTGCGGCGGAGGCGGTGCTGGGGGACCGCAGCCCCATGGCATTCAGCGGAACGCTCGTTGCGGCCGGGACAGGGCGCGGCGTGGTGGTGGCAACGGGCGCCGAAACGGAGATTGGCCGGATCAGCGGCATGCTCCGGAGCGTCGAGGGCGTACAAACGCCGCTGGTCGTGCAGATGGACAGGTTTGCGCGTTGGCTCACGATCCTCATCCTGCTAAGCGCCGGGGCGCTTCTGGTCTTTGGGCATTACGTTCGGCATGTCGAGTTTGACGTGATGTTCATGTCGGTCGTGAGCCTTGCCGTGGCCGCCATCCCCGAGGCGCTGCCCGCCGTCATGACCATCACCCTCGCGGTCGGGGTGCAGGCGATGGCGAAGCGCAACGCAATCGTGCGCCGCTTGCCCGCGATCGAGACGATCGGCGCGGTGTCGGTGATCTGCACCGACAAGACCGGTACATTGACCCGCAATGAAATGATGGTCGCCTCCGCCGTAACAACCGATGGGCGTTTCACAATCACCGGTGACGGATATGCGCCAGAAGGAGAGATCAGGTGGGAGGATGGTGACCCGATAGATGACGAGTTGAACGGGATCGCACACGCCGCGCTGCTGTGCAACGATGCCTCTTTGCAGACCTCCGAAGGCACATGGCGCGTCGAGGGCGACCCGATGGAGGGCGCCTTGCTCGCCTTCGCGGGTAAGGCCGGGCGGACGCATGACGGGTGGCGTCGCCGTGCCGAAATCCCGTTTGACGCGCAGCACCGCTACATGGCTGTGCTCGCTGATCGTCCGGACAGCGCGCGCCAGATATTCGTCAAGGGGGCGCCCGAGCGGCTCCTGACGATGTGTACCCGCCAGCACGGCTCAATCGGCGACACGCCCCTCGATGCAGCATTTTGGCAGGCCGAGGCAGACCGGATCGCGGCGAAGGGCGAACGGGTATTGGCCTTTGCCCAGCGTCCGGCCAATGGCACCCGGACGCTGGAGGCGGATCCCGGTGAAGATCTGATCTTTCTGGGTCTGGTTGGGCTGATTGATCCGCCGCGGGCCACGGCTGTAGCAGCGGTTGCGGAATGTCAGGAGGCCGGTGTCATGGTCAAGATGATCACCGGCGACCACGCCGGCACGGCTGCGGCAATTGGCCAGCAGATCGGCCTGCAAAACCCCGGTGCTTTCCTGACCGGTGCCGAGATTGAGCGGATGGATGACGCGACGCTCGCCGTGGCCGCCTCGAATACGAACATCTTTGCCCGCACCTCGCCGGAGCACAAGTTGCGGCTGGTCCAGGCATTGCAGGCCAATGACCTGATTGTTGCGATGACCGGTGATGGTGTGAACGACGCGCCCGCCCTGAAACGGGCGGATATCGGGATCGCCATGGGCATAACCGGAACCGAGGCGACCAAGGAAGCCGCGGAACTTGTTCTGGCGGATGACAATTTCGCCTCGATCACCGCGGCGGTACGCGAAGGGCGCACCGTCTGGGACAATATTCGGAAGGTCGTAAGCTGGGTGCTGCCCACCAGCGCAGGCGAGGCCGCCACGATTGCCGCAGCCCTCTTGCTCGGTCTCGCCCTGCCTGTGTCCCCGGTTCAAATCCTCTGGGTCAACATGATCACGGCGGTTACGCTCGGCCTCGCCCTCGCCTATGAACCTGCCGAGCCCGAAACCATGCGGCCCCCACCCCGCCTGCGCAACGCCGGGCTGCTGACGGGCGGCCTTGTCTGGCATGTGATTTTCGTTACCGGGCTTTTCCTGGCGACGATTTTCGGGATCTTCACCTATGCGCTCGACCGGGGATATCCGCTTGAGCTGGCGCAGACGATGGCAATGAATATGCTCGTTGTCCTCGAGATTTTCCATCTGTTCTACATACGGAACATCTTCGGCACGTCGATCAGCGTTTCGGCGTTCAAAGGTACGCCCGCGGTTTGGATCAGCGTTATCGTCGCTACCGTCGCGCAGTTTGTTGTGACCTACCTGCCGATGGCACAACCAATCCTCGGAACGCATGCGGTAGCCCTGGCAGATGGCGCGTTGATCCTAGCGGTGGGTGTCGCCTTCTTCGCTCTGATCGAGACGGAAAAACAGTTGAGATTGATACTCGCGGACGCAACGAAACGCAGCGGCAAAGTATCCGGCATGCGATCGACCTGAGCCGAGGCAACCAATTCAAGCAGGCGCTTGTTTCCGATCGTAGTCGCGAAGGTCGCATTTAGTCAGCCAAGCGGCGCTTTAGCGCCATTTCTGCACTTGCGAACGGCCCCGCATGGGCATATCCCCGTTCGTGGGACACCCCTCCCCAACGAGGGGCGCATATCTGGAAGGATAGCATCAATGGCTACTCAAGAACCGGCAACGCGGCCGGCCAATCCGCGTTTTTCCTCTGGCCCCTGCGCCAAACCCCCCACATTCGACACCACGCAACTCAGCGACGCGCCCCTGGGCCGCAGCCACCGCGCTGCTGTAGGCAAGGAGCGCCTGAAGGCCGCCATCGAGGGCACGCGTGAGGTCCTGGGCATCCCGGCCGATTATCGCATTGGCATCGTGCCTGCCTCGGACACCGGTGCGGTTGAAATGGCGATGTGGAACCTCTTGGGCGCCCGCAAGGTCGAGATGCTCGCCTGGGAGAGCTTCGGCGCGGGTTGGGTGACCGATGTGGTCAAGCAACTCAAACTCGATGCGGAGGTGAAAACCGCCGACTACGGTGAGATCGTGGACCTCGCCGGCGTCGATACCGATAATGATGTGGTTTTCACCTGGAATGGCACCACCTCGGGCGTGCGCGTGCCGAATGGCGACTGGATCAAGGCGGATCGCGAGGGTCTCACGATCTGCGACGCCACATCTGCCGCCTTCGCGCAGGATCTGCCTTGGGACAAGCTCGATGTGACGACTTTCAGCTGGCAGAAGGTACTGGGCGGTGAGGCCGCGCACGGCATGCTCATTCTCAGCCCCCGCGCGGTCGAGCGGCTGGAAAGCTACGCGCCCGCCTGGCCCCTGCCCAAGATTTTCCGCCTGACCAAGGGCGGCAAACTGATCGAAGGTATTTTTGAGGGCGCCACCATCAACACACCGTCGATGCTGGCGGTCGAAGATTACCTGCTGGCGCTCGACTGGGCGCGATCGGTTGGCGGTCTGCAAGGACTGATGGCGCGGGCCTATGCCAACACCAAGGCGGTGGCGGATTTCGTCGAATTGCACGATTGGGTCGATTTCCTGGCACATGATCCGGCCACGATGTCGAACACATCCGTGTGCCTCAAGTTCACCGACACGCGGATCGCCGACGGCGCCGTTTTCGCCAAATCGGTCGCCAAGCGCCTCGATGCCGAAGGGATCGCCTATGATATCGGCGCCTATCGCGATGCACCTCCGGGCCTCAGGATCTGGTGTGGTGGCACGGTGGAGACATCCGATATCGAGGCTCTGATGCCATGGATCGAATGGGCATTCCAATCCGAAATCGAGGCGCTGTCCGAGACAGCGTGACCCCGTCCCGGGCCTGACCCGGGACCTCTTTCACACAGAAACATGAGGCCCCGGATCACGTCCGGGGCGCGTAACCCTGAAAAATCAAGGACGCTCAAAATGGCTCCCAAAGTACTCGTATCCGACAAGCTCTCTGAAACCGCCGTGCAGATCTTCCGCGATCGCGGCATCGACGTGGATTTCCAGCCCGATCTGGGCAAGGACAAGGAAAAACTGGCCGCCGTCATTGGCCAATATGATGGTCTCGCCATTCGCTCCGCCACGAAGGTCACCGAAAAGATCCTGGCCGCTGCCGACAACCTCAAGGTGATCGCCCGCGCGGGCATCGGCACCGATAATATCGACAAGGATGCCGCCTCCAAGAAAGGCGTGATCGTGATGAACACGCCCTTTGGCAACATGATCACCACAGCCGAACATGCCATCGCGATGATGTTCGCCGTCGCTCGCCAACTGCCGGAGGCCAGTGCCTCGACCCATGCGGGCAAGTGGGAGAAATCCAAGTTCATGGGGGTCGAGTTGACCTCGAAAACCCTCGGTGTGATCGGCGCGGGAAATATCGGCGGGATCGTCTGTGATCGCGCGCGCGCCCTCAAGATGAAAGTGATCGCCTACGATCCGTTCCTCAGCGAAGAGAAGGCCGCCAAGATGGGGGTGGAGAAGGTCGAGCTGGACGAGCTGTTGCCGCGCGCGGATTTCATCACGCTGCATGTGCCGCTGACCGACCAGACCCGCAACATCCTGAGCCGTGAGAACCTTGAAAAGACCAAGAAAGGCGTGCGGATCATCAACTGCGCGCGCGGCGGCCTCGTGGACGAAGAGGCGCTTGCCGACCTGCTGAAGTCCGGCCATGTCGCGGGTGCGGCCTTCGACGTCTTCAGCGTCGAGCCTGCCACCGACAACCCGCTTTTCAACCTGCCCAATGTCGTCTGCACGCCTCACCTGGGAGCCGCCACAACCGAAGCACAGGAAAACGTCGCCCTGCAGGTGGCCGAGCAGATGTCGGATTACCTGCTGACCGGGGCCGTGACCAACGCGCTCAACATGCCGTCGGTCACCGCCGAAGAGGCCAAGGTGATGGGGCCCTGGATCAAGCTGGCCGATCATCTGGGGGCGTTTATCGGGCAGATGACCGACGAGCCGATCAAGGCGATCAACATCCTCTATGACGGGGTGGTCAGTGACATGAACCTGGGCGCACTGACCTCGGCCGCCGTGGCGGGGATCATGAAATCGGTGAACCCGGAGGTGAACATGGTCTCGGCCCCGGTCATCGCCAAGGAACGCGGTGTGAAGATCAGCACGACCAAGCAGGACAAATCCGGCGCTTTCGAGGGCTATATCAAGCTGACCGTGGTCACGGATCAGCGGGAGCGGTCCATCGGTGGCACGGTGTTCAGTGATGGCAAGCCGCGTTTCATTCAGATCAAGGGCATCAATATCGATGCCGAGATCGGGCGGCACATGCTTTACACCACGAACGAGGACGTCCCTGGCATCATCGGCACATTGGGGCAGACGATGGGCGAAAACGGCGTCAATATCGCCAACTTTACCCTGGGCCGGGCGGCGGCGGGCGGCGAAGCCATCGCACTGCTTTACGTGGATGAAGAAGTGCCCGCGGATGTGATTGGCAAGCTGAATGCCACCGGCATGTTCCAACAGATCCGGCACTTGGAATTCGACGTCGCCTGATTGGTGATCCAGCGGAAACGCCGCCCTTCGGGGCGGCGTTGCAGGTTGCATGATTGGCGCTTGGTTTCGACGTTGTGCCACATCCTCAAGCGTTTTCCGGGTGGACATTTGGGACAGCACCCGGCTCTTTGGCGGCATGAGCAATCCGATTTACGCGATACCCGACATCCATGGCCAGCGCGCCATGCTGGAAGAGGCGCTTGCCCGCATTGACCACGACGGTGGGCGCGATGCCAAAGTTGTATTTCTCGGCGATTACGTGGATCGCGGTCCGGATAGCCGTGGTGTCATCGAACTCCTGATGGAGGGTCAGGCCGCCGGGCGGAACTGGACCATCCTGCGGGGCAATCACGACCAGTTGTTCCTCGATTTTCTGGACACTGGCAAAATTCACAACGCGCGGTTCAGCAATCCGGACTATACGTGGTTGCATGAGCGGTTGGGCGGGGCGGCAACGCTTGCGTCCTACGGTGTTCTGGCCTCGGAAGCACGGCCCAATCATGCCGAGGCCACGGCCGCGGTGCCAGACGCGCATCGGGCGTGGTTGTCAGGACTGCCCTACTATCTCGAACTGGGTGAGTTGCTTTTTGTGCACGCGGGCATCATCCCTGATCTGCCTCTCGGCCATCAGCCACATGAAGACCTGATCTGGATCCGCGGAACGTTCCTGGATCATCCAGCGCCACATCCATGGCTTGTCGTGCATGGCCACACCGCCTTGAAGCGCCCTCAGCATTTCGGCAATCGCATCGACCTGGACGGCGGGGCAGGCTGGGGTCGTCCGCTTTGCCCAGCCGTCTTCGAGGGGCGCAACTGCTGGTTGTTGACGGCGAGCGGACGGGTGGCCCTGCCCGCGCCCTGAACTGGCATTTCTCCGCTTCGGGATGGCGGTGTGACGTCACATCACGTTGTGAGGGGCCAATAAAATCCGCTACCCTAAGGCGACTCATGAAACCCGGAGATTTTCCATGACCGATATCGTTCTTCTTGATGGCGCCCGCACGGCAATTGGTACGTTTGGTGGCGCGCTGGCCGCGACCCCGCCGACCGCGCTTGGGGCGACCGCGGCACGTGCCGCGCTGGAACGGTCGGGGGTCGAAGGCGGGCAGATCGGCCATGTGGTCTTTGGCCATGTCATCAACACCGAGCCGCGCGACATGTACCTGTCGCGGGTGGCGGCGATGGATGCGGGTATCCCCGAGACCACGCCCGCCATGAACGTCAACCGCCTCTGCGGATCGGGCGCGCAGGCGATCGTGTCGGCCATTCAAAACCTGATGCTGGGGGATGCGGATTTTGCGTTGGCCGGTGGCGCCGAGAGCATGAGCCGCGCGCCCTATATCGTGCCGGATCAACGGTGGGGCGCCAAGATGGGCGACATCCGCACCCTCGACATGATGCTGGGCGCGCTGAACTGTCCCTTCGGCACCGGGCATATGGGGGTCACGGCGGAGAACGTGGCCGCCGAGCATGGCATCAGCCGTGAGGATCAGGATGCCTTTGCCGCCGAGAGCCAGAAGCGCGCCGCCGCCGCCATCGAAGCGGGTCATTTCACGTCGCAGATCGTGCCGGTCGAGGTCAAGGTCAAGCGCGAGATGGTGGCATTTGAGACCGACGAGCACCCGAAGGCCACCACTGTCGAGACGCTGGCGGGCCTGCGCGCGGTATTCCAGAAGGACGGTACCGTGACCGCCGGGAATGCCAGCGGTATCAATGATGGTGCGGCGGCTGTCGTCATGGCCCGCGCCGAGGCGGCCGAGGCAGCCGGGTTGAAACCCAAGGCACGCATTCTGGGCTACGCCCATGCCGGGGTCCGCCCCGATGTGATGGGCATCGGGCCCGTCCCCGCGGTCGAGAACCTGATGGCGCGGACCGAGCTGTCGGTCGGTGATTTCGACGTGATCGAGTCGAACGAGGCCTTTGCCGCGCAGGCGCTTGCGGTAAACAAAGGGCTTGGCCTTGATGCTGCCAAGGTGAACCCCAATGGCGGCGCGATTGCACTTGGCCACCCGGTTGGGGCAACCGGGGCGATCCTCACTGTCAAGGCGCTTTATGAGCTGGAGCGGATCGGTGGATCGAAGGCGCTTATCACCATGTGTATCGGCGGCGGCCAGGGGATCGCGCTAGCACTTGAGCGGCTGTAAGAGGTCGCTAAGGCTCGGTTCAGGTGCCAAAAGATACGTCTTTGGGCTTGAGCAAACCATCGGCTGTAAGGAGATGGGCCGCGCGATTATCAAACATGCGGGCGGTCTGCCACCCACTTAATGCGCGTCGATCCTGATCGTCACGCTCGCAGACCGGCCCGACGCATCAATCACCGACAGGTCCGAGAAACCAGCCGACAGGCTGGGCAGCATCACCTCCCGGGTTTGTGCGCCGGTCAACACCGGTGCGCCATTGGCGAGCCAGGTGAAGGGCGGTTTGCCATCTCTCACTTTCGCAGGCACGCCACCCGCGACTGCAAGACGCGCGCCGTCCGGGGGAAAGATGAGCTTCGGCGCGTCCGGTGCGGCCTTGAACACCGCATCTCGCCCGGTGAAACGCTGTAAGGGTTGCGGCAATTCGGCGGTTGACACGATCAAGGTCTCGGGCGGCGGGGGAGGCAGGAGAACAGGGTCCGAACGGATGCGCTGATAAGCTTCGAAAAGCACCGGCGCGGCCAGGTCTCCGCCAAAGGCGCCAGGGACAGGTGTGCCATCGGGCCGCCCGATCCACACGCCCACCACATGCGCGCCATCATACCCCACGGCCCAGGCATCGCGGTGGCCATAGGACGTGCCGGTCTTGTAGGCAAGCCGCCCCGAAGGCGCGCCCGGCGGGGGGGCAAGGCTGCCGAGGATATCCGAGACCTGCCAGGCGGCGGAACGGCTGATAACCTGCGCGGGGCGTGTCTGCGTGCCCTCGCCGGAGCGCCAGTGCAGCGGCACGGACTGCCCGCCATTGGCGATCATGCCATAGAGCTGCACCAGATCGGTGAGCGTCACCCCGACACCCCCAAGCGCCACGGCAAGACCGGCCTGATCGCCGGGCAGTTTCACTTTTGCGCCGGAGCGGCGAAGCGCATCCATCAGATGCGCGGGGCCGATCTCATCCATCAGCAGGACAACCGGGATGTTGAGCGATTGCCGGAGCGCTTCGGCCACCGGCAGTTCACCGCGAAAAGCGCCATCGAAGTTCTGCGGCGCGTAGTTGCCAAAGGCCACGGGGCGGTCGTTTATCAATGTCTGGGGGTGCGCAAGCCCGCGATCAAAAGCCATGCCGTAGATCAGCGGTTTCAGGGTGGACCCCGGCGAGCGATGGGCACGTGTCATATCGACGTAACCTTGCCGCTCGTCGGTTTTGGCATAGCTCCCCGACCCGACCGAGGCCAGTACCGCACCGCTGCGATGGTCGGCGATGACGATGGCGAGCGACAGATCCTGCGGCAGCTTCCGCAGCGTCGAGGCCGCCAGGGTTTCGAGATCCCGTTGCAGGGCCAGGTCCAGTGTCAGGCGATGGATTCCGTCGAGCGGTGCGGTATCACGCGCCCGGTCCGCCAGATGTGGCGCGAAGGCGGGAAAAGCCTGTCGGCGCGCCGGGAGCGGCTCGGTCAGGGCAGCGGCCACGACCTCATCACCGATCACCTGCTGCGTCGCCATCCGGTTCAGGACCCGGGTGCGGGCCTCTCGCGCGGCATCGGGATGACGGTCGGGGCGGCGCGCTTTCGGGGATTGCGGCAGGGCCACCAGCAGGGCGGCTTGCGCCGGGGTCAGGCGCCAGGGTTCCTTGCCGAACCAGGCCAGCGATGCCGCCCGCACCCCTTCGAGATTGCCACCATAGGGCGCATGGGTGAGATATAGCGTCAGAATCTGCTCCTTGCTCAGCCGCCGCTCCAGTGCAAGGGCCACGCGGACCTGCCGCAGCTTGCCGCGCCACGACCCCGTGCCACTTTCCTCCAGCAGCCGCGCCACCTGCATCGTCAGGGTGGAGCCGCCGGACACCACGCGCCCGTTCAGCATCGCCTGCCCCGCCGCACGGAGGACCGCGCGCGGATCAACCCCGCCATGTTCATAAAACCGCCGGTCCTCGTAGGCGATCAACATGTCGATGTAACTCCGATCCACCCGCTCTGGCTGCACCGCAAGACGCCACCGGCCATCGGCCACGGTATAAACGCGCAGCAACCGGTTATCGCCGTCGCGGACCTCGACAGAGGTCTCAGGGATCAGCACCGGCAGGTCGGTCGCCGCAATCCATTGGTCAAAGAAGTCCCGCGCCGTGGCCACGGCCAGCAGCAGTACCGCAACACAAGCGATCAGGCGGTCAGGGCGCCGCATGGGTGACCTCCCCTTCCCACAGCCCGGGATAGAGCGTCACAAAGCCGGAATTGTGAACACTAAGGTCAGCCTTGTAGCCGGTTTGTGTCGCAGAATATCGGAAACGCGAACTGAACCTTGTCCTTTGATAGGATTGGTCGAGTCGTTGAAGTGTCACCTCCGGATATCTCAACCATGCAGCACACACGGCAATTTCTTGAGCATCCAAACTAGACAGTTTCCATAGCGGCATCAGATTGGTTGCCGGCGTGAAAGAAAGGTCGATATCTCGCGCACCGGAAACCTCTGGTTGCGGGACATCGTTGCATAGCCAGACGTCACCCTGCCTGACGATATGGATTTTGATAGTACGACCTTCGTGGTCACCTGCCACATCTGCGATAAGAGTATCCCATTGCGCATCGCATCTCACCACATAGTCAAGCGCGGCAAAACCATCTTCGTCCCGAAACCGGGCATGGCCAATGAGCATCCAACCATCATCAGTTCGTGCCAAGCGGCATTTATCATCACCCTCGTTGCCAAGGGCCCGCCAGCAGCACGAAGCGAAGGTGTAACTTGGCAAAACCGTTCTCCTAGGGGCGATCCACGGACATCCGACCCGTCCCGGTGCGCGCCCGGTATTGCGGGCGGTACATGTCCTCGACCGTAGCGGCAGGATGGTGATACGACCCCGGCGACACGGCACGCACGATATAGGCCAGCTCGAACGCCTGGTCGCTGCGCCAGTCCACGGCGGCCAGGAACCTGTCGGACCGGAACTCGGTATGGCGCGCCTCGACCGGTTTCAACCAGTCGAGCGCCCTTATATCGCCGGAGCGCAACAGGTTCGGGTTGTCGATCTCCAGCCCCGCGGGCAGGGGATCGTTGACCATCAACCGGGCCTCGCCCTTCTCGAACGGGGACACTTTGAGAACCGCCACCAGACGGGTGCCGGAGGTCACGGCGTCAAGCGAAACCGGCGCGCCCTCCATATCGAAATACCGCCGTTCAATGGCATAGCCATACCCGCCTGCCTCGGGTGCGATCTGCGGCACGCCGATGGTGGTCAGCGTGACGTCGGTGCCTGTCTCGCCGGTGTTGCGGAGGTTCAGGGGTGTGACGCCCTGCGCGGTGATCGTCCGCACGAACGGACCCGAAACCGGTGCGTCGTCGACCGTCAATCCGGCGGACGCCGTGTCGGCAATCAGCGCATTGGCGGCCAGCAGGGTCCAGGCCTGCTCCTGAGAGGACATATGCGGGCCATCGGGCGCAATCGCCTCGCTCAGAAGGCTGCGATCAACCGCGTTGCTGCCCGCCTCGACCGCAAGGGTCAGAACCGCCGCCCGGTCGCGCTGCCGGGTGCCATAATCCGCGCGCCAGACCTGTGGCTCCGTCCCGGTTGGCGCATCAATCATCCGCGCGGCTTGGGCAAAGAGCCTGTCGGCGCGGGTCTGATCCCCGTAGGCCGCGAGCGCCGCGCCCAGTTGCGCCGCTGCGAGTGGCGAGCCCAACGCTCCTGCCTTGACGTCCGCATAATACCGCAGGTCACCCATACGAGCGGCTCCTTCGCGCGCCAGGACCATCAGCGCATAGGCGATATCCTCGCCCCCCTTGTCGAAATCGGGCGCGTAGTTCACCCGGTTGCGCAGGTTGTCCATCGCCATCGCAAAGGCCTGCGCCGGGACGTCATGCCCCTTGGCCTTCGCCCGCGACAGGAAATCGGCAACATAGGCATCAAGCCAGAAATCACCCGACCCCGCCCGCCAAAGGCCAAACGCCCCGTTGCTGGATTGCCGTGTCAGGATACGGGCCACCGCCTGTTCGATACGCGCCTCGACCTGATCGGCATTTCCCAGCCCGAGGGCCTCGGCCACCTCTTCGAAATAGAGGAGCGGCATGGCCTGGGACGCGACCTGCTCGGTGCAGCCGTAAGGGTAGCGATCAAGCGCCGTGAGCAGCGCAGGCGCGTTCAGCTTGGCCAGCGGACCGGCAGAGACCACCGCCGAGCCTGATCCCGGGCGCATCCCGTCGAAAAGCTCGCGGTCCACAGTCAGCGCCTCACCGGGTGCCAGCGACAGGCGCCGCGTGATCGCGATCTCTGGGTCATTGCTGCGCACCGGCACGGTCAGGGTTTTGGTCAACTGCCTGCCATCCGGCGTGGTCAGGGCAACACGAACCTCGTGGTCGCCAACCGCATCAGCCGAGATCGGAAGGGTCAGGACCGTTTTGCCCCCATCGGGCAGGTCGATACCCGACGGCACCGCGCCCTCCATCCCGATGCCGGTCGCGGTCACGTCAAGGCCCATGCGGCCCGCTGGACCCTCGGTATGGACAATCTCAAGCAGCAACTGACTGCTGTCACCCGGGGCGAGGAAACGCGGCAGGCTCGCCGTCACAACCACGGGATCGCGCACCAACACGTCCCGCGCCGCTTGCCCCACTGCGACGTCGGACCAGGCGATCGCCATCAGCCGGACGGTGCCGTTGAAATCAGGGATGTCAAAGGCCGCCCGTGCGGTGCCGTCTTCGTCCACCGTCAAAGGTCCGGTGAAGAATGCGACCAGCTTTTCCGTGGGCGGCGGCGCGTCAAGCGACATGCGGTTGCCCGCATCCCCGCCGGAGCGTACCTGCCCCGCGGCGCCGTTCATGCCGTCGATCAACCGGCCATAAAGGTCGCGGATTTCAACGCCGAGGCGCCGCTGACCGAAATAGTGGCCACTTGGATCGGGGCTCTCGAATCCGGTGAGGTTGAGAATGCCCAGATCGACCGCCGCCAGGGTGACATGACCGGTCTTGCCCGACAGGCCATCGACCCTGACGGCCACGTCGAGCGGCATGCGGGGGCTAGCGGTGTCCGGTGCCTCGATACTGACCGAAAGCTGACGCTCTGCCGGGTCAATTTTGGCGTAGCTGAGGCCAAGCGCCCGTGCGGGGTTCTGCCCGGCGGCCACGTCCATTGGTCGGATGACCTGCGCCGTGACATAGGCCCCGGCACCCCATTCATCGGTGACGGTCAGAGGGATGAGGTTCTCACCCTCGCTCACCTCAACCGCCTGCATTTCAATCACACGGTTGGACATGACGGTAATCATCGCCGTCCCGGCATAGCGCGGCACGATCCTGAGCTGTGCGGTATCGCCGCTGCGATACCCCGGCTTGTCGAGCGACAACTCCAGCGTATCGGGTGTCTGCGACGCATCGGCGGGCGCATACCAGCCGGCGTAGAAATCGACCGAACTGGACACATAGGCGCCATCCAGACGTTCAACCACCAGCTCATAACGACCCCATGCCACCTTGGCGGACACCGAGGCCGGGCCATCCTGAAGGCTGGCCTCTCCGGTGGCGACGCGGGTGCGGGTGGTGATCGGCTCCCAATTCCAGTTACCATATTGCTGGTACCACTGGTACCGCGTCTCCACCCGGTTCAGGGTCCAGCGCACCTGCATCGCAGCGGGGGCGAGGTCCGCTCCGATCCCGATCACCTGGAACGTCGCTTCGGTCCCCTCGGGGACCACCCCGTCAAAGGCGGGTTTCAACCCGATCATCGGCCCCGAAGGTGCCAGCATCCGGCTCAGGCGGCGTTCGACGGGGCGGCCCGATCCTTCTTTCACGCGGATGATCGCCTCGGCCTCGTGCGGGCGATCGGCAAGCCGCGCGACGGGGATCGGCATCGGCAGGGTGACCGTGCCATCAGGTCCGGTTTCGCCGCCGTCGAGATATCCGGTCTGCGCGCCGGTGACCTCGTCATAGCGGCCAAACTGATAGCCGGGGAAGTCGGGCAACTGCCGCATCGGCCGCAAGCTGACCGTGCCTTCGACGCGCAACCCGACCCCAGGTGCGCCGAAAAGATAACGGGCATCGACGCTCAGCGGCGCGGTATCACCGGGACGGATCGGACCATCGGGGAGCGAGAGGTCGAAATCAATCCGCTCCGGCAGGAAATCCTCGACCAGAACCTGACGGCTGACCAGCGCGGGCGCGTCCAGATCGCCCTTGATATCAATGGTCCAGGTGCCACGCGGGGCCGTGGCGCCGATGGGCATGTTGAAGACATGCCCGCCCGCCGTATCCTGGCTTGAGAGATGACGGGCATATTCCACCCCGTCGGGGCGGGTCAGGATGGCCGTCAGCGGCAGCCCGGTGATTGCCGCGACCTTGCCATCGCGCGCAAGGGCCGTGGCATGGATCATCTCACCGGCACGATACGCCCCGCGATCCGTTGCGAGGAAAACGTCAATCGGCGGCGCGGCAGGACGTCCTTCGACACCGCGGTCCGACAAATCAAAGGCCGGATCGGTCAGGGACAGGAAAGCCATGTCATCATCACCCGCCCGGGCAAGCACCAATGCGGGGGCAGCGCCGCCAGATCCGCGGGTTAGTCCGGGGGCAAAGAGCGCATGCCCCGACGCGTCCGTGGTCAGTTTCGCCAATTCACGATTGGCACGCGACAGCAGGGTCAGTTCGACCCCGCCCCGCGCCGCAGCATCAGACAGCCCGCGCACGAAAACGTGCAGCCCATCCGTCCCCTTGAGGGTCGTCATCCCAAGGTCGGTCAGCACAAACCATTGCGTCGCCCCGGGATCATCATAGAGCGGGCGACCCTTGACCCGGGCGCTCAGCGCATAAATGCCCGGGGGCTGATCGGCCAGGACCTCTCCCATGGGCAGCCGGGTGGTCATGGTCTGGTTCAGTTGGTTCTGCACCTCGCCCACGCCGGTCCAGACCTCTTCGGCCACGTCGTTCGAAAACGCCTGGTCCTGGTATTCGCTGAGCGGGCGGCCAACGTAGTCGCCCTGAATGGCGCGCAGCAGGTTGCGGTCACTGACCCGGCGCAAGAGCAGCTCCACGTTGTCGAGATTGACCGTCTCGATCGGCAACGCCGCATCGGCGGCCTTGGGGAGGATATAGGCACGCCCGGCGAAATTGACCGACGGGCTTCGGTCGCGGACGTAAAGCGACACCTCGACATCCTTGTAGAGCGTCTCACCGCTGGCGGCGGGTAGACCCTTGCGGAAGGTCACCGTGTACCGCTCACCGTGCCGCACCCCGTCGATGCAGATCTGACGCCCCTCCGCCTGCACCACCAGCCCCGGATCGGGCAGGCGCAGATAGGGCGCGTAATCGACACCGGTCTTGACGAGATCTTCGGAAAACTCGGCGCAGATCCGCGGGGCGGCACTTTCATTGTCGCTGCGGTGTTCGGTGATGCGAAAGCCGTATTTTGCGATAGCCTTTTCCAGCGCCACGGCAACGTCCTGCCGGGGCTGGATGGATTGCGCCAATCTAAGCGCGGGGACCATATCGCGCCCGCGGTTGGCCTTCTCCAACGCCTCGGCCAACTGAGCGAGCGCACTTGCCCGCGCCGGGTCGCTCAGCACGCGGAGATACCCGTTTGTCGCGGCCATCACGGCCTGAAGCCGGTAGCGGCGCAGGTCCGATGAGTTCTGCGATTTGATGAGCAGCGACAGGCGCGCATAGTCGACCCAAAGATCGCCGCTATCCGCGCGCGAGATCGCCGCGCCCATCCAGCGCATGGCGTTGAGATGATCGCCGGCGACCTCGCGTTCCTGTGCCGCGTCCAGCATCGCCTCGACACTCCATGTGCCCGCCGGGTGGCGCCATCCGATGGTCTCGGCTTGCTTGCGCGCATCCTGCAGATCCCGTGCGGTCAGGAAACCAAGATCGGCGGCCCGCGCCCCGGCAACTGCCAGAACACGGGCGTCCGTCGCCAGAAGTTCAGCCGAGATGGCCCCGTCATAGGGCTGCCGGTCGGAAATCGCGCTTTTCGGGAAACAGGCATTCGATCGGCTGTTGAACGTATAGGCGTTGCAGGTCGCGTTGGCCGTACAGGCGCGCTGACAGGCCTCGAATGTGGTGTCGAAAAGCGGGTCGAGATCGGCGCCGTAGAAATCAACGTCACGGGTGACGACCTGGTGCCTCTCGGGGACGGGTTCCTGGGCGTGAAGCGCCGTGGACACAAGGGAAAACACTATAATTGCAAGATAACGGCGCAGCATCGGAACCTCCTGATTGTGCGGGGTCCATGGTGCCACGGCAATCCTTGCCTGACAACGATTCCACCTGCACGGATTAAACAGTTCTTCACCACAATATCCGATTGTACCGCAAATCCGACGGGCCTTGCGGAGGGCTGGCATGAGCCTTGCCAACAAATTGACGGAAGAACGGCGCGCGCGACTGGCCGCGGAACGGCTGCTTGAGCAAAAGCAGGTGGAATTGCAGGCGGCCAATCGCAAGCTGGGCAAACATGCGCTGGCGCTCTCGGAAGAGATCGTCGAAACCCGCGCCGAAGTTAAAACGGTGCTGGACGAAAACGAGCGGGTCAAGACGGACCTGACCGTCGCCAATCAGAAGGTCGAGATTGCCGAAAGACGGCTGTGGGAGTCGATTGAGGTGATCCAGGACGGGTTTGCGTTTTTCGATGCCGACAGCCGCCTGATCGCCGCCAACAAGGCATGGATCGGCATCTTTGACGGGGTCGAAGCGGTGCAACCCGGCGCCAGCTATGTCGAAATCCTCCAGATCGTCACCGAAGAAGGGGTGGTCAATATCGGCGACATGCCCCCGGCGGATTGGCGCGAGATGATGCTCGACCGGTGGCAAAGCCCGGCGCCAGAACCCGAAATTATCCGGCTCTGGAGTGGCGAATACATCAAGCTCGTGGATCAGCGCGGCAATGACGGCGGGATGGTCAGCCTGGCGCACAACATCACGGAAACGGTCCGCTACGAAAAGCGCCTCAAGGACGCCCGGATCAAGGCCGAAGCCGCAAACCGCGCCAAGTCGTCCTTCCTCGCCAATATGAGCCACGAGATTCGCACCCCGATGAACGGCGTGGTCGGCATGGCGGAACTGCTGCAGGATACGGCGTTGAGCGACGAGCAGCAGCTTTATGCTGAGACGATCAAGAATTCCGGTGAGGCGTTGCTTGTCATCATCAACGACGTTCTCGATTTCTCCAAGATCGAGGCGGACAAGCTGGTGTTGCAATCCGAAGAATTCGATCTGGAGCGGTGCATCCACGAGTTGGTGACCCTGCTACAGCCCACGGCGCGGGACAAGGGGCTGGACCTACTGGTGGATTACGACGTGTTCCTGCCCACGCAGTTCGAGGGGGATCGCGGCAGGATCCGGCAGGTGATGACCAACCTCATGGGCAACGCGGTCAAGTTCACCGAAAAAGGTCACGTTCTGATCCGCGTCGTCGGCGTCCCGGCGATCGAGGGCGAGGAGGCCAAGCTGCACATCACGATCGAAGATACCGGCATCGGCATTCCCGAGGACAAGGTCGATCACATCTTCGGCGAATTCAACCAGGTCGATGACGAGCGCAACCGCAAGTTCGAGGGGACCGGCCTCGGCCTGGCGATCTCGCAAAAGCTGATCCGTCTGATGGGCGGCGATATCTGGGTCGATTCCGTCGATGGCGAAGGGTCGAGTTTCGGGTTCTCGCTGCCGCTGCCTTCGGTGGAAATGCCCGATCCGGATGCCACGCGGATGCCGGAGGGTCTCAAGCGGGTCATCCTGGTTGACGATTGCGCGGCAAATCGGGACATCCTGGCGCGGCAGCTTGGCGTGCTGGGCATCGAAACGCTGCCTTGCAGCAGTGGCCGGGACGCGCTGTCGCAGGCGGAGGCCGGTGCCGATCTTGTCATCACCACCCATACCATGCCCGAAATGGACGGCATGGAGCTTGCCGACGCCCTGCGCGAGGGCGGGCATCAGATGCCGATCATCCTGCTGAGCGCCAATACCGGGGTTGCCGAGGCTGAGCCAGCATCCAGACATCTGCATGCGCTGTTGCAAACACCCGTTTCGCGACAGGATCTGTTTGCCGCGCTGCAATCTGTAGAACTCCCCGCGAAAACAGAGGTAAAAGATGAACCCGCTGTCGCCCAAGAAGCGCCGGCGTCAGAGCCCCGTCTGGTCCGGGTGCTTGCGGCCGAGGACAACAAGACCAATCGACTGGTCTATTCCAAGATGGTGAAGGCGTTGGAGATTGACCTGCAATTTGCCGAAAACGGGCGGGAAGCGGTGGAGATGTATCAGTCATTCGAACCCGATATCGTGTTCATGGACATCTCGATGCCCGAAATGGACGGCAAGGAGGCTACCGCGAAGATCCGCGAGATCGAGGACGGCACCGACCGGCATGTCCCGATCGTGGCGATGACCGCCCATGCGATGGGAGGTGATCAGGACGGTATTCTTGCGGCGGGGCTCGATCATTACCTTACCAAGCCATTGAAGAAAAAAGCCATCATCGAGCATATTGTTCAGGCATGCCCCGAGGGTGCGCGGCCACCAGTGGCGGACGATCAGACCTGAGGGTAGTCGCGCAGAAAGACCCAGTTGGCCTCGTCCGACAAATCTTCGCGGTGGCGATATCCGCCAGCGTCGAAACCCTTGATCTGTTCCGGATCGGTCAGGCGGCGTTGAATGATAAACCGCGCCATCGCACCCCGCGCTTTCTTGGCGTAAAAACTCACGATCTTGGCGGTACCTGCCTTCTCTTCCATGAAGATCGGCGTGATGACCCGGAGGTTCAGGGCCTCACGATCGACGGCGCCAAAATACTCCTGGCTGGCGCAGTTGATGAGGACATCGGTCTTGATCTCATCGGCCTGGGTGTTCAGCGCCTGCGAAATCTGATCGCCCCAGAAATCATAGAGCGACTTGCCGCGCCCGGTTTTCAAACGGCTGCCCATTTCAAGCCGGTAGGGTTGGATCGCATCAAGCGGGCGTAGTACCCCGTAAAGGCCGGAGAGGATGCGCAAATGATCCTGCGCCCAAGTCAGTTCATCGCCGTCAAGGCTGTTGGCCTCGAGCCCCTGATAGGTGTCGCCCGCAAAGGCCAAGGCGGCCGGTTTGGTCTCCATCTGGCCAAAGGCGCTGAACCGCTCCGCATTGAGTTTCGCGAGGTTTTCGCTGATCCCCATGAGTTTCTGCAGATCTTTCACCGACAGGTCGCGGGCGACCTCGGCCAGGTGATCTGCCTGCTCCGCAAAGGCGGGCTGAGACGGCACAACCCCCTCCGCCTCGCGCATGTCCAGTTTCTTGGCAGGTGAAACAACGACCAGCATACAGCATCCCCCAATCAGTCGGTTTTCAGGTGATCTAGCCCGCGGCCCGCAGAACGTCCAGAAAAGCCGTGCCAAATCTTTCGGCGCGCTTTTCGCCAAGCAGCCGCGTCATCTCTCCGACGTCTCTTGGCCGGGTCGAGGCGATCCGCGCCAGAAGCGATGCGGAGCAGCTGAGCGGGCGGTCAATGCCGGTCTCACCCCGCGCCAGGTCCGCCTGCACTTCGAGCAGTTGGTCATAGACTTCGCCGGACGCGCGGCCCGCCAGTTTGCGTCGTGTGGGGTGAACCGGCTCGGCCTCCCCATTCACCACTTCGAGGAACGCATCGCCATAGCGTTCCAGTTTCTTGGCGCCAACGCCACTGATCCTGGCCATCTGGTCCAGGGTGGCAGGGCGGGTTTCGGCGATTTCGATCAAGGTGCGGTCGGTAAACACCACATAGGCCGGCACACGCGCGGCCTCGGCCAACGCCCGGCGTTTGGCCTTGAGCGCCGACAGGAGCGGCGCGTCTTCGTCGGAGACCAGCGCCTTGGCCACCGGGCGGCGCGATTTCGTCACCAGCGTATCGCGGCGCAGGGTAATGCTCTGCTCGCCGCGCAGGATCGGGCGGGCGGTCTCGGTCATGCGCAGGGCGCCGTGGCGTTCGCGATCGGGCCGGATCAGGTCAAGCCCCATCATCTGCCGGAACACCCCCTGCCATGTCCGCCGGTCCAGATCCCGGCCCACACCGAAGGTGGGCAATTGATCGTGTCCGCGCCCGCGCACCTTGTCGGTCTCGTTCCCGATCAGGATGTCGATCAGGTGCCCCGCGCCAAAGAACTCATCGGTCCGCAGGATGGCCGACAATGCCTTGCGCACGGCCTCGGTCCCGTCAAACACCTCCGGGGGTGTTTCACATGTGTCGCAATTCCCGCAAGCGGCTTTCTCCTCACCAAAATACCGGAGCAGCACCGCGCGGCGGCATTCCTGCGCCTCGGCCAGCCCCAGAAGCGCATTGAGCCGCGCATGATCCGCCATCCGACGCTCGGGCGGGGCCAGCCCTTCGTCGATCTGGCTGCGGCGCAGGCGAATATCATCGGGGCCATAGAGCGTCAATGTTTCCGCCGGGGCGCCATCGCGACCGGCGCGGCCGATTTCCTGGTAATAGGCTTCGATCGACTTGGGCAGGTCCGCATGGGCGACCCACCGGATATCGGGCTTGTCCACGCCCATGCCAAACGCCACGGTGGCGACCACGATCAACCCATCTTCGGCATTGAACCGGGCCTCGACAATCCGACGATCCTCGGCCTCCATGCCGCCGTGATAAGCGCAGGCATTGTGACCATCGCCGCGCAGGGCCTGGGCCAGGGTCTCGGTCTTGGCGCGGGTGCCGCAATAGACGATGCCGGATTGCCCTTTGCGGGCGGCGGCGAACTCGGTGATCTGGCGGCGCGGGCCATCCTTGGCAGCAAAAGTCAGGTTGATGTTGGGCCGGTCGAACCCGTGCAGGAAACTCGCCGGGGCCTGCCCGTCGAAGAGCTTTTCGACGATCTCATCGCGGGTTTCCGCATCCGCGGTTGCGGTGAAGGCCGCCAGTGGAACACCAAGCGCGCGGCGCAACTCTCCGATGCGCAGGTAATCGGGCCGGAAATCATGGCCCCATTGCGATACGCAATGCGCCTCGTCCACCGCGATCAGACCAACGCCGATGCGGCGCAACATGCCAATTGCGGACCCGGCGGCCAACCGCTCGGGCGCGATGTAGAGCAGTTTCAGACGGCCCGCATCAAGCGCCTGCCAGACCTCATCGGTTTCCTCGTCGGTATTGCCGGAGGTCAGCGCACCCGCCTCGACGCCCACCGCCCGCAACGCGCGCACCTGATCGCGCATCAGGGCAATCAGCGGCGAGATCACGACGGTCACACCGTCGCGCAAAAGCGCAGGGAGCTGAAAACACAGGGATTTGCCGCCACCGGTTGGCATGATCGCCAACACGTTTTCGCCGCCGGTAACAGCATCGACGATATCTTCCTGTCCGGGGCGGAAGGCATCGAACCCGAAGACATCGCGCAAAAGCGTGGCAGCGCCTGGCATGTGAACCCTGTAAGACTGTTTTTATCTGCTCTTACAGAAGATCATTTCACACTAAGATTCGGTGAACAAGTCCCCGCGTGGTCAGGCAAAGCCGAAAATGACCGGCAGGATGTAAGCCCGCAGGGAAATCACGATCAGCAGGCCGACAAGCGGCGCGAGATCGAGCGGGTGCGTATTGGGCAGCACCCGGCGGATCGGCTCGTAGATCGGCTCCAGCAGCCGGTTCAGGCCATACCAGATCTGCGCCACGAATTGCTGATGCAGGTTCAGGACTTGGAAATTGATGAGCCAGCTCATGATGATGTGGACGATCATCACGAAATACACGACGCCCAGAACAAGTTGTAGCGGTCCGTAGATGGCCAGCATTGCACGTTTCCTCGATCACATTCGATGTCACAGGTAAGCGGAGTGCTGCAAAAGCGCAAGCCTGACGCGAGGTTGTGGTTGACCGCCGCGCCGCGGCGCAACAGATAGCAGGTAAAGGAGACGCCCGATGTATCCCGTTTTCCGCCTCATTGGACAGCTTATCAAACACCGCAATGCCCCGCCCTTGCCGGTGACCGGCACCCATGTGTCGCATCACATGTGCCTGCCATGGGATATCGACATCTGGATGGAGCTCAATAACGGCCGCACCTTGACGCTTTACGATCTGGGCCGGACCTCGGCGGCGCAGCGCGCGGGGCTGGTCTCGGTCCTGCGCAAGAAACGCTGGGGCCTGACGATGGCCGGGGCCAGCGTCCGCTATCGCCGCCGCATCCGCACGTTTGAGCGGATCGAAATGCGCTCGCGCCTAGCGTGGTGGGACGACCGGTTTTTCTATGTCGAGCAGTCGATGTGGAAGAAGGACGGCGAGTGTGCCAATCACATCGTCTATCGCTCCGCCGTGACCGGCAAGGCCGGGATCGTCACCCCGCAAACGGTGGTTGATGAGATTGATCCCGCGACGGTGAAGCCTGATGCGCCCGCATGGATCACCGCTTGGATCGACGCCGATGCCACGCGGCCCTGGCCACCGATGCAGGAATAGCTTGCCAGCCGCCGCCTCAGCCTGTCATATCGCGCCATTGTGCAGAGGGACGGCATGGCCGAGGTTTCGCAAAGAAAACGCATCTGGGGCTGGTACTTTTTTGACTGGGCCAGCCAGCCGTTTCATACCTTGTTGCTGACCTTCGTGTTCGGCCCCTATTTCGCCGGGGTCGCCGCCGAATACTTTATGACATCTGGCCTAAACGAAGAGGCCGCCGATGCGCGCGCGCAAAGCATCTGGTCGCTTTGCCTGACGGTGACCGGGCTCATCATCGGCTTTGGCGCCCCGATCATGGGTGCCCTCGCGGATACGGCAGGGCGACGATTGCCCTGGATCATCGGTTTTTCGATGCTCTACATCGCCGGTGCCTTAGCATTGTGGTGGACCTTCCCGGACGGCTCGACCATGTGGCCCATGCTGATCGCCTTCGGGATCGGTTTCATCGGGGCGGAATATGCGCTGGTCTTCGTCAACTCGCAGCTTCCGTCACTTGGCAGCCAGTCGGAAGTTGGCGAGATTTCGGGGTCGGGTTTTGCCTTCGGATATCTGGGCGGCATCCTGTCGCTCGTCATCATGCTTCTGTTCTTCATGGAGCAGCCCAGCGGCAAGACCCTGCTGGGCCTTGACCCGGCCCTTGGCCTTGATGCAAGCCAGAACGAAGGCACCCGGATCGTCGGCCCCTTCACCGCGATCTGGTTCGTCATCTTCATCCTGCCCTACCTGCTCTGGACCCGTGACACGCGCACACCGGCGCAAGGCAAAGGCATGGGGGACGCGCTGAAGCTGCTGGTCAAGACCGTGAAAAGCCTGCGCCGCCGGCTGAGCCTCTCGGCCTATCTCGGCTCGTCGATGTTCTATCGCGATGCTTTAAACGGGCTCTACGGGTTTGGCGGCACCTATGCGCGGCTGGTTCTCAATTGGGAACTGGTGTCGATCGGTATCTTCGGCATCATTGCCGCCATTTCCGCCGCCGCCTTCAGCTGGGTCGGCGGCCAGGCCGACAGACGCTTTGGCCCCCGCCCGGTGATCGTCGTGTCAATCTGGGTTCTGATCGTCGTCTGCATCATCATCGTGTCGATGGATCGCACGCAGATCTTTGGCGTCCCGCTGCCCGAAGGTTCCGGGTTGCCTGACGCGGTGTTCTTTGTCTGCGGCGCGCTGATCGGCGGGATGGGCGGCGTCTTGCAGGCGGCCAGCAGGTCCTTGATGGTGCGCCACACAGATCCAAAGGCGCCGACCGAAAGCTTCGGCCTTTACGGCCTTTCGGGCCGTGCCACCGCCTTCATGGCGCCCGCCCTGATTGGCGCCATCACCGCCCTCAGCGGCAGCGCGCGCATCGGCGTTTCTCCATTGATAGTGCTTTTCCTGATCGGCCTCTTCCTGCTACGCTGGGTCAAAGCCGAAGGAGACAGCGAGACATGGACCGTTTCTTCAAACTGACAGCCCTGACACTTCTGCTCGCCGGGTGCGGCGGATCGGCCCCGCAAACACCGGCACAGGTCCAGACAATCTCGACCCAGAACCTTCCCGCCTCCATGAAAGGTGTTGAAGCCCGGCAACTCTTCGGCGCAAAGAAAAGCGGCTCGCAACAGGCCGCGGCCCCCTTTGGCGGCTATGCCAAGGGATGTATCGCCGGGGGCGTGCAACTGCCTGAAACCGGTCCCACCTGGCAGGCCATGCGGCTGAGCCGGAACCGCAATTGGGGCCATCCCGACGTGATCGACTTTATTCAGAAACTGTCGCGCAAGGCCGCGGCGCAACCGGGTTGGAACGGGCTTTATATCGGGGACATCAGCCAGCCGCGTGGCGGCCCGATGCTCAGCGGTCACCGCTCCCATCAGATCGGCATGGATGTGGATATCTGGCTGCGGCCCGCGGACAACCTCAAGCTCAGCCGCGCGGATCGCGAGAATATCTCGTCGATCTCCCTGCGCCGCTCGAACGGCGCCTACACGAATTCGAACTGGACGCGGCAACACCACGAAATCATCAAGGCCGCGGCGCAGGATCCGCGCACCGCCCGCATCTTCATCTTCCCGGGCGCCAAGGTGCAGATGTGCAAGGATGAAACCGGTGATCGCAAATGGTTGCGGAAGGTGCGGCCCTGGTGGGGGCATCATTACCATTTCCACGTTCGCCTGAACTGCCCTGCGGGGTCCAAGGGCTGCGTCGCACAGAACCCGCCGCCGGCGGGCGATGGATGCGCCGATGCAGAACAATGGGTCCGCAATATCCTCAATCCGCCGCCGCCCGACCCGAACGCCCCCAAGGCCAAGCCCCGGCGTCAACTGACCATGGCAAGCCTTCCGGCGCAATGCGTGGGCGTGCTCCAGTCCGAGTGAACTTGCCAGGCCCGGCCCAAGCCGGTAAAGGCGGACGATCCTTATCACCCGATCCGTTACTGAGCAGGCTGACCTCATGAAACCGCGCCTCCTTCCCGGCATCCTCGCCATGGCCACCATCGTCGTGGCCTCGAACATTCTTGTGCAGTTCCTTTTTGGCCAATGGCTGACCTGGGGCGCGTTCACCTATCCGCTGGCCTTCCTGGTGACCGACATCATGAACCGCGTCTATGGCCGCGATGCCGCCCGGCGGGTTGTGTTCGCAGGCTTCGTCGTCGGCCTGATCTGCTCCTTTATCGGCACGCAGATCACCGGCGAATTCGGCCCGCTCGTGACCCTGCGCATTGCCCTCGGATCGGCGGTGGCGTTCCTCACCGCGCAACTGATCGACATCTCGGTCTTCAACCGCCTGCGGGACGGCACATGGTGGCGCGCGCCGGTGGTATCGTCACTGGTGGGCAGCTCAATCGACACCGCACTTTTCTTCACCATCGCGTTTTCCGCCGGTCTCACCTGGCTGGAGCCGGGCAACGACGTGAGCTGGGCAAACGAGGTGCTCCCGCTACTGGGCGCGGGTCCCGCCGCACCGCTCTGGGTTTCGCTGGCGGTGGCCGACTGGATGGTGAAACTGGCACTCGCCCTGATCGCCCTTGTGCCCTTCCGCATCATCGTGGGGTCATTAACCAATCGCACCACATGATTTTGTTTTGACAAACGAAAAATCTGTGGCAAGCTGAAGGTGAGTTCAACAGCAGAAAGGAGGTGCCCATGTCTATAGAGGTAATGGGGAGAGGTGTCGGAACAGTTCGGGAGGATCACACCTAGGGCAGCCCTTGGGTGCTTGAATACCACTTGAATTGGTGCGCCTAACCGGCCCACCTCCGCTGACTTCTAGAGGGCCGCACCGATCAGGGCGGCCCTTTCGAATTTCCTGAACCGCCGCGCATGGAGGCGCGCCGCCCGTGCTGCACATCACCGACCAGATCACCATCGAAGACTGGGAACTGACCGAGCAATTCATCCGCGCGTCCGGCCCCGGCGGGCAGAACGTGAACAAGGTCAGTTCAGCTGTCGAACTGCGCTTCGAGGCCGAACGCTCCCCCAACCTGCCCGACGCGGTGAAACGGCGATTGCGGCGGCTGGCGGGCAGACGCTGGACCAAGGAGGGCGCGCTGGTGATCCAGGTGAACGAAACCCGCCACCAGGCCCGCAACCGCGACATCGCCCGCGACCGCCTGACCGAGCTGATCCGCAAAGCCCTGGAAAAACCCAAACGCCGCATCCCGACCCGACCGACGCTGGGGTCAAAAAAACGGCGGTTGAAGGCGAAAAAGGTAAGGGGAGAGGTGAAGGCGCTGAGGGGGAAGGTTGAGGGCGAGGATTGAACCAAACAATATTTGTTTCACTCAATAGACTTATTTGCCGACAACAAAGTACCTTATCTCCAAAGCAGTTGAAACAAGCGATTTTGTTTCTACAATGCATTGCAATTCTCGCAATAAAACTTGTTGTTTCCACTCAACGTGATACAACGCTTTTTATGACTACAGCGCAAACTCTTGTTATCAACAACACAACATATGACTGCTCGAAAGCTGTCGAGTACCACTATGGCCGTTTTCCACCAGAACCAATTGATCTACCCATGGTATTTGAAGCGCTTACCAGCGCACTTCAAAATCTGACGCGATACGACGAACAACTCAAGCACCTACAAAATTCTGAGCTATTGCTTGCACCGCTAAGACAGCGCGACGCTGTCGTGTCGTCAAGGATGGAAGGAACAATCTCAACACTTGAAGAGGTACTGCGTCTCGAAGCAAGTGAAAATGCGCGCAGAACGGAAGGAACAGCGAGAAATGAAACGCTGGAGGTGGCCTTATATGCCCGGGCGCTGAGTCAAGCCGAAGATCAAATTCGAAGCGGTCACCCAATTTCAGAAATGCTGATCAAAAACGCACACCGAACTCTGTTGAGCGCGGGGCGTGGAGCAAAACAACGACCCGGAGAATACAAAGAAGAACAGAACTATATTGGAGACAAAGCTCAACGCCGCGTCGATTTCATTCCCATTTCCCCGGAAGACTTACCGGATGGTATGCGGAGGTTTATTGACTTCATTCGAAACGACAAACAGCACCATCTAATTCGAACCGCTATCGCCCATGCTGAATTCGAAGCACTCCACCCTTTTGAAGACGGGAATGGACGCGTTGGACGAATGCTAATCCCATTAATGCTTTGGGAATACGAAATTCTCAGCGCGCCACACTTCTTTGTAAGCGATTACTTTGAACGAAACAAAGATAGCTATATCCAACGCATGCGCGACATCTCTGATTCTAACTCTTGGTCGGCATGGTGCAGCTTCTTTCTATCCGGCTTATCAGCACAGGCGGAAAAAAACATGGACACCGTCGGAAAGATTCAAACACATTATGAGGCAACACGGGAAAGATTCCGGGAAGTGTTGCGATCACAGTATTTTCATTCCGCAGTGGATTATGTCTTTAATAGCCCCGTCTTTTGGAACAATCATTTCGTTGAAGTTGCCGACGGCCCAAAATCTACGCTGAGAAACTTCACACCGCGATTGGTGCAAGAAGGCTTACTGGATACAATTGTACCGCCTTCCGGAAGGGCACCAGGTTTGTACGCGTATTCGTCACTTTTGAGAATATTGGAAGACGATACATAGCAAGAAACATTAAACCACCACCTCCAAGGCCTCCTGCTCCCCGACCCCAAACACCCGTTTGTAGCGATCGATTTCCGACTCGGGGCCCATGGCTTTGCGGGGGTTGTCGCTCAGTTTCACCGTGGGGCGGCCGTTGGCGCTGACAGCTTTGCAAACGAGGGAGAACGGCGCGAGGGCGTCGTTGGGGGTGAGGCCTCGGAAATCGTTGGTTAGCAGCGTGCCCCAACCGAAGCTGACCCGCGTGCGGTGGGCGAATTGGGCGTGGAGTTCGGCGATTTTCTTTTCGCCGAGGCCATCCGAGAAGATCACCAGTTTTTCCAGCGGATCCTCGCCACGGCTTTTCCACCAGTTGATGGCGGTCTCGGCACCCTCGGCCGGGTCGCCGGAATCGATGCGGATGCCTGTCCAGCCCGCCAGCCAGTCGGGGGCGTTTTTCAGGAAACCCGCAGTGCCGTAGGTGTCGGGCAGGATGATGCGCAGGTTGCCGGAATGCTCTTCGTGCCAGTCGCTCAGAACATCATAGGGCGCGCGGGCCAGTTCCTCGTCACTGTCGGCCAGCGCGGCGTAGACCATCGGCAGTTCGTGGGCGTTGGTGCCGATCGCCTCCACATCGCGGTTCTTAGCGATGAGGCAGTTGGAGGTGCCAACGAATTTTTCGCCCAGCCCCTCGCCCATCGCCTGCACGCACCAGTCCTGCCAGAGGAAGCTGTGCCGCCGCCTTGTGCCGAAATCGGCGATCCGGAGGCCATCCACTTCGCGCAGGCGTTCGACCTTTTCCCAGAGCTTGGTCATGGCGCGGGCATAGAGGACCTGCAACTCGAACTTACCCATGGTGTTGAGGACGGCGCGGGAGCGGAGTTCCATCAGGACCGCCAAGGCGGGAATTTCCCACAGCATGACCTCGGGCCAGGACCCTTCGAACGTCAACTCGTACTGGCCGTCGTGTTTTTCAAGATGGTAAGCGGGCAGGTGCAGGTTCTCGAACCAGTCCATGAATTCGGGCGTGAACATCTGCCGCTTGCCATAGAAGGTGTTGCCGCGCATCCATGTGCTTTCCCCGCGGGTCAGCGACAGCGAGCGGATATGGTCGAGCTGTTCGCGTAATTCGCCCTCGTCCACCAGATCAGCGAGGCGGATGGATTTGGTGCGGTTGATGAGGCTGAACGTGACCTGCGTGTCGGGCTTGTTGCGAAAGATCGACTGGCACATCAGGAGCTTGTAGAAATCCGTGTCGATCAGGGAGCGGACGATCGGGTCGATCTTCCATTTGTGATTGTGGACGCGGGTGGCGATATCGACCATTTTGGCGGCTCCGGTTCAGATGCGCGGGTCCGTTAAAGCAAAGGGGAGCAGGGGTGGCAAGCGGCGAACGGGGGTCCCGACGGGCGGCCTAGTGATGCGATGACGGGGCCAGCGTTTCGTGAAACCAACGGATCGGGTCTTCGGCGCCCGCCCCTTGGGACAGGGGACCGTGGCGGTAGGCAGGGGATTCCAATCCCCGTTGAACCTTCTCGCAGATCCAGACATCCTCGGTCTGAAAATCTCCGGTCTCGAGAGGGGGCTTTGTCCAGTGCTCCGACGAGATGATACCGCTCGCCTTGTCATAGCCTGGAATATACGCGCGTTCGTCGGTGGATTGCCACGGCCCCACCCATTGGCGCACATGCATCCGGCAACGCCCGGCACTCACCGGTTGCAGCGAGGACACGGACATGCCGTAGGGGGTCGGCACAACCAGCGTGGACGGGAAGAGATAGTAGACACCGCCATAACCGGGCGTCGATGCACTTTCGATCATTCCGGTGCTGCCCGCTTCATCGCGAATTTTCTGCGGCAGACGATGGCGAATGCCGTCTTCGGTCGCAGACCAGATCATATGCTGTCCCGCGCGTTCCCATTCGTTCATGCCGGGCAAAGGGCCGCCGAGCGTATTTTCGTGCAGATAGGCCAGGTGGTATCCGTCAATCGCGTTCTCCACATAGACTTTCCAATCGCATTTCATGTCGTAGACAAGCGGCACCGCGTCCTTGATATCAGACGCCGACAGATCATGCGGCCATTCCTTGCCCATAAGCGGGGCGATCCAGGTCTCGAAATCCGCACCAGCATCGGGGTTGACGAAGACCAGGTCCTTGAACACGCCCACAGCGGCAGGCAAGAGGCCAAGTTCGGTCCGGTCGAGATCGGGGAAGCACTCCCTTTTGTTGGGCACACCCCGCAATGCGCCATCGAGCCCATAGGTCCAGCGGTGGTAGGGGCAGACCAGCGCACCACCGCAATTCCCGTTCTCACCATCGACCAATTCGGCGCCACGGTGCCGGCAATGGTTATGAAAAGCGTTAAGGCGGCCTTCCTTGTCCCGCACCGCGAACAACCGGTCAGCACCGCACATAACCGTGCGAAAATCCCCGGCTTGTGCGAAGTCATGGGTGGTTCCGACAAAGGTCCATGCCTGCCCGAACACCGTCTTGCTTTCCGTCTCGAACCAGGCGGCGGTGGTGTAGGCTTCCTTGGGAAGGCGCTCGCTCATGCTTTTGGGTCCAATGCGTCCAGCAACATCAATGCCGCCTGTTTCGATGGCGCCGCCAGGGCATCGGCATTGCCCAGCACCGAAAGCGATTCAAAGTTGAAATAGATGCCCATAACACCGGTGGACACCGCCGCAATTTGCTCAGGAGCCGATTGCGGGTGGTCATCGGCGATCAGGCTGGCGAGCTTCTCTTCGAAATCCCTGACCCAGATTTGCATCTTTTCTGCCATCGCCGTGTCATCTGCCGAGAATGCGATCAGGGCATAGGCCACCTGCACCAGATGTGTGTCGGCATATTGCGGATCAAAGAGCCATTCGACCGCATGCCGCGCCTTGTCATTGGCCGGAAGCATGTCGACGAAGGCCTGCATCTTTTCCCGGCTGCGATCCAGGAACCGTTCGATCAGCGCGCTGATCAGCTCTTCGCGGTTGCCGACATTATGCCGGACCAAGGGGCGCGCAAGCCCGGCCTGTTCGGCCGTTTTGGCCAGCGTCGCGCCTTCGACACCATATTTCGCAACGCAGATTTCAAAGGCATCCAGTACCTGTTCACGCCGCGCCTCTTTGATTTCAGGCCTGGCCATAAGGTTCCCATTTTATTTTGTCACTCTTGACAAACAATTTAGACGATGCCAATTAATTGTCAAGTTTGATAATCAAGGAATCAGCAATGGAATGGCTCCTCACCCCCGTCAGTGCGGGTTATCTTGAATGGCTCGAAACCTTCATCAATGACTGGTTTTTCGTATTCGCGCTGGCCTTTCTGGCGTTTGAGTTTGTCAGATACGCGATCTACAAGAAGCTCTCCTGGACGCTGGTCGGCGATACACTCACCAACTACATCACGCTCGCTTTCTTCATCGGTCTGACGATCCTGTTTCTCGGGGCGTTCTATATCACGACCTTCTACTACGCTTTCCAGTTCGCGATTTTCGATATTGAAATCAACTGGATGACCGTTCTGATCTGCGTGGTGCTGGCGGACCTTGCCTATTATTGGGAACACCGGTTCATGCATCGTGTGAACCTGGCCTGGGCCACGCATACGGTTCACCACTCCTCCCCGTTCTTCAACATTTCCGTCGCCTATCGTTTTGGACCGATGGATTCCTTCTGGCCGGTGTTTTTCCACCTGCCGCTGGTCCTGCTCGGGTTCAATCCCATCGTCGTGCTCTTCGCCGAAATCGTTGTCCAAGTGTACCAGACGGTGCTTCACACCGAGAGCATCCGGAAACTGCCCCGGCCGATCGAATGGCTGATGAACACACCCTCGCATCACCGGGTGCACCACGGTTCCAATCCGAAATACCTCGACAAGAACTATGCCGGCATCTTCATCATCTGGGACCGCATGTTCGGCACGTTCGAGGAGGAGCAGGAAGAGGTTGTCTATGGGCTTGTCAAACCGATCGAGAGCATCAATCCCTTTGTCGCCTTCCTGCACGGGTTTTACCGGATTGGTCGGGACGTCTGGAAAATGCGGGGGCTCAGGAACAAGTTTGGCGTCCTGCTGGGGCCGCCCGGATGGGCGCCGAAGAAAGACGAAACTCCGACAGAACCCGCGGAATAGGAGGCCAACGTGCCCACAAACACGCAACGTTTCTTGGGGGCTGTAGCCTCGATCGCAATCACCGTCGGCGGGGCCTGGCTGGCGAGCATGGCGCATTCGAAATCGACTACGGTGGCACAAATTGCCTTCCCTAATGGCATCTCCGCGACCTTCCGAGATATCCGCAATGCCCAAGGCAATGTCGTTGTCATGGTGTTTGCGGATCGGGAGGCGTTCAAGATCTACGACGTAACAAAAGCTGTCGGCTACAAGGAGGTGCCGGCCAGGACAGGCGACGTCAAAGTCACCTTTCCCGACCTCACGAAAGGACCCTATGCGATAGCGGCCTTTCACGACGAGGACGAAAACCGGGATCTGACGATGGACGGTGCATGGCCCGCGGAGGGATATGCCACAAGCGGTGCGCTAGATGCCTATGATACCCCGACATTCAGAAGTGCCGCCATCGACAAGAGCGACGTCACCATCACGATGTATTACGCGAACTGACGGCCGCGACTTGGGCAGTGGTGCCGCAGTGCCCGTTACGGTCTTCTTTGAGCTATCTGCCAGCTACGGCGACCACCCTACCGGCGCCCTTCCCGGAGCCAGCCGCCAAGGATCAAACCGGATGCCAGAAGCAGAACCAGCCAGGCGGGCATCAATGGCAATTGCGTGACAGAGCGGGTCTCATAAGCGCCCCGTGGCGTGATACCGATCCAGTTGCGGCCTGCGGCAGGCCTGCCTGCACGCACGGCCCGTATCCGCGGAACACCATCGGCGAGCGCCATGGCCCCGCCATTGGTCGGATCAATGAGCGGCATCAGGACCTCGGCGCTGGCGATGGTCTCTTCGAACTCGACGGGTGCGGCCGGGCCAAGCCCGATGACCGCGGATTGGTCGCCATTCGTCAGGCGGTAAAGGCCGATTTCGGGCCCGTCGAATAGCGCCTCGTACCGACCCGGAGAGACCTCTTCCAACGGGAGTTCAACCGTCTCGCCCGAAGGGGCTTCGATGGTCACGTCACCCACACCGTCGGTCAGCGAACGACGGATGATCCGCATGGTTTGGCCCGTGGCTTCCGCCCAAAGCGCCTCTTCCTCCAGTTCCGGTTCTTTCATCATCCAGTGGGCCAGGCGCCGCAGCAATTCCAATTGCGGCCCGCCGCCCTCGAAACCCCGATGCCAGAGCCAGGCGTGATCGGACGCCAGGAGCGCCACCCGTCCCTGCCCCACCCGGTCAAGGACCAGCAGTGGCCGTGTGTCGGCGCCGGACATGACCACTTGCCCCCCGGCCTCGGCCAGTTCGATCTGCCGCATCCAGCGACCCCATTGCGCGCCTTCTTCGGGTTGCAGACCGGCGGTCACCGGGTGGCGCAAGCCAAGTTCGGTGACCTTGGGATGAAACCCCTCCTCCAGAACCCGCGCCGTTGGCCGTGCGGGCACAATTTTTTCGAGCGGGGAGCGATAGATGCTGTCGGCGCTGGCAAAATCCGGACCAGCAGCGATCAGCACGGCGCCCCCCTGTTCGACATAGTTGCGGACATTGTCCAAGTAGAGCGCGGGCAGGATGCCCCGCCGTTTGTAGCGGTCAAAGATGATGAGGTCGAAATCGTCGATCTTTTCCAGGAAAAGCTCGCGCGTGGGAAACGCGATCAGGGACAGTTCCCGCACCGGTGCGCCATCCTGTTTTTCCGGCGGGCGCAGGATGGTAAAATGCACCAGATCGACGGAACTGTCGGATTTCAGCAGGTTGCGCCAGGTGCGGCCACCGGGATGCGGCTCCCCCGAGACCAGAAGAACCCGCAGCCGGTCGCGCACACCGTTGATCTGGATGAGCGCGGTATTGTTGCGGTCGGTCAATTCTCCGGGGACGGCAGGCGTGGTGAATTGCAACACGTTGCGCCCACCGTGGGGTAGCACGACCGGGAGGGTGATTTCCTCACCCAGGGCCACGTTGAACCGCTGCGGTGCGTCGCCGTCGATGGAAATGTCGATCGGCACGGTCTCGATCCCTTCGGGCGCTGCACCCAGATCCTCGATCGTGAGGGTCATGGTAATCTCTTCGTCCAGAATGGCGAAAGCTGGCGCGTTGCGGATGGTCAGGCGCCTGTCCCAATCGGTATCACGACCGGTATGGAGCAGATGCATGGGCGCGGGCATCTCGGGCGCGCGGTCAAGGTCATGCACCCGACCATCCGAGAGCAGGATCGCACCGGCGATACGGCCACGCGGCTCTTCTGCCATCGCCTCGGCCAGAGCGGACATAAGTTCCGTCCCGGCATTGTCCTCGCCATCGGGGACGGTGATACGCCGCACTTCGGTGTTGTCGCGGGCGTCCAGGCGGGTCGCGATTTCGTCGGCGGCGCTGTGGGTCTGGTCGCCACGGTCGGAAAGTTGCTGACTGGCGCTTTCATCTTCGACGAGCAGCACGATATCGCTGAGCGGTTCGCGGTCTTCCTGCTGATAAACCGGCCCCGTGAGCGCCGCGAGGACCACCGCCGCCGCCAACGCCCTCAGCGCCCAGCCCGAGAGACCGCGCCAGAGCGCCAGGGCGATGCCACTCAGCACCATACCCGCCAGCCCCGCAATCAGCCAGATCGGCAGCAGCGGATCGAAGATGATCGACGCGGTCATTGGCCCAACCTCTGGAGCAGCGCCGGGACATGTACCTGGTCGGATTTGTAATTCCCGGTCAGCACATGCATCACCAGGTTGACACCAAAGCGATACGCCAGTTCGCGTTGCCGTTCCCCGGCAAATCCACGCCCCACGGGGTACATCGGATTGAGCCGGTCATCCATCGCCCAGGCCGACGCCCAGTCATTGCCGCCGATCACCACAGGCGTCACGCCATCATTGAGGTTGCGAAACGGCATGCCTTCGATCTTTTCCGCGTCTGGAGGGGCCGCCTCGACCCAGACCGGACGGCCCGTGTGGCGGCCCGGGAAATCTTGCAGCAGATAAAAGGTGCGCGTCAGCACGTGATCCTCGGGCAGCCGTTCCAGCGGCGGGATATCAAGCGGCGCGGCAAGCTGCTTGAGCTTGGTTCCGTTGGGCGACGACGCGCCGAAGCCCGCGACATTGGCGTCGCGCGTGTCGAAAAGGATCATGCCACCGGTGCGCAGGTAGGTGTTGAGTCGCGCATAGGCCTCGGCCGAGGGGGTCGGCTGATCCGGGGTGATCGGCCAGTAGAGCAGCGGGTAGAAGGCAAGTTCATCGGTTTCAAGGTCGATGCCAATGGGCTCCGCCGGCTCGACCGATGTGCGGAAAAAGAGCGTCTGGCCCAGCCCGAAGAGACCGGCGCGGGCCGCCTCGTCCAGCGCGCCATTGCCGGTCAGCACATGGGCCAGCACCACCTCTGATGTTGCCTGCAACGTCCTGTCGTCACCCTGCGCCTGCCCCGGATCGGGGATCAGCAGCCCGGCCATCACCAATAGTGCCGCACGCGCCGGGACCAGCCTGCCGGACAGGGCCAGCGATGCCAGAATGTCCGCCGTCAGCAGCAGAAGGGCCAGTGCCAGCAGCCAGCCGCCAAGCGGCGCTTCCACTGGCCGGATCAGACCGGTAACCGACACGCGCGCGGGCCAGGTTGTCGGGGTCAACTCGGTCTCGGCCGTGATGACGTTGCGGGCCAGGCGACGGTCAGGGCCGTCGTAAAGGCCCGGGCGCAGTTCGGGGCCAAGCGCCTCGGCCACAAGCCGGTCACCAGGAACACCCGGCAACGTGCCGGCATCGGACAGCCGTCCAAATCCGTCGAGAACCTGCACGGGTGTCCAGATCGTTCCCTCCAGATCGGCAGCGTCGGGTGCCGTCAGAGAGGACGAAACCGCGAGACGTTCGAGCATCTGTACGAAAAGGCCCGACAACGGCAGCGAGGACCATTCGGCATTGGCGGTGACATGGAACAGAACAACCTGCCCATCGCCAATCCGCTTGCGGGTCACCAGCGGTGTGCCATCGGTCAGTTGCGCGATCACCCGGTCGGCCAGCGTGGGATCGGGTTGCGCCATGACCTGCGCACTGACGGTCACGTCGGATGGAATGGGCAAGCCATGAAACGGGCTGCTCTCGGAGAAGGGGGCCAAGGCCTTGGGTTCACCCCAGCTCATCGCGCCGCCAACCATCCGGCCCCCGACACGCAGGCGCACCGGCATCAGGGGCGCTTCGGTGTCGCGCGACACATCGCTCGCCGCCAGACGCGGACCGGCAAAGCGCAGGAGCAATCCGCCCTTGTTGGTCCAGTCCAGAAGCGCCGCCTGTTCGGCCCCCGAAAGCGTGGCCACATCGGCGAGGATGATGACATCCGGATTGGCAGGCAGAACATCCGTCAAGGCCCCGTCCAGGATATCCGCGGTCGGCTGCAGCGCCTGCGTCAGAAAGTGCAGCGGCGACAGCAATTCAAGCCCTTCACGATCTTCACGGCCCGCAATGAGCGCCACTTCGCGCCGTTTCAGGCTGTCGTCGGTCAGGCTGATCGCGCCAGCATGGCCCTGACCGGCGATTTCGAAATGGGTCAGGCGGGCGCGCAGTTCCGCAGGCAATGATAGCTCACCCTGGGCCTCCAGCGCGCCTTCGGTGAATTGCAGCGGCAGGGTGGCCAGCACGCGCGGCACCCCGGACGGATCACGGCCATGCGCCTCGACAATGACATCGCGGGCACTCTCGAACCGGGCGCGGGTCGCCGTCAGTTGCACCAACCCGTCCGCAATCCGTGCCGGGGCGAGGGCCAGGACAGGCCGGGGGCTTTCGTAAATGCTGACGGGTCCGCGCGCCTCGAAGGCTTGCAGCAGGTCCGCGCGCCCGTCATGCGCCAACCCGTCGGAGAACCAGCGCGTCTCGAACGCCTCGTCGCCAAGCCGGTCAATCGCGGCCTCAGTCAGGTCGGGCGTCGCCGCCCAGGGCAACGGCTCGAGCCCTGACAGGCGTACACGCCACGCTTCCGCGGCCTGGAAAAGCGGCTCTTCCGGATCGCTCAGGCGCAGGATAGCCACCGGGCGCGATTGCCGCCCTGCTTCCGCGAGCATGCCATCGAGCAACTCCCGCTTGGCGGGCCAATCCCGCGCGCTGGCCCAACTGGCGTCGAGCGCAATCAGCAGCGGTCCGTTGTCCTCCCGCCCGGCAGGATCGTCAGGGTTGAGGACCGGACCGGCCAGCCCGATGATAATCGCGGCAACCGCCAGCATCCGCAGGAGCAGCAGCCACCATGGGGTGCGATCGGTCACGCTATCGTCGTCGCGCAGACCAAGCAGCAGCACAACGCCTGGAAACAACCGCCGCACCGGCGCGGGCGGCACCGCACGCAGGATCAACCACAGGATCGGCAGGGCCGCGAGCGCAACCAGAAGCCATGGCGCGGTGAAACCGATGGGGCCAAGCATCATCTGAGCTGCCCCCGCTCAAACGCCCCGTAGAGCCAGAGAAGTGCCGATTGTGCGCTGTCCGACGTGTGGTGGCATTGATATTGCCAGCCGGTGGCAAGCGTCAGCGCCGCCAACTCGTCCTTGCGCGCGGCAAGACGTTCCAGATAGCGGTCGCGCAACTCGTTGGCCTTGAGCGTTTCATGGGCCAAGGTGCCGCCAACGCTTTCGAAAATCGTGCGCCCGCGATAGGGAAACGCCTCTTCCGCCGGGTCCAGAATTTGCAGGACAATGCCCTGGATGCCACGATCCGCCGCCTCGGTCAGAGCCGCCCGGATGGGGGCGATATCGGCCATGTAATCCGAGATGAAAAGCGCGCGGCCATGTGCCATCAGCCCGCTTGTATCAGGTGCTGCGTAATCATCTTCGCCATCGCGGCCGAGCGCCTCGGTTAGACGGCGCAGTTGGGGCTCACCCCGGCTGGGCGGCAGGGATTGCCCGGTCATGCCAACCCGTTCCCCCGCGCGAATAAGCAGGATCGCGGTGGCCAGCGCCAACACCCGCGCCCGGTCGGATTTCTGCGGCAGCTTGTCGTCGGAGGCAAAGCGCATCGACGCCGCATTATCGACCCAGAGCATCACGCTCTGCGCTATCTGCCACTCCCGCTGGCGCACGAATTGCATGTCACTGCGCGCGGAGCGGCGCCAATCAATGGTGCGGCGGGAATCGCCCGGCTGCACCGGGCGGTATTGCCAGAAATCATCGCCAAGGCCCGAACGCCTGCGCCCGTGTTCCCCCAGCAGCACCGTTCCGGCCAGATGCTCCGCCCGCGCCAGAAGCGGCGGCAGGCGTGCCGCCTCGGCCTCGGCCCGGCTGCGGAGGGGGGCGGGCTGGTTCACGCGGCGGCCTCACTCCGGGTGATGGAGGTTACGGTTGTGTCGATCAGGTCGGCAAGCGTGTCCCCCCGCGCCCGCGCGCTGAAGTTCAGCGCCATGCGGTGGCTAAGGACCGGCTGCGCCATGGCCGCCACATCGTCGATATCGGGGACAAGGCGCCCCTGCAGCATGGCGCGCGCCCGCACGGTCAGCATCAGCGCCTGCGCCGCGCGCGGCCCAGGCCCCCAGGCAACAGAGTTACGCACGGTCTCGGAGGCGGTGGCGTCTTCGGGACGGAAAGCACGCACCAGATCGAGGATTGTCTCCATCACCTGCTCGCCCACGGGCATACGGCGCAGCAGATCCTGCGCCTCGATGAGCTCAGCGGCGGTAAAGACCTGGTGGGCGTCTTCTTCGGTGGCCCCGGTTGTGGCCAGCAGGATTTCGCGCTCGGTGTCGCGGTCGGGGTGGGGCACGTCGATCTGCACAAGGAAACGGTCAAGCTGCGCTTCGGGCAGCGGATAGGTGCCTTCCTGTTCGATCGGGTTCTGCGTGGCCAACACGTGGAAGGGGGGATCAAGCGGGCGGTCTTGCCCGGCGACGGTTACCTGCCGTTCCTGCATCGCCTGCAGGAGCGCCGATTGCGTCCGCGGGCTGGCGCGGTTGATTTCGTCGGCCATCAGGAGCTGACAGAAGATCGGCCCGGGGATGAACTTGAACGCGCGGGAGCCATCAGTGCCGGTTTCAAGCACTTCGGAGCCCAGGATATCCGCCGGCATCAGGTCCGGCGTGAACTGAATGCGGTTACCGTTGAGGCCCATGACGGTGCTCAGGGTCTCGACCAGCCGCGTCTTGCCCAGCCCTGGCAACCCGATCAGCAACCCGTGCCCGCCACACAGAAGCGCCGAGAGCGACAAGTCAACCACCCGCTCCTGACCGATGAAACGGCGGGTGATCGAGCCGCGCGCCTGCGCCAGCTTGTCTTCGAGAGCCTCGATCCCGGCCAGCAAATCGGCGTCGTCACTCATGGCAAAACTCCTGTTGCACTTATCCTGTTTTTCTAGAGTGTATAGCTATGGGCAGAAATGGCAAAAGCAATGAGCGAAGAATTCCTCACAAACCCGTCAGCTAAGGAAATCGAGGCATCGGCCAAGGCCGCGGCGGCGCAATCCGGCGGTCTGCCGCCAGTGCATCTGTGGAACCCGCCCTTTTGCGGCGACCTGGACATGCGGATCGCCCGCGACGGGACGTGGTATTACGAAGGCACGGTGATCACGCGGCCCGGCCTGGTCCGGCTCTTCTCAACCATCCTCAAACGCGAGGGCGACAAGTACTTTCTTGTCACGCCGGTCGAAAAGGTTGGGGTCAGCGTGGATGACGCGCCCTTTGTGGCGGTGGATTTCGAACGCCGGGGGGCCGGTGAAACGCAAGAGCTGGTGTTCGAGACCAATGTCGGCGACAGCGTCACGGCGGGACCCGAGACCCCCATTCGCGTCGTGCGGGACGGGGACACCGATGAACCCTCGCCCTATGTGATGGTCCGCGCGGGGCTTGAGGCGCTCATTGACCGCAAGAGCTTCTATCGCCTGGTCGAGATCGGCAGCCACCATGATGGTTGGTTCGGCCTTTGGTCAGGCGGCGCGTTCTTTCCGATGATCCCGTCCTCGGACATGCAGGAGGCATGAGGCGATGAGCAAACCACTTGCCGTCATCGTGGGCGTGGGCGACGGGTTGTCCGCATCGCTGGCACGGGTCCTGGCGGGCGCGGGCTACGACCTTGTGCTGGCCGCGCGGAACACCAACAAGATCGCGGCATTGGCCGAAGAAACCGGCGCCACGACCACTGCCACGGATGCAACTGACCCGGCAGCGGTTGCGGCCCTTTTCGACAATGTGTCGCCCGATGTGGTGATCTACAACCCGTCGGCGCGGGTCCGTGGCGCGATAGCCGATCTTGACCCCGACGCGGTGCGTAAGGCGGTGGAAGTGACCGCCTTCGGTGCATTTCTGACCGGGCAGGCCGCGGCGCGCCGGATGCTGCAGAACGAGGCCCATGTCCGCGGGACGATCCTTTTCACCGGGGCCTCTGCCGGGGTGAAGGGTTTTGCCAATTCCGCACCCTTTGCCATGGGTAAGTTCGCCCAACGTGGATTGGCGCAGGCGATGGCGCGGGAATTGCACCCCAAGGGCATTCACGTGGCCTGGATCAATATCGACGGCGGCATCCGCAACCCGGGCCGCCCCGAACGGATCGACCCGGCGGACAGTCCCGACAGCATGCTTTGCCCGGATGCCATTGCACGTGCCTATCTGGGCCTGATCGAACAGGACCGGTCGGCCTGGAGTGACGAGTTGACCCTGCGTCCCTGGGTGGAGACTTACTGAAAGATGCCGAAATTTGCCGCGAACCTGTCGATGCTTTTCAAGGAATATCCCTTTATCGAACGTTTCGCCGCCGCAAAGGAGACGGGGTTTGACGCGGTCGAGGTTCTCTTTCCCTATGACGAGCCCGGCCACGAGATCGCGCGGGAGCTGCAGGTCAATCGGCAATCGCTGGTCCTCATCAACACGCCGCCGCCGAACTGGACAGGCGGTGACCGCGGGTTTGCCGCCATCCCCGGGCGCGAGGACCGTTTCCGGCACGATTTCAAGCGGGCCTGCCGATATGCGCAGGCGCTCAAATCGACCTTCATCCACGTGATGGCTGGCCCTGCCAACGGGCCGGAGGCCCATGCCTGTTTCGTGGAGAACCTGAAATGGGCCGCCGATCATGCCCCCAAGCAGCAATTGACCATCGAGCCGATCAATACTGACGACATGCCCGGGTATTTCCTTGATGATTTCGACCTGGGCCTGCGGATACTGGACGAGGTGGGCGCCCCCAATCTGGGCCTGCAATTCGATGCGTATCACGCGCACAAGATCACTGGCGACATGCGGGCGGTCTGGGACGCATGCCGCGACCGGACCGTGCATATACAGGTGTCGGACCCCGAAGGCCGGCATGAACCCTCGGACCGGATCATCGACTATCCCGCCTTCTTTGCGCAACTCGATGCCGAAGGGTATGCGGGCCATGTCAGCGGCGAGTACCATCCCCGCCACCAGACCGCCGATGGGCTGGACTGGATGCGCTGAGGCGTCACCGGTTGCTTGATCCAGGTGTGGTTCGCGTTACCTCTCCCCCCAACATGACCGATCCGAAAGAAGACACCGGCGAAAGCCGCCCGTTGACCGTTCCCTCAGGGCGGCTGGCACGCATGACCCGGTTGGGTGTCATGGCGTCTGGTGTGGCAGGGGACATGGCGCTTAACGGGATGCGGCAATTGGGCCGGGGGCAGCGCCCGGCCCTGCGTGATCTGCTGCTGGTCCCGGGCAATCTCCGGCGCATCGCGGATGAGCTTGCCCATATGCGCGGCGCGGCGATGAAAATGGGACAGCTTATGTCGATGGATGGTGGCGATGTCCTGCCGCCCGAGTTGGCCGATATCCTCGCGCGGCTCCGGGCAGATGCGCATTTCATGCCGCCGGCACAGCTCAAGCAGGTGCTGAACGACAATTGGGGGGACGGCTGGTTGCGCAAGGTTGCGCATTTCAATGTCCGACCGATTGCGGCGGCGTCAATCGGGCAGGTGCACCGCGTCAGGCTCCGCGACGGGCGCGACCTCGCGGTCAAGGTGCAATACCCCGGCGTCGCGCGCAGCATCGACAGCGATGTGTCGAATGTCGGCCTGCTTCTGCGCCTGTCCGGGCTGCTGCCGCAGGGTGTCGACATTGCGCCTTATCTCGCCGAGGCGCGCCGGCAATTGCATGAAGAAACCGATTATGCCCGTGAGGCGCGGTACCTGACTGACTACAGCGCGCATCTGGGAGAGGATCGCGCGTTTATCGTGCCCGAGTTTCATGCCGATTGGAGCACCAGGGCGATCTTGGCGATGCGTTTTGTCGATGGGCAGCCGATCGAGTCCCTCGCTGACGCGCCCCAGGCGGAGCGCGACCGCGTTTGTGAACACCTCTTCGATCTGATGCTGCGCGAGCTTTTCGATTTCGGCCTGATGCAGACGGACCCCAATTTCGCCAACTATCGCCATGACGCGGCGACGGGTCGGATTGTCCTCCTTGATTTCGGGGCGGCGCGGCGGCTGGCTCCTGAAACCGCCCCGCAGTACCGCCTGTTGATGCGTGCCGGTCTGGCGGGCGACCGGGCGGGGCTTGAAGCGGCCGCGCGTCAGATCGGCTTTGTCGATGATCGCATGCGCACGGATCACCGGACCCGCGTGCTGAACATGATCGAGGCGGTGTTTCAGGCGATCTGCACCCAACCGAGTTTCGATTTTGCCGGAACGGACCTGACCCGGCATCTGAACGCCGAAGGCGCCGCGCTGGCTGAGGCGGGAATGGTGCCACCAACGCCGGTCATGGACGCGCTCTATATGCAACGCAAGTTCGGCGGCATGTTCCTGCTGGCGGCACGGCTCCGCGCCCGGGTGCCGGTGTCGGCCCTTCTGGAACGGTGGATATAGCCGTCGGCGCAATGGCAGCTTGGCAACAAATGGCGCGGCTCTGAAAATGCCATCTTGCCGCCCGGACCGTGTCCCCCCATATGCGCTGACATGACTGACAATAACGCCCTTTCTCCTTCCCTGCGCGCCCGTGTCGGCGGGTTTGTCGACTGCCCGGCGGTGCAGAATTTCATCCTGTTCGTGATCCTGTTCAATGCGATCATCCTCGGGTTGGAAACCTCGGAGGCGGTGATGACGCAGGCGGGGCCGCTGATCCTGCTCCTCGACAAGATCTGCCTGGCGATCTTCGTGGTGGAGATCGCGCTCAAGCTCTTTGCCCGGGGTTTCGGATTTTTCCGCCGCGGCTGGAACATCTTCGATTTCGTGATCGTCGGCATTTCGCTGGTGCCATCGGCACAGGGGCTGAGCGTCCTGCGCGCCCTGCGGATCCTGCGGCTCTTGCGCGTCGTCTCGGTCGCGCCATCGCTGCGCCGCGTGGTCGAGGGGTTGGTCAATGCCCTGCCCGGCATGGGCTCGGTCTTTCTGCTGATGGGGGTGATCTTCTATATCGGCGCGGTCATGGCCACGAAGCTTTTCGGCGCGTCCTTTCCCGACTGGTTCGGTACCTTGGGCCGCTCAGGTTATTCGCTGTTCCAGATCATGACGTTGGAGTCGTGGTCGATGGGCATCGTGCGCCCGGTCATGGAGGTCTATCCCTACGCCTGGATGTTCTTCGTGCCGTTCATCATGATCACGACCTTCGCGGTGGTGAACCTTCTGGTCGGTCTCATCGTGAACTCGATGCAGGACGCCCACCACGAAGAAGACAGCGAAAAAACCGACACCTACCGCGACGAGGTTCTGACCCGCCTGGTCGAGCTTGAGGCTTTGATAAAGGCGCAAGACAAGCGGTCCGGGGACTGAGGCGCCACCGCAGCCTTGCGCGAATTTACACGCAAAGCGGGCATTTATGCAGCAAGACCCTTATCTGCAAGCAGATTTTCTGCTATAAGTTGAATATTATTCGACGACCCAAGTTTTTTATAAAAAAGGATTTTGCCATGTTTTCTTTCCGCAAGACGATTCTGTCCGCAGCCCTGACATTGCTTGCCACGCCGATCCTGGCGGCCCCGCTTCCGCCCGGCGCCGTCATTTTCCCCACCGGAACGACCTTCGCGGCAGACAACGACCAGGGCGGCACCGTGATCAACGACAATCTGATCCCGGTCACCTTCGGCGGTCCCCTCCTGATCGCCCGCTATAATGTTCAGAACCGCGTCGTGCGCTCGACCAACCTCGGCTCTCTGATCTTCTCGCCGCGCATCCGCGACCCCTTCAACAACGGGTTCGCCAGCCGGTTTGAAATTGTCGCCTTCCGGCTGACAGGCTTTGCCGACGCGATGCTGACCGATGTGGATTTCCGCACCGACGGGTTGGGCGACAAGGGGCCAAGTTCCGTTTCGCGGTCAGCCGACGGTAACGTGCTGACATTTCGCTATTCTGATCCGCTCATCAATGACGCGTTTGATCCGCCCGGTGTACGTGACACCTCGTTCTTCCCGGCGATCAAGACCACCGCCACGCATTTCAGCCTGACCGGGTCGATGACGATCCTGGGCCGTAGCGCCGGGGCCGATCCGGATGATCCGCTGACCTCCATCACGGTCCGCGGGATCGCCGTACCAACGGTAATCCCGCTGCCCGCCAGTGCCGTCCTGCTGCTGGCCGGAATTGCCGGGCTGGGATTTGTCGGACGCCGCAAACGGCAGTAAGGCGCCGGACTTGCATTGAGAACAGGGCGTCGTCACCGGCGCCCTGATTTTTGCGCATGTTTCGGATCGTCAATCGGACGTCCAGCACCGACGATATGACATCCCTGTCAAAGATCGGAAAAAACCCATGCAGATCACTTTCACCGCGCTACCCACCGAAATCGCCCGCGCGTATCAGAACGGGGCGCCAGATGCCTATGGCAATCCGCCGGAACGTCAGATTGCCGATGACGGCGGCTACCAGTGCCGCCATTGCCTGACGATCATCCCACCAGGTGCGCCGATGCTGCTGGTGGCACACCGCCCGTTCGACGCGCTCGATGCCTATGCGGAAACCGGGCCGATCTTCGTCTGCGCCGATGCCTGTGCCGGGTTCGGATCGAAATCCACCGTTCCGGAAACGCTGAAGGCCAGTCCGGATTACCTTGTCAAAGCCTATGGAGCGGATGACCGGATCATCTATGGCACCGGCAAGGTCGTTCCCGCCGAGGCGCTGATCGCCCGTGCGACCGAGGTATTTCAGGACCCGAATGTCGCCTACCTCCACGTCCGCTCATCGCGCAACAATTGCTACCAGGCCCGCATTGATCGTGGCTGACCGACGCCCTGCCACGGGTGCGACGCCGGGGAGTTTGAGGGGCTGGCCCCTCAAGGCCTGCGTGGCCTGAACGCGAACTGAAGTCTTGTGCCGCAGGCACACCGGTTGGCTGCTGCTTGGCTGCTGCGGGTCAACGGCTTCGCGTCAGGTCCAGGAAGACGTCCTGCAGATCCGCTTGTTCCGTGCGCACATCGCGGATGCGGATGCCGGCCTCGCGCACGGCCTCAAGCACCGCCTCGGCCGAGGTCCGGGCTGATTGATACGTAATCGCCACCGTCCCATCGGCCCGGACAGTAACATCGAGCCCGGCACATTCCGGCCTCTGCGCAACCGGTTCTTCCGGGCTGATGACCAATGTCCGGCTGTCAAGACGGCCCAGCAGGTTCGCGGTGCTGTCTCGGGCGACGAGTTCACCGTGGTTGATGATGGCGATCTCGTCGCACATCTCTTCCGCCTCTTCCAGGTAGTGGGTCGTTAGGATGATGGTCATGCCTTCCGCATTCAGCTTCCGGATATTCTCCCACAGCATCTGACGCAGCTCGATATCAACCCCGGCGGTGGGTTCATCCAGCACCAGGATATGCGGCATATGGACCAGTGCCTTCCCCAAAAGAAGCCGCCGCCGCATCCCGCCGCTGAGCGTCCGCGCATAGGCCCGTGCCTTGTCTTCCAACCCCACCAGGGCCAGGATTTCATCGCTGCGCCGCTGCGATTTCGGCACCCCATAAAGCCCCGCCTGCACCTCGAGCGCCCCACGCGGGGTAAAGAACGGATCCAGGTTCAGCTCCTGCGGCATGACCCCGATGGCCGCGCGCGACTGGCGCGGGTTCACATCCTGGTCAAACCCCCAGATCGTCACCTGCCCCGCCGTCTTGACAACCAGACCGGCCAGAATGTTGATAAGCGTCGATTTCCCCGCCCCGTTCGGCCCCAGAAGGCCAAAGACAGATCCGCGCGGAATATCAAGGTCGATCCCCTTGAGCGCATGCTTTTCCGGACTGCCGCGACGGCCACCATAGGTTTTCACTAGGCCGCTGATATTGATCGCGCTTGTCCCCATCGCCGCTCTTGCCCCTGCCCTTTGGATCGCTCATAACTGCACCTAGTTCAATCGCAGCCAAAAGGAAACGCCCCGATGACGACCGAGGCCCCTGAGATCAAGATCGTGGACACCTACCGTGTTGCCTGTGACGGTGGCGAGGGCGCCCTGGGCCATCCGCGTGTCTGGCTGCAGATCCCGACCGACACCGGCTGGGTAGAATGCCCCTATTGCGATTGCAAGATGATCCACAAGGATTTCGAAGGCAAAGTCTGATATCGCGGGCGCGTCGCCATGGAAGATCATCCGTCCGCCCCTGAAACGCACCCCAACCGTCGAAAACTGCTGCAACTTGCCGTGCTGGGCGGCGTGATCGGTGCGGCCTATGGCGGCACTGCCCTGCTCAGGCGACTGACCGAACCCGATCTGGCTTTCGAGCCGATCCCCGACCTGCCCGGTTTTCGTTGGATCGAGGGCGGACCGATCTCCGGCGGGGCGACGGCACTGGCTGTCCTCCGCCCCCATGATGGGGGTGACGAGGTTTCGGTCCGCCTGTCAAACGCCGCGATCTGCACCGCCCTCTTCGGCCCCGCGCCTGATCCGGCCCGCGTACAGATCGCCTATTTCACCGATTATCGCTGCTTCTACTGCCGGACGGTCAGCCCGATGCTGGCCGCGCTGGAAAAAGAAGGCGGGGTACAGATCACCTGGCATGAGTTGCCCCTGCTCGGCCAGATCTCCGACATTGCTGCCCGCGCGGCCCTGGCGGCGCGCGAACAGGGCGCCTACGACATCTTTCACAAACGCCTGATGGGTGCGCAGGCCGTGCCAAACCCGCCTTATCTGCGGCAACTGGCCCAAGAGGCCAGCATCGACGGCGCGCGCCTACTGCGCGACATGAACAGCAGACCGGTCCTGAGCCAGATCATGCTGTCCTTCGCACTCGCGAAGCGTTTCGGCTTCATCGGCACCCCCGCGATGGTCATCGGCCGCACTGCGGTGATGGGAGGGATCGACCGGCGCATGCTAGATCGACTGATTGACGCGGAACAACGCGCCGATACTCCGGCCACATGCCCTTGACCGGAGGATGACGGAAAAGATGACAAGTCCCGAAGCGACACCGGAAAGCTGCGAGGCCGTTGTCAACTTTCTCACCGATGCCCTGCCGCCCGACAGGGAGCGGGGCGGCTGGAACGACATGGCCATGACCGCCTGTCAGGTCGGGTGTGAGGCACTGGTCAAGCTCGGACAAGCGGAGAGAACTTCGTGGGGCGCATCCCCTCATGCGGCACCTTCCCTGCCTGCCATCCTGCCGCGATGGGACGACCTCTGCATCGCTGTGCTGTGGCTGGGCGATCAGAAAAAGGCGATCTCTTTCCGCCTGCCCGACGGGCAGCAACCACCGCTCACTATCGGGCGCATGGCCGTCACGGTCGTTGGTGCGCCGCCGCCGCCCCCACCTAACATTGCCCCGGCTCAGGGGCTAGGACCAGCGCGGGCAACGCCTGAATACCTGACCTTGCTGGAGCAACTCGGGCTGGTTGGGTCAGGGATGTGGACGCCTGCGGCGCAGCCAATCCTCTGGCGGACCCAGCCACGAAATTGGGGAATGGATGTCACCCCTCATCCGTTGTTCAGTGCAGCCGTTGATGCAACTGTCGATAGCATACCGCAAGATATCCGGGACGAAATCAGCAGCCTTTTGGACATCACCGAAGCAGATGTCGCATCGTTGATCGCCAAAAGCACCGCTATGTACGAAGAGGCGCGCGCCAAATACGGCCCCAAGGCGCGGATCGGCGCGCCTTACACCGCCGAACGCGCGCGGCGGGGCCTGATATCCACGCGGAGAAATGATCTGGACTGGGTGTTCTTCCAGAAATGGCGGCTTGACGATCTCTGGCTGAGCCCGACAGAGCAGCGGCGGGCGTTGGAGGTTTTTCACGACCGGTTGGGCTGCGCGATGCGCCGAGCCGTGATGACGCGGCTTTATCCGGATCTGCCGGAGTTTTCCGCTTAGGATATCGAGGTAACCACCCGCCGATGGACTGCGCAAATTGCGCAAAAACTGCACAACTGCTCGGGGGCGGCTGCACGGGCGCGGTTTATTGCTGGTGTCAAACAGGCAAGGCAATAAAGGACCACTCCCATGAAAACCTGCATTCTGCGCGGCGTTCCTTCATCCCTCCGACAAGATGGCTGGTGGCTTGGCCCGATCACTCCCGCACGGGTCCCCCCGCACCCGCCACACGCCGCGCAGAATCCCCGGCGGTATGCGCTCCATGCGCTGCTGCTGGGCGGGCTGATCGCCCTGTCCCAGGGGCCGTGGGCCGCCGCGCCGGACACGGCTGACGTACCGCTGGCCTGCGGCAACCTCGGCGATTTGGGCTTTCGCGCGGCGCATGACTTGCGTAGCCTTGCGCCATCCGCAGAGCAAGGCACGCCGCTTTAACCCATGTCCAAGATCCTCATTATCGACGATGATCCGCAGATCCGCGACGTGCTGCGGATCGCGTTGAAACAAGCGGGTTTCGAGGTGGCCGAGGCCGGTGACGGGGCCGAGGGGCTGGCCAAGGCAAAACGGGGCAGCGCCGATCTGATCGTGCTGGATATCGGCCTTCCCGAGATGGACGGCTTGGAACTGTGCCGTCAGCTTCGGCCCGAGCAGGACACGCCGATCCTCTTTCTGACCGCGCGCGATGACGAGATCGACCGGGTTCTGGGCCTCGAACTGGGCGGGGATGATTACGTCACCAAACCCTTTTCACCACGCGAGCTGATCGCCCGAGTCCGCGCCATCCTGAAACGCACCGAGGCGACGGCACCCACCGGCATCGAGCCGTTGCACCGGGGCATACTGACGCTCGATCCGGGGCGGCATCTCTGCCGGGTTGCGGGCCAACATGTCACCCTGACCAGCCGTGAAATGGCTCTTCTGAGCCACCTGATGGCACGCCCCGATCACGTAGCGACCAAGGCGCAACTGATCGATGCGGTCTACGGCCCGTCGATCCATGTCTCGGACCGGACCCTGGACAGCCACCTGCGCAACCTGCGCGCCAAGCTGTCGGATGCGGGCTGCGATGGCGCGGTTGAAACGGTGCATGGCGTCGGCGTTCGGATGGGTCCATGTCAGGGCGGATAAGGCAGAAATGGCGCCCGCCGCTGGCGCTGGTGATCGGCGGTACGCTGGCCGCCGTGCTCTGCCTGCCCCTGATCGGGATCGGGTATTTCAAGCTGGCGGGCAATATCCTGGGCTGGGGCGAGACGGCCTGGCTGATCTTCTGGATGGCGGTGATTTCGACGGCGATCCTGGGGTATCTGCTCTGGCGGCTGGTGCTGCGACCGGTCTATGCGCTGACCGCCCATGCCAACGCCGTGCGCGAGGGGCGCGAGGATGCACCACTGCCGCCGCATTTCGGCACACCGGAGATTTCCGCACTGGGCCGGGCGGTGGCCGATATGGGGGCAACGCTCAACAACCGTGAGGCGGGCCTGCGCGCCTTCAGCAACCATGTCACCCATGAGCTGAAATCGCCATTGACCAGCATCAAGGGCGCGGCGGAATTGCTGGACGGTGAGTTGGACCCCGACGACCGAAAACGTCTGACGCAAACAATCCTCACCGCCACCGGTCAGATGCAGGAGCAGCTTGAAGCCTTGCGTCATCTGGCGGCGGCGCGAGATCCGGTCGGGCCGGGGCCTTCGACCCTGTCCGATTTGACCGGCGAGGTCGGGCGTGACACCGGCCTCGACATCACTCTGACAGGTGACGCTGCGGTACCGATGGACCGGCAGGCGGTTCTGGTCATCCTCGGGCATCTGGCGCGCAACGCCAAGGCGCATGGCGCCGATCGGATGCAGATCGACCCGCTGCCGGACGGGTTTTCCGTGCATGACAACGGGTCGGGAATTGCCGCCGGAAACCGCGACCGGATCTTTGATCCGTTCTTCACGACGCGGCGCGGATCGGGCGGGACGGGCATGGGTCTCGCGATCGTGCAAACGATGCTGCAAGCCGCTGGTGGGACGATCCACCTCGTGCCCTGTCAGGACGGGGCGATGTTCCGCATCAGTTTCGAAAACGGATAAGCGGGAGAGTCGCCTCAGTCGGGATCAACCGCCACAAGGCGCAAGGCGCGCGCCATTGCCGCCAGCCCCACCTGCACCATGTCATCAGGCGTGGCAGAGACAACCGGCACGCCCTGCGCCGCAAGCACCCGGGCATAGATCGACGCCTCGCCCTGAGGCGCGATAACGCCAACCTGCTGACCCAGCCAATAGACCCGCGCCGCCGCAAGCTCCGCCCCGATGAGGTGCCCGGTGATGGCCGCGGGATTACCGGCAATCTCGGCCTGGCGCAGATGGGAGGCCAGACGCTCGGGGCGGCTTTGACTGTCGGCCATGGCAGCCGGGTCCGCCGTATAGCCGCCGCCCAGAAACGTGGCGAGGCGGAGGCTGAGGAAGCTGGCGAAGCTGATGATTTCATTGGCACCCACATGCACCCAATGGCTTGCATCACCGGTTTCGATACAAAGCACCCCATCCCAGTTCTCATGGCCCGCCAGGAACCCCGCGACCCAGAGGCGAGGCCAGGCGCCCAGCACATCGGCGGGCTGCTCCTGCGTGACCACAGGCAGGGTCCGCCCGGCCGGGGGCAGGACTGCGCAGGGGGTCACATCCGGGGTCCCCTCGCCGATCCAGCGAATGGATTGGGCGGTAAAGCCAAGCCGCGCATATGCCTGATCTTCGGTTTCGGCCCGGGCCTCGGTTTTCACCTCCGACCCTTCGACCGCGAAGGCGCGAAACCCCTCCGCGTCCCGGCCAATCGCGATCCAGCTCGTGTCGGCCATGGTGGGTCAGCGTTGCGAAAGCTGGTCGATGATGCCCGACATGTCGTAGCCCGCCTTGCCGGTCAGGGCGAGGATGTCCTCGGGCGCGATCTGACCGTATTGCGCCAAGGTCCAGAGCATGGTGCAGCGCGTGCCGCTGCGGCAATAGGCCAGCACCGGGCGGGGCATTTGATCCAGCGCGGCCTTGAACGCATCGAGGTCCTCGGGCCGCACATAGCCCGACGAGATTGGCACCGATCGCACTTCAAGACCGGCTTCCTCAGCCGCCTGCGACACCTCATCGAAACAGCATTGGCTGGGTTCTTCCCCATCGGGCCGGTTGCACAGGACGGATTTGAACCCGGCAGCCACGATGGCGGGAATGTCTGTCGCCTCGATCTGGGGCGAGACGGTGAAATCATCGGTGATCTTGCGCAGGTCCATGGGCGTGCTCCTTTGGCTGCGCGCCATATGCGCAAAAACCTTGGCCAAGATCAATGCCACTGGCGTTGACATTTCGCGGATCGGTGCCAAACGTGAGCACGATTTAACATTGGGGGCGGCGATGAGCGGTGAATGGGAATTCTGGATCGACCGGGGCGGGACATTCACCGATATCGTGGCCCTTGATCCCGACGGTGTCGTCCATACGCACAAGCTCTTGTCGGAAAATCCTGAACGTTACCGCGACGCCGCTGTGCAGGGGATCCGTGACGTCATGGGCGTGGACGGCCCGTTTCCGGACAGCTCGATCCGCGCGGTCAAGATGGGCACCACAGTGGCCACGAATGCCCTGCTTGAGCGCAAGGGTGAGCGGGTACTGTTGCTCATCACCAAAGGATTTCGCGATCTCCTGCTGATCGGCTATCAGACCCGCCCGCGCCTCTTCGATCTCGAAATCAAGCGCCCTGATCTCCTTTACGAAGACGTAGCGGAGCTGGACGAGCGGCTGGATGCGGACGGTGCCGTTGTCACGCCGCTTGACGAGGACGCAGCGCGGGCGACGTTGCAGGCCGCCTATGACAAGGGCATCCGCGCAGTGGCGATTGCCGGTCTGCACGCCTATCTCAACCCCGCGCATGAGCAACGCGTGGCCGAAATGGCGGCCGAGATCGGCTTCACCCAGATCACCGCCAGCCATCAGGTCAGCCGCCTCGCCAAGCTGGTCGGGCGCGGCGATACGACCGTGGTCGATGCCTACCTGTCGCCCATTCTGCGGCGCTATGTGGATCAAGTGGCGGGCGCGCTCGACATGGGCCGGGCCTGCGACGCGCTGCTCTTCATGCAATCCTCCGGCGGGTTGACTGATGCGACGCTTTTTCAGGGCAAGGATGCGATTCTCAGCGGCCCGGCAGGTGGCATTGTCGGCATGGTCAAGACCGGCGAGGCGGCAGGACATGAGCGCCTGATCGGTTTTGACATGGGCGGCACCTCCACCGACGTGAGCCATTATGCGGGCGAGTATGAACGCAGTTTCGAGACCGAAGTGGCGGGCGTGCGAATGCGGGCGCCGATGATGGATATTCATACCGTGGCCGCCGGCGGTGGCAGCATCTGCAAATTCGAGGACGGGCGGTTTCAGGTCGGCCCCGAAAGCGCCGGTGCCGATCCCGGCCCCGCCTGTTACCGGCGCGGCGGGCCACTTGCGGTGACCGATTGCAACGTGATGCTGGGCAAGCTCAACCCCGATCATTTCCCACCGGTCTTCGGCCCTGAGGGCAAAGAGCCGCTGGATGCCGAAATCGTGCGCGAGAAATTCGCGAGCCTCGCACGCGATGTGGCCGAGGCGACGGGCGAAGACCCACGCAGTCCCGAGGACATGGCCGAGGGGTTCCTGCGCATCGCCGTCGACAACATGGCCAATGCGATCAAGAAGATCAGCGTGCAGCGTGGGCATGACGTGACCGGCTATACGCTGCAATGCTTCGGTGGCGCGGGGGGGCAACATGCCTGCCTTGTGGCCGATGCCTTGGGCATGACGCGGGTTCTGATCCATCCCCATGCCGGGGTTCTCAGCGCCTATGGCATGGGTCTGGCCGAGATCCGGGCGCTGCGCGAGGTGCAGATGGACGCGCCCCTGTCTGCGGTGGAAAAGGCAGCGTCTGCGCTGGACCGGATCGCCGGTGAGGCGCGCGCCGAAGTCGCAGGGCAAGGTATTGACGACATCACCATCCAGCGCCGCGCGCATCTGCGCTATGACGGCTCGCATCAGCCATTGGACGTCCCCTTCGCCGAGCCGGACCAGATGCGCGCCGATTTCGAAGCCGCGCATCAGCAGCGGTTTGGCTTTCACTCGCCCGAACGCGCCGTGTTGTTCGATATGCTGAGCGTGGAGGCGATCGGGCAGACCGGGCAGGCCCCGAGCCCCGCCCTGCCCGCCGGTGACGGCCAGCCGTTGGCGCAGATCCCGATGTATGCCGAGGGCGATTGGCGTGACGTGCCGCTTTATGATCGCGACACGTTGGATCCGGCCGCGCGCGTGAGTGGTCCGGCAGTGATTACCGAAACCACCGGGACCAATGTGATCGAACCGGGTTGGGCCGCGCATGTGGACCAGATGGGCAACCTGATCCTCGAACGCATCACCGCCAAGGCGCGGGACCGCGCGGCGGGAACGCAAGCCGATCCGGTGCTGCTGGAGGTGTTCAACAACCTCTTCATGTCCGTGGCCGATCAGATGGGCGCAACGCTGGCCAATACGTCATGGTCTGTGAACATCAAGGAACGCTACGACTTTTCCTGCGCGATCTTCGACGACCGGGGCGATCTGGTCGCCAACGCGCCGCATGTGCCGGTGCATCTCGGCTCCATGTCCGATGCGGTCAAGACGATCATGCGGCTCAACCCCGACGCGGCGCCGGGCGACGCCTATATGCTGAATTCGCCCTATAATGGCGGCACGCACCTGCCCGATGTGACGGTCATCACGCCGGTATTTGTCGAGGGCAAAGCGGTTTTCTGGTTGGGGTCCCGCGGGCATCACGCAGATATCGGCGGGCGTACGCCCGGCAGCGCGCCCCCCGACAGTACGCATATCATCGAAGAGGGTGTGCTGATCGACAACGTCAAGCTCGTGGATCGCGGCACGCTTTTGGAAGAGATGGCGGAAAACCTGCTGGCCTCAGGCAAATACCCTTGCCGCACGGTCAGTCAGAACATGGCCGACCTCAAGGCGCAGGTAGCGGCGAATGAGACCGGTCGGCAAGAGCTGCTCAAGGTCGTCGACAATTACGGGATCGACGTGGTGCAGGCCTATATGGGCCATGTGCAGATGAATGCCGAGGAAAGTGTGCGCAGGGTGATCGACCGGCTCCGCGACGGGCAGTTCACCTATCCGATGGATCACGGAGCAGTGATCGAGGTGAAGGTCACCGTGGACCACGCCGCCCGCGAGGCGGTGATTGATTTCTCCGGCACCTCGCCGCAGCATTCGGGCAATTACAACGCGCCGCGGTCAATCTCCGACGCGGCGGTACTCTATGTTTTCCGCACCATGGTCGGCGCCGATATCCCGCTCAACCAGGGCTGCCTGACCCCGCTCAAGATCATCGTGCCGGACGGCTCGATGCTAAATCCGAAATACCCCGCAGCGGTGATTTCGGGCAATACCGAGGTCAGCCAGGCGGCGTGCAACGCGCTCTACGGCGCGCTTGGCGTCATTGCCGGAAGCCAGGCCACGATGAACAATTTCGTCTGGGGCAATGACGACTTCCAGAATTACGAGACCATCGCCGGCGGCACCGGGGCAGGGCCGGGATTCCAGGGCTGCGATGCAATCCAAAGCCATATGACCAACACCCGCATGACCGACCCCGAAGTGCTGGAAAAACGCTTTCCTGTGCGGCTTGAGGAGTTCACTGTGCGCCCCGGATCGGGTGGCGCAGGTCAATGGCGTGGCGGCCACGGCCTGATCCGCAGGTTGCGGTTCCTGAAGCCGGTCACCGTCACGACACTCAGCAATCACCGAATTATCCCGCCCTTTGGCGGTGATGGCGGTGTACCCGGTCAGGTAGGGCGCAACTGGGCCGAACTGCCCGATGGCGAGGTTCGGGAGATGGCGGGCAACAGTGAAATCGACCTGCCCGAAGGCGCAGTATTCGGCATGGAAACCCCGGGCGGCGGCGGGTGGGGCGCGACCTGAGCCGCCAAACGGCCATCCGCTCTTCTTTGATCCGCCATTCAGACGTCGTGGCGGCGGCGGGCCGCATTTTCGATGTCACACCAGCGGTTTTTGATGCGGCGGCATCCGTGACTTGTTAACGAACTTGTGCTCAGATGCGTTCCCAACAAGGCGAATTCGCCGTTTGGAACAGTATTCAGGCACCGTAATGGAAAATCATACGCCCCGAAAAAAGCAGATGCCGCATGTCAAACAGAAGTGCCATCGGTGCCATGGCACCGGGCGGGCGCCGTGTCAGATCTGCGGCGGTTCCGGGCAGGTGCCGCAAGGGCGTGACGAGCGCGGCGGTCCCAAATTCGGCCGCTGCGAAGGATGTTTCGGAACCAAGACGCGGCGCTGCCTGATGTGCAGCGGCGCGGGGTTTGCTTGAGGCTCAGGATCGCGCCTAGCGCCGTCTAGTCATAGCGCAGTTCCGTGGCCTTGCCGCGAAAGACGATGTAAGCGAGCACCGTGTATCCCACGATCATCGGCAGCACGAAAACCGTCCCCACAAGGATGATGAAGAGGCTTTCGGGCGCACTTGCCGCGTCATAGATGGTCAGCGCCTCGGGCACGACATAGGGGTAGAACGAATAGGCCATCCCGAAGAAGCCTAAGGTGAAGAGCGTGGTCGTGGCCACAAACGGCACCCAGGCCAGCCCGTCATCGGCCCGCGGCAGGTGCCGCAGTGTCAGCCAGAGCGCCCCGATCAGCAGAAGTGCCATCAGCGGCATCGGCAGAAGCAGGAAAATTTCCGGCACCGAGAACCATTTGTCGAAAATCCGCGGACTGACGAAAGGTGAGGCGATCGAGATCGCACCCAGACCCAGCACGACGCCCCAGATACCTTGCCGCGCCCATGTGACGGCCTTCTGCTGCAGCGCGCCCTCGGTCTTGAGGATCAGCCATGTGGCCCCGATAAAGGAATAGGCGACCGTCAGGAACACCGCCGTGACGACCGAGAAGGCAAGGGTGAAGAGCGTCACTTCAAGCCCCATGATATACATGCCCAGCATGTAACCCTGCGACAGGGACGTCATCAGGCTGCCGGTAAAGAACAGGTTGTTCCACATCGGTTTGCGCGGCGCCGGCGCCTTGACCCGAAATTCGAAGGCCACCCCCCGCAAGATCAGCCCCACCAGCATGATCGCCACCGGCAGGTAAAGCGCCGTCAGGATCATGCCATGTGCCGCGGGGAAGGCCACCAACAGGATACCGATGGCCAACACCAGCCAGGTCTCGTTCGCGTCCCAGAAGGGGCCGATCGAGGCGACCATGCGGTCTTTCTCCGCCTCTTCCGAGAAGGGGAAGAGCAGGCCAACGCCAAGGTCAAACCCGTCGAGGCAGACATAGATCAGGATCGACAGGCCCATCAGCCCAGCGAAGGTCACTGGCAGCCAAAGTGCGGGATCTCCGAACATTTCCATGGGCTTTACTCCGCCGGAACCGGTCGTGGCATGCCGGGGCGGATGCGGTCATCGCCGCCCTTGCCCGCCGTGCGCGCCAGATAGAAGAGCACCCCGATATAGGCCGCAAGCAGCAGCGCATAGACCGACAGGTAGATGGCCAGCGTTCCGGCGACCATCGGCGCGGGCACGTCCGCCACGGCTTCCTTGGTGGTCATCACGCCGGTGACGAGCCACGGCTGGCGGCCGATCTCGGTCGTGTACCAACCGGCGAGGGTGGCGACCCAGCCCGAAAATGCCATCGGCACCATCGCCCAGAGCATCGGGCGCGGCAGGGCCTCGACCCCGCGCTTTCGCCAGGACATCATCGCCACCGCCGCCCAGCTCAGGAGCAGCATGGCAACGCCGGTTCCGACCATCACACGGAAGGAAAAGAAGACCGGGGCCACGGGCGGATGCAGGATCGTGCCATCCTCGGCCACGAAATCATTCAGGCCGGGCACAACCCCGTCGGCATGGTGGGTCAGTATGAGCGACGCGCCGTTCGGGATGCCGATTTCGAAATGGTTGGTCCGCGCAGCCTCGTCGGGCAGGGCAAAGAGCAGCAGCGGGACGTTGCCCTGCGTCTCCCAGTTACCTTCCATCGCCGCAACCTTGGCAGGCTGGTGTTCCAGCGTGTTGAGGCCGTGGAAGTCGCCCACGAGGATCTGGATCGGGATGAGGATCGCGCCGAGGCCCAGCCCGGTGACCAGCGATGCGCGCACATCCGCGCCACGTTGATCCCGGAGCCAGCGAAACGCACTGATCCCGGCCAGAAGGAAGGCTACGGTCAGCCCACTGGCCAGCAGCATATGGATCAGGCGATAGGGCATCGACGGGTTGAAGATGATCGCCCACCAATCGGTGGCATGGGCCACACCCTCGCGCATCTCGAACCCGACGGGCGTGTGCATCCAGCTTGACAGGACCAGGATCCAGAAGGCGGACATGGTGGTGCCGAACGCCACAAGAAATGTACTGAGCGTGTGAAGCCAGCTTGGCACGCGACTGAACCCGAAAAGCATGATCCCGAGGAAAACCGCCTCGAGGAAGAACGCTGTCATAACCTCATAAGCCAGGAGCGGCCCTGCGATATTGCCGACCGTTTCCATGAAGCCCGGCCAGTTGGTGCCGAACTGGAAGGACATGGTGATGCCGCTGACGACACCCAGCGCAAAGCTGAGCGCGAAGACCTTGATCCAGAACCGATAGGCATTGATCCATTTTTCATCGCCCGACCGGACAAACCTGATCTTGAAATACAAAAGCACCCAGCCCAAAGCGATGGTGATCGTCGGGAACAGGATGTGAAACGAGATATTTGCCCCGAACTGAATGCGGGACAACAGCAATGTATCCATAGGTTTTCTCCGGTCGTCGCCGGTGACTCGCGCGTCACCACTTGCTGCTAACCTAAGTCATCTTACCGTAATGTCAGGCTCCTGCGACCCCAGAACGCAGGTCCGGCTCACTCCTGCAGCGCCTCGAGATTATACCCCCTGAATTCCTTGAGCGCCGACAGGCTGAGCAAGGTTTTGACCTGTGCCACGGACGGGATCTGCGACAGTCGATTGCGGTAGAAATCCTCGTAATCTGACGTGCTGCGCACCGCCACGCGCATCAGATAGTCGAATTCACCGGAAATCAGGTGACATTCGAGCACATCTGGCATCGCCTTGATCTTGTCCTCGAAGGCGGTCTGATCCTCCTTGTAATGCGACGTCAGCTTGACCTCGATGAAGACCTGCAACTCCAGCCCGACAGCCTTTCGGTCAACTACCGCCGCATAGTTGGAAATGGCGCCGCTGGCCTCCATGAGCTTGACCCGGCGGTGGCAGGCGGAAAGTGACAACCCGACCTTTTCCGACAGGCGATTCATCGAGATTTGCCCATCTTCCTGCAGTATAGAAAGAATGCGGTAGTCGAGCCGATCCATCGGAAATTTTCCTAATTTTTTACTATATGTAATCAGTATTTCCAAAATTTTCCCAAATGACAACATCGTTCAATGTTTTTCTTGGCGCAACCTGTGGTATTGTCAAAGGGCGCCAGACACGGCGCCGAATAAAAATGGGAGGATGTAATGTCCGAAAAATTCGTCGTAGGTTACGACGGCAGTGATGCGTCCAATCGGGCGTTGGAATTCGCTGTTGCGCGTGCCAAATCTCAGGGCGGCAGCATCGTCGTCGCCCACGTGCTTGAATGGTCACCCTATTCGTTCCTGACACCGACCGAACTGGAAGAACGGCACAAGCGCCGCAACGAAGAACTGGCCCGTGCCAAATCCGCGCTGATGGACCCGGTTGTCGAAAAACTGTCCGACAGTGGCGTCGAAATCTCGACCGAGATCAAATATGGCCATATCGCCAAGACCCTGGCCACGGTCTGCTCGGACACCGGAGCGACACAGATGGTGATCGGACGCGACGGCGAAACCAGCATCGGTTCGCGCGTCTTTGGCTCCGTGGCCAGCACATTGGCCCAAATGGCGCCGGTGCCCTGCACCATCGTGCCATAAACAAAAAACAGATCAGGGATAGTCACATGTTTCGAAACCTAACATATGCGGCGAGCGCCGCGGCCGGGCTGGCGATGACCAGCGCCCCGGCCTGGGCTCAGGACGGCAGCATCGACCAGAAAGTCAACGAGATCTTCGCGAGCTCGACCGGCTGGTTCGTCAGCTTCATCTTTAGCCCCTTCCCCGGCACGTCCTTTCCATGGATCGTGGCCTGGCTGGTTGTTGCGGCAACCATTTTCACTCTTTACTTCGCTTTCATTCAGTTCCGGGCGTTTCCCCATTCGATCTCGCTGGTGAAAGGCGACTACTCCGACCCGAACGACGCCGGTGAGGTCAGTCACTTCCAGGCGCTTGCCACGGCGCTTTCGGGCACGGTGGGCCTTGGTAACATCGCCGGCGTGGCGGTGGCCGTCGGCATCGGCGGACCGGGCGCAACCTTCTGGATGATCCTGGCGGGCCTCATGGGCATGGCCTCGAAATTCACCGAATGTACGCTTGGCGTGAAATACCGGAATGAATACGAGGACGGTACCGTGTCAGGTGGTCCGATGTATTACCTGACCAAGGGCTTTGCCGAGCGCGGCAAGCCGGGCGGCAAGATCCTCGCGGTCATGTTCTCGATCTTCTGTATCCTCGGCGCGCTTGGTGGCGGCAACATGTTCCAGGCGAACCAGGCCCATGCGCAGATCACCAACGTGGTCGGTGACTATCCTGGCTGGATCACCGGCATCATCTTTGCTGGCGTTGTCTTTGCCGTGATCGTCGGTGGCCTCAAGTCCATCGCCAAGGTGACCGAAAAGGTCGTACCCTTCATGGGTGTGATGTATGTCATCACCGCGCTCATCATCATCCTGATGAACTTCGACAAGATCGGCTGGGCCTTCGGCCAGATCTTCGAAGGGGCCTTTACCGGTCTCGGCGTTGCGGGCGGCATGGTTGGCGCCCTGATCCAGGGCTTCAAACGGGCGGCCTTCTCGAACGAGGCGGGCGTTGGTTCCGCGGCGATCGCCCACTCGGCGGTGAAAACCAAAGAGCCGATCACCGAAGGGTTCGTATCGCTCCTGGAGCCGTTCATCGACACCGTCGTGATCTGCACCATGACCGCACTGGTGATCATCATCACCGGTCAGTTGATCTCGGATCCCGAAACCGGCCTCTATGTCCTGAACGAAGCAGGATCGGCCATCGCCACGGTTGACGGCAACTCCGGTGTCGCACTGACCTCAGCGGCCTTCTCGTCGGCCTTCGGATGGTTCAAATACATCCTGGCCATCGCGGTGATCCTCTTCGCCTTCTCGACCATGATCAGCTGGTCCTATTACGGCCTCAAGGCCTGGACCTTCCTCTTTGGCGAAGGCAAGACAACCGAGCTGGTTTTCAAGGTCATCTTCTGCATCTTCGTCGTCATCGGCGCGGCCGCAAGCCTTGGCCCGGTCATCGACTTCTCGGATGCGGCGATCTTCGCCATGGCGGTTGTCAACATCGTCGGCCTCTACGTGCTGATGCCGGTCGTCAAGGCTGAGCTGGAAAGCTACATGAGCCGCCTCAAATCAGGCGAGATCAAGAAATACACCTGATCTTAGTTTACGTGCAAAGAGAGGGCCGGTGTTTGTCGCACCGGCCCTTTTTCATGTTTTGCCCCCTCCGCATGCGCCGCCCGGATCGCAGGATGCGCACAATCCGCAATTGCCCCTTTAACCCGCCCGGGATACCGCTACTCTCGGCCGCGAAACGGGGGACCGATGCGCCGAATTCTTCTGATCGTCATACTTCTGCTGCCGGGCATGGCACTGGCCCACGCATCGGAGCAGGGGTTCGTGCTGCTTCTGCCGACGGATGTCTATATCACCGCGGGCGTGGCCAGCGTGGCGCTGACGGTCATCCTGCTGGCGATGATGCCCGCCCGGCTGGCACAGGGCGTGTTTCACCCGGTTTCGCTTTGGCGGCGCGCGCCCATGCCGTTGCACCATGTCACAAGCACGCTCGCGGCCGTCCTGCTGGCCGGTCTGATCTGGCTTGGCCTCAGCGGCCCGCGCGATCCGCTGGCCAACCTGCTGCCGCTCGTCGTCTGGACCGTCTGGTGGATCGCGCTGGTCGTGTTGCAGGGAGTGATCGGCAACCACTGGCGATGGACCAACCCATGGACGGGGCCGGCGGCGCTCCTGACGCGCCTGACCGGTCTGCGCGCCCTCTTTCGGTATCCCCGCCGCCTGGGTTTCCTTCCCGGCATCGTCATCTTCCTGGCCTTCGCCGTTCTCCTGCTGGCCGATCCGGCCCCCGCCGATCCCGCGCGGCTGGCCCTGTTCGCGGGCGGATATTGGTACGCGACGATGTTCGGCATCCTCCTTTTCGGCCCGCGCTGGCTTCTGCGCGGCGAGGCGCTGACCATCCTGATGCGCAGCTACGCGCGGGTGAGCCTGCTGGGCCGACGCGGCCGTCAATTCGCCATCGGACTGCCCGGGTGGAAGATCATGGCCCGGCCCCATGTACCCATGGGTTTGGCGGTGTTCATCCTTATCCTGCTTGGCACCGGCAGTTTTGATGGCCTGAACGAGACCTTCTGGTGGTTCAGCGTCCTGGGCATCAACCCGCTCGAATTTCCCGGCCGCAGCGCCGTCATAACGCAGACAATCCTTGGCCTGCTAGCCGCCAATGCCGCGCTGATCACGGCCTATGGCGTCTCGATCTGGCTTGGGTTGCGCATCGCCCGGGCCGATCTTGACCTCGGCCCCGCCTTCCGCCTCTTTGCCCCGTCGATCCTGCCGATCGCACTGGGCTATCACCTGGCCCATTACCTGACCAGCCTCATGGTCGACAGCCAATATGCGCTCAAGGCCGCGACCGACCCGCTCGCGCGGGGCGATGATTTACTGGGCCTGGGGCAATTCTATGTCACGACCGGTTTTTTCAACACGCAAGCGACGGTGCGGGCCATCTGGCTGACGCAGGCGGGAGCGGTTGTCATCGGCCATGTGATCGCCATTCTGCTGGCCCATGCCCTGGCTTTGCACGCCTTCGGCAGCACCCGCCGCGCCACGCTATCACAGGCGCCGCTGGCCCTCTTCATGGTGGCCTACACGTTCTTCGGCCTCTGGCTCCTGGCGTCACCCCGCGGCCTTTGACACCTGTTTTTGCTGGACAATCACCGCCCCAATTCGCAATGTTAACCCTATTTCGGGGCGTCCAGCGCCCCACCGCTCAGACATGGGAGACTGAGGACATGACCAAATCCACCAGCCGCCGCGCGGCGCTCAAGACCATTGCCGCCGGTGTTGGCGCGGCCAGCCTGCCGATGTGGGCGCGCTATACCAACGCGGCGACGTCCGAGCCGATCAAGATCGGGTTCCAGGTTCACCGCACCGGCATCGGCGCGGCCTATGGCCGCTGGTACGGGCGCACCACCGAGGCGGCGGTCAAGCTCATCAACGAGGGCGGCGGCATCAATGGCCGCATGGTCGAGATCGTGGCCGAGGATGATGGCACAGACCCCAAGCGCGGCGCGGAAGTGGTCGAGAAATTCGCCAACCAGCACGGCTGCGACGTGGGCTTTGGCACCCTCTTTTCCCATGTGGTCATCGGCTCATCCCCCCGCGCGGGGGAGTTGAAACTGCCCTATTTCGTGGTCTCCGAAGGCCATCACGTGGCGTCGGGGATGCTCAACCGTTACACGCTGCAACCCGGCATCACCGACGTGAAAAGCCAGGTGCAGGCGATGGCGCCCTACGTGGCGGAAAACCTGGGCAAGAAGGTCACGATGGTATTCCCGGATTTCGCCTTTGGCCATGACCACCGCGATTTCTTTACCGCAGCGATCGAGGCGCAAGGCGGCGAGGTGCTCGAACATATCGCCATCCCGCCGACCGAGACCTCCTTTACTAAGTATTTCCCCAAGATCCCGCGTGAGACCGAGGTGCTTTACCACGTCATGGTTGGCCCTGCGGTTCTGACCTTCGTGAAGGAGTTGGGTGAATTCTTCGGCCCCTCGCGGCCCGAAATGTTCGGCTTCATCGACAGCCTCGAAGCTGTCGACATCTCAAGCCCTGGCCTGGAATTCCTCGAAGGTACGTATTTCTGGGAAGGGAACCCGCGCAATGCGCAGGCGGACCAGAGCGAGCATGACAAGTTCTACCGTGCCGCCGTGGGCGTCGATGACAACGGCGCGTCGATCAGCGATCCGACGGATGTCTCCACCTATGCCCATATGTTCGGATGCTGGGAAACCCTGCACGTCATCAAGGCCGGGATGGAGGCCGCCGGTTATGAGGGGCCAGGCGATCGTGCCAAGCTGATCGAAGCGGTCGAGGCGATGAGCGACATGCCCGAGAGCCAGGCGCATCCGCAGGGCGCCAAGGTGTTCAATGGCAAGACCCACCAGGTCTTCGGCCACCAATACATCAGCCGGGTCGAAGGCGGAAAGCTCGTCAAGGTGCACACCACGTCAATCGAAGACACGCTCTACCCGGACGAGGTGGATTACACCACGCAATCCTTCTGAGTCACGGTGCGCTCCTGCTTCGGTGGCCGGAGCGCACTAACCCGGGGCGCGACAACGGCATACCAACGCTCGATCAAGGCTTAGAGGCCGTGGCCAAGGCCAGCTCCCCGGCTGAACCCCCGCGCATCGAGGTGACGTCTAGATGGACATTCACCTCATGAACGGAAAGCCAGGCTGACATTCTGACACGAATCCCCTAATCATCTGAAAGACTACCTTTAGATACCGGGGCTGTTTCGTGACAATTCGACTGCTGCGCACATTGGTCGCGATCGCGGATGCCAGGACGTTCAGCGCCGCTGCCGAGGTCGTGCATGTCACCCACGCGGCCGTCAGCCAGCAGATGCAGACGCTTGAGGCTGATCTCGGCATCGCCCTTTTCGACCGCAGCACGCGCACGCCGGAACTGACGCCGATTGCCCATGAAATCGTCGCCAAGGCCCGCAAGCTGATCGCGGATTACGATAACCTCGTGCCGTCGGTGCTGGCCGATGGCGGGCTGGGCGGGATCGTCACGCTGGGCGCCTTGCGCACGACCCTGACCGGGTTGATGCCGCAGGCCATGGCCGTCCTCAAATCGCGCTTCCCGCAGATGGGATTGCATATCCGTCCCGGCCTGACCAGCACCCTGCTGGCGGATCTGGAGCGCGGCACCCTTGACGCGGCCACCGTGACGAAACCGCATCTGATGCCACCCGGCCTTGTATTTCGCGAGCTGGTCACGGAACCGATGCAACTGATCGCCGCCATCGAAGAGCCCGGTGATGATCCGATCGAGCTTCTGCGCAAGCGGCCCTTTATCCGCTTCAACCGAAGCGCGGTGGTCGGGACGCTGATCGACAACTGGATCCTGTCAAATCGCATCGCGGTTGCCGAGACGATGGAACTCGACAGCCCCGAAGCCATAGCCAGTATGGTGCATGAAAATCTCGGCGTCTCCATCGTGCCCGACCTTGCGGTAAAGCCCCTTAGCGGCCCGCAGGTCAAACGCCTCAGCCTCGGGGAGGACGCGCCGATGCGGACACTCGGCCTCGCCTATCCGGGCAACACCGTGAAAACCCAGGCGATCGACGCGCTCTTTGATGCGCTTTCAGGCGTCATCGAAGAGGCACAACCCAAGACGCGAAGCACCAGCGCATGACCACGGAAACCATCCTGTTCCTCATGCTGGGCGCGGCGGCTGGTGGGTTCATCAACGGGTTGACCGGGACCGGCACGGCGCTCTTTGCGCTCGGGTTCTACCTCGTGGTTCTCGACCCTATCCGCGCCGTGGCCATCGTCGCGCTGATGTCCGTTTTGGCAGGGCTGCAAGGCCTCTGGATCGTCCGGTCTGAGATTCTGGCGCAGCCGGCGCGATTGCTGCGGTTTCTCCTGCCCGGCCTCATCGGCGTGCCCATCGGGCTCAGGCTTCTGGACGTTATCGACGCCGGGACCTTGCGGATCGCCATCGCCACATTGCTTGTCATCTATGGCGCCTATTTCGGATTTCGCACGGCCCTGCCCGCCTTTTCCCGCCGAACGCCATGGGCCGACGGGATGTTCGGCTTCGTGGGCGGTGTCTTTGGCGGGGCGGCGGCGGTGTCCGGTGCGATCCCTTCGATGTGGCTTTCGATCCGCCCCTGGACCAAGGCCGAAACCCGCGCCGTCCTGCAGCCCTATAACGTCACCATTCTCTGCACGACGATCTGTCTTTTGTTCTTCAAAGGGGCTTATGACCGCACGGCGCTGAGCGCATTGCTGGTGACGATCCCGGTGGGCCTCATCGCCGCCCAGGTCGGGATCGCTGTTTTCCGGTCGCTGAGTGATACCGCCTACCGGCGGCTCTTGATCCTCCTGACCCTGCTCATGGGGATCGGCATCATGCTGAGCGAGATCACCTAGGGTACAACCCCACCGCTCAGATCACCTCGTCGGTGCGGTCATCGCTTTCGCCATAGCGTTTGAGAACGGCAGGTTTGGTGCCTTCGTAGACCCGCGTGACATTCTCGGCGATCTTGGCGTTTTCGCGTTCAAAGAGGCAGTCACCGTTCATGTCCGAGGCGACGATAAACGGCCCCATCCGGTTGCATTTGATGACCCACATCGCCTGGGCAAGCCCCAGTTCCTCGTTCCAATGCACCGCTTCGACGCTTTCGACGCCACGCCCCAGAAGCGCACCGGTGCCATAGCCAACCGTGGACAGGTAGACCGCGCCGTTGGGGACGAAATATTCCTTGTAGTCCTTCGAGGTCATGCCGCCCTTGCCGACGATCAGCTTCGCCCCGGTCTTGGCCATCCACTCCGGCAACCACTTGGCGAAGCGGAACGAGGCCGTGGCCGTCACCGCGCCCATGTCGAAGGAGCCATCCGGGTTGATCCGCGCGGCGGGCGAGCAATGGAAATTTGCCGCCGATTGCGAGGGCAATTCCATTGGGATATTGGCCTTGTCTTCGAGCGCCCGCATGTAGACGCCTTCGCGGGCCGTGTACATCAGCCCATCAAGGTAGACGACGTCGCCTAACCGCAGATCGGCAATGGCGTCGTCCGTGGGGGTCGTGGACAGGCGGACTTCGCGCGGACCAGTCATGTCTGCTTATTCCTCATATCGCGCCAGACCTGACAAGCCGTGCCAAGCGTTTTGCCCTGGCTTTCCTTCAACCAGGCCATGAAAGGCCTGTTCATGGAAAAGTCTTCCCCAATTCGGCTTCTGAAATAGCGCCGCACGTTCTGCGTGTTTCGATAGTCTCGATCAATCACGGTGTCGTCGTCCAACGCAGCGGAGTGCCAATCCAATCCGGGCGTCATTCCGCCGCCTCCTTCTTGGGTTCCCACTCGACCGTTTCGCGGCGTTGATAATCGGTAAACCAGTCCGGGTCTGTACGGTAGAAAACCCGCCCGTCCGCATGGATGCGGGCCACCGCGCGGCGCGAGGACAGGCAGAAAGCATGAACCGACATCGGCATGCCGCCGGTGTGGCAATACCCCACCTCGATATTGCAATCGATCACCATGTTCTTGCCGACAAACCCCATCGCCCCCATGCCGATGGAATTGCCCAGCTCTTTGAACTCGTCCTCCATCTCGGCAATGCGCGGATCGGAATTGCGGCTACCGACCACCCGCAGGGTCGAGGCGCGCTTGCCCAAAGTCATGCAGATATCCTTGGAACCGCCCAGCCCAATGCCGATGATCGCGGGCTGGCAGGCGAGGCCGCGCTTGCCAAACGCCATCAGGCTGTCGAGATAGAACCGTTTGATCCCCTGAATGCCGTCCGAGGGGAAAAGCATCCGGTAATCGGTGCCAAAAAGCCCGCCCTTATGCACGGTGATGAGGTCAATCCATGCACCTTCCGGCTCAAAACCGTATTCAATCTCCGGCGCGCCGATGCCGACATTGTTGTCATGGTCCGTGCGCCACAGCGGATGTACCCGGTTGGGCCGAAGCGGCACGCCATTGGTGGCATTTGCCGTGGCCCGGCGCAGGGCGGCCTCAAGCGCGACCATGCCACCTTCGACCTGCGCCTCGTTACCCATTTTGACGAACCAACGCGGCACGCCCGTGTCGCCACACATGGCGCGACGATCCTCCTTGGCGGCCTCGTAATTCTCGAGCATCGCCTTAAGCACGAACGAGGACAAGTCGCCATCCTCGGTCCGCGCGGCCTCCTGCAGCCCGTCAAGATAATCCTGTGGGATTTCAATGGCCGCCTTGTCCATCAAGGTCTCGGCGGTTTTCTGGATAAGGTCGGTGGGGATCATGCGGCGCTCCCGTCTGTTGTCGAAGGAACAGTCTCAACGATGGTAATGAACCACGACTCGTCTGCCTCGTCCAAGTGACTTCTACTGTAGGCGTTAACCAACCCATCCATTGCAACGGCACTGAGCATATCTTCTAGCAGGCGCTCCCTGATCGGCGAACCTATGTTGAGATATTCACAACTCATGGCGTAGTCGACAAAACGGTGCGCGGCATCGGCGTAGTCTTCACCGGCATGTTGCGAGCAATACGTACCGCCCGCCCTTTCGACAATGAATGTATATAGTTTCATGGCACTGCCACCAATGTTTCGGGTGCGCCTTCGGGCAAGACCGTCTCGCCCGGGCGCACGATGGTAAATTGGACCGGCTCTCGTGTCACATTCACCGCGCTGTCCTTGAGGCGGGCGACGGTGAAGTCACTGTCTTCCATCGCGCCGGGATCCGGAAAATCCTCGCGGAAATGCGCTCCGCGGGAATTTTCGCGGGCGATCCCGGCCTTTGTTATCACCTCGGATATATCACAAAGCGAGCGCACGTTCAGCCAGTCATGCCAGGTCAGGTTGAAGGCCAGGGTATCGCCCGCGACGCCCACGTCCATGAGCGCCGCAGACACTTCGGCAATCCCCTCAAGACCGCGTTTCATTCCCGCCTCGGTCCGCATCACGCCGACATCCTCCCACATCAGATCCTGCAGGCGTTTGCGCAGGGGTTGGACCAGGTCGGGTTTACGGCTGAGCGGATGGATCGCACGTTCCAACTCGGCGGCAAGCACCTCCTCATCCGGGTCGCGCAGACCCGGCATGGTACGAATATCGGCCCCCATCGTATCCCCCGCAATCCCGCCATAGACGGTCGAATTCGCCACGCCATTGCCGCCCAGCCGGTTCGAGCCATGCGCGCCGCCCGCATCCTCGCCCGCCACGTAAAGTCCCTCCATCGCCGTGCGGGTGTCCACATCCACGACAACACCGCCCATGAAGTAATGCGCGGTTGGCACCACCTCGACCTTGCCCGCGGCCAGGTCAAAACCGCTATCGGCACAACGCTTGACCATGCCCTTGAATTTACGACGCACGTTCTCCGGCCCCAGATGCCCCATCGAGATGAACACACCCTCCTGCTCCGGGTCGTTGTTCTTGCGCATCTCGGCATAGATCCCGCGGCTGACCAAGTCGCGGGTGGCGCGCTCGCCCTCAGCGTCATAGTCGAACATGAACCGCTGGCCCGCGTGGTTGATAAGCTGCCCCCCGGCGCCACGCAGCCCTTCTTCGAGCACCGTGCCGGTCATTCGCGTGTGATCCCCCGCCAAGAGGCCCGTGGGGTGAAACTGCACCATTTCCATGTCACGCAAGGGCAGGCCCGCGCGCAAGGCCATGGCAAGCCCATCCATCGTCTTGTCGCCCGACGGCGTGTGATACTTGTACATGGTCGGGCCACCGCCCGTGGCCATCAGGACCGTCTTGGCCCGGACCAGCCGGAAACGCCCGCTGCGCATGTCGATCATCAGCACCCCGGCAAGGGCGCTGCCGTCTTGGGTGGGGATCAACCCGATGGCGCGATGCTCCTGCAGTTTCTCGACACCGCTCGCCAGGACCTTTTCCATCAGGCGGTTGATGATCTCGATGCCGGTCAGGTCGCCCTTGTGCACTGTCCGATCCGCTGTCTGCCCGGCAAAGGCCTTCTGATGCAGCGACCCGTCAGGGTTGCGGTCAAAGAAACATCCGATCTCGTTTTCCAGCTCGCGGATGCGCACCACCGCCTGTTCGCAAAGCCGCCAGGCCATGTCCTGATTTGGGAGCCATTTGCCTCCATTGATCGTGTCCATGAAGTGCCGCTCGACCGTGTCGCCGCCGCCGAGCGCCACGTTATAGCCGCCCTGCACCATGCGGGTGCAGCCGCATTTCCCGATGAGGCCCTTGACCGCGATGGTGATCTTCGTCCCCTCGGGCGCACTTTGTTGCGCATGGAGCGCCGCAAAAAGCCCCGCGCCCCCGGTCCCGAGGATCAGGATATCGGTGTCGTGCCGGTCGATATCACTCAGCGCCATGTCACACCGCCTTCAGGAAAAAGAGGCAGGCAATGAGGAAAGATGCCGCCGTCGTCCCTGCCGCCAAGGTCTTTTGCGATGCCGACCAGGGCAGCCATTCCATTGCCATCAGCCTGAGACCGCCAAACATGTGCACGGCCAGCAGGAAGACGAGGCCGAACTCCGCGAGTTTCACCATCCCGGCCTCAGTCATCGCCAGAAACCCGTCGAGCCGCGCGGGATCGGTCATGGCCATCGCCAGCACCCAGAAGTGGAACGGCAGAAACAGGGCAAGACCAAGCCCCGACAGCCGGTGCAGAATATAGGCCAGCCACAGCGGATGCGCCCGCGAGGTGATGCCCCTGGCCGCCCTCATGCAAATGTCACGGCCCAGACGGCGCGTGCTCCGAGTGTCAAAAGGCCGATACCAACCGCCCACGTAAACAGATTGAGCACAGCACCTTTCATCCCTCCCCATTCAAAAGCAATCACCCGGAGGCCGATGGCCCCGTGAATTGCGACCGCGACGACGAAAACGCCATAGAACAGGAACCAGAGAATGGAACCTTGGGTGCGTCCGAGGATTTCCGCCGCGCTCAACCCTCCCTGGATCGCATAGATCATCACCGCCAGATGTCCCAGCACCAGCGGCGCCATCAGCAATGCGGTGATCCTTTGCAACATGTAAAGACGCAGGCCCAGCATCAGCGTCCCCTCCGGAAAAAGGATTTCGCGGTTTCGCGCTTGAGGCCGGCAATGGCCGACATCGGGTCCAATTCGTTCGGGCAATAGGCGGTGCAGGACCCCATGGAGTGGCAGTTATGGCACCCACCCGTGCCGGATACCGCGTCCAGAATGGCCGTGCGTCCCTCGTCCTTGACATCGTTGAGCAGGGTCCATGCCCGTTGCAAGGCCGCCGGTCCGAGATAATCCGGATTGCCCGCCACCGTATCGCATGCCGCGTAGCAGACCGAGCAGTTGATACATTCAATGGCTGCATTCGCCTCAACCCGTGCCGCGCTTTCCGCCTCAATCGGTGCAATCGGGTCGTCCCGCGTCAGCGCGCCGTGATGCACCCCTTCGGCGGCGACCCATTTGTCGAAAAACGGGTCCATATCGACCGCAAGATCCTTGATAACAGGCAGGTTGCGTAGCGGCCCGATGGTGACCGCGTTTCCGTCCAAGACCTTGGAAATATGCGTCCGGCAGGTCCAGCGCGGCACGCCGTTGACCATCATCGCGCAACTGCCGCACATCCCCACGCGGCAGGCAAACCGATAGCTCAGCGTCGGATCGGCGTTCTGCTGCACCCAGGAGACAACATCGAGGACGGTCTGATTGTCATAGGCAGGCACCTCGAACCGGTCCTGCCGGTCCGGGCCACGCTCGATCGTCACCGTAAGGAAATCGGGGGTCATGGTCCGTCGGGTCTTCCAAAAGCTGCACACGTCATGCAACAGTATAACTGATAGCCAGACTTAATTGATGCGATAAATTTTTAACTTTCCTGTTAGCAACCCTTACGAAAAATTAGGAGCCGCCAACGTGACCGAAACGTCCCCGGAAACCCTGCAACAGATGTTCGCGGACCGCTATAGCGATGCGCCACCCGAGGCGCCGATCGACAAGGACGCGGGTTTGCTTCACTCGATGGCCGGGCGTGGGTCTTGCCGGGCGTTTCAGGCGCGCGCCGTTGCGCCGGAGCTGCTCGACGTACTCTGCGCTGTCGCCCTCGCCGCGCCGACCAAGAGCGACCTGCAGCAGCGCGATATCATCCTCTTGCGCTCGCCTGCCCGCCGGCAACAGCTCGCCACACTCGTATCCGGCCAGCCCTGGATCGCCGAGGCCCCGATGATCGCGGTCTTTTGCGGCAACAACCGGCGGCAACGGTTGCTGCACGACTGGCATGACATCCCCTTCGCCAACGACCACCTCGACGCCTTTTTCAACGCGGTGGCGGATGCGGCGATTGCCCTGGGGGCCTTCGTCACGGCGGCGGAGGCCATGGGCCTTGGATGTTGCCCGATCAGCGCGGTGCGGAACGAGGCCGAGGGTGTCTCGGCGCTTCTGAACCTGCCCGCGCATGTGTTTCCCTTGGCTGGGCTGGCCATCGGATATCCCGCAGATCGACCAACCATCGCCAAGCGCCTGCCCCTCCGGATCACCTGCCATGTCGATCAATACCGCGAAAGTGAGCTCAAGGCAGCGGTTCAGGCCTATGACGCGGATCGCGCGACCGCACAGCCCTATGATAGCCAAAGGCTTGTCGAAACCTTAGGGGAAAAGGAAACCTATGGCTGGTCCGACGACAAGGTCAGACAGTATAGCCAGCCCGAACGGGCCGATTTCGGGGCCTATGTCCGGGCGCGGGGTTTCTGCCTCGACTGATCCGCGTCATCGCCCCGCGATGCGGCACCCTAGCGTGACAGGTCCGTGATCACGGCGGTGCCGGGCGGGGTTGGCCCGCGCATTGCGCGCAACTCCTCACTGGCGCCCGAAAGCGGGATCTCCCGGGCCACCATCGGACTCAGGTCCACCGCACCCCGCTCGATCATCCCGAGGAGCGACGGATATTTCCACGCAGGCATGCCGCGCGTTCCGAAAAAGGCCAGCTGCTTGCTGTAGATCGCGCGCATGTTGATTTCCATCCGTCCGTCCCCTGCCGGCATCCCGACATGGACATGCCGCCCGAGCGTCGCAAGGCATTCGACGGAGACATTGGTTGTCGTCTCGATCCCGAGGGCTTCGACCGACACCTGCGCGCCGCCGCCGGTGATCTCGCGGATCGCCGAGGCGGCATCGACCTCGGCCGCGTTGACGGCAGCATCCGCCCCAAGCTGCGTGGCATGGGAGAGCTTTTCGGCGACGATATCGACCACAACAACCCGCGCGCCCAGCATCTTGGCCAGAAGAAGCGCCGCCAGGCCGATCCCGCCGGTGCCGTGAATGGCAACCCACTCTCCAGCGCGGAGATTGGCGCGATCAGTCAGGGCATGCCAGGCGGTGGTCACCCGGCATCCCAGCCCCGCCGCCAAGGCGGGCGACATGGTTTCCGGCAGGTGCACAAGGTTATGATCGAACGGCACCGCGACAAACTCGGCATAGGCCCCCGGCGTGCCAAAACCCGGTACGATGGCCTTTTCGCAGGCATTCGAGACCCCGCTGCGGCATTCGGCGCAGCCCCCGCAGGCCAGAATGAACGGCGCAATCAGGCGATCCCCGAGCTTGTACTGCGCATTCGGTCCGGCCTCGACGACGGTTCCGCAATATTCATGTCCGAGGATCGAGCCACTCTCGACCTTTGGATGGCCCCCGACCCAGCCGTGGTAATCCGACCGGCACACGCCGCAGGCCGCAACCTGCAAAACGACGCCGTTCTCCGGGCAACGCGGGTCGGGCACGGTCTCGATCGAAAGATCCTCGTTGAATTCCCTGACAACAGCAGCCCGCATCACACTCCCCCTTTTCCGATGCCCTGACCCATTTCGTTACCTGCAAACGCATGAAACGCAAAGCAAAAGCCACGCGACCTTCATGCGCCTTACCCCCGTGGCTTTGCCAATTGCCATTCAAGGTTTGCCCGCACTGCGGGCCATTCGCCGGGGATGATCGAATAGACGGCTGTGTCGCGCAAGCTACCGTTTTCCATGATCATGTGGTTGCGCAAGATGCCGTCCAGTTTCGCACCCAGCCTTTCAATGGCGCGGCGCGATTGGACATTCATGAAATGCGTGCGGAATTCGACGGCCATGCAGTCCAGGACGTCAAACGCATGAGTGAGCAGCATGAGCTTGCATTCGGTATTGACCGGCCCACGCTGCGCCGATTTACCAAGCCAGGTCGAGCCTATTTCAACCCGCCGGTTGGCCGCGTCGATATTCATATAGGTGGTCATGCCGACCGCGCGGCCGGTTGTGTCGAGGATCGCAAAAGGCCGCATCGTCGGCAGCGCCAGGCGGCGGTCAATCTCGGCCGGGACGCCATCGGGTGTGGGGATCATCGTGTACCAAAGGCCCTGCAAGCCGGATGCGGCCCGGGCCAGGTCATCGGCATGGCTCTGGCTCAAAGGCTCAAGAACCGCATGGGTGCCGGTCAGGGTAACGGGATCGGGCCACATATCGGGGCCTCATCGTAAAGGGCGCCCCACCCCGCCTGCAAAACAGGCGGAGTGGGAGGATAGTTTTAGCCGAAGACCTTGGTCAGCGCCTTGTCGGTCGCCGCAACGATTTCGTCAATGTCGTCCTTGGTCGCGATCAGCGCGGGCGAGTAGCACAGCGTGTTGTTCAGACCCGGCAGCGACCGATTGGTCGCACCAATCACGACGCCCTGCGCCATGCAGTCAGCCACAACCGCCTGAACCAGCTTTTCATCCGCCGCTTCCTTGGTCGACCGGTCGGCCACTAGTTCAGCGCCGAGGAACAGGCCCTTCCCACGCACCTGACCGATCACGCCGTGCTTGTCCTGCAGCGCGTGCAACTGGTCGAGCATGTAGTCGCCCATGGCCACGGTGTTTTCGAGCAGGTTCTCCTCTTCGATGATCGCCATGTTCTCAAGCGCCGCGGCGGGACCGGCGGTGCAGCCACCAAAGGTCGAGATATCGCGGAAATAGTTCATCGGGTCGGTCGCGTCGTCGCGGAAGAGCTCGAACACTTTCTCGTTGGTGACGCAGCAGGCAATCGCCGCATAGCCCGAGGCGACACCCTTGGCCATGGTCACGAAATCGGGTTCGATCCCGTAATGCTGATAGCCGAACCATGTGCCGGTGCGGCCCACACCGCAAACGACTTCGTCGATATGCAGCAGGATATCGTATTTCTTGCAGATCTCCTGCACGCGGGGCCAGTAGCCCTCGGGCGGGACGATCACACCGCCACCGGCGGTCACCGGCTCAAGGCAGAGCGCGCCGACGGTATCGGGGCCTTCGCGCAGGATGACCTCTTCGATGGCGTTGGCGGCGGCGATGCCATATTCTTCACCGCTCAGATCCCATTGCGCCCGGTATTCAAGGCAGTGCGGCACTTCGACGAAACCCGGGGTGTAGGGGCCGTATTGTGCGCCACGCTCGGGCTGACCACCAGCGGACAAGGTGGTGATGGTGGTGCCGTGGTAATCACGCTCACGGAACAGGATCTTGTGCTTCTTGCCGCCGAAACGCTTATGCGCGATCTGGCGAACCATTTTGAACGCCTTCTCATTCGCCTCGGAACCGGAGTTGGTGTAGTAAACGCGGCTCATGCCCGGCATCTTCTCGATCAGTTTTTCCGAGAAAAGCGCGCCCGGGATCGACCCGGCGGAGCCCGCGAAATAGGGCAGCTTGATCAGCTGGTCACGCACGGCATTGGCGATCCGCTCGCGGCCATAGCCCACGTTGACGGTCCAGACACCGCCCGAGACCGCATCGAGGTGCTCTTTGCCCTTCTGGTCCCAGACCCGCATGCCGCGGCCTTCGACGATGATCCGCGGATCGGCCTTGGGGTCCGGCCCGGTGAAGGGTTGGTGTTGGATCAGGTGGTGCCAGACATGGGCACGGTCCGCCTCCACAACCTTGCTGATGTCATTGTCCAGAACTTTGCCGTCCATGTCAGATCTCCATCGGTTAAAGCCCGGCGCATCGACCGGGCGCATTCATTTGAGCGCGAAGCGTTTTCCAAGCCGTATCAGGGGTCAGAATCGTGATTTCTGATAGGGCCAGTTTTGATCTTTGTTTATTACCAGAAATCGCAGGAAAATGACAAGAATAGGCGTAAACCCTTGTTTGCAAGGTCGATTTCAGCGGTTGGTGTCAACAAGCGCGGTCTGTCACAGATGCCGGGCAAACCGCAGCATGGCCGCGCCCGCCAGGGTAAGCGCCGTTGAGACCAGCTTGGCCAGGTCAAGACGTTCCTTGAGGAAGAAGACACCGATCAGGAGGGCGAAAATGATGCTGGTTTCCCGCAAGGCCGTGACTAGGGCGATGGGCGCCTGCGTGAAGGCCCAGATGACAAGCGCAAACGCGATGAAAGAAGCACTGCCGCCCATCAATCCGCGCCATTTCTGGGTCTTGAGCGCGGTTCGAACCACCGCAGGACGCCAAAGCAGCATCGTCGTGGTGAACCCGATGGTCGAGCCGCAGGCCAGCCAGCCATAGAAACCAATCGCCGACCCCGAAACCCTTGCCCCCAACCCATCGACCAGCGAATAGGCGGCGATGAAACACCCGGTTACGAGAGCCAGCGCCGCCGCATTCAGGTTACGCTGACCGCCATCCTTGCGCACCAAGGCCAGGCTGATGATCCCGATGCCGATGGTCGTCACGCCGAGGATTTCCGGCACGGTCAGCACCACGCCCAGAAATCCAACCGACACGCCGGCGACGATCAGCGGTGCCACCCCCCGTGCAATTGGGTAAACTTGGCTCAGGTCGCCGATGCGGTAGGCCAGGGTCAGAAAGATCTGGTAGCCCACGTGAAGCGCGATGCCCGCGAAGAGATAGGGCAGGCTTTCGACCGCCGGCAAGGGAAAGCATGCGGCGGCAATCATCGCCAGCGGCGCCTGGCCCATCATCACGGCGCTCATGCCCACAAACTTGTCATCGCCGGATTTCAGCAGGGCATTCCACAAAGCGTGCAGGAAGGCCGCCGCGATGACCACGATGAAAACGGTCGTCGTCATTTTGGCCCCCCGGGCGGGGTGTCATGACCGCCAGTCAAAAAACCCATCTCCGGCTTCGTTCAAAAGGGTCTCCGCCATGGCGCGGCCAAGCTCTGCGCCATCCTCGACGGGCGCGCTGCGATCATCGCTCAGGCTTTCGCTGCCATCGGGGCGCAGGATCTCGCCGCGCAGGCGCAACGTGCCGCTGTCCAGTTCGGCCAGCGCGGCAATAGGTGTTTCACAAGAGCCATCGAGCGTGGCCAGGAAGCTCCGTTCCGCCGTCAGACGCTGGCCCGTGTCGCCATCATGAATGGCCGCAAGCATGTCGGCGGCGCGGTGATCCTCGGCCCGCCGTTCGATGCCAATGGCGCCCTGCGCGACCGCGGGCAGCATCACGTCGGGTTCGATCGCCGCAGTCGCAACCCCGGCCTGCCCCAGCCGGTTCAGTCCCGCCATCGCGAGGAAGGTGCAGGCCGCCACACCGTCCTCGAGCTTCTTCAACCGGGTCTGCACGTTGCCGCGAAACTCGACCACGTCGAGATGCGGATAGGCCACCAGAACCTGCGCCTTGCGCCTGAGCGATGACGTCCCCACTTTCGCCCCCTCCGGCAGATCGCCCAATGAGGCAACGGAAGAAGAGACAAACGCATCTCGCACGTCCTCACGCGGCAGCAGACAGTCGATCACAAGCCCATCGGGTTGCAGGACCGGCATGTCCTTCATCGAATGGATCGCGATGTCGATCGCCCCGGATAACAGGGCCTCTTCGATTTCCTTGGTGAAAAGGCCCTTGCCACCGATCTCCTTCAGCGGACGGTCGGCGGCGATCATGGCACGGTTATCACCGGTGGTCTTGATGACAACGATCTCAAACGCCTCTTCCGGCAGGTCGAACGCGACCGAGAGCCGTTTGCGAGTCTCATACGCCTGCGCCAGGGCCAGCGGAGAGCCGCGGGTACCCAGTTTCATCGGTTTGTTCGGAGAGGGGAGATCGAAGGTCATGGCCAAGGTCTAGCCCCCGGTTCCGGGGGTTGCAAGACTGAGCGGTTGACATCCCCCGCTGTCAAGGCGACCAAACACATGAAGCGGAGGAATGACATGGCCGGGCAAAAGACGATTCTCAAGGCGCTTGCGGGTGAGGTGCAGGATGTGCCGCCGATCTGGATGATGCGGCAGGCGGGCCGCTACCTGCCCGAATACCGCGCCACCCGGGCCGAGGCCGGGGATTTCCTCTCGCTCTGCTACAACAGCGACCTGGCGACCGAAGTGACGTTGCAACCCATTCGCCGTTACGGTTTTGATGCGGCCATCCTCTTTGCCGATATCCTGCTGGTGCCGCAGGCGCTTGGCGCGGATTTGTGGTTTGTCACCGGCGAGGGGCCGCGCCTCTCGACAATCACGGATCAGGCGGGTGTTGATGCGCTGAAACCTACGGCGGATATCCACGAAACGCTTGCGCCCATATATCAGACCGTGCGCAACCTCGCCGGGGCCCTGCCGTCCGAGACCACGCTTATTGGGTTCGCGGGTGCCCCCTGGACCGTTGCGACCTACATGATCGCCGGACGCGGCACCCCGGACCAGGGCCCGGCCCATGCGCTCAAGGATGAAAACCGCCCGGTATTCGAAGCACTGCTCGCGCGGATAACCGAGGCCACGATCGAATACCTCTCGGCACAGATCGACGCCGGTGCCGAGGTGGTTAAACTGTTCGACAGTTGGGCCGGATCGCTCAAAGGCGCGGATTTCGACAAATACGCCACCGAACCTGCGCGCGAAATCATTGCGGCGCTGAAAGAGCGTCATCCCGACGTGCCTGTCATCGCCTTCCCGCGCGAGGCGGGGGAGAAATATGTCGGGTTCCACGCGGCCTCCGGCGCCGATTGCGTGGCGCTGGACAATTCCGTCAGCCCCGATTGGGCCGCCGAACAGGTGCAAAAGGACGGCTGCGTGCAGGGCAACCTGGCCTCGTCACATATGGTCACGGGTGGGGACGCGCTGGTGCGTGAGACGCGCGCCATTGTCGAGGCGTTCGGAAAGGGTCCGCATATCTTCAATCTTGGCCACGGCATCACACCGGATGCGGACCCGGACAATGTGCAGCGGATGATCGACGCGGTGCGTGGCGGCTGACACGGTTATTTCAGCACGATCACATTGCGCCGGGCGCTGCCGGACTTGGTGTCCTCGATGGCCTCGTTGATCTGTTCAAGGGTCCAGCGGTTCGAGATCAACTCGTCCAGTTTCAGGCGCCCCTGCCGGTACATGTCGATCATCCACGGGATATCGCGGCGGATGACCGTATCGCCCATCTTGGACCCAAGCATCCCCTGCCCGGTCGCTGCGAAATTAACCGGCTCAAAGCGCGACGTGGCACCCGAATGCGGCATGCCCACCATGATCACGCGACCCCCTCCGGCGAGGTATCGCGGCGCCTGGTCGTAGGCCGGGATGGCGCCCACGGTGACAATGACCGCATCCGCCCCGCGCCCCATCGCCTTTTTCGCCGCCCGCCAGGGTTTTTCATGCGTGGCCAGCACACCGTCGGTTGCCCCGAATTCAATTGCGGTGTCGAGCTTGTCCTCGCTCATGTCGACGGCAACGATGCGGCGGGCGCCTGCGATGCGCGCCCCTTGGATGGCGTTGAGACCGACACCGCCCGCGCCGATCACCACGACATCCTGCCCGGCGCGCAGGCCGGCGGCATTGACCACCGCGCCGACGCCCGTAATGACACCGCAGGACAAAAGGCTGGCCGTGTCCATCGCCATGTCTGCGGGGATCGCCACGACCTGGCTCTGGTCCACCACGACCTTCTCCGCGAAGGCCCCGCAAGCCATGGCCTGATGCAGCTTGCCGCCATCGGCGGTCTTCAGCGGACCGAGATCACCATCATAAGGCGTTTCGCAGGTGGTGGGGTTGCCTGCGCCGCAGCTTGGGCAGTGCCCGCAAGCGCGGATCAGGGTCACGACCACCGCATCGCCCGGGCTCAGCCCGGCCACGCCGGGGCCAACCGCGCTGATCCGTCCGGCGGCCTCGTGCCCATAGACCGCAGGCAAGGATCCGCCCCAGCCGCCCTCGGCAAAGATGATGTCCGAATGACAGATCGCGACCGCCTCAAGCGCCACCTCCACTTCGCCGGTTTCCGGCGCGCGCAGTTGCACCTCCTGAATTTCGAGCGGCTTCCCGAACTCGGTACAAACGGCGGCCTTGATGGTTTGCATAGGATATCTCCGGACAGAAGTTTGGCCCAGCAGACCCCGGATCGCAGGACGGTGCAAGGCGGAATGCGACCTCAGGCCGGTCGGCTTTGGCTTCTTTTGTGCGGACAGGTCATGAAGAGCGCGAGCCCGATAACCGCAAGCACCAGGGACGCAAGGAAAGGCGCCCCCGGCAGGTAGATATCGGCCCCTGGCGCGGTGGCGGCGGCGAAAACACTCGTCATCAGCATCGGCGCCACGATCAGGGCTAGGGCGTTGACGCTGGTCAGGATGCCTTGCAGTTCCCCCTGCGCATCGGCGGGGGATTGGCGTGACATCTGCGATTGCAGGGCCGGCGCGGCCATCGCGGCCAGGGCGGCCAGCGGGGTAAAGGCAAGGGCAACCGCACCACTGGTGACAAAGGCCATCAAGGTGAACGAAACGATGCCGAATATGAAGCCCGCGACAATCGTCCGCAACTCGCCAAACCGTGCGAGGGTAATGCGGATCAACCCGCCTTGGACCAGGGCCATCGAGATACCGAAGGCGGCCAATGACAGGCCGATCATCCGCGTATCCCAGTCAAACCGTGCCTGGGTGAAATAGGCCCAAATCACCGGATAGACGTTGAAGGACAGCTGATAGAGGAAATAGACCGCCAGCAGGCGGCGCAACCCCGGCAGGGCCGAGATGTTTTTCAGCGCGCCCAAGGGGTTGGCGCGGCGCCATTCGAACGGTCGGCGGGTCTCGTCGGTGACGGTTTCGGGCAAGATGAAACAGCCGAAGACGAAATTCGCCGCCGCCAGCGCCGCCGCCGCATAGAACGGTGCGCGCGTTCCAAGATCGCCCAGGAGGCCGCCGATCACCGGGCCGAGGATGAAACCGACGCCGAAAGCCGCGCTCACAAGGCCGAACTGCGCGCCGCGTTTCTCGGGTGGGGTCGTGTCGGCCATGAACGCCGCAGCGGTGGATTGCGTGGCCGCGGTAATACCGCCGATCAGGCGCACCAGCAGCAGGAGCCAGATCGACCCCGCCAGCGCCATCACCAGGTAATCCACGGCCATGACAAATAGCGAGGTGAGCAGCACCGGGCGGCGTCCAAACCGGTCCGACAGGTTGCCAACGGTCGGACCAAAGAGGAATTGCATGACCGCAAACCCGGTCGACAGGATGCCACCCCAAAGTGCGGCATCGGCGAGCGATCCGCCGCGCACCTCGAGGATCAGGTTGGGCATGACCGGGATGATCAGCCCGATGCCCATGGCGTTGATGACCAGCGTGATCAGGATGAAGAGTGTCGGCAATCGCCGCTGCATGGCCCCTCCGGCGCGGTGGTTGGCTCAGCCTAAAGCGGGGTGGTGACGTTGCAAGCGATTTGTGCGCGGCGCCGTCTGGCCCCGCGCAAGATGTTTGACGGGCCTTAGATCACCGCGCGGAAAAGCCCCGCGAAGTTGTCCAGGGTCAACTCCACCGGGTTGCCGCCGCAGCTTGGGTCTTCAAGCGCCATCGCGGCCAGTTCATCAATCCGGTCATCGCCCACGCCCATGTCACGCAGTTTGCGCGGGATGCCAAGGCTGTCGTTGAACTCCTGCACGAAAGCCTGGAACCCCGCGAAACCACCAGACACGCCCAGATAGGATGCGGCGAGGTCGAACCGGTCGCGGATCGCATCGGCATTGAGGTCCAGCACCGCAGGCATGCAGACCGCGTTCGTGGTGCCATGGTGGGTGTTGTAGACAGCGCCAATCGGGTGACTCAGCGCGTGGATCGCCCCAAGACCCTTCTGAAACGCGGTGGCCCCCATGGCGGCGGCGGACATCATGTTCGCCCGCGCCTCGATATCCGTGCCGTCCGCATAGGCGCGCGGCAGGTTGTCGATCACCAGCCGCATCCCTTCCAGCGCAATGCCCTGGCTCATCGGGTGGTAATGCGGGCTCGAAAACGCCTCGACACAATGGGCAAAGGCATCAAGCCCGGTGCCTGCGGTGATGAATTTCGGCATCCCCACGGTCAGTTCCGGATCGCAAATGACGACGGCGGGCAAGACCTTGGGGTGAAAGATGATCTTCTTCACATGGGTCTCGGAATTCGTGATGACCGACGCGCGGCCCACTTCCGATCCGGTTCCCGCCGTGGTGGGTACCGCAACGATGGGCGCGATTGCATCGGCATCCGCGCGCGTCCACCAATCGCCGACGTCTTCGAAATCCCAAACGGGCCGCGTCTGCCCTGCCATGAAGGCGACCATCTTGCCCAGATCAAGCCCAGATCCGCCGCCAAAGGCAATCACCCCGTCATGCCCGCCGGCCTTGTAGGCCGCCACCCCGGCGTCGAGGTTTTTCTCATTCGGGTTCGGGTCCACATCGCTGAACATGCCACGGCCCAAACCAGCGGCCTCCATGATATCAAGCGCGCCTTGGGTGACGGGCAGACCCGCCAACCCCTTGTCGGTCACCAGCAGGGGTTTCTTGATCCCTGCCGCGGCGCAGGCCTCAGGCAGTTCCTTGATCCGGCCAGCGCCGAATTTCATCGCGGTCGGGTAGGACCAGTTTCCAGTGAGGCTCATGATGTCACCTTTTTCAGATGGTAGGATTTAGGACGTGTCAGGTTGTGATAGCCAATGACCGAAAGGCCCCCGCCCCGGCCGGTATCCTTGCACCCGGTCCAGCATAGGCCGGGATCAAGGTAGTCGGCGCGGTTCATGAAGACGGTGCCAGTCTCGATCCGGTCCCCCACCCGCGCGGCCCGGTCCAGGTCACGGGTCCAGAGGCTGGCGGTCAGACCAAACTGGCTGTCATTCATCAGGGCGATGGCCTCCTCGTCATTCTTGACCGGCATGATGCCCACAACGGGGCCGAAACTCTCATCGCGCATCACCCGCATGTCATGGGTGACGTTGGTCAGGATCTGCGGTGTGAGGTAAGCCGCGCCATCATCTTCGGCGAAGGTCTCGATATGGGCCGTTGCACCATCGGCCAGCGCCTCGTCAATCTGCGCCCGGACCTCTTGGGCAAAACGCACATTGGCCATCGGACCGATGGACGTCTCCGGGTCCAGCGGGTTGCCCAGCTTGTAGCCATTCACAATCGCCACAGCCTTTTCGACGAAGGCTTCAAACAGGCTTTCATGCACGTAAATCCGCTCGATCCCGCAGCAGCACTGGCCGGAGTTGAACATCGCCCCGTCGATCAGCGTATCGACCGCTGCGTCAAGGTCCGCGTCCTCCATGACATAGCCCGGGTCCTTGCCGCCAAGCTCGGTTCCGACGCCGGTAAACGTCCCCGCCGCCGCGCTTTCCATCGCCTTGCCGCCGCCCACCGAGCCGGTGAAATTGACAAAGTCAAACGCGCGGTCGGCGATGAGGGCGGAGGTCGTGTCATGGTCCAGAAACACGTTCTGGAACACGTCTTCGGGGACACCGGCGGATTGAAACGCCTGCGCCATGCGCTCGCCCACCAGAAGCGTCTGCGTGGCATGTTTCAACACCACCGTATTCCCGGCAATCAGCGCGGGCGCGACCGTGTTGATCGCGGTCATGTAAGGGTAATTCCAGGGGGCGACGACGAAGACAACGCCTTGGGGAACGCGTTTGATGTATCGTCTAAAACTCTCGTCCTCGCCCACCTGGATATCGGCCAGCGCCTCGGCGGCGATCTGACCCATATGGGTTGCACGTTCATTGAAGCCGCCGAATTCGCCGCCATAGCGGATCGGACGGCCCATCATATGCGCCAGTTCCGGCACGATCTCGTCATTCATCGCGCCCACGGCGGCCACACCGGCCATCACCAGATCAATACGCTCCTGCAACGGTCGCGCCGCCCAGGCCGCCTGCGCCGACCGCGCGCGTTCAGCCACCGCCATCGCCGCGTCGCGCGACAGCACCTCGCGTTCCGCAAAAACCGATCCGTCAATCGGCGAGATACATTTCAGGCTCTGGCCCATGTCATCCTCATCTTCCGGAAAAGGGAGACACCCCTTTTCATCTTGCCAAAAATACTCACATCCACCCGCGTCAGGCGCGCTCGAACCCGCGGGCAATCTCATAGTCGGTCACCACGCGGTCAAAATCCTCGATCTCCACCTCGGCGGCGCGCACATAGTGGTCCACCACGTCATCGCCCATCGCCGCGCGCAACATGGCGGAACCCTTGAGCGTCGCCATCGCATCACGCAGGGTTTGCGGGATCATACCGGTGTCGCCCTCGTAAGCGTCGCCGGAAAACGGCGGATCAAGCGTTAATTCCTCCTCGATCCCGGCAATACCGGCGGCAATCTGCGCCGCCATGGCCAGGTAAGGGTTGAGGTCCGACCCGCCGACCCGGCATTCCACGCGCACCGCCTTGGTTCCATCCCCACAGAGGCGGAAGCCCGCGGTGCGGTTGTCCACCGACCAGATCGTGCGCGTCGGCGCAAAAGACCCCTTCTGGAACCGCTTGTAGCTGTTGATATAGGGCGCCAGGAAATAGGTGAAATCGGGCGCATATTTCAAAAGCCCCGCCATGTAGTTCTTCATCAGCGCCGACATGCCGAGCTTGTCATCGGCGTCATAAAAGGCCGGTTTGCCATCCTGCCACAGCGACTGATGCACATGGCTTGAGCTGCCCACCTTGTCATGATGCCATTTCGGCAGGAATGTCGCCGCATGGCCCTGCTGCCAGGCGATTTCCTTGACCGCGTTCTTGGCAATCGTGTGGTAATCCGCCGTGTCCATGGCGGCGGCATATTTGATGTTCAGCTCTTCCTGCCCGGTCTCGGCCTCACCCTTGGAATTTTCGACCGGGATCCCCGCGGCGTAGAGGTGATTGCGGATGGGCCGCATCACATGCTCTTCCTTGGTGGTCTGCAGTATCGCGTAATCTTCGTTATAGCCCGAAATCGGCTCCAGATCGCGGAACTTTTCCTTGCGGATCTGGTCAAAACTCTTCTCGAAGAGGAAAAACTCCAACTCGGTCGCCATCATGGCGTCGAAACCCATCGCCTCGAGCCGCTTGAGTTGCTTCTTGAGCACCGCGCGGGGCGAATGCGGCACGTCCTCATGGGTGTGGTGGTCGAGCACATCACACAGCACCATCACCGTTCCCTCAAGCCAGGGTACCGGCCGTAAAGTGCTCAAATCCGGCTTCATCACGTAGTCACCGTAACCCGATTGCCAGCTTGTCGAGGCATAGCCATCGGGCGTCGCCATCTCCAGGTCCGTGGCCAGCAGGTAGTTGCAGCAATGGGTTTCCTCATAGGCCCCATCCACGAAATGCGCCGCGTGAAAGCGTTTGCCCATCAACCGGCCCTGCATATCGACCAGGCAAGCAAGAACCGTGTCCACCTCGCCCGAGGCGGTTTGGGCTTTCAGATCATCAAAACTCAGGCTCATTTTCGCGGATCCATGTCATGAAGGGTCAAATGGGGTCCGGCCCCGGGGAAAACCCGGGACCGAAAAGGATCAAAAGGGGGCTCAGCCGTTCGTGTAGGGCGGGCCAGCCTGGTTGATGACCGAGTTGTACTCGCTGAAGATATTGATGATCTTCTGCTGGATCTCACCCTCTTCGGCGATCTCTTTCCAGAAGTCCTTGGCAGCGTTTTCCACTTCGGCCCATTCCTCCGCAGGCACCGTGCGCAGTTCCAGCTTGTCGCCATTGGCACGCAGCGCGGCTTCGCCACCCCAGTACCACTGGTTGCGATAGGTATGCCCGGCCTCGGTCGCGGCCATGACAAGCTGCTTGAGGTGATCCGGCAGGTCCGCCCAGCGTTGCTGATTGACGAACCACGACCCGATCCAGGCGCCCGAGATGTTGTTGGTCAGGAAGTAGTCGGTGACGTCCGCCCAGCCCACGGTGTAATCCTCGGTGATGCCCGACCAGGCCATGCCGTCAAGCTCACCCGTTTGCACCGCCACTTCGGCATCTTCATACGGAATGTTCACCGGTACGACGCCGAATTTCGACAGGAAGCGGCCCGCGGTCGGGAAGGAATAGAGCTTGAGCCCGTCGAGATCGGCAACCGATTTGATTTCCTTCTTGGTGTTGAAGTTGCACGGGTCCTGACCCGCGGCCGAAATCCACTGCACACCAACTTTTTCGTATTCCGAGCGCCAGATATCCGCGAGGCCGTACTGATTGAACAGCACCGGCACATCGAGGATGTGCTTGGTCGCGAAGGGGAAGTAGCCGCCGAACTGCCTGAGCGGCGTGGGCGAGGCCATCGAGTCGTCGTCCGAATGTACCGCGTCAATGGTACCGCGTTGCAGCGCCTGGAAAAGCTCGCCGGTGGGGACGATCTGATCGGCGTAGAAAAGCTCGATCTCCATCTCGCCATTGGCGGCGTTGTTGACGTAGTCGACCATCGGCTTGGTCACATGCTCACCCAGGGCCGACCCGGCATAGGTCTGGAACCGCCACTTGATCGGGGCCTGGGCCTTTACGACCGCGGGGGTGGCCAATGTGGCCGCGGCGCCGATACCGGCGGTGGTTAGAAACTTTCTTCTCGTCGTCATCACTTCTCTCCTGTTGTTTTGCTCGACAATTGTCGCTCCGTTATCGGAGTTCTCAATAATTCCTATTTTCCATAGACATATTCCGGCAGCCACAGCGCCACTTGCGGGAACATCATCACCAGGGCCAGCGCCACCGCCATCACCAGGACGAAGGGAATGATCGACCGGTAGATGTCGTAGATCGTGATCTCGGGCGGGGCCATCGCGCGCATGAGGAAGAGGTTATAGCCGAAGGGCGGGGTCATGTAGGCGATCTGGCAGGTGATCGTGTAGAGGACGCCATACCAGACCAGGTCGAAGCCAAGCGCACCCACCAGCGGCACGTAGAGCGGCGCCACGATCACCAGCATCGCCGTGTCGTCGAGGAATGTTCCCATGACGATAAAGCTGAGCTGCATCAGGATCAGGATCATGATCGGCGACAGGCCCATTTTCTCGGTAAAGAGGCTCTCGATCGCCTTCACGGCACCGAGGCCGTCAAAGACCGCGCCAAAGGCGAGCGCCGCGAGGATGATCCACATGAACATGCAGGAGATGCCAAGGGTGTTGCGCACGCTGGTCTCGAACACGGTCCAGGTCATGCGGCGCTTGAGGACGGCAGCGATGAAGGCGGCCATCGCGCCGATGGCAGAGCTTTCGACCAGCGAGGTCCAGCCCTTCACGAAAGGCACCATCATCGAAAAGAAGATCACCAGCGGCAGGAGGCCTGCGCCCAGAAGGCGCAGTTTCTCGGGCCAGCCGACATCACGCTCTTCCTTCGGCAGGACCGGGCCGAGTGACGGCGTGATCTTGCAGCGGATGGCGATGTAGATCACGAACATCGCGGCCATCATCAGCCCCGGCAGCACACCGGCCAGCCAAAGCTGCCCCACCGGTTGACGCGCGATCATCGCGTAAAGGACCAGCACGACGGAGGGTGGCACGAGGATACCGAGGGAAGACCCGGCCTGGATCACCCCGGTGACCATACGTTTGTCATATCCCCGCTTCAGCAGTTCCGGCAGTGCGATCGTGGCGCCGATGGCCATGCCCGCCACACTCAGCCCGTTCATGGCCGAAATCAGCACCATCAGCCCGATCGTACCAATCGCCAGACCACCAGAAAGGCCGCCCATCCAGACATGGAACATCTTGTAGAGATCGTCGGCAATCCGGCTTTCGCTGAGGATGTAGCCCATGAAGATGAACATCGGCAGGGTCAGAAGCGGATACCATTTCATCAGCTTGATCGCGGCGGCAAAGCCCAGATCATACCCGCCCCGATCCCCCCAGAGCAGCAGCGCCGCGACGACGGCAACGAAGCCGATGGCACCAAACACGCGCTGACCGGTGAAGAGCATCACCATCATGGTCGAGAACATCAGAAGTGCGATCATTTCATAGGACATCAGATGTCATGCCCCTTGATGCGCAACACGTCCTTGCAGAGTTCCGAGACCGCTTGCAGCAGCATCAGGAAGATACCGATGATCATGATGAACTTGATCGGCCACATATAGGGGCGCCAGGCGGAAGGGCTGCGCTCAAGATGGCCGATCTCTGCGGCAACCGCATCGGGTCCGCCGGTGAAGAACGCCCCGATGAGCGAGCCGAAGAAGCCAAAAGGCTCGCCGGAGAAATCGCCAAGCGAATAGGCGGTTGAGCTGATCCCGCCCCAGAGCAGAATGATGAGGTAGAAGATCAGGAAAAACACCGTCATCGCATCGACCCAGGCCCGGCGCCGGTCGGTCCATGAGCCGTAGAAGAGGTCCATCCGCACGTTTGATCCCAACTGGATCGAATAAGGCCCGCCCAGCATGTAGTAGGCCACCATGCAGAACTGCGCCATTTCAAGCGTCCAGAGCGTCGGCACAAAGAAAGTCTTGGACACAGAGGACCATAACAGCACGCCGATCATGGCAAAGACGCCATACATGACGATCCGGCCGATAAACCGGTTCATCGCATCGACGCGGCGGATATAGCCAAAGACCAGCCTAGGCACGGATGGCTCCTTCGGGCGATACGGTCTTCAAGGCAGGCCAGAGCAGCCGGAGCAGTTCATCCGCGATGATCTGTTCGTCCCGCTGGCTTTGCAGAAGGTCATTGCGCACCTCGAGCATGACATTGGCCAACCCGTTGGCCTGACCGTGAATGCGCAGGGAATGCGTGACCCCGTCCGCGGGGCCGTAGGGCTCATTCCGCTCGATCCGGCGGTTCGGCAACAGGGGGGCGTTGTCCAGCATCGCATCGGCAAGGCGGCTATCGTCGTCATGCAGGATGCCGATCTCGACAGCGCGCGGCCTGTCGAAATAGACCGGCGTGAAACTGTGGATCGTCACCAGGAAGGTGGGCAGGCCCGCCGCCTTGCGTTCGTTGACGATCTGCGTGACCGCGTTGCAGAACGGGCGATAGACATTCGCGACACGTTCCTGGATCGCGGCGCGTGGCAGGTTGCGATTGCCGGGGATGTCATATTTCTCCGACCGCTCTGGCATGGCCGACGGCGAGCTTGGCGGCCGGTTACAATCATAGACCAGGCGTGACACGCACGACGCCACCATCGGCGCATCCAGTGTCGATGACATCAACGCCCCGACGGCGCGCGCACCCGGATCCCAGGCGGCATGACTTTCGCGCACGTCATCGGTCAGGCCAAGACCGCCATACCGCGCAGGGATATGGTTCGAGGCATGTTCACACAGGATCAGCGCCGCCCCCGCACCATGCGGATTGAGCACCTCGACTGCTTGTGATTTGTCGGAGGCCTGGCCGCCAGACATTCGCATCTCCCCATTCCTTGGAAATATCTTTTCTCAACACCCGTATTGTGTCAATATATTTTCAGGCACTTTTCGACCCTTGGAGAAATATTTACAAAAGACAGATATCCAGGCCTCTGACGGCACCCCGAGACAAGGAACGATTTTGACGAACCCAACCGCCACCGTACGCGAACTTCTGCGCGAACATTACGCAACGCTGACCCAGTCCGAGCGCAAGTTCGCCAATTCACTGCTTGAGAATTACCCGGCGGCGGGGCTCGCCTCGATCACCATCGTGGCGGAGAATGCGGGGGTCTCGACCCCGACCGTCGCCCGCATGGTGCAGAAACTCGGGTTCAAAGGCTATCCGCATTTCCACAAGTCCCTGCTCAAGGAACTTCAGGCCAAGGTTTCAGGTCCGACGCAACGGCGTGAGAACTGGGCCAGTGACGCGCCGGAATCGCATATGCTCAACCGGTTTTCGCAGGCGGTGACGCAAAACCTCGAGCAGACCTTTTCCAACGTGGACACCGACAAGTTCGACGCAGCGGTCAAGCAACTGGCCGATACCGACGGCCGCCTCTATGTCGCCGGTGGGCGGATCACCCGTGCACTTGCGGATTACGCCTTCACCCATTTTCAGGCGATCCGGCAGCGGGTCACACATATGACCGCCTCCTCGGCAACCTGGCCGCACTATGTGCTCGACATGATCGAGGGTGACACGCTTTTGATGTTCGACGTGCGGCGCTATGAAACCAACCTGCAGAACCTGGCCAAACTGGCGGCGGATCGCGGTGTGCGGGTCATCCTCATCACCGATCAATGGGCGTCACCGGTCGCGGCGCAGGCGACGTTTACGTTCAACTGCTGGGTCGAAATTCCTTCGGCCTGGGATTCGAATATCTCAACAATGATGTTGCTTGAGGCGCTGATCGCCGCCACGCAGGAAGAGAAATGGCCCGAAACCCGCGACCGTTACGAACGGCTGGACGAGCTTTTCGACGTGACACGCCTCTTTCGAAAGTTCAACTGAGCCGCGGGTCCGCCTATTCGGACGCCACCATTGTCCCCAGCCAATCGTTCAACCAGATCCGGCCGGCATTCACCGTGTCGACATAGGAATTCAACACACCGGCCAGTGCCGGGACGTTTTCCGACAGCGTGGGCGCCAGGATGTAAAGTACCACCAGCACCAGGACCAGCAACACAACGCGCCGGAACCCCGCGCCAAAGCCGCCCTTGCCCGCAGGAGCGGCACCGGCTGTCCCGTCACCGGCCTGTTCCGCCTCGGCGCGGACGCTTTCGGAGTCGAGAGATGAGTTGATTTCGTCAATATCCGGCAACAGGTTGCGGCGTGAAATCAGGCCGGGATCGGGCTCAGGCGTCTCCACCTCCTCCGCGCTGTCTTCGGGCAGGCCGCGCATCCGCGCCATCCGGGACTTGGCCTGCTGCGACCTCTGATCTTCGTCGTCGGACGAGCCGTCCAGCCCAAGGTCGGGCTGCGTCTCCAGGCCGCCACTCTCGGCGGCACGCGCTTCTTCCTCGCGGGAGGCTTCTTCGCGCAAAATGTCGGCAATCGACGGGTCCAGCCCGCGCCGCGATGGCATCTCGGGACTCTCTTCTGCGGGGTGATCGTCACCTTCGTCACCCTCGTCTTCCGTCGGCTCCGCCAGCTCTTCTGGCTCTTCGGGCGGCGTCTCGGGTTCGTCGGGCGCGCCCTCTTCAGCAACTTCCGGCTCCGCGGGCTCGTCAGCCTCCGGCACCGGTTCATCCTCGGGCTCAGAAGGCTCATCCGCCACGTCATCCGATCCGTCAGCCTCGGGCGCAACATCATCCGCCGTCTCTTCTTCGGGGCTGTCCCATCCGGGATGTGGCGCCTCGGCGGCCTCGGTGTCTTCCTCGGTTTGCTGACTGGGGTGCGTTTGGAACCAGGTATCGCCGCAATTCGAACATTGCACATCGCGGCCCGTTTCAGGGATTACCTCATCCGGGACTTCGTACTGAGCCCCGCAATTCGGACAAGTCAGCCTCATGTTGCCCCCTGTTGCCTGCTGCCGTTGTCCGGCACAACTCCGTGGCGCCACCTTATGCCGGAAAATCACGCCGGAAAAGGACAAACAAAATCGCCCCTCGTAATGATTGCACAAGTGTGTCCTCTGGGGCATTTAGGACGTAGAAGAGGGCAAGGGGACAACCGTGATCGAGCTGGAAAACGTGGCCTACAGCTATGGCGGCGGCGAATTGCTGAGTGATATTTCGCTCAAACTGCAGGCGGGATCGTTCCATTTCCTGACCGGCCCGTCCGGCGCGGGCAAAACGACGTTGCTGAAACTCTGCTACGGCGCCTTGCTGCCGACCGCGGGGCATGTGCGCCTCTTCGACCGCGATGTGCGCACGCTGGAGCGCGACGATGTGGCGATGACCCGCCGGCGGGTGGGTGTCGTGCACCAGGATTGCCAGTTCCTGGATCATTTGCCGGTCTCTGAAAACATCGCCTTGCCGCTGATGGTGGCGGGCCGCGACACGCAGACCGAGGCCGCTAACCTCAGGGAGCTAACCAGTTGGGTCGGCCTCACGGAACGCGCCGATGCGCTGCCGCCTGAGCTTTCGGGCGGGGAACGGCAACGCGCGGCGCTGGCCCGGGCGGTCATTATGTCGCCCGACGTGATCCTGGCGGATGAGCCCACGGGCAACGTGGATTGGGAGATGTCGCAACGCCTGCTCAAGCTACTGCTGGAGCTCAACAGGATGGGCAAGACGATCATGATCGCGACCCATGATCTGGCCCTGGTACGCGCCGCGAAATCACAGGTTCAGGCACGGGTTTTGCGCATCTCGAACCGTCGCCTGCAACTGGCGGGGGCGGACCTATGAGCAACCGGATACTCGACCTGCTGGCCGGTGACGCACAGGCCGACAAGGTGGTGCCGCCCTCCGGCTTTACCGCCACTTTGACCCTGTTCAGTGCCGCCGCCATGGGGTTCCTGGCCGTCTTCGCGCTGGCCCTCTCGCTGGCGACCGCACGGCTGGCGGACCGTTGGGGCAGCGAGTTGGCGCGCAGCTCCACCCTCAGGATTTCCGCACCCACCGACCAGATGGCGGCCCAGACCGAGGCGGCGCTTAAGGTCCTCGGCACGACCAAGGGTGTGGCCAGCGCCCGCGCTCTGGACCAGGAGGAACAGCGCGCCCTGCTGGAGCCGTGGTTCGGGCCGGACCTGCCGGTCGAAACCCTGCCCATCCCGCAACTGATCGAAGTCATTGAGGATACCGAGGGGTTTGATGCCGACGGGTTGCGCCTGCGCCTTGCGGCCGAAGTTCCCGGTGCGGTGCTTGACGATCACACCCGCTGGCGGCGGCCATTGATCCGCGCGGCGGACCGGCTGCGCCTTCTGGGGTTGGTGAGCCTTGTGCTGATCGGAGCCACGACCGCGGCCATCATCACCCTTGCCGCCAATGCGGCACTCGCAGCCAACACCAGGGTCATCACCGTCCTGCGCCTTGTGGGCGCGCTTGATACCTATATTGCGCGCGCTTTCGTGCGCCGGTTTACCCTGCGGGCACTGGTCGGGGCGATGATCGGTGTGTCGCTTGGCGGGGCTGCGATCCTGCTGTTACCTTCGGTGGATGAAGGCGGCAGTTTCCTAACCGGTCTCGGCTTCCAGGGCCTGCACTGGCTCTGGCCCATGGTCATCCCGCCGCTGGCCGCTATCGTGGCATTCATCGCCACCCGCGCAGCCGCGAGGCGTACGTTGAAGGACATGTCATGACCTATGCCATACAGTGGATCCGCTCCCTGATCTTCACGATCTGCGCCTATGTGATGATGGGCATCCTTGGCATCCTGTTCTTTCCCTGGGCACTCTTCAGCCGCCGTGGCGCCCTCGCCGGGTGCCATACCTGGTGCAAATGGATGCGCTGGTCGGCGCGCTGGATGATCGGCCTCAAGACCGAAGTGCGCGGCACACCTCCCACGGACGAGGTACTGGTGGCCGCCAAACACCAGTCGTTCCTCGACATCATCCTGATCTTTGGCGCGATCCCCTCGGGCAAGTTCATCATGAAAAGCATCCTGATGTACGCGCCGGTGATCGGGCAATACGGGCTGCGCATCGGCTGCGTACCGGTAAATCGCGGACAGCGCGGCAAGGCGATCAAGAAGATGGTCGCCGATGTCGCCAAGGGGCGGCAGCATCCGGGGCAGCTTATCATCTATCCGCAAGGCACCCGCATCGCGCCCGGGGTCAAGGCGCCCTACAAGGTGGGAACCGGGGTGCTTTACGAACAGCTCGGGCAGGATTGTGTCCCGGTTGCCGCCAATGTCGGAGTTTTCTGGCCCAAACGTGGCATCTACCGCAAACCCGGCACTGCGGTTGTCGAATTCCTACCAAGGATCAAGGCGGGGCTAAGCAAGGCCGAGTTCATGGAAAAACTTGAACATGACATCGAAACCGCATCCGACCGGCTGATGCGCGAAGCGGGGTTTGATCGCGATGGACTGGATTGACGATACCGACAGGCTTGAGGCGCTTTACGGCTATGTGGGCGCGCCCGCTCTGCGCAAGGTGGCCACACGCCTGACGCCGCTATACCGCAAATGGATCATGACCTCTCGGTTCTGCATCCTGAGCACGATCGGGCCAGGCGGCACCGATGGCAGCCCCCGTGGCGATGATGGCCCCGTGGTGACCGAACTGGACGAAAACACATTGGCCATGCCCGATTGGCGCGGCAATAACCGGTTGGATACGCTCAGGAATATCGTCGAGGATGGGCGCATTTCACTGATGTTCATGGTCCCCGGCTCCAATACGGTGGTGCGTGTGAATGGCACCGCGCGACTGACCGAGGACCCGGCGTTGCGCCAAAGGTTCGACCACAAGGGCCGCCTGCCCGCGACGGTGATCGTGATCCGCATTGGCGAGATCTATACACAATGCGCCCGGGCACCGATGCGCGCAGGGCTTTGGACCCGCGACGACAGTGACGGGCTGCCGACGGTGGGTGAAATTCTGGCCGAGATGACCCAGGGCGAGGAAGGAGGCACGGACTACGATACCGCGTGGGGCGCACGGGCCGAGAAAACCATGTGGTAGCCGGCGCACAGCGCCGCCTATTGCCATCAGAATTTCACAGAAAATTCACAGAAATAAGCTGAAATCAGATAGATTGGAGCTGGCAGAGCAAGAAAAAGAGACAGGCGATTATGGGCTATCTATGGGACCTTCTGGGGCTTTACACCGACTATGTCTTGCAGTTCTTCGGCTTTCTGTGGGATCCCGGCGAACGGCTTTTCCTGCTTTACCTTGGTACGGCCGCCGCGTTTGCCTTTGTCATCTACAAGCTCAACCGGCACCATGTCACCGGCCCCGAGGCCGATCGTGAGAGCAAGAACTTTCTGTCGTTTCTCCTGCCGCGGCATGTGTGGTCGCACCCCTCGGCCTGGCTTGATGTCCGGTATTTCTTCTTCCACCACCTGATCGGGCATTTCCTGCTGTTTGGCGTGTTGGCGGGCTGCACTGCCTGGGGCTATGCGCTGGTCACCGGCGGGGCCAATCTTGCCGATGTCGCGCGTTTGGGCGATGCGCAATCGCACCCTTCCGATTATGCCATCGCGTTGGCCTACATGGTCGGGTTCTTCCTGATCGGGGATCTGATCGGCTACACGATCCACTATCTGCAACACAAAATCCCGATCCTGTGGGAGTTCCACAAGGTCCATCACAGCGCCGAGGTGATGCACCCGATGTCCAATTTCCGCGAACATCCGGTGGATAACCTGTTCTACAAGATCGCGATTGGCCTGGGCTATGGCATCTTCATCGGCCTGGCCTCCAACATCCTGGGCTACATGCCCAGTATGCCCGCCGTCTTCGGCGTGCCGGTGTTGATGTTCCTCTTCAACATCATGGGTTACAACTTGCGGCATTCACATATCTGGCTGCGTTGGCCGGGGGTGTGGTCCAAGGTGTTCCCGTCGCCCGCGCATCACCACGTGCACCACAGTTGTCACCCCACGCATTTCGACAAGAATTTCGCGTTTATCTTCCCCGTCTGGGACGTGATCTTTGGCACTTACGAGATGCCCGAGGATAACCGGGACGTGAAATTCGGTGTCGCGGGCATGAAAAGCAACGAGATGGACAGTTGCGTGAAGCTCTACGTCGTGCCGTTCAAGAAGGCATTCCGCCGCCTGCGGCCCGCGAAGAAACACCCAACCGCCCCCAAGACGCCCGCCGAATAAGAGAACGCGCGGACCCAAGCGTTCCGCCAAAATCTCAGCCGCAGTGTTTGACGGGACGCAGGGCAACCTACCGGTGTCCTGCGCGCCGCGCATGTAACTGAGGTCTCAGGTTAATACCGGGACGATTTACGCCCCCGCATCGAACCTCCGCCAGCCCCCGCGTTATCAGGCGTGGATCGCCCCGTCGCCACAGGCCAGTGCGGCTTCGCGGACCGCCTCGGAATAGGTCGGGTGCGCATGGCAGGTAAGCGCCAGATCCTCTGCCGAGGCGCCGAATTCCATCGCGACACAAATCTCGTGGATCAGATCACCTGCCGCGGGCCCGATGATATGGGCGCCCAGGATACGGTCTGTCTCGGCGTCCGCGAGGATCTTAACGAACCCGTCACCGGCAAAGACCGCCTTGGCCCGCCCATTGCCCATGAAGGAGAATTTGCCGACCTTGTAGGCCCGTCCCTCTTCCTTCAGGCTCTCCTCGGTCGCGCCGACATTCGACACCTCGGGATGGGTATAGATCACCCCCGGGATAACGTTGTAGTTCACGTGCCCATGTTTGCCCGCGATCATCTCGGCCGCGGCCATGCCCTCATCCTCGGCCTTGTGCGCCAACATGGGACCCTCGATCGCATCGCCAATGGCATAGATGCCCTTCACGTTGGTCTGCCAGTGATTGTCGGTCTTGATCTGTCCGCCCTTGGTCATCTCGATGCCAAGCGCCTCAAGCCCCAGCCCGTCGGTATAAGGCCGCCGCCCGGTCGAAACCAACACGACATCCGCATCAAGGCTTTCTTCGGTCTCTTTCTTGCGCAGCTTGTAATGCACCTTGGCCTTGGTCTTCATCGTCTCAACCGTGTGTACCGCGGCACCCATGACGAATTTGAGGCCCTGTTTCTTCAGCGTCCGCTGGAACACTTTCTGCACCTCACCATCCATCCCGGGTGTGATCGCATCAAGGAATTCGACCACGGTCACCTCGGTGCCGAGCCGCGCATAGACACTGCCCAGCTCCAACCCGATCACACCGGCACCGATCACCACCATCTTCTTGGGGATCTTGCCAAGCTCCAGCGCGCCCGTAGAGGTCACCACGATCTTCTCATCAATCTCGACCTTGGCACCCGGCACCGATGACGCCTCGGACCCGCTCGCGATGATGATGTTCTTGGCGTCGTGGACGTCATCGCCCACTTTGACCTTGCCCGCGTCCGGGATCGACCCCCAGCCTTTCAGCCAGTCGATCTTGTTCTTCTTGAACAGGAATTCGATCCCCTTGGTGTTCTGGCCGATCACGTCGTCCTTATAGGCCAGCATCTGTTTCCAATCGACCGAAGGCGATTTGCCCTTGAGGCCCATCTTGGCAAAGTTATGCTCCGCCTCATGCAGTGAATGCGACGCATGCAGCAGAGCTTTTGACGGGATGCAGCCGACATTGAGGCAGGTCCCCCCAAGCGTTTCGCGCCCCTCGACACACGCGGTCTTCAGGCCAAGCTGCGCACAGCGGATCGCGGCAACATAGCCGCCCGGTCCCGAACCGATTACGATAACGTCATAGCTTGCCATGGGGGTCTCCTGTCCAAACGGATGTTTTTATCTTTGTCACAACTCTACGAGGATTCCGCAGAGGATTTGAAGGGGTGTCGGCAAAATGCGAACTGTCCCGCAGTATGCAAGAAACCCGCGTCACAGCAGCGCCGCCAGCAACATCAGCGCCGTCGCGACGAAGCCCACCGACCAGATCACCGACCGCCACGGCACCCAGCCAAAGACGTAGGCGGGAATGTAGAGCACCCGCGCCGTCAGGTAGGCAAAGGCACAACCGGCCGTGAACCCGGTCGATTGATCCGACACCGTGATGACCACGCAGGCGATCGCGAAAAGGATCAGCCCCTCGAAATGGTTGTTCATCGCGCGGTACACCCGCCCTGCCGTGCCAGTCAGGGCGATCGGTTCGTCCCGCGGTTTGAGCGCCGCCTTGGTCCCGGCCTGTGCACGGCCAACAACCGAATAAAGGCAGAGTTGCGCCACTTGCAGCAGCGCAGCGAGGGTGAGGGCGGTGAGTTCCGGTGTCATGTTACTAGCCCGTGCCCCCATCCCCAGCTCGCCCCGAGAACCACCGGATGATCCCCGCCAACCCGCCAATCGACAAAATCGCCATGACGTAGACCGGGAAGGTCGTGAGCGTGAAGCCCCCCATCTTGGACCCGATCAAAAGAAGGCCGCAGTAGAGCGCAAAAAACACGCTGATCCAGGTTTTTTCTTTGGGGAGCAGGACGGTGAAGACCAGACAGGCCACCACATTGATCCCCTGCGTCACCAGCGCGGGCTTCGCCGCCCCGTTGCCCAGCCCCAGCCAAAGCACACCCATCAAGAGCGCCGCGAGAACAGAGGCGATGAGCATGAGACGGAGAGATTGCAGGGCAAGGGTCATTAGATTTCTTCTCCTGTTTAGAAAGCTCTGAGAAGAGACTTCACCACTCTGCGCAGCTGTGCGGCAGCGACAATTGGCATCATTTTTCGTTAGCATCTGGGTGACGCAAGGCATCAACCAATTGCTTATGTATATCCAACTCGTTCTTGAACTTTACGTCGGCGTCTAACGGCGGGCGGTTGTCCGGATGATAATCGAATATCGACAAGACTAGAACGTCGTAAACACCGAGTTCCAAGAACGTCATACAATGCTGATAGGGCCCTGATTGGTTCGAAGAAAGTGAGTAAAAAGAAAAGCTTTCTGTCTCATATTCATGAAGAACGGGCAGATCTCTCCAAGTATCGCTTTGACCATTCAAGCTTCGCAACTGCTTTCTATATTCATCAAAACCGTTCGGATCGCCGGGTGTGTAAATTACATAAGCGACGCCATCTGGGATATCGAAGACCGCTACGTTGTCCCGCGTCGCATTAATACGAATGTCAGAATTAGCGCCACTTCCGCCATTGGCGATACACAGCTTGTAGGCGCCATCGTCATTGACGCTAGCACATCTTGGCTCTTCGATCTCTGCAATTGCCGGCTGGATATGCGCCGCCCCAGACGCGCAAAGCAGCAGTATCGACGCTAGTAATCCGGCTGATCTTGGCATGGCCTATCTATCCAGATTTTCCCGCATAGGACCTACAGATCCATCAGCAACCGACGCGGATCTTCGAGCGCGTCTTTGACCCGCACGAGGAAGGTCACAGCACCTTTGCCGTCAACGATCCGGTGGTCATAGGAAAGCGCCAGGTACATCATCGGGCGCGCCACGATCTCACCATTCACCACCATCGGGCGCTGCTGGATCTTGTGCATCCCGAGAATACCCGATTGCGGCGGGTTCAGGATCGGCGAAGACATCAGCGAGCCATAGACACCGCCATTCGAGATCGTGAAGGTGCCGCCCTGCATCTCGGCCATCGAGAGCTTGCCGTCCCGCGCCCGCGCGCCCTTCTCGGCAATCGCCTTCTCGATCGCGGCAAAACCCATTTGGTCGGCATCGCGAATGACCGGCACCACAAGCCCCGTCGGTGTGCCCGCAGCGATGCCCATATGCACAAAGTTCTTGTAGACGATATCGGTGCCGTCGATCTCCGCATTGACCTCGGGTACCTCTTTCAACGCGTGACAACAGGCCTTGGTGAAGAAGGACATGAAGCCCAATTTCACCCCATGCTTCTTGACGAACTCTTCCTTGTATTCGTTCCGAAGCGCCATCACCTCGGTCATGTCGACCTCGTTATAAGTGGTCAGCATGGCCGCGGTGTTCTGACTGTCTTTCAAACGGCGCGCGATGGTCTGACGCAGGCGCGTCATCTTCACCCGCTCCTCTCGCGCGGCGTCATCGGCGGAAACAGGGGCACGCGGGGCGGGCGCAGTCGGCGCAGCCGCTGGGGCCGGCGCCGCGCTCGCCGCTGCGGCCGCCTTGGGCACATCCTCTTTCATCACCCGGCCATCCCGGCCGGATCCATCCACCTGATCCGAACTGAGCCCGGCTTCGGCCATCGCCTTCTTCGCCGAGGGCGCATCTTCGACATCCTTGCCACCGCCAGACGATGCCGGTGCTGCCGCTGGCGCCTCCGCCGCAGGGGCCGCAGCACCACCGCTACCGCCGGCAATCACAGCCAGCTTGCCATTGGCCTGAACCGTATCGCCTTCCTTGGCCAGGATTTCGCCCAAAGTGCCGGAGGTCGGCGCGGGCACCTCGACCGACACCTTGTCGGTCTCCAACTCGCAGAGCATCTCATCCTGCGCGACCGCATCACCTTCCTGTTTGAACCAGGTCGACACCGTCGCTTCTGTCACCGACTCGCCCAGCGTCGGCACCATCACGTCGACGTTTTCGCCACCACCACCGCTTGCGGGGGCCGCTTCAGATTTCGCTTCAGCCTTCGGCGCCGGGGCCGCGCCTTCGCCCTCGGTGATTGTCGCCAAAAGCGCATCGACACCGACCGTATCGCCCTCGGCCGCCACGATCTCGCCCATGACACCGGCAGCAGGCGCGGGCACCTCGACGGTCACCTTGTCAGTCTCCAGTTCGCACAGCATTTCATCGACGGCAACCGCATCACCGGGCTTCTTGAACCAGGTGGCAACAGTGGCTTCGGTCACGGATTCTCCCAGCGTTGGGACGCGCACTTCGGTTGTCATGATTTATTTCCCTTCGATGGTCAGCGCGGCATCCACCAGCGCCTCTTGTTGTGCTTTGTGCTGTGCTGCCAGCCCGGTCGCAGGCGAGGCCGACGCCGGCCGACCGGCATAGACGGGCCTTGTGTGCTTGGCCTTGATCCGGGTCTGAACCCATTCGATGTTTGGCTCGATGAAACTCCAGGCGCCCTGGTTCTTGGGTTCTTCCTGGCACCAGACCACATCGGCGTTCTTGAACCGCTTCATCTCGTTGACCATGGAGATGGCCGGGAAGGGGTAGAACTGTTCGATCCGCATCAGGTAGATATCGTCGATTCCGCGCTTGTCGCGCTCTTCAAGCAGGTCGAAATAGACCTTGCCGGAACACAGCACCACGCGCTTGATCTTGCTGTCGGCCACGAGCTTGGTGTCGGAATTGCCCTGCTGCGCATCATCCCACAGCACGCGGTGGAAGCTCGACCCGGTGGTGAATTCCTCGGCCTTCGACACGCAAAGTTTGTGCCGCAGAAGCGATTTCGGCGTCATCAGAATGAGCGGCTTGCGATAGGTCCGGTGCAGTTGCCGCCGCAGGATATGGAAATAGTTGGCCGGTGTCGTGCAGTTGGCCACGATCCAGTTATCCCCCCCACACATCTGCAGGAAGCGTTCCAACCGCGCCGAGGAGTGCTCCGGCCCTTGCCCTTCGAACCCATGCGGCAAGAGGCAAACAAGGCCCGACATGCGCAGCCACTTGCTTTCGCCCGAGCTGATGAACTGGTCGAACATGATCTGCGCCCCGTTTGCGAAATCACCAAACTGCGCTTCCCACATGACCAGCGCATTGGGTTCGGCCAGGGTGTAGCCATATTCGAACCCGAGCACCGCATACTCCGAAAGCATCGAGTCGATCACCTCATACTGCGACTGTCCGGAGCGGATGTTGTTGAGCGGGTAATACCGTTCCTCGGTTTCCTGGTTGACCAGGCCCGAGTGCCGCTGGCTGAACGTACCGCGGGTGCAATCCTGGCCGGACAAGCGCACGGGAAACCCTTCGAGCATGAGAGAGCCGAAGGCCAACGCCTCCGCCGTGGCCCAATCGAAGCCCTCGCCCGTCTCGAACATCTTGGCCTTGGTATCGAGAAGACGTGCCACCGTCTTGTGCAGCGGAAAGTTTTTCGGCGCGGTCGAAAGCGCCTTGCCGATTTCCGCGAAGGTCTCCTCCTTGATCGACGTGGCGCCGCGCTGGTAGTCCTCATCCTTGCGATCGAGATGCGACCACTTACCATCCAGCCAGTCGGCCTTGTTCGGCTTGAAATTCGTGCCCGCCTCGAACTCATCGGCCAGGAAAGCCTGAAACGACGCCTTCATGTCCTCGACCTCGCCCTCGGGCATCAACCCGTCCTTGATCAGGCGATCGGTATAGAGGCTGAGTGTGGTCTTCTGCTTCTTGATCTTCTTGTACATGATCGGGTTGGTGAACATGGGCTCGTCGCCCTCGTTATGGCCAAACCGGCGATAGCAGATGATATCGAGCACCACGTCCTTGTGGAACTTCTGACGGAACTCCGTGGCCACTTTGGCCGCATGCACAACCGCCTCTGGGTCATCCCCGTTGACGTGGAACACCGGCGCCTCGACCATCAGGGCCACATCGGTCGGATAAGGCGACGAGCGGCTGAAATGCGGCGCGGTGGTAAACCCGATCTGGTTGTTCACGACGATATGCATGGTCCCGCCGGTCTTGTGGCCGCGCAGGCCCGACAGGCCAAAGCCCTCGGCCACGACGCCCTGGCCTGCAAATGCCGCGTCGCCATGCAACAGGATGGGCAGCACCTTGGTGCGGTCGGTATCGTTCAACTGGTCCTGCTTGGCCCGCGCTTTGCCCAGAACCACCGGGTTGACCGCCTCCAGGTGCGACGGGTTGGCCGTCAGGCTGAGGTGGACGCTGTTGCCGTCGAATTCACGGTCCGAACTGGCGCCCAGGTGATATTTCACGTCACCCGAGCCATCCACATCCTCGGGCTTGAAACTGCCGCCCTGGAATTCGTTGAAAATCGCCCGGTAAGGTTTGCCCATCACGTTGGCCAGGATCGACAGGCGACCGCGGTGCGGCATCCCGATGATGATGTCCTGTACGCCCAGCGACCCGCCGCGCTTGATGATCTGCTCCATCGCAGGGATCAGGCTTTCACCCCCATCAAGACCAAACCGCTTGGTACCCATGTATTTGACATGAAGGTACTTTTCGAAACCCTCCGCCTCAACGAGCTTGTTGAGGATGGCTTTTCGGCCTTCGCGCGTGAACTGGATTTCCTTGCCAAAGCCCTCGATCCGTTCCTTGAGCCAATTGGCCTGCTCAGGGTCCGAAATGTGCATGTATTGCAGCGCGAAGGTGCCGCAATAGGTGCGCTTGACGATCTCGAGGATTTCGCGGATCGACGCGATCTCAAGGCCCAGCACATTGTCGATGAAAATCGGCCGGTCCATGTCGGCCTCTGTGAAGCCATAGGATTTCGGGTCAAGCTCCGGACGCGGCGGTGTCTCGCGCAGGCCCAGCGGATCGAGATCGGCGGCCAGGTGCCCCCGGATGCGGTAGGCCCGGATCAGCATCAGCGCCCGTACGCTATCGAGGACTGCCCGCTGGATCGCGTCATCGCTGACCTCAACACCCTTCTCTGCGGCCTTGGCGGCGATCTTCTTGCCCGCCTCCTTGGCCTCCGGCTCCGCCGGGTACTCGCCCGTCAGCGCCCCGGTCAGGTCATCATTGGGCTGCGGCGGCCAATCCATCCGCGCCCAGCTCGGCCCCGCAGCCTCCTGCTTGACGCTGACCTCATCGTCCCCCAACTGCCGGAAAAACGCCTGCCAGGCCTCGTCGACCGCATTCGGATCGCTCGCGTACCGAGCATAGAGCTGCTCCAGATACTCCGCATTATGCCCCTGCATGAAGGAGGAGGCGTGGAACTGGTCGTTGGGGGATTGATCCGTCATGATGTTACCTCGGGAAAAAGCGAAAACCGCCGGTCAGGGCGGCAGGGCGGATCATACTCCGCCATTGCGCAAGCCGAGCCACTGCCCGGCCTGCGTATGATTGACCTGCGATCAACCGATCGCCTCAAGCACTGCCTCGCCCAGCCCGGCAGGGCTGTCGGACACCACAATTCCGGCGGCGCGCATGGCTTCGATTTTGTCTTCGGCGCCGCCTTTGCCGCCCGCAACGATGGCACCGGCGTGGCCCATACGACGGCCCGGAGGGGCGGTGCGACCTGCGATGAAGCCCGCAGTTGGCTTCCAGCGGCCCTTTTTCTTCTCGTCGATCAGGAATTGCGCGGCTTCTTCCTCGGCGCTGCCCCCGATTTCACCGATCATGATGATCGACTCGGTCTCGTCATCGGCGAGGAACCATTCCAGCACGTCGATATGCTCGGTGCCTTTAATGGGGTCGCCGCCGATGCCTACGGCGGTGGACTGACCCAGGCCCAGATCAGAGGTCTGCTTGACCGCCTCATAGGTCAGCGTGCCGGAGCGGCTGAGAACGCCGCAGGACCCGCGCTTGTGGATATGGCCCGGCATGATGCCGATCTTGCAGGCATCGGGCGTGATGACCCCGGGGCAGTTCGGCCCGACAAGGCGACTGCTGGACCCTTCGAGCGCGCGCTTCACCCGCATCATGTCGAGCACCGGGATGCCCTCGGTAATGCAGATGATCACTTCCATCTCGGCATCGATCGCTTCGAGGATTGAATCTGCCGCAAAGGGCGGCGGCACGTAGATCACGCTCGCATTCGCCTCAGTCGCATGCTTGGCCTCGTGAACCGAGTTGAAGACCGGCAGGTCCAGATGCGTCTGCCCGCCTTTGCCCGGCGTCACCCCGCCCACCATATTGGTGCCATAGGCGATGGCCTGCTCGGTGTGGAATGTCCCTTGCGAGCCGGTCAGGCCCTGACAAATGACTTTGGTGTTTTCGTCTATGAGGACTGCCATCGTGAGCTGTCTCCTTATTCAGCGCCCTTTGGACGCAATGGTTTATGTATGTATGATATGACTGGGCGGCTCACGCCGTCAGGCAAGCTATCCATAGCGATCTCAAGCTCGTCGCTTTCAGCGGCGTAAATTGACGCGACCGGGTTTCTTCGAAACCAAACGATGAGCCCGTTCGGCTTTTCCGTTTTGCGATCAAGGGAGCATTCCACGTGCGCTTCGATAACACCCTGATCAACAACAACTTCGGCATCCGGGAAGACCAGCTTGCGACCCGATGGTTCTTCCATGGTTGCGTTGTCTCCGACAAAAATTGGGCTTCCCAGCGATAGCTGCACAACGTTGTCGGCATGCTCTTGAATAGCTGTGTCGATTTCCTCAGCGCAGAATGCGCAGACCGGTGCCAAGTGCTTGGGGCATGAAGACAATCCGTATCCTGACGCGCCAACGGGACCGGTCGACGCCGCAATCGATACTGCTATGATGATCACCCGGTGCAATCGATTACCCTTTGACCGCCTTCACGATCTTCTGTGCACCGTCCTTGAGGTCATCCGCGGCGATTACGTCCACGTCGGAATTGTTGATGATGTCCTTGCCCTTCTCCACGTTGGTCCCTTCGAGCCGCACCACCAGCGGTACCTGGAGGCCAACCTCTTTGACCGCGGCCACGACGCCCTCGGCGATCACATCGCAGCGCATGATGCCGCCAAAGATATTCACCAGGATGCCTTTGACGTTCGGGTCCGAGGTGATGATCTTGAAGGCTTCGGTCACCTTCTCCTTGGTGGCGCCGCCCCCCACGTCGAGGAAGTTGGCAGGCTCGGAGCCATAGAGCTTGATGATGTCCATCGTCGCCATCGCAAGGCCCGCGCCATTGACCATGCACCCGATTTCGCCATCAAGCGCAATGTAGTTCAGGTCGTATTTCGACGCTTCCAGCTCCTTGGGGTCTTCCTCGGTCACGTCGCGCAGCTCGGCGATGTCCGGATGGCGGTAGACCGCGTTCGAATCGAACCCCATCTTGGCGTCCAGGCATTTCAGATCGCCCTTGTCCGTGGTGATGAGCGGGTTAATCTCAAGCATCTCCATGTCCTTTTCCAAGAACATCTTGTAGAGCGTGCCCATCAGCTTGACGCATTGCTTGACCTGCGGCCCCTTGAGACCCAGTTGAAACGCGATCCGGCGTCCGTGGAACGGTTGGTAGCCTGTGGCCGGGTCGATGCTCAGGCTCAGGATCTTATCGGGCGTCTTTTCGGCGACTTCCTCGATATCCATCCCGCCCTCGGTCGAGCAGACGAAGCTGACGCGGCTCGACCCACGGTCGACCAGAAGCGCCAGATACATCTCGTTGTCGATGCCCGAGCCATCTTCGATGTAAATCCGGTTGACCTGCTTGCCCGCCGGGCCGGTTTGCTTGGTCACCAGCGTCCGGCCCAGCATCCTCTTGGCCTCATCCGCAGCTTCTTCGACCGATTTGGCCAGACGCACACCGCCCTGGTCCCCGGCACCGGCCTCTTTGAACTTGCCTTTGCCGCGACCGCCCGCATGGATTTGCGCCTTGACCACCCAAAGGGGGCCGTCCATTTCACCGGCGGCTGTCTTGGCCTCTTCTGCGCGAAGAACGACACGTCCGTCCGATACGGGCGCGCCGTAGGAGCGAAGAAGTGCCTTCGCCTGATACTCGTGGATGTTCATGAAAAAATCCCGTTTAGCTGCGAATATGTCCGATATACCCACAACCGCAGCACGGGATTAAACCGTTTTCTATCAATTGACCGTGATTTGGCGGCATTTTTCCAGTTTTGTGATCACAGCGTTAAATCGTGTGATCACAAAAGTCAGGATATTGATATCACCTGCAAAAGCAAAAGAATCGTTTTGGGTGATTGCATCAGGGATCGACAAACATGTGGTTGGCCTTGGTCACGCCCCGACCATAGGTGCAGAAGGTGTCGGTCGCCTCGGACGTGCGGTTGTGGATCTTGATGTTGGTGATGACCTCGACCGCACCGGCATCCAGGCACCGCTGCTGCGCCTGCTTCACGATGTCCAGAAGGCGGTCAAGGTCACCTCGCATGGTTGTTTCCATTGCGGCAACTTGAAATGGCACACCGGCAGCTTTGACCACCTCGATCGCCTTGTCGACGATCTCGAAGTTATTGCCCTCTCTCACCCGGGGGATCACCTGGAAGGCGAGGTAGACATCGGTACTTTCGCCCCGTTCATCGCTCATGCTTTTGCCTCCGAAATTGAAAAGCCCCGCATGCGGTGACATGCGGGGCCATGGCAGATTGCAGTCTGGTCAGGATCAGGACAGCGAACCGTCGATCCCTTTGCAGGCCTCGACCAACCCTTTGACAGCATCTACTGAGCTATCGAACATCGCCTGCTCGTCACTGTTCAGTTTGATCTCGACCACCTTTTCGATACCGCCGGCGCCGATCACCGTGGGAACACCCACGTAGAAGCCGTTCAGACCGTAGGCGCCATCAACATAGGCGGCGCAGGGCAGAACGCGCTTTTGGTCCTTGAGATAGGCCTCGGCCATTTCGATTGCCGAGGTGGCTGGCGCATAGAAGGCCGATCCGGTCTTCAGCAGGCCCACGATCTCGGCACCACCATCGCGGGTGCGCTGTACAATCGCGTCCATCTTTTCCTGCGTCGTCCAGCCCATTTTGACCAGATCCGGCAGCGGGATACCTGCCACGGTCGAATAGCGGGTCAGCGGCACCATCGTGTCGCCATGCCCGCCAAGAACGAAGGCCGTCACGTCACGCATCGAAACGCCGAATTCCTCGCTGAGGAAGTGGCGGAAACGCGCGCTGTCGAGCACACCGGCCATGCCGCAGACTTTCTCGCGCGGCAGGCCCGAGAATTCACGGAGCGCCCAGACCATGGCATCGAGCGGGTTGGTGATGCAGATCACAAACGCATTCGGCGCATGGTCACGGATGCCCTCGCCCACGGATTTCATGACCTTGAGGTTGATCCCCAGTAGGTCATCGCGGCTCATGCCCGGCTTGCGCGGGACACCGGCGGTGACGATGCAAACATCGGCGCCCGCAATGTCTTCATAGGATTGTGTACCCGACATCGCGGCGTCAAAACCCTCGGACGGGCCGGATTCCGCGATGTCGAGAGCCTTGCCCTCGGGGGTACCTTCGGCGATGTCAAACAGGACAACGTCGCCCAGTTCCTTCAGCGCGGCGAGATGGGCAAGCGTGCCGCCAATCTGTCCTGCGCCGATCAGTGCGATCTTGGGTCTGGCCATTGGATTTGTCTCCGGTCGGTTGAAATTTCGCACAAGGGCCTAGTCCTATTCGACCCCATACGCAAGAGTGCCGCGGTGCGGCATAGCCGAGCAGATGACCTATCGCTTGGCGGGAAAGGGCGCTAAATCCGTGTCACGCAGGGGTTTAGAGCTGGATCGCATGGCAGGTTACGATTTCAACATTATCGTCATCGGCGCTTTCGCGGCGGCGTTTGCCGGCGTGTCCAAGGGGGGATTCGGCTCAGGCGTAGCTTTCGCCAGCGCCGCGCTTCTGGCGCTGGTCCTGCCGCCGGCACAGGCGCTCGGGATCATGTTACCGCTTCTGATGGTGATCGACGCCGCAACCTTGCGACCCTATTGGCGACGGTGGTCCTGGCCGGATGCGCGCTTGCTGCTGTGGGGTGGCATCCCCGGCACGGCATTAGGCGGCCTGCTCTACACGGTCGCGGATGCAGACCTGTTTCGACTTCTGATCGGGGGGATTTCGCTGGCTTTCGTGGCCTGGCAACTGGGCACGCGGTCGGGGCTCTTTCGTCCCCGGCAATCACCGCTGCCTGCCTGGGCGGGCCTTTTCGCCGGTCTGGTGGCTGGCTTCACCAGTTTCGTCAGTCACGCAGGCGGCCCGGCCGCCGCCGTCTACCTGCTGTCGCAGCGGATCGACAAGACCCGGTTCCAGGCGACAACGGTTTTGCTGTTTGCGCTTCTGAACGTGATAAAATTCATCCCATACGCCTGGCTCGGCATCTTCACCGCAGATACGCTGAAGCTTGATCTTATCCTGGGCCCGTTTGCACTTTTCGGGGCCTGGCTGGGCGTCAAAGCCCATTGGCTGGTGCCGGAACGCACCTTTTTCGCCATCACCTATGTTGCACTTACCCTGACCGGCTTCAAGCTGATCTGGGACGCGCTCACCTGAGGCGAAGGTGCAGGTCAACCATGCACCCGTCGCCACAAATCAGGCGTCGTTGCCTTCCGCCGGCAATACCTCGGCCAGTTCCTCGAAGGCCTGACCGCTGGCCACCAGACAAGTCAGCCCGTTTGCCGACGTGACAGTGATGGTCCAGGACCCCGAGCTATCAGAGGCGAAAACCTCGACGACGGCGTTGTTGGCGCCAAGGCCCATGGATTGACGGGTTTCGCCATATTTGCTGGCCAGACGGTCCACGACCATCTCGCGTGGGGCGCAGTTGGCACCGGATTGGGCAAGTGCAGGACCGGCCATCAGAACCGCAACGGCGGCACAGATATTCGTCATCTTTTTCATTGTTACACCCTTTCTGTGGTGGGTCCCTGCCTTTTCGATGTGAACAAAGCATGCACAAGAACGTGTCAAAACAGGGTTAATGCCAAGGCCGTTTCTGTAATTTTCCGGCACATTCTGCGCTGCGGCGAAAAAATACTTGAAGTTTTCAGGCAATAAATGGCATCTCTGCGCAAGATTATTGCGGGGACTCTGCGCAAAGGACGTACCAAAATGGATGCCAGCACCCACCCCTACCGGTCGGTTCTCTACATACCCGGCTCGAAGGAACGCGCTCTGGAAAAGGCGCGCACACTGCCCTGCGACGCGATCATCTTTGATCTCGAAGATGCGGTTGCGCCCGATGCCAAGTCCGAAGCACGCGAAACTCTGGCGCAGGCCCTGCGCGACGGCGGCTATGGCAAACGGGCCAAGATTGTCCGGATCAACGCGCTAACCACCAAATGGGGGCTCGAAGATGTGCGTGTGCTGCGGGATGCCGGTGCCGACGCCATTCTTCTCCCCAAGGTCAATACACGCTCCGACGTTGACAACTTGGCCGATCTGCTTGACCCGGGCACGCCGATCTGGACAATGATGGAAACGCCTGTGAGCGTCTTCAACGCCCGCGACATCGCCGCCCATGGCCGTGTTGGCGGGCTGGTGACCGGGACGAACGACCTGACCAAGGATTTGGGCAGCCGCTACCGCGCCGACCGCCTGCCGCTGATGACCGCGTTGCAGATGATCGTCATGGCGGCCCGCGCCGCGCGGATCGTGGCAATTGACGGGGTCTATAACCGGTTTCGTGACGGCGACGGGCTCAAGGCGGAGTGCGAACAGGGGCGTGACCTGGGCTTTGACGGCAAGACATTGATCCATCCGGCGCAGATTGATGTGACAAATACGGCCTTTGCGCCCACATCGTCGGAAATCGACCTCGCCGAACGTCAGATCGCCGCCTATCAGGAAAGCCAGGCTTCGGGTCAGGGCATCGCAGTGGTGGACGGGCAAATCGTGGAGAACCTGCATGTGGTGGCGGCGCAACGCATCCTTGCCAAGGCAAGTGCCATCGCCGAGATGGCAGCGGAGTAGATGCGATGATCTGGCTTGTACTTGGACTGGCATTGTGGACCGCAGCACACCTCTTCAAGCGCCTTGCACCGGATCTGCGGGCCGGGATGGGCAATGCGGGACGCGGCCTCGTGACGGTCCTGCTGTTGCTCAGCATCTGGCTGATGGTCAAAGGGTATGGGCAGGCCGATGGGCCATATTTCTGGGGGCGCAACGCGGCACTGGTCGGGATAAACAACCTTCTGATGCTCGTCTCGGTTTATCTCTTTGCCGCAGCCGGCGCCAAAACCGCGCTGGCACGCCGGATCCGCCATCCGATGCTGACAGCTGTCAAGGTCTGGGCCACGGCGCATATTCTGGTCAACGGCGACCTGCCATCTTTCATCCTCTTCGGCGGGCTTCTGGCCTGGGCCGTGGTCGAGGTGATCGTGCTCAACCGGGCGGAACCTGAATGGACGCGCCCGGAACCCGCCCCGCGCGACAAAGAGATCAAAGCCGTCATCATCACGCTTGTCATCTACGGCGTGATTGCGGGCATTCACACCTGGTTGGGCTACCCGGTTTTTGGGTAAAGGACATGCCATGAAACTCTATCGCTTCCTCAGCGCCGATGACACTTCGGCCTTCTGCCACAAGGTTACCGATGCCCTGAACAAGGGCTGGGAACTGCACGGATCGCCAACCTACGCCTTTGACGCGGCCAACGGCGTCATGCGCTGCGGACAGGCCGTTGTGAAAGAGGCCGAAGGCACCTACACACCCGAGACAAAACTGGGAGAGCACTGACCATGGCGAAGACAAACCCAGGCCGTTTTTTCGAAGACTACACCGTTGGTGAAACCATCCATCACGCAGTGCCAAGGACAGTTTCGGGCGGCGAACGCGCACTTTATCACGCGCTCTACCCGGCACGTCACGCGCTCTACTCGTCAGATGAATTCGCCCGCGGCTGTGGCCTGCCCGCCAGCCCGCTTGATGACATCGCGGCGTTCCACGTGGTCTTCGGCAAGACCGTTCCGGACATCTCACTCAACGCGCTGGCCAATCTCGGCTATGCCGAAGGGCGCTGGCTCAAGCCGGTCTATGCAGGCGATACGATCCACTCCACGTCCGAAGTCATCGGCGTCAAACAGAACTCCAACGGAAAATCCGGTGTGGTCTGGGTTCGGACAAGGGGCCGCAACCAGCGCAACGAAGTGGTGCTGGACTATATTCGCTGGGCGATGGTGCGCAAACGCGACCCCGAAGCCCCGGCGCCTGAACCAGTGATCCCCACTCTGAAACCCGCGCTTGAGGCCACCGATCTCGTGATCCCGCAGGGCCTCGACTTCACCGGTTATGACTTCACCCTCGCAGGCGAACCGCATCGGTGGGGCGATTACGAGGTGGGCGAAAAGATCGACCACGTGGATGGTGTTACTGTCGAAGAGGCCGAACACATGATGGCCACGCGCCTGTGGCAGAACACTGCCAAGGTGCATTTCGACACCGGGGCACGACCGGACGGGCAGCGCCTGATCTATGGCGGGCACGTGATTTCGATGGCCCGGACACTCAGCTTCAATGGCCTTGCCAATGCGCAGATCGTGGCGGGCCTCAACGGCGGCACCCATGCCAACCCCTGCTATGCCGGAGATACGATCAAGGCATGGTCCGAGGTGCTCGACAAGGCCGAAACCGGTGCGCCCGGGGTCGGTGCGCTGCGGCTGCGGTTGGTGGCGACCAAAGGTGGTGAGCCCTTTGCACTCAAGGGCGAGGATGGGAAATACCTGCCCCATGTCATGCTTGACCTGGATTATTGGGCACTGATCCCGGTGTAAGGCTCGCGCCGCCTTGCGCGGCGGATCAAACGCCGAGGTACCGGTCGGTCAGTTCCGGGGTCAGGTCGCGGAAGGGGCCGGACCATGCCGATCTGCCTTTCTCAAGGATGACGGCACTATCGGCAATCGTGCCGAGTTCCGACAGCGACTTGTCGATCACCAGGATCGCCATGCCGGTTTCCTGTTTCAGCCGGGCTATTGCGGCCCATATCTGCTGCCGGATCACCGGCGCCAACCCTTCGGTGGCCTCATCGAGGATCAACAGGCGCGGGTTGGTCATCAGCGCGCGGCCAATGGCCAGCATCTGTTGCTCGCCACCCGAAAGCGACGCAGCGTTCTGATCGCGGCGCTCCTGCAGGGCGGGAAAGAGCTCAACGACCTTCGCGAAGGTCCATTCGCCGGGACGGGCCACGGCGATCAGGTTTTCGTAAACCGTCAGGTTCGTGAAGCACCGGCGCCCTTCCGGCACCAACCCGATGCCCAGACGGGCGACCCGGAAGGCGGGCAACCCCGAAAGGTCACGACCATCAAACGCCACCTGCCCTTGCGCATTGGGCAGCAGCCTGCAGATCACCTTGACCGTGGTCGATTTGCCCATGCCATTGCGCCCCATCAGGGCCAGAACCTGCCCTGCCTCCAGCGACAGCGACACATCGAAAAGCGCCTGGGAAGGGCCGTAGAAAGCGGTGACGTTCCGGAGGGAAAGCAGACTCATATGGCGGCCTCCTCGCCCAGATAGGCCTCGCGCACGCGGGGGTTGGCCCGGATCTCGGCGGCGGTGCCGGTGGCGATGACCTCGCCGTAGACCAGAACACTGATCCGGTCGGCCAGGGCGAAGACCGCGTCCATATCATGCTCGATCAGCAGAATGGGGGCCTCGGCGCGCAACCCGTCGAGAAAGCCCACCATCTGCGTGGTGCCTTCGGTGCCCAGCCCGGCCATCGGTTCGTCCATAAGGAAGACGCGCGGTTGCAGCGTCAAGGCGACGGCGACCTCCAACTGGCGGCGCTGGCCGTGGGACAACTCGGCAGTGCGCATGTGGTGCATGTCGCTGAGGCCGACCCGGGCAAGTGCGGTTTCTGCCGCTTCGCGTAACTGGGCGTCCCGGGCCACCGGACGGAAAAAGCGGAATACATCACCCCGCTGCCCCAACGCGCCAAGCAGCGCATTTTGCAGCACGGTATATTCCATGGCCAGTGATGAGATTTGAAACGTCCGGCCCATGCCCTTGCGCGCGCGGGCGGCGGTGCCGAGCGGTGTCACATCCTCTCCCGACAGCATGATGCGGCCGCCATCGGGCCGAAGCGCCCCCGCAATCTGCTGAATCAGCGTCGATTTACCTGCGCCGTTCGGACCGATCAGAGCATGGATTTCGCCGCGCCTGAGGTCGAGCGTGATGTCCTTGCTCGCCACCAGCGCACCGAAATTCTTGCTGATGCCGCGGGTTTCGAGGATCGGATCAGTCATCCGCCACCTCCCGCCCGGAAACCAGGCCGATAAGCCCCCCCCGGGCAAAGAGCACAATGCCCAGGAGGATCGCGCCCAGATAAATGTGCCAGAACTCGCTGAGACCGCCCAGCACATGCTCCAAAAAGATGAACATCGCCGCACCCGCAACCGGGCCGAACACCCTGCCAACGCCGCCGAGGATGACGAACACCATGATTTCGCCCGAGGTCTGCCAGCTAAACATCGTCGGGCTGACGAACCGGTTGAGATCGGCAAAGAGCGCCCCGGCGAGCCCCGTGATCGCACCGGAAATGGTGAACGCGACCAGGTAGAGCGTGAAGGGGCGCTGCCCCACGGCCTGAATGCGCGCCTCGTTCTGGCGGGCGGCCCCGAGGGCGAGGCCGAAAGGCGACCTGGCGATCCGCGACACCAGCCAGAGCACCGCAAGCAGCAGGCCGTAACAGATCGCAAAGAAGGTGATCGGATCCATCGTGTTCAGTCCGGCGAAGCCATTGCGGACATAGATCGACAATCCGTCTTCGCCACCATAGGCAGGCCAGCTTATCGTGAAGAAAAAGAGCATTTGCCCGAAAGCCAGCGTGATCATGATGAAATAGATACCGGTTGTGCGAAGCGACAAGACGCCGATCCCTAGCGCGGCAATAGCGCTGGCGACGACAGCGGTGAGCCAGATGACGGGCATGGCTTTGGTGCCTTGGATCACGAAAGGCCATTCCATGATCGGCGTGAAGGTCTGGGCGTGATAGGCGAGGATGCCCATCGCATAGCCGCCAATGCCGAAAAAAGCCGCGTGACCCAGGCTGACCAGCCCGCCGAAGCCCAGCGCGAGGTTGAGGCCCACACCGGCGATGGCGAAAATCACCGCGCGGGTAGCCAGCGTGATGATGAACGGCTCATCGAGCAGGAGCGCCGCCAATGGTACCGCCAGCAACAGGATGAGGAGCGCGGCGTTAAGAGTGCTTTCCCGGATCATCTAGGCCGTCCCGAAAAGGCCCCTGGGCCGGAAGATCAAAACCGCCGCCATCAGGATATAGATCGACATTGACGCCAGGGATGATCCGATTGTTGTTGCGGATGACGTGTCCATGAACAGCCCGAACAACACCGGCAGGAGCGACCGGCCCAGCGTATCGGTGAGACCCACGAGGATCGCGCCCACAAAAGCCCCCTTGATCGAGCCGATGCCGCCGATGACAATCACCACAAAGGCCAGGATCAGCACCGGTTCGCCCATGCCGACCTGCACCGATTGTATCGCGCCAATCAAAGCCCCGGCAAAGCCTGCAAGCGCCGCACCCAGCGCAAAGACCAGTGTATAGAGCCGGGCGATGTTGACGCCGAGCGCACCCACCGTTTCGCGGTCGTTTTCGCCCGCACGGATCTGAATGCCGATGCGCGTACGGGCAATCATGGCGAAAAGGCCCATCGCGACGGCCAGCCCCACCAGGATGATCGCAAGGCGGTACTTGGGATAGGTGATGCCGAAGGGCAGCACGGTGCTGCCCGAAAGCCAGCCCGGCGTGTCGAGGTAAAGTGGGAAGGATCCGAATAGCCACCTCGTGCCTTCGGAAAAGATCAGGATCAGCGCGAAGGTCGCCAGCACCTGATCCAGGTGGTCTCGGTCATAGAGGCGGCGCATCACGGTCATCTCGACAATCACGCCCGCGATGGCCGCCGCCGTCAGGCTCGCCACCAGGGCCAGCAGAAATGACCCGGTGGCCGCCGCCGTCGCCGCCGCCGCAAATGCACCGATCATGTAGAGCGACCCATGGGCGAGGTTGATGAGCCCCATCACGCCAAAGACCAGCGTGAGCCCCGCCGCCATCAGGAACAGCATCACCCCGAACTGGAGGCCGTTCAGGATCTGCTCGATCAGAAGAAGAAGGGGCATTCAGGTCCGTCCAAAGTCTTGTCGCGCGCCAGTCACTTGGGTAACGGAAAGGACGCAAGGCAGGTATAGCGCGTTAACCCTTCGCGGGGAAATAGGCCATTTGCGCAACAGGTTGGGTCCCTGCTCCAATAGGGTCGGCAGGCCCGCTGCCAAGCCATCGCGCTTGCCAGCACGGCGCCCGGGCGGTACTCCCCCGCCCATGACAGACAAAAACCGATCCCATGGCCGCAAATCCATCCGCGCCTCGCTGGCGCCGCGGGAATTGATGACGCCAACGCCCACGCTGAAGGATGCGTGGGCCGCGCAAATCATCACGCTGTTCCCGCAGGCCTTTCCCGGCGTTCTGGGTGAAAGCCTGACCGGCAAGGCGCTTTCCGATGGGCTCTGGACCCTTGAGACCATCGAATTGCGTGCGTTCGGCGAGGGTCGCCACCGTAATGTCGACGACACCCCGGCCGGGGGCGGCGCCGGCATGGTCCTGCGCGCCGATGTGGTGGGCAAGGCCATTGACGCAGCCCAGGCCAAAGCGCCGAAGGGAGCGCCCATCGTCTATCTCAGCCCGCGTGGCGTACCCTTTACCCAGGCGATGGCACGGGAATGGGCGGCCCTGCCCAGTATCACGCTGCTTTGCGGACGGTTTGAAGGTGTCGATCAGCGGGTGCTCGATCACTATCAGGTACAAGAAGTGTCCCTGGGCGATTTCGTGATGACCGGTGGGGAGATTGCGGCCCAGGCCATGATCGACGCCACGGTTCGCCTCCTCCCAGGGGTTCTGGGAAATGCCGAAAGCGCCGAGGAGGAAAGCCATTCCAGCGGGCTGCTGGAGCATCCTCACTACACCCGCCCGGCGGAATGGAAGGGTCACAAAATCCCCGAAATCCTGACCTCCGGCGATCATGGCAAAGTGGCCCGCTGGCGTCGGGAAAAGTCGGAAGAGTTGACCCGTGAACGCCGCCCCGACCTCTGGGCGAGGCACGAAGTGGACGGGGACTAGGGCCAGGTCCCAACCGCCTTAGTCCTGAAGCGGGGCGTTGTTTATGGCGCTCACGTCTTCCATGATGTCGAAGACGTGGTCCGCCGTCACTGTAATCCCGATCGCTTCGAGGCGTTTCACATGCATCGCCTTGTAGGCCTCAAGATACTCGCGGTTACGAAACAGGTAGGTCGATCCATAGTGGTTGGTGCCATCCTCAACCGTCCAGATTTTCCAGATGATGCCGGGCTCTTCGGCAATGCTTTCGGCCAATTGCTTTGTTCCGGCGAGAAACTCGTCGGTGATCGGACCGTCATAGGTCATATGCAGGTCCCAGATTTTCAGGGTACTCATGACGTTTGCCTCCTAAGTGATATGGTTTTTCGCCTTGTAGTCGGGCGTGTCACCGGTTCCGGCCCAACTGCACGACACACAGAACGGCAAGCAGCGCAAAGAAGATCGGATCGGACCAGCCAAAACCGGTGAAAATCCCGGTGAAGCAGGCATAAAGTGTGATGACGACGCCCAGCACATTCGTCCAAAGCAAACCGGTCAACACCTTTCTCGCCGCATCGCTGCCTTCTACCGCATCACGGAAAAGGAAGCTGATGATCCCGATCCCACCCAGAAAAATCGAATTATGCTGCGACAGAAACACGGCATATTGGTCGTTCAGTTGCAGGCCATAATTGGGCCAAAGAACCGTTGGAATAAAGAACAGAGCTAGGGCGAAGAACATGTAAATCACGCCATGCGCGGACAAGAAGGTTCGGTTTGTCATGGACTGCCCTTTCTAGGGTTGCGGTAGTTTCTTGCGGAGCTGGTTGAGGGTCTTGATGGCTTGATACTTCTGCGTCTTGGTCAGTTGCCCGAAGATCTGTTCAAGCGCGTGATTATGCGTCGGCATGAAATCATCCACTTTGCGTCGCCCGGCCGGTGTCAGCCGCAGAACCCGCGCCCGGCGGTCGACCTCATCCACGGTCTTCTCGACAAATCCCGCCTGCATCAGGTTCTTGATGACAACATCGAGGTTTCCTGACGTACTTAGCGTCAGCCGCATAAGATCGTTGATCGACAACGCTCCCTTGTTGCCAAGCGTCTCCAGCGCGTCCCACTGTGATGGCGTCAGATCCGCTGCGCGGAAAACTGGCCCCATGGCGCGGTGAAACCGCTGATGACTGCGTAGCAGCGCCAGCACCAAGGTCTGATTATCTCGATCGCGGGTTGTCTCATTCATGCAGCATATATATCCCTAATTAGGGATAATATCAAGAAGCAAAACTTGATTTCTGGATATGGCCCAAGCCCAAGGCGCGCCCGATCAGAAAAGCTTCAGATCAGGCCCTCGGAACGGAACATCTCTTTCACGTCCCGCTCAGGACGGGCGCCGTAATGGCTGATGACTTCGGCTGCAGCGATACACCCCATGCGGCCCGCGACCTCCAGCGGTTGTTCCGTGGCCACGCCGTAAAGGAACCCGGCCGCGAATTGGTCGCCGGCTCCGGTGGCGTCAACGGGCGTGATCTCCTGCACCGGGACCGAAACCGTCTCCTCCGCGCGGGTCACGACCACATCATGGCCCGAGCGGGTGCAAACGATCAGCCCGCTATCTTGCGCCGCCTGTTCAAGTGCCGCGCCCAAATCATCGGTCTGATAGAGCGATTTCCACTCATGTTCGTTGCCCAGAACATAATCGAGCTCTTTCGCCAGCTTGCGGAAATCGTCGCGGTGACGGTCGACGCAAAACGGGTCGCTCAAGGAGATACCGGCCATGCCACCCCCCGCACGACAGGCGCGCGCGGCCTCGGTGAAGGCGGCCTTCCCTTTGGGCTTGTCGTAGAGATAGCCTTCGAGGAACAAGAGCCCTGCGCCCCCGGCCACCGCATCATCGACATCACCTGCATCCAGTTCCGTCGAAATGCCCAGATAGGTGTTCATCGACCGCTCTCCGTCGGGCGAGACAAAAATCATCGACCGCGAGGTGGGCAGCTCGCCGCCCGCCACGGGCACATTGACGAAATCCGTACCGGCTTCGGCCATGGTCGCCGCGTAGTAACGGCCCAATTCATCATCGCAAACCCGCCCGATAAAAGCGGTACCAAGGCCCATCGCGCCCAGGCCCGCAATCGTGTTGGCCACCGATCCGCCCGGCATCTGCGCGCGGTTTTCCATCTGCGCATAGAGATACTCGGCGCGTTCGGTCTCGATGAGCTGCATGATACCCTTGTCGATCCCATGGGTCGCCAGGAACGTGTCGTCGCTCTGGCAGATCACGTCCACGACGGCGTTGCCGATACCGACGGCCTGATACTTGGTCATAGGTTCTTGTCCTCGAATTCACATAAGTCACGAATGATGCAGGTGCCGCACAGCGGTTTGCGCGCCTTGCAATGGTACCGGCCATGCAGGATCAGCCAATGATGCGCATGGTGTTGAAAGTCGGCGGGGATCTGGTCTTCGATGGCGCGTTCGACCGCGACCACGTCCTTGCCAGGGCAAATGCCGGTGCGGTTGCCGACGCGAAAGATATGGGTGTCCACCGCTTGCGTCGGCATCCCCCACCACATGTTCAGCACCACATTGGCCGTCTTGCGCCCGACGCCCGGCAGCGATTGCAGCGCGGCGCGGGAATTGGGGACTTCACCGCCGTACTCATCCACCAGGATCTGGCTGAGTTTCATCACGTTCTTGGCCTTTTGGCGGTAAAGCCCGATGGTCTTGATGTGCTCGGTCAGGCTGTCGATCCCCAGATCGAGCATCTTTTGTGGGGTATCGGCAATCTTGAACAGCGCCCGCGTGGCCTTGTTCACCCCCGCATCGGTGGCTTGTGCGCTCAGTGCGACGGCGACAACCAGCGTGTAGACGTTCACATGCTCCAGCTCGCCCTTGGGCTCGGCATCTGCCGCATGGAAGCGAGTAAAGATCTCGCGGATCGTATGATAGTCAAGCTGCTTTGCCATCCGCCCCCTATGCCGGGAAATCCTGCAATGCGCAATATTCGGGTCGCATGGGGCAGGCGTGACCGCTAAATTCAATCACACGTTACCAAGGAAGCCCGCGATGAACGCCGAACCGCAGCAGAGCTATCACTATCACGTCATGCGACGGGCGATCGACCTGATCGACCAGGCGGAAGAGCCTTTGCCGCTGAATGACCTGGCGGCAGAAATGGACATGAGCCCGGCGCATTTCCAACGACTGTTCACCTCTTGGGTCGGTGTGTCGCCTAAGCGGTATCAGCAGTATCTTGCTCTTGGGCATGCCAAATCGCTTCTGGCGCAAAGGTTTACGACCCTTGAGACATCGCACGAGCTTGGTCTTTCCGGCTCCGGGCGGCTGCACGACCTGTTCCTGCGGTGGGAGGCCATGAGCCCCGGCGAGTTTGCCCGCAAGGGGGACGGGTTGAAAATCTATTGGGGCTGGTTCGACAGCCCCTTTGGCCTGAGCCTTGTGATGGGGACGGAAAAGGGCATCTGCGGCATCGGCTTTGCCAGCGAAGCGGGCGAAGAGGCAACGATGGAGGATCTTGTCGGCCGCTGGCCCAATGCCGCGTTTGTCGAAGACCCGATGATGCTGCGCCCCTGGGTTCTCGACGCCTATGGCGCGGGGGGGCAAGCCACCGAGAAAGTGCCGCTCTACATGATCGGCGCGCCTTTTCAGATCAAGGTATGGGAGGCCCTTCTCTCGATCCCCTCGGGCAATGTCACCACCTATTCCGAGATCGCTCAGTCGATTGGCCGCCCCCGCGCCGTTCGCGCCGTCGGCACGGCGGTCGGGCGCAACCCGGTCAGTTTCCTCATTCCCTGCCACCGTGCGCTGCGCAAATCCGGCGGCCTCGGGGGGTATCACTGGGGTCTGCCCGTGAAACGCGCCATCCTGGCCTGGGAAAGTGCGCGGGCCGAGGTCTGACACCTCGCAGGTTTTGCACGACGTGAGCTACGTGGTATCTTTGGGGAAGCCCTGGAGATGCCATGACACAGTTTCGAGACAACTGGATCACCGCGCAGGAAATGGTGCGTTCGCGGGCCTGGCGTTATGGCTATGAGGATTTTCGCCTGGGGGCGCCGCTCGATTTCTCTGGCCATCGCAGCAAGGCACTTGCCTATGAATACGGACGGCTCACGGCGGCGTTTCTCAAGAGCGAAGGCCGGCAACTCATACGTATCTCGACGACACGGCCTATCAGCGAAACCCTGGTGCCTGAATTGGTCGAGGCGCTGATCGAGTGCGTACAGGTGCACCAGGACGCGATGAGGCGTTACCAGACGCCACGAGCCGCGTCCGTGATTGAAGAGGCCTGAGCGGTCACAGGTCCGGTGACGCGCAAGGTGATCTCAAGCCACGACGCGGCTTTTTTCTCGGCAAACGCGATCAAATATGCGCGAAATGGTGCCGAATTCCCCTGTTTATTCCCTTGGGAGATGGCGTGTTATTGCATAACATCGGGCCAAGCCCGACGTAGCGGGTGTGAATTACGAGGCAAATTAACATGATACAAACCAAGAAACCCCTCCTGCTGATGGCGGGCGCGTCATTGTTGCTGGCAACCGCCTGCACCGACCCCGGTCAGGTCGGTGGCGGCCAACAAAACCCGAACCAGAAAACCGGACAGGGCGCTTTGATCGGCGGTCTTGTTGGCGCAGGCCTGGGCGCAATCGTCAGTGACGACCGCGGCAAGGGCGCCTTGATCGGTGGCGTTGCCGGGGCGACAATCGGCGCAGGGATTGGCTATTCGCTGGACCGGCAAGAGGCGGAGTTGCGCCAGCAGCTCGACAATGACGGGATCACCATCACCAATACCGGTGATCGCCTGATCCTGAGCATGCCGCAGGATATCCTGTTTGCCACCGACAGTTTCCGCGTGAACGGGGGATTGCGCAGTGATCTGCTGAAGGTCGCGGCAAGTCTGAACGAGTACCCGCAATCGACCGTGCAGGTCGTGGGTCATACGGATAACACCGGTTCGGCTTCCTACAACCAGGATCTGTCGGTGCGGCGCGCCAATGCTGTGGCGGATGTTCTCATGGATGGCGGGGTTGCCTTTAACCGCATCAACGCCTTTGGGCGTGGCGAGGATCAACCAATCGCTTCGAACCTGACCGAAGCGGGCAAGGCACAGAACCGCCGGGTCGAGATCGTGATCCTGCCGACCACCAGCTAAGCCTACTTTCAGAGCTTTTGACGCCCCGGCAGGCATCGCTTGACCGGGGCTTCTTCTTTTGCAGGTTATCTAGAGGAGTGCGCTTCCGCGCACGCTTGATATCTCGTTGTCGGCCTCCGGCCTCCGCCTCGGATCTTTCGTCGCCGTGACGCTTACTTTCCCGCGACGGTGTGTGACCGGATGGTCGGATTGTCCGCAAGCGCCGTGGGGTATCAATAACCTGACTTGATTTCATTCCCTGCCACAGGTCAGACTGAACCGCAAAAAGCCCAACGGGCGGACAGGGAAATGTAATGCGCCTCTTGGGGTATCTGGTTGCCTATCTCATCATCGGGTTTGCCCGGTTCATCACCGCCGTGCGGGGGAATTGGCGGGATGAAGCCCCGCGCGATGAGCAGACCATCTATTTTGCCAATCACACCAGCAATGGCGATTTCATTTTGATCTGGGCCGTACTCCCGCCCAGGCTTCGATGGAAAACACGGCCCGTGGCGGCGGCGGATTATTGGCTGACCTCACCGATCCGGAGCTATATCGGCCGCCATGTCATCAATGCAGTGCTGATCGACCGCCGTCCCGAGGCACGCGACCTCGATCCTGTGGACCAGATGGCCGAGGCGCTGGATGGCGGATCAAGCCTTATCATTTTCCCCGAGGGCCGCCGTAATGATACCGGTGAGGCCCTTTTGCCTTTCAAGACCGGCATCTATCACGTCGCTTGCAAGCGGCCCAAGGTCCGGTTTGTGCCAGTCTGGATCGAGAACCTGAACCGTGCTTTGCCCCGGGGAGAGGTCATCCCGATCCCTTACATCTGCACCTGTACCTTTGGCGCGGCCATCCGGTTGCAGGAGGGCGAAAGCAAAGAGGCATTCCTTGCCCGCGCGCAGGAAGCGGTTTTGAACCTTGCCCCGGAAACCAGCCGAGAGGAGGCATCAAGTGGATCATGAAACCCTGATGCCGCTGATGATCGGTGTGTTCACCGTGCTGGCCATCGCCTCCCTGATCGGGGGCGTGCTTTCGATGCGCGTGGGCGACGGGCCGAGCCAATCGGTGATCGAGAACCTCAATGCGCGGATCTGGGCGTGGTGGGTGATGGTGGCGCTGCTCGGGCTGGCCTTTCTTTGGGGTAGACCCGGAGTGACAATCCTCTTCGCGGTCTGTTCGTTCAATGCCCTGCGGGAGTTCATCACGCTGACCAACGCGCGGCGCGCCGATCACTGGATGCTGGCGGCGGTGTTTTTTGTCGTGCTGCCGCTGCAATACGTACTGGTCTACACGGATTGGTACGGGTTCTACACGGTGCTGATCCCGGTCTATGTCTTCCTGCTGATGCCGGTGATTTCGGCGCTCCGGGGCGAGGTCGGGAATTTCCTGATCCGCGTGGCGGAGGTGCAATGGGCGGCGATGGTCACGATCTATTTCGTCTCTCATGTGCCTGCGCTCCTGAGCCTCAACATCCCCGGTTTTGAAAGTCAGAACATCCAGTTGGTGGCCTTTCTCATCATCGTGGTGCAGGCCAGTGACGTGTTGCAATATGTCTGGGGCAAACTGCTGGGCCGCACCAAGATCGCGCCTTCCCTGTCGCCCTCCAAAACGGTCGAGGGGTTCGTTGGCGGCGTCGCCAGTGCAACCTTGCTGGGTGCGTGCCTCTGGTGGGTGACACCGTTCACCTTTTGGCAGGCCGGCCTCATGGCGCTCATTATCGCGCTGATGGGCTTTTTCGGCGGGCTGGTCATGTCAGCGATCAAACGCGACCGGGGGGTAAAGGACTGGGGCGATGTCATTACCGGCCATGGCGGTTTCATCGACCGGCTTGACTCTGTCATCTTCGCCGCCCCGATTTTCTTTCATCTGACCCGCTATTGGTGGCACGTTTGATTGGCCGGCTGGCGCAAAGCCCGATCATACATGTTCTGGTGGGGGCTCTCGCGATGGGCGGTTGGGCCTTTTATGCCAATAGCGGCCACCCGATGCCCAAACCGCTCTTGGCCGGGCTGGTCCAGGGGGCGCTGTCCGGCGCGATCACCTATGCGTTGAAACGCACGCTGGACGCCCTGCGGGCCAGCCTTCGCCGGCAGTTGGGCTGGTGGCTGCCGCCGGTGATCGCGCTGGCATCTTCGCTCTGCCTCCTCAACGGTGCGCATTGGCTTGCCAGCACACCCGAGATCCTGCGCACGATCAGCGTTCCGTATTCCGTCGCATCGCTCTATGCGATCACGTATAACTTCCTGATGTGGAGAAATGATCGCCGATGACCGACCGCCGCCCGATTGCGAGCCGAAATACCGGGTGGGCGCAGGGCCTGACCCGCGCGCTTGCCAGGACTGCCATCACACCGAACCAGATTTCCATCGCCAGCATGGTGTTTGCCGCCTTGGCCGGATTGGCGCTCTACATCGGTTCAACCGCAGAGGGGGCGATGCGTGCCGCACTCCTGCTGGCGGCGGCGCTCTGTTGTCAGCTCCGGCTGATCTGCAATCTTCTCGACGGCCTCGTGGCGGTCGAAGGTGGCAAAGGGACACCGGACGGCGCCTTCTGGAACGAGGCACCGGATCGGGTGTCAGATATCCTGATCCTCGTGGGGCTCGGCCATGGCATCGGTCAGCCAGAACTGGGTTGGGCCGCCGCGACGCTGGCCGTCGGTACTGCCTATATCCGTGAGCTGGGCCGCGCAACGACCACCGAAAACGATTTCTGCGGGCCGATGGCCAAACCACAACGAATGGCCACGGTCACTCTCGCTGCCGTGATTGCGGCCTTCTGGACCGCCGCACCGGTCCTTCTCGTCGGCCTTTGGATTATCTGCATCGGTGCCGGGGCCACAATCCTTCGGCGCAGCGCGCGCATGATCGCCAGGCTACGACAAGGCGGAAACCCGTAGTCACCTGACCGGAGCGCAAGACCCAGGCGCCCAAATCGTCGCCCGAGCGCGTCTGGG
>NZ_JASHJC010000008.1 GCF_030733385.1 Roseovarius sp. MMSF_3359 | reverse complement strand
ACAAACTGGCCGCGTAAGGCGATCAAACCCAAACCAAGGACTCTCCGCAAGGTGGAGGAAACTTGGGGCTCAGGTCATTCCTACTCCGACACATTCCGCTTTCAGGACCAGGTTGGATTGACGGATGTGAACGGAAACGAAATTCTTCCGGAAACGGCCGAAAACTACGAAATTGGTCTCAAATTCAACGCGCTGGACGGAAACCTGGTTGGAACCGCGGCACTCTTCCGGACGGACAAGGATAATCTCATCGAAGCAGCACCCTTTCCGGCCTTCGGGCGTGCGGTCAATATCGGGTCGGTGCGAAGCGAGGGTTTCGAGTTTGATCTCGCTGGCGACCTGGGCAACGGATGGAGTTTCGGCGCGGCCTACACCTATCTGGATACAGCCATCAGCAACAATGAAAATCCCGCACTGCCCAAAGGGACAAGGCTCCGGAATGTGCCACAACACGCAGCCTCTTTGCGTTTGGCCTACGAGTTCAACAATGATTGGCGGGTCTTCGGCGCAGCCATCTACGAAAGTGAAAAGCGGACGACAACATCCCCGACTGTGTTGACCGAGCTGCCATCCTATATCCGGTTCGATATCGGGGCGTCGAAGAAGATCACCGACGATGCGGAAGTAACTCTTTTCATCGAGAACGTGACCGACGAGGTCTATTACACCTCAGCAGCCAACAACAACAACGTGGCCGTCGGCGCACCGATGAACGCGACGCTGGCCTTTACAAAACGGTTCTGACCCCAGCGGGGGTTAGAAGGGAAGGTCATGTCCGGGTGCCGGTTCATTTGAACCGCGCGCCCGGATTGTTCTTATGCGGAGGCCCTTCTTCTGAGGCATCCAGAGATTACGTTCACCGACGTTTCCCTATGCGACTTCTAGGCAGGTAAAAAAGGCCGGACGTGCCTCCTGCGTACCTCTCCCATTCGGTTCCAAATTCGGAGCGCATCATGGCCTCTTCATCATCAATCCTCAGCGCACACAGCGTTGCAACCGAAAAGAGCCCGAACAAACCCACGATCCAGTTGCCAATCAGGCATGCCTGCGCAAACGCGAGCAGAAAGATGGCCGAATACATCGGATGCTGCAATTTGGAATATACGCCCCATGTCACAAGTTGCTGCTTTTCTTTCCGTTCCAGGATCGGCGACCAGTTGTCGCCGAGACCTGCATGAGCCCGCCAGAACAGGATCAGGCCGACAGGTGCGAGGCAGGAACCGGCCATCAGAAGCATGGTGGGGCTGTTGATCCTGGCAAAATCGAACAACGGCGTTGCGATCGACAGAAAAGGAAGGAACGACATTCCAACAACAACCAGGGCGACCAGAGCCTTTTCTCGCGCAGGTGCTACCTGTTGTTCAACTTTGCCTTCGGGCGGCTGAGCGTAGTTCATCCGGATCGTTGACATTATGACGTGCATCAGCAGATAGGCGCCTTCGCCCGGGCTCAGCGATTGTCTTAGCTTGATCGCCCATCTCTCATTTGGTGCCGGAATCTACGTCGCCGGAATGGTTTGGTCACAACTCGTGCGTTGACATCGACCCACAGTACAGTTTGTTCAGCGGTCGTTCGGGTTTGAGCTCACCGAGCCGGGTGATGTGGCACCAGTGGGATGGGTCCGACATGGTTGATGCCTGCCGGGCAGGGGGCCACTCCGTTGGATTGTTGCAAATCCCCGGCGTCCGACCGAGCAGGTTTCAGTCTTCCAGGGCCTGATCGCAAAGCCATTGCCAAGTATCGGTCACGGCTTGGCGGGAGAGGGTGCGTTTCCAGGCGGAGATATGGAACCCTTGGGAGCACTCGAGATGTGATGAGCCCACGCGAACAAGGCCTCCTTGGTCGAGCAGGGGACGCGCCAGGATTTCCGATCCGAGGCAGACACCATGGCCAAGCGCCGCGGCCTGCAGCATCATTCCCGGGTCGGAGAAGTTGAGGCCGCTGGAGAAATCCTTCCGCCCAGATTGCGCCTTGGCGAACCACTTTTGCCAGTCATCCACTCCCTCGTCATGCAGGAGCGGCGCGGTATCCAGGCGCGTTTGGTCCGGGTCATCGGGCAGGGACACGGCGAGCGTCGGCGCGGCCATCGGCCAAAGCCGGTCGGTCGTCAGTGGCGCGGTGATTGTCCCGTCGTCCTGCCACGGCCGGGTCGAGATCGAGATGTCGATCTCGGCCTCTTCCGGCACCCATGTTTCGTCCGTGGTGTGCAGCCAGGGTTCAACATCCGGCAGGGCCGCCCGCAATCTTGCCAGGCGCGGCAGAAACCAGCCCTGTGCCAGCGCCGGCGACATCATCACGATGACCGAACCGGGTTTGGTATAGGCATGCAGGCGGCGTACCCCATGACGAACCGTCTCAAGCGCCTCCTGAGCGGTTTGCCGAAGGTCCCTGCCGGCATCCGTCAGGTCAATCCGGCGCCCGATACGGTGAAACAGCGGCTGCCCCAGATGGTCCTCGAGGGTGCGCACCTGATGGCTGATGGCGGATTGGGTGATGTTCAACTCTTCGGCGGCCCGGGAAAAGCTGCCATGCCGGGCCGCGGCCTCGAACCCCACCAGCGCGGTGAGGGGTGGCAGGGATCGGTACGGGTTATTCATGAGTAATTTTTGCCATAAATATGATTATTTCGCGCTTTGTCCTAATAAAATCTCATGTGATTATCCTTCGCAACGCTTTTCTTCGGGACTCTGCCATGCTGCATCAATCACCGACACCACAGGATCTTGGTTTTCGGATGCCTGCCGAGTTCGGGCTCCATGCGCGGACCTGGATGATGTGGCCTTGCCGCAAGATCGTCTGGCCGGATATGCACGCCACCCGGCAGAGCTATGCCGCGGTGGCCCATGCGATTCGCGCGTTCGAGCCGGTGACGATGGTCGTTGACCCCGATGACATGGCCGAGGCGCGGGCGATGCTGGGCGCAGATATCGACCTGATCGAGCTGCCGATTGACGATTCCTGGGCGCGTGATGCCGGGCCGAATTTCCTGCGGGACGCGGCAGGCAACAAGGCCGCAGCACTCTTCGGGTTCAATGCCTGGGGTCGGAAATACGATCCCTTTGACAAGGACGCTGCCGCCGGACGCGCCATGGCTGAGATCGCCGGTGCGCGCCCTTTCACCAGCCGCCTCATTGCGGAGGGTGGCGGCCTCAGCGTTGACGGCGAGGGAACGATCCTCACCACGCGGACGTGTTTCCCCAACGCCAATCGCAATCCGGATTGGACGCTCGAAGAGATTGAACGCGATTTGATGGCGATGTTGGGCGGCGAAAAGGTCATCTGGCTGCCCGGCAATGCTGAAGAGACGGAAACCGACGGGCATGTTGACGGTATCGCTGTATTCGTCGCACCAGGTGTGGTTCTGATCGAAGGGGCGGATGATCCCGCCGATCCTTGGCGCGCGATCAAACAGGCGAACATTGATGCGCTCGAGGGTGAGACCGATGCCAGGGGGCGGCCAATCCGGCTTGTGAAAATCCCGGAGGCGGATGAAAGCTGCGCCGTTGGTGAGCGTTTCTGCCTGTCTTATGTCAACGCCTATTTCTGCAACGGCGGTGTGGTCATGCCACGATATGGCACCCGTTCGGACGATGAGGCGCGCGAGATTTACGAAGATCTGTTTCCAGAAGCACGGGTTGCGATGGTCGACATACGAGACATCGCCGTGGGCGGTGGCGGTATCCACTGCATTACCCAGCAGGAGCCAGCCTGATGCAGGCGGTCGCCCCGGGAAATTCTGACCGGACGCTGCGACTTGTCGCGGGGAAGGATCATCCGCACGAAAGTGCGGGGGCGACGGCCCCACGCACCGTTACCCTGTTGGCGCAGGCTGTCCTAGCCGTTGGAACGCCGCGGTTTCCGTCGTTGCTTGCCGAAATCTGCAAAAAGGTATCGGGGTTCGAATCCGTCTTTGCATGTGCGTTTTTCCCGGACCATGCCCCCATCGTGGTTTTCGATGACCTCGAAACTACCGACGGTGCCGCCGTTCTGACGCCCTATCTGAATTGGGCATACCTGTTGGATCCGCTGCACGAACTTTATCGCGCCGGCAATGGGGATCTGGTTGAAATGCTGTCGGGTTTCGCCCCGGATGATTTTCGCCAAAGCGATTATTTCAAACGCTTTTATGCCGCGACGGGGCTGGCTGACGAGTGTGGTGTGATCCTGCGGTGTGGCGGCGGCGCGGCCATTGTCCTGTCGCTTGGTATTCGCCATGGCCGGTCCGGGTGCGCTGATGCGCGGGCGCGTCTGCTTGACATACTGCCCCTGCTGGGTGCGCTGGCGCGGCGTCATTGGCCAGGTCTTTCGCCTGCGTCAACATCCGGCATCGGCCGTATCGGTGGCCATGTCGAACAAGCCTTCGCCCTTTTCGGCACATCTGTTCTGAGCGACCGCGAAGCCGAAGTGGCGCATCTGATTGCCAAAGGGCACTCGAACAAATCCATCGCCCGGAGATTGGGCAACAGCCCCGAAACGGTCAAGGTGCATCGCAAGCGCATCTATACCAAGTTGGGGGTGAATTCGCAGGGCGGTTTCTTTTCCGTCTTCATGGCGGCCTTGTCCGCCACGCCGCCCGGCGCGGAAAATGACCCACTGGACTTTCTGCCACCTGACTTTTGCCCCGCTCACTGATACCAAGGGAAAGAATAATGATGACACGCCGCGACATCATGAAATCGACAGCTGCGCTGACAGCTTCTGGAGTTTTGCCCGCCCATGCCGGTCTGACCGGCGCGCGAAGCGCCGGGTTTTTCTATCCGGAAGAGGCACAGCCGCATGAGCGTACCTTCATGCAGTGGCCGGTCAGCCGGTTTGTCTATTCCGACGGGGCGTTTCTGACGGCGTTGCAGGAGACGATCGCGGATATTGCCAACACCATCGTCGCGTTCGAACCGGTGGTGATGCTGATGGCCGCGGAACATATCGCCGCGGCGCGCCGTCTGCTGAGCGAACGGGTGGAGATTTGGGACATCCCGACCGAAGATCTTTGGGCGCGTGACAGCGGGCCGTCGTTTGTCATCGACGGCAAGGGCGGCCTGGCCATGACACATTTCAATTTCAACGGTTGGGGCGGCAAGCAGTTGCATCGCAAAGATGGCATGATCGCGACCCGCGTGGCCGAGCGGTTGGGCCTTGAGTTGTTCGATGTCGGTCTTGTCGGCGAGGCCGGTGGGGCCGAGTTCGATGGCGAAGGCACCCTGATCGCGCATGCCAGTTCCTGGGTCAATCCGAACCGCAACAAGGGCTCGAAACAGGAGGTGGAAACACTCCTGCTTGAGACTTATGGCGCCGACAAGGTGATCTGGGCGCCGGGCATCAAGGGTGCCGACATCACCGACTATCACATCGATGCACTGGCCAGGTTTGTCGAGCCTGGCACGGTCCTGATCCAGATTGGCGCAGAAGTTGATCCCGACGACCCCTGGAGCAAGGCGGCCTTTGAAACTTACGATATTCTTCGCAACGCGACGGATGCCAAGGGGCGGCCGCTTGAGTTGGTGGAGCTACCCGAACCTTGGGATATCAGGGTGAAGAGCTATGATTTCGTGGCGTCTTACGTGAACTATTACGTGTGCAATGGCGCCGTAATCGCATCCGAATTTGGCGACAGATCCGCGGATAAAGAAGCCCACACGATCTTGTCGGATCTCTATCCCGACCGCGAAATTGTCATGCTCGACACCGACCCGGTGGGGGAAGTTGGCGGCGGCATCCACTGCGCCACCCACGAGCAGCCGAAGGTCTGATTGCAGAACCCTCGGCGACAGGGCCCACCGGGGCGGATTATCCTTGACGTCTGTCGGCGCAGGCGTGGCTTGAAGCTGTCCAAGGGCGTTAAGGTTCCTCCTTCTCCGGCCTGGTAATCACCGCATCGACCGCGCTGTAGACGACGGCCAGAAACCGGGCTGGCTCGGTCCGGCTGGGGTTTTCCGTGCGTTGATGCAGGGCCTCCGCGGGTTCGATCCAGCTTTGCCCCGCAACATAATCGACAGGGTCTTCGCCTTCCATTTGGCTGCGGATCTGGCCCTCAAGCAGGTAGATATAGACAAAACCGCCATGGCGATGCGGCCCGACGACCGCGCCGGGGGCAAGTTCGATGGTCAATGCGGTCACGATGCGATCCGGGAAGTCGGGCAGGGGAGCTTGAAGCTCGACCTGTCGTTTCAAACCTGACCGGCCCGCGTGTACGTCATGCGCCTGCGCGGCCACCGGTATCGCAAGCCCCAGGAAGCAGGCAAGAAAACCTCTGCCGATCTGGCGCCGCCGGATACCCGGGGGCACCCTGTTTCGCGCGGCAAAGCTCATGGCTGCATCCGGGCGCCCACGCCGATGCGATTCCAGAGGTTCATCGTGCCGATGGCGACCGTCAGAGCCGCAAGTTCCTGTTCGGAGAATTCGGCGTGGACCTCGTCATAGGCGTCATCCGACCCGTGGGAGCCGGGGAGCATCGTCAGGGCCTCGGCCCAGGAGAGCGCCGCCCGTTCGCGAGTGTCGAACTGTGTCGTTTCGCGCCAGACCGGCAGGAGATTGAGGAGGGTCTGATCAATGCCGTGTTGAAGGGCTTCCTTGATGTGCATATCGACGCAGAACGCGCAGCCATTAATCTGCGAAATCCTGATCTTGACCAGGTGAACAAGGCGCGCGTCCGCCTCAGATCCGGCAACGGCCGCGTTCAGTTCCATGAGGGCTTCGTAGAGGTGAGGCGTGTCTTTGACGACGTTGAATCGGAGGGTCATCTGTTGGATCCTTTGGGTGAGTGGTGGTTGCTTGCGAATCATCGATAGTTTATATCCATGATTAGTTTCTGCAACCAAGGTTTTGCAAAATGCAGAAAATAGAGAGGTGACTTGAATGCGGCGTATGGGAGATGGGGTTGAAGCGGCGTTGCATTGCGCCCTTGTGCTGGCCGCCTTGCCGAAGGGAAAGGTATTGTCAGGCCGGGATCTTGCGGTCCTCCATGGCATTTCGGAAAGCTATCTGCTCAAACACCTGCGTGCCTTGACCGCGGCAAAGGTGACCGAGGCGGTGCCCGGCCCCCGCGGGGGGTATCGCCTGACCCGACCCGCCGAGGAGGTCTCGATGCTTGATGTTGTCGAGGCCATCGACGGCAGTGGCCCGGCCTTCGTCTGCCGTGAAATCCGCCAGAAGGGCGATGTTACCACGAATGCGCGATGCGCCTATGACAAGGATTGTTTTATCAAGCGGCGGATGCTGGGTGCCGAGCGGGTGTGGCGGGACGCCCTGCGCGCGCAGACACTGAAGGATCTTCTTGACGACGGAGCGGTCGAAATCGGCGCGCAAAACCTTGAAGCCGTTGAAGAATTTATCGCCGAGAGGCAGCGTTAAATCGCGCTCCCATTGGTCGGTCCGCCAATGTCGGTAGCAAACAGAGCGTTGCGGGGATACATGGACGTAGTGAGTGATGGAAAACCAGAGCCACCTAAGCAGCTCATCAATATGATTTCTTAACTTTTGGCAATCTTGTAGGTTTCCTGACCTGTGCCAGAGGCCAACCGCTTGGAATCTGAAACGGAAGTCTTTTTTGCTAACGCAATTTGATAATGACCCGTCATAGCGCGCGCACAACTTATGAGGACAAATCACCCGCAGAGTTCAAGATATTCGAGACAGAATATGACAGTGCATTGTTCTGCGGAGACCATGTGATCGCGGGTATCATCTAGCAACGGCTCCGATCTCTCGGGGCTGGCGGGATGTATCCGGCGTGAGTTTCATGGCGGGCACCTGATGGCGGTTGAACTCATTAAGGGGTTCGGACAGACGCCGGGCTTTGATGAATTCAACCTGAACTGACAACCAGCCGCCTTTGCGAAGCTAGGTCTTTTGCCATTCGGTCAGGTGGATCACGGTACCATCGGGATCACGGATGAACCGTCCGCTAGGGCATGACGTCTCGGCCGCATGGTGGATGTCGCCCACTCGCCCGATCAACGCCGCTTTTCGGACCGCCTCTGGAGGATTTGCGACCTTGACGCTTGGAACCCACTGCGCAGATGGGACCTCACCGACCGTCTTGGCGATGTGATGGCCGGTTGCGGTGAGGAGCCTTTGGCCGTCACCCTGGCCCCCCTTGGGCATCCAGTCGAACAGGGGTCCATAGAAGTCCAGCGGAAAGGGCCGGGCGTCGGAGGCATAGAGTTCCGCCCCGAATTGCCGCTTAGGGACCGGAAAGCTGTGCCGCGACAACGCGATCCCGATCACCGCACCGTTGGGGTCCCGCAACAGCGCATTGCGACCGACGCCGGGAACGTCGAAGGGTGCGCGCATAATGCTGCCGCCCAAACGCGCCGCCAGATCGGCGCTGTCGTCGACATCATCCACTTCGACATAGGCAACCCACCCAGGTGCCATTTCCGCCGGTGCGTCGATGATGCCTGCCCCGGCCTGCATCCCCGAAAGGGCCAGAACATAGTCCTGCACGCCGGAACCCCAGGCGAAGTCCGTCGCGTGTTCGGTCTTGTAATGCCACTCGGCGATGACCCGATAGAAGGACATGACCCGTGGCCGGTCCCGGGTAAAGAGATCGTGCCAGACGATCCGACCTGTCTTGTCACTTCCCATGCCATTTCCCCTTCGACTTCTGCTTCGTGACCTGGCGCACCATTTTGCCGAACGCCTTGTCCTTGTGCCGCCGCTCGGCGAGGCTGGCAGAGTTGAACGCATCCTCCGCCACCAGTTTGCGCCACCGCTGCAGGCGGGCCTCGCCGATCTGACCAGCCTCAAGCGCCGCCTGAACGGCGCAGCCGGGCTCGGTGACGTGCTGGCAGTCATTGAACCGGCAGGTCGCGGCCAGCGCCTGAATATCCGCGAAGAGGTCTTCGATCCCGGATGCCGCATCCATGAGCTGCAACTCCCGCATGCCCGGCGTGTCGAGAACAAGACATCCCCCCGGCACCAGGTGCAGTTGCCGCCGTGTGGTTGTGTGGCGGCCCTTGGCGTCATCTTCGCGGATCCCCTGGGTCTCGATGGATTGGTTGCCGGCCAGCGCATTCGTGAGGGTCGATTTGCCCACACCGGATGAGCCGAGGAAAGCGACCGTTTGACCTGGCTTGCACCATTCTGCCAATGCCTGCGCCGGTTCGTCGCCCCGAGCGTCAAGGGCGATCACCGGGACCCGCTCCGAAATGGCGCGGGCCTCGTCGAGATAGGGGGTGATGTTCTCGGTCAAATCCGCCTTTGTCAGCACGATCACCGGCGCGATCTCCGCCTCAAAGCACAGCGCGATGTAGCGTTCGAGGCGGGCGATGTTGAAGTCCTGATTGCAGGAGGTCACGATTAAACAGGTGTCCAGATTGGCGGCGATCAGTTGCTCTTGCCGATCGGTACCTGGCGCGCGGCGTTTGAGGATGCTCTTGCGCCGCAGGACCCGGCTGGATGGTGGCGCGTTGGTGTTGAGCAGCAGCCAATCGCCAACCGTTGCACCCGTGATAGGCGGGATCGTCTGGTCGATATCGTCACCGACCACATGCATCACCGCGCGGTGCACTTCGGTGATCCGCACCGGCGGTGTTTCGGTCAGCTCGGCAATGTCGATCTGTTGCGCAAAAAAGGGCTGCCAGCCATAGGTTTCGAGGGTCGACCGGCGCCGCGGTTGCGGTTCGTGTTGCGAGGTCGACGGGAAGAACTTGGAATAGTCACGTGTCATCGTGATGAGCTTTCATGTCTCGGCACCGAGGGTCGCTCGGGCGTCAGGAGTCAGGGATAACTGAGGTTGCAAGCCATGCCTCTGCGAACGCGAGGTGTCGCAGGGTGTTCAGGTGTCTGACTTGCATCGGGAGGCGCGATGCCTCCCCTCCTTACCGGGGCATAAAATCTCCATTCCAGTGCCTGTGAGTTATGCTGCGCCAGCGGGATTTTCAAGCTGTGAGACCCGCCATAACGACGCAGATGGCTCAGTAGCCGATGACATCTTCCGGCTGGAAGCACTTTGCCGGGGTTGGTTTCTTGCCGAGGATGGTCTTGAGGATGTCGTTCATCGTCTGCCGGTCATTGTCGAAACCGCCATGGGTCCTGCTATCGGTCAATGTCGGCTCGCGGCCTGCATAGATGATCTTGTGGCCAGCCTTGGATGGCACGTCGGATTTGAACTTTTCGAGGCCGAGGAGGGGCATTTTCTTTTCGTCCTCGAAGGCGTTCGACACGAGATAGAGCAGCGATTTTCGATAGGGACCCACGGTGTCGTCAAGTTCCCGCTGGTCGATCAGATTGTATTGCCGGAGTTTCGCAAGGCCGTCAGCGGCCCCGGCCTTTCCGACCCTGGGGAGGTAAGCGTCGTTGAAGAGATCGAGCGTACATGCGGGGGCCATGAGCGAGCAGGACTTGACCGGTGTGTCGAGCGGGTTCATCCGGTTCATCGCCTCCAGCAGATGCGCCAGGAGGATGGATCCGGCGCTATGACCCACGAGGTGAATGTTGAGCGGCTTGTCGCGCCTGGCATTGCCTTGCAAGAGGGCCTGCACGGCTTTGCGACCGCCACCATCGCTGCGAAAGCTCTGCGCCGCATCCCATTTCATGTCCCGCCAGATCGCCTTGCCGGGGCCGCGCACAACCGCTTCAAACATGCGATCAAAGAAGTCGGACGCAGAACCGACACGCGCTTCGGACTTCGTGCGGGCGCTGAAAATGACATCCTTCAGGGTCTCGACGAAGCCGGTCTCCCACATGAAATGGATGGGATAGATGCCGTTGCGCTTGAACACCTCTTTCATCTTGCGCACCCGGTTTGCCGAGGCCGAGAGGTTGTTCAGGCCGCCATGGGCATAAAACATGAGGTGCTTGTACCCGCGCTCTGCTGTGGCGGTTTCATCAGCCAGGAAATTGGCGGTTTCGCGGATGGTGGCAATGGGCGTTGGATGCTTGCCGGTATCGACGAGCTTGCCGTCATTGAGGTGAATGATGTGGCCAACGACATCTTCGTGCCGCGGTTCTCGAAGGCTCTGTACCTCGAAAAGGGGTTCGCTTTCGGGCTCGCTTTCCTTGACCGTGAGGTCGAACGCGTCAGGTGTCGGCACAGAAAGCCGCAGGACCCAGGCATCCATGATCGTGGCCGACCAATCCGCGTATAACCAGCGGGCAACGCCGGGCCTGCCGCCAAGTTTTCCCCAATCCTCACCCCAGGAATTCTGCACCAGGAACCCCTTTTCGTCGTATCCGACAATGATAAACGCATGCCCCCCTTCGGTGAGGTGCGATGGCTTGATCTCGCCCTTGGACGGCTTCAGCCAGCCGCGGTGAATATTGGCCGAGGCAAGGATGACGCCCGCCTCGTTCAGGGCCGCGTGATAGTCAATGATCTCCGGGCGCAGACGGTAATACGCGCCGAGGCCGACGTTGCGCGCATCCTTGGCCTGCTCGACGGTGAGGGACCAGTTCCGTTCGCCGTCCTGATAGGGCGCGAGCTCATCCTTGCAAGCGCCGTTGTTGTAAAACCCCTTGAGAGCGCCGCGGATGCTCGACCCTTCGTAATGCTCGCCCGGCCACTCATCATTGATCTTGGCCATTTCGTAGAGCATGCGTGGACTAACCGGTGGGGCCTCAAAGGGCGGGATCCGGCGGTTGTGCCGCAGGCGGTCCATCAAGGTAATGGCGCTGGCCAAGGCAAAACCGGTGCAGGCACCTTCGCTGCCCTGGTCCCTGACGGGGCTGATTGTCGCCTCTTGCGGTTCCATGGAAAGGGCGAGGTCAAGAAGCGCGGGCTCATAGATCCGGTCCCGCAAATCGGGCGCGTCGGTCAGGACATTGAGCACCCGCTCGCCCAGCCTTGGTGCGGCGTCCAGTGTTTTTGACGGGTCGGCGGATTTGGCTTTTGCAGCCTTACGCTTTGGTTTCTTTGTGGCTTTCGGGGCCATGTCACTCTCCCCCTAATGAAATTTTCAATATCTGTAGTGATAAAAAGACGCTGATGCTCAACGTGTGGTCATCTTAACCACAGATGGCATTCGCGCAATGGTGGTGCAGGGGAGCGTAAATCGCCCCTAAGTCCGCTATCCTTGGCCCATCCTGTCTGATTGGTGCCGAAATGGATACAATTCCCACGATCGGTCACAGTTTCGCCCGAAACGGCAGGTAATGGGACCAGAAAGACTTGAGTGAGTGCAAAGCAATGAAACTGATTGTGCAGATTCCCGCGTTGAATGAGGAAGAGACCCTCGCCACCGCAATCGCGGCCATTCCGCGTGATATCCCCGGGATTGCGAGCGTTGAAATCCTGGTGATTGACGATGGGTCAACTGATGAAACCGTCGCCGTCGCGCGGCAGGCCGGTGCCGATCACATCCTGCAAATGGCGAGTAACGTCGGGCTGGCCCGTGCTTTCAGCGCCGGTATCGAAGAGGCGCTGGCGCTTGGTGCAGACATCATCGTTAACACCGATGCCGACAATCAGTATTGCGCTGATGATATCCCGGCCCTGATCCAGCCGATTCTAGAACGCCGCGCCCAAATCGTTGTCGGTGCCCGCCCGATCAGCGAGATCGAGAGTTTTTCGCCGATCAAGAAGGCGTTGCAACGCCTGGGTAGCTGGGTCGTCCGACAGGCAAGTGGATCAACGATTCCTGACGCCCCGTCGGGTTTTCGCGCCTATGCCCGCGAAGCGGCGGCGCGGCTTTGTGTTATCAATACCTATACCTACACGCTTGAAACGATCATTCAGGCGGGCCGCAAACGCATTCCGATGGTCTCGGTACCTGTGCGTGTCAATGAGGTCACCCGTCCGTCGCGGCTGTTTCGCAGCATGCGCGAATACATCGCGCGCTCGGCCAAAACAATCCTGCGCGTTTTCGTGATCTATGCGCCGCTTCGTTTCTTTTTCGCCATTGCTGCGGTTTTTGCCTTGCCGGGGCTGATCGCCATTGGACGGTTTCTTCTTTTTTACATGGCGGGAGATGGAACGGGCCACGTGCAATCGCTGATCCTTGCAGCAGGCTTGATGGCTATGGCGACGGTCTTTCTTGCGGTTGGGGTTCTTGCGGACCTCGTTGCGACCAATCGTAACCTGCTCGAAGATATCCGCGCGCGGGAGCTTCTCAGAGCGGTTCGTCCGGGCGCCGACGTGGCGCAGCTTCGGCTGCAGGGCAATCAGTCCGGCAAGCGATCCGGTGTCGCGAATGCATCCTAGCGCGGCGGAAAGAAACGCCCCGTCGTCCGAGACCTTGCACGGTCCGACCCCGATGGCCACCATACGGGTGGCGATCGTTGCATTGTTTTCTGTCCTGACCATCTTGGCCTATACGCACAACGTGAACTGGGACGAGTTTTTCTACCTTTCGCAGGTGCACGCGCATCTGGACGGGCGACTCGACCGGCCATTACAGACGATCCATGTACATTTCTTCGGGTGGCTTGCCCTGTTGCCCGGCGACGAGATGACACAGATCTTCGCGGCGCGTCTGGTGATGACAATTTGCCTCGCGGTCACTGCCGGGGCCATCTGGCGCATCGCGCGCCATCTTGCGTGCCGGGACGGAAATGGTTCTGTTATCGCCAGCGTCGCTGTGCTGGCCTTTCTCTCTTCCGGTTATGTTCTCGGCCATGGTGCCAGTTTCCGCACCGATCCGATCGCCGCTGCTCTTTTGATGGTCGCTTTGGCGATTGTGATGACCGGGCGGGTGACGGCGGTGCAGATCGTCGCGTTGTCCCTTTGCGGTGCCCTTGCGCTGCTGGTCACGATCAAGTCGGCGCTTTACCTGCCTGCACTCCTCGGCGGGGTGCTTTGGCGGCTGGGAGAGCGCGGCATGATCGTTCGCTTTGTCGCCGCGGGGTTCCTTGCGCTGGCCGTTACGGGTGCGGTTTACACCTGGCATGCCAGCGGCATTCTTCAGGTCCCTGGCAGGGACGCTGCATCAACAAGCCAATCCGCCCTGCGGACCACCCTGATTGATGCTGGCATCGCGCCGCGCTTCTCGGAGGCATTTCTTTGGGCTTTGCTCAGTCTGGCACCTCTTGCACTTGCCGTTATCGGGATCACCCGGGCATCCGGGACACGCCTGCGCATTGTGCTGATACTTTTCGCGTTGCCACTTGTGCTATCGGTACTCTTTTATCGTAACGCTTTCGCCTATTTCTTTCCCTTCATTGTCCCACCCTTGATGGTGGCCGCCGCAATGGGCGCTGCGAAGGTGGCTGGCAAAGGACGGCTCAGTACCTTCATCGCCCTGATGATCCTGAGTGGCGGCTGGCAGGCGATGATGTCTTTGTCTGAAGATGCCCGCCTGCAACGTGAGACGATTGCAGAGGTGCACCGGCTTTTCCCGGAACCCGTTGCCTATATCGACCAGAATGCGATGATATCGAGTTTCCCGCGCGATACGTTCTTTATGTCGAGTTGGGGCGTGGCGCGGTACCGTGCGTCAGGCGCGCCCGTGATGGCAGACCTGATCGCCCGCACCGCGCCGCCGCTCTTGCTCGCCAGCCGTCAACATCTGCACCGCGTGATGACGGAACCGGTGATCATTGATGACCCGAACCTCCTGATGCCGGAGGATATCCGGGTCTTGCGCGACACCTATGTGCATTACTCCGGTGCGATATGGCTCGCCGGTAAGGAGGTCAGCCTGACCGGCCGCCCCCAGTCCTTCGAAATGTCCATCGCTGGCCGCTATCGCCTGGAAAGCCCGGTTGGCGTTACCATCAACGGTACGTCGCCTGAGGATGGGGAAGTGGTTGAAATCGACGGCCACGCGGTGATTTCTGGCCCCTCTGGCAGCACCGCTCGGCTGATCTGGGATACAGGGGTAGTGCCGCCCTCGCAGCGCGCCCCCTGGGCGGAGCACTATTCGGGCTTCTGGCATCTGTCCTTTTGACTCGGCTTTGTGGTGCGCGGCGGATCGCTAGAACGAGGCTGAGGCAAACAAAACCGAACGGGGCAATGCGCACCTAAACCTCAACGGTGTTGCACTGCCTCGATGCGGGCTTGCCATTCCGGCTCCTGGCCATAGCCATGCGCCGCCATGCCTGCGCCGCAGAATTGAGCAACCGCACGGATCTGCGTATCGTTCCATGATTGCCAGCTTTGCTTTTTGCCGCGGGAAGCGTTGCGCACATCACCTGTTATCGCTTCAAGATCGCCTACCCGGTGTGATGGACCGGCGTCATGCGTCACGGCAAAATCGACGAACTGCTCAAGCCAGTCATGTTCGTCCCCAAAGAGGTCTTCAAAGCGAAAGACCCTGACATTGCTCGACCGCGTTGCGGCCCGGTCGAGCGTATCGGCAATCAATCCCCACTCCCAGGCAAGGCGGCCCACCTGGTCCAGGTCAGGCCATAGCTCCGCCGCAGCCTCGTCGCCCAGCTTGGTCGGTTCCAAAGGCCCGGGCGGAAATCGTTCCGTCAGGGCCCCATTTCGCCGTTTTGGTGCGTGACGGAGCCAGGAGGCAATCCAATCCCGCGGGTCGCGCAGGATACCGGCCAGTTTCGCCCCGGGCCAGATCTCCTCTAGGCAATCCGCGACCATCCACCAGGCGTAGTAGCTCTCGATAATGAGCGTCTCGGGCCTTGCGGCGTGATAGGCGTCGCGCGTGGCACGCAGACTGGTGGCGCAGGCGGCGCGATCCATGCGCCCCTCAAGAAATGCTTGCCCCAGCACGCGCACCCCGGTCTGCCCTAAGAGGCGCCCCGGCCCCATATGCCAAACGCCGAAACGGCGGACGCGCTCTAAGGTCAGCCTGGACAACCCCGCCACCATGTCGGGCTCATGCTCGGAATGGCAATCGGACACGACCTGACCCAGCATGTCGCCAAAGAACTGTGTGCCAGTGCGCCCGCCAGAGGCGATGAAGGTGAGTTGCTTGGTCACGGCGCTTCTGCTCCCTTAGAGACCGGCAGGGCAACGGCCATGACCGCCCCGGCGCAGAGGCCGAGAACCCGGTTGAGGGCCACCGCAAGAAACGCGGTCGCTGCGGAGCCTCCGATCAACGCCGCGAGGCCCGCCGCGACGGTCTCGTTGACGCCAAGCCCGGCAGGAACGATCGCGACCGCTGCCCCGAGAGTCGGGGCGACTGCGTAAAGTGCCGCTTCGGTCCAGCTTATAAGCAGGCCGAGCGTTGCGAAAGCGACTGCGACCCTGAGGACCGTCAGGATCAGCATTGCGATCCGTACGGCGATCATGGCGAGGATGTAACGTGTCGCCGCATGACGGTTCAGGATGACCAAAACACCTACAAGGCCCATGCCGCTCGCCATGCATAGCCAGATCCAGGTCGGATCTGCCAATAGCGTTAAGGCCATAAGTGACAGTGTTAGCGTCATGAAAAGGGTTAGGAGAGAGGTCAAGATGATGATCCGGGTGCTGTCGCCAATTCCCGCGCCCGCATCCACCAGCGCCGCACCACGGACCACCGCGCCACCGGGCAGCGGCAGTAACTCGGCCACATTTGCGGTGGCGACGGTGTAGATACTGCGGCGGTTCGGGATGTCGCAGCCCAGGGTGCGTGCATTAACCCGCAAAGCGATGGCTGCGATCAGAATGTTCAGCGGGGTCAGGACCAGAAGATTCAGAAACAGCAAACCTGGCGACAGGCTGCGCCAGTTCAGCTCCAGCGTCGCCAGAGACCAGATCGCCCCGCACACAACCACTACCAGCCCCAACAGCCGCAACCCGCCCCGGACCGCAGGGCGCTGATGCCAGGCCCTGAATCGTTGGACCGGGGATGAGGACACGGGCGGGCGCATCAGGCGGTTCCGCCAGCCCGGGGGGAGGCATAGGCAGAGAGCGTATCCGTTGCCACCCGATCCCAGGAGAAATGACGATTGCAAAGGTCTTTGGCGCGTCCTGTGAAATCTGACCGTTGGGCGTCATCCCAACTTGCGATTTCCATGATCTTGTCGGCCCAAGCCCGGGGGTCGCCCGGTGTGATGTGAAACCCGGTCTGGCCATCGAGGACCGCTTCTTTGAGGCCGCTATGGTGACTTGCCAGCACGATCCCCCCTGCAGCGGCAGCTTCGAGAGCAACGAGGCCAAACCCTTCGAATTCGCCGTTTGGCACGTCAATATTGGGGACGATCACACAAACGGCAGACGCATAGGTACACCACAACTCCGCCTGATCGAGACGCCCGAGGTGCCGGACCCTGGGATGGTCGAGGGCGGCGGCTTCGGCCGTATCCCATACCGTCCCGGCCACGTCTAACGTCATGGTGTCCGGCAAGAGTGGCAAAACCTCTCGCACGAACCATGCAAGCCCCTTGCGGGGGACCAGACGGCCCGAAAAGAGCAGCGATTTGCCGGGGCTGGACGGGGCGCCTGCGGTGACCTCTGCCGCCAGCGGGACAACCAAAGTATCGTGGAAGCCATAGCGGTTTGCGGCCTTTGCGGTCGCCTCGGAGTTGGCAATGACCGTGACATGACCGAGACAACGCGCACCAAGACGCAGGTAGCTGCCGTAGATCCGGCCCTTCGCACCGCCACGCAAAGGATAAGCGACATCCGTGCCGTGAGCAGAGAGTACCCGCCGACCACGCGGCGACCGGATCCGGGCGCACAGCGCAAGGGGCCAGCTTGCCATATCAGCCACATGGGTGATCTTTGCCGGCGACCGGGCGCAAAATAACCGGATTGCTGCCCGCAAACCAAACCAGAGAAGCGCGCCCTTCCCGGGCACACTGCCGTCGGAACGCCCCGGCAAGGCAAGCGTCTCAACCTCCGCATAACGGCGCAAGGCATCGGAAAGTTCTTTGGAATACGTTTCCATACCACCCATGGCCGGGGGCCATTTGCGCGACACAAACATGACGGAGGGTCTTTCAGACATGGCTTTATCTTCTGCGAGGCTGCCTAAATGGCAATACTGCACCGGCGCCGAACACCGTATTGGGACAGATTTTCTGGTCTTGACGCATCGGTGCAACCCTGCAGTCGGGAAGGCTCTTGCCTTGGCGGAGGTTGTCAGGGGGCGACCGGTCTGTTGATCCGCGCCTGCAGGCGGGCGAGCCCGGCGCCGCAGATCCAGCAGACGAGCGCGACCAGGAAGCCAAAATACCCGTCGATGGCGTAATGCCAGCCCAGCAGGACCGAGCTTACCTGGATCATGATGGCAAACGCCACCATGGTCCACCCGAGCGCCCTTGTGTAGCGGAACGCCTGGAACGCCATCAGCCAGGAGGTGGCGAGGTGCATGCTCGGCATGGCCGAGATACCGCCCAGCCCGCCGCTATTTTGGTACCCGTCGAGCAGCATCGCCTGCAATTCAACCGCAACCAGCGGTGTTTCTGCGTTGATCCGCATCAGCATGTCCTTCAGCGGCAGGAACTGATCGCCAAAGCCAAAGGCCTGGAAATAGATCGGACCGACCGAGGAAAACAGGGTTGCGAGGATAGATCCGCCGATGATCCAGCTCAGGATAAAGGCAAAGAGAAAGGTGTTCCGCCGGTCGGGGTTTTCGCGGTCCATCGCCGCGAGGAAGCCGAAGAAATAGATTAGCAGGAACCATGTCGAATAGGTCAGATCCGCGATCTGGAACATCGCGGCGTTGCCCAGGGCCGGCAACAGCAGGCGGTAGGGATCGACGCCGCCATGGACGAGCCTGTCCAACTCGGCAAAGGCTTCGTCCCAGGCGAAGGGGTTCAGAAGCGGAATGGCCTCTTTGACATAGGAAAAGATCACCGCGAAGAAAACGATGCCAAGGATGGCGATCGCGCCGCTTGCGAGCCGCGCCCGGTCGGTAATGAGAAGATCGCGCAGATCCCGGATGAGCCAGCCGATGGGACGGGTGGGGCGGACATGCGCAACCATGTGTGCAAAACGCCAGATGACCATCGACAGAAGGAAAATCGGCACCAATCCAAGCAGCATCCAGAAGCTGCTCGACAGGCGGCCGGCGAAGAGTGGAACGGAAATCGCCGTGCTCAGAATGATCGCCGCGAGGAAATATGTCGCCACCAAGCCGCAGAGGATACTGTTCTGCCGCAAGGCCGCGCCGATCACGCTGCTGGCTTTCCGCTGCGATATCGGGGCCTGTCCCGAAAGAAGTTCCGTCTGCATTGCCAAGACGTCCAGATGCCTGTTGTTTTGCGGTCATTTTCCCGAAAAAGGTGACGTAGTCTTGGCCCGAACACGTCAATATATTGTCAAGACGGGTCTGGAGGCGCAAAGATGGGGCCTGTTGCCCACGATTTTTGCAATATCAACAGCTTTTCCGGACCAGAATGACCATGATTGAGCCTTTGCCAGAGACCGCGCTGATCCTCGAGACGGAAAGGTTGCGGCTAACGCCGTTGTCGCCGGATGACCTTGATATCGCGCAGCGGGTTCTGTGTGACCCCAGGGTGATGCATTATGTTTCGGATGAGATGACGCCGGAGGCGGTCGTGTCCCATATGAAGGACGCGGTAAAACGCGGGGCAGGGGGGCGGATCGGGATCTGGTGCATCACCCGCAAGGACACGGGCGAGAAGATCGGGGATGGTGTTCTGACGCCGGTGCCGATTGATGAGGACGACACCGATTGGACGCAGGTGGTGCCGGACGCCTATCCACAAAGTCAGATCGAGGTGGGTTACCTTTTTGTTCCCGAAGCCTGGGGACGGGGATTCGCGACAGAGACCTGCGCCCGGCTCTTGCGTTTTGCCTTCGAGATGACGGACCTGCCCGAAGTTGTGGCCACGACGGATCCGGAGAACGTCAACTCACAGCATGTTCTCAAGAAATGCGGGATGCGGTCGATCGGCCGGAAACGCGCCTATGGCTACGACGATGTAGAATGGCTTGAAGTGACGCGCGAGGAATGGAACGCTCAGGCGTCGAACCAATGACCGTCCGGATCCCCGGGCCAGACGCCAAGGTAAGGCCCGTGTGACTGATACCCCATGAGACGGCGGATGTCGTCGGGATAGCTTTCGGCAACCTCCCGCGGGATGGTGAGGTAGTGATTTTCCTCCTGCCGGAGCCAGCCGAGCGAGTAGGTGGTGATCAGCCCGGAGCGTGGGGCGCGGGACCTGTTGGCGCCCCCGGCATGGACCGTGCCCCCGAGATAGAAAAGGACGGAGCCCCGCGGCATCACGGCCTGGGTCGTGTCCGCATCGGTAATCGTGTCGATGTCGCGCAGATCCTGCGAGCCGGGGACAACCCGGGTGGCGCCGTTTTCGATGGTGAAGTCGTCGAGCGCCCACATCGCGGAGATCTGGAATTCGACGTCCGGGATGCGGATCGGGTAAAAATCATCGTCGCGGTGCAACTCCTGCGCCTTCTCGCCGGGCAGGATTTCAATCGCCGTCGAAGATCCGATCCGGTAGGTCGTGCAATGGCGTTTCAGGACGCGGTCGGCCACGGCCATGACCAAAGGATGGGCAATCAACGCCGCCGCAGCTCGGCTGAGGCCCAGAATGCCGCCCAGGCGGAGTGTCTTGTATCCGTTGAAATCGTTGGCGAATTTGTGCCCCTGGTCATCGAATGGCCCGCGCAGGTCGGCAGCGATCCGGTCCAGAAGCGGCGTGTCGGACAAGGTCTCCACGATTACACCGCCATCCTTCAGGAGTGTGCCGGCGACGGCGACGGGATCATTCGGAAGGCGTTTGATCTCAGGCATAATCTGTCTCGCTCAGGTGTTGCAGCCCGGCCTCCATGATGTCGAACATCGCGTCAATCTCGGCCTCTGAGATCACGAGCGGCGGGGAGAAGACCGCCATGTTGCCATAGGGCCGCAGCAGCAGGCCGCGGTCTTCGCAGGCCGCATCGAGCTTGGCGCCAAACTGCAGATGCGCCGCATAGCTTTCGTCGCTCAGGTCGGGCCGGCATTCGAGGCAGCCCAGAAGGCCCATGCCGCGCGCCTCGCCCACGATGTCGAAACGGTCCCCGATCTGACGCAAGCGGCCCTGGAAATGCGGCGTGACACGCTGGACATGGCCAAGAATATCCTCATCCTCGAAGATCTCGATATTCTTGAGGGCCGCGGCGCAGCTCACCGGGTGACCGGAATAGGTATAGCCGTTGTAGAAGAGGTCGTCCTCGCCTCCGGCATCGGCCAGGCGCTGCATGATCCGGTCGGAGATGATGCAGGCGCCCAGCGGCACATAGCCCGACGTCAGCCCCTTGGCGCAGGTGATGATATCGGGCGTGATCCCGAACACGTCCTCGCTGGCAAACCAGTGGCCCAACCGGCCGAATCCGGTCACCACCTCATCGGAAATATAGAGGATGTCATGTTTGCGGCAGATCTCCAGCGTGCGCTGATGATAGCCCTTTGGCGGGACGATCACGCCCCCGGAGCACAGGATCGGCTCGGCAATGAAGGCGCCAATCCGGTCTGTGCCGACCTCGAAAATCATCGCCTCGAAATCGGCGATCTTGGCATCGCACCAATCCGACTCGCTCATCCCCTGGGGTCGCAGGTAGGGGTTCACGTCAGGCAGGAACCGAACCAGTTCCGTGGCCTTGTCGAGCCGGGATTTGAACCGTTCCTTGCCGGTCATGGTCGAGGCCAGATAGGTCGATCCATGATAGGCCTTTTCCCGCGACAGAATGATCTTTTTCTGCGGTCGTCCCAGCCGGTTGTTGAGGAACTGCACCATGCGCAGGGCGGTGTCGACGGCGGTCGAGCCGCCCGTGGTGAAATGCACGTTGTTGAGGTCGCCGGGCGTGCGTTCGGCAATCTTGCGGGCAAGGATCGCCGCGGGCTCGCTGGTCGAGGACCAGGGCGAGACATAGGGCATGCGGAGTGCCTGATCGGCGATGGCCTGTGCCATTTCCTGACGGCCATACCCAATCTGGACGCACCACATTCCGCCCGGCCCGTCGATGAACCGCTTGCCGGTGCTGTCCCAAAGATAGATCCCCTCGGCGGTGTTGACGCGCATGTAATCATCCTTGCGCCACCCCTCGACACTGGCCCAGGGGTGCAGGTGGTGGTCACGGTTCCACGTGGTCAGGTCGGTATCCGACGGCGTATTCCGGGTATCCATTTTCATCCCCTGTTGCAGTGTTGCATTCGTTCGTTCGGCAGTCGGTCGAGCCCTCACAATCCCATCTTGTCGAGGAATCTGAGCCGGAGGATTTCAGCCTCGACCATCGTCTGCCGCGCGAAGGAGAGGGGCAGGGGTTTGATCGAGGTCACCGGAAAGGCCAGGTCGTCATTATGCGCGCCCAGTGCCCATCTCGACAAAACGCGCCCCATGGCCGTGGCGATCGCGACCCCCCGTCCGTTGAAACCCAGGCCCGCCTTCAGGCCGGGTGAAATCTCGTGCAGGTGGGCGTAGTGATCCCGGGTTAGACCGACGAGGCCGCCCCAGGCGTATTCCCATTCACTGTCGGCAAGCTGTGGAAAGAACGTCCGGCTGACCCGGCGGAGGCGGTCGAGCTGGCGGCGGGTGGAATGGTCGTTATACGTCCCGCGCCCGCCCATGAGGAAACGACCATCGGCGTCGAGCCGGAAATAGAGCAGCAGGCGACGCGCGTCGGAGAGCGCATGCAGATCAGGCAGGATCGACGCGCGGATATTGTCGGAAAGCGGTTTGGTTGCCACCTGGACCGAGCGGACCGGCAGCACCGATTTTGCCAGTGGTTTGTGCAAGTCGCCGGAATAGGCGTTGGTGCAGATCAAAACCTGTGGCGCGGTCACGGTGCCACGACCGGCATGTAGGGTATAGCCGGCAGCCACCCGGTCTATGGCGGAAACGGGGGATTGCCCGTGAAGCGTCGCCCCCAGACGGTCGGCGGCCTCCGCCAGGCCGAGCGCGAAGTTCAGGGGTTGCAGGTTGCCGCCGCGATGATCGACCAGACCGCCCAGATAGACATCCGTGCCGGTGAGGCGGGTGATCTTGTCGCGGTCGATCTTTTCGACATTGGCGCCAAGCGCCTGCCATTCCTCGGCCAAAGCGTGCAACTCGCGCAGGGTTTTGGGCGTATGCGCTGCCCGTATCCACCCGGGACGGATGGCGTTGCACTCGATCCGGTGTTTTTCGATCAGGTCGAACACCAGATCACCCGCATTGCCGGACATGTCGATCATGCGGTTGCCGTGCTCGTCGCCGAATTTCCGGCGAATGACACTGGGCGGGTCGTAGAGCCCGACATTGATCTGTCCGCCATTGCGCCCGGATGCGCCCCAGCCCGGCTGCTGCGCTTCGAGGAGCGTCACGTTGGCGCCCGCCTCCGCAAGATGCAACGCCGCCGAAAGGCCGGTGAAACCACCGCCGATCACGGCAACATCGGCCGTTTGCGTCCCTTCCAGAACGGGATAATCCGGGACGCGGTTTGCCGTGGCCGTCCAGAGCGAGTTGGCGATGACCGGGCGTTCGTTCTGGATCATAAGTGTCGTTTTCCTGCTTGCGTTGCCCCGCAAACCGCCGCAGCCTTGACCGGAAGAAGCGCGTGGGGGCGCCCGGCATGACCTATCAGTTGCTCAACCAGTTCGACCTGAAACCCGGCGTGGATCGCGCGCGGTTCGACGCGGCCTGGGCGGCTTTCGGCGCCTATCTGATCGACGAGGATCTGGCGGTATCTGTCGGCCCGCTTTTCAATCGCGAGCCTCAATCGGGCTATGATACCGATGATGTGCGCGCGCACAACCTGATGGCGGTGATCGGCTTTCGCGACAAGGCGCAGGCCGATCTGGCCTGGGATGCGATTGAGGCGCGCGCACAACCTCTTGGCCGGTTGCATGCAGGTGTTTTCGGTCTTGTTCATGATCCTGTTTTCACCTTCTGGCAGCAGAGTTAGGCCAGTTTCTTTGCGATCGTCTTGGCGTTGGCATGGCCGCTGTAATACGCCCCGTTGACCAGTGCCGAGACCGAACCGCCGATCGCCTCGCCCGCGAAATAGAGTTTTTCATCAATGGGTTGCCCGAGTTTTTCCCGCGCGCCCCAGGCACCCGGGCGGACCGCACCATAAGCCCCCAGCGTCAGCGGGTTGTCTGCCCAATCCGTGGCAAATCCCTGCACGAAATGCTTGCGCGCATCGCTGCCGACCAGGCGCACGAGTTGCTCAAGCGCGTAATCCACCACGGCTTGTTGCCCGGCGCCGTATAGTTCCCATGCAAAGCGCCCGCCGATATTGCCAAAGAGATAGTCGTGCCCGCACGGCCAGGCGACAAAGTAACAGGCCTCGCCCGGTTGATCTTCGGGGATGCGGTAGGTGACCCAGTTGTTTTCACCAAGGTCAAGCCGCGCACCGTCGAAAAGCAGCGGCACCTTCATCAGGAGGCCCATCGGGATGTCGGCAGCGGCCTGCTGTTTCCAATCGGGCAACTCGGGTGTGAACTTGATGTGGCCTGCGTTCAACACGCCGGTCGATACCGTCAGAAGACAGGCCTTGGCGCGGATCGTGCCATTGGAGGTCTCGACCGACACCCCCGCGCCGGATGTGTCGATGGCGGTAACCTTGGTGCCAAGCGAAATCGGAAGACCGTCGGCCAGCGTTGCCACCACGGCGCCAAGACCCTCCTTGACGATGTAGCTGGGCTGACTTGAGGTTCCGTTCCAGTAATCGGCGGTCGAAATCTGATCGAAATCCACCCCATAGTCCATGGCACCGGACCAGGACTGGACCGAGGCGCCATAGGGGATGTCGGGGATGACGGTCGAGGCCGCTACATCTTTGCCCGCCTGCCCGGCCTTGTTCATGGGACGCTCGATCGCCCCCCAGGCGCGGTCATAGGCGGCCCATTCATCGTCATCGGCACGGTTCCCTTCGAGGTCGAACAGGTCGGTTCCGGCGCTGGTGTGATTGACAAGGGTAAACCCGCCCTCGTTGCCGATGCGCGTGAAAGCGTTGTTGTCTGAGCCCGATATCCAGGAACAGCCGTGATCGACCGGCGCGCCGAAGGTCGCGCTTTCGGTATAGGCGCGGCCGCCGACACGGGTGGCCGCCTCGACGATCACGAACGAGATCCCCTTGTGCTGCAGCGTGCGCCCGGCCTGAAGACCGGCGGCCCCGGCACCGACGATGACGACATCGGGATCACTCGGCAGGTTTTGCGCCAGAAGCGGCGTTGCACCGGCCATGGTCAGACCGGCCAAGACGGCGCGGCGTCCGATATGTGTAGACATGGATTACCCTCCTGGGCGTATGGATGGATCAAGCGTTGCATAGTATTTCCTGAGATAGGCGGGGACGTTCCAGGCGCAAACGGTGCCTGCTGGAACGAAAAACACATCGCCAGTTTTGAAATGATGAGCTGTGCCGTTGTCTTCGGTCAGCGTGACTTCTCCATCGAGAACCTGGCAGAATTCGTGGCTTTCAAAGGGGGCCATTTCGGTTTGCAGCGTTTGCGTGTCCCATAGGCCGACTTCGAAATTGCGGTGGTCGTTGGTGAAGAACACCTTTTCCCGTTGCGGCGTCCTAGTGTCGGTCAAAAGGTCAGCGTCGGTCAGGGTCTGGTCCGGGTCCAGCGCAATGATGCCGCCGTTGGCGCATTCGACAGCAGGCGTCGGGGCGCGGGGGTCGAGATAGGTGATGTAGAACTTCTTGAGATACCCGTCCTGCTTCCAACTGACCGGCGCGCCATTACGGAAAATCACGCTTTGACCCTGCTGCGCCGGAACGCCGTCGCCATCCGCGTCAAGCATCCTGAAATGGCCCTCAAGAACGACGATGAACTCGTCCCCCGGATAGGGGCCGAAAGCCTCCTGCATGGTGGTGGTGTCCCAGACGCCAACACTCAAACCCAACTCGTCGTCTTGAAAATAGACATGCACATTCTGCGCCTCGGGCGGGGTGGCAAAATCCGCAGGATCAAGCGTCATCGGGTCAAGACCGTCGGGGCCATTTGGAGAAAGGCGGACGATTCGTTGGCGCGATTTCATGGCGGTTGCCTCTCCTTTGTCTCCATCGCCGCCACTGCAAAACAGCCTTTTTCCTAGGCTTTTTCCTGGCCTCAGCCCTGTGAGGCGCAAAAAACTTGACTTGAGTGGCTTGGTCCATAAATGATTGAATGATCATTCAATGGAATGACCGCAAGACGTCAAAAAGTCAATCTGCCAATTCCGTTGCGGTCGCGGGTCAGAGCGGGTTGGAAAAACAAATGGGCACCAGAGCCGGGGGATGCGGTGCGGGGCCTAAAGGGAGATCAGACTGACATGGATGTAGTTGACCAATTGGGTTCCGTTCGCGAAGGCAAGCTGAGCCGTCGCGCATTTACAAGAGGGTTGCTGTCGGCCGGGGTGGCCATGGCGACCGTACCAGCCGGAACCAGGCGCGCGATGGCCGCAGCCGAGGATCAGGCGTCTTATTTCACATGGGGTGGATATGACATTCCGGAGCTTTTCGTACCTTACCAGGAAAAGCACGGTGAACTGCCGAATTTCTCGATCTTCGGGGGTTCCGAAGAAGCGCTGACCAAGATGCGGGGTGGCTTCGTGGTGGACGTGTCGCACCCGTGCAATTCGGGGATGCCGCGCTGGGTCAAGACCGGCTTGTTCCAGCCGATCGACACATCGCGCCTCAGCAACTGGCCCGATGTCATTCCCGAACTTGTGGACCTGCCGGGCAACCAGGCCGATGGCGGCAAGATATGGATGACGCCCTTCGATTGGGGGCAGACATCGGTGACCTATCGCACGGACCTCTTTGAGCTGGAGGGCGACGAAAGCTGGGATATGCTTTGGGATAAACGCTACACGGGCCGGTTGGGGTCGCTTGCGTCGGGTGGCGACGCCTGGTGGTGCGGCGCGATCAAGGCCGGTGTTCCGATGTCAGATATCGCGACCGACGAAGCCTTCGAAAAGATCGCTGCCGTAATGCGCGAACAACGCCCGTTGATCCGCGTCTATACCGATGACACGACAACGCTGGAGCAGGCGTTGTCGTCCGGTGAGATGGCCGCCGCGATGACATGGAACAGCTCGGCCACCCTGCTGCAGTCCGAAGGGGTGCCGGTCAAGTTCGCCAATCCCAAGGAGGGGGCGCTGACCTGGGTGTGTGGCCTGATGGTGCACAAGGACGCCCCCAACCTGGACCGTGCCTATGACGTGATCGATTCCCTGCTGAGCGTCGACTCCGGCAAGTTCATGATCAACGATTACGGCTATGGTCATTCCAATGCCAAATCCTTCAACGAGTTCGACGCCGAAACGCTCGCCAACCTGGGCCTGAGCAAGAACCCGGCGGATGTCCTCGAAGCCGGGCATTTCCAGATCCCGCAATCGCAGGAGTGGGAAACCCGGATGAACGAGACCTTCGAACAGATCAAAGCCGGGTTCTGATAAATCACCCCCTTTGGCCCGTTGGCACATCGCCGGCGGGCCAAATTTTTGATGTCGCGCGAGCACCTGAACTGATGGCAGAAACATCTCTTTCGCAAGCCAAGGCAGATCCGACACCCTACAAGGGTTCGCGTCTGGGTGGCCTGTTGCACCGGAACGAGACATTGCGCGGCTACCTGCTGATGTCGCCGACAATGGTGATCATGACGGTGGGCATCCTGGTGCCGTTCATCATCCTCCTGGTGATGAGTTTCTGGACCCGTGAGGGGTTCGGGTTCGACACCACCCTGACCACCACCAATTACCAACGTGTCTGGACCGAGCCGATCTTTGGCGCGCTCCTGAGCCGGTCATTCTGGATTTCGGGGGTGGCGACGGTGGCGACCGTGCTGCTGTGTTATCCGATGGCCTATTACGTAGCCTTCCATGTGCATCGCAACAAGATGATGTGGATCATCCTGATGACGCTGCCCTTCTGGACAAGCTACCTGCTGCGGGTGTTCGCGTGGAAGGTGATCCTGGGGTATGAGGGTGTCATCAATTCGGGCCTGATGTCACTCGGCCTGATCGAAGCACCGCTGGAATTCCTGCTCTACAGTCAGACCGCTGTCATCATCACCCTGGCCCATGCCTGGGCGGCCTTTGCGATCCTGCCGCTCTACGTCTCGCTGGAAAAGATCGACAAATCTCTGCTCGAGGCGGCGACGGATCTGGGTGACGGACCGGTGACACGCTTCCTGCGCATCACCTTACCGCTGTCCATGCCCGGCGTAATCGCGGCCTCCTTCCTCATCTTCATCCCGACCACCGGAGACTACATCACGCCTGCGCTCCTGGGCGGCCCCGATGGCGCGATGATCGGCAACTTCATCCAGCTTCAATTCGGTGCGGTGAACAATTGGCCCATGGGCGCCACCCTTTCCATTGTGCTGATGCTCTGGATCTCTGCCATCGCGCTGGTGTTCCTCTTCGTCACCCGCAAGGCGCAGGAGAAAATCGCATGAGTGGCACATATATCAAACGCCCCAATCGGCCGTTGCAGATCTACGCGGTGATCTTCCTGATCGTGCTTTACACGCCGGTCCTCTTCATCCCGATGTTCAGCTTCAACGACTCGCTTTACGTCCGCTTCCCGCTGCAGGGTTTCACCTTGCAATGGTATGGCGAACTTTGGACACGTGAGCCGGTCTGGAACGCGCTGTGGAACAGCATCAAGGTGGGTGTCGTCGTCTCCTTGATCTCGACGCTCCTTGGTGTCGTGGCCGCCCGCGCCATCACCCGCTACCGGATGCCGGGCAAAAGCGCGCTGGTCACGTTCATCATGATGCCGCTGGTCATCCCCGGCATCATCTTCGGGGTCGCACTTCTGGTGCTGATGAGCCGGATGGGTGTGCCGCTGTCGCTCTACACGGTGACGGTGGGCCATCTGATCGTGTGCCTGCCCTTTGCAGTCGCCACCCTTCTGCCGCGGTTCGAAGGGTTCGACCCGTCGATGGAAGAGGCCTCTGCCGATCTGGGCGAAAACGGCTGGTGGACCTTCTGGCGCGTGACCTTCCCGATGGTTTTCCCCGGCGTGATCGCAAGCATGCTTTTGACCTTCACCATCTCTTTCGACGAATTCATCATGGCGTTCTTCCTCACTGGAACGGATCCGACCTTGCCGATGTACATCTGGGGCCAGTTGCGGTTCCCGCAGGAGTTCCCCTCGGTTCTGGCGCTTTCATCACTGATCCTCTTTGTCTCCTTTGCCCTGGTCTTCGTTGCACAACGGATAGGGCGAGTCGGGCTAGAGGACGAGCTCTAATGGGTGACGACATATGACCAACGCTGATGCCTTCATCTCCATCCAGAACGTGAACAAGTTCTTCGGCTCGTTCCAGGCGATCGAAGATGTGTCCATGGATATCGCCAAGGGGGAGTTTTTTTCGCTGCTCGGTGCGTCGGGATGCGGCAAGACCACGCTTCTACGGATGCTGGCGGGTTTCGAAAGTACGTCGAATGGCGAGATTTTCATCGACGGGCAGGCCATGTCCGACGTGCCGCCACACCACCGCCCGGTCAACATGGTGTTCCAGAGCTATGCGATTTTCCCGCATCTCAATGTGCGCGACAACATCGCCTACGGGCTGCGTCGGCAGAAACTGCCCAAGGCCAAACGCGACGAGATGGTCGAGGAGATGTTGGAGCTTATCAAGCTGCCCGGTTTTGGCAGCCGCAAGGCCACGGAGCTTTCGGGGGGGCAGCGGCAGCGGATCGCGCTTGCCCGCGCGCTCATTCTCAAGCCCAAGGTTCTGCTGCTCGACGAACCGCTGGGCGCGCTCGACAAGCAGTTGCGCGATCAGATGCAGCTTGAGCTGCGCGCGCTGCAACGCCAGGTGGGCATTACCTTTGTCTTTGTGACCCACGATCAGGAAGAGGCGCTGACCCTGTCGGACCGGATCGCGGTGATGTCCGGTGGCAAGGTGCTGCAGGTCGACACGCCCGAAGGTCTTTATGAAACGCCGCGGACACGCGACGTGGCGAGCTTCATCGGTAACATGAACTTCTTCAATGGGACGGTGCGGCGGAACGGGTCGGCCACTGGCGCGGTGGAGGTCGAGGGGCTCGGCGCGATCCCGGTGCCGGTGGAACAGTTGACCAAACCCGATGAGACGCCGGTGCAGATCGCGCTGCGGCCGGAAAAGTTTACACTGAGCGCCGAAAAACCTGCCGCCGATCTGACCGTGGCGGGGAAGATGGACAACACCGCCTATCTCGGTGAGCGCAGCCACCACTATGTCGCGATCCAGGGCCGGGAGGAGCCGGTTGCCGTTTCGATGCCCAACCTCGGCGCGTCCGATCTGGGGCAGGCCGGTGCCGACGTCTGGCTGTCGTGGTCGCCGGACTCGATTGTTATTCTTGATGCGGACTGACAACCATGCGCGCAGCAATTATCATGGCCATATGGGCAAGACGATGAACCAGACGATCAGAAACCAGAAAACCGGTCACAAGCCGACCCGGCGCACGGAATCGAAAGAGGTCCGGCGGCGGCAATTGATTGATGCGACGATCCAGTCGATTGCAAAGCACGGGATCGGCGGCACCACGATGCAGTCCGTGACGGAGATTGCGGGCCTGTCGATCGGGATCGTGAATTTCCATTTCGAGAGCAAGCAGAAGCTGTTCGAAGAGACGCTGGTATTTCTTGCGCGTGAGCATCACGAACAATGGCACCGGGCCTATGAGGATGCAGGCCTAAGCGCGGCGGCCAAGCTGCAAGCCATTGTCGATGCGCATTTTCATCGCAACATCTGCTCGCGCAAGAAACTGGCCGTGTGGTTTGCCTTTTACGGCGAGGCCGGGCGCCGCCGTGTCTATCGCAAGCTGATCGAAGACATCGACATCGAACGGTTCCATATCTCCATCGACCTCTGCACGAAGATTGCCGAGGAAGGCGGATACAAACTGATGCCGCCGCGTCAGGTCGCCAACATGCTTGAGGCACTTTATGACGGGCTTTGGCTTGATATCCTGACCTATCCCGACAGCTATTCGCGCGAGACCGCCCGGGCACATGTGCATGGGTTCCTGTCGACCGTCTTTCCGCAACATTTCAAGATGCCGAGTTTCTGACATCCCGCCGCCAGGCGACCGCGTTTTCCGCGCCGCCGCCCTACTTGCGATCGGAGTACCTCTATGAGTCGCGACCCCCGCTACGATATCCTCTTCGAGCCTGTGAAGATCGGTCCCGTCACCACCCGCAACAGGTTCTACCAGGTGCCGCATTGCAATGGCATGGGGCGTGCCTATCCGTCGTCAATGGCAGAGATGCGCGGGATCAAGGCCGAGGGCGGCTGGGGTGTTGTCTGTACCGAGCAGGTCGAAATCCACCACACGTCGGAGCTGAGCCCGGTGATCGAGGGCCGGCTTTGGGATGATGCGGATCTGCCGGTGTTCCAGAAAATGACCGATAAGATCCACGCCCATGGCAGCCTTGCGGGGATCGAACCCTGCTATGACGGTCTGGCGACGCCGAACCGCTATAGCCGTGAGATCCCGATGGGCCCTTCCGCACGCCCGGTGAGCTACATGGATCCGGTCCAGGCCCGCGCGATGGACAAGACCGACATTCGCAACATGCGCCGCTGGTATGTCGAGGCCGCCAAGCGGGCGCGGCGCGCCGGGTTCGACGTGATCTATGTCTATGCGGGTCATGACCTGAACGCGATTTCGCATTTCCTGTCGCGGCGGTGGAATGACCGGGGCGATGAGTACGGCGGCAGCCTTGAGAACCGGGTGCGCCTCTTCCGTGAAATCCTGGCAGATACCAAGGAGGCCGTCGGGGATACCTGCGGCATCGCGATACGCTTCGGCGTTGATGAACTGATGGGCAATGATGGCCTCAACTGCGAGGGCGAGGGCCGTGATGTGGTCGAAATGCTGGCGGATATTCCCGACCTCTGGGACGTGAATGTCAGTGATTGGGACAATGACAGCGTGACCTCCCGTTTTGCCAGCGAGGGGTTTCAGGATGATTACGTGTCCTTCGTCAAAAAGGTCACCAACAAACCGGTTGTCGGGGTCGGGCGCTATACCTCGCCCGATACGATGGTCCGGCTCATCAAATCCGGGGCGTTGGACCTAATCGGGGCCGCGCGTCCGTCCATCGCTGACCCGTTCCTGCCGAACAAAATCGAAGAGGGGCGCGTGGACGACATCCGCGAATGTATCGGCTGCAATATCTGTGTCTCGGCGGATTTCACCTCCGTGCCGATGCGCTGCACACAGAACCCGACCATGGGTGAAGAATGGCGGCGGGGATGGCATCCGGAACGTATCGACCGGAAACATGCGGATGAAAGCGTGTTGATCGTGGGCGCAGGACCCGCGGGGCTTGAGGCCGCACGGGCCCTTGGCGAGCGTGGCTATGACGTAACCCTCGCCGAGGCGACCGACACCCTGGGCGGACGTGTAACGATCGAGAGCCGCTTGCCCGGCCTCACCGAATGGAAGCGGGTTGCCGATTATCGCCAGCACCAGATCAGCCAGATGCCCAATGTCGCAACCTATCTCGAAAGCCGTCTCACCGCCGCGCAGGTTCTGGAATTCGAGGCTGATCACGTGGTCATCTCGACCGGCGCCAAATGGTGCGACAGCGGCGTCGGTCGCGAAAACCACGCCCCCATCGACCGGGACGAGGCCGCGCGTATTCTCCTGCCTGACGCGATCTGCGCCGGAGACGCCGTGGAAGGTCCGGTCGTGATCTTCGACGATGACCACTACTACATGGGTGGGTTGATGGCCGAACTTCTGCGCGGGCAGGGGCATGAGGTGACGCTAGTCACCCCGTCGTCGGATGTGTCGCACTGGACGCATAACACGTTGGAACAAGGCCGAATTCAAAAGCGCCTGATCGAAATGGACGTGAACATCATGCCGCTGCAGAATGTCGTCCATATCGGCAAGGATCACGTCACGCTGTCCTGCGTCTACACGGAACGCGAACGCAAGATCGCCTGCGGCACCTTCGTGCCGGTCACGATGCGCCGGCCGGTGGATCAGCTTTTCCACGACCTGATGGCGCGGCCGGAACTGACCGAGGGCGGCCCGCAATCCATCAACCGGATCGGTGACTGCCTGGCGCCGGGGATCATTGCGGCCGCGGTTTATGCCGGACACCGTTACGCGCGTGAACTGGGGGGCGGAGTGAATGACCCCGACAGGGTGCCGTTCCGCCGCGAACTGCCGCAACTGGCCGCCGAATGAGACCAAAGCAGGAGACAGGCCATGCAACGTGATCCCCGTTACGATATCCTGTTCGAGCCGGTGAAGATCGGCCCTGTCACCGCGAAGAACCGGTTTTACCAGGTGCCGCATTGCACTGGCATGGGCCATCTCAGGCCACGGACCCTTGCGGCGATGCGGGGCGTCAAAGCGCAGGGCGGCTGGGGCGTTGTGTGTACCGAGTACAATTCCATCCATCCCACGTCGGACGACCTGCCGCACCCCTCCGCCTCGCTCTGGGACGATAGCGACGTGCGGGCGCATTCCCTGATGACCGACGTGGTGCATGAACATGGCGCGCTGGCCGGGGCGGAACTTTGGTATGGCGGCGCGCGGTCGGCCAACCTGATGACCCGGTTGCCCTCCATGGATGTGGCCAGCATGCCCAACCTCGCAGGTCACCCGTTCCAGACCCGCGCGATGGACAAGGCAGATATCCGCACCCTCCGGCATTGGCACCGCCGCGCGGCGATCCGGGCGCGGGAGGCCGGGTTTGACGTGGTCTATGTCTATGCGACCCATGGCTATCTCCTGTCGAATTTCCTGAACCCGCGGATCAATGACCGAAGCGATGAATATGGCGGCAGTCTCGAGAACCGCGTCCGGCTTGTGCGGGAGTTGATCGAAGACGCCAAGGAGGCGGTTGGGGATCGCTGTGCCGTCGCGGTCCGGTTTTCGGCGGACGAGGAAATCGGCGAGGACGGCCAGCCGATCCATGGCGAGCGCCGCGAAATGCTGGCCATGCTGGCCGATCTGCCCGACCTGTGGGATATCAATATCGCGGATTACTCGCTGGAAATGGGCGTGTCACGCTTCGTCAAGGAAGCGTCGTTGGAGCCCTACATGGCCTGGGTGAAGTCGGTCACGACCAAGCCCGTGGTCACCGTGGGCCGTTTCACGTCCCCCGACACGATGGTCAGCCAGGTCAAGCGCGGGATTACCGATTTCATCGGTGCGGCCCGCCCGTCGATTGCCGATCCGTTCCTGCCCCGCAAGATCGAAACCGGGCAGCTTTCGGCGATCCGGGAATGCATCGGCTGCAATGTCTGCTACTCCGGCGACAGCCTGAGCGTGCCGATTCGCTGCACGCAGAATCCGACGATGGGCGAGGAATGGCGCCGCGGCTGGCATCCGGAAATCATCGCCGGGAAAGCATCGGAGGCGCGTGTTCTGATCGTCGGGGCGGGGCCTGCGGGTCTCGAAGCTGCCCGTGCCCTTGGTGAGCGCGGGTATCAGGTGATGCTGGCCGAGGCCACGCGCGAGATCGGCGGGCGGGTCACCCGCGAAGCGTCCCTGCCGGGGATGAGCGAATACATCCGCGTGCGCGATTATCGCGCGCAGCAGCTTGTCGAGATGCCTAATGTCGAGATCTTCCGCGAAAGCCGCCTGAGCGCCGACGACGTCTTTGCCGTCGAAGCCGATCACGTGGCCATCGCCACGGGCGCGACATGGCGTCGGGAGGTTTTTGACGGCGAGGTGTTCCGCCCCATTGCCGATGGCGATGATGCCGCAAGGATCTACACGCCTGATGACATCATGGACGGCAACCTGCCCGATGGGCCGACGCTGGTCTACGACGGCGATGGTTACTACATGGCGGGCGTGCTGGCCGAGCGGGTCTGGGCCGCTGGGCATGACGTGACCTATTGCACTGCCTCCGACAGCGTGTCGCGCTGGGCGGGCAACACGTCGGAACGCTGGCGGGTGCGGACCCATCTGATGCGCCTGGGGGTTAGCATCGAAACGGCACAGTCCCTCACTGGCTTTGACGGCAGTACCGCGGTTCTGGAATGTGCATATAGCGGTGTGGAAAAAACCCTCCCGGTTTCAAATATCGTGATGGTGTCCGGGCGACGCCCGAATGACGGTCTCTATCGGGACCTTCGCGCGGCAGAGGGGCCCGAAGGCCTTCCCTTTACCCTGACCCGGATCGGTGACTGCAACGGGCCCGCGATCATCGCCGCCGCGGTCTATGCCGGGCATCGTTATGCGCAGGAACTCGACTGCGATATCGACCATGACATGCCACTGCGCCATGACCGCGTGGATGTGGGGCAGGACGATAGCGCCCCGGCGCGATGGAAGTAGGAGGCCGCCATGACCGCAGATCCGACATATCTTGAGACCTTGTTGCTCTACTACGAGGAAGAAGTGGAGGGTGAAGCCTATTTCAATGAGCTGGCCACCAGGTTCGAAGCCCCCGATGCCCGGGAGAAGCTCTTGCTGCTGGCCGAGGTAGAACGTCATGCGGCCCACGGCGTGGCGCCTTTGCTGGAGCAATACGACCTGATCCCGCGACCCCGTGAAGAACTCTCCAAGATGGGGCGCAAGGATGCCCAAACGACGACGGTGGATTGGGCCGAATTGCTGGCGGGTATGAACAAGACCTATCCGGGCTACCTGGTGTCGTTTCACAAACTCGAGGCCATGGCACCCGCGGCGGATCTTCCCCGGTTGTCGTTTCTTACCGAACACGAGGTCGCGGCGCTCAAATTTCTGGAAATCGAGGCGCAGGACCCCGCAGCAAGTGCTGCGCCGCTCAGGGCCTATCTCGATACCGATCCGGTGGCCTGGATCGCCCGGGCCGGGTGACGCGATGCGATGGGTTCTTCTTCTGTTGCTGTTCTCGGCCCCCGTGGCCGGCAAGGCGCAGCAAAGCTCAGGGACCGAAGAGGTGACGGAGACTAAGGAATGTCAAAGCTGCACGGCACGGCACAAGAGCCTCCAAGCCCTGCAGGAAGCCTTGAAGACCCCCGATGCCGCGGAGGGCAGCGACGATGACGAGCGGGAAGCGACCTCCGACAATTGAATGGCAGAGATGCGGTTGAGGTGATCAGTATGGTGCCCAATGAACACGGCTCTCTTCTTCGAAAGGTAATGATTACAAGGGGTTGTATCTGATCTGGTGAGCGCGCTGCCGCTTAGGGCAAGATAGGGGCCTGACAAGTCTTCGGAACTTTGCTATCACTCGGGCGACTCATGAAGGAGAGACAATGATGAGAATTTTCAGGATCCCAAGCCAAGGCTGACAAGCTGGTCCTGAAGGGGTGGCTTGGTGCCATCTCACTTCCCATCTTCTGTTTTTCTGCGCCCGCTGGAGGGCATCATGTTTCGCAAATTCGAAAATATCGTGAATCCGTTTGTCGCCGTGTCGGCAGCCACACCGCCCGGGACCCTATGGGCCTATCTCTGGTCGCAGTTGCAACCGTTCAAAAAGCTGTTGCCGATCATCTGCGTCGTGGGGTTCCTCGTGGCCATCATGGAGATCTGGCTGATTTTCTATTCCGGCCGGTTGATCGACCTCATGACCGAGGCCGGGCCAGCGGCCTTTTGGGCCAGTCACAAGTTCGAGGTGATCGCGGCCGCCCTGTTCATCCTCTTCCTGAGACCGGTCATGTTCGCGCTCAATCACCTGCTTCTGGGCCAGGCGATGGCCTCGAACCTGCAGGAGCAGGCCCGGTGGCGCGCGCACCGGCATCTGCTGGGGCAATCGTCGAGCTTTTTCCAGAACGATTTCGCCGGGCGGCTGACCAATCGCGTCATGCAGGTCGGCCCCGCGGTCGAGGATAGTGCGTACCTGTCATTGGAGGCGCTCTGGTTCGCGTTGACCTACGTCTTCGGGGCGATCTTGATCCTGAGCGATGTGGATATCCGCCTCGCGATCCCGGTTGTGATCTGGCTGGTCGTCTATGTCGTCTATGTGCGCAAGATCGCCATGCGGGTCGCGGTTGCGTCCGAGAAATGGTCCGATGCGCGCTCGCTCGTGACCGGCCGCGTGGTCGATGCCTATGCCAATATCGAAACGGTCAAACTCTTCTCCCATGGGGACCGCGAAGAACAATATGCGCTGAGTGCCATGCGCCGTTTGCGGCTCAGGTTCCAGCGGTTCCTGCGGCTGATGACCGAGCTTGAGTTTGGCCTGAACCTCATCAACGGTGTGCTGATGGTGGGGGTTGTGGCCCCTGCGGTCTGGCTCTGGTCGCTGGGCGAGGTGTCGATCGGGCAGGTCGCCGCGGCGGCGGCGTTGACGATCCGGCTGAACGGCATGAGTGGCTGGATCGTCTGGGTCACGATTGAGCTCTTCGAACATGCGGGTGTGATCCGCGAAAGCCTGCGTTCCATCGCGAAGCCGCAGGAGGTCGTTGATGCGCCGGATGCTACGCCGCTTGTTGTGCAGAATGCCGAGATCCGGTTCGAGAAGCTCAGCCACCACTATGGCCGGGACAAGGGTGGGCTCAACGATGTGACCCTGACCATTCCCGCCGGGCAAAAAGTTGGACTTGTGGGGCGGTCGGGAGCCGGAAAATCCAGCCTTGTCAACCTGTTGCTGCGGTTTCGGGATGCGGAAAAGGGTCGTATCCTGATTGATGGAAAATCCATCACCGAGGTGACACAGGACAGCCTTCGTGGCGAGATCGGCATGGTCACGCAGGACAGCTCGCTCCTGCACCGGTCGGTGCGGGCCAACATCCTCTATGGCAAACCCGACGCCACCGAAGCCGAGATGATCGCCGCCGCGACACGTGCCGAAGCGCATGAGTTCATCCAGGATCTGCGCGATCCGCAGGGCCGCGCGGGTTACAGCGCGCAGGTCGGCGAGCGGGGCGTGAAGCTCTCGGGTGGGCAGCGGCAGCGGATCGCGATTGCGCGCGTGATCCTCAAGAACGCGCCGATACTTATCCTGGACGAGGCGACATCGGCCCTCGACAGCGAAGTGGAGGCCGCGATCCAGAAGACGCTTTACGGCGTGATGGAGGGCAAGACGGTGATCGCGATCGCGCATCGCCTCTCGACCATCGCCCAGATGGACCGTGTCGTGGTTCTGGATGAAGGCCGGATCGTCGAGGATGGCCCGCCTGCGGAGCTGCTGAAGCAGGATGGGCTCTATGCGAGCCTATGGGCGCGTCAATCCGGCGGGTTCATCGGCTAGAAAACAAGGTACGGCGGCGGGGTCAGAGACATTCGCCGCCGTCCAACACCAGCGCATGGCCGGTCATGAAGGACGCCTTGTCGCTGGCCAGGAACACGACGCTCTCGGCAATCTCGTCAACGGTGCCGAAACGGCCCATCGGGATGGCAGAGGCCACGTAGTCTTCGAGTTTCTCGCGCCCGCCCATCTGTATCTCGAACCCGCGGTTGAAGGGCGTGTCGACAAAGCCGGGGCAGAGAGCGTTGAAGCGGATATTCTCGCCCGCATAATCCGCCGCCATTTGTCGGGTCATGGCCAGGACGGCGTGTTTCGTGGTGCAATAGGCGATCATCCCACGGTCATACTGAACGCCCGAGTTGGAGGAGGTGATGATGATGCTGCCGCCCCCCTGCGCGCGCATCGGTGCGATGGCGGCCTGTGCGGCCACGAAATGCGAGCGCACATTGAGCGCCCAGGAGGCATCCATATCGACAACATTAACGTCTTCAAGTTTGCCCTCGATCTGAATGCCGACATGGGAATGTAGGATGTCGAGCCGTCCGTGCCGCTCGGTCGTCTCCGCGATGGCCTCCGTCAGCGCGACATCGTCGGTCACATCGACGGTGCGCGCCTCGGCCTGCCCACCTGCCTGCCGGATCGCGTCGGCCACGGTTTCGGCTCCGGTGCTGTCGCGGTCAGTGACGATCACAAGCGCCCCTTCGCGGGCCAGCGCCTGTGCGCCTGCGGCCCCGATGCCGGAGGCCGCCCCGGTGACAAAAGCGAGTTTACCAGCAAGCTGCATTATTCTCTCCCACTTGTTTCGGAGGCGTCATTTCCGGTCGCCACGCCGCAGGATCAACTGCGCCGCGATCAGCAGGATCAGCGAGGCCAGCATGACCATGGTGCCGATGGCGTTGATCTCGGGCGTCACCCCACGGCGAATCGACGAGAAGACATAGATCGGCAATGTTGTCTCGGACCCGGCCACGAAGAACGCGATGATGAAATCGTCAAAGCTGAACGTGAAGCTCAGCAGGAACCCGGCGAGGACCGCGGGTGCTATGAGCGGCAGCGTCACCTGCCGGAATGTGCCGAAAGGTGTCGCATAAAGGTCGGCGGAGGCTTCGCCCAGGGCCTGTTCCAAGGTGCCAAGGCGGGCGCGGACGATGATGATGACAAGCGCCATGGTGAACATCGTATGCGCGGCGATGAGTGAGCCCATCCCCATCGACAGGGCAGGTGGTGTCGCACCCTCGGGCCAGATCGCGGCCAGCCAGGGGTTGAGGACACCAAAGACGGTGACGAGGGCGATGAGCGTGGCAATGCCGATCACGATGCCGGGGATCATCACGGCCACGTAGATGATCGCGTCGAAGATCGCGCGTGCCGGACCGCGGATGCCCTGTAACCCAACGGCGGCCAGCGTGCCGAGGATGCTGGCCAGGGTGGCCGAGATGAGGGCGACGATCAGGCTTGTCTCCAGCGCCTCCATAACGAAGGGGTTTTTCAGGGCGCGGCCATACCATTGCATCGAAAACCCCTGCAACTGGCTGGCATGGCGCCCGGCGTTGAAGCTGAACACGGCGATGATCGCGATCGGCGTGTAGAGGAAGAGATAGACGCAGATGGCATAGGCGCGCATGGCTTTCCCCCTCACATGACAGACACGTCGTCGCGACCGGTTTGCAGCCGGGCGATGAGACGCATGTAGATTGTGACGGTCACCAGCATGATGACGATCAGGGTGAAGGCGACGGCCGATCCGAAGGCCCAGTTGCGCGATTGCAGGAAGAGGTCCACGAGCGCGTTGCCCACGAAAAAGACCTTGCCGCCGCCCAGAAGCGCGGGGATCAGGAATTCGCCCATGAGCAGGATGAAGACCAACATGCAGCCCGTCGCGACGCCGGGTATCGACAGGGGCAGCGTGACCTTGAAGAACGTGGCCAGGGGCCGCGCGCCGAGGTCCGACGACGCCTCGAGCAGACGATTGTCGAGCCGGTCAAGCGCCACGTAGATCGGGAAGACCATCAGTGGCAGGTAGCCATAGACGATACCGATGAGCACCGCGAAGGGCGTATAGATGAGCCGCACGCCTTCGATCCCGAACGTGCCGAGCAGGGCAGGGATGCCGCGCCCGCCCAGAAGGAAAATCCACGCATAGCTGCGGATCAGGATCGAAGTCCAGAAGGGCACGATCACCAGGACCAGAAGGATGTTTTTCCATTTCGGATCGGTGCGGACCGCCAGTTGATAGGCCAACGGATAGGCGATGAGCATCGCCGCCAGCGTCCCGAGCGGTGCGAGGATCATCGTGTTCTTGAACGCGGTCAGGCGGGCGGGCAGGTTGGCATATTGCTCGAACGTGAAGGCCGGGACATAGCCGCCCGCGGCCCCACGCTCGCCAAAGCTGAAGATGAAGACGACGCTGAGGGGCAGCACGAGCATGACCAGGAACCACGCGCCCGCAGGGGCCACAAGCAGCCAGTTGCGTTCGCGTTGGGTCATGATCTGCCGCCCGTCTTTGCCATCAGGCGGATTTAAACCGCGCGAGCAGTTCCGCCCGGTTCGGGTCGGTCAACGTCGCCGCCGCGCCGAATTCAAGCGCGTCGAGCAACTCCTGCGCCGGGTAGAGGATCGGATCATTCTTGATCTCATCCGGCAGAAGCGCGTTGGTGTTGGCGTCCGCGACCGGATAGCCATGGGCCAGCACCTCGCGCGCGTTCACCTGCGGGTCCAGCATGTGGTTGATGAGCGCGTAGGCCGCATCGCTATGCGGCGCACCCTTGGGGATGGCGTAGTAATCGCTCCAGATTTCGCCACCCTCGGCCCCCAGGACATAGGAAATCTCGGGCATGTCGCTGTTCATCTGCTTGCCATCGCCGGTCCAGCACATGGTGAGCCAGGCGTCGCCCGAGCGCATCGCGGGCTGGTAGTCGGAGGAGATCGCAAAGAGATGCGGCTTGACCTCGATCAGCAGTTTTTCGGCATCGGCCAACTCGTTTTCATCCACCGAGTTGAAGGAATACCCGAAGTATTTCAGCGCGTTACCGATGGTCGTAAGCTGGTAGTCATGCACCATCGTCCGGCCGGAATAATCGTCCTTGGTGCGGTCAAAGAAATCCTTCCAGGTGGTCAACGCATTGCCGCCGTCATGGGCTGTGTTGACCGCAAACCCGGTCGTGCCCCAGTTTTTCGGGACCGCGTAAAGCGTGCCATCGACGGTGCCCGCGTCCGAGAAGCGTGGGTCAAAGGCCGAGGGGTCATAGTTCGGCAGTTTCGAGACGTCGAGCGGCTCGATCAGGTCCTCGGAGACATAGGTGGTGATGGTGTAGTTGGTCGGCACAAACACATCCCACCCGCTGCCGCCCGCTTGCAGCTTGGCCAGCATTTCTTCGTTCGAGCCAAAGACATTGACCTGCACGAAGGCGCCGGTTGCGTCGGTGAAGGCGTCGAAATTCGCCGTATCGTGGTAGTTGGGCCAGGTCGCCAGCACGACCCGGTCGCCGATATCCTGCGCAAAGGCCGGGCCGGCGCGCAGGCCGGGCATCGCCGCGCCCATGACCGCCGTCGCGGCCCCAAGGCCCGTCACCCCCAGGAAATGCCGCCGCGTGACCGATCCTTTTTCATATCGGCGCAGCTCTTCCATGAATTTCGTTTTCGAGATCGTATCCCTGTTTTTCATTATCTTTCTCCCTGTTGAATGGGTTTGAATTCCTCAATCGGGTCTGAGGATGAGAGCGGATTGCCCGCTCCAGCTAAGATGCGCGCGGTCGCCCTTTTCGAAGCCGCGCGCGCCAAGTTCGGATTGTCGCGGCGCCAGGACGCTGATGTTGCCAAGCGCCTCGTGCCGTACGAGGTATTCGGTGTGTTCGCCCAGGAAAATCCGGTTCTGGACCGTGACCTCCATGCTGCCGTCGGTTGCCTCGCCGCTGATGCGTATCTGCTCGGGGCGGAGGCTCAGGCAGCCTTTTTCGCCCTTGGTGAGGTTGGCCGTATTACGCCCGTCAAGGGTCAAGCCGCCCTCGGTTTGCAGGGTTGATATCTCGCCTTTAACGGCATCAATCCGCCCGTCAAAGAAGTTGGATGTTCCCACGAAATCAGCGACATAGCGCGAGCCGGGGTTGTCATAAAGATCCTGCGGCGTGCCGATCTGCACGATCCGGCCCGCGCGCATTACAAAGATCCGGTCACTGAGCGACAGCGCCTCTTCCTGATCGTGGGTTACGAGGATAAAGGTGATGCCCAATTGCCGCTGGATATCCTGCAACTCGATCTGCATCTCCTTGCGCAGCTTGCGGTCGAGCGCGGCCAAAGGTTCATCCAGCAAAAGCAGTTTTGGTTCGTTCACAATCGCCCGGGCCAGGGCCACACGCTGCTGCTGCCCGCCGGACATTTCCCAGATGCGGCGGTGCTCGAACCCCGCCAGACGCACGGTTTCCAGCGCCTTGCCGACCTTGTCCGCGATCTCGGATTTTGGCGGGCGGGGACGCTTCTGTTTCAGGCCATAGGCGATGTTGTCGGCAACCGTCAGATGCGGAAAAAGCGCATAGCTCTGGAACACCATGTTGACCGGCCGGTTGTAGGGCTCCAGGGCGTTCACGACCTGTCCGTCGATCAAGACCTCCCCCTCGGTCGGGGTTTCAAAACCGGCCAGCATGCGCAAGGCAGTGGTCTTGCCGCAGCCGGATGGACCGAGGAAGGAGATGAATTCGCCTTGGCGCAGTTGCAGGTCAAGGTCTGCCGCCGCCACGACATCGCCAAACCTCTTGGTGACGCCCTTCAGCTCCGCGATGCAGGTGTCACGTTGCGATTGAGTCGATGGCTCCGAGTTTTCTGCCGGAAAGTCGGGAATTTTCATGTATCGGCATACCACTTGATTTTGAAAAATCGTAGCAAAGTGGCGATATGTTGAATATACCACGAATTTGGTAGGGTTGAAGAAATGGGGCGAAATTGTCAGATGCCGCGCTGAATGAAAATGTCGCTTCGGTGATCGAGGCGATTGGCAGCAGCGCCTTCCCGAAGGCGCTGAACCGCATGGTTGATGCGGTGGTTCCCTTTGATTTCATGGTGATATTTGCCTACCAGGGCAATCAGGTGCCGCAGGACCTGTTTGACAGTTTCCCCGACAAAAGACGCAAGAAAATCCACATCGCCGACTATCAGGAGGGGCCGTACCTTCTTGACCCGTTCTACCTTGCCTCGGTGAAGCCCGTTTCGCCGGGCTTTTACCGGCTGCGGGACCTGGCACCGGACCGATTCTATCAAAGCGAATACTATCGCGGCTACTACGAGCAGACCCACCTCGCCGAAGAGGTCGGGTTTTTCGTGATCCTGCCGGGCGCGGTATCCATTGTGGTCTCGTTAATGCGCAAGGGCACCGTTTTCTCCGCCCGGGAAGGACGTTTGCTGGCACGGCTTTTCCCCATTGTCGAGGCGGCCTGCGCGAAGAACTGGCAGGATACGCGCCCGCTCTTCAACGCCAGCGGCCAGCCACGTATGAGCAAGGCCAAGAGAGATGATATTTCGCACGTGTTCCGGCAATTCGGCGGTGACACGCTGACGCCCCGCGAAAAGGAGGTGGTGGAGTACACGCTCAAGGGCCATTCCGCCGATGCCACCGGCAAGATACTGGGCATTGCGCCGGGGACCGTGCGCATTCACCGGCGCAACATCTATGCCAAGCTCCGAATACATTCGCAGGGTGAGTTGTTCTCGCTCTTCATCGCGCGCCTCAGCCGTTAGGGTCAGGCCGGGTTGGGGCAGACGACCTCAATCAGGGATGGGCCGCTACTCTGCAATCCGCCAGAGAGGGCCTTGGCAAAGCTCTCCATATCCTCGGCCCTTGTCGCGGGTACGCCATGACCCTTGGCCAACGCCACCCAGTCGAGCATGGGGTTTTCGACGTCGAACATGGCCTGCGCGTTCCGCCCGATTGTCTCGACACCGACATTTGCAAGCTCATCGCGCAAGATCTGGTAGCCGCGATTGGCGAAGACAACCACCGTGATATCAAGGTTCTCGCGCGCCATCGTCCAGAGGGATTGTAGGGTGTACATGGCCGATCCGTCCCCGGTCAGCGCGATCACCTTGCGGTCGGGGCAGGCGGTTGCCGCACCGGTGGCGCAGGGCAGGCACAACCCGATCGCCCCGCCCGTGCCGCCCAGAAGGTCATGAGGCCGCGCGGTCGCCATGGGGGGGATCACGTGAAAACCGGAGGTCACGGATTCGTTGCAGACAATCGCGTTTTCGGGGATCAGGTGGGCCAATGCCTGCCCGACCTTGTCGAGGGTCAGCGCCCCTACGGGAAGGGCCGGGATGTCGAGGGCATAGGTGCGGGGCTGCGTCTTGCGGGTGGCCCCGGCCGCATCGGCCAGAGCCTCGAGCGTCCAGGCGATGTCATCCCCGGGGGCGCAGAGATCGTTGACCGGGCAGGTTGCAGGCTCGGGCGTACTCGGCTTGCCCGGATAGGCAAAGAAGGCCACCGGGCGCTCGGTCCCGAGCAGCGTGATCGAGCTTGTCCCCTCTAGCTGCGCGATCTTGGGCGTGATCGGGTAGACCAATTGGTCAAGCATGGCCGCGCCCGCGCCCTTCGACAGGCGCGGCAGCAGCGTATCGGCGATGAGCCGGCAACCAGTCTGCGCAGCAATCCGCCCGGCAAGCGCGCGCAGCGGGCCGAACAACGCGTCCCTTCCGATCATCAACGCAGCACCCGGGGTCTTGAGGCGCTCTGCCGCGGCTTTGACCACCGAAAGATCAGGGCGATGCAGCGCGGGCGGCTCGGCGCTCGGCACTGGCCCGTCGGCAGGACCCCAGGCGGTATCGGCAGGCAGGATCAGCGTGGCGATTTGACCGCTGTGGGAACGCGCCGCACGGATCGCAGCGGCGCCGTCACGGGCGACGCTGGCAGCATCGGGAGAGACATGTGTCCAGTGGCTTACGGCCTGGCTGATCCCGGTCACGTCGCCTTTGAGCGGGCTTTCATACCGCAGGTGATGGCTGGCATGGTCGCCCACCACGTTGACGATCCCGGAGCCGGATTTGCGGGCGTTGTGCAGGTTGGCAAACGCATTGCCGAAGCCCGGCGCGAGGTGCAGCAGGGTGCCCGCCACATCGCGTTTCATCCGGAAATAGCCATCGGCGGCACCGGTTGTACCCCCTTCGAAAAGGCACAGGACGCACTTCATCTCGGGATATTCGTCAAGGGCCGCAACGAAATGCATCTCGGACGTGCCGGGATTGGCAAAGACCGTGTCGATACCGGCTTGCAGAAAGGTCTCGACCAGTGATTTCGCGCCGTTCATATGGACCCCTCCGGTAGCTGTTCGGCATTAGCCTAGAGCGTTTCCGGGGAAGTTTGAATCGCTTTATGATGGCCAATAAAACGGTCAGACGAGGATATCTGCACCCCGTTCCGCATCCGACTTCTTGAGGTAGGCCTGAACCGTCGGGTCGATGTGGCGGCTGTTCAACGGAAAAGCACCGCAAGCCTTCAACGCTTCGCGCGCGCTGACCCGTTCGTCGATTCGTTTCCAGATCGCCCGGGAGGCATAGGGGCTGATATGCGGACGCCAGGCGATCCCCATGGTCATACCGCGCAGATACTTGACTTGTTGGCGATGGGACGGGGTCAGGATCGTCTCGACAATGCTGCCCTCGCGGACCATTTCATGTTCGACCGCATAGATGCGGTTGCCCCGTTGGGCGGCCATCCCTTCATAGCGGGAATTCTGAAACAGGCTTCCATCCCGGTCATGGACCCGCTCCAGCGACCGGGTCATGACATACCCGTCCTTCTCGTAGAGCCAGATCAGGCTGCGCAGGATTTTCCCGTCCCAGGTCGGCGTTCGGAAATGCGAATGATAGAACCCAAGATATCGCCGCAGCGGTTTGGCCTGGTCGCGGAACACGCCGGTCATCAGGTCGGCCGGGCCGCTGGCGATCCGCTTTTGGTTCAGGATGTGACGGCGGGTGAATTCCCCATGATCGCCAAGAAGATCGGCCTCGGGCAGTTCGAAATACCGCGCGATCCGTCGCAGATTGTGAGCCGAGGGCATACCGCCGCCGTTCAGATACCTGTTGAACTGCTGACGGTTGATGCCGATTTCGCGGCACACCTGCGCGATGGACCCGTAATCCGCGCAGATGCTGCGCAGGTTTTCCGAAAAATCATTGGCCAGCGGGATAATTCCTTCGCGAAGAAAAGTATTATAGCGTCAGATTGCTTACAGATACATACACTCGCTCAGTTTCAAGAATCAAGCCATTGGCGGACCATGCGGCCATATCACCGGTGTCCCCGGGAGCGTTTTTGGGAGGAAGAGACATGGACGCACAGGAAAAACATGCCAAGTGGCTGATTGGCGAAGTTGAAAAAGGTCGCATGTCGCGGCGGGAATTTCTCGGGCGCAGTACCGCGCTCGGCGTGGCGCTCGGCGTTGGCACGGGGATCTTTGACGCGGCCCATGCCGCCACGCCCAGCAAGGGCGGCCATATGCGCCTAGCGATGGGTCACGGGGCGACCTCCGACACGCTGGACCCGGCGACGCTGACCAACGGGCTGCAATGGGTTGTTGCCTATGGCGTGGCAAACACGCTCACCGAACTGGATGCGCAGGGCAACCTCGTGGGGTCGCTTGCGACGGAGTGGAGCTCATCGCCCGATGCCAAGGAATGGACCTTCAAGCTGCGCGAGGGCGTCGAATTCCACAATGGCAAGACCATGACCGCAGAGGACGTGATCGCCTCGCTTAACTATCACCGGGGAGAGCAGTCCACTTCGGTCGGCAAGCCGGTCATGGACGCGGTGACCGAGATCAAGGCCGATGGAAACACCATCATTGTGACGCTTGCCGCCGGGAATGCGGATTTCCCGTTCAACTTCAACGAGGCGACATTCGGCATTTATCCCGCCAAGGATAACGGCATCGACTGGCAGGCAGGCGGCTCCGGCGGCTATATCCTCAAGAACGAACAACCCGGCCAACGCTATGAGTTCGAGCGCAACCCGAACTACTGGAAAGACGGTGCGGCCCATGCGGACACTATTGACCTGCAGTCAATCACCGACCCCGCGGCCCGTCAGAATGCGCTTATCACCGGCGAGGTGGATTGCATCGACAGGGTAGAGCTCAAGACCCTGGCGCTGATGTCACGCACGCCCGGTGTGGTGATCGAAGAAGGGGCAGGGCCGCTGCACTACACCTTCCCGATGATGACCAAGATGGCGCCTTTCGATAACCTTGAACTGCGCAAGGCGCTGAAGTTTGCGATCAACCGGCAGGACATCGTGGACAAGATCCTCTTTGGTCATGGCGTCGTCGGCAACGATCATCCGATCGGGCCGTCCTATCGCTATCACGCCGCGGATATCGAGCAAAACAGCTATGACCCCGACAAGGCCAAGCATCACATGGAGAAATCCGGCCTCGGCAGTGTCGAGATCAACCTGAGCGCGTCGGATGCTGCCTATAGCGGCGCGCTGGATGCGGCCGTGCTCTTTCAGGCCTCGGCCAAGGCGGCGGGGATCAACATCAATGTCGTCCGCGAGCCCAATGATGGCTACTGGTCTGACGTCTGGATGAAGAAGCCGTGGAGCGCCAGTTACTGGGGCGGGTATCCGACCGAGGATACGATGCTCTCGACCGGGTTTGCCCCCGGTGCGGCCTGGAACGACACGCAATGGGACCATCCGAAGTTCAATGAACTGCTGGTCGCTGCGCGGGCCGAGTTGGACGAGGGGCTGCGCGCCGAAATGTACCGCGACATTCAGGTCATCCTGCGCGACGAGGGCGGCAACATCGTGCCGATGTTCGCCAATGAAGTCCACGCCCGTAACGACAAGATCGGCCATGGCGATCTGAGCTGGGTCCGCGGCTTCGATGGCCGGCGCATCATGGAGCGTTGGTGGATGGTGTGATCTCTCCTCCCGGATCACACGAGGCCTTCCGCACCCCGCCAGGTGCGGAAGGCGCGTTGGCCTAACAACTGGACAGGGGTGAGCCATGGGCGAACAACAGACGCTCTATTTCAACGGGACCATCCTGACGATGGAAGCGGACCGGCCGGATGTCGAGGCCGTGCTGACCCGGGGCGCGCATATCCTGGCAATGGGTGACGAGACCGCGTTGCGTGCGCAGATGACCGGCACGGCGGAAGAGATCGACCTTGGGGGGCAGACCATGATCCCCGCCTTTATCGACCCGCATGGCCATTTCCCGGATCCCGGGTTCATCCGGCTTTTTCGTGTCGATCTGGCGCCGCCACCGCGGGGCGATTGCGTGGATATGGCCACCGCCCTGGCGCGCCTGCGGGACAAGGCGGCGCAAATACCCAAGGGGGAGTGGGTCATGGGCGTGCTCTTCGACAATACCGCGATTGCAGAAGGCCGGATGCCGACGCGGGCGGAACTGGACGCGGTTTCAACCGAACATCCGGTGTGGGTGATCCACGCCTCGGGTCACAACGGCACCGCCAATTCCTGCACGCTGAAGATCCACGGCGTGCATCGTGATACGCCTGATCCGCCGGGCGGGCGTTTTGGCCGTGATCCGGACATTGGCTCGCTGACCGGAGTGATCGAAGGCATCTCGGCCATGGGCGCGTTGGGTGACACCGATTTCCTGATCGACCGCGACCGTTTCTGGCGCGGCTTCAGGGCGTGTCGTGATGAATACCTGTCCCACGGGGTGACTTTTGCGCAGAATGCCTGGGCGTCGCGCAAGATGCTCGGGCACTTTGCCAGCCTCCCGGCGGGTGAAGATCCGGGTATCGACATCCTCCTGCTGCCAATCGGCGAGTTGGAACCCGCGGTCAGTCGCGGGCCGGAGGCCATCTGTTGGCCGGAAACACCCTATTTCACGCTTGGCCCACGCAAACTGTTCACCGACGGGGCGTTCCAGCTTCAAACCGCTTTTCTGACCGCGCCCTATCACACGCCCGCCGACCCGGAGGCGCCCAATGGCATGTCCTATACCGATGCCGAGACGCTCAACGCCGAAGTGCGCAAGCTGCACGGGATGGGTTTTCAGATCCATTGCCATTGCAACGGGGATGCAGGGACTGACATGTTCCTCGATGCGATTGACGCGGCCCTGGCCGAATGTCCGCGGCATGATCATCGCCATACGGTCATTCATGGGCAGGTGCTCCGCGACGATCAGATGGCGCGCATGGTGCAGCTTGGCGTGACGGTCAGTTTCTTTTCGGCCCATATCCATTTCTGGGGCGACCGGCATTATGACACGTTCTTGGGCCCCGACCGCGCCGAACGCATTTCGCCGGCGGCGTCGGCGGAAAAACATGGGCTGCGCTATACGATCCATAACGATGCGTCGGTCACGCCCACGCGGCCCCTGCACCTGGCCAATTGCGCGGTGACCCGGCGCACCGCATCGGGGCGCATCCTTGGCGAGGAGGAGCGCGTGCCGGTGATGTCTGCACTCAGGGCGCAGACGATCGACGCGGCCTGGCAGGTGTTTCAGGAGGATGTGCGCGGGTCGATCCGCGAAGGCAAGCTGGCCGATTTCGCCGTGCTTCGGTCAAACCCTCTGGATCATGCCGACAGTCTCGAAAGCTGCGCGGTCACTCGGACCGTGCGTCGCGGCAGAACAGTCTTTGTCTCTGAGTTGGCAGCGCCGCAATCGCGTGCAGGGTAACGATAGCGTCGGCGGTCACTCCTCGGGCAGGGACGCCGACACCGACAGGTCGATCAGTTCCGCGACCGAGCGTATGCCCATCTTTTCGAGGATCCGGGCGCGGTGGTGATCTACGGTTCGGGGGCTGATATCCAGCTCCCGCCCGATTTCCTTGCTTGAGGTGTTGGAGGGGTTCGCGATCATGAACCGGGCAACCTCTTTCTCGCGCGCCGTCAGCATGTCGTAGCGTTCCCGCGCAGAGCGGGTGTTTTCGCGAATGGCCCGGCTTTCGAGGTCCTTCTTGAACGACCGTTCGATGCAATCAACCAGGACATGCTGCCGAAACGGTTTTTCGAGGAAATCGACCGCCCCGCCTTTCATGGCCTGAACGGATTCCGGGATACCGCCATGCCCGGAGATGAAGATAATGGGGATGCTGATGCGTTCGCGTGACAGATGTTCCTGCAGTTCCAGCCCGTTCAACCCCGGCATGCCGTAGTCAAGCACTAGGCAGCCGGGCAGATCCGGATCGTAACCTTCAAGGAAATCTTCGGCCGAGGCAAATGTGCTGACCTGGAAGCCGCGCTTGCCGAGAGCGCGTGACAAGCTGATGCGAATACGTTCGTCATCATCCACCAGAAAGACCGTCGATTGCCTGTCCGTCACCGAAGTCACGTTTTCTTCACCAATGGATTACCCAAGTTCATGCAGGCGATTATGCCTGAAACGGTATCGTGAAGCAAAATCGGGAAACTTCAAGGCTTTCTCGATCATACCAGAGCTTGCCGCCATTGTTTTCCACGATCGTCCGGCAGAGCGACAGGCCGAGGCCCATACCGCCCGTTTTGCTGGTTTCGAACCGTTTGAAAAGGGTAATACCGGGGGAAACGCCCGGGCCGGTATCCTCGACAGAGACCTCTGCGTGGTCGCCTTTCGGCTCGACGCGGATCGTCACGGTTCTCTGCGTGCTGTCGGCATCTGCCATGGCCTCGATCGCGTTGCGCACCAGGTTGACCAGAACCTGCGCCAATTGAACCCGGTTCCCGATGACCTCCGGCAGGGTGCGGCGGGCAAAGCGGATATCGACGTCATTGGTTGTGGCTTCGTTCTGCAGAAGGCTGATTGTCTGCGTAATCAGGGCGTTAAGGTCAAATGGCTTGCTTTCGCCCTTGTCCTTTCGAATGAACCCCCGCAGCGTACGGATGATGTCGCCGCCGCGATGGGCGTGTTCGTCAAGCTCCGTCAGGATGCCGATCAGCTCCTGATCCGGGTCGGGTTTTTCTTTGACCATCGTGATGGCCGCATCGACGTTCTGCGAGATCGCGGTGAGCGGCTGGCTGAGTTCATGGGCAAGGCCGGTGGCCATCTGACCCATGAGGTCAAGCCGCGAGAAATGCGACAGATCGCGGTTCAACTGGAGAATCTTGGCATCCGCCTCGCGGCGTTGCGCGATCTCGTCGATCAGGGTCTTGTTGGCGCGCTCCAACTCGCGGTAGGTGCCGGGCAGGGGTTGGGAGGCCAGCGCCTCGCCCTGGGAGACGAGCGCGGTCCTGACCGCAAAGGCCCGCACCGGGCGCAGGATCAGTTCGGCCAGTAGGAGGCCCAGGCAGGCAGTGACAATCGACACCGCGGCGGCGATCCAGACGTTGCGCCGGCGGTTATCCTTGATCGTCTGGATAAAGTCATTCTGTGGTGCATAAATCGCGATGGTCCACGGCACGTCCTTGCCCAGCACAGGTTTGACCAGCGAAACATAGGTGTTTTTCCGGTATTCGAACTCCGAAAGGGTTTCGCGCGTGACCGTGATGCCGCCATTCGCCGCAAGCTCCGCAAAGGCGGCCCGGGCCACGGGATCGTCGAAACTCGCAATGCTGTCGAAATCAAGCGCACCATCTGCCGCTGTCTGTTCGAATGTCGGATAGGCGATCACATCGCCATTCTCGTTCAGGATCAGCGCCGAGCTGTTCTCGCTGATGCCGAGATTTGCCAGAAACTCGGAAATCGCGGCGATTTCGATATCGACGCCGATAACGCCCCTGAGGCGCCCGTCCGGGTAGGACACCGGTGTTGCCGCGGTGATGCCGGGCTGTTGCGACGAAAAGAAGATATAGGGCGCGGTCCAGATGCTCTGCCGTTCCTTGGTGGCGCTTTCATACCAAGGCCGTTGGCGCGCATCGAAACGGTCTTCGGGGTCGTACCGCTGCTCGACCACGGAAAAATCCGCGGTGCGCCAGATAAGCTGCGTCGTTCTGCCGTCCTCGGCGACGTCAATGATCTTGGTGCGGAAGGGGCCAGGGCCGCTGCTGCGCATGACATAGATGAAATTCCCGGCCTCATCGCCGAAATAGAGCCCCGAGAGGTGTTGATCCGCCTGCAGGCTCTGGAACAGGAACTTTTCGACCTCGGCCGCGTCCTCCACATCAAGGACACTGCTTTCGAACACACGGCTGACCAGTTCGGCGGTTTCGCGGGCGGGCTTCAGGAAACTCTGGGAGTGCTGGCTTGCATTCTTGCCGGCCTCGGCCAGCCGGAGCCGCGCCAGCTCCAGCATCGCTTTTTCCGACGTGACATAGGTCGTGGACACCACGATCGTGATGGCCAGGAACTGCAGACCAGCAAGGCTGATTGCCAGAACGGACCCGAGCGAAAACTTCATCGCAGCTCACGCATCACGGCGATCCCATTCCCTGCGCAGGGTTGTCGGGCAAGACGGCACAAGGGCCGCGGGGACGTCCGGAGACGAGCGGAGCCAGCTTGACCGATCTGCTGTGGAGGTCACGCGCCCCGGTTTTTCCCGGGCCACCAAACAGCGGGGCGCGGCGTTCGACGTCACAGCAGGAAGCGGCGCCAAGATTTTGGAATTTAACGGATAAAAGTGTACCATGCTTTCGAATCCGCCCGCGAATCTGTCGATGTTCTTATTTTTGCCTGCTGCTTTCTATAGGTATTAACGCGCATAGACAGGCGGATGGATGACTGAGACTTTTGGAACCCGAACCGGGGGTATCCGTTTCTTTACGAGTATGAGTTCGCCAAAGAACGAGTGACGAGGTCAATCGTTCCCGCGGCGCGTGAGAGTATGCAACTAAAATTGGGAGAGTCAAAAAAATGTATCACGGAAAATTCGCCGTCGCGGCCGCTCTGGCCACGTCGCTCAGTGTCGCCGCACCGCATGCGATGGCAGAAGAGTTCATCACCATCGGCACCGGCGGTGTCACCGGTGTGTATTATCCGACCGGCGGCGCCATCTGCCGCCTAGTGAACAAGGGCCGCAAGGAACATGGCATCCGCTGCTCGGTCGAATCGACCGGCGGGTCGGTCTACAACATCAAAACCATCCGCCAGGGTGAGTTGGAGTTCGGCGTCGCCCAGTCGGACTGGCAGTACCACGCCTTTAACGGCACATCGAAGTTCGAAGATGAAGGCGCCTTCGAAGGGCTGCGTGCGGTCTTTTCCGTGCACCCGGAACCCTTCACCGTCGTGGCCCGCGCCGATGCCGGGATCTCGAGCTTCGAGGACCTGAAAGGCAAGCGTGTCAACGTCGGCAACCCCGGCTCGGGTCAGCGCGGCACCATGGATGTTGTCCTGGAGGCGATGGGCTGGACCATCGACGATTTCGCCCTGGCATCCGAGCTGAAGGCGGCAGAACAGTCTGCAGCCCTTTGCGACAACCAGATCGACGCCATGATCTACACCGTCGGTCACCCGTCGGGGTCGATCCAGGAAGCATCGACTGCCTGTGACTCGGTCCTGGTGAACGTGACCGGTGACGCGATTGACAAGCTGATCGACGACAACTCGTTCTACCGGACGGCCACGATCCCCGGCGGCATGTACCGCGGTAGCGACAATGAAACGACCACATTCGGTGTGGGCGCGACTTTCGTGACCTCGGATGCCGTGAGCGAAGACGCTGTCTATGCGGTTGTTTCCTCGGTCTTCGACAATTTCGAAGACTTCAAGAAGCTGCACCCGGCCTTCGCCAACCTGAAGCCCGAAGAGATGGCTTCGGCTGGCCTCTCGGCGCCGCTGCACCCCGGTGCGGCCAAGTACTACAAAGAAAAAGGCTGGATCGAATAATCGACCAACCATCCGAGGGGGCAGGCAACTGCCCCCTCATTTCGATTTCAGAACAAGATTAAGCCGCACCAAAAAACCGCGGCATCAGGGAGAGTGAATCATGGCCGAGAACGCGTCGGGCAAAGGCCCTCTTAGTGAAGAAGAGCTGCAGGAACTGGTCTCGTCCAGTGACGCGGGCTCCCGCGATCCTGCCGGTGCGGTCGGCATGCTGCTCGCGATCGTGGCGCTTGTCTGGTCGCTGTTCCAGGTGCTGCTGGCCTCGCCGATTGCCAACTACGTGCTGCCCGGCGACATCATCAACAACTCCCGTCAGATTCACCTGGCCTTCGCCATCTTCCTGGCATTCATGGCCTACCCGGCGCTCAAATCCTCCCCCCGCAATTACGTGCCGATACAGGATTGGGTGATGGGTCTTCTGGGCGCGGGGATCGCGCTCTATGGGTTTTTCTTCTACGAGAAGATCGTCAACAATGGCGGCCTGGCCGACGATACCGACAAATGGGTGGCCCTGATCGGCCTGATCCTGCTGTTCGAAGGGGCGCGTCGCGCTCTCGGGCCGGCCATGGCGATCATCGCGACGATCTTCCTGGGCTATGTCTTCTTCGGTTCATCCTCCTGGGTCCCCGATGTGATCCGCTGGAAAGGGGCCAGCCTGCAAAAAGCGATGAGCCATATGTGGATCACGTCTGAGGGCGTCTTCGGCATCGCGCTTGGCGTTTCGACCAAGTTCGTCTTCCTCTTCGTGCTATTCGGCGCTTTGCTCGAAAAAGCCGGGGCGGGCAATTACTTCATCAAGATGGCGTTTGGCGCGCTTGGTCATCTTCGTGGTGGCCCAGCCAAGGCCGCGGTTGTCGGCTCGGCCGCAACCGGCCTGATCTCGGGCTCGTCCATTGCCAACGTGGTCACCACCGGGACGTTCACGATCCCGCTCATGAAACGTGTGGGCTTCTCGTCCGAGAAGGGTGGCGCGGTCGAGGTGGCAAGCTCGGTCAACGGGCAGATCATGCCACCGGTGATGGGCGCTGCGGCCTTCCTGATGGTGGAATATGTGGGCATCTCCTATGTCGAGGTCATCACCCACGCCTTCCTGCCTGCCGCGATCTCTTACATCGCGCTGGTTTACATCGTTCACCTCGAAGCGGTGAAGAACAACATGCCGACCCTGGGCGACCGCGTCGTCTCGATGGGCCGTACCATCGGCGGGATGGCGGCATTCTTCGTGGGCTTCGCGCTTCTGTGCTACGGGGTGCAATACCCGGTCCGCTGGATCACCTCGGCGTTGCCATCATCTGGCCTGATCCTCTCGGCACTGATCTTCGTGGTCTACCTGCTGCTTCTGAAGCTGGCCGCATCGGTGCCGGATCTTGAGCCCGATGACCCCAATGCCGAAGAGGTCAAGCTGCCGGTGGTTGGTGAGATCTACAAATCCGGTCTCTACTTCCTGCTGCCGATCATCGTTCTGGTCTACTTCCTGATGATCGAGCAGAAATCTCCCGGCCTCAGCGCCTTCTGGGCCTCGTCGCTGCTCTTCGTCATCCTGCTGACCCAACGCCCGCTCAAGGCGATGTTCCGCGGCGAGGGTGACATGGGCGGTGCGTTCCGCTTCGGCGTCATGGACTTGATCCAGGGCCTCGTCGACGGCGCGCGCAACATGATCGGCATCGGTCTCGCCACGGCGACGGCGGGTGTGATCGTGGGCACCGTGACGCTGACCGGTGTGGGGCAGGTGATGGCCGACCTGGTGGAGTTCCTCTCGGGCGGTAACCTCATCCTGATGCTGGTCATGGTGGGCCTACTCAGCCTGATCCTCGGGATGGGTCTGCCAACCACGGCGAACTACATCGTGGTTAGCTCGCTGATGGCCGGTGTCGTTGTCGAACTGGGCGCGCAATCGGGCCTCATCGTGCCGCTGATCGCGGTACACCTCTTCGTCTTCTACTTCGGGATCATGGCGGATGTGACGCCACCTGTGGGCCTGGCCAGTTTCGCGGCCGCCGCCGTTTCCGGCGGGGACGCGATCAAGACGGGTTTCGTGGCGTTCTTCTATAGCCTGCGTACCGTGGCGCTGCCGTTTGTGTTCATCTTCAACACCGATCTTCTGCTAATTGATGTGACGATGATGCAAGGCATATTGGTTGCGATATCCGCCACCATTGCCATTCTTGTCTTCACCGCCGGCACGATGGGCTTTTTCCTGACCCACAGCCGGATCTATGAAAGCGTGATCCTGATCGCGGTGGCCTTTGCGCTCTTCCGGCCGGACTTCATCATGGACAGGCTGCAACCGCCGTTCGAGATGATCGAACCCGCGGGTCTGGAGCAGGCCCTTGGGAACGCGGCAGTGGGCGATGAATTGCGTGTCATCGTCACCGGCCCAGATTTCGACACCGGCGAGCCCAAGGACACCACCCTGGTGTTCGCGCCCGAAGCCGACGGGACCGGAGCGGAACGGCTTGAGGCGCTTGGTGTCATGCTGCTCGAAGAGGATGGCGTCGTGAAAATGGAAGAACCGCTCTTTGGTTCGCCCTTCTCGGACACGATGCAAGGCTATGATTTCTATGGCGATGACCCGGTTGTTATCAGCCAGGTCAAGGCCCCTGCAAACCAGATGCCCAAGGAGCTGGTCTTTATCCCGGCGCTGATCGTGCTCGGTCTGATCGCGATGCTGCAGCGTGGCCGCATGAACAAGGAAGGAGTGCCGGCATGACTTTGCGTCCCGTATTATGTGCCGTTGACATCAGCAATTCGGACCGCGATCACGACGTCCTCAGGATGGCACAACGATTGGCCAGCCTCGACAACGCGCAGCTTGATGTCATCACCGTCGTCCCGGATTTCGGCATGAGTGTCGTCGGCAGCTTTTTCGAGGAGCACCACCACGAAAAAGCGGTGGAGGAGGCCAAGCGCCGCCTTAACGAACTCGTCGAAACGGTCCTTGGGGCTGAAACCAATCAAAGCGTGCGCCACGTGGTCGCCACGGGCAACGCTTACGAAGAAATTCTGAACGCCGCCGAAAAGGCGGATACGGGCCTCATTGTGATCGGGGCCCATAAGCCGGATTTCAAGGATTACCTGCTTGGCCCGAACGCCTCGCGGGTGGTTCGCCATTCCAGCTGTTCAGTATTCGTTGTTCGGTAAAGAGTACTGGGGGTTACCACCGGCGTTCCGTTTCGGGGCGCCGGTGGTCCAGCTTTCGGCGCGATGATCCCCGCGGGGCCGGATTGCCCGGCGGGCCAAGATCGTGGACGATGCGCCCTTTTCGAACTACCTTCTGCCTGACAGGAGTGGTTCATGCGCGTAATTCTGGCGGTTTTGGTGATGGTTGCGGGGTCGGTTGGTGCCGCCCGGGCAGACAAAAATGCCTATCTTGAACTGGCAGAGCGCGGGTGGATCTACGAGCTGCGGACAACAATGGTTGGCCGCGACATGTCGATCCCGGTCCATATCAACGGGCGTGACCTCGCCGGGGCGTCGCTTTGCATCGTGGGCGAACGGCCGCATCCGGTCTCGCTCGAAATCCTCAACGCCTTTCGCGCGCTGGCGCATCACAGCTTCGGCAAGCCGCTGCCGATGCGATACGCGGGACCCGATGCCCGGGGCTGTGGCTCGGGGCGCACTGTCATCCTGCGGCTCTATTCCGGCTATCCACCCAATCAGGCGCTCTCCGCCGATCTGCGCTGGATGAACCAGGCCTATCTGCTGGGCCTGCCGGAAAACCGCGACTATGCGGCGACCTCTCCGGCCATGGCGCAGACCTTTTTCGGGCGGCGTGGGCAGGGGACGCATATCATGGTCAAGCAATCCGCGTTTGAACGCCCCGGTCGGATGGAGGCGCGGTTCTACAAATCCATCCTGATCGAAGAGCTTTTCCAATCCTTCACATTCGGCATGGACATCATCCAGTTCGACCGCTCCTCCCGGTTCCTATCGAAGCTGCAGGAAACACCGCTGAACCTGCAGCGGCTGCCCTGGGGCTCGCAGGCTTATATGCGCGCGCTGCTGGGTTCGAACCCAAGCGGCCTCTGCGCTTTTGACGTGTTTATGATGCACGCGGTGGCCCGTGCGCCGGTGGATCAGACGGTCGAGCCCGTGTTCCTCGACTATATCGACACCGAATTCGATGACCTGCTGGCCCTGGCGCAGCAGACGATGGCCGACCCGCAATTCGCGCCCATTCTCGACCCCACCTGCGAACGGCCAACCTGAAATCCCTATGCCAATGATACCTTCGGGGGTATTTGCGCACCTTGCCTTATGGATTAGCCTGCCGGTGCAGGAGTGACAGAACATGGATGCACGACCGGACGTATCGCCGCCGCTCATGGGTGCGCTGACCTCGCATCTGACGCAGGGACTTGTTGGGCATCAGGAACTGATCGAGCGGCTGCTGATCGCGCTTCTGGCGGGAGGGCATATGCTGGTCGAAGGGCCGCCGGGGCTGGCCAAGACGCGGGCGGTCAAATGGCTGGCCGACGCGGTCGAGGGCAGTTTCGCCCGCATTCAATGCACGCCTGATCTGCTGCCCTCGGACCTGACCGGCACGCCCGTCTATCATCCCAAGGACGGCACGTTCGAATTTGTGCCGGGTCCGGTTTTCAACAACCTCGTGCTGGTCGATGAGATCAACCGCGCCCCGCCCAAGGTCCAATCCGCCCTGCTTGAGGCAATGGCCGAGCATCAGGTCACTGCCGGGAACGACACCCACAAGCTGCCCGATCCGTTCCTCGTGGTCGCGACGCAAAACCCAATCGAACATGACGGCACATTCCCGTTGCCCGAGGCGCAACTTGACCGCTTCCTGCTGCATGTGGTGTTGCACCTGCCGGATCGCGAGACGGAACGGCAGATCCTTGACCTGGTCGAGGCCGAGAGCCAAGACGGAGCGCCGCAGGCCGAGCCGATGAGCCTCGATGCGCTTGCCGAAGCCCGGGCGGCGGTCCGGTCGGTCCACCTGGCGCCGGAGTTGCGCGACTATATCGTGCGGTTGGTTCTGGCCACACGGGAGGGCGCGCAGGCGACGGATATCGAACATGCGGTGTCCCCCCGCGGATCGCTTGCACTGGCGGCGGCAGCCAAGGCGCGGGCCTATTTGAAGGGGCGCGACTTTGCCCTGCCCGAAGACGTGGCAACGCTGGCGCCGGACGCGCTGGCGCACCGGATGGTGCTCTCCTGGCGCGCCGTGGCCGAGGGGCGCCGCGCCCGCGATGTGGTGGCGGATATTCTGACCGAGGTCGAGGCGCTGTGACCGCCGCGCTCCAGATCCCCGGCGTGATGCTCAGGGCCGAGGATCTGATTGCCCTGCGCCGTGTCATCATGGCGGCGGCAACATCGCCGGTGCTGGCCGCATTGCCCGGTGGTTTCGCCACCCGCCGCAAGGGTCACGGGCTCGAAGTGGCCGATATGCGGGAATATGTGGCAGGCGATGATATCCGGCATCTCGACCGTGGCACGACCGCCCGAACAGGGCGGCTGCATGTGCGTCAGTTCCAGCAGGAGCGCGACCGGATTTGCCTTCTGATCGCGGATTTTCGGCCCTCGATGTTCTGGGGCGTGCGCCGGGCCTTTCGCTCGGTTGCCGCCGCCGAAGCCCTAGCGATGATCGGATGGAATGTTGTCGAGGCAGGGGCGCGCGTGGGGCTTCTGGCCCTGACGCCGACGGAGCCGGTGATCGTACCGGTGCGAGGCCGCGCGCGGGGGATGCTGGATGTCATTGGGGGCCTTGTGCAGGCCCACCAGGCCGGGCTTGACGCGCTGGCCACGGATCAAGACCACGAGGCGCCGTTGGAGCAAGGATTGACCCGCGCAAGCCGCCTCGTGCCGCCCGGGTCCGAATTGATCATCGCATCGGGTTTCGACGCGATGGGGCAGGGGCTGGCCGACCGGCTCGACGCGCTGGCGCGGCGACGCCACCCGCAATTGCTTATGATAACCGATGTCGCGGCCAGCGCCCTGCCCAGGGGGCGCTATCCGATGCGCTTGCGGGATGGGCGCCGGGTGCGGGTTCATCTGGGCGGCCCTGCGGAGGTTGATCCCCCGGACGTTCAGACGGTTGCCGGGCGCCCCGCGCTGGTCCTTGATGCCGGGGACAGTATCGAGACGACCGCGAAACGTCTTGTCCGACCGCGGCCCGGGGGGCAGGTGGCATGAGCGAAGGTGCGTTGAGCGAGGCCGCGATGCGGGCGTCCCTGGTCGACATCTCGCTTCCTGCGGAGGCTGCCGGCGGCCCATGGGCGGACGCCGCCGCCGCCTTGGGGTTGGCTGGTTTGATGGCCGTTGGTGTCGCGGCACTCCTGCGGCTTATGGCGGAAAGACGACGGGCGGCGCGTGTTCCGACGATGCAGGAACGCCTGGCAGAGATCGCCCTTCTGCCTGCCTCTGAGCGCCGCGTGGCGCTGTTGCATCTGCTTCGTGACACGGCACCAGAGCGTTATGCGGCGCTGGCGCCTTCGCTTTATCGCCCCGATGGCGGCCCCGAGCTGCACCAACTCACCGCCGAGGTCGCCCGCCTTGCTTGAGCTGGCCGATCCCCTGTTCCTGCTGTTGCTGCCGCTGCCTTTGCTGGCGCGGCGCCTGTTGGGTCCGGCGGCGCTTGCCGGAAGCGCGCTGCGTGTGCCCGACGGCATCGGGGAGGCGCTCCTGGCCGCCGGACGCGGCGCCGCCGGGGCAGGGCCATTGCAACAACGGCGGATCATGATCTGGGTCGTCTGGGGCCTGATGCTGCTGGCGCTGTCGGGACCGCGGGATCTCGCGCCTGTTCCGGCTCTCAAGGTGTCCGGCCGCGATCTGGCGATCGTGCTCGATCTCTCCGGATCGATGGTGCGCGATGACTTCGCGCTCGACGGGCAGCAGGTCACCCGGCTTGAGGCGGTCACGACCGTCGGCGCCGATTTTGCGCGCCGCCGGGGCGGCGATCGGCTGGCGCTGATCGTCTTCGGGTCCGAGGCCTATTACGCCGCCCCCTTCACATTCGATACCGATGCCGTTGCTCGCCGGATCGAAGAGGCCGCCATCGGCGTGTCGGGGCGTGCCACCAACATCTCGGACGGGCTGGGCCTTGCGCTCAAACGCATGGCGGACAGCGATGCCGAAACGCGGGTGGTGATCCTGCTGTCGGACGGGGTGAACAATGCCGGTGCCACCAACCCGCGCGGCGTGGCCGAACTGGCCGCCCGGATGGGTGTCCGCGTGCACACAATTGCCCTTGGCCCCAAGGACCGCGCCACCGCCGAAGAGGGTGAACGCGGCGTGGTAGATGCCGCCACCCTGCGGGCGATCTCCGAGATTTCGGGCGGTGAGAGCTTTCGCGTCAAGACAACCGATGACCTGATCGCCGTGACCGAGGCGCTTGACCGGTTGGAGGCGACCGATAGCGATGGCCTCTCGGCCGAGGTCTATCGCGACTACTGGCCTTGGCCAGCGGCGGTGGCGGCGCTGCTCTGCCTGGGTCTGGCCTGGCGGGAGGGCGCATGAGCGGGGTCGAGGTCACCCTGCTGCGCCCCGCGTGGTTTCTGGCCCTGCCGGTGATCGGGCTTTTGGGCTGGTGGCTCATGCACCGCCGCGGTGGGCTTGGGGATTGGCACAAGGCGGCGGATCCTGGGTTGATCGAGGCAATGGCGGCCCTTGGCCGGGTCGATCCCCATACCGGGCGGATGGCCCTGATCGGGACGCTGGCGGCGGTGACGATCAGCGTGCTCGCCCTCTCCGGGCCCGCGATCGAGCGGCGCGATGCCCTGTCCTTCCGCAACCTCGACGGGGTGCTCTTTCTGGTCGATACGTCGTCGAGCGTCACGGGCGATGACCGCTGGCCTGCCATGCTGACCATGGGACGGTTCGGGCTTGCGGCCCTCGGGACCCGTCCGGGGGGGCTGATCGTCTATGGCGGCGACGCCTATGTCGCGACCGACATGACCCGCGATCACCTGCAATTGGGGCAGACCTTCTCGCTCATCGACGCCAAAATCGTCCCCGACGCCGGATCACGCCCCCTGCGCGCGCTGACGCTTGCTGCGGACCTGCTGGCCAAGGCCGACGTGATTGCCGGCGATGTGGTCCTCTTCACCGATGGCGCGGGTCTTAATCCCGAAACGGCAAGGGCGGCGGAGCGGATCGCGGAACAGGGCGCGCGCCTATCGCTGATTTCGCTGCACGCGCCGGAGGCGGCGTTTGCCACCCATGCGTCCATCGGTGGCGGCAAGGTCTTCACCCTCGATCAGACCGACGACCTGGGGCGATGGCTCTCGGAAGACGCGCGCACGCGGCTTGAACGGGAGGTATATCCGCTCCTGTTCTGGCACGACCTCGGGCGGTACCTATTGCTGTTCTCGTTGATCCCGATCCTGATGATGTTCCGGCGGGAGGCGGCATGAGACGTCTTCTGCTTTTCTCCATATTGGCCCTGGGCATCGCGTTGGTGCTTGGGGGAACGGCGCCATTGGGCCGGGTGGCCCTGGCGCTTGGCCTGCCGCGCGTGGCGGAGCCTTTGTTCGACGCCCCCGGATGGCGCGGGGTCGCGCTCTATCGCGCGGGCGATTTCGATGCGGCGGCTGCGGCCTTCACCGCGGCGCGCGATCCGTTCAACGCGGGCAACGCCCTGGCCCATGCCGGGCGCCATGCCGCCGCGCTTGAGGCATATGACCTGGCCATCGCGCAGGGTCATCCTCATGCGCAGGCGAATTTCGACGTGGTCGCGGCGTTTTACGCGGGGCTTGGCATAGACCCGGCTTCCCTCGGACTTTTCCCCGAGCGCAAGACCGGTCCGGAGGCTGACAGTTTCATCGCCCGCGGTGACGCCCGCGCCGCCGGATCGGGAAGCGAGGTGACGAACGCCAACACGATGCTGGGGCTGGCCGAACTCGATAGCCGCGGCCGCCTCGGGGTGCGGCGCATCTTTGATGACAAGTTCATGGTCGCCGATGAACGCTGGCTCAGGCAATTGAGCGACGTTCCCGGTGAATACCTCGCCGCCCGCATCGCGCAGGAATACAAGCGGCGGGTCAAGGCCGGGCTGTCGCCTGCCGCTCCGGAGGATCCGGAATGAGGGTGATCCTTTGCCTCTGTCTTCTGCTTTGGTCTCCGGGCCTCATGGCGCAGTCCCGCACGGTTCTGCCCCATGAGTTGAGCCTGAGCGTTTCGGTCGAAAGAACCGACGCGCCGCCTTTCGTGCGCGAGATGATCCTGCTCAACATCCGCGGGGTATACCGGCGCCACATCACGCGCGAGACGCTGGTGCAGCCTGACCTGGAGGGGTTCAGCTGGTCGCAACTTGGCCCGGATGCCTGGTCCGAAGAGTTGCTGGATGGCAAGAAGGTCAAGGTCCTCAACCGCAGGATGGCCATTTACCCCGATCGCCCCGGGACCCTGACCATCGGGCCGTTCGTCCACAAACTCACCTTGACCGATGAGGTTGATGACTGGTTCGAACACCGGATCACGTCCGAGCCCGTCAGTATCGAGGTCAAGCCGGCACCGGAAACCGATGGCTGGTGGTTTCCCGTGCGCAGCCTCAAGGTTTCGGATCAATGGTCGAACGCGCCCGATCAACTGGCATCGGGCGAGGGGGTGTTGCGGGTTGTGCGCCTTGAGGCGCTTGGCGTGACGCCGGAGATGATCCCGCCGATGCCCAAGCTCAATTCGCCCTCGGCGATGATCTTTCCGCATCCCGAAAAACGCCTGGTCGAGCTGACGCCCGAAGGTCCCGTGACCTATGCGTTCTGGCGCTGGACCATCCGGCCGTCCAATGACATCTCGACCATCGTGGAGCCGCTGAGCTTCTCCTATTTCGATACCCGCGAACGTGTCGCGCGGGAGGTGACGATTTCGGCGCAGCGCATTGCTTACGGTGATGTCCTGCCGGAGGCCGCCCCGGCGCAACCCGATGCCGCGGCCCCGGCACGTCTGCCCGGCTGGCCTGTGGCGCTTGCCGCGCTTTTGACCTTTGGGACCGGGCTCTTCATGGCGTTGTCCGGGTGGCGGTTCACAGGTCGGGATGCTCTGCGCAACAATTCTCTGCTCGATCCGCTCGCGTGGCGGTTGCGCTGGCAGGCGCGGGCGAACAACCCGGTGGCCGTGCGGCGCCTGGCGCGCCTGATCTTGCGGCGTGATGGACCGCTGGACGCCCGGTTAGAGGTCTTGAACACCCTCGATCGCGCCTTGTTTGACCCTGCAAAACCGCCGGTGAACCTGAGGCGGTTCGCGGGCGATTTCCTACGAAAAACGCCTTAACGGACGCCCTGAAACCACCTTGCAACCACAAACTTCCCGCCAGTGACCTATGCGCAATTTATCGCTTATCTACTTGATTTGTTTATGCTGCTGCCCGAGTGTTCACTTAATTTATTTGATTTGAACGGCGTTTAGTTTAGCTTGAGCTGGGGAGGAGATCGAATGCAGCAATCGTCTGCCGTGGAAACGCATCGCAAGATGTCGAAGATGTTGATCGTCGATGATCATCCGCTTTACAGTGACGCGCTTGCCTCGGCGCTCGAGTTCGTCTTTGACGACTGCATGATCCGCAAAACCGGCTCTCTGAAGCAGACTTTCGAGGCGCTCGAAGACGGGTTTGACCCCGACCTAGTGATGTTCGATCTTAAACTTCCGGATGTTGCCGGCATCTCGGGTTTTCAGAAGCTGCGCAAGCGGCTGCCGGACACGCAGGTCCTCGTCATCTCGTCGCTTGCCTCGGTGGAACTGGTGCAATCGCTGCTGGACGAAGGGGCCGCCGGTTTTCTCCCCAAGGATTCCTCCGCGAAGACGCTCAAGTTCGCCGTGAACGAAATCACCTCCGGGCGCGAATACGTCCCCAAGGAATATCGGCGCACCGATGACGGTGGGACGGCGGATCAGTGTCCATTTCAGGATATCCCGGAACTTGCCTCGCTCACGCCGCAGCAGGTCCGCATTCTGAAACTGATCTGCCTTGGCAAACCAAACAAGCTGATCGCCTATGAATTGTCGCTGGCCGAAGCCACGGTAAAGGCTCACATCACGGCCCTTCTACGCCGCCTTGGCGTGCGGAACCGTACGCAGGCGGTGGTCCGGGTCGAAGGGATTCTGGCCCGGCAAAGCGGTACTGAGCCGGAAGCGCGCGCCTTTCTGCAGCATTAGGTGCTCCGATGCACGAAAACGGATCAAGCCCATCCTACGTGAAGGTCGGCCGATCGGATAACCCGGCGGCGCCGTTGGCGGTTGAAGAGGCCACTGCCGAGATCCGGCCATCCGACACTTGTTTCGTCATGGCGTTTGTGCCCAACGCGCTTGACCTCGACGCGACGATCTCGGCGCTTGATCTCCGGCTTGGCGGTGTCCCGGTCTTCGGCTGCACCACCGCGGGCCAGATCACCAGTGAAGGCTACGAATCCGAGGCTCTCTTGCTTCTGGCCTTTCCAAAGGCGAATTTTCGCTGCGCCTCGACGCTGCTTGACCGTCTTAACCCGCTTTCCACGACCACAATCGCGGCGCAGGCGCGGCGCCATGCGGAGAAATTCCGCCACACGGCTGGCTGGAACCGCCTGGCGCTGATCTTTGCCGATGGCCTTTCCAAGCAGGAAGACGTGCTGGTCGCCACGCTTGAGATTGCCCTTGATGGTTTGCCCATCTTTGGCGGATCGGCGGGGGATGGGCTCTTGTTCGAGAAGACCTTCGTGCTGCATGAGGGACGCGCCCATACCAATGCCGCCGTGCTTCTGTTGATCGAGACGAACCTGGAATTCCAGGGGCTTGGCTTCGATCATTTTCTGCCGGTCGGCACCCCGATCGTAATCACCGGCGCCAACCCCGATGAGCGGCTGGTTTATGAAATCAACGGGGCGCCTGCCGCTTTGGAATATGCGCGATTGGTCGGGTGTCCCACCGAAAAGCTGTCGCCCGAGGTCTTCGCCGAAAACCCGTTACTGGTGCAGCATAAGTCCAACCATTACGTCCGCGCGATCAGTGATGCGGGAACAGGACACGCGCTGTCTTTCCTGGCGGCGATCGACGATGGGCTCATCATGACGCTTGGGCAGGGGCAGGAGATCCTCGAGACGCTCGAGGCCGGGCTTGATGTCCGCGACCAGAAGGGGCGTGACCCGGATTTCATCCTCGGGTTCGACTGTGTGCTGCGCAAGCTCGAGATCGAGCAGAAGCAGTTGCGCAAGGAAGTATCGGATTGCCTCAAATCGCACCGCGTTCTGGGCTTCAACACCTATGGCGAGCAGCAATCTGGCGTCCACATGAACCAGACCTTCGTCGGGGTGGCGTTTTTTGAGCCGGAGGAGAGGGCGCTCAATTGACGATGATCGACCCCAACGAGCCGCCGGAACAGCAGATCGCCCGGCAGGCCAAGATCATTGATGCCCTGGTCCGTCGCGCCAGCCGTCAGGAGGATGTCGGCCCCTCCGCCTTTCGGGCTTTTCAGTCGGCGATTGACCTGCAGGAGCAGATCGCCGCCCAGAGCCGCGACCTGGAACGCGCCACGACGGAGCTTGAGAGCGCCCGGTACGAACGCGAACGCAGCCGCAAGAGCCTGGTTGAGGCGTTGTCGTCGATGGAAGAGGGGTTTGCCCTGTTTTCCTCGGGGCGTCTGGACTTGTGTAACGACCTTTTTCGCAACCTGCTGCCGGATGTGTCCGACCGGATCGTCACGGGCCTCAGGGTCGAGCAGTATTTCGACCTTCTGAGTGAAAGCGGACATCTTGTCTCGACCGACCGGCATCTGGGGCTGGTCGCGACGGCACTGAAAAACCCTCAGAATGAGGCGGCGATCGTGTCGATGGTCATCGAGCTCAGGAATGACCGTTGGTACCAGATGAGCGCGCAATATGCGTCCTCGGAAAACCTCGTGCTGCTGCTGACGGAAATCACCGCCATCCTGCGCCGCAATCGCCGGGAAAAGGAAAGCCTGATCGACCGGCAGGCGGATTATCTGCAGGCGGTGTATCAGAACATGGGCTCGGGCGTATGCACCTTCTCCGCCTCGGACGAGGTGATGATGCAAAACGCCCGGTTTCGCGAAATCCTAGGGATACCGCTGACCATCCTCGAGCCGGGCATGCCGTTGCAACGGGTCCTTGAATTCATGGTCAAGCGTGACCTGATCCGGCCCGGCGACGGCGACCTGGTCGAAAAATGGCGGCATATCCTGACGAGCAAGGGACGGTTTCACCGGCGGGTGCGGCACGGGGCCGACCGGGTGATGGACATTCACGCCAACATGCTGCCCGATGGGGGGTTTCTGGTTGAACTCAAGGACGTGACGCTTGAGGCGCGCGCGACCGAAATGCTTGAAAACCGGGTCATGGAGCGCACGGCAGAGCTGACCCGGGCCAATGCCAAGCTGGTGGCGGAATACGAGGAAAAGGCCCGCGTCGAAGAGGAACTGCGGCTGGCCAAGGAACGTGCCGAGGCGGCGGTGTCCTCCAAGACCAGGTTCCTGGCGGCGGCAAGCCATGACCTCTTGCAGCCCATCAATGCGGCCAAACTCCTGATCTCGACCCTGATGGAAACCACGCGCGAGACCGAATTTCACGGCATGATGGAACGGCTTGAAGGGGCGTTTGGATCGGCTGAACACCTGCTGCATTCGCTGCTCGATATCTCGCGCCTCGAAAGCCCGGATCCCGATGCGGTCTCGCCCACGACGCTGAACCTGGCGCCGCTCATGGGGGGTATCTTCGCCGATCAGGTGCTTGTGGCCGAGGAAAAGAACGTCAAGCTGTCGGTCATCCCCTGTTCGGTCTTTGTGCATTCCGACCCGATCTATCTGCTGCGCTCGGTCCAGAACCTCGTGGTGAACGCGATCCAATACACCAATCCGGGCGGGCGTGTGCTTGTTGGCTGCAGGCGCGAGGAGGGCAAGGTCAGGCTTGAGGTCTGGGATACCGGCATCGGCATCGCGCTCAAGGATCAGGCCCGCATCTTCGAGGAATTCGCCCGCGCGGGCGATGTGCCGATCGGCTCTGGTGTGGGGCTGGGCCTGTCGGTCGTGGACCGCGCCTGCCGGCTCTTGAACCACAAGCTGTCGGTCCGGTCGAAACCCGGTGTCGGCTCGGTCTTCGGGATCGAACTGGAACAGGTTGAAGGCACGCCGGAACGGGCGGAACCCGAGGGGTTGATGCAATTGACCGACGATCTGTCGCTGGAGCATATCGTTCTGGTGATCGAAAATGACCGCGATGTGCTCTACGGGACCACGCAATGGCTCGAACAATGGGGGGCGAGCGTCCTGCCGGCGAGTTCCATCGAAGAGGCGTTGACTTTCGTGGCCGATATGGGCCTCCCGCCGGACATCATCCTGGCCGATTATCATCTGGATCACGGCACCACGGGTGTCGAGGCCATCGCGCAGATACGGGCGGCGTCCGGATGTCATGTGCCGGCGATCCTGATCACCGCGGACCGCAGCAAGACACTGCGTCAGGCGGGCATTCAGAACGACATATCGGTGATGACCAAGCCGGTGAAGCTATCGCAGTTGCGCCCGCTGATTGACTGGAAAATCCGGTGGAGCTCGGTGGTCCAGGGCGAGGACCGGATGCGCCGGTTGAACATACCGACAAAGGTCGGCGATGACAGGATTGCCTGAGCGCCTAGAGTCGCGGAAGGCCGGAGGAGTGAAGCGATGATCAGATCTTTTTCCATGACTATAGTGGCGGGGGTTCTGGCCGCCGGGGTCGCGCTTGCGTCGGAAATTGACGGCGAGGCGACTTATGACCTCCTGTTCCGCGATGGCACGCTGGATCAGGTCGACCGGGATACGGCGCTGGTCTATCAGCGCAACGTGACCAATACGCTCAAACCCGACGCGGCCGAGCGCGATACCGGGCAGATCGCGCTTTCCTTCCGCGAAAGCCAGCAGGAAATGGCGCAGCTTGAGTTCCGTCAGGACGAGAAACATCGCGCTTTGGGCGTCTTCCCCGCCAGCGTCGGCAATCCGATGATTATGTATTTCTATGAAACCGTCGTGCGTGACATGGCCGAGGCTGCCGGTGGCAGCCCTTACTACATCCGCAACCGGGTCAAGGAGGCCCTGGTGCAACCATCAGACATCGAGGAGGGCGAGACGGTGTTGGATGGCAAAACGGTACCCACCCGCACGATCCGCCTGTACCCCTTCAAAGGTGACCCGAACCAGGACCGGATGAAGGGGTTCGGCACGCTGGAGCTTGCGGTGACCATGTCGGACGCGGTGCCGGGCTGGTATATCAGCCTCGTGGCCGAAGCGGCGGAGGCGGGCAGCCCTGTCTATCGCTCCGAGGTGCTTTTCGACAGGCTGGAGGCCGCGCCGGAATGAAGCGTTTCTTGTGCATGGCGGTGGCGCTGCTGATGCCGCTCGCGGCATCGGGGCAGACCGTGACCGAGCGTCTGAATGACTATCCAACGGCGGCGCGGGCGGATTATGTCTTTGCCTGTATGGTGACCAACGGCCAGACCCGCGAAATGCTGGATCGGTGTTCCTGCTCAATCGACGAAATCGCGGCGATCCTGACCTATGAGCAATACCTGGAGGCCGAAACGGTCCTGTCGATGCGGCGCGTGGGCGGTGAGCGCATGGCCTTCTTCAACTCGGCCGCCATGGCGGAGAACCTCGTGGCTGACCTGCGCCGCGCGCAGGCCGAAGCAGAATTGATCTGCTTCTGACCCGTAAAGTCTAAGCTCTCAGCTTTCGGCCGATTTCGGCAATTCCCGCTCGAAGCTATTGCCCTCGGTATCGGTCGCCTTGACGGTTAGCGACGTTGATCCGTTGTCGTTATAGGAAAAACGGAACACCGGGTTTTCCGAGATCGAGATGCCGCCATCCATGGTGAACATCAGATCATCGCCCTGCCAAACCTCGATATGGTCGATGAAATGCGCAGGGATGAAAAGTTGCGTCACCTGATCCCGTTGCAGCCCGGAATAATTCGGGTGCCGGATCATGATCTGCGCCTCGCGCCGGGGCGTTGACATTTGCGCGGCGCCGTCGAAAGTCCGCAGCTTCATCTGCCCCATGGAGGCCAGCGCGACCTCGGGATCACGCGACGCGGGCGCCGAACACCCGCCCGATGCCTTCACGAAGCGACCGGTCATGTGCAGCCCGTCGGGCGTTTCGGCAATCACGCGGACGTTGGAATACTGGTTGACCCGAACCCGCATCTCGAAATCAAGCGGTGCCATGGCCGGGGAAAATGCAAACACACCCGCGACAGGGGCGGGGTTTTCGTCCACCACGACCGTTGCCGCGGTGATCTGTGTCGAGGGGTCAAGCTGGCGCAGGATGACCGGCACGGTGGCCGCGTCATGGGCCCGGTAAGGTGCCTCGACCGCCAGCAATTGATCGGCATCGGTCACCTCGACCTCGCCCAGAACATCACCGCGCAGATCCTTCCAGGTCTCGCTTTCGGTCAGCGGGTTCTTGATCGTGTCACTTGCCCATCCGGGGGCCGCCAACAGTGCCACAACCGCCGCCAAGGTCGTCAACTTGGGAGCCATTACCTGTCCTCCTGTTCGAAACTCGGGCGTTTTATGACATAAAACCCCTGAAAAAGATACTGCGACGAATGGCTGAATGGGTCTGGCCCTCTCCTGTGCTAGGCTGGCCTGCGGAGGATCGCGGATGTTCGAAGCCGTCATAACGCTTTGTCTGGGCCTGTCGGGGGCGCCTTGCCGCGACCATCTTCTGCCCGGGGCAGAGGCGGCGACACAGGCCGAATGCGAAGCGATCCTGACCTCTGATCCACGCCTTCAGGCAATACCCGAGGGGCCTGTGGCCCAGGGCCCTGCGCGGTGTCAGGAGGTCGGCGCGACGCTTGATTTCACCGAAGTAGCCCCCGGCGTTTATGCCCATCGCGGCGCGATCGACGTGCCGAACGCCCAGAACAAGGGCGATGTGACCAATCTCGGGTTTGTCGTCGGTGCGCAGAGCGTTGCCGTCATCGACACCGGCACGGCGCGCTGGATGGGCGAGGCGACATGGCGGGCCATACGGGCGCGCACGGACCTGCCGGTCAGCCACGTGATCCTGACCCATATGCACCCCGATCACGTCCTTGGCGCGAGCCTCTTTGCCGATGCGGGGGCCGAAATCGTGGGGCATGCCGCCCTGCCACGGGCCTTGTCGGACCGGGCGCCAAACTACCTTGAAAGCCTGGAACGCCTGATCGGGGCGGAGGCATTTCTCGGGACGCGCGCGGTCGCGATTGACCGAAGCGTAGAGGGGGGATTTGAGATTGATCTCGGCAACCGGGTGCTTGAGATCAAGGCATGGCCGGCGGCGCATACGGGCACGGACGTGACCGTCTTTGACCTGACCACAGGCACCCTCTTCACCGGTGATCTCGTCTTTCATGAACACACCCCCGCGCTTGACGGCCGGCTTCTTGGCTGGCGGGCGGTACTGGCCGAGATGGCGCAGATGCCGGTCGCGCGGATCGTGCCGGGCCATGGCGGGCCGGTGCTTGACTGGCCGGAAAGTGTTGCGCCGATGGCGCGCTATCTGGCCGTGCTCGAAGAGGACACGCGCGCCGCCATCGAGAGCGGCCAACGGCTGGGCGAGGCGGTTGAGGAAATAGCCCGGAGCGAAGCGCCCCATTGGCAGCTATTCGATGACTACAATCCGCGCAACGCCACCGTGGCCTTTACCGAGCTGGAGTGGGAATAGGGCTTACAGCGGGTGGCGTTCTATCAGATGGGGTCAAGCAATAGAAAACGCGTTCGAGCGTGAGCGAGCGGCAGCGTTCTTCTGTTTCCGATTAAACGCAACACGCTCTATCCGTCTTCCCGGATCGCCTGTTGTAGCATCTGCGCGATGCCGAAAAGCCTGCGTTCAAGCAAGGTCGGGGTTTCGCAGAGATAGGTGATGGATCGCTGCCGATCCGTGTGGATCACCTGATCCCAGTCGATCTGTTCCTCAAGCGCGTCCACCCGGTCGAAATCCGGCTCCGACGCGGCCATCAGCGTGTCGATCTCGGCGCGGGCCACGTCGATCTTTTCCGCAAGCGCGATCTGACCCAGCGAAAAATCGCCAATGCCCTTGATGATCCGCGTCCGCCGCTTGGAAATCGTGTCGAAAGCCCGGGCAAAGACCAGGCCGAGCTTGTCGGCGTCGCCCTCATAGGTCGCCGCGAAACCGTCAACCTGGCCTTGCAGATCTTCCAGCGGGATACGGCGCAGGATCAGCGTTTCCGCAAGCTCCGCCACGTCGCGTTCAAGCGCCGCGTCGCCCTCGGTCAAGGTGAGGTCAACCGGCAGGGGCCACATCAGGCCAAGCGAAAGATTTTCTACCTTGCGTTGTATGCACGGCCAGGTAGGATCGGAGAAGTCCGCGGCGGCACCCGGGGTCGCTGCGAGGCAAAGGACAAGAAAAGCAGGACGGGCAAAGGACATGGCAAGGCTCCTTGTTGGTTCGCGACTATGCCCGCGCTGATCCGGCAAGTCTATCCTGCGGAATACACACTATTGTCTTAGTTGTTTGGGTGAGGTCGTCGCATACATACTGAAACCCGGCCGCATGCGCCTTTTTGTCTGCCGTATGCGTTAGGGAGGATACCGTCGATGATGAAGACACGCGCCGCTGTTGCTGTCGCTGCTGGCCAACCCCTTGAAATCATGGAGGTCAACCTTGAGGGGCCTCGCGCGGGGGAGGTTCTGGTGGAGATCAAGGCGACGGGCCTGTGTCACACGGACGAATTCACCCGCTCCGGCGATGACCCCGAGGGGATCTTTCCGGCGATCCTGGGCCATGAGGGCGCGGGCGTCGTGATCGAGGTGGGCGAGGGGGTCACCACCCTAGAAGTGGGCGATCATGTCATCCCGCTCTACACGCCCGAATGCCGGGAATGCGAATACTGCCTGAACCCCAAGACCAACCTGTGCCAGAAGGTACGCGCGACGCAAGGCGCCGGGCTTCTCCCCGATGGATCAACCCGGTTTTCGATGCTGGATGGCACGCCCATTCATCACTACATGGGCTGCTCGACCTTCGCCAATCACACGGTGGTGCCCGAGATCGCGCTTGCCAAGGTGCGCAAGGACGCGCCGTTCGACAAGATCTGCTACATCGGCTGCGGCGTGACGACGGGCATCGGGGCGGTCATCAACACCGCCAAGGTCGAGATCGGCTCGCGCGGCGTCGTCTTCGGACTTGGTGGCATCGGCCTCAACGTTATCCAGGGCCTGCGGATGGCGGGCGCGGATCAGATCGTCGGCGTAGACCTCAATGACGACAAGGAAGAGATGGGCCGCCATTTCGGCATGACCGACTTCGTAAACCCCTCGAAGGTCGATGGCGACATGGTGGCCCATCTTGTCGACCTGACCGGTGGCGGGGCGGACTACACCTTTGATGCCACCGGCAATGTCGGCGTGATGCGCACGGCGCTCGAGGCCGCACATAAGGGCTGGGGCGAAAGCATCATCATCGGCGTGGCACCCGCGGGGGCCGAGATTTCGACCCGCCCGTTCCAACTGGTCACCGGGCGCGTCTGGCGCGGGACGGCCTTTGGCGGCGCCAAGGGGCGCACCGATGTGCCGAAGATCGTCGACTGGTACATGGACGGCAAGATCGAGATCGACCCGATGATCACGCACAAGCTGTCACTCGATGAGATCAACCACGGGTTTGAGCTCATGCACAAGGGCGAAAGCATCCGCGCCGTGGTGGAGTTCTGACGCGATGGATCTCGAGGTCATCTCAACCAACCAGAGCTTCGGCGGGACGCAGGGTGTCTACAAGCACCACTCGAATACCTGTGGCTGCGAGATGACCTTTGCCGCCTACCTGCCGCCGCAGGCACAGGATGGCCCCGTGCCGGTGCTTTGGTACCTGTCGGGCCTCACCTGCACCCATGAAAACGCGATGACCAAGGGCGGGTTCCAGGCGCATGCGTCCAAACACGGGCTGGCCCTGATCTTTCCCGACACCTCGCCGCGCGGCGAAGGGGTCAGCGACGACGGGGCCTATGATTTGGGGCAGGGGGCGGGGTTCTATGTGAACGCAACCCGTGACCCCTGGCGCGCGCATTATCGCATGTATGACTATATCGTCAGCGAGTTGCGCTCGCTTGCGATGGACAACATGCCCCTGCAGGACCGGCACGGCATCACCGGGCATTCAATGGGCGGACATGGCGCGATCACCATCGCCATTCGCAATGCGGATTTGTTCGATTCCCTTTCGGCCTTTGCCCCGATTGCCAACCCCACCCAATCCGATTGGGGGCGCAAACAACTGAGCGCATATCTCGGGGATGACGAGGGCGCCTGGGCCGATCACGATTCCACGCTGCTCCTCGAAGAACACGGCTGGAAAAGCGATCTGCTCGTCGATCAGGGCGCAAGCGATCAGTTCCTTGACCTGCTTCGCCCCGAGGCGCTTGCCGACATGATGGCCAAGCGGCGTCAGCCTGGACAGGTGCGGATGCAGAAAGGCTATGACCACTCGTATTTCTTCGTGAACACCTTCGCCGGCGATCACGTCGCATGGCATGCGCAGCAGTTGAACTGATGACAGGACTTAGGAAAGGGTATCCATGTTCAAGAATTTTCTGACCACCGTCTGCCTGATGGCCACACCTGCGCTCTGCATGGCAGAGGGCGATGCGGCCAAGGGAGAGAAGGTGTTCAAGAAATGCAAGGCATGCCACGCGGTGGGCGAGGGCGCCAAACACAAGGTCGGCCCCGAACTCAACGGGGTCGTGGGCCGCGCCATCGCGGGGGCGGAAGGTTTCAAGTATTCAGATGCGCTGAACGCGCTTGGCGCGGAAGGAAAGACATGGTCTGCCGAAGAACTGGCGGCCTTTCTGACCAAACCGCGCGACTATGCCAAGGGCACGAAAATGTCCTTTGCCGGGCTGCGCAAGGAGGCTGATCGGGACAACGTGATCGCCTATCTGGACAGCTTTTCGGAGGGTGGATCGTAGACCTTCGAATTGTCCGGGGCGTCGGAGGAGAGACCCGATGGCCCGGACTTTAAACGACGCCTGACCCTATCCCGGGACAGGTCCAACTAAGCGGCCAGCGCGCCGCATCCATGGGAGGAGAAAAATGAAGAAGCTAATGCTTTTAACCTCAGGGATCGCGTTCTTCGCGTCGCAGATGGCGATGGCGAATGACGATCTCGTCGCACAGATGGAGGACCCGAAGCAATGGGCGATCCAGACCGGCGACTACAAGAACCAGCGGTATTCGGAGCTTGATCAGATCAACGCGGATAACGTCGGCGATCTGCAGGTGGCCTGGACATTCTCGACCGGCGTTCTGCGCGGTCATGAGGGTTCGCCCCTGGTGATCGGGGACACGATGTATGTGCATACGCCCTTCCCCAACATCGTCTACGCGCTGGATCTGGCCAATGAGGGCAAGATCATCTGGAAGTATGAGCCCAAGCAGGATCCGGATGTCATTCCGGTGATGTGCTGCGATACCGTGAACCGCGGTGTGGCCTATGGCGACGGCAAGATCTTCCTGCATCAGGCGGATACCAAGGTCGTCGCGCTCGACGCCAAGTCGGGTGCCGTGGTCTGGGAAGTGCAGAATGGTGATCCCGCCATCGGCGAGACCAACACTGCGACCGTCCTGCCGATCAAGGACAAGGTCATTGTCGGCATCTCGGGCGGCGAGTTCGGTGTGCGCGGCAGTGTCACCGCCTATAACATGGCCGATGGCAGCCTCGCCTGGCGCGCCTATTCGATGGGTCCGGATGAAGACATCCTGATGGATCCTGAGAAAACGACGCATCTGGGGACACCGGTGGGTGCCGATTCCGGGACGAACACCTGGGAAGGCGATCAGTGGATGATCGGCGGCGGTACGACCTGGGGTTGGTACTCGGCCGATCTCGACGAGAACCTGATGTATTACGGTACAGGGAACCCGTCGACCTGGAACCCGGCGCAACGCCCGGGCGACAACCGCTGGTCGATGACCATCATGGCGCGTGACATCGACACTGGCATGGCCCGCTGGGTCTATCAGATGACCCCGCATGACGAGTGGGATTATGACGGCATCAATGAAATGATCCTGTCGGAACAGGAAATTGATGGTGAGACGCGCAAGCTTCTGACCCACTTTGACCGTAACGGTCTGGCCTACACGATGGACCGTGTTTCCGGTGAGCTTCTGGTTGCCGAGAAATTCGACCCGGTCGTGAACTGGACCACCGGCGTCGACATGGACCCCGAGTCAGAGACCTATGGCCGTCCGGCCGTGGTGGCTCAGTACTCGACCGAGCAGAACGGCGAAGACGTTAACTCCACCGGCATCTGCCCGGCGGCTCTGGGCACGAAAGACCAACAGCCCGCGGCCTACAGCCCGAAAACCGAGCTGATGTACGTGCCGACGAACCACGTCTGCATGGACTACGAGCCGTTCCGCGTCAGCTACACCGCTGGTCAACCCTATGTGGGCGCGACCCTGGCGATGTATCCGGCTCCTGACAGCCATGGCGGCATGGGCAACTTCATCGCCTGGGATAACATCAACGGCGAAATCAAGTGGTCCATCCCCGAGAAGTTCTCGGTCTGGTCAGGTGCTCTGGCCACCGCGGGTGACGTGGTGTTCTACGGCACGCTTGAGGGTCACCTGAAGGCCATTCACGCCGAAACCGGTGAGGAGCTCTACAAGTTCAAGACACCGTCGGGCATCATCGGCAACGTGATGACCTATGAGCATGCGGGACGTCAGTATGTCGGCATTCTCTCGGGTGTCGGGGGCTGGGCCGGTATCGGCCTGGCGGCTGGTCTGACCAATCCCAATGACGGTCTGGGTGCTGTGGGCGGCTATGCTGCGCTCAGCGACTACACCGCCTTGGGTGGCCAGCTGACAGTGTTCGCACTGCCCAACTAAGGTATCAGGCCTAAGCAACGCGGGCCGGCGCTCCGATCAGGGGTGCCGGCCCCAAGTATCACAAATACCAGGGAGGTTCGCCCAGATGATGCGCCCCGCATCCAATTTAGTTTTCGCCGCCGCGCTGGCGTCGCTGCCGATCGCCGCATTCGCTTCGAACTGGGACGATCAGCCCGTGGATCCCGCAGATTTCGAGGATCAGGTTGTCATCTCCTATGATGAGGACGGGCGTTACTATACCGAGGACGACATCCCGACCTACAACATCGCCGAGGATGGCACCGTCGACTGGCTGACCTTCAACGGGTTCCGCCGCTATCACGCCGAGTGCCATGTCTGCCACGGCCCCGATGGCGAAGGCTCGACCTACGCGCCCAAGATCAAGAACTCCGCCCTGCACATGGGCTATTACGACTTCTTCGACGTGGTCGTGAACGGCCGGAAGAACGGTAATTCGGTCATGCCCCATTTCGGCGAAAACCAGAATGTCATGTGCTATCTCGATGACATCTACGTCTATCTCGCCGCGCGCGGGATGGAGGCGGTACCCCGTGGGCGCCCCGCCAAGAAAGAGAAGAAATCGGATCTGATCCGCGAGGCGGAAGATGCCTGCATGGGCTGATCTCCTGCGCAGGGCGCTGGTTGTCGCCCTGCTTTTCGCGCCGGGGACGCTCGCCGCGCAAACCTCGGATCTGGTGTCGAACAACGCCCTGCGCGTCTGCGCCGATCCGGCCAATTACCCGATGTCCAATGACGCGGGCGAGGGGTATGAAAACAAGCTGGCCGAGCTGATTGCCGGGCAGCTTGACCTGCCCGTGCAATACACCTGGTACCCGCAGGCCACCGGCTTCATCCGCAACACGCTCAAGGCCAAGCGGTGCGATATCGTCATGGGCTATGCGCAGGGGCATGAGCTGGTGCTCAACACCAACCACTATTTCACCTCCGCCTATGCGCTGATCGTCCCCGAGGACGGCGATCTGGCCAAGGTTCAGACCCTTGGTGATCCGGCCCTTGACGGGCGCCGGGTTGGCATTATTGCCGGGACGCCACCTGCGGCACATATGGCCCGCAACGGCCTGATCGCAAAGGCAAAGGTCTATAACCTCGTGGTGGATCGGCGCCACGAAAGCCCGGTGGTCGACATGCTTGATGATCTGGCGGCGGGCGATATCGACGCGGGCATTCTTTGGGGGCCGCTTGGCGGGCCATTGGTCAAGTCTGACTATCCGGGCATGAAGGTGGTCCCGCTGGTGAAAGAGACCTTGCCACCGCGTCTTTTCTTCCGAATTACGATGGGCGTCAGGCAGGGCGAAAAGGTTTGGCAGCGCAAGCTCAATTCCCTCATCCGGCGCAACCAGGATGAGATCAACGGCATCCTGTGGGACGCTGGCGTGCCGCTCTTGAATGATCTGGGAACAGAGGTTCTGGAGCCCTCGCAATGATCCGTGCGCTGGCGGTCGGGGGGCTGTGCCTGCTCATGCAGGCGGCCCTCGCCCAGACCGTGCCGGAACCTGATGACTACCGCATGGACCATTACCGCGCGCCGGTACCGGGGAGCCTGACCGGGGGAACGACCATTGGCCCCGAAGAGGCCTATGCGCTTTGGGAGGCGGGAACCGCCGGTTTCATCGACGTGCTGCCCCAGGCGCCGAAACCCTCGAACCTGCCCGAAGGCACAATCTGGCGCGACAAGCCACGGCAGTCGATCCCCGGCGCGATCTGGCTGCCGAATGTGGGCTATGGCGCCATCGCCGAGGAGACGGCCAAGTATTTTCGCGAGGGGCTTGAGACGGCGACAGGCGGGGACGTGTCACACCCGGTGGTGATCTTTTGCCTGGAGGATTGCTGGATGAGCTGGAACGCCGCCCGCCGCGCGGTCGAATGGGGGTATACGGACGTCTATTGGCTGCCCGAAGGCACCGATGGCTGGCAGCTTTGGGATTACCCGCTCGAACGGCTCGAACCCGCGCCGGGCCAGCCCCAGACCGGGGGCTGACGCAAGCCTAGAAACCCGCGAGTTTCTTGTGCGCCTTGCTTTGCGTCCCGTCCGTGTCGGTCATTGTGACATCCACCTCCTGCGTCCGGCTTGGCACCGACAGGCCCACACGCGGGTTTTCGGACAGTGAAATCGAGCCCGTCAGCTCGACATAACCCTTGCCGTCAAGGTCGATCTCGACATTTTCGACATAGCGCATCGGGATGAACAGAAGCGAGATCTGGTCCATCTGCATCCCCGAATGCGACGGGTGCGAGATGTCCACATCCATCCGGTTCAGGCCCGCGGTCAGGCTCGACAGGCGTCCGGTATCCACGCCGGGCAGGGTCGAGGCCACGGCGATGTCCATCCGCCCCAGCGAGGCCAGCGCCAGTTCCGGATCGGTCCCGGGAGGAGCGGAACACGCGCCTTGCCCGGAGGTTTTCACGAATGTTTCGGTGACAAACACCCGCCCGTCATTCGTCTCGGCGATGACATGCATGGGCGTGGGGCCGTTCACCCGCAGCGTGACGTCGAAATAGAAGCTCGGCTGCGGCTCTGCCAGCTCGAAAACGGCAGAGACGGGCATCGGGTTTTCGTCGAGCACCACCGTGACCTTGGCCACTTTTGCCCCCTCCGGCGCGACCACCTGCGCGGCAATATCGGTGCGCGCGTCGTCAAAGGTCCGGTAAGGCGCGTCAATCGCGATCACCCTATTCCCGTTGAGCAGCATCCGGTCGCCATAAAGCTGTTCCTTGACCGCTTCCCAGGCCTCGTTTGAGGCCAGGGCGGGCTGCGCCATGGCGCAGAGCAACGCGGCGATCAAAAATGACTTCTTCATAATTATTCTCCTCCGAGAAGAAATGCGCCAAAGGCCCGGGGGCCGTCGCATGTCTCGATTTTACTTAACACGGAAAGGGTTTTTGCGTCTACGACGCTGACCGTGTTGTCGAACCAGTTGGCCACGACGATCCGGTCGCCATCCGAGGTTGTATCAATTCCCTCGGGGTATTCGCCGACGGCGATCTTCGCCTCATGGGTCAGGGTTTGCAGGTCAATCACACTCAGGCTGTTATCGTATTGATTGGTGACGAAAGCGCGCGACCCGGTGAAGCTCACCCCATAAGGGCGCTCGCCCACCGGGATGGTTGCCACCACCTTTGCCGCCTCCACATCCACCACGCTCACATCGTTGGACCCGACATTGCCGACAAAGAGCCGACCGTCTGGCGCAAATCCAAGGCCGAAGGGGCGGGTGCCGACGGGGATTTGGCGCAGCGGCGCGAGGGTTTCCGCGTCAAAGACGGAGACCTGGTTGGCCTCCTTGTCCGCCGAGGCCAGGAACCGCCCATCGCGTGACAGGGCAATGCCCGCTGGCGACTCACCCGTGGCCAACTCACCAAGCGGCTCGAGCGTTTCGGCATGGAGCACCCACAGGCGCGCGTTGTACCAATCCGAGACGAAGATCCGCCCCCGCTCTGGGTCCGCGGCGATCCCGGTGGGACCGCCTTCCAACGCTCGTTCGGCCAGGGTTTCGCCGGTTGCCCCATCCTTGAGGCGCACGTGTTTCGACCCGGCGGAAACCGTGTAGACACGCCCGGCGCGCGTGACCGCGATGCCTGCCGGTTTGCCGGGCAGTGGCCATCGCGCCCGCTCGGTCCCGGCGTCGATGTCCAGAACGCTGAGTTCGTCACCCGACTGGCAGGTGACAAAGGCGGTATCGGCCATCGCCATCGTGGCGGTAAGCCCGAAGGCCAGCAGGGCGTTAAGAGCCCGCCGCACCAAAGCGTTCCGTGAGCGCGTCAAGCCCGGCCTGATAGACACCGGTTACCGCCGCGATTGCCGCCGCGTCGTTGAGGTCCTCGGGCGGATCGTTGTTGGGATAGCCGCGATAAAAGGCCCCGCGCCATTCGATGATCGAGCCGCCCCCCTCGCGGGGCTTGACGGTCAGGTGCGATGAGTAATTCGTCACCGGCAGCACCTCGACCTTCACATCGGTGATCCGATACGAATAGCTCATCTTCTCGTCGCTGTACTTGTAGAGCACTTCGGCAATCGTCGGCCCGCCTTCCTGCCCAAGAGTCAGAAGCCGCGTGGCGTCGATATCGTTGCCATTCTCGCCGGTGGTCGAATGTACCGCCGGGTGCCAGGAAACATCCTGGAAGTTACCAATGGCGGCCCAGACCTCCGCCGGGTCCGCGGCCACTTCGGTCGTCAGGGTGACTTTCTGCCGTGTGGGGCCATGGGCCAGCGCCAGGCCCGGCAGCAGCGCCGCGGCGGCCATGGCCGTCAGGAATGTTCGTTTTTTCATTGTTCCTCCCGTTTGAAAAAGCGATTTTTCAGGATGTAGCGCATGCCGCGCGTCCAGCTTTCGTCGGTGTTGCCGCGGATATCGACAACCCCGCCTTTGACCATCTCACCGCTCTCCGCCGCGCGCATTTGCAGGTTGAGAGTCAGGATCAGGTTCGACACTTTCTGCACCTCGCCCACGAGCGAATAATCCGCGCCCAGCTTGGCGGCCATCCGCGTGTCGCAGCCGTAACACTTCGCGGGGTTCACCACGCGGTCAAGATCGATCTGCACAGGCGCCAGATCGACAAGCTCATAGCCTTCGTCGCGAAAACGGTCGGCCACAAGCACCTCCAGCATCTCGAGGCGGGCAACCTCATCGGGGTGCTGCCCCTGCACCGTGGTCTGAAGCGAGGTATCGAGCATCGTCAGGCCGAAAAAGGCAACCTTGTCCTGCGCCAGCGCGCCGCCCGCCAGAGCGGTTGCGAAAAGGGTAAGCAAGATCAGCCGCATATTTCCATTCTTAAAAAATAAGAATCGAGCTTCATGATGAGGCTGCTAGGGTTCTCTTAACAAGACGGCCAAAAGTATCGGTTTTCATTCGAAAAAAGTGCCGCAGAGTAAAGTCGGACAAGCCCTGTTCAAGAGGCGTGTCCGAGGGGAGGTCCATGTGCTGAAAGGTGTCTTGCCGCTTCTGTCGATGCTGATCTGGTGCCTGGGCGCCGGGTCTGCGGCTGCGATTGACGTCAAGGCCGCGGTACTGCGCGTCGACTATCCCACGTTGCTGCCGATTTCGCGATATGACCTGAAGGCCGATGATCTGGGCTTTGCGGGGGCCGCGCTGGCCGATGAGGATAACGGGACCACGGGCAGTTTCCTCGGGCATACTTACGAGACCACCACCGTTGCCGCCGCGCCCGAAGACGCCGATGCGGCGATGGATAAACTCCTTGCAGATGGCATCCGGTTGATCGTGGTGTTGGCAGCGGGAGAGGACCTCCTGCGCCTGACGGACAAGGCCGCGGACCAAGGTGCGCTGGTCTTCAACGCCGGCGCAGCGGACCTTCCCCTGCGAGATGCGGAATGCCGCGTGAATATGCTGCATACGGCGCCATCACACGCAATGAAAGCCGATGCGGTGGCGCAGTTTGCGATCTGGAAGAAATGGGACGACTGGGTGCTGATCGGCGGCTCCAACCCCGCGGACATGGCCCTGACCGAGGCGTATCGCAGGGCGGCCAACAAGTTCGGCGCAACGCTGGTGAGTGAGTTGACGTTCGAAGATACCGGCGGCGCCCGCCGGACCGATTCCGGCCATGTCCTGGTGCAGCGGCAATTGCCGCTTTTCATGCAGGAGGCCGATGACCATGACGTGGTGATCGCCGCCGACGAAACCGATTACTTCGCCCGCTTCCTGCCCTATCACCTCTGGTCGCCTCGGGCGGTCATGGGGTCGGGTGGCTTGCGCCCGGTCACCTTCCATGGCGCCCATGAGGCCTGGGGTGCAACGCAGTATCAGACGCGGTTCGAAGAGCTGTCCGGGCGTTATGCCAAGCCCGAGGATTACAACGTCTGGCTGGCACTGCGGGTCGTTGGCGAGGCCGTGACCCGCGCCAATACCGCGGAACCGGACGGCGTGCGCGACTATGCGCTGTCGAAGGCCTTTGAGTTGGCCGCGTTCAAGGGGCAGAAGGTGACATTCCGCGATTGGAACGGGCAGTTGCGCCAGCCGATCCTGCTTTATGACGGTTCGATCACGGTCAGCGTCAGCCCGCAGGAGGGGTTCCTGCACCAGACTTCGCCGCTGGATACGCTGGGACTCGACCGGCCGGAATCTAAATGCACGGCATTCAATTAAGGGAAGATACCGATGAAATCCTTGTTTTTCTCGACTTTTTTGGCGGTCTTACTGGCTGGTCCGGGGCTCGCAGGCAAAGCCTTTGTCTCGAACGAGCGGGGTAACACGATCACCGTGCTCGATACCGAAAGCTGGGAAGTGATCGCAGAATTCCCGGGCGGCAACCGGCCGCGCGGCATCACCGCCAGCCCGGATGGCACCAAGCTCTATGTCTGCGCCTCCGACGACAATATCGTGCGGGTCTTTGACACCGAGACCTACGAGGAATTGCCGAGCTTGCCCTCGGGGCCAGACCCGGAGCTTTTCATCATCGAACCCTCGGGCAAGCGGCTTTACATCGCCAACGAGGATGACAACCTGGTGACCGTCACCGATACCGAAACCCGCACGATCCTGGCGGAGGTGCCGGTGGGGGTCGAACCCGAAGGGATGGGCATGAGCCCGGACGCCAAGTGGGTGGTGAATACGTCCGAGACGACCAATATGGCGCATTTCATCTCGACCGAGGATTACAAGATCAAGCACAACGTGCTGGTCGATCAACGACCGCGCTATGCGCAATACACGGCGGACGGATCGCGGCTTTTCGTGACCTCCGAGATCGGTGGGACTGTCTCGGTCATGGACATCGCCGAGGATGGCGCACCGACGGTCGTGGGCAAGATCAGCTTCGAGGTGCCCGGCGTTCTGCCGGAATGGCTGCAACCGGTGGGGGCCAAGGTCACATCCGATGGCAAGCGGCTCTTCGTGGCGCTTGGACCTGCCAACCGGGTGGCCGTGGTGGATGCGCAAAGCCTTGAGGTGCTCGACTATATCCTGGTTGGGCAACGGGTCTGGCAACTCGATTTCACGCCGGATGAAAAATACCTGCTCACCACCAACGGCAACTCCAACGATGTGACGGTGATCGACGTGGCCAGCGAGAAGGCCGTGCGGTCCGTACAGGTCGGGCAGCAGCCCTGGGGCGTGGTGACAATCGAATGAATTTAGGGAGGTAACAGAATGAGAAACTGGATATTGGCGTCGTGTTTTGCGGCCCTGGCCGGGCCGGTGGCCGCGGCACCGCTTTGCGACGATCTGGGCTTTGCGGGGCTCTTGGCGAAATGTAACCGCGGCGAGACAATCAAGCTGACGCTGGCCTCGGGGCAGCCCCTGGGCGAGGATGTCGTGCTGCAATCGGGGGCCTACTACAAGCTCGAAATCACCGCTGACGGATCTGCCGAACTCGCCGTTGAGGGGCCGAGCTTTTTCCGCGCGATCTGGATGAACGAGATCGTCATCAACAAGATCGAAATTCGTCCCATGGCAATCGATTCCATCGAGTTCGACAAGGCGGGCGTGGTCGAATTGTCCTTCATCGCCATCAAGCCGGGCAGTCATACGCTGCGCATTCCGGGCTCCACCGGTGACGCGCAGTCCGTCACGTTTTCCATTCAATAACAGGGAGTTACTCCATGAAACACATGGGCGCACTGGCACTGGCCACACTTTTTGCAGCACCGGCGATGGCGCATGAACATCTCGACGCCGAGACCATCGGCAAGATCGAGGCGATGCTGACCTCCATCGAATGCCAGATGGACCCCGATGACATCGAGGTCACCGATGAGGGCTATGAGCTTGACGATGTGATCTGCAAGGGCGGCAACCAGTTCGATATCGAACTGGACAAGGATCTCAACGAGGTCGAGCGCCGGGCAGAGTAGCGGCGCATGGCCACTTGCCGCTGGATCATCGCGCTGATTTTGCTCGCCGCCGGGCCGGTCCTGGCGGGGGATATGCCGGTGATCCGCGCGGCGGTGCTCAAGATCGGGACGGTCAACTGGGAATTGTCGACGATTATCGACAACGGGCTTGACCGCAAACACGGCTTCACACTCACGGTGCAACCCTATGCCGACAACGGCGCGACACGGATCGCGGTCGAGGGTGGTGAGGCCGACATGGCGGTGGCCGACTGGATCTGGCTCGCGCGGCAGCGCGCGGCGGGCAAGGATTATGTCTTTGTGCCCTATTCCAAGGCCGTGGGTGGTGTTGTTGTCCCCGGGGACGCCGCCAGCACCAGCCTTGAGGATCTGGCCGGGGGCAAGATCGGCATTGCGGGCGGTCCGCTCGACAAGTCCTGGCTGATCCTCAGGGCCTATGCGGCACAGGCCCATGACATGGACCTCAAGGCCACCACCGAGCAGGTCTATGGCGCGCCGCCTCTGATCTTCAAATCCGCTTTGGGCGGAGAATATGCCGGAGCGATCAATTTCTGGCATTTCCTCGCCAAAATGAAAGCCGCCGGGATGAGCGAACTGATCTCGGTCGAAGAGGCCGGGGCGGCACTCGGCCTTGACATCGAAACACCGCTTGTCGGCTATTACATGAAAGAGCGTTTCCTGAACGATCACCCGGCATTGGCGCAGTCCTTCTTCGAGGCCAGTCGTGAGGCCAAGGATATCCTGGCCCGCGATCCCCAAGCCTGGGAGGCGATCCGCCCGCAGATGAACGCGGCCAATGATGCGGAATTCGAGCAACTGAAAACCGATTGGATCAAGGGCATCCCGGCCCGCGCACGGATGGATGAAAAGGCTGCGGCGGAGTTCCTCGGCGTGATGGCCGACCTTGGCGGACCGGCCCTTGTGGGCGATGCGACCACACTTCCCGCCGGTCTTTTCGCGGATGTGAAATAGCACGGGATGGAGGACACGCGCCTCACGCCCTTCCTGTCGATCCTGGGGCTTCTGGTTCTCTGGGTCGTGGCGGCGTTGCTGACCGATGACGCGCAACTACTGCCGACCCCCTGGGCGCTTCTGCCGAAATTTGCGCAGGAACTGGCATCCGGTGAATTGCTGACCCATCTCGGAGCCACGATCATCCGCGTGCTCTGGGCCTTTGTTCTGGCCATGAGCCTCGGGACGGCGATCGGCCTCGCCATGGGACGTTCGGTGCGACTGAACCGCTGGCTCGATCCCTGGCTGGTCATCTTTCTCAACCTGCCGGCGCTGGTGCTGATTGTGCTGTGCTATCTCTGGATCGGGCTGACCGAAGCCGCCGCGATCATCGCGGTCACCCTGAACAAGGTCCCCAACGTGGCCACCGTCGTCCGCGAAGGTGGGCGGGCGCTCGACCCGGCGCTGGACGCGATGGCGCAGGTCTATCGCCTTTCCTGGTGGCGCCGGATGTGCCATGTGATCCTGCCGCAGCTTGCACCGTTCATTGCCGCAGCCGCCCGCTCTGGCGTGGCGGTGATCTGGAAGATCGTGCTGGTGGTCGAATTCCTCGGGCGCTCCTCCGGTGTGGGTTTCCAGATCCACCTCTATTTCCAGCTTTTCGATGTCGGCATGGTGCTGGTTTATGCGCTGTCTTTCATCGCGGTCATGCTGTTGGTCGAATGGCTGTTGCTGCAACCCTGGGAGCGGCGCACAGCGCGCTGGCGCCGCGCATGACCCGGGTCGAGATCACGTCCAAAAGCTTCGGCACCGCGCGGGTGCTTGGCCGCGTCTCCTTTACCATCGACGAGGGTGAGACCGTCGCGCTGGTCGGGCCTTCGGGCATCGGTAAATCCACCATCCTGCGGATCGTGGCGGGGATTGATACCGCCTTTGACGGGCGGGTTGAGAGGCCCGATGCGGTCGCCATGGTGTTTCAGGAACCCACGCTTCTGCTGTGGCGCAGCCTGCGGGAAAATCTGCGGATCGTGCACCCGGCATTGACCCCCGCGGAGGCGGAAGAGGCTCTTGTACAGGTGGGGCTTGCGGGCAAGGCGGATTTCTTTCCGGGGCAGCTTTCGCTGGGGCAACAACGCCGCCTTGCGCTGGCTAGGGCATTCGCGGGCCAGCCAGAGCTCTTGATCATGGACGAACCCTATGCGTCCCTGGATCAGGAAACCGCGCAGGGCATGCTGCGCCTGACCGAGACCCTGATCGCCAGGCACAGACCCGCCACGCTGTTCGTCACCCATTCGATGCAGGAGGCGAACCACCTGGCGGATCGGGTGCTGACACTGCGGGAGGGGCCGGATGGCGCGACATTGGGGTAAGAAAACCGCTTTTGGTCCGGGGCGCTTGAGATGTGCGGGCTTTGACGGCACTCTGTCCGCCAGATGGGGATGGATCACACCGATGCAGCAAAAGGTGAGCGGCAGATGACAGGCGGCCTGAGCGTGAGCGATCTGAGCTTTGACTACGGCTCGAAAAAGGCGCTGGACCACGTGTCGATCGACGTCCCGCCCGCCACGTTCTGCGCGTTGCTTGGACCCAATGGCGCGGGCAAATCCACCCTGACCGCGCTGCTGACCCGGCTTCTGGTGGCGCCCGCGGGCGAGATCCATGTCGCCGGTCACGACCTCCGAAAACATCCGCGCCGGGCGCTGGGCGATCTCGGCGTGGTGTTTCAGCAATCGACGCTCGATCTGAACCTCACCGTGCGTCAGAACCTCGCCTATTTCGCCGCCCTGCATGGGTTGCCGCGCAGCGAGGTGCCGGGGCGCATTGATGCGGCGCTCGACCGCCTCGACATGCGGCAGCGGGCAGATGAACGAGCAGGGGGCTTGAATGGCGGCCACCGGCGCCGGACCGAACTGGCCCGCTCGCTGTTGCACGATCCCAAGGTTTTGCTGCTGGATGAGCCGACCGTGGGCCTCGATGCGGCGGCGCGGTCCGCGATCACCGATCATGTCCACGACCTTGCGGCTCAGGGGCTCTGTGTACTCTGGACAACGCACCTGACGGATGAAGTGCGCGATGGCGATCAGTTGATCGTCCTGCACCGGGGCCGCGTTCTCACCCATGGCCAGGCGGGGGTCCTTCGTGGCGACCACACATTATCGAACTGGTTCCTCGCGCAGACGGGAGAGGCGGCATGACCGGTTGGTGGGGCGTCACGCGCGCGGTCATCGGCCGCGAATTTCTGCGCTTCGTACATCAGCGCGAGCGTTTCATCGCCGCCCTTGTGCGTCCGCTGGTCTGGCTTCTGGTCTTTGCGGCGGGGTTCCGTGCGGCGCTTGGCCTGTCGATCATCCCGCCCTACCAGACCTATATCACTTACGAGACCTACATCGTGCCGGGCCTCTGCGCGATGGTGCTCCTGTTCAACGGCATGCAAAGTTCGCTGAGCCTCGTTTATGACCGTGAAATGGGATCAATGCGCCTTCTGTTGACCAGCCCGTTTCCGCGCTGGTGGCTGCTCTTTTGCAGACTTTTCGGCGCGACGGTCATTTCCGTCCTGCAGGTCTATGCTTTTCTGGGGATTGCGGCGGTCTTTGACATAACGATGCCCGCCTGGGGCTATATCGCGGTCTTGCCGGGTCTGTTTCTCGGGGGGCTGATGCTGGGGGCGCTTGGCCTCGTCCTCTCCAGCTTCATCAGGCAGTTAGAGAATTTCGCAGGGGTGATGAACTTCATCATTTTCCCGATGTTCTTCCTGTCATCGGCGCTCTATCCGCTATGGAAAATGGCAGAAAGTTCACCTTTCCTGCACGATCTTTGCGCGCTGAACCCGTTTACCCATGTGGTGGAACTGATCCGGTTCCTGCTTTATCTGCAGTTCAACCCGACGGCCTTCCTCTGGGTCGTGACAAGCACGTTCATCCTCGGGGCCATTGCGATCTGGGGCTATGATCCTGCCCGCGGATTGATGAAACGCAAGGTCTAGAGCGATGGCGGGAAAATCGGAAACGATTTTCGGCTCCGATACCGCGTAATCTCAATAGCCTACAGCATCTTTCGTGATCCAGGCTTCCTGGTCGATGCTATTAGGCGGGATCAGGTTTCCATCTCGGCAAACGAAACCGTCCGGCACTTCCAGCTTTGGATCGTGTGGTTCGGATGTGATGCCACCCATTTGGCCAATTCGGGCTGCGCGCCCATCATGCAGGCCATCGGCGTGATATCCGTAAACACGAGACTGCGTTCAAGACAGTTTTCCGGCGCGCCCGACAGGCAGGCAACAAACATGAGCTCAACCATATCATTTCCTCATAAACTAATACTTTGGTCGTAGTTTGCAGTGTTGTCATAGAACTCAGGAGCCGTAAAAATACCGTTATCGTGCCGCCCACAAAAGGGGCGGCGTGCCATTTTGGGTCGCCATCCAACCTGAATTTACCCCTGGAAGCACTGGAATATCTTGTTGCGCCTGACCCGATCATTATCCCTCAAGATGCGCCTCGGGCTGGGGGCGGCGGCGCTCGGGGCCGCGACCCTGCTGACGGCGGGCATCCTCTATCTGGGGCTGCAACAGGTGGCGAGCCGCCTCGACACGGCGCTGGCCTCTGAGCAACGAATGGCGCGTTATGCCACCCTTTCGACGCAGGTCGCCACCTTCCTCGTGATCGGCACAGAGGCCATCCAGACCGGGCAAAGCGCCGAGATACGGATGGATCGCCTCGACCCGGTGGTCAATCAGATTAACGGCACCTTCCTGCGCCTGCGCGCCGATGTCGAGGATGCGGTGATTGCGGCGGAAGAGCTGGGGCTTGATGCGCAGTCGCGCTATGGCACGCAATCGTTGGGCCTCGCCCGGATGGAGGCGATGCTGAACAACACATTGGACGGGCTGAGCGCAGATACCGACGATACCGCCCGTCTGCGGGCGCATGTTGACACCTTCGCGTCCAGTTTCGATCCGCTGCTGAGCCAGGCGGTCAATACCGAGGTGCTGTTTCGCAACGCCACCCTGTCGAGCATCGACGCCCTGCGGCGCACCCTCATCCTTACCTCGCTGGTCATTGCGGGAATGACGATGGCGGTAGTCGCGCTTTTTTACCTGGGCCTCATCCGCCCCCAATTCCGGCGCCTTGATCGACTTCGGGCGGCGGCCCATCAGATCGGGCAGGAGGATTTCGATGTCGCGCTGCCGGTCACGCGACCGGATGAAATCGGCCAACTTTATACCGAGACAAACCGCATGGCGGCGGCGCTTTCCGCCCGGTACGAGACCGTGCAGGAGGAATGGGCACGGCTGAATGACACCATCGCGCAGCGCACGGAGGATTTGCGCAATGCCAATGCGAAACTATCGGAGATCGACGAAAACCGGCGCCGCTTTTTCGCGGATGTGAGCCACGAGTTGCGTACGCCGCTCACCGTGATCCTGATGGAGGCGCAGATCGGGCGGCAGGCCGCACCGGAGGCGGCCGAAGCCTTCGCCACGATCGAAGCGCGTGCCGGGCGCCTGAACCGGCGGATTGACGACCTGCTACGGGTGGCGCGATCCGATAGTGGTCAGCTCGCGCTGGAGGATGCGGCGGTTTCTGTCGATGATCTACTCGAAGAGGTAACCAAGGAGGTTCAGGCGGAGCTTGACAACGCGGGCATGACGCTCAGCCAAGCACAAGAGCCCGGCCTGTCGCTCAACTGCGACCCCAACTGGGTGCGCCAGGTGCTGGTCAGCCTCATCAGCAACGCCATCCGACACGCCCGCGATGGCGGTCAGGTCCGCCTTGAGGCGGCCAGGACCGAGCACGGGGTCGAATTGAGCGTAACCGATAACGGCCCCGGCATCCCGCCAAAGGACCAGGACCGAATTTTCGACCGCTTCGCGCAGGCGGGCCAGACGCAGGCGCAGGGGTTCGGGATCGGCTTGGCGCTTGCGCGTTGGGTGATCGACGCGCAGGGCGGGCAGATCACGGTCACAAGCCCCGTCGGGCGCGATGAGGCGCTTGGGTCCGCACCCGGGACCAAAATCTCGGTTCGCTTGCCGGACGCAGAGGATTAGATTGCCCGTATGACACCGCGACTTCTTGTCATTGATGATGATCCCGAGATCACCTCCGCCCTGGTGCGGGGTCTGACCTTGCACGGCTATCACGCCGAGGCCGAAAACCGCGCCGACAGGGCGCTTGAGCGGCTCTGCTCGGGGGAGTTTTCCGCCGCGATCGTGGACGTGATGCTGGGGGCGGATAGCGGCATCGACCTGGTGCGGCGCATCCGGGAGGCGCAAGTCACGCTACCGGTCCTGATGCTCTCGGCGCTTTCCGATGTCGAAGACCGGGCCGCGGGCCTTGCGGCGGGGGCGGATGATTACGTGGTAAAGCCTTTTCATTTCGACGAGTTGGTGGCCCGCCTGCGTGTGCAGGAACACCGCGCCAAGTCCGAGCGGCTGCAACCGCCACGCCTCGATCCCGAAACGCGCACCCTCGGCGATGCCAATGCCACCGTCACCCTGACCGAACGGGAATACGACCTGCTTGAACTGCTGACGGTGAATGCGGGCGCGCCCCTGCCACGTGGCGAGATCTTCGACACGCTTTGGGCCGGTGACGGGTCGGGTAACGAAAATGTGGTCGATGTCTATATCGGGTATTTGCGCAAGAAACTGGCGGAAAGTGAATTTCAGTTTGAAATCAAAACGATACGCAATCAAGGTTTCTGTGTGACCGGCCTCGTGCCGGTGATCGAGCAGCCGCCGGTATCGACCAAAGTCTAAGCTCTTCTTATAAAATAAGAGTCGCTTGCGGGACGGCCTTCTGGCACCTTGAGGAGGACCAGAAATGCGTGATAGGAGGATCAAGATCATGGCATGGGCAAAACCAATCATCCGCGAAATCGAATGCGGCATGGAAATCAACATGTACGGCCCGGACTACGACGAAGAGCGCGAAGTCCTGTTCTGACGCTTCCGCGCGCGAGGATGACATGACATTCCGCGCGCGTATTCTGGGGGCGGCTGCCGGGGGCGGCCTGCCTCAGTGGAACTGCGGTTGCCAGAACTGCGTGCTTGCGCGGTCGGGCGATATTCCGTCACAGACACAATCTTCGATCGCCGTCACGGGGGACGGCGATGCGTGGGTGATACTGAATGCCTCTCCCGACATTCGGTTACAAATGTCGCAGGCCCAGTCTCTCTTCCCCCAAGGCTTGCGACAGCTCCCCCTCTCTTCGGTTCTCGTGACAAACGGCGATATTGATCATATCGCCGGTCTGCTGACTCTGCGTGAGATGCAGCCCTTTACGCTTTTCGCAACCGAGAGTATTCACGAGGTGTTGCGCCAGAACCCCGTTTTCGACGCGCTGAACGCTTCGGTCGTGACCCGGGAGGTCATCGCGCTCGACACCCCTTTTGAGATCGCGCCGGGGCTGGAGGCTACGCTCTACCCCGTGCCGGGCAAGGTGCCGCTCTATCTCGAAGGGGAGACGGTGGAAACCGATCTCATCGGAGAGCAGACCGTGGGCGTCGCCCTCACCGCGGGCGGCAAGACGGCGCATTACATCCCCGGATGCGCGGCCCTGACCCCCGATCTGCGCGCGCGGCTGTCGGGGGCGGAAACGGTTTTCTTCGACGGCACACTCTGGACCGATGACGAGATGCTCCGCGCGGGCCTAGGCCAGAAAACCGGCAAGCGGATGGGTCACATGTCGATGAGCGGCCCCGACGGGACAATCGAAGCCTTTGGCGATCTCGATATCGGGCGTAAGGTGTTTGTGCACATGAACAACACCAACCCGGTTTTGCGGCCAAGCTCGGAGGAGCGGGCCGCGGCCGAAGCCGCCGGTTGGATCATCGGGCAGGATGGCATGGAGATGGTGATATGATGCAAAGCCGTGCAGATTTCGAAGACCGCCTGCGTCAGATCGGGGCCGAGCGTTATCACGACCTGCACCCATTTCACGACCTGCTGCATGGCGGCGGTTGCTCCCCGGATCAGGTCCGCGCCTGGGTCATCAACCGGTACTACTATCAGCATTCGATCCCGATGAAGGATGCGGCCTTCATGTCGCGGGTCGAGGATCCGGAATTGCGGCGGCAATGGCGCTCGCGCATCGAAGATCATGACGGGACCGAGACAAACGAAGGGGGCATCCGTCGCTGGCTGCGTCTGGCCGAGGCGGTCGGGCTCGATCCCGACTACGTGGCTTCGACCGCCGGCGTGCTGCCCGCGACTAAATTCGCGGTGGACGCCTATGTCCGGTTCGTGCGCGAGAAAACCCTGCTTGAAGCAGTCGCCTCGTCCCTGACCGAACTCTTTGCACCGAAGATTCACGCAAATCGCATCCAGGGCCTGTTGCAGAATTACGACTTTGCCGATGACAGCTCGCTCTCCTACTTTCAAAATCGCCTCAAGGAAGCCCCCAAGGATGTGGCCTTCGGGCTCGCCTGGGTGCTTGACCACGCCGATACCGCCGAGAAGCAGGATGCAGCGGCCAAAGCCCTGATCTTCAAGACCGACGTGCTCTGGTCGCAACTGGACGCCCTTTGGGGCGCCTATGTCGAACCCGCCCGCATCCCGCCCGGTGCGTGGCAACCCGGTGAGGGGCTCTTGTTAAGAAAGGCATCGTGATGGAAAGCACCGATATTCCCGTCTTGCCGCGTGGCGTCCGCCTGCATTTCGACAAGGTGCGCGAAAAATGGGTGCTTCTGGCGCCGGAACGGGCCGTGACGCTGGACCCGGTGGGCCATGCCATCCTCTCCGAGATTGATGGCACGCGCAGTTTTGGCGAGATCACGCAGATGCTGGCGCAGAAATACGATGCTTCGGTGCAGCAGATCACGCAGGACAGCGCCGGATTTCTCGACGCGCTCAGAAACAGGCGGTTTCTGGACGTGACCGCATGACCAAGGTCGCGCCCCCCATCGCCATGCTGGCGGAACTGACCCACCGGTGTCCGCTCTCCTGTCCCTATTGCTCGAACCCTGTCGAATTGGCGCGGCAGGATCAGGAGTTGGATACCGACACATGGGTGCGGGTTTTCCGCGAGGCCGCGGATTTGGGGGTGTTGCAGCTTCATCTTTCGGGCGGTGAACCGGCATCGCGCCGCGATCTGGTGTCTCTGGTCAAGGCGGCGCGCGAGGCGGGGCTTTATACCAATCTCATAACGTCGGGCATTGGCCTGACCGAGCGGCGTTTGAATGAGCTTGATGCGGCGGGGCTAGATCATGTGCAACTCTCACTGCAAGGCACCAATCCCGAACTGGCCGATGAGATCGGCGGTTATAACGGCGGCTTCAAGCGCAAGATGCAAGTCGCGGAATGGATTGGCAAAATCGGGTTTCCGCTGACGCTCAACGCGGTGCTGCACCGCCGAAACCTGCATCAACTGCCCCGCGCATTGGAGATGGCGCAGGAAATGGGCGCACGCCGGATCGAAGTGGCGACGGTGCAATTTCACGGCTGGGCGCTCAAGAATCGCGACGCGCTGATGCCGACCCGGGAACAGGCCGCCGAGGCGACCCACCTGGTGACGGAGGCCCGTGCCGCGCTGAAGGGCCGGTTGGTAATCGACTACGTGCCCGCGGATTATCACGAGGACTACCCCAAACGCTGCATGGGGGGCTGGGGCACGTCGGGCTTGAACGTGGCACCGGACGGGCAGGTGTTGCCCTGCCACGCGGCGCAATCCATCCCTCACCTCGTGTTCGACCGGGTGCAGGAAAAGGCGCTGTCGGAAATCTGGTATGACGGCGCGGCCTTCAATGCCTATCGCGGCACCGACTGGATGGCGGAGCCGTGCCGGAGTTGCGAACGCAAGACGATTGATTTCGGCGGCTGCCGTTGCCAGGCCATGGCGATTATCGGCGATGCCTCGGCCACAGATCCGGTTTGCGTCAAGTCACCGCATCACGGCGCATTGCAGGCACAGGCCAATGCCCATGCCAGCCAGGACGACGCCGAACTGACCTACAGGGTATCCCCGGGAAAGCCGGTGGAGATGGCCGAGTAGAAAGGGTTGTCCCCCTTGGCGTCGCCTGTTGGCGCGATGCCGCTTGCCTGCCCTCGCTACTCCCAGATCGCCCTTTCCAGGTTCTTGCTAGTTGCAAACTGATCCCGGGTCTGGCCGACTAGCGACGCAAGGCGGGTAGAGGTGATATCGGCATCTTTGAAATCTGTATTCGAGACGTTCGCGCGGCTCAGATCGGCACCGCCCAGCGTGGTCATCGACAGGTCCGCCCCCGTCAGATCGGCCGCCTTGAGGGTCGCGAATTCGAGATCGGCCCGGTTCATACGGGCGCCGGTCAGGTCCGCCCCATCCAATATTGCCTTCCGCAGGACACCACGCATCAACCCCATGGATTGATTGCGCATATCGGCCGAAAAATCCGCGTGGCGGAGATTGGCGTTCCGCAGGTCGGCCCGGCTGAAATCAGCGGCCGCGCGCGCGTCTTCAAGATCTGCGCCTTGGAGGTTGGCGCGGCGAAACTGGGTCTGGAACAACGATGCGTTGCGAAGGCTTGCGCCCGAGAAATCCGCTTCGACCGCCCAGGCCTGATCCAGAACGGCGTCATCCAGAATGGAGCCGGAAAAATCAGCGCCGTTGAAAGCCGCAGCCCGCAGGATCGCACCCGTGAAATCCAGCCCAGAGAGGTCGAGGCCATTCAGGCGCATGCGCGTAAAATCCGCCGGCTGCGCCTCGGTGGCATGCGCCAGACGCTCTGCCACCTCTTCGCGGCTCAACTCGGCCTCGGTCATCCGGGGCAGCGTCATGTCGACACCTTGCATCGCCGATTGCGCAAAGGGTGGCGATGGGCTTGTCGCCAGGATCAACACACTCACCGCCAGAGCGAATTTGAACATCTTGCCCCCCTTTCCTGGGTCCGGCGCATTGGCGCCCGGATGGGGGATTGTGGCCGCAATTGCCGGATCGACATAACGTCGATCGCCGTGTTTCACGCGATTGTTACGGGGTTCAACATACGCGATGAGAACGCAGCAACAGGTCATCGCCGTGCGATACGCAGTGTTTTGTACAAACAGAGATTGGGAATTTGGTAGCGGAGGAGGGACTTGAACCCCCGACACGCGGATTATGATTCCGCTGCTCTAACCAACTGAGCTACTCCGCCGGACCGAGCCGCTAGGTAAGACAGCGGGCGCGCCGCGTCAAGCCTCAATCTGGGCGAAAAAGCTGGCATTGGTCTGGCGGGGTCGGGATTGCGATAGATGGTATGGTGGAGCGGCACCGACGGGGCATGGATTTGGTTTCCCGGAGCGGGTCAGCCGGGCAAGACAGATCGAACTTCGGTCGAGGACCGCTGGCACAGGTCTTCGATCGTGGCGGGCACGGGCGCATCCGTGACAACCGTGTCGAGCCGCGCGACCGAAGCGATGCAGACCGGGGCGGCGCGGCCAAACTTCGATTGATCCGCCAAGAGGATACGGTGCCGCGACCTGTCGAGCGCGGCCTGGCTGACCAGGACCTCCTGTAAATCGTAATCGAGCAGCTCGCCATCGGCATCCACGCCCGAACATCCGATGACGGCAAAGTCGAATTTGAACGAACGCAGGGCTTGGGCGGCCAGGGCGCCGGTCAACCCGCCATCCGCAGGCCGGAAACTGCCGCCGGTCAAGGTGATCTGGCAGCTTGGATTCGCGCCCAGGATCTGCGCCACATTAATGTTGTTGGTCACCACGATCAGGTTTTCATGTCCGACCAACTCCCGCGCCAGGGCCTCGGTCGAGGTGCCGATATTGAGGAAAAGACACGCCTCGTCGGGGATCAGCCGGGCGCAAGCGCGGGCCATCGCCTCCTTCGCGGCGCTATTCAGTTGCCGGCGCTCTTCGTAGACGATGTTGCGGCTGCCCGACGGCAGGATGGCACCGCCATGCACCCGCGCCAACTGCCCCGCATTGGCCAGATCCGTCAGGTCGCGCCGGATCGTCTGGACGCTGACACCGAACCGCTCGGAGAGGTCTTCGACAGTGACCTTCCCCTCGGCCCGGGCAATGTCGATGATTTCAGGGTGGCGGAAAGTCTGCGGCATCTGGAGCCTTCATGCGCGTTTCTGATCGAAAACGAAAGTAAACGAACGCGCGATATTGACAAGTTTTAAGTTTTGGGAGATCACGGATATCCGTCAACCTGTGGCCGGGGGCCTCGCTTTGTCTGCATCATCCAATCCCTTCGATGTCGATCTCTTCGTGATCGGCGGCGGCATCAATGGCTGTGGCATCGCGCGCGATGCGGCGGGCCGGGGGCTGCGGGTGGAGCTGGCGGAAATGAACGATCTGGCATCGGCCACCTCGTCGGCCTCGACCAAGCTCTTCCATGGTGGGCTGCGGTACCTGGAATACTTCGAATTCCGCCTGGTGCGGGAGGCGCTGATCGAACGCGAAACGCTCCTGCGGGCGATGCCGCATATCAGCTGGCCCATGCGTTTCGTGCTGCCCTATCACAAAGACATGCGGTTCGAGGCCGAGACACCGACGTCGAAACTCCTGAGCCGCGTGATGCCGTGGATGCGCGGGCGCAGGCCCGCCTGGCTGATCCGGCTGGGGCTGTTTCTCTATGACAATCTGGGTGGACGGAAAATCCTGCAGGCGACCAGCACGGTGGACCTGACCCGCGATGCGACCGGCGCGCCGCTGCAGGAGCGGTTCAAGAAAGCCTATGAATATTCCGATTGCTGGATCGAAGACAGCCGGCTTGTGGTGCTGAACGCCCGTGACGCCGAGGCGCGCGGGGCGCGGATCAACACCCGCACCAGGGTCACCCGGGCGGAACGGGGCGTGGATCACTGGGTCATCCACCTGGATGGCCCCGACGGCGCGCGGCAGGTGACGGCGCGGATGCTGGTCAATGCGGGCGGTCCGTGGGTCAAGGACGTGATCGGCAATGTCGCGGGGGTAAATGCCTCGGAAGGGATTCGGTTGGTGCGCGGCAGCCATATCGTGACGCGCAAGCTATTCGATCACCACAAATGCTATTTCTTCCAGGGCGAAGATGGGCGGATCATCTTCGCCATTCCCTACGAGACAGATTTCACGTTGATCGGCACAACGGATGCGGAACACGCGGATGTCGGCCAAAAACCAGTCTGTACGCCTGAAGAGGCGGACTACCTGCGCAAATTCGCCTCGTCCTATTTCCGCACGCCGATTGAAAAGGACGATATCGTCTGGACCTATTCCGGGGTGCGGCCGCTTTACGATGATGGGGCCAGTTCGGCCACGGCGGCCACGCGCGATTATGTCCTCAAGGTGCGGAGCGATGGCGGCGCACCGATGCTCAACATCTTCGGCGGCAAGATCACCACCTACCGCAAACTGGCGGAGGCGGCGCTGGAGAAGATCGCGCTCTTCTTTCCCGGCACACCGGGCGCCTGGACCGCGGGGGTGGCGATGCCCGGCGGGGATTTTCCGGTGGACGGTTTCGAGGGGTTGGTCGCGGATCTGGTGCAGGATTACACGTTCCTCGAGGCGCGGCAGGCCCGCAGGCTCGTACGCGCCTACGGCACAGAGGCATGGCGCGTCCTTGGAGATGTTGCGACCGAGACGGGGCTTGGCAAGGCATTTGGTGCGGGTCTGACCGAGGCCGAAGTGCGCTGGCTCATGGATCGCGAATTTGCCCGGACGGCCGAGGATGTGGTCTGGCGCCGCTCCAAGCTGGGCTTGCGGATGAGTGCCGACGAGATCGCCGCGCTGGATGCGTGGATGAAGGCCGCGTGATCGCGGGATTGCCTTCTGCACCCGCGATTGCCAGAGTGTCGGCACCACAAGAGGGAGGGGCCGCCGCGTGACCAGCATTCTCGCGATTGACCAGGGGACAACATCGAGCCGCGCCATCGTCTTCGATGACAAGATGAACGTCGTGGCCACGGCGCAACAGGAATTTCCGCAGCATTACCCGGCCTCGGGTTGGGTCGAACATGACCCGGCGGATTTGTGGGAGACGACCCTGGCCACCTGTCGCGAGGCCATGACTGAGGCCGGGGGCGAGATTACCGCCATCGGGATCACCAATCAGCGTGAGACAACCCTCGTTTGGGACAAGGCCACCGGCGAGCCTGTGCACAACGCCATCGTCTGGCAGGACCGGCGCACGGCAGACTATTGCCGGGAACTGCGCGAGGCGGGCCATGCGGAGATGATAACGGCGCGCACCGGGTTGCTGGCCGATCCGTATTTCTCGGGGACAAAACTGCGCTGGATCCTCGAGAACGTCGAGGGTGCCCGCGCCCGGGCCGAAGCCGGCGAATTGCTCTTTGGCACGGTCGATTGCTACCTGATCTGGAAACTGACCGGCGGCAAGGTCCATGCCACCGATGCCACCAATGCCGCGCGCACCTTGCTCTATGATATCCGGAAGGGGCGGTGGAGTCAGACCATCTGCGATCTGCTCGACATACCCATGGGCATGCTGCCCGATGTGCGCGACAGCGCCGCCGATTTTGGCCATGTACGGCCAGATTTGCTGGGTCGGGAGATCCCGATCCTCGGCGTCGCCGGGGATCAGCAGGCCGCCACGGTGGGGCAGGCGTGTTTTGCCCCTGGCATGATGAAATCGACCTATGGCACCGGCTGTTTTGCGCTTCTGAACACGGGCGACACGCCGGTGACCTCGCAAAACCGTCTTCTGACCACCATCGCCTATCAACTGGACGGAAAGCCGACATATGCGCTTGAAGGGTCGATCTTTGTGGCGGGTGCCGTGGTGCAATGGCTGCGTGACGGGTTGAAGATCATCAGCGATGCGGCGGAAACCAAACCGCTGGCGGAGGCTGCTGATACCGCGCAGGACGTGGTAATCGTCCCGGCCTTTACCGGGCTTGGCGCACCCTATTGGGATGCCGACTGCCGCGGTGCGGTCTTTGGCCTGACGCGCAATTCCGGTCCCGCGGAATTCGCCCGTGCGGCGCTTGAGAGCGTGGGTTATCAGACCCGCGACCTGCTTGAGGCGATGCGCGCCGATTGGGCGGGGGATGCCGGGCAGGCGGTCTTGCGTGTGGACGGTGGGATGAGTGCGTCGGACTGGACCATGCAGTTCCTGGCCGACATCATCGATGCGCCGGTGGACAGGCCCAAGGTGCTGGAGACAACCGCTCTTGGCGCGGCCTGGTTGGCGGGGATGCGCGCCGGGATCTATCCGGGGCCGGAGGAGTTTGCGCAAAGCTGGGCGCGCGACCGGCAGTTTGCGCCGGGTATGGACGCGGAGGCGCGGGAGGCAAAATACGCCACCTGGAAGCGCGCGGTTGCGGCAACCATGGCCGTCTGATGCCAAACAAGCCGCTGGAAAACAGGCGGATCAGCGGGTAAATGAAGATACGCCTGCAACGCAGGCCAATTGGGGCAGGGTGGCACGGAAAAGATGGCGGACAAACTCTTTGGAACCGATGGGGTGCGGGGGCGCGCCAATAGCTGGCCGATGACGGCCGAGGTGGCACTTGGGCTGGCCGCGGCGGCGGGGCGCTATTTCCGGCGCGACAAGAACGAACACCGCGTGGTGATCGGCAAGGATACGCGGCTGTCGGGCTACATGATCGAAAACGCGCTGACCGCCGGGTTCACCTCGACGGGCATGAACGTGTTTCTGCTGGGGCCGGTGCCGACGCCAGCCATCGGGTTTCTGACCCATAGTCTGCGCGCCGATCTGGGCGTGATGATCTCCGCCAGCCACAACCCGGCCTCGGATAACGGGATCAAGTTCTTCGGCCCGGATGGTTTCAAGCTGAGCGATGAGGCCGAGGCGGAAATCCAAGCGCTGCTGGAGGCCGGGGTCTCGCCCGCGGCGCCCGAAAACATCGGCCGCGCCAAGCGGATTGACGACGTGCGTGGGCGCTATATCGAATATGCCAAGACGACCTTTCCGACCGGCAAACGGCTCGATGGTCTGCGGGTTGTCGTCGATTGCGCCAACGGGGCCGCGTACCGGACCGCGCCGGAAGTGCTTTGGGAACTGGGCGCCGAGGTCATCCCCCTTGGTGTGGAGCCCAACGGTTTCAACATCAACGAGGATTGCGGGTCGACCCATCCCGAGCGGGCGGCGCAGCGGGTGATCGAAACCCGCGCAGACCTGGGGATTTGCCTCGATGGGGACGCTGATCGGGTGATCCTGATTGATGAGACCGGCCACGTGTCGGACGGCGATCAGATCATGGGCCTCATTGCGTCCCGCTGGGCGCGGGAAGGGCGGCTTTCGGGCGATGCGCTTGTGGCGACGGTGATGTCCAACCTCGGACTTGAGCGGTTCCTTGAGGGGCACGGTATCGGGTTGGAGCGGACGTCAGTTGGCGATCGCTATGTGGTCGAACGGATGCGCGGCGGCGGTTTCAACCTGGGCGGGGAACAATCCGGCCATATCGTCATGACCGACTATGCCACGACCGGCGACGGGTTGATCGGTGCGCTGCAATTCCTCGCGGCGATGGTCGAGACCGGCAGCAAGGCAAGCGACTTGAGCCGCGTGTTTGATCCGGTGCCGCAGAAACTCGTGAACATCCGCTATGAGCAGGGCAAGACGCCGCTGGACGCGGATCGGGTGCAGGAGGCGATCTCTGCCGGGGAGACGGCCCTTGGCACGGGCGGGCGGCTCCTGATCCGCAAATCGGGAACCGAACCCCTGATCCGGGTGATGGGAGAGGCCGAGGACCTGCCCCTGCTGGACCAGGTCCTGAGCCGTATCACCGATGCGGTTCGCGCCGAGAGCTAATCGGCGCGTTTTTTCAGTATTCCCGCGCGGGGGCGCCTTCGTCTTGGCGGCTCTTCGCCCGCGGTGCCGCGTTGGATCCGGTGATCCGCGCCAGCATCGGACCAAGATGCGGATGGTCGAAGCGGAACCCGTGACGCAGCAGGGCCGCGGGCAGAACGCGCTGTCCGCCAAGCATGGTCTCGCGTGCCAGGTCGCCCAGTGCGGCGGAGAGCAGCCAGCCGGGGAACCGCAAGAGCAGCGGGCGGTGCAACGCCTTCGCCAGGTCGCGCGAGAAGTTCTCGTTGCGCACCGGGTTGGGGGCGGTGGCATTGACCGGCCCTTCGACATCAGAACGGGCCATGGCAAAGGCGATCACGCGGATGAGGTCATCGCGTTCGATCCAGGGCATCCATTGCCGACCGTCCCCCATGACGCCGCCGCTACCAAATTCGAACGGGGTCAGCAATTTGGCGAGCATGCCGCCATCGACGCCCAGGACCAGACCGATGCGCAGGATGACCAGCCGCACATCATGGTCGCGGACGGGCGCGGCGGCGGCCTCCCACGCGGCGCAGATATCATGGGTGAAGGCCGGGGCGGGGCCTGCATCTTCGGTCAGTTCCGCGTCACCGCGAAGGCCGTACCAGCCGACGGCGGAGCCATTGATGAAACAGGCCGGTTTGTGGTGCAGCCGCGTGACCAGCGCCACGAGCGCCTTGGTCATATCGACCCGCGACGCGACGATGCGCCTGCGTTTACGCGCGGTCCAGAAACCGTTGGCAATCGGCTCGCCCGCGAGGTTGACGATGGCATCAAAGTGGTCGTCGTCATGGATCTGCTCAAGGCGAGAGATCAGGCGCACGGGATGGGCCAGATCGTCGGCATGGCGCAGATCGCGGGTCAGGACGGTGACGTGGTGCCCGGCGCCAACCAATGCCTCGACCAGACGTGCGCCGATAAACCCGGTGCCGCCGGTGACAAGCACGTGTTGGCGCGGCTTCAGCCCTGCCACGAGGGTCGCGGAATCGCCCCGATGCAGCCGGTCACTGCGCGATGCGGCCAGCAGGTCGCGGGCGCTGAAGAGGCCAACACCGATGGCCGAGGCAGTCGCCATCACGCTCCACCAGCCATAGCTGACCGGGATCATCGCGCTTGGCAGAAAGGCCCAGTCCCACAGGTAAGGCGCGGCGAGCGCCAGGATCGCGCCGTAGTTCAGAGCCAGAAGCGTGTGATTGATCCGCTCGGTGCCGGGCAGCTTGCGGGTCAGGTCCTCTTCGACGAAATCCCAGAGCGTGATGAGCACTTCGACGGTCAGGATGCCCGCGAGGATCACGGTGAAGACCCCGCGCGGCTCGAACCACGCAAAACAAAGGAAGATCACCATGTAGAAGAAGTTGCGCACCCCGTGCAGGCGCAATTCCTGCTTCTGCGAGGGGCGCCAGGCGAGGCGTTCGGTGCCTTCGTGATGCACAAGCGTGTCAAACGCGCCCATGAAGACCTGCACTGAGATCAGGGTCCAGAGGATGGGATTGTCCATAACATTTACTCCTTGGCGTCGTTGAAAAGGGCGTCCTGCCGGATCAACTGACCCAGCAGACGGTGTTTGAGGTCGAGCGAAAAGATGAACTGACCGTGGCCCAGGTCATGGTGGCCGATCACCAACCTCCCGGGGCTGAGAAAGCGCGGCAGGCGCAGGCGGCGACCCAGGATTTGAAGGAAGTAGTGGTCGCTCTTGAAGTAGAGCGCATCGGGGCCGGTCTCGACCCTGAGCGCCATGCCGATGCCATAGCCCACGTATTCCTCAAGCCCGGTCGGGCCGTCAAAGCGTTTGGAACTGTGGACCACCTGCGGAAACCCTGCGGCGCGGCCATATTGGCGGATCCAGAACTGCCCATTGGTGGCGATATCCTCGGTGACCGAGACAATCGCGGGCTGACCCACGGCGGAGGCATCGAAGGGAAGCGGCGCGCCCACCAGCCGGGCGAGATTGGCAAGGACCTTCCCGGCGAGGTTCATCCGCATCACCGTCACCTGGCCCTGATAGGTCACGCTGGCCCCGCCGCTCAGGCGTTTGCCAAAGCGTTGGCGGATCGCGCGAGGCAGGCAGCTCCAGTTTTTCGCCCCCACAAGGTCGCGAAACCGGGTGTCTGTGTGGCGGGCCATCGGGAGAGGGGCGGGGTGTATCATCATAACATCAACGCGTTCAGTAAAATCGTTTATTTCTGTACAGAGAGAAATAAACAGTCAAATAAAAAGCGACGTGGCTATTCGGACTTCTTGCCGGTGAATTTCAGAAGGGAAAACACCTTGTCGCCCATCTTCATCAACGCGTTCAGCTTGGATTTGGGAACCGACAGCATCTGGGTAGACCAGCGGTCGGCGGTTTGCAGAAAGGTCTGCATTTCCTGCATCCTTCCAAGGACCACGGGATTGAGGTTCGGCTCGTCCGCGGCCTGTTTCAGGCACATGTCGATGGCGGCCATGGCCGGGTCGATCTCGCGCTCCTTGCGGCCCTGTGCGATCAGCATCGCCATTTCCCAGACATCGACCTCGGCCACGAAATGTTCTCGCCGGTCGCCGGGCAGGGGGACGCGGCGGATGAGTTTCCAGCCGACCAGCTCCTTGAGCGAATTCGACACGTTGGACCGTGCGATGCCCAACTCCTCGGATATCTGTTCGGCGTTCATCGGGCTGACGCTCAGGAAGAGCAGCGCGTGGATCTGCGCCACCGATCGGTTGACGCCCCATTGGCTGCCCATGTCGCCCCAATAGAGGATGAACTGGGCTTTGGCCGAAGAATCGGTGGTATCTATAATTTCTGTCATAACAGAAATATCTGTCATATCCGCAATAAAGTCAAGCCCAACGAATGTTACAACCCTGCGCCAGCCGGGCACAAAGAGAGCTGAACCGGCGGTAAGTATTTGATTTTGTGTCTATTCGGCACGTCATCCGTCACCGAAAATGCGGATGTAGTCCCCAAGACCGACGCCGAAATGCCGTTGAAACGCGCGGCGCATTCGTTGCGTGTCGCCAAAGCCGCTGCTGCTGGCGACGGTCTTGAGGGGCATCCGTTCACTCAGCAATCCACGGGCATGATCGACGCGGACACGTTCGACGAACTGCGCCGGAGAGGTCTTGAGGTGCCGGTTGAACTGCCGCGACAGGGTCCGGCTGTTCATCCCGGCTTCACGCGCCAGATCGTCGAGGGTCCAGTCCCGGTCGGGGCGGGCGATGACCGCCTCGATCAACCGCCCAAGATTGTCGTCGCGGGTGAATTGCCCCGCCAGATGGATGGCATATTGGCTCTGCCCGCCGGTACGGCGCAGTTGCACCACCAGCTCCCGTGCGACCGCGAGGGCGGTGGCATTGCCGCAATCCGCACGGATGATCGCCAGCGCCAGGTCGATCCCCGTCGTCACGCCCGCGGAGGTAAAGACGTTGTCCTGTGATACGCTGATCCGGTCGAGGTCCCACATCACCTGCGCGTAATCGCGCGTATCCCCTTCGCGGGACCAGTGGGTCGTTGCCGGGCGGCCATCAAGCACCCCGGCGGCTGCAAGGATCAACGCCCCCGAGCAGATCGAGATCAGGCGGGCGCCCGAGGTCTCGGCCGCTTTGTCGCGCACGGCGTCAAGCAGTGGATGGTGGCGCAGGGCTGCGTCTACGCCATCTCCGCCGGGCACCAGAAAGTCACGCCCCGGCACCCTGCCTGCAAGGGCGCAGTCGGCCTGCAAGAGCAATCCGTTCGACGCCCGCACCGGCCCGCCGTCAAAGCTGACATACCGATGCGCATAGACCCGGCGGTCATGATGGAGCGCCGCCTCGAACGCCTGCACCGGTCCCGCGATATCGAGCAGGTTCACACCCTCGAAAATCAGGACGTCGATATTGCGGTTGGTAGGTGATTTGTCCAAATTTGACGCTCAATTGACATTTCAGACAAAATCAATGGCAGCTAGAACCAGGTTGGTCAAGATCGATTGAAAGAGGTGCATCATGGCAGAGGAACAGACCGGCGCGCGTGATTTCGTGGGGTTGCTGACCGCAAATACGGTCCTGGGCGTGGCGATGCCCATGTTGATCATCCTTGGCGGCCTCGCCGGGTTGATGCTGGCACCGGGCAAGGCGCTGGCGACCTTTCCACCGTCGGTGCAGATGTTGGCAGGGCTGGCGGCGGCGGGACCGTTTTCGTTGCTGATGGGGCGATTGGGGCGCACGGCTGGCTTCCTGCTGGGCGGGGCCATCGCGACATTGGGCGGCGTGATCGGCACATTCGCGCTGTTGCAGGGGAGTTTCCTTCTCCTCTGCCTCAGCCATGTGTTTTTCGGCGCGGCACTGGCCTGCTACCAGTACTTCCGCTTTGCCGCCGCCGAGGTGGTGCCGGACAGGTGGCAGCCGGTGGCGATATCGCTGATGCTGACCTCGGGGTTGGTGGCGGCCCTGGTCGGCCCGCAGATCTTCATTGCCACCAAGGATTTCTTTGCGCCTGTGCCCCTGGCCGGCGCCTATGCGGCCATCAGTGTTGTCAGCCTGCTCGGCATGATCCCCCTGGCCATTGTCCGGATGCCCGGGGGAACGGCACCGGGGAGGGGGCCGAGACGAGCCAAGGTCTCTGCCGCACTGCGCCGCGGGCCGGTCATCAAGGCGGTGGTCATCGCCGGTGCGGCGCAAGGGTTCATGGTTCTGCTGATGGCACCCACGCCGCTTGCCATGATCGGCTGTGGCCTGGGGGAGACGATGGCGGGGGACGTGATACGCTGGCACGTGGTGGCGATGTTCGCGCCGAGTTTCGTGACCGGCTTCGTCATCAAGCGGGTAGGAGCGCAACCGGTCGCGCTGTGCGGCCTGGCGTTGCTGGGTGCATCGGCGGCGGTTGCGGCAAGCGGATTGTCGGCGCTGCATTTTTACCTTGCGCTGATCCTCCTGGGCATCGGTTGGAATTTTGGGTTCATCGGGGCCACAGCCATGCTGTCCAGTGCCCTCGCGCCCGAAGAGCGCGCAGGTGTACAAGGGGCCAATGACACGATTGTCGCGCTGGCCTCGACGGTATGTGCCTTTGCATCGGGGGCGGTTGTCACCGGGCTTGGGTGGATCTCCCTGAACCTGATCGCCCTGCCGATCCTGATCTGCGTGATTGCCGGTGTGCTGGTTTTCAGCCGCCGGAAGATGGCCGCGGAGATATGAACGCCAATAAAAAGGCGCCGACCCGAAGGTCGGCGCCGAGATCACACGAATAGCTGGCTGAGCTACTCTTTCGCTTCTTCCTCGAATACCCGTTTTAGTCGCTCCGGGCTCCGGGCGGCGGCGTCATCGGCCTCCATCTCGCGTTTTTCGATTCCCGCCTGCATGACGTGGAAGGCCAGCCAGAAGAGGACGCAGATGATGAAGAGGATGAACTCCATCCCGACCATCGGATAGATCGGTCCGATCTGCGAAAGATCTGCGCCGGACCAGGTTTCTACTTGTGTCGTTGACATATCATCGTCCTCCTTAACTCAGCAGACCAAGGCGCTTGGCCTCGGCGATATCGGCCTCGGAAATCGCGATGGCATCAGCCTCTTCGGCCATTTCCTCGCTCATATCGAGCCCGACCAGTTCAACTGCCGGCGGCACCCGCAGCATGCCCATGCCCGAAAGGATCTTCGAGACGATGAAGGCAGGCAGGAAGCCCAGAACACCGAACATGATGATCGCACCGGCCAGTTGGCCCCAGGGTGTGATAACCGCACCCGGATCATGATAGGCCGCCGTCGCCGGGTGACCCCAGAGCATGAAGCCACAGATGATGAGACCGATGAAACCGGCATAACCATGCACGGCAATCGCGCCCACCGGATCGTCGATCTTGAACTTGCGCTCGACCCAGAAGTGGAGCTTGTAGGCACAGTAAGCACCGATCGCACCGATGATCATCGCCTGGTAGGGGTGGTAGAGGTCGTTGCCCGCGGATGCGGTGATGACCCCGGCAAGACCGGCCGAATACGTCCAGAATGCCTCGCCCTTGGACACGATGTACCCCATGATGAGACCGCCCGAGAGCGACATCAGGAAGTTGAACACGATGGCCGACAGCGTTGTGGGCGTCAGGTAGATCGTCGTCGCGGTGAAGTTCACCACGCCTTCGGCACCGCCAAGTGTCCCGTGGTCGATGATCGGCACGTTACAGGCGACGTAGAAGCCCCAGAAGCCGCAATAGATCAGGAAGAGGCCGATGGTGACGAGCCACTTGTTATGCGGGTTGATGTTGCGTGGGGTGCCATCGGGGGCAAATTTGCCGATCCGTGGCCCAAGCACGCAGACCACCCCAAGCGCGAAGCCACCGGCAATCGCATGGATAACCCCCGAAGCGTAGGCATCGTGATAGCCAAGCTGCGTGACCATCCAGCCATCCGGGTGCCAGCCCCAGGCCGCGTCGATGATCCAGGTGAACGAACCGATGACAACGGCCAGGATCCAGAAGGCCGAGGGACGGATACGTTCGATGGTGGCGCCAGAGACGATCGAGGCCGCGGTCCAGCTAAACAGAAGGAAGGCCGCCCAGAACACGCCGTTGATGCGCGCCCAGAAGCTGTTGCCCAGTTCCACGCCATAGCCCATGACCGGGTCCTGGCTGGCCACGCCCGGGCCGCCCAGGTGTGTACCCATGAGTTCGCCCCATGGCACCGCGTTGTCGGATTGCGTGATGCCGCCGGTGATGCCCGGACCATTGGGGAAGGCGAAGTAAATCCACCAGCCAAAGAAGAAGAAGGTCACGGTCACCAGCGGAATGAGCATGGTGTTTTTCATCAGCGTGTGAACGTGGTTTTTGTGGCGGGTTGCGCCGACCTCATACATGCAGAACCCTACATGGATCAGGAACATGAGCGGTACAGTCACCCAATAATAGAACTCGGTGAATATCACCGTCAAAGCACCGATATCGGTATCCATTCAGTTGTCCTCCCGTTTGGACAGTTGCTTTTGTCTGCGGGGCTCTTTTGATGCGGCCCCTTCGTTTTGGTTTAGTATTGGTCCATCAGTGGTTATGGATGGTACACCAATACTACCTCTAACTCGACTCTTTTCATTGCAAAAGCGCCGTGTCGGAAACAGGTTAGCATGCGTCGTTTTTCCTGTCAGGTAAAATTTATTCCTAAAATTCCACACTATATGTAGTGGCTATCCAATCGGATAGGTGCATACCTTCCGATTTGGTCCAAAGACCGCACTAAACAGCAGTGATGCGAAAAGGTCCGATTCTAGTGCACGAGCGCGTCCGCCGCGCGGATGTAGGCGGTCCGCGTTTGGGCCAGGTCTTCGTCGGTGAGCGCAAGGCACGGATAGGTCTTGCCCGGAGATTTCAGCAGGCCTTCTTGGCGCAGAACGCGGTTGAACTGTTCCTGCCGCGCCGCGTCGGACGTCAGGACATCGCGGTAGTTTTGGACATTGCCGTCGGTAAAGACGACTTCGAACAGGGTTGGATCACCGACGATCCGGTGCGGGATGCCGCGTTCCTTGAGGGGGGTGCTGGCCATCTCCATGATCGTTTGACCCAGGGTGCGCAACCGGTCGTATTGACCCTCGCGGCGCAGGACTTCCATCGTTTTGAGGCCCGCAACAGACGCCACTGGATTGCCCGAAAGCGTGCCGAGCTGCATCAGCCAGCGGTCGGCGCCGACGGCGGATTTATCAAAATGCGCCATGATATCCGCGCGTCCGGCGATGGCCGCCAGCGGGAAGCCGCCGCCAATGATTTTGCCCAGGGTGCAGATATCCGGCGCCACGCCGTAAAGCTCCTGCGCGCCGCCATAGGAAAAGCGGAAACCGGTGACGACCTCGTCATAGATCAGCACGATGCCGTACTTGTCGGCCTCCTCGCGCAAGAGCTGCAGGAACCCGGGGGCAGGAGGGATGATCCGCTGCAGCGGCTCGACGATGATCCCTGCCACCTGATCCCCCCATTCCGCCAGAAGCGAGCGGATGTAATCGGGATCGTTGAAGGGCGCGATCAGCATCTCATTGGCGACACTTTGCGGGATGCCGGCGCTGTCGGGCACGGCTTGCGGGAAATTCGCGAGCCGGGTTGGCGCGAGGCTCATCTGTGCCTCGGCGGACATGCCGTGATAGCCCCCTTCGAACTTGACGATCTTGTCGCGCCCGGTGAAGGCGCGGGCGAGCCGGATGGCATACATATCCGCCTCACCCCCCGAGGAGACATAACGAAGCTGCTCGGCGCAGGGGACAGCGCGGCAAATCTCTTCGGCCAATTCGATCGCAGGCGCGTTGTTGGTGAAGAAGGTCATGCCCTTTGGCAACTGCTCGAAAATCGCCTCGCGCACCTCGGGGTGATCGTGGCCAAGAAGCATCGGGCCGGAGCCGATCAGGTAGTCGATGTATTCATTGCCGTCTTCGTCCCAGACCCGGGCGCCACGGCCCTCGCGGATAAAGACCGACGGGTCGAAATTGCCGAAGCCGCCGGCGGGCAGAACCTCCTGCGCGCGGGTGATCCATTCTTCCTGAGTGCGGGTCTTGAGCATGTGAGTATCTCCTAATCGAGGATCAGGTCGGGCGAGCCGAGAAGATCGGTGTCGGGGGTGATGCCAAGGCCGTGGCCTTCGGGCGGGGCGATGCGGCCATCGCGGCGGGTGGGGGCATCGGGGGCGAGGCGCGGCGCGACGTAGTGGTTCAGGTCGCAGGTGTTCATCAACCCGCGCGCCGGGGTAGACGCCGCCAGGTGCAGAAGCGCCGCGGTGGTGATGTCGCTGCCCCAGGTGTCTTCGACGCACATCTGTGCGCCGAGTGTCAGGCAGAGGTCACGGGCCACCCGCATCGCGGAGAGCCCGCCGAACTTGCTGAGCTTCAGGGCGACGGCATCAAGGCACCCCTGACGATGGCCTTCGAGCAGCGTCGGCAGATCATGGGCGTTTTCGTCGAGCTTCATCGGCAGGCCGGTCGCGGCGCGCACGGCGGCGCATTCGTCGATGGTGGCGCAGGGCTGCTCCAGCATCACGTCAAGATGCGCCACGGCCCGACCCACGCGGGTGGCGGTGAGGCGATCCGCCCCGCAATTCCAATCCCCATAGACCAGCGGTCCGGGCCCGACGGCCCGGCGAACCGCCTCCAGACGGGCCACGTCCGCCAACCAGTCATTGTCCGCGCCAAGTTTGACCTGGAACTGTGTCATGCCCGCTTCTTGTGCCGCGATGGCCATGCGCGCCATCTCTTCCGGGGCAACACAGGTGATCGAGTGATAAAGCGGCATGTCGGCCACAGCACGTCCGCCGAGCAGCGCATAGAGCGGCAGTTTTGCGGCCTTCGCGGTCAGGTCCCAAAGGGCCGTATCAATCGCGGATTTGGCGTAGTCATGGCCTTTGAGATGATGATTGAGGCGGGCCATCAAGACCGGCGGGCCAATCGGATCGGCGCCCAGCAAAGCAGGCGCCAGGTCGGTCAGCGCCGGAGCCACACCTTCGGCATAGGCGGGCAGGTAGTGCGGGATCGGACAGACCTCGCCCCAACCGCTCAGCCCCGCATCGGTATCGAGCCGCAGCACCACGGAGGTTGTCGTGTCACAGGTTTTGCCATCCGCCATGTAATAGGTCTCATGGGCGGTCAGGGGCACATGCCAGAGGGAGAGGCGGGTGATCTTCATAGGCGGTCGGTCTCTTGAGGTTTTGCGCCGCGCTTGCGCGCGTCGCCGGGGGCGGCCCTGCGGGCCGCATTGGGGTGAAGGCCATATGCCTCTCGGATGCGAAGCGGGGCCACCGGGTTGGTTGTGGAGGAATGCAGCATCCGGTCAGTCCCCGTAGATCGCCATTGGCGCGCCTAGCAGATCCGGATCGGGCGTAACCCCGAGACCGGGCAGATCGGGCGGCGTTGCCGCGCCATCGAGGTTGCGCGCGCCCTGGTCCGGGACCGGGTCGATGGCGAGATGGTAATGACAGAGCCAGGACGCGAGGCGGTTGGCGTCGGGCGTCGCGGCGGCCAGGTGGATCGCGGCGGTATCAGCCAGGGCCGAGCCGCCAACGTCTTCGATATGCATCTGCCAGCCGACAGAGAGGCCGAAATCCCGGATCTGCCGGGCCCTGGTAAGCCCGCCCACGCGTCCGGGTTTGATCTTGACGCCTTCGCAGGCCCCGCGCCGCGAGGCTTCCAGGTGGTCGTTCATCGTGGTCATGCATTCATCCAGCAGGATCGGATTGCGGACCCGACCCGCGACATGGGCGCATTGATCCAGCGTTTCGCACGGCTGCTCGACCCAATCGCGGGCGGTGACGGAATTCAGCACCTCGATAGCGGTGGCAGGTTGCCAGGCGCGGTTGACGTCGAAGGTCACGCGGTGCCCGTCGGGGAGGGCGGCGGAGATGGCCTCGATCCGGTCGATATCGGCGGCGATATCCGTGCCGCCCACCTTGGCGGAATGCACGGTGTAGCCCTTTTCCGCGGCGGCATTGATGAGCGCGATCATCTCGTCCGGCGTACCAGTCGAGATCGACGAGTTGACCGCAACGGGACTGGCTTCGGCACCGCCCAGCAATTGCCAGAGCGGTAGGCTGGCCGATTGCCCGAGGATATCCCAGCAGGCGATATCGACGGCGGATTTGACGTAAGGGTGGCCCGGAAGCTGCACATCCATCACCCGGTTCACGTGATCGACGCTCCGCGGATCGAGGCCGATCAGTGCAGGGGCAAGGGTTTCGATCCCGGCCCGGACACCGGGGCCATGGGCGGGCAGGTAGGTATGCCCCCAGGGGCAGCTTTCGCCCCAGCCACTGAGGCCCTCATCGGTGTCGATGCGGAGGAAGGTGCTATCCAGCCGTTCGAACTTCAGCCGCCCGCCCGAGAGCCAGTAGGGCTCGGTCAGGGGCAGGTCGATCTGCCAGACAGAAACCCGCGTGATCTTCATTTCAACTCGACCTCGACAAAGGACATCGGCGCGTCACCTGCGTTGATGACGTTATGTTCAACGCCCGCATCACGTCGATAGGCCGTCCCCGCGGGCACGGTGACTTCATTCACCTCTCCGCCCGGCAGTTCGAGGCGCATGTGGCAATCGGTGATCGCGGTGATCACGTAGTCGAACCCATGTTTGTGCCAGCCTGTATCCTGCCCCGGTTCGAAATCGAACCGTGTCACCCGGGTGCGGGCATCGTCGATCAGTTGGGTCGCGGTACAATGGGTCATTCTGAGGCTCCGTAGGTGGCGACAGGTGCGCCGAGGCTTTCGAAATCCGGGGTCACGCCAAGGCCGGGCGTGTCGGTTGCAAAGAGCTTGCCATCGGCCGTGACCGGGCCACCAAGGCCGGTGTTGCGGGAGTTGTAATTCATCAGGTCGGTCGAATTCACCAGGTATTCTGCCGGGGTCGAGGCGGCAAAATGGGCCAGCGCGGCGCCGGTGATCTGCCCGCCCCAGGTATCTTCGGCCACGACCGGAATGCGGTTTTCGACCAGGAAGTCGCGGACCCGCCGGGCCTTGGAAAGTCCGCCCAGGTTCGAGATCTTGAGGCAGCAAATCTCGGCGCCGCGGTCGTGCACGATCCGCTGCGCGGCGTGCAGGCCGGTCACGCATTCATCGAGCTTCATCGGCTGGGTGGCGACGCGGCGGACCTGTTGGCACTCCTCATAGGTCTGGCAGGGCTGTTCGAGGATGAAATCCAGGTCAGCGGTGGCGCGGGCCACGCGGATCGCATCATCCACACGCCAGCCCTGATTGGCATCGGCCATCGCTTTTTCGCCCGGCTGCAAGAGGGGTACGGTCTGGCGAATACGCTCGATATCCGTGGCCCAATCACCGCCGACCTTGATCTGGAACTGGCGGTAACCGGCGGCGCGGTGGCGGTCCATCTCGGCGATCGTCTCGGGTAGGGCGCGTTGTGGGGCCACGCGGTACATCGGCGCGCCATCGGTCAGCTTGCCACCCATCAGCATCCAGACCGGCTGCCCGGTGGCCTGCCCCAGAAGGTCCCAGCAGGCGGCATCAAACGGGGCCTTGGCATAGCCGTGGCCCTGCACAATGTGGTCCATCAGCCGCTCGATCCGCGCGACCTGCCGCGGGTCTTCTCCCAGAAGCTGCGGCGCGACTAGGCGGGCCAGCGCCTCAACTCCTTCCGAGTGGGCGACCATGTAGTTCTCCCCGCAAGGGCAGAACTCGCCACACCCCTGCAGGCCCGCATCAGTGTCGATCACCACGACAGAGGTCTTGGCCACGGAAATCGCATTGCCCGCGCCCCAGACATAGCTGCCATCGACATATGGCAGGTCGGTTTTGTAGATGCGGATGCGGGTGATCTTCATGGTCGCGCACCGTAGCTCTCGATGGGGGAGCCGAGGACGGACAGGTCGGGCGTGATGCCAAGGCCCGGCAAGGTGGGCGCCTCGACCCCGCCATTAACAACCGGAGCGTCCAAATGGGCCACGGTGATGTCAATCATGGCGCGTGTATCCAGGGCACAACGCAGCAGATGGCGCGGGGTGGATTGCGCGATATGCAGGATCGTGGCGCAGGAGATCTCGCTGCCCACCGTGTCCTGAATGGACATGACCATGCCCGCGCTGGCAGCAATGGTGCGTTGGCGGATCATCGGCGTGATGCCGCCCTGTTTCGACACTTTGAGCCCGACCCCGTCGCAGCTATCATTGACGATGGCCTGGATCAGGTCGGCTTCGGTCTGGATCAACTCATCGAGCAGAAGGGGAACAGAGCACCGGGCGCGCAGAGACTGCGTTTCGCGCCAGGTGGCGCAGGGCGCCTCCAGCACGAAATCAGGCCCGTCCGGCAGGAGCGCCTGCATCCGGAGCGCATGTTCCGGGCTCAGCCCGTTATTGGCATCGGCCAGGTACCATTCACCGGGCTGCCGGTCTGCCAGGCAGGCGCGGATGCGTTCGGCATCAAGGGCGGGGCCGCCTTCGACCTCTTGCGCACCGATCTTGATGGAATGACCTTTGAAACCCTCCGAGCGGTGCGCGGCGACCTTGGCGCGCATGGCCTCGGGCGTGTCTCCGCCGATGGATGAGATGACCGGAAGAGGGCCGGGGATACGTCCGCCCAGCATATCGCAAAGCGGCAGCCCGGCGGCCTGTGCGGCGATGTCCCAGCAGGCGACATCAAGCGCCGTGCGCGCATCGCGGTGGCCACGTAGCGTGGCGCGCATCGCGTCCCAGATCCGGTCGTGATGGCGCGGGTCCATGCCGATCAGGGCGGGGGCCAGAAGGTCAAGCGCCGCGCGCGTCCCGCCCGCATGCGCGGCGACATAGGTCGCGCCGAAAGGCGTGCTTTCGCCCCATCCCTGCATCCCGCAATCCGTCGTGATCCGCACGATCGTGGCGTCGTAGGAGGTGTATTCTCGCCCGCCAGACAGCCGGTAGACACCGCCTTTGACCGGCAGATCGACCTGGAAGAGATCAACCGCCGCGATCCTCATGCCAGGTCCTCAGCGGTCGACAGAACCGGGATCAGGTCGAAACCGTTGCGCCAGATCACGTAGCAGAGCACCGGGCTGTCGCCTGTTTCCATGGCGTGAGGTTCGTTACTCTGGTGTTGCAAGGTGTCGCCTGCGCTCAGGGTCACCTCGGGGGATCTGTGCCGAAAGAACCGGGCGCTGCCGGCGATGACGAGATAGGCCTCTTCGGCAAGATGGTGGTGCCAGGTATAGTGAAGATGGGGCGGCATATAGACCATCCAGGCGCGCATATGATCGCTGTGAAACGGGCCTTGATCTCCGATCAGGCAATAACATCCGAACCGGTCCATGAAATCCTGACCGATATTGGTGTCCTTGTAGGTCTCGCGCCAATGGGCGGCCGGCGTTGCGGCCAGAAGGGCATCGTGAAACCCGGCCAGCGGTGATCCGGCAAGGCCGGTCTCCCTGGTGAACAAATCCGCGGCGGGAACGTGATGTGGCGACAGGGGCTGTGGCGTGATGTCGTTCGGGAAAGGGCAAAAGGCGTGCAGTGCGGCGTTCGCGTCATGGACACGGCGGGCCTCGGCCAGAAGTCTGTCCCAAACGGCACGGGTCACGGCGTGACCACGATATTGCCGGTATGTTTCTTGGCGATGAATGCCGCCTGCGCCTCGCGCAGCTCGCTCAGGTCGTAGGTCGCCGCGAGAACCGGTTCAAGCTCGCCCCGTTCGATGTACCTCACGATGTCGCGGAAGACATGCGGCGGGTTCACGGTGGAGCCGGTAAAGGTCAGATCGCGCAGGTAGAATGTACGCAGGTCCAGCGTGACCATCGGCCCGGCAATCGCGCCGGAGCAGGTGTACCGCCCGCCGCGTTCGAGAATGTCGATGAGATCCGGCCAGCCATCGCCGCCCACCACATCCGCGACGACGGTGATTTTCTCATCGCCCAGGGCGGCGCGAAGATTGTCGGGGCTGCGGGGCAGGATGCGGTCAGGGTTCGATTTGGCGACATCGGCGTGCTTGGCCTCGGACGCCATGGCAATCACCCGCGCGTTACGGCGCTTGGCCAGTTGGATAAGCGCACCACCGACCCCGCCGGACGCGCCGGGGATCAAAACGGTGTCCTTTTCGGTGACATTGGCGCGCACCAACATGCCTTCGGCGGTGGCGTAGCTGCATTGGAAGGTGGCCAGTTCCGCGTCGCTGAGGTCGCTTTCCACCACGGCAACATCACGGCGATCCGCGGAGGTATATTCGGCGTAGCCGCCATCCCGTTCGGACCCGAAATAGCCGGTCTTGTCCATGTTACCGGGATCGGACCAGTCCCGTTGCCAGCCATCCACCATGGCGCGTTTGCCGATGATGCCCGGGTCTCCGTTGGCCCCCACGGCCACGACACGGCCCACAACATCGGCCCCTTGGATGCGTGGGAAGGACAGGGGGCGCCCGCCCCAGGTCGGATCGTCATCGTTGATCTCGAGGGCGCCGCCGGTGGTCCCGTCATCCACGGCCTTGGAATACCACCCGGACCGGGTGTTGACGTCGGTATTGTTCAGCCCGCAGGCGCCGACCTTGATGAGGACGTCATCGGGACCAACCTCAGGCACCGGCCAGTCTTCATGCCACTCATAGGCGTCCAGATCACCATGGCCCTTCAGGACCATCGCCTTCATTGTCGTCGGGATATCGGTCATGCGTCTGTCCTTGGCTTCAGGCTTTCGGGGTCATAAGCCGGTGCATCCAGTATGCGGCCCTTGCGGGGGCTGCCCGCGATGACAACCTCGACCTCTGTGCCTGCTACGTTGGCGTGGGGCTTGATATAAGCAAAGGCCAGAATCTTGCCCACTGTATGCCCGTAGGCGACAGAAGCTGTCGAACCGACGACCTTACCATCCAGCATCACCGCTTCGCCGCCGTGGCCGTCATGGGCGCCATCCGGTTCGATCTCGAGATAGGCACATACCCAGGGCATGGAACCACTCGCGGTCTGCGCGGCGCTCTCGCGGGTCTTGTCCACGCCCAGATACTCCTTGTCGAGCTTGGCAAAGCGCATCACATCGGCCTCGGGCAGCGTGACCTCGTTGGTCAGTTCCCCCGCACCCTTGAACATCTTCTCCATTCGCATCGCGTTCATGGCAAAGCTGCCGTAATCGGCGATGCCGTGCGCCTCACCCGCGTTCCAGAGTGCGTCATAAACCGCCAAGGCGCTGTCACGGGGGATATGGAATTCCCATCCCAACTCACCGGCGTAGGACATGCGGAAGGCCCAGAGTTCGTGTCCTGCAACGGTGATCTGCTGCGCGGTCAGCCAGCGGAACCCGGCATTCGACAGGTCCGCATCGGTGCATTGGGCCAGAACCTCGCGGGATTTCGGGCCGTTGAGAGCAAGCGCGGCCCAATCGTTGGAGCGCAGGATGATCTGCACATCCTCTCCCGCGAGGTTTTGGTTCAGGTGATCCAAGAGGCGGTTTTCGAAAAACGCTGCGCAAACAAGATAATAGCTGTTGTCGCTCAACTTGACGATGGTGGTTTCCAGCTCGATCCGACCGCGGCGGTTCAGCATATGGGTCAGGGTGATGCCACCCACCTTTTGCGGTAGCTTGTTGGCCACCAGTCGGTCCAGCAACGCGGCGGCACCGGGGCCTGCAACCTCGACCTTGGTGAAGGCCGAAATGTCCATGATACCCACGCCCTTGCGCACCGCCTGGCATTCAAGGCCCACCATGTCATGCACCTCGTTGCGGCCAAAGCTGTAGTGATCGTGTTGTTCCACCCCGTTTTTGGCAAACCAGCGGGGCCGTTCGTGGCCAAAGACCTCTTCGTAGACGGCGCCCTTTTCCTTGAGCCGCTCAAAGAGCGGGCTGGGTTTGATCGGGCGGCCCGCGAGGCGGTTGAAATGCGGGAAGGGGATTTCGTGGCGCAGGCAATAATCTTCTTTTGCCTTAATGACTTGCCACTCCTTGTTCGCGTAATCTCCAAAACGGCGTGGGTCGTATTCACGCATCGAGATATCCGCAGCTCCGTGCACCATCCATCGCGCCAACTCGCGGGTCAGGCCGGGGCCCCAACCGATGCCGATCTGTGTACCGCAGCAGCACCAGTAGTTGCGCGCACCGGCGACGGGGCCAATCAGCGGATTGCCATCGGGTGGGTGGCTGATCGCGCCGTGGACTTCGCGTGTGATCCCAAGCTCGGCAAAGATCGGCATCCGGTCGAGAGAGTTCTCTAGCCAGGGCATGATCCGGTCATAGTCGGCATCGAAAAGCTCGTTCTCGGCCTCCCAGGGGCAGTGATCCTCCCAAACGGTGTTGGGGTTGGCCTTTTCATAGATCCCTATGAGCCCGCGCTTTTGCTCCATCCGGATATAGCCCGAGACCAGCTTGTCATCGCGAATAACTGGAAGTTCGGTCTCCAGATCTTTGAATTCAGGCACATTTTCGGTCACAAAGTAATGGTGCGTCATCGACGTCATGGGCAGCTGCAGCCCGGACCATTCTCCCATCTGCCGGGCATAGGTGCCGCCCGCGTTAACGACGTGTTCGCAGGTGATGGTGCCTTGTTCGGTCTCAACCACCCATTCGCCATTATCGGCTTGCGTGATGTTCGTGGCGCGGCACCGGCGGATGATACGCGCGCCCAATTGGCGAGCGCCTGCGGCCATCGCCATGGTCACGTTGGTGGGGTCCACATGGCCGTCATCGGGTGTGTGCAGTGCCCCGATCACGCCGTCCAGATTGTAGAACGGGTGCAGTTTGGCGATCTCGGCGGGGCCGACGAGGTCGATGTTGAACCCCAGTGAGCGACCAACACTGAGCGTGTGACGCAGCCAATCCATTTCATCTTCGTCATAGGCCAGGCGGAAGGAACCGCAGCCATGCCAGGTGACAGCTTGCCCGGTCTCTTTCTCCAGCCCGCCCGAGTAAAGGCCGATGTTGTAATCGACGCATTTGCCCAGCCCGAAGCTGCTGGTTGAATGGGTGATCTGGCCTGCTGCGTGCCAGGTCGAGCCGCTGGTAAGTTCGGCCTTCTCCAGCAGAACAACCTCGGGCCCCCAGCCCTCATGCGCGAGGTGATAGGCAAGCCCCACCCCCATCACGCCACCGCCGACAATGACCACGCGGGCGTGGTTGGGGAAGGTTTTTTCGGACATATCGCAATTCCTTGTCGCACGAGTCGAAATTTTCCTCGACAGGCTAATCGAACATATGTACCATCGTCAATCATGAATGATACAAATGTACAATCATCCGTTCTTGAGCGTCTCACAGAAGAGTGGTCGGCGCTGACGCCTGAGGCGCAGAAGGCCGCGCGCTACGTGCTTGAAAACCCTGCCGATGTCGGGGTGTCGACCGTGCGTGAGATTGCCGAGGCGGCGAAGGTCAAGCCCAACACCTTCGTGCGCATGGCACGACAGGTGGGCTTCGAGGGGTATGACGATTTTCGGGAGCCGTTCCGCGAAGCGATAAGGCGCGGGCAGGTGAGCTATCCCGACCGCGTCCGCTGGCTTCAGGAGGTGCGCAAATCGGGCGATCTCGGCGGGCTTTACGCCGACCAAGTGGCCGCGGCGATCCGCAATATCGAGGAGACATTCGCAGGCATCAGTGCCGATGCGCTGAAGGCGGCCGCCGAGGATATCTGGAATTCGCGCCAGGTGTTCGTGATGGGGGTGGGCGTCAACAACGCCAATGCCCGCAACTTCACTTACCTGGCAGGCACTGGGATGACCCGCTTTCATACCATCCCGCGGGCGGGGTCCGTGGCGACGGATGATCTGGCCTGGGCGGATGAGCGCGACGTGTTGATCGCAATTACCTGCCGCCCGTACCGGTCGGAGGTGATCGAGGCGGTGCGCATCGCGCGCGAACAGGGGGTCACGGTGGTTGCCTTGTCTGACAGTCCCGCCAGTCCGATCATCCTGGCCGCGCAGCACGGCTTTGTCGTCGCCGCCGACACACCACAATTTTTCCCGTCGTCGGTCTCGACCATCGCGCTTCTTGAGACATTGCTCAGCTTCGTGGTCGCCGTATCCAGCGAGGAAATCGTTGAAAGAGTTGAGAAATTTCACAAACGCCGCCACCAGTTGGGCATCTACCAGGAGGAACCTGAATGAGTGCACCGATCCGCTCGCTCGCCGCGCGGTACTACACCGATCCGGCAGTCTTCGAGGCTGAGCGCACCGGCCTTCTGGCGCGCACATGGCAATTTGCCGGTCATGCCAGCGCATTGGAAAATCCGGGCGACTATTTTGCGTTTGATCTGGGGGGTGAGAGCCTCTTTTGCATTCGAGGTCGCGACGGGGAAATCCGCACGTTCTACAACGTTTGTCAGCACCGCGCGCATCAGCTTGTCTCGGGCAGCGGTCAGACCCGCGTTGTCGTCTGCCCCTATCATGCCTGGACCTATGAATTGACCGGTGAATTGCGGGCCGGCCCAAACATCAAGGCCGTGGAAGGTTTCGATAAATCAACGGTTTGCCTGACGTCGGTCCGGACGGAGATTTTCCTGGGGTTCATCTTCGTCAATCTCGATGATGATGCGGCGCCGATGGACGAATGGTTCCCAGGCGCGCGGGCGGAGCTGGAAGATTTCGTGCCAAATTGGGCAGATTTGAAACCGCTGGAATGGGTCGAAATCCCGGAAAACTGCAACTGGAAGGTCTCGGTCGAAAACTACTCGGAATGCTATCATTGCAGCCTCAACCACCCGACCTTTTCCACCGGTGTGATCAAGCCTGAAACCTACGATATCCAACCGCAGGGTTACTGCCTGCGCCACACGACCGAGTGCAACTCGCTGGATCAGATGACCTATGACATCGATTCCGGCTTCGCCCATAACGAGGAATATTCAAGCTGGTTCCTCTGGCCGATGTTCAGCTTTCAGGTCTATCCCGGCAATCTTCTGAACACTTATCACTGGCGGGCCATAGATGCCGATCACGTTGTGGTCTGGCGCGGATGGTATTCGGTCGGCGGCGAGGATAACGAGACCGTCCGCCGGATGGCGGTTCAGGATCGCGCGACGACGGTCGAAGAGGATATCCACCTGGTCGAATCCGTTCAGCGTGGTTTGAAATCAAGGGGTTACGTTCCCGGTCCGCTGGTTGTGGATCCGAGCTGTGGGGTGAATTCCGAACACTCGGTCATGCATCTGCAGCGTTGGATGCGGGAGGCGGTGGACGGCTAGGAGATGGGTGCGCGGGTTGAGGTCTTCTATTCGCTGCAGAGCGATTATTGTTACTTCCTGCTGGACCGGTTGATCTGGCTGGCCGGGCAGGGGATCGACGTCGCTATTCGCCCGGTCCTGGGCGGTGTGCTGCGCCTGCCTGACCGCTACCGGGATCGTGATGCATTGGAGCAGGCATATTTCGCGACCGACACGGCACGTGAGGCGGCATATCTTGGGCTTCCCTATGCCTATCCGGAGCCGTCACCCATCACCTTCAAACCCGGATCGCTGTGGATTGCCGAGGAAAAACAGTCCCTTAACGAGCGGCTAAACAGGCTTTTCGTAGGTGCCGTCAGGGCCGGAAAAGGGTTGGCTTTTCTCGACCACGTGGCGCGGAAGCTCTGGGATGGGTCGACGCCGGGGTGGGACAAGGGCGATCATCTCACCAAGGCGATGGCAGCGGCAGGGATGGACATGGATGCGATCCTCGCCAGCACCTCCTGGGCGGAGGCCAAGACCGATCTGGACAGGAATGCAGAGGCGATGCTTGAGGCCGGTCATTGGGGTGTCCCGTTGATGGTCTATCGCAATGAGCCGTTTTACGGACAAGACCGGTTTGACCAGATGGTCTGGCGGATGGGACAGAAGGGAGATCTACCATGCTGATGCCCGAAGAGTGGCGCCCCGAACACAAACTTTTCCCGCATCAGGTCGGATTTACCTGCCCGCCCTTCGATTATGACGCCGCGCCGAGTGATTTTCTGCGGATCGCGCCCGAAACGGTCGGTGTGCATGGCTGGATGCTGCATGTACCCGAGTACGCCCACGGTCTTGACCAGCGGAAACAGAATTTCGGCATGATGGAGGATTTCGTCCATTGCATGGCCCGTAACGGGGTCGATGTGGCCGGGCAGGTGGGGTCGAACTGGGTCCATGCCAGCGGGTTGGGTGTGGAAGGCATCCGGCAACATTGCGAAGACCTTTCCGACAAGTATGGGGTACGCTTCCACATGGCGGGCTATGCCATGATCGAGGCGCTCAGGGCCATGAATGTGGAGAAAGTTGCGCTCAACGCTGCCTATCATTGGCCGGAATGGTGGCAGGGCACGGTGGGTTTCCTCAAAGAGGCCGGGTTTGACGTCGTCTGGGCGGGGAATTTCCACGATCAGGGATGGTTCGACACCCAGGAAGAGGTCAATGATCGCCGGTGGGTGTTTGACGGTGATCTGGCCCTTAAATCATTTACTTACGTGGCGGAGAAGGCACCGCAGGCCGATGCCTATCTGATCAACGGCATGTGCAATTTCCGGTCCGGACCGATGGGTCAGCCGCAACGGCCGCTGCACCTGACGCCGATGCTGGAAACCGCCCTGGGCAAGCCCGTTATCGGTCACGACACCGCGCTCTACTGGCGCATTTTCAAGTCTCTCGGCCTTGCTCCCACCTCACCGCAGGGGCGCCTGCTGGACAGCCTATGACCACTGCTTTCACCGTACCGAATACCCCGAAGCCGGAGGCAAAATATGCATAAGATCGTGGCCCTTTGGGCGATCCCGAGGTCAACCTCCACAGCATTTGAATGGATGATGCGCCAACGCGGCGATCTGGATTGCCTGCACGAGCCCTTTGGCGAGGCCTGGTATCAGGGCGAGGCACCTTTGTGGCATCGTTACGCGCCCGGAGAGGTGACCACACCGGGTCTTACCCTCGACAGCGTCTGGCAGGACATCCAGGCGCGCGCCGCTGATGGCCCGGTGTTTCTCAAGGACTTTCCGCATTATATCAATCACATGTGGGATGCAGAATTCCTGTCGCATTTCACCCATGCGTTCCTCATTCGTGATCCCGCCAAGACGATCACCTCGATGCACAGTAAGTGGCCGGACTTCCACGAGGGAGAAGTGGGTTTCCCGGAACAGCGGGCGCTTTTCGATCTGCTTTGGGCATTGAACGGCGCGCCGCCGCCGGTGATCGACAGCGATGACCTTCTGGAAAACCCCCATGACATGACCCGCGCCTTCTGCGATGCGGTTGGCATCCCGTTCAAACCCGAGGCACTCAGTTGGGAGCCCGGCGGCGACCCGTCGGAACATAGTTGGTGGGACGGTGGATCATTCCACGCCAACCTCGCCCAATCGACCGGATTGACACCCCAGAAACGCCGATATGTCGACCTTGACGACACGCCGCCGCGGGTGCAGCAGGTGTACCGCCGGATGAAGCCGCATTATGACAGGCTTCACGCACACCGAATCCGTCTCTGAAAGGCGCACGACATGATCGACGTGAAACCCTATTGGCAGAACTACATTGACGGCGCATGGGTCGATGGCGGCGCCGGGCGTGTCGATATCATCAACCCCGGTACGGGCGAGAAACTGGCCGAACACGCGCTGGCGGACGAGGCGGATGTGGACCGGGCGGTGCAGGCGGCGAAGCGCGTTCGCCAGTCGGGTGTGCTGACGGCGATGCGCCCCATCGAGCGTGGCCGTATCGTGCAGGAAATTGGACGCTATCTTCTCGATAATATTGATGAAATCGCACCTCTCCTGAGCCTCGAGCAAGGCAAACCCCTTTGGGAGGCGCAGCGCGAGGTGCAGGGGGCGGCGCTTTACTTCGAGTATTACGGCAATCAAGCCTCCACGGTCGAGGGCCGCTCGATCCCGCTGGGAGAGGGGTATTTCGACTTCACCCATAACGAACCTTACGGCGTTTCGGCGCAGATCATCCCGTGGAACTATCCGCTCGAAATGACGGCGCGGTCGCTTTCGGCGGGGCTGACCACGGGCAATGCCTGCGTGGTGAAGACGCCCGAACTGACGCCGCTGAGCAATGCGTGGTTTGCTCATGCCGCCGAGGCGGTGGGATTGCCGGCCGGTGCGGTCAACATCCTGTGTGGCTGGGGGCATCAGGCCGGGGCGGCGCTGAGTACCCATGCTGACGTCAACCAGATCGTCTTTACCGGTTCCGTCAAGACCGGTGTTGCGATTGCCACGGCGGCAGCGGCCAATGTGGTTCCTTGTGTGCTGGAGCTTGGTGGCAAGTCCGCGGCGATTGTCCATGACGATGCCGATCTGGAGGCGTTCGAAAACGACATCCGCTGGGGCATTTACTTCAACGCAGGTCAGGTGTGTTCCGCGATGAGCCGAGTGATCGTGCACGAAAGCCGTCATGACGAGGTGGTGGAACGCGCTGAAAAGATTGCGAAATCCCTGTCAGTTGGCCCGGGGATCGAACGGGCGGAACCAGGCGCCAATATGGGCGCGATGGTGTCCGAGGCGCAGCGCGACCGCGCCGCCGATATGGTCGCGGAGGCCGAAGCTCAGGGCGCGCTTGTGGTCACCGGTGGCCGCAAGATGAACATCCCCGGCGCGTTTCTTGAACCTACGGTCCTGGCCGATGTGACGCCGGACATGACCATCGCGCAAGACGAGGTGTTCGGGCCGGTCCTTTCAGTGATGAAATTCCGGGACGAGGCCGAGGCGATCCGCATCGCCAACGGGACGCCATATGGGCTGGTCGGGGGTGTCTTTACCCGCGATCTTGACCGTGCGACGCGCGCGGCCCGGCAGATGCGGGCGGGGCAGGTGTTCGTCAACCAGTGGTTCGCGGGTGGTGTCGAGACACCTTTCGGGGGCTATGGCAAATCCGGCTATGGCCGGGAGAAGGGGCGCGAAGCCCTTTGGAATTACGTTCAGACAAAAAACGTGGCGATCGCCCTGCGGTGAGCGACAGGCCCGGACACGACACTCCAACAGAAAGGTACATGACATGAGCACGTTCGACGAAGATCTGTTTCTCAAGGGTCTTGAGCAGCGCAAGGCCACGCTTGGGGCAGAATATGTAGAGAAGAACCTTGCCGCCGCCGATGATTTCACGCGACCGTTCCAAGAGGCGATGACGGCCTGGTGCTGGGGGTTCGGCTGGGGCGATGACGTGATCCCTGCCAAGACGCGCAGCATGATGAACCTTGCGATGCTGGGCGCGCTTGGCAAGATGCACGAGTGGGAAGTGCATTGTCGCGGTGCAATCACCAATGGCGTCACACAGGACGAAATCCGGGCGATCATCCACGTGGTCGGCATCTATTGCGGCGTGCCGCAGGCGATCGAGTGTTTCCGGTCCGCCAAGAAAGTGCTGGCGGAGCAGGAGAGTTAAGCCGGTTCGACAGGCAACAATCGGTAGGGTATCGTCGGCGCCATGACCCAGCCTTGCATTATATGTGTCGCCATCACCGGCTCGGTTCCGACCAAGGCCGATAACCCGGCGGTGCCTGTTACCGTCGAAGAGCAGATCGAGAGCACCCATGCGGCCTTCGAAGAGGGCGCGGCAATTGCCCATTGCCATGTGCGCGATGACGCGGGGCTTCCCTGCTCGGATCCGGACCGGTTCGAAAAGTTGGGCGAAGGTATTCGCCGGCATTGTCCGGGCATGATCGTGCAGTTTTCCACCGGCGGCCGCTCCGGGGCCGGGAATGAACGGGGTGGGATGCTGCCGCTTCGGCCGGATATGGCCTCATTGTCGGTGGGGTCGAACAACTTTCCCACCCGGGTTTACGAAAATCCGCCTGATCTCGTGTCCTGGCTGGCCGCCGAGATGCAGACCTATGAGGTGACCCCCGAAATCGAGGCGTTTGACCTTAGCCATATCCTCCATGCGATCCGGCTGCACCGGGAGGGTGTGCTTTACGGCAAGCTCTATGTGCAGTTTGTGATGGGGGTGAAGAACGCAATGCCCGCCGACCGCGAGGTTTTCGATTTCTATGTTCGGATCATGCGTGAACGCGCGCCCCAGGCCGAATGGTGCGCCGCAGGTGTCGGGCCCAACCAAATCGCCGTCAATGAATGGGCGATTGCTGCGGGGGGGCATACGCGCACCGGCCTGGAGGACAACATCCGCCTTGATCGGCAGACGCTGGCGCCGTCGAACGCCGCACTGGTGGCGCGCTGCGTGGCACTCTGCGATCAGTATGAACGCCCCGTCGCCACCCCTGAACAGGCCCGCAACATCCTCGGGCTGTCGCCCGTGAACTGACGTGAACGGCCGGTCTCTGTCGCCGGGCTGACCGATTCTCTGTCGCCGGGCCTCATGTGACCAAATCGCAACGTCCAAACCTTTGCTGAGCCTGTCTTTGAAACGTGGCAGCCGCGCCACGCCGGAAGTGTGGTGCAGGCACAAAAACAGGCCAAGCCCAATAAAATAAGGCAAAACTGTGTCCCCGGGATCGTGGCGTGTGAAATCGGCCCGGGGGCGTGTGTGATTTAAACGTCACAACGCGCCCAACAACGATTTTGGACAGGGCGCATTCGTTGACAGTTGGGGGGTGTTTGCAGCATTTCATCATCAAGTCGTGACCGCCTTTGGTGACGGCGGAACTTTAATCTCTTGCTTATGAGGAGGGACACCCTTGAAAAAGCAACTTCTTTGCACCAGCGCGATCGCACTCGGCGTAGCCGCTGCTGCTCCTGCTTCGGCCCAATCGTGGGACCTGGACTGGGGCGGATACATGAACCAGCACGTTGCTTGGTCGGATGCTTCGGGCACCGGTCTGGCAGCTGGTACCGACTTTGACGGCATCGACACGCTGAACAACTCGGAAATCCACTTCACTCCGTCGATCACTCTGGATAACGGCCTGACATTCGGCGTTAACATCCAGATCGAAGGTAACAACAACGGTGGCGGCGCCACTGGTATCGACGAATCGTACATGACCATCAGTGGCGACTCGTTCGGTAAACTGGTTATCGGTAACGAAAACTCGGCAGGTTACCTGTCGATGGTTGCTGCTCCCCAGGTTACTTCGATGTACATCAACTCGCCGTCGATCTCGGCCTTCCTGCCCTTCACAGCGGCTGGTGTTCCGATCTCGTTCCGCGATGCTAAGTACTCGGCCTACACCGAAGTATCGGCAAACAACGACGTAAACCGAATCAGCTATTACACACCGAACTTCAACGGTCTGGTTCTGGGTGTTTCCTACGCCGCGACAAGCACTGTCAACGCAGGTAACAACTTCAGCGTCAACCGTAACGGTGCTGGCGTTGTTTCCGACATCTTCGACATCGGTATCAACTACAGCGGCACCATCGGTGGTGTTGATCTGAACGCCGGCGCACGCTGGGGTACAGGTTCGGTTAACGCAGCAACCAACCCGGGTGTTTCGGATCCTGAAACATGGGGCGTTGGCGCAACCGTTGGCTTCGGTGGCTTCACCGTAGGCGGTTCGTACGCTGAGAACGACAACGGCGGCACAGGCGGCGTTGGCGGTATCGGTGGTAACGCTGGTGCGGACTCGGATGGCTGGACCTTCGGCGCGACATTTGACGCACCTGGCCCCTGGTCGTTTGAAGCTCTGACATCGCAAGGTTCGAGCGACTCGGTTGCTGGCGACGACGACTACGAAGCCTACCAAATCGGTGCAGCTCGCACTCTTGGACCGGGCGTCAGCTGGAACATCTACGCCGTTTGGGCTGAAAACGATGACAACTCGACCGCCGGTACAGACATCGACGGTACAATCATCGGTACAGCGATCAACCTGAGCTTCTAATTCAGGTCGATATATGCGGCGGGGGGGTGACAAACCTCCCCGCTGTTTTTATGTGAAGTGGTAAGATCAACGCCACAACACGCGGAATTTCCCCAAATGAAAAAGAGCATCGTCTGGCTGGCCTCCTATCCCAAGTCGGGAAACACCTGGACGCGCATTTTTCTCGCCAATTACCTGACCAATGCGAAAGAACCGGTGCCGATTAACCAGGTGCACAAGTTCGGCATGGGTGATTCAATCCCCAAAACATACCGCATGGTCGGCGGCGCCAATGTCGACACGATGAACGTCAATGTTACCCTGGGCCTTCGGGACCGGGTTTTGCGTGGGATCGTGGCCAATAACGCCGATGTAAACCTGGTCAAGACCCACAATATCAACAAACCTGCGCTTGGGACGGAACTGATCCCCGATCAATTCACCCGGTCGGCGATCTACATCATCCGCAACCCGCTCGATATGGTGCTGTCCTACGCCCGGCATTACGGGATGAGCATCGACGACACAATTGATGCCATCGGTCATTCCGATCATGTGAACCAGCCCGATGAGACGACAGTGTTTCAGTTTCTCGGCAGTTGGTCCGATCACGTCGAAAGCTGGACCGGCAAGTCATCGTTTCCGATCTGCGTGTTGCGATACGAAGACATGTTGACCGATCCGCATGCCGCTTTCACCAAGGTGTTGGAAAACATCGGGGTGCCTGTCGATCCGGAGCGCCTCGACCGCGCGGTTAAACACTCGAGCTTCAAGGAAGTGTCCAAGCAGGAGAAAAAGGGCGGTTTCGCTGAGCGTTCGCGCCATAGCGAGACATTCTTTTCCAAGGGCACGAGCGACAATTGGAAGAGTGAATTGACCGAGGATCAAGTGGCCAGAGTTCGGCGTGTGCATCGTAAGGTCATGAAAAAGCACGGATATTACTGATGAATGACTTAAGGCGGATTATCTGGCTGGCCTCCTTTCCGAAATCCGGCAACACGTGGGTGCGGGTGCTTCTGGCGAATTACTTCATGCCCAAGAGCAAGGCCCCCGATATCAACAGCCTCAGTCAATTCACCACCGGCGACATCCGCAAGGACTTCTTCGACCGTGCCCTGGGGCGTCCCTATAGCGCATCGACCATGGAAGAATGGGCGAAAGTGCGTCAGAAAGCCCTGCGGTTGATCGCGGCGTCAAAGCCAAACCATCACTTCGTCAAGACACATTGTCAGACGTTGCGGATGTTCGACATCGACATCATCCCGCCCGAAGTGACCGCGGCGGCGGTCTATGTCATGCGCAACCCGTTTGACCTGACGCCTTCCTTCGCGCGGCACCAGTCGGCGGATATCGACACGACCATCGAGCGCATGAGCTCGGAAATGAACATCATGGCGACGAATACCGGCATGTACGAACCGCTCGGCCGGTGGGATGACCATGTCGAGGCATGGACAACAGCGCCCGGCCTGCCGCTTTATGTGATCCGCTACGAGGATATGATTGCCAGTCCGGGCAAGGTCATTTCGGGCCTTCTTGAGAAGTTCATGAAGGTCAAGGTAGACCGCCCGAAATTGGCCTACGCGGTCAAGCAGGCGAGCTTTAAGTCATTGCAAAAGCAGGAAAAAGAGCTTGGCTTTGCCGAGAAGCCCGCAGAGATGAAGAGCTTTTTCACCAAGGGAAAGGCCGGGTCATGGCGCGAAGATCTGACCCCGGCGCAGGTCGGTCGTATCCGGGAAGAGTTTCGCGGGACGCTCGAAAAATGGTATCCTGAGATGCTTGACGAAACGAAAGAGTTCGCGGCAGGCGCCTGACAGGGCAAATCGGCCTGTTGGCCGTCAGTGGTTCTGCTATGCTTGATTACGGCGTGGCATGACACATTTTGTCGGATGAGCCATGCGTTGTGAAAGGGCCGAACCATGAAATCCACTTGTCTGTCTCTGGTTGCTGTTTTGGCCGTCACGGGGTGTTCGAGCTATGTCGGACCGGAAACCGTGGCGATGCTTGGGGATGCTCCGGCGTCATCGGGCGGCAAGTATTCAACGGGCGGGGGGATCAGTGTCGCGGCGGACATGCGCGAACGCGGTGGTCAGACGCTCGTTTGTGGTGTCTGGGCACAAAGCGAACAGCAATCCATCTTGACCAAGGGACGGGCAGGGGAGGTTCTGGCCCGGGGATCGGTACAGTTGGATGGCAGCCAGATCGCGCAGGATCTTTCGTTCATGCAGGAGGTTCCGCCAGTTGCCGATTACAGCGGCAGCACGGCGAATTGCCGGCAGATTGACCGGCCCTGGCAGGCAGGGGACGAGAACCGGCGCCTGTCGATCCGGATCCCCCGTCATGTCGTGCACCGGGAATTCGACGGCGTGGGTGGCGGTGTGATCGTGTTCTTCGATCCGGGCGGGCCGGGCGCAGGCGGCGTCTGAACCCCCTTCACTCATTGAAAGTGGCGAGAGGGACGGCCTTTTCTTGGCGCCATTCTTTTGCGGTGGTGTCATTGGTTATCTGGTGAAGTACAATCTAGAATAGAATTCTTCTTGATTCCCCATTGAACGCAATGGCTACGGTTTCCTGTCAGCGGAAACGATGTGATCGTCGTCACAGAGCGACGAGGCGATTTTCAAGCATATGAATTAAATGCGTAAATCCATGAAATCCAAGTTTTCCAGATGATCTGAAACCTATCGCAGTGCGGTTCCCAGAACGGTTCCGGACTGTCTGGTTACCAGTTCTTCACGCTTCAAATCAACCTTACCGGTCAAGTTTTGCAATCAGGGCGGGTGTCCTCGAATGCATGTGAAAAGGATGTTTTCCGCGCTGCCGGACGATGCGTTGTCTGCGGTGAGGATCCGTTTACCCGGTAATGCGCCTCTGTTTCCGCGCGATTGAGGTTTCTGAACGGCGGCATGCAGTGCCGCCGCTTCGCAACTCAGCGAGGGGAACCGACGAGAAGGCCAATGAACGGTCCTGGCAGAGGGCGCAACCCGACGTCGGGATTTCCCAAAGAGAACCGAAGTAGTGAAAGGAAGATTAGATGACCGACAATTTCGCAGGATTTGCGGCAAGTCTTACTTCTCCGGGGGAGACGCACTATGTCGTGTCCCCTTCAGACACAGCCGATCTGGATCCGCGTCCGCGGGCATTGAAATGTATCGCGTCGGGGACCGTCGCCGTGCGCGATGGGGCGGGAACGGATGTTACCTATCCGGTTGAGGTGGGCGACGTGCTTGAGTTCCGGGCCGTCCGTGTTCTTGCGACGGGAACAACGGCTGTTGTGGTGGCCTGGGAATGATTGGTCTTTCCGTCAGCCCCCGGCGCCGGTCGCGCAGGACCACGACCGGTCAACCTGATCTGGTTGCACCGATCCTGGCGGCGTTGTCGCTGGACGAAGGCACGGGGATGTTCGGATTTGACGGTGATGAGGCCGGGGCGCTTCATTGGGTGGTTGATACCACATCAAGCTACGCCGACGCCGATGCGCTTGTCGCGGCGAAACCGACGGCAGCGGCGTCGGGCAGTGCCTTGGCGTTGGCGGGGACCAATGCCGGTCAAACCGATTTGTCCGGCCTCACCTCCGGTGGGTGGCAGTTCCATGTGGGCGTGATCGACGCGGCGGGAAATGCGTCAAATGTGCTGAGCACGGCCTTCACCATCGTTTCCGGAAATCTGGAGCTGAGCGGCGATCCATTGGTGTGGAACGGCGACCAGTTGATCTTTAACGCGGCATGAGGAGCTAGAAATGGCGACTGAATTTAATACGGGCAGTGACGCCTCATTGAACGAGGCGGTAAAGAGCCGCTATGAGGCAAACGCCGACACCAACGCATTCACAGACAACGAAAAATCCAAACTGTCGGGCATTCCTGCAGGGGCCGAACCGAACGCCGTCGATAGCGTGAACGGGGCCACCGGTGCGGTCAATCTGAATGCTGATGACATCGACGACGGGTCGACGAACCACAAGTTTGCGACCGCCGCACAGCTTAGCAAACTCAACGGGATCGAGACGGGTGCAACCGCGGATCAGACCGGATCTGAGATCGTTTCCGCAATTGATGCGGAGCTGGGGGGATCAACCTGGCAATCCGGCGGCGGTGGTGGCGGCGGGCCCGCCGACCGAGTTATTGATGTGGCCCAGAACCGCATCTTGGGTCGTGTGTCGACCGGCACCGGTGACAGCGAAGAATTGACCGCGGCAGATGTGCGGGCGTTGCTCAATGTATCGGACGGGGCATCGCCGGATCAGAATGGCGCCGAGATCAAGACGCTCTATGAGGGGCAAAGTAATACCAACGCCTTTACCGATGCCGAGAAGTCAAAGCTCTCGGGCGTTGCCTCGGGGGCCACGGCCAATACCGGTGCGCTGGCTGATACCGATACGGTGGGAACCGGTGAGATCGACGATGCCGCGGTGACCTTGCCCAAGCTGGCGCCGATTGCGACCAACCGTTTGCTTGGCCGCACGAGTGGCGGCACCGGAGAGGTCCAAACGCTCAACAGCACCGCGGTTCGGGCGATCCTGAATGTCCTTTCTGCGACCAGCCTCGCATCGAATACGAGCGGGCAGGGGGCATCTCTGATCGGGTTGGAGGACAGCGGGGCACTCTTTACCGCCGCCGACGTCGAAGCGGCGCTTCAGGAGCTTGCCACCAAGTTGGACAATTACGGGGATGTCGTGACCCTCGATCAGTCCGACGTTGTTTTGCAGGGTGGCCAGGACGTGATCGTTTTTGATGCGGGAGGCGACTCAGCCGTTGCCCGCCCCACGCAATCGGCGACCAAGACGGTGATCTGGTTCAACCATGGGGCGTCGATGCCAGCCAACCTTGGTACCTATGACATCGCCGTGGGTGGCGGTTTCGGGGTGGCCTCGGTCAATACGCAGACAGGTGCGGCCTATACGCTGAGCCTTGCCGATGCCGGTTTGAATGTGGACATGACGAGTGCCGCCGCGAACACGGTGACGATCCCGACGAATGCGAGCACTGCTTTTGCGGTCGGTGCGACCATTTCCATCACACAACTGGGCGCGGGTCCAACAACGGTGGATGGCGCGGGCGGTGTAGCCGTGAATGGCGTGTCCGGCGGCAGCGTGGATATCAACAACCAATATTCGGGCTGTGTTCTGCGCAAAATCGGCACGGATGCCTGGGTGATCCAGGGGGATATCACCTGATGCCGGTTTCAGCTTTTGATATGATCACGAACGGCATCCTGCTGTCAAAACGCAAAGCCGCGGTCAGTTCCTATACCGAGGTGGGCGTCAACACGAATGACGGCGCCTACCTCGTTTTCCCGGCGACCCTGCCGGCAACCCAACATTTCCTTGCCTTCTCGTCGTATCGGACCAACTCGGATTTCCGCGGCAGTATCCTCGGGCTTGAAAATGTCATCTCGTCGGATGGCTGGCGCGCGGATGATACGAATTCAGATGGCCTTGCGCGCCCCGAGATTGATTTCCTGATCAACGGAGATCGCGACTCCAAATTCATCAGCACCGCGAACTACGCCATTGGTGACAAGATGTGTTTGCTGATCTCGGGAACGATTTCCGGATCGGTGGCGACCTCCAAAGTCGTCATTTGGGACGAGACCAGCGGCGCGGCGGCCAGCGTCTTCACCACCAATAGCGCGGCCTCGGCCAATTCGTATGACTGGAACAGGTATAGTGCCACGCCGCCTGCCTTGTTCGCGTCGGCTGGTGGTCAACGCTCGGCAGATCTTATGAACTATCGCTTTGCGTTCTGGGATGCCAATGACCTGGGTGGCGCGCCGCCCAACATCGACGACGGCACCGTTCAGGACAGGTTTTTCAATGGCTCGACTGGCGTGACCGTCGATCCGGCCGTGTCGCACGCTGCTTATGGTGTCCCGTCCTACGAACTCCACGGGCCAGCATCGAATTACAACAATGGCACAAATTTCGGCACCGGCAACGATTGGACCGCGGACGGTCCGTCCTTCTCGTAGGAGGCTAACGTGTTACATACATCTGATCTTCAAGTGCTGGTCAACGATACCGGCTCCACCCTGACAAGCAGGCCCTATCCTGTTCAACAGGACAATAACGGTGTCGGGGGTGGTGATCCGGAAACCGAAGCCCTCACCTACATTGCGAACGCGACCGAGACCTATGACCAGAACGCGTTCATTGACCCGATGCTGCAGCGTGACATCGACAGCATCAAGAGCTACTGCGCACGCTCAAATGCGGATGTCATCGCGGTGGCGTCCGGTGCGTGGTCGGATGCCACGACATGGTGGTCGATCTCGGGCAATACGCAACGGGTGCCACAGCCTGGCGAGAACATCCTGATCCCGGCGGGTGTCAACGTCACCTATGACCAGATCAGCACAACCGAGTACAACACGATCCGCGTCGATGGCGGTTTCATCTGGGCCGATGACCGAAGCACGGAGTTGCACTGCGACACGATCTTCGTGGATCATACAGGCACCTACGAACTGGCGTCAGAATCTGCGCCGGCATCGGAAAGTTTCACGCAGACATTGATCTATACCAACAACGGACCGCTCGATGTCACCAACGATCCGGTCAAGATGCAGCGTGGGCTGGTCTGTTTTGGCAAAGCCTCCATCTTTGCCACGCCGGTGATCGGTATTGCGCGGGCTGCGGGCGGGATCCCGCAAGGCGCTACGTCGGTCACGCTCGATCGGCAGGTGCAGAACGTGTCGGGGTTTCGCGACTGGAAACCGGGCGATGAGATCATCATTCCAGGCACGCGGATGAGGGGCATGAACAGTCAGTGGGAGCCTTGGGAGACCGAGATACGCACGATCACGGCCGTTGATAACTCGACCCCGTCCGCCCCGGTGATTTCCTGGTCCGGTGGGCTGAACCATCCGCACCCGGCCTGTTTCCGCCGCGCGGCCTTCACGCCACATATCGTCAACCGGACGCGGAACTTCCGGACCAGTACCGACGGCGCGCCATCGGATGCGCAACGGCGCGCGCACCAGCTTTTCAAGAACAAGGACCAGAATACGGTCGAATATGTCGAGGCCTGGGGCATGGGTCGCACCGACATGGACTTCAAGACGCTTGGCACCTCGCCGGTGATGCTGAGCACGATGCCGACGATCACCAGCACAACGAACACGAATGGCCGCTATATCTGGCATTTCCATCGCAACGGGGCCGATGATCCAACGCTGAACCCTTCGGTGTTCCGCGGGTGCGTTGGCTACGATTCGCCGGGATGGGTCTTCGTCCACCACGACAGCCACGGCAAGATGATCGACTGTATCGCACATGACTTTCAGGCGGTCGGCTTTGCCGGCGAGGGTGGCGGTTCCTGGGGTGAGATCAACGGGTGCATCGCCATTGGAACGCGGGAGCCGTGGGCAGGGCCTTCGACGGCCCGGATCAAGGATGGCGGCAACAAGATCGGCGATATCGGTCACGGTTTCTGGTCAAACTCGCGCCCGCTGAACTTCAGGAACTGCATCGCGGCGGATTGCACCGTGGGGATGGCATGGACATCCCGTGTGAGTTTCGGCACCAACGTCTATCCCGGGATTACCGAGGAGTTGCGCGCTTTCTACGGCCTTGCAGCCGATCCAAGCACGGACGTGCAAAAGACGTTCGCGGTGATCGAGGGTTTTGAGCACAACGAGGTCTATGCCTGCAACTGGGGTGGATCGGTCGCCAAGCGGTTCCCGGTCCAGCATCATGATCTCGTGTCCTTCATGGATGGCTTCAAGGCTTGGGAAGTGGATGTCGGGTTTCACTGGCAATACACCGGCATGTATTCGATGAAAGATTTCGACGTGATCGGGTTCAACCCGGCCAACAGGTCCATTGCCCCCTATGCTGCCGGAATTGGACTTTGGCCGTTCCGCCAGACCGTCAGCATGGTGTTCATGGAACCCAGGATCGAGGCGTTCAGTCGCGGGATCGACTTTACGACCGTCGGAGGAGACAACACGCGCACCAACAAGGCGCAGAAGGTTGTGGGCCCGGTCTTCACCGATTGCACCACGGACTATGCCCATGACGGCACGTCCATTACGCTGCCGTGGTCGGCGCTGAACAACGGAGTGGTTGATGCCGAAGAGATCCCCTTGGCCAACTTGGGCAGCAACGCGGCGGGGGCGGTCGTTCCCGATTACCTCGAAGATAGCTGTACCTGGGCGGGCGACGACAACCATTTCGTGATCGCCGATGACTTTGGCTACACCGACAGCATCGGGTACCAGAAGCGGTACAAGGGCGTCCCCAATACGGAGTTTGGCTGGGGCGATCGCATCAACGGCCAGAACGAGGCGAACCAGTTTTCGCGGACGTCAAAAGACGCGGGCATACTGGTGCTCATTACCCGGACGATGATGCAGCAGATGATGAAGCAGGAGGGGGTCTATACCTCTGCTGCGGGGGATAAGGTTCTGCTGATCCCTGATGTCGTCCAGGACCGGACATCGGGCCTGAGCACCTATTTCTACACACCGGTCGCCCTGCGCATGCCCGCAAACGAGTTCAACGCCATCCTGCCGGGCTACGCAACAGGTGTGGGCAACAACGGCGTGCTCGGCACTGTCAACGGGCAGGATTTCACAAGTTTCAATCCCGCCGGGACCAATGGTCTAACATAGGAGATCACCATGCATCATCACATTCCAATGCTGACGCCGCTTCTTTCCTGGGCGCTCATTCTCATCAGTGGCGCGTCGCTGTACCTTCACTACTACAACAGCCGCAATGCCGGGTGGCTGCTCAAGTACAACCAGATGGAACTGGCGACGATGGCGCGTCGCGGCGAGCAGAACATGGGCGTCGATTGCGCCGTGATGGGGTTTGGCATGGGGTTGCATAACCTGAACTTCCTGCCTGAATCCGTTGTGTTCTGGGTCGGGTTGGCGATCGTTGCCTTCCGCGCCTATATCCTTGCGATCACGATCAAACGCTCCAAACGCATCTATAACTTCAAGTGGGAGCAGGTCAGGGAAGATGTGGAAAAGCTGACCGGCTGATTGCCAGCCGCACGGGGTGGTGCGGGGGTGAGGGGAGAGTACTGAAGCGGAGCCTTTGCAGAAGGCTCCGTTTTGTTATGTCTGGAACCATTTGGGGGCGAAGGTGGACGGGCGGACCGAAAGCGATTATGACCTGCGCGGCTGCGCCGGGCTGTTTCCCCGGGCGCGCCATCCGGAACCGAAGGCCAGGGCGTTGACGAGCTTGATGGACCAAAGTGTCGAAACTCTTTCGGAGGCAGGTGACGCCTCGGATCGCACCCGTGCCGCCCGTCAGGCGGCGCGGATTTCCGTTGCGCCGATGATGGACTGGACCGACCGCCATTGCCGTTTCCTTCACCGGCAGCTTTCCCGGCACGCCTTGCTTTATACCGAGATGGTCACGGCTCCCGCTTTGGTCCGCGGTAATGCCTTGCATCTGCTCGACCATTCGCCTGCCGAACATCCGGTGGCGCTGCAACTGGGCGGATCGGACCCTGCGGAGCTGGCCGAGGCGGCGCGGCTTGGCGCTCAGGCGGGGTATGATGAGATCAACCTCAATGTCGGCTGCCCGTCGGATCGGGTGCAGTCAGGGACTTTCGGCGCTGTCCTGATGAAAGACCCTGCGCTGGTCGCGGAATGCTGCGCGGCGATGATGGCGGCCACGGATGTGGAGGTCACGGTCAAGTGCCGCATCGGCGTTGACGATCAGGACCCGCACGACGTTCTCCCCGAGTTCCTGTCCCGCGTCAGTGCGGCAGGGGTGAGCCGGTTTGCCATTCACGCGCGCATGGCCTGGCTGCAGGGTCTCAGCCCCAAGGAAAACCGCGAGATCCCGCCACTGGACTACGATCTGGCCGTGTCGATGAAGGGCCTTTTCCCCGCCCTGCACCTGAGCATCAATGGCGGGATCACGTCGCTTGACCAGGCCGAGGCGTTTCTGGACGCAGGGGTGGATGGGGTGATGTTCGGACGCGCCGCCTATCACCAGCCCGCCGATATCCTCTCCGCGGTTGACCGCCGGTTTTTCAACGCTGACGGGCCTGATCGCACCGCCGAGGTCGCCGTTGACGCCATGCTGCCCTATATCGAGGCGCATCTGGCCGCCGGCGGACGGCTGCATCAGATCACGCGGCATATGCTTGGCCTCTTCTCCGGCCGCCCCGGCGCACGCGGCTGGCGGCGGACATTGTCGGAGGGTGCGGTCCGGGACGGCGCGGGGCCGGAGGTCGTCCTTGAGGCCTTGGCGCATGTCGCCTGAGCAGAAAGCCGTTGTCGATACGCCCTAAATCCGCTCTATGTGACCCTCGACACGCGATGCGGAGCCACCTTGATGCCTGATCCCTCTCTCTTGCTCGCCATGTTGGCGCTGCTTTTGGTGATCGGCGCCTTTGCCGGTGTGCTGGCCGGGCTTCTGGGCGTGGGCGGTGGCATCGTCCTCGTTCCCGCATTCTTCTACGCGTTTCAGACACTTGGCTATGACGGGCCGCAATTGATGCAGGTCTGCCTGGCCACGTCTTTGGCGACGATCATCGTCACCTCGGTGCGGTCCGTCCTGAGCCACAACAAGAAAGGCGCGGTGGACTGGGATATCCTGCGGACATGGGCGCCGGGCATCGTTATCGGCGCGGTGATCGGTGTGACGGCCGCGTCGAACCTGAGTTCGACCTTCCTGCAAGGCGTGTTCGGGGTGCTCGGCATCGTGATCGGCCTTTACATGGGGTTTGGACGTGCCGAATGGCGCCTGGGGCAGGCGATGCCCACCGGGGTGACCCGCGCCGTGATGTCGCCCTCCCTCGGCTTTTTGTCCGTGCTGATGGGCATTGGCGGCGGCAGTTTCGGTGTGCCACTGATGAGCCTTTACAACACCGCCATTCACCGGGCCGTGGCAACCGCGGCGGGGTTTGGCGTGACCATCGCGGTCCCCTCGGTCATCGGGTTTCTCTTTCTGACCATCGCGCCGGAACACCGCCCGCCCTGGACCATCGGCGCGGTCAACCTGCCGGCCTTTTCCACAGTGATCGCCATGACCCTCATCACCGCGCCCTGGGGCGTGCGACTGGCCCATGCGATGGACCCCAAACCGCTCAAGCGGGTCTTTGCGGTCTTTCTGACGCTTGTGGCGCTCAACATGCTGCGCAAGGCCTTGGGATGGTAGGGGATTTCCTGGAAAAAAGCTGGGTCCGGTTTCCGGTAGATCCCGCGCTGCAAGCCTGGGTCGATGCCGTCCGGCCGGTTGCCGCCGAGCGGGTTGCCGACCCGGAGGAGCAGCGCCAGTGGCTGCAATGCGAGGGAACGTGGTTTGTCGGGGTGGATACCTTGCCCAACGGGCCGGACGGGTCGGTATCACAAAGCGGGCCGCTTGCGGGGGCGGCATATGATTTTGCCCAGGCAACCTATGGCACCTTGCCGCTTCATCGTGGCCAGGTGTCGGTGATCTACCCCGGGTATCCGCGTCCGCGTGCGGGCGAAGGGGCGGGGGCGTTCCGGTATCGGCGGGATCGTGATGCGGCCCATGTGGACGGGTTGCTGGCCGTGGGCGCTGCCCGGCGGCGGATGCTGAAAGAGCGCCACGCCTATATTCTTGGCCTGCCGCTGACCGATTGCGGCGCCGGGGCCAGCCCGCTGGTGGTCTGGGAAGGTAGCCACCATATCATGCGAGAGGCGTTCGAAGATGCCTTGGGTCACTTGCCCGAGGCCGAATGGGCCGAGGTTGATCTGACCAACATTTACCAGGCGGCGCGCCGAGAGGTGTTTGACACATGCCCGCGCGTGATCGTACCAGCCGCACCGGGGGAGGCGTATGTCGTTCACCGCCATGCGTTGCACGGTGTGGCGCCATGGGCCGACGAGGCCGATGCGCCGATGGAGGGCCGGATGATCGCCTATTTCCGCCCGGAACTGCCCGAAGGATCGGATGACTGGCTCCGCGCGCCGTAGGCGGTGATGGTTGTCCGGTCTCCGATCTAGGGAGGTCGCGAGTTGGTGTATGCCCGCTGTGCGGACAAAGCAGTCTTTCGGCCATCATTTAAACAGAGGGCATCGCCCGACCGCGGGTGGGCGCCACGTAGGTGGTTCATCGCACTTTATGGTGACGTATACTTTCAACAATCGTTGGGGTTGAAACGGTGACGAAGCGCCCGCCCATGGGGCGGTCGGGCGCTGCCCGGCGGTGCTGCGCACCTTGATTCCGGGCTGAAGCAGTGTTCGCAAAGGGCTCAAACCGAACACCAACCCCACTCGTCGTGACCAAGGTCAGGCGTCGGCTCCTTTGGGACCCACCCCAAAAAGAAAGGGCCCCGCGAGGGGCCCGTTTCCGCATTCAATTCCTGTAGGCTCAGGCCAGGGCGATGTTCGATGCCGATTCACGGCCATCACGGCCTGCTTCGATGTCGAAGGTCACTTTCTGGTCGTCGGCCAGGCCGGTCAGACCCGCGCGCTCAACGGCGGAGATGTGGACAAAAACGTCCTTGCCGCCACCTTCCGGCGCGATGAAGCCGTAGCCTTTTGTTGCGTTGAACCATTTTACGGTGCCATTAGCCATACCGTAGTCTCCTAGATTTTGCTGCCCGCGTGAGTGCGGCAACCCGGCTAGTCAGTGCAAGATCGAGTGACTGAGCCGTGAGTAGGAGCAGGTAGTCGATAGTGGTAACGTCGCAGCGTCGATATGAGGCGGGTGGACCAATAATTCAAGGGGAAATAACGATTTAGCGGCTCTTGAGCGGAATATCGACACTCCTTTCGCAGGTCCCGGGGCGCCGCAACGCCCCGGTTGTGCGAAGAGCACCCTCCGCTGGTTGGGTCAGCCGTCTTCCGCCGGGTCGGTTTCCGCCTCGCCCACGGGGCAGCAGCGGTATTCCTGGCTCTGGTCGAGAAGTTCGATCTGCTTGGCCAGCAGCTGGTTCTCGAGATCCTTGCGGACATTGTCGAGTTCGATCGACTTTCTCCGGCTGTCCTCGCAGGTGTTGCAGTCATCAAGGCAGCCCTTGATCACCACGCCCTGGGTCGGCAGGCAATAGACCCGCTCGAATTCAAGCTCGGCGGCCAGTTGGCGCCCCACCTCGTTCGAGCCTGCCTTGGCAAGTATCCCCTGCTTGACCAGATCGTCGTCAACCTGCTGGAGCGCCTTGGCGTGGACATCCGCCGAGAGCGGCTTGGCATTGGCAACGATCGGCGTCCGCGCGGCAACCGCAGCCACGTTGGTGGTAAAACCAGCGGCCGTGCCAAGCGAGGTGCCAGCCATGTTCGGCGTGGCATTGGCCCGCTGCGCCACGGCCGAGACGCGGCCAACCGCCTGCACTTCGGCGCGCGCGGTTTGCGTCGCCAGAAGCCCGTTGGGCAGCACCTTGATCCCCGTGACCGGACGGACCGGGCGGGCATCGACCACGGAACCCGCCGCCGCATCGACCACCCGTCGCAGCACCGATTTGATCCGGAACCGCAGGATCTGCCGCTTGACCAGCTGATAGGCGAAATAGGTCACCGCATGGCACTGGTTCTTGTTTTCGATGGACCGGGTCGAGGCCTCGTAGGCGCTTTCGCTTTCGCCTTCCGCATGGGTGCGGCTTTCCACCTCGCCGATCTGCGTCGCATTGGCCGCCCGCGTCGCCTGGACCGAGCGTTCGTGCGAGGCAGAGGCATGGCGCGACAGTTCCCGCAGGAACGAGGATGAGCTGTTGGCATTGAAATCGCCTTCGACATTGACGCTTCCACCGCCGGCAAACCCGAAGGAGGCGCCATAGGCATCCACATCCGTCTCGAAATCCGAATGCGACTGCGATTGCGCCGAGCCGCTGTCGGTGACCGTGAGGTCCGACATGTAGCGGTCCATCGCCTTCATGTAATAGGTCTCCTCGGAGGTCTGCTCGTGCCGGTAGCTTACCTCGCTTTCGCTGTCATAGGTAAAGCGGCTGTTGCGGTTCGCGGTGTAAAGGCGGACCTTTTCGCCGGGCAGCAGGGTGGTTGAATAGATCACGTCGCCGAGCGCCATCGGACCGGGGCAGCGTTCCAGTTCGGCCACAATGCTGACCTCGACCTGGGCCGCACCCAGATTATACGTCAGCCGGTAGGTGGTGGTCAGGCTTTCGCAGCACGGCTCCGTGGTGATTTCCGGACAACAGGGGATCTTGTTCGTGGTTGTGAGTTCGCCATCAGGCATACTTATTTCCTCCATCAAAAAGTGACTTGATTCAAAAAAACAGCCCGCCGCGACCGGGCTCGGAAATAAGAACCCGGGTGTGATCGCGCGCAGACTGCCAGCAGTTTAGGCCCGTGCAACGTAAGGGCGAGTGCGGATGTCATGGGGCGTCACTTTGGGCCGATAATGGCCCAGGAGTGGTGCGGCGCGGGGCGAAAAATGGCTCAAGGGAGCGCCTTGCCCTGTAAAGTCCGGAATACCCCAATTGACAGCAAAACGCCGCGTCAGAGCGCGGCGTTCACTTGGTCAGACAGGTGCCTGGCGGGTCAGAGGACGGTGACAACCGTGCCGATCGGTACCCGCTCGTAGAGGTCTTTGACATGTTCGTTGATCATGCGGATGCAGCCGTTTGAGACCGAGCGCCCAATGGAACGGGGCGCCGTGGTGCCATGGATGCGGAAATAGGTATCGCGGCCATTCTGGAACAGGTAGAGCGCGCGCGATCCAAGCGGATTGCCGGGGCCGCCGGGCTGCACATAGTCATTATCGATGAACTCGCCATAAAGATGCGGGTCGCGTTCGATCATCTCATTTGTGGGCCGCCAGGTGGGCCATTTCTTCTTGACCGAGATCGTGGCCGTGCCGGTGAATTCAAGCCCGGCCTTGCCGACGCCAACACCATACCGCAGCGCCTTGTTGGGCTCGGTCACGAGGTACAGGAAATGGGCGCGCGGCAGCACGAGAAGTTGACCGGGTTGGTACTTGCTGCTGATCCGCACTTCCTGCGGTCTGAATTTCGGCGCAACCTCAAAGGCGCGGGCGGAGGCGGGCAGCGTGGCGGCAGCGATGCCACTGGCCAGGAAATGGCGGCGTTTCATCATTGGTTCGGTTCCCCTTGGTCGTCTGCGAAAGGTATATGAGGCGATATTGGCCTAAGAAAATCAAAAACCGGTGAAGGATGGATATGGTTGCACACGGGCAACAGGTTCCCGAGGGATCGGCGGGAGGGGAATCACGCGACAAAGGCCCAACCCGGTCGATTGCCCCAGTGAATTTGTGAATAGTTGAATAAAATCAAGTACATCAGTGTAAGTGGAATCACTTTTGGTGGTTCTGGCGCGGATCTTGCTGGTCGATTTCAGTGATGTCGCAGCCGCGAAAACAATCTCGTCGAAACGGCGAAATTGGTGTCGATTCGTAAACTGTGGCGCTTTCCGTCAAGTGTTTTGTTCAACCATAGGGTGTTTTTGCCAAATTACGGCACAATTCCGCCAATTTGGGGTTTTTTTGAGGCGAATTTATGCTAAGAGGGACCATAGATTGGTGAGTAGAAAGAGGTAACCATGAAGATTAAGCATCTATTTACGGCTGCAGTTCTGTCTGTCGGCCTCGGCGCTTCCAGCGCAAGTGCAGCTCTCCTCGACCTGACCGAAGTCCTTAGCTTCAACGCTAACAGCTTCAACTCGTCGATGATCCATCTGCAAAACAAAGGCCGCATGAACGGCAAGATCGTCGCTGACGTAGAAAGCGCGATCACCGGCGGTACGTTTGACACTGTCACCGGCGACATCAAGTTCGACGGTACGATCAAGAACCGCAGCAACGGCAACGTGTCGGCATTTTCGGCCATGGGTTCGCTGATGAGCTCCGTGAGCCGCGCAGGCGGTCTGTTCGGCAACATCTCGTTCGACTTCACCAGCGGCAGCTGGGCGGGGTACTCGCTGGACTTCATCTTTGACGATGAATCCTACGCCGGCGGTGAGCCGAACGGTTTCGTAACCGGTGGCGCGAAAAACTACATCGCGCTGTGGGGTGACACCAAGCAGTATCGCTCGGTCAAGAACGGCAACAGGTTCTGCAGAAAGAACATTGGCAAGTGTCACGGTCTGGACCTGCGCATCGCCTATGAAGACAATGGCGGCAGCGGCGGTGTTGTTCCGCTTCCGGCGTCCTTCGGATTCCTTCTGGCAGGCGTAGGTGGGTTTGGCTTCGCACGGAAACTCCGTAAGAAAGCCTGATCCAAGCGGACTTCTGAAAGTTCTGGGCCCTCTGCGATTGCAGGGGGCCTTTTTCTATGCGCCGCCTCCATTGGTTGCTTTCAACTGATCGTAAGGCCGCGGCGCTACCCGATACCCGATGCGCGATTGGCTGCGCTGCTGCTCCGCCGAGAAAAAGCTAAAATTTTAGAAGTCTAATTCGGTTTTTAGCGGTCCGATTAACCATATTTCCAACCTGCCACGTTTGATTGTGCCCCAGCAGAAGCCCGGGTTCCCGGATCCGGGTTTTGAAAGTGCAAGCAGGATGGCACAGAGATGCGGGCAGTAAAGATCAGTGAGCTTTGCGGCCCTTCGGCGAAGGCGCGTCTTTGGCTGCTCTGGCCTTGTTTGAGCAGGAGAGGTGACTGATGCCCACCCACTATTTCTATGGATTTGATCCGGACGCCTGGACGTCGCCTGAACCCGGCAAGATGCAACTCGATCCCGGCTGGGACCGGGGGGACGATGCGCTTGATTTTCATATCACCGATGACGATTCCTCGTTTGAGGGTGACGCGGATGAAAACGAAACCGGCGATGATGAAGACCAGCAGACGGCGGTTGTCTATGATGCGTCCGGCAACCAGGTGGCAAGCGGCCGGGCTTATCTCGAAGAAGCCTATGTTCTCACAGATGGCAACGGCAACACCGTACGGCTTTACCGCGTCGAAATCGGCGGCACCCATGTGGGCTATATCGCCGATGGCCCGGTTCAGCCCGGCAACACCTACACGGTCAGCAACACCAACAATGTCGATGAAGACAATGCGCCCGAATACTCCGAACTCGAGGATCAGTCCTACAACGAGGATGCGGACAATGACATCTCCGGTACGACCAACGATGATACGCTAACCTCTGACAGCGGTTCGGACACGATTGATGCGGGCGCGGGCGACGACTCGATCTCGTCAGGCGAAGGCAGCGATACGGTCTTTGGCGGGTCCGGTGATGATACCATCGACAGCAATCAGCAGGATGGCTCGGCGACCTATGAAGGGGATTACGTCGATGCGGGCGCTGATGACGACTCGGTCACCGGATCGCATGGCGATGACACGCTGATCGGCGGCACCGGCGATGATACGATCCACGGCCAGGGCGGCGACGATTCCATCGACGGCGGCGATGGAAATGACTCCCTGACAGGGGGCGATGACGCTGTCGTTTCCAAAAACACGTCGATCGGAACGGGCAACTACGACGAGGTCGGCCAAGGCTATACCGTCACCGCGCAGAATGTCGAAAATGGCGCGCTGACTGCGGCCAGTACCGCGAATGTGTCAACTTTTTCTGGGGGCCTCGGCGCCACGGGCGCGGTGTCGGACTCCGACAGCGGGGTCAATGAACAGTTGGGGTTCGACAAGGCGTCGGGCATCTCCGAGCGGCTGATCGTCGACTTCGACAATGACATCACCGCGGCAAGTTTCAGCTTCCAATCGCTCTTTACCGACAGTTTCGGCGAGGTTGGACATTGGGAGATTTACAACGACGGTGTGCTGGTCGCCGAGGCTGATTTTACCGAAGATGGCGTTGGCAGCGGCTCGGGTACCGTCGATATCGACGGGTTCGGCGCGTTTGACCAATTGGTGTTCACCGCGAAGCTGCAAACCGATGGCACCGACGGGTCGGATTACTCGGTCACGGATATCAGTTATTCGACCACCGCGCTTGAAACGAGCGATGACACGATCAGCGGCGGCAGCGGCAGCGACACGATCTTTGGCGGCACCGGTGATGACAGCCTGTCGGGCGGGACCGGCGCCGATCAGGTCGATGGCGGGGAAGGGGCCGATACCATCGACGGAGGTACCGGCGCTGACGATATCACTGCCGGGGCCGGCGATGACGAGGTCGACGGCGGCGAAGGGGATGACACCGTCGGCGGCGGGGCGGGGGATGATCTGCTGACCGGTGGCAGTGGGGATGACGTCTTTACCTACAGCCCCGGGGATGGCCATGACACGATCACGGACTTCAACACCGGCAATACCGGGACGCTGAACGACGGCGACAGCAGCAACAACGATTTCATCGACCTCAGCGGCTATTACGACAACCTGTCGGAGCTTTACGCTGACCAGGCCGATGACGGTATCCTCAACCAGTCGAACGCTTTCGACAGCAAGGGCCGCAGCACGGACTATTCGGACAACACGCAATTCGGCTCCGGCTCCATGCGGGTGCAGGGTGCGAGTGCTGACAATTCGAGCTTCACGCAGGAAAACACTGGTGTGGTCTGTTTCACGACCGGTACCGCCATCCGCACCCCCATGGGCGATCGGCTGATCGACGACCTGAAGGTTGGTGACCTGGTCACGACGCTCGACAACGGCCCGCAGCCCATTCGCTGGATCGGCAAACGGCACCTCGGGCCGCTGGAACTGGCGGCCAACCCGCACCTGCGTCCGATCCTGATCCGCCGTGGTGTGATGGGGGCGGAGCGTGACCTCTTGGTCTCGCCCCAACACGGCATGCTAATGCCTGATCAGCAACTGGTGCGCGCAAAGTTCCTGGCCGAGGCCAGGGGCAATCCCGTGCGTGTCGCAAATGGAAGGCGGCACGTCACCTATATCCATCTGCTGTTCGATCAGCATCAGATCATCTTTGCCGAAAACACCCGCTCGGAAAGCCTTTACCCGGGCAAGATGGCGCTGGCGGGCATGGACAGGACGTCATGCCGGGAGCTGACCGGGTTTTTCCCCGCGTTGAACCAGGGCGTCTTCGATGCCCCCGAGGCCTGGTATGGCGCGGCCGCACGGCGCTATCTCAAACGCCGCATCGCGTTGGAGGAGGTCCCGCGGCACCGGTTGGTGGGCTAAAGAGATGGGGCGAAAGTCAGGGTCTTTTGGACGCATAAGTCGTACAAAAACAATATATTAGCGCGTATCCGGTAATTCGGATTTACGCGCCGATGCCCTGGCACCCCTACGAAAAAGCCGGCAATTGGTGTATACTATCCCCATGACATCATGGGAGAGGGCGAGATGCCCTATGTGACAATCACAACCTGGGAAGTCGGCGATGGCGTGGATTACGACGCCACCTTGCGCAACATCCGCGATAAACGCCTGCCCGCGCTCAAGGAGTTGGGGGCCAGTGCCGTCACCGTCCTGCGCACCAGCGACCGCACCACCGCCGCAATCACCGAATGGCCCGACAAGGTCACCCGGGACGCCGCCGAAGCCGCCATCGAAGCCGTCCGCGCCAAGGTCCATACCGAGGATCTGATCCGCCTGACCGGCGAGATGAAGGGTGAAGTGGTCGCCGAGGTCTGAGCCGGAACCACCCTCCGCAGCACGCCCCCGCCTGTCCCCGGGCAAGGGGGCCGATCACTGGCGTCCTGCGCCCGCCATTTGGTGCCGATGGGATATCTGCGCTATACTGCCCTTTTCAGCAAGATATTTGGCGGCAAAGACATGGCACAACAAGATACAAGCAAAAGAGTTTCCGTTCAGGATGTTTTGGCCCAGCAGGGCATCCGCACCTCCTCGGGCAAGGCGGGCGATAGCAAATCGACCATCACCGCCGGCCTGGCAGGGGCCGCGGATATGGACAAAAGCGATTTCTTGGGCGCGGTGCTGGTGGGCGAACAACTGGGCAAGAGCATGGGGCTTTCCAGCAAGAAAGAAGTCACGCGCCACTTCCGCGACCCCTATGACATCGTGCTCAGGGCGATGGTGATGGCCATGACCACCGGCGACACCGGCCTCTCCGCCGCCACCGACACCCGCCGGGGCGCGATGCTGATGGGCAACATGCCAAGCGATATTCTGTCTCTCGGCGGCAAGGTCGAATTCGACGTGATGGATTTGGGCGAAGACGGCACCGAGGTCATCGGCGCGAGCGAGATCAAGGGCCAGATGTTCGCCTGGGGCAAGGGCAAACGGACGCTGAACGGCGTTCTGGACGAGACCGAACGCATGGCCCGGCGGCTTTAGATCGCTGCCCAGTCAGTAAAGCGAAAGGGCAGCGGTCGGCGGGTCATCGGCGGATGCGGCAATTCCCGGCGTTTGGGTCGATCCTTTTGCACAGTCACAACGGGCCTCCTTTCACTAGATAACGTGGGAAGCCGCGCCTTATTCCACCAGAGGGTGTCGCGGGGGTGTGAGATGGTGTGAGAAGCGCAGAAAGGTGCGTGCGAGCACGCATTCTACTCTGCGCATACCACATTGCTGCCAATTCTCTCAAAACGGAATGAAGTAGTCAGCCTCCAGCCCGAGCTCACTCTCCGCTTTCTGCAATGTGGAGCAGTCTAAATGCCCAGCTGTCATTTGAAATTGTTTATAAAATTCCAGAACGTCACTATCAGTACATATCCAGTTCACTTGTTGATTATTAGTCAATGCTGAAAAAATCATCCTAATTTGACCCTTGGTGAAGTGGTCAAACTCATTCAATTTCGCGATGGTATCGTGAGTTGTTGAAAAGTTCGGCGACTTGACCAATTTCGTCACTAATTCGTCTTTCTTGAATTCATCGGAAAGCCTTATTTCTGGAAATCGAGCTTTAGTATAGTCCGACAAGGACGAAAACAATTCTACTTGCCCGTAGTGTTTCTTAGACTTCCATTCGTCAAACAAAAATTCGGAGATTGAGCTTGTCGAAAGCGGTGAAGTGAAATCGCCATCCAAGGAAACAATGTCGAGGTCCCCATCTCCCGAATGCTCCAACAAGATTTGCCAGTGGATTGCATCACCTAGCGAGTTTCGTTTCCCTGGCGGATCTCCAAAAGCCACCCGATCTTTTGCTTTCGCAATCGTGTCCGGCTCGAATCCCAGCTCGGTCGCTATACTAAATAGTCCATCAATAAAAATGTCGGCGTTCAAAGACCTATTTTTTATTCCTTCAGCAACTCTCTCCATCAGTTTTGCGTGTTCTTTTCCGACCAATTTCAGGAGCCTTCTGATTTCTTCAGTTTCCTCGTAGTCGTTGCAGTATTTTGGGAACTCGCGTCCAAAATTTTTGGACTTCAGAACATCGTAACCGCTCGCGATCTTTGCCTCTCGGTTTCTATAGACCTCTCTCTTAAGCTGATCGTTGGAGAACAAGACTATCTCTTCGTCGCTTATCAATTTTGCGACTTTTGCCAGCTCATCTAGGTCATCTTTTCCTGTCAGGTAGAACGAAAGGTAAATGTTTGCGTCAAGGAACAGTCTCCTAGCCAAAACCTTACCTCGCAAACTTCTTGTGCTTCATCCGTTTCGGCTCCAGCGCATCGGCCCCTAGGCGGCGTTTTTTGTCTTCTTCGTAATCCTCGAAGTTCCCCTCGAACCATTCCACATGGGCCTCGCCCTCAAAAGCAAGGATATGCGTGCAGATGCGGTCGAGGAAGAAGCGGTCGTGGCTGATGACCACGGCGCAGCCGGCGAAATCTACGAGTGCGTCTTCCAAAGCGCGGAGGGTTTCGACGTCGAGGTCGTTGGTCGGCTCGTCGAGCAGAAGCACGTTGCCGCCTTCGCGCAGAAGCCGCGCCATGTGGACGCGGTTGCGTTCGCCGCCCGAGAGAAGCGAGACCTTTTTCTGCTGATCCCCGCCCTTGAAGTTGAAGGCCGAGCAATAGGCGCGGGCGTTCACCTCGGCGTCGCCCAGTTTGATGATGTCCTGCCCGTCGGCGATGGCCTCCCACACGTTTTCATTGGGGTTCAGGTCATCGCGGGACTGGTCGACATAGGAAAGTTGCACCGTGTCGCCATAGCTGATCGCGCCCGCATCGGGTTGTTCCTGCCCGGTGAGCATCTTGAAGAGCGTCGATTTGCCCGCGCCGTTGGGGCCGATCACGCCGACGATCCCGCCCGGCGGCAGCGAGAAGGAGAGGTCTTCGATCAGGAGCTTGTCACCCATGGCTTTCTTGAGGCCCTCGACCTCGATCACCTTGTCGCCGAGGCGCGGACCGTTGGGGATGACGATCTGCGCGCGGGTGAGTTTTTCGCGCTCGGATTGCGCCGCCATCTCGTTATAGGCGTTGATCCGGGCCTTGGATTTGGCCTGCCGGGCCTTCTGACCCTGGCGCATCCATTCGAGCTCGCGCTCCAGCGTCTTTTGCTTGGATTTGTCCTCGCGGGCCTCTTGAGCCAGGCGTTTGGCCTTCTGTTCCAGCCAGGCGGAGTAGTTGCCTTCATAGGGAATACCGCGGCCGCGGTCCAACTCGAGGATCCAGCCGGTGATATCGTCAAGGAAATAGCGATCGTGGGTGACAATCAGGATTGTGCCTTTGTAATCAATAAGATGCTGCTGCAGCCAGGCGATGGTTTCTGCGTCAAGGTGGTTGGTAGGCTCGTCCAGGAGCAGCATGTCGGGCGCTTCCAACAGCAGTTTGCAAAGCGCGACCCGGCGTTTTTCCCCGCCCGAGAGGGTTTTGACATCGGCGTCGTCGGGTGGGCAGCGCAGCGCCTCCATCGAGACGTCGATCTGCGCGTCGAGATCCCAGAGGTTCTCGGCGTCGATCTGATCCTGAAGCTGCGCCATCTCGTCGGCGGTCTCGTCCGAATAGTTCATCGCCAATTCGTTGAACCGGTCCAGCTTGGCCTTTTTCGCGGCGACGCCCAGCATGACGTTGTCGCGCACACTTAAGGCTTCGTCGAGCTGCGGCTCCTGCGGGAGATAACCCACCCGTGCGCCTTCGGCGGCCCAGGCCTCGCCGGTGAAATCGGTGTCGAGGCCGGTCATGATCTTCATCAGGGTGGATTTACCGGCGCCGTTGACGCCAACCACGCCGATCTTCACACCCGGCAGGAAGGACAGGTTGATGTTTTCAAAGCACTTTTTGCCACCGGGATAGGTCTTGGAGACCCCCTGCATGTGATAGACGTATTGATAGGCTGCCATGATCCAACTCCGCCGTAGATGTTCGCACGGGTTTACGGGGGCGTGCGGCGGGTTTCAACCTTTTGAGCGCCGGTCGTGGGCGAAATCTGCGGGGGAAATCGGCAAGGCATCGCATCGCGCGGTCATGTAATCGCGATGACCCCCGGCGATGCGTCAGAAACCCGTGCGAAGGAGCGGCGTCTATTGGCTCGCGGCGGTCAGCGGGATGATATCTGCCTTCGGCGCGCTCTCGAAACGGAGGGGGGCAGGGATCGGCGTCGATGAACGGAGCCATTCGATGGCATCGTCGACGGGCATTGGCCGTGCAACGCCGAACCCCTGGACAAGGGGACATGTCGTGCGGCGGAGGATTTCCAACTGCTGGTTTGTCTCCACCCCTTCGGCCACCACGCCGATTCCCAACATGCCGCACAGGCGAATGATGGATCGGACGACCATCCGGTTACGCGGATCTTCGGCGAGGCGTGAAATCATCGACCGGTCGATCTTGATCTCGTCAACGTCAAAATTCGCCATATGGGCGAGCCCCGCATAGCCCGTGCCGAAATCGTCGAGGGAGATGCGTACCCCGAGCCGCTTGAGACGGTCGATTGCCGTTGCAATCTCGACACCGCCGCCGTCAAGAATGGTCGTTTCCAGAACTTCGATGCAGACCGTCCGGGGGTCGATATCGCGCGACTGCATGGCCCAGTCGAGAAGGCCCGGGTAATTCACGTCACCCAGGATGGAACTAGAGACATTGAGGGAGAAATGCTGGTTCTCGAACCCCGCCTCGTGCAGCCGCGCTTTGGCGTCGAGCGAGAGGTTCATCGCGACATAGTCGAGATCAGCGGACAGACCCGCTGCCTCGGTGTTCGGCAGGAATTGTCCGGGGTTCAGCACACCCTGCGCCGGATGGTTCCAGCGGATCAGGGTTTCGAACCCGATAAGCGACGCATCGGAAAGACGTACCTGCGGCTGCAGGTAAATCTCGAACTGATCGCCTCTCAACGCGGTCCTGATTTCCTCGATCTGCACCATGTCGGCATGGTATTTCTGGCCCATGGCCGCCTGGTAAAGGGCGATCTGATCGCGCCCTTCGCGTTTTGCGGTCACGAGCGCCAGGTTGGCCTGTTGGACAAGCTCTTCGCCAGTCTGATTGGTGGCGGAGACCAGGCTTGCGCCGATGGAGACGGAAGTTCGCAACTGGCGGCCCTCCCAGGGCAAAGGCGTCGTGGCATCCTCCAGAAGCGCCTGCGCGCGCTCGGTCAATTCGTCCTCGGTGCCGCAGTCGAGGCAGATCAGCAGGAACTCATCCCCCCCGATGCGACAGCACAATTCGCCTTGGCGGCAGTTGCGTTGAAGCGCGGCCGCCACATGCCGGAGCATGGCGTCCCCCGCCGCATGACCGGCAGTGTCGTTGATGTCCTTGAAGCGTCGGATATCCAGTTGGACGATGCCGATGCTGGCCGCCCGGAGTGCGGCAACAATCTCTTCTGACTTGAAGAATTCATCGAGCTTCGTGCGATTGGCCAGCTTGGTCAGGGTGTCATGGGTGGCCGCGAAACTCATGTTGGCGTGGGCCTGGCGCAGCTTTTGTTCCGCGCGCACAAGGGCGGTGATGTCCCGGCAAGTCACGACGACTTTCTGCGGCTCCGCCTTGGCGGTGTCACCGATCAACGAAAAGGTCTGCTGCACCCAGAGACGTGACCGGTCCCGCCGCTGAAACTCCGTCACGATGGGATCGACGAAAATCCGGCTGTCGACATCGTACCGGAAAGGCTTGTCACCGGGGCCGAGGTGGCGTTTGCCCGGGACACTGACGAAGTCGATCACCTCGCGCCCGCGCAATTCCTCCAGGGTCCAACCGAACATCTGCTCGCAGGCCGGGTTCATCCATTCCACGCGCCCCTGCATATCCTGCATACAAATGGCGTCACGCATATTCTCTGCAATCTGACCCAGGATTGCCGCGGGCAGGCTGCATTGATCGCGTGTCATCGGTGCAGTTTTTCCATTGTGGGTCCGTCGCGCCACAATTCTTCCCCGGGTTGGATGTCCTAATTCCCGGACACCTTGGCGCGCGTAAGTTAAGAATGGATGGCACTGAGGCCTCGCAGGCCTCGAAAAACGATTAAAATTGAATGCTTTGTGCCACAGGGTGTGGGTCAGTATCGCGGCGGGCATTGTCGCGCCGCCGCCTTTGGGTGATAGTCGGGCGAGCTATCAACCATGAGGGCGGTCGCGGATGAAACGCGCGGGGGTGATCGGAAATGGCGGGATGCGACCCGCGCTGTTACGGCATGTGTTGCTGTCGCTGGCATCACTGCTTTTGCTGGCAGGTTGCGAAACCGTGCCGGTGCTGACCTCCACCGTTTTCCCCAACATGAGCGAGGCGCCGGACCGGGCGCAGATCTACTACGTGACCGATCGCGCCGCCGATGGGGCGGGGGCCGGATATGGGTTTGCCCGGAGTTCTTCGATGGCCTTTGGCAGCGCCGATGTCGGGTTTGACCGGCTGTCGGGAAGCGCCGGTGACCGCCTGATCCGGGTGCACGGCGTCTCGGAGCGGGTGCGGTTCCCGACGACCCCGCTGCCGTTCTCGCTGCAGCAGGGCAGGATCGTTGACGACGGCGACGCCCGGTCGGGATATGGCCGCGCAGCCAAAGCGTTTCAGGACGAGGTCAGCGCGGCGCTCAGGGCATCGGCGACGGATGAGGTGGTCCTCTTCGTGCATGGCTACAAGAATGATTTCGACGACGCCCTGTCGACAATGGCCAATATCTGGCAGGCGGGCGAGCAGCGCGCGGTACCGATCGCCTACACCTGGCCTGCGGACAATCCGGGCCTCTTCGGTTATTTCAAGGATCGCGAAAGCGGCGAGTTCTCGATCTTTCACCTCAAGGAGACATTGCGCCTTCTGGGCGGGGTGCGCGGCCTGCGCCGGATACAGGTGATTGCCCATAGCCGCGGCACAGATGTGACCACAACCGCGTTGCGCGAAATGGTCATCGCCGCGCGGTCTGCCGGGCGGGATCCGCGGCAGGTTCTGAAGGTCGACAACCTGGTGCTGGCGGCACCTGACCTTGATTTCGGCGTGGTGCGGCAGCGGTTGATCGCCGAGAAATTCGGCCCCGCCTTCGGGCGCATCTCGGTCTACATGAACCCGTCTGACGGGGCGCTGGGGCTGGCGCAGGCGGTCAATTCCGGCACCCGGTTCGGGCGGCTCTCTTATGACGATCTCGACCCAGGTGAACGCGAGATCCTGAGCCGTGTCGGCAACGTGCATTTCATAGATGTAAGCGGCGTGGTGTCTCCGCGGGGTCATTCCTATTTCCGCGAAAACCCGGTGGTCCTCTCGGATATCGTCACCCTGTTGAAAACCGGTGCCGCCCCGGGCAGCCCGGAACGTAACCTCAGCCACATAGCTGCAAATTTCTGGATGCTTGAACAGGTGCCAGAGGTGACCTTCGTCCCGGTGGACAGGTAAGGCGATGACCAGGCCGACAGAATGCCGGAGCTGCTGCGGATGACGCGCCGCCATACACCCCCGACACGGGCCGGGCAGGTGATCGGCCTGCTGGGCGGGTCGTTTGATCCGCCCCATGCCGGGCATGTCCACCTGACCCGTGAGGCGTTGAAACGCTTCGGGCTGGACCAGGTCTGGTGGCTGGTCAGTCCCGGCAACCCGCTCAAACCCCGTGGCCCCGCCCCGATGGAAAAACGCATGGCGGCCTGTCGGGCGATCATGGATCACCCTCGCGTCGCGATCAGCGATTTCGAAAGCCACGCCGGCACCCGCTATACCGCCGAGACGCTGGCGGCGTTGCAGGCCGCCCATCCGGGCGTGCGCTTCGTCTGGCTCATGGGGGCGGACAACCTGGCGCAGCTTGACCAGTGGCAGGATTGGCGCTGGATCATGGAAAGCGTGCCCGTGGGTGTGCTGGCTCGGCCGGGCCAGCGGATCTCGGCGCGCATGTCCAAGCCCGCGCGGATTTACGCCCATGCCCGCCTGCCAGGGCGGATGAGCCACTTGCTGGCCCGCGCGGACGCCCCATGTTGGTGCTTCATCAACATGCCGATGCGCGCGATCTCTTCCACGGGGCTGCGGGCAAAAGGGCAGTGGCCAAAGGGCGCGGCACGGTGACCGCTGCGCAACTGCCGCGAATTTGAACGGTATGTGAAGTGGAAAGCGGATTGTCTGTATCAGTCACCTGAGGTTATTTTGCGCCCATGAGCAGTAAAGTCACAAGACGCTTCATCCTGAGCGGCGTTTTCGGCGGTGTGGCGAGCACGGCATTTGGCGGTGCGCCGGCCGTGTCCCTGCGCCCGCAGGTGCGCCCCGATGGGCCGCGGCCCCCGGCGCCGACCGGTGCCGAGGTTTTGATCCGCGAGGCCAACCTGGGCGGGCGCGTCGGTTGCGCGGTGGTCGATGTGAAATCCGGCAAACAGCTAGAGGGCGTGAATGCGCGCTCCGGTCAGCCTCCGGCCAGCGTGACAAAGGCGCTGACCGCGCTCTACGCGCTCGATGCGCTTGGTCCCGGGTTCCGCTTCACGACGCGGCTAAGGGCGACGGGGCCGCTGGAAAATGGCGTGTTGCAGGGTGATCTGGTGCTGGCGGGCGGCGGAGATCCGTCGCTCGACACGGATGGCCTGGCCGAGATGGCGCAGCAGCTCAAGGAGGCCGGTGTGCGCGAGATCAAGGGTCGTTTCCTGATCTATGGCGGGGTGTTGCCCTTCACCCGCGCGATTGACGAGGATCAGCCCGACCAGGTGGCTTACAACCCGTCGGTCTCCGGGCTTAACCTCAACTACAACCGGGTGCATTTCCAGTGGAAGCGCGGCACCAAGGACTACACCATCACGATGGATGCCCGCACCGCCAAGTACCGCCCCGATGTCACCGTTGCGCGGATGCTGGTCATGGATCGCAAGGGGCCGGTTTATACCTACACGGATGGCGGCAGTTTCGACAGCTGGACCGTCGCGCGCAAGTTTCTGGGCAAGAACGGATCACGCTGGTTGCCTGTGCGCAAGCCCGAGGCCTATGCGGGCGAAGTTTTTGGCACGCTGGCGCGCTCCAACGGGATCGTGCTGCCCAAGCCGGAAGTTGTGAAGGACGATCCGGGCGGCCGTATCCTCGTCACCCGGCAGAGCGTCGCATTGCCGGAAATCCTGCGCGAGATGTTGAAGTACTCGACCAACCTGACCGCCGAACTGGTCGGGCTGATGGCCAGCAAGGCGCGGCTGGGACAGGTGGACAGCATCCGCGCCTCGGCGCGCGAAATGTCCTACTGGGCGCGGGAAACGCTTGGGATGAAAGCAGCGCGGCTGGTGGATCATTCCGGGCTTGGCAGTCAATCGCGCCTCTCGGCGGAGGCCACGGCGCAGGCATTGGCGGCGGTGCATGGGGACGGCGCGTTGAAGCCGATCCTGAAGCCAATCACGCTGAAGGATGCGAAGGGGCGCAAGGACAAGAACCACCCGGTCAAGGTCGCGGCCAAGACCGGCACGCTCTATTTCGTCAGTGGCCTCGCGGGCTATTTGACCGCGGCGGATGGTAAGGAGATGGCCTTTGCGATCTTTGCCGCTGATACGGACCGCCGTGACGCCTTGCCCAAGAAACTCGGCGACCGCCCCCCCGGCGCATCAAGCTGGAACAGCCGCGCCAAGAGGCTGCAACAGAAGCTGATCGAACGCTGGGGGACGGTCTACGGCAGTTAGTTTGGTTAAGAAATCGAGTTACTGCTTCGAGTCCATGTTGGACATTGCTCAAGCCCGGAATCAAGGCGCGCAGCGCCGCCGGGCAGCGCCCGACCGCCCCATGGGCGGGCGCTTCGTCACCGTCTCAATCCCGACGATTGTTGGAGGTAAGCTAAACCATAAAGTGCGATGAACAACCTACATGGCGCCCACCCACGGTCGGGCGATGCCCTCTGTTTCAATGATGACCGAAGGATCGCCTTGTTCGCAAAGCAGGCATCTCGCCTATTGGCCGTTCACCTCGTGGCCTATTGCACAACTCGGTGATCCGGAAAGCGCCTGCTTGTGGCCGTGTCGCCTGCGGTCTAGACATAAGAACAGTCATGAGAGGTAACTTTGACCCCTGTCCACCCGAAAGCTCTTCCCGTTTCAGTGATTGTTCCTGCCCGGAACGAGGCCGCGACCATTGCCCGTGTGATTGAGACCATGTCGGCCATGCCACTGGTGGATGAAGTTGTGGTCGTCGATAACGGCTCGACCGACGACACCGCAGACGTGGCGCGTGCTGCCGGTGGCCGGGTGGTGACCGAGGCGCGGCCCGGGATGGGGCATGCGATCCGCGCCGGCTTCATCGCGGCGCGCAATGATTGGGTGATGAAGGTCGATGCCGATCTCGACCGCTTCGACACCTCTCTGTTCAGCCGTATGATCGCCGCGCGTGCGCCGGGCGTCGGGCTCATCAAGGGTCAATGGCAGGATCCGCGCGATGCGATGCCGATGACGCGCTACCTGGTGATGCCCGCGCTGCGGCAGATGTTTCCCGCGCTTGGCGGGCTCAACGCGCCCAATTCGGGCATCTATGCCTTTGATCGCTCACTCATCGCGCTGCCCGAGATCATCGGGGATTACGCCGCCGATATCGACGTGATGCTGCGGGTCCATGCCGCCGGGGCGGAGGTGACCGAGGTCGATATCGGACGGCTCGACAACAACCCGCGCGACGGTGCGCATTACAGCGCCATGTCGGACACGATCATGGCGTTCTTCCTGCGTCAGCGGGATCTGCAAATCACGCGGGAAATAGTGGTGCTGGCCGAGACGGCGGCGCAGGTCGCCACCGGTTGTCTTGGTACGGTTGCCAGCCATGCGCGGGCAGGGGGGCGGGTCAGCATCTTTCTTGATCGCGCCGATGATGCAGAGGCCGCGGCCTTGCGCGCGGCGTTGGAGATGCTGCCGACGGTCCACATCGAAAGCCTTGCCGGGGTCATTCCATTTCGCCCGGCACCCACGGCATCTGGCATTCGGCTCATCGCGCCCGAGGCGGCGGTTGATGGAAAGCCGCTGCAATCGGCATTGCAAATGCTTGCCGACCGCGTGGAAGCCGAGATGCGACAGCTCCTCCTGATGGCGGACACCCCCGACACTACGCTGAAAGCGGATATGGGCGTCGATATTGCCAGGGGCGCGCAGATCAAGACGGATCTGCTGCAGGAGCTGGGCGTGCCAGCGCCCGACGACCCCATGCGGGAGGTGTTCCGCGTCAGGCCCCTTTGAAGTTGATGCGGGATTCGTGGGCCAGCGCCTCGTCGGTGTCGAGCTTGCCCTTGGCTGCCTCGCGGCGGGCGGCTTCTTCCTCGGCGCGGCGTTCGGCGCGTTGGGTCTTGATCCGGCCAAACTGCCCCACGGCGATGGCGAAGACGATGATGAGACCGCCGGGAATGAGCCCTGCGCCGGGGTCTTCGCCCAGAAGCAGCATGGCAATGACCAGCGCCGCCAGCGGCGAGAAGGACGTGGCCAGCGACACATCGCCGGAGCGCGCGTGTTTCAGCCCGAGGTTCCACGAAAACTGCCCGATGATGATGACGATGATCGCGTAGACCCAAACGTATTTCAGCACGATCGGCTGGAACAGGTCCTGGAAGTGGTTGGGGCCATAGAGATAGAGCGCGAGGAAGTAATAGATGATCGTCCCCAGCACCGTGCGGTAGATCGAGAAGATGCCAAGGGGAATGCCCTTGAGGCCCAGCCGTGTGACGAGGGTCGAGGCGATGAATGAAAGCGTGGCGAAGACGGTCGCGATCTCTCCCTTGCCGAAGGTAAACGCGGTGTCCCCGCCCTTGAGCGAGATGATGACCACCGCGCCCACGAGCGCGATCAGCCCGGCGGCGAACGCCCATGGGTCGAGTTTCTCCTTGAGGATGAAGAACGTGGCCAGCAGGAAGAGCGGCGGTTCGATCCGACCGATCAGCACGACGTTGGTGACGGTCGTATAGTCAAGCGCGATGAAGAAAAGCGCCGGGGTGAGCGCCGAGGAGAGGAACGCCGACAACGTCAGGACACCCCAATCCTTGCGGCTGAGCTTGCGCAGGTTTTCGCGGGTCCAGTCCCGCCAGAACATGAACACCATCGGCACCAGGGAAATCAGGCTGCCGAGGAAGAGCAGGTTGCACAGCGACACCGCGTTGCGGCCCATCACGGTGTTCTGCCGTCCGATATCGGCCAGAAGCGAGACGATGGAGTTGGAGGAGGCATAGACGATGACCGCCACCCAGACGAGGACCGCGCCCATCAGCGCCTTGGACATGCCGGTATCGGGCTGCGTGCTGGCGGTGCTCATGATTTATGTCCCCTAAATAATTGATTTCATCCTGCTTACGAGGCGGCATGTTGCCCGGTCAAGCGGTGCGGCGGCCCGGTTCCGTCACAAAGCCATCACGTTGCGGTCAGGCTACGAAACATTGTTGCAAAACGCCTGTTTGGGGTCACGCCAGCGTGGCGAGATGTAACAAAAACAGGCTGATGGCGCGGATCAGGCACCTTTGAAATTGAGCTTTCCTTCATGCTCCATGGCGAGGTTGCTGGCGCGGCGACGGGTTTGCCGCGTGCGGCGGCGCCCGAAATGGCCGATGGCGATCCCGGTCAGGATCACGGCGCCCCCGGGGATCAGGCCCGGTCCGGGATCTTCGCCCAGAAGGAGCATGGCAAAGACGATTGCGGCCAATGGTGAAAACGACGTGGCGAGCGACACGTCGCCGGAACGGGCATATTTCAGGCCGAGATTCCAGGAAAACTGCCCGATCACGATCACCACGATGGCATAGACCCAGATCCATTTGAGGACGACGGGGGCAAAGAGGTCCTGAAAATGAGCCGGTCCGAAGAGGTACATTGCCAGCAGGAAGTAAAGCCCCGCGCCAAGCACCGTCCGGTAGATCGAAAAGATGCCCAAGGGGACGCCACGCAGGCCCACCCGCGTGACGATGGTCGAGGCGATGAACGAGAGCGTGGCGGCAATGGTCGCAAGCTCTCCGGCGCCGAATTGGAACAGCGCGCCATTGCCGCGCATCCCGATCATCAACACCGCGCCGATGAGCGCGATCAACCCCGCCCACATGGCCCAGGGGTTCAGATCCTCGTTGAGAAAGAGCCATGCAGCGAGCAAGAAAAGCGGCGGCTCGATCCGGCCGATCAGCACCACGTTCGTGACGGTCGTGTGTTCGAGCGCGTAGAAGAATAGCCCCGGTGTCACAGCCGAGGACAGGAAGGCCGAGACCGTGAGGATGCCCCAATCGCGCCGTGACAAGCGGCGCAGGTTCTTGCGGGTCCAATCCCGGTGGAAGATCGCGATCATCGGGATGACGGAAATCAGCGAGCCCAGAAAAAGCAGGTTGCAATAGGTAATCGCGTTGCGCCCGGCCGCCACCGGGTTGGCGCGGCCGATATCGACCAGAAGCGTGACGATCGAGTTGGACGAGGCATAGACCAGCACCGCAATCCAAGCAAAGCCGGCCCCCATGGTGAGGAAGGGCAGGCCCGTCGGGGCCTTGCCCGTTGCGATCATTCCATGAGTGGCTTTGCTGTCGGTATAGGTCATCTGAACTGTCCCCGATGGCGTTGAGAGCAGCCTACAACCGCCCGGGGTCACGATGGCCTCACGTTCCGGTCAGGGAACGCAAACGTGTTTCAACCCTTGCGGGAATTCACAACTCTGCGATTGACCGACATACCCGATGGGGTGATTTGCGCTTGTGCCTATATGCGTCTGACTGCAAGTTTGACCGAATAGGATTAGGGCCAGAAACAATGATCGAGAACCAGGGCGAGCGCGCGCAAAAGATCGTCACCATTTTTGACGATATCTATAACCTGCCGGATTGCCGCGCCTATTACCGGGCGATGGATCATGCGGGGTTCCGCACGGCGCATTATGCGGCAGCGGCGTTCCGGGCGGTCCTGGCCGAACTCAAGCGGGTGCGGGGGCTCACCTCCGCCGGGGTGATGGATTTCGCCAGCGGCTATGGTATTGGCGGGGCGCTCACGCGCCATGAGGTGTCATTGGACGACGTGCTGACCCGGTACCGCGATCCGTGGTTTGACGATGCCACCTCTGAGGCGGTGATCGCCGCCGACCGCGACTGGTTCGCCGGGCATCGCCGCGGGGATCAGGAGGACCGGAGTTTTGGCATCGACATTGCCGACAAGGCGCTCGACTATGCCCGTGCGGTGGGCATTTTTGATGAAGTTTTCCCCGAAAACCTCCAGGCGGATGCGCCGAGCCCGGCCTTGCAGGAGGCGCTGGCCGCGACCGACCTCGTGATCGAATGCGGCAGCGTGGCCCATATGCTGCCCGCCGCACTCGACCGGGTGTTGAGCGGGGCAGGGGCGCGCGCGCCTTGGGTCATCACGGCCCCGATCCGCGGCAATGACACCGCCGAGGCGATGGAAATCATGGCCGGTCATGGCCTGACGGTCGAGGCACTCGATGTGCCGCCGTTTCGGCACCGCCGGTTTGCCGATGCCGACGAACAGGCCCGCGCCATCGCCAATGCCGAAGCGCGGGGCCACAAGACCGACGGGTATGAAACAACCGGCTATTTCCATGCGCAGCTTTTCCTGGCCCGCCCGGCGGCGGAGGCGACCCCGGTGGCAAACTGGCCGGTCTCGCCCGTCGCGGCATCCGCCGGGTGACGGGGTGCGCCATGGACATTAGGGTGCCGTGATAGCAGGGGGAGAGCGATGCCGGACATCAACATTCTGACCGAAGCGGATTTGCGGGCGCTGGTGCCCCTGGACGTGGCGGTTGTCGATTGCGTCGAGCAGGGCTTTGCGGCCCTGTCCGCGGGCAATGTCGCGATGCCGCCGATCATGTCGATGGCCATCGCCGAGAGCAATGGCGAGGTCGATGTCAAAACCGCCCATATCGCCGGGGCGGAGAGCTTCACGATCAAGATGTCGCCGGGGTTTTACGACAACCCGTCCCTGGGCCTGCCATCGACGAACGGGATCATGGTGGTTTTCTCCGCCAAGACCGGCCAGGTCGAGGCGGTTTTGCTCGACAATGGTTATCTGACCGAGGTTCGGACCGCCGCCGCCGGTGCTGTGGCCGCCCGGCATCTGGCCCGCCCCGAGGCGTCATCGGCCTGCATCATTGGTGCGGGGATGCAGGCGCGCCTGCAACTCAAGGCGCTGACGCTGGTGAGGCCCATCACCCGGGCAGTGATCTGGGCGCGCGATGCGGCAAAGGCTGAGCAAGCCGCCGATGAGTTGCGCCGCGAGCTTGGCATTGAGGTAACGGCGCAGCCCGAGGCGGCGCAGGCGGTCAAGGGGGCCGATATCGTGGTGACAACCACACCCGCGGCTCAGCCTGTGCTTATGTCGGACTGGTTGGAGGACGGGCAACATATCACCGCCATGGGATCGGATCAGGCGCATAAATGCGAACTGGACCCCGCCTGCCTGACGCGGGCGGCGCTCTATGTGCCTGACCGGCAATCCCAAACCGCCATCCTGGGTGAGTTGCGGCCCGCGCTCGAGGCCGGGTTGTTTTCGCCTGACGACGTATTCCCGGAAATTGGCGATATCGTCACGGGCAAGGCCGCCGGGCGCGCCAATGACCGCGATATCACCATCGCGGACCTGACCGGAACCGGCGTGCAGGACACCGCCATCGCGACCCTCGCACGGCAACGGGCGGCGCAGGCGGGCAAGGGGACGGTGGTTTCCAGCTAAGAGTTTGCGACCACGCAGCGATTTGCGTCCCGCCCGGTGGGCGGCTCACTCGCTCAGCAATGGCAGCATCAGGCGAAACAGCTCCGCTTGTGAGCTGATCGCGCATTTCCGGTAAAGCTGCTTGCGGAAGACTTTCACCGTTTGCGGGCTGACCCCGAGCGTGAGCCCGATTGACACGGATGAATGACCGCGCAGGATGAAAAAGGCCACTTCCGCCTGGCGCTGGCTGAGCTTGATGCCATGGGTTCGCGCCAGCGAGGCAACAAGGCGGTCGGTCACGGCGGTGTCGGAATAATCACCTTGCGCCGCGAGGCCCGCCCATTGACGGTTGGCGAGCGACAGGACGATAGGCGCAATCCGATGCGCTGTTGCCAACTCCTTCGAATTGAAGCGTGATTTGGAGCTTCGGTCGCGGCCAAGACAAATATGCAGCGAGATATCGCGGGCCGGATAGGTGACAAAGGCGATTTCATCCAGCAGGGTGGTGGCCGAATAATAGTCGAGGAAATAGGGGTTGCGATGGAATTGATCCGGCGCGATGTCCGACAGCCGGTAAACGCCCGCCGCCGCCCGGTTGACATGCAGGTTGTGGAACGGGTCCAGCAGGTAAGCACCTGCAACATAGGTCTTTTCGAAATTCCTGTGGACCGCGTTGGTCGTCGCGCTCCGCGACAGCGACAGGGGGCGGCGCCCGTCGAAATAGGCCAGGATGGTGCAATTATCCTGACGGATTTCGGCCTGCAGCCACCGGTTCATCGCCTCGGTGAAATCGGCCTGTCCAAGCGCGTCAATGGTCTGCGCCAGGTGGGTTTCGGCGGGGGTGGGCGTATCCATCTATACCACTCCGGGGGTATATACCCCTCTCATAGAAGTTCTTAACCTAATCTTGCCGCTTTAGGGGGTATAGGCAATGGGAAATACAGCGTCAGCGGCCGATACTGTTGCGGTCAGTATCGACCACGTCACGAAACGCTACGGCACATTCACGGCGCTGCGGGATATCTCGCTCACCATTGCGGATAATGAATTCTTCACGTTGCTTGGCCCGTCGGGATGCGGCAAGACCACGCTTTTGCGCATGATTGCGGGGTTCGAGGACGTGACCGAAGGGGAGATCTATCTCTTCGGGGACGAGATCGAAACGCTGCCGCCCAACAAGCGGCCCGTCAACACGGTCTTTCAGAACTACGCGCTTTTTCCGCATATGAGTGTGACGGACAACGTGGCCTTCGGGCTTGAAATGCTCGGGCGCTCGAAAGCCGAGGCGCGGGCGCGGGCGGGCGAGATGCTCGAACTGGTGCAGCTCTCGCGCTTTGCCGACCGGCAGCCCTCGCAGCTTTCGGGCGGTCAGCAGCAGCGCGTCGCGCTGGCCCGTGCGCTGGCGCCGCAACCCAAGGTGCTGCTTCTCGATGAGCCGCTTTCTGCGCTTGATCTCAAGCTGCGCCAGGCGATGCGGTACGAGTTGAAGGCGCTCCAGCGCGAAACCGGGATCACCTTCATCTTCGTAACCCACGATCAGGAAGAGGCCCTGACCATGTCGGACCGCATCGCGGTCATGTCCGATGGGCGATTGCAGCAACTGGGCGCCGCGCGCGATATCTACGAGGCGCCGCATAACGTCTTTGTCGCGGATTTCATCGGCGAGACGAACCTGCTCGAAGTGTCCGTCAACGAGGTCAAGGACGACCGCGCGACCTGCGATCTTGGTGGTGGCTACATCCTTAGTTGCGATGCGGTCGAGGGGATCGGGCAGGGCGCCCATGTCCACATGTCGATCCGGCCAGAACGCCTTTTCCTGTCTGACGGGCCGACGGAGGCACAAAGCCTCGAAGGCACCGTCCGCGACAACATCTTTGTCGGCACGGATATCCAGACCATCGTCGCCCTGCGCGAAGGCCCCGACATCACCGTGCGCTCATCGAATTCGGACCGCGGCAATGCCCGCATTTTCGAGCCAGGCCGCGCGGTTCATGTCAACATGGAGGCGGGGGCCGCGCGCCTCCTGGTGGACTGATGGCGGCAGGCGCGGCATCCGGCGGCTCGGCCCGCTCCGACACCTACAAGGAGGCACGGACATGGCTTTTACTGCCCGCCTGGGCGGTGCTGACCATCCTCGTGCTGGCACCGGTCGCGATGATGCTGGTCTATTCCTTCCTGACCAAGGAATTCCGCGGCGGGGTGATCTGGGAATTCTCGCTTGCGGCCTATGACCAGTTCTTCTGCAACAGGGGCCTTTTCGGGGACGAACCTTGCGCCATCGAATGGACCTATATCAACATCTTCTGGCGCTCGATCTGGCAGGCCGGTGCCGCCACGATTCTGAGCCTCGTGATCGGGTTCCCGACGGCCTATTTCATCGCGACCCGGCCCGAGCGTGTGCGCCCGCTCTGGGTGTTTCTCATCACGATCCCCTATTGGGTCAACCTGCTGATCCGGACCGTGTCGATGAAATTCGTGCTGCGCGACCAGGGGCCGCTTAACGACCTGCTGCTTGCGACCGGCCTGATCGACGATCCCCTGCGGATCGTGAATACCAATTTCGCGGTGCAACTGGGGCTGTTCTATTCCTACCTGCCGTTCATGGTGTTGCCGATCTATGCCTCGGTCGAACGCTACAATTTCACCCTGTCCGAAGCGGCCGCCGACCTTTACGCCAGCAAATGGACCACCCTGCGCCGCGTGCTGCTGCCGGCGGTCAAGCCGGGGGTCATCGCGGGCTGCATCCTGGTCTTTGTCCCCTCGCTCGGCTCGTTCCTCGCGCCGGATCTTCTGGGCGGCGCCAAGAATTTCATGATCGGCTCGCTCATCGAAGAGCAGTTCAAAGGCAACGCCGGTAATTGGCCCTTTGGCGCGGCATCGGCGATGATACTTCTGACCATGGTCTTAATCATCCTGCTGATCCTCGCCCGCCAGCAGGCGCGGGCGCAGAAGGGAGCCGGCTGATGGCCCGTCGCACCCATGATATCCGGCGCTATCCCGGCTTTTTGCCGATGACGATCCTGTGCCTCACACTGCTTTATGCGCCGCTCATTGTCGTTACGGTCTATTCCTTCAACGCCAGCAACTCGATCACCAACTGGGAAGGGGTGAGCCTCAGGTGGTATGTCGATGTGTTCACCGGCGTCGAAGCCGACAAGTACAAGCGGGCGGCGTGGAACAGTTTCACCATCGCACTGATCGCCGCAACCACGGCGACAACCATCGCCACCCTGGCGGCCACCGGCATGATCCGGAGCGGCACCTTCCGGCTGCGCACGCTGTCTTTCGGGCTGATCTCCCTGCCGCTGATGGTGCCGGAAATCGTGACCGCCGTGGCGACGCTGATCTTCTTCAACTCGATCGGCTTCGTGCGGGGCTACACGACGATCCTTCTGGCCCATATCGCGTTTTGCATCCCCTTTGCCTACATGCCGATTTCCGCGCGGATGCAGGGGATCGAAGACAGCTACGAACAGGCTGCGATGGACCTTTACGCGACCAGGCGGCAGGCATTCACCAAGATCCTCCTGCCGCTCATGATGCCGGGGATCATCTCGGGGTTCCTGCTGGCCTTTATCATTTCGCTCGACGACTTCATCATCACGAATTTCGTCAAGGGCGCCGGGGTCGAGACACTGCCGACGGCGATCTTCGGTGCGGTCAAGCAGGGGATCAAACCCAACATCATGGCCATCTCGACCATGCTTCTTGCGGTGTCGGTCGTCATGGTCACGATCTCATATTTCATCAGCAAATCGGACAATGCCAAATAACCAAAACAAGGAGGTAACTATGAAAAATCTGCTGAAAACAACCGCTGCGGCCCTGGCGCTCAGCATCGGTGCGCAAGCCGCCCACGCCGAAGGGCAGGTGGTGCTCTACCACTGGTTTGAATACATCCCGCAGGAATTGCTGGACAAGTTCACCGCCGAGACCGGCATCGATGTGGTCATGGACACGTTCGATTCCAATGAATCGCTGCTCGCCTCGCTCAAGGCGGGCGGTATCGGCACCTATGACCTGGCCGTGCCGGGCGATTACATGGTCAAGATCATGGCCGGTGAGGGGATGCTCGATACCATCGCTGAGGGTGAATTGGCCAATGCCGGCAACATCGCCGAGGAATGGGCCGACCCCAGCTTCGATCCGGGCCGGGCAAGCTCGATCCCGTACCAGTGGGGGTCGACCTCCTTCATGGTCAACCGCGACACTTATCAGGGCGACATCAACACCACCGATATCATCTTCAACCCGCCTGCCGAGCTGGCCGGCAAGATCAACATCCTCGACAGTCAGGGTGAGGTGATGTTGCTCGCCTCCCTGCATCTTGACGTGCCGCAATGCACCCAGGACCGCGATCAGCTCCAGGCGCTCAATGATCTGTTGCAGGCATCGAAAGAGAATTGGGTGTCGTTCAACTCGGACACCGCCAAGGACGTGCTCGTTTCCGGCGATGCGGCGGCGGGCATGATCTGGAACGGGTTTGGTGCCAAGGCGCGTGAAGAGGGCGCGAATGTCGAATATGCCTATCCGAGCCAGGGCTTGATCGTCTGGATGGACAATGTCGTCCTGCTCAAGGATGCGCCCAACCGCGACAATGCCCTGAAGTTCATGGACTTCCTGCTGGAGCCCGAAAACATGGGCGCCGTGACCAACTTCGCGCGCTACAAGTCCGGGGTAAAAGGGGCCGAGGATCATATCGACGAGGTTCTCAAGACCATGCCCGAGCAGAACCCGCCAGAGGGGATCAACACCGTCTTTGTCGAGGTCTGCGACCAGGAAACCCAGAAGGTCTATGACCAGATCTGGACCAACCTGAAGAAGTGACAAGGCGCCTCGGCAGATGAAGATCGGGATATACCAGGGGCCACCCACAGGGGGCGACGCGGAGGCGGGTCTTGCGCGGATCCGCCAGCAGCTTGATGCTGCGGCCCGAGCCGGTGCTCGCATGGTCACCTTCCCCGAACTTTACCTGCCGGGCTACAATCAGCCCGCCCTGCACCTTGGCCAGTCTCAGCCCCGGGGCGGGGACTGGTGCAACCGCCTGGCGGAAATGGCCCGCGCCTCGGGGTGCGGGCTGACCATCGGCTGGGCCGAGCGGGACGGGGATGCGGTCTACAACGCCGCAACGGCATTTGGTCCCGATGGCGCCGTGCTGGCGCATTACCGCAAGGTGCAGCTTTTCGGTCCGATGGAAAAGGCCAGTTTTGCCTTCGGTGACGCCTATAGCCTCTTCGAATTCGATGGCCGTACCTGCGCCTTGATGATCTGCTATGATGTCGAGTTTTCCCATCATCTGCAGGCGCTGGCCCGCAAGGGCGTGGACCTTGTGCTTGTCCCGACGGCCAACCCCGCCGGGTTCGAAAACGTCTCGCGCCTGACCGTTCCGGCGCAGGCCTACACCCATGCGGTGACCATTGCCTATGCCAATTACTGCGGCACGGAAGGGGACCTGCTTTTTGGCGGTCATTCTCTTGTTGCCGCCCCCGACGGCAGTGTGCTTGCCGCGGCCCATACCACCGAAACCCTCATCGTGACCGACATCGCCCATGATGCCGACCCGGCCCTGCTTTCGACGCAACTGGCCGACTACAGGGAGATCCCAGAATGACACTCGATATTCCAAGCCGTACCGACGATGTGCTGACATCCGACACCCATCTGATCCAATCCTTTGCCAACCTGAACGCGCTCAAGCAGGACGGCGCACGCACCGCGATCGTCTCGGCCAAGGGCGCGCATGTGACCGATAGCGAGGGCAACAAGCTGATCGACGGGATCGGCGGGCTTTGGTGCGTGAACGTGGGCCATGGCCGCGACGAGATCATCGACGCGATCACCGATCAACTCAGGACGCTCGACTATTATTCGACCTTCTACAACTTCACCCACCCCGCCGCAGCGGCCCTTGCGGAAAAGGTGGCCTCCCTCGCACCGGGGCAGCTCAACCATGTCTATTTTGCCAATTCCGGATCGGTGGCGAACGATACGGCGGTCCGGATGCTGCATCACTACAACATCCTCAGGGGCAAGCCCGAGAAACGGCAGGTGCTGTCGCGCATGGGCGGCTATCACGGCTCGACCCATCTGGCGATGGCGCTGACCACGCCGGCCTATTCCGAGGGCTGGCACACGGCGGCCGATGGCCTCGTGCATCACCTGAAGGCCCCGCATAAATACCGCGAAGCGCCCGAGATGACTGACGCCGAGTTCCTCGAAATCCTGGAGCAGGACATGCTCGACACGATCGCGAAGATCGGCGCTGACAAGATCTGTGCTTTCTTTGCCGAACCGATCCAGGGCGCGGGTGGGGTCATCACCGCACCGGCGGGCTATCACAAGCGCATGCGCGAAGTTACTGCCGAGCATGACATCGCCTATGTCGCCGATGAGGTGGTGACCGCCTGGGGGCGGCTCGGCCATATGTTCGCGTCAGAGGATGCCTATGACTGCGTGCCGGACATCATCACCACCGCCAAGGGTCTGACATCGGGCTATCAGCCGCTCTCGGCGACGATCATCTCAAGTGAAATCCATGACGTGATCTCGGGGCCGGACGCGATGTTCCTGCACGGCATGACCTATTCCGGCCACCCGGCGGCGGCGGCGGCAGGGCTCGCCAATATCGACATCCTCGAGCGGGAGGGCATCCCCGAGCGGGTCCAGACGACGGGCAAGGTTTTCGAAAACGCCCTGCGGGGTCTCGATGATATCGACATGGTCGGCGAAGTGCGCGGATCGCATTTCATGATGGGGATCGAGTTCGTCAAGAACAAGGAAACGCGGGAGGAGTTTGACTCGGACGCGATGATCGGATCGAAAGTGGCACAGGAGGCCCAGGAAAGGGGCCTGATCGCCCGGGCCTTGGGCAACATCCTGATCCTGTCACCCACGCTCATCATGGACGAGGCGATGATCTCGGACGTCGAAGGCATCCTGCGCGAAAGTATCCAGACTGTGGCGGGTGAACTAGGCATCTAGAGGGGGGTTCTGATTAAAGCCCCCCAACTCCGCATCGCCGCGAAGCTTCCCAGAACAGGATAAACCTGCCTTCTGCGTTTTGGCTCCACCTTTAGGCAGGAGGTCACGGAACAACCGATTTCCTGTGAGACCTTGCTGATAGGAGATGACACCAGCGATCAAAAATCACCCGCGGCACAGGATTGCCGGTGAAGCGAGAGCTTGCCTAGCCGGGCTACCGTCAACGAAAAAGATATCCAAGTCATTGATTTTTAATGGAGGCGAGTACCGGAATCGAACCGGTGTACACGGATTTGCAATCCGCTGCGTCACCACTCCGCCAACTCGCCGCCTTGTGGTGTAGGCGGATTATCCGATCACCCGGGACTGCGCAAGAGGTCTGGGGCAGGAAATCGCCGTTGGCAGGCATTGTTCATGCGCCCCTTCTGTGCCACAACCGTGGACAAGGATTCCGAACGCAAGAGTTTAGCAGATGACCGACTATACCGAGCGCCGCACGATGATGGTTGATACCCAGATCCGTCCGTCGGATGTGACCAAGTTCCCGATCATTGATGCGATGCTTTCCGTCCCGCGTGAGGCGTTTGTGCCGCGTGGCCTGCGCGAAGCGGCCTATGTGGGCGAGAATATCGACCTGGGCGGCGGGCGCGTGATGCTGGAGCCGCGGACATTGGCCAAGATGCTGGATGCGCTGGAAATCCGGGGCGATGAGCTCGTTCTGGATATCGGATCGGCCCTGGGCTATTCCGCCGCCGTAATGGCGCGGATGGCCGAAGCGGTTGTCGCGGTCGAGGACAACGCGGACATGGTGGCAGAGGCCACCGGGCTTCTGGTCGAGAACGGCGCCGACAACGTGATCCTGCACGAGGGACCGTTGACCGCAGGCGCGCCGGAGCATGGCCCTTATGACGTCATCACCATCCAGGGCGCGGTTGAACACCTGCCGGAAGGTCTGACCGACCAGCTCAAGGATGGCGGGCGGATCGGCTGCCTGTTCATGGAAGGCGCATTGGGCGTGGTGCGCGTCGGCTACAAGATTGATGGCCGGATCAACTGGCGGTTTTCATTCAACGCAGGCGCCCCTGTGATGCCAGGGTTCGAAAGACACGCGGCGTTTACGTTCTGAGGGCCAGAAGGCCCGGTCAATTGGAGGCGGCTGTGATGAGAGGCATTTTTTCAACGCTCAAGGTGGCGGGGCTGACGATCGCGTTGACCGTTGGCGCGCCGGCGGTTGCCACGGCTGAGACTTTGGCCGATGCGCTGGCGAGTGCCTATGACCACAGTGGCCTTCTGCGCCAAAACCGGGCGCTTTTGCGTGCCGCCGATGAGGACGTGGCGATTGCCGTCTCGGGGCTGCGCCCGATCATCAGTTGGTCGTCGGATCTCACCCGATCGTTCGGACGTAACCGCAATAGAACGGGCACAAATAACAGCCACTCGACCGACATCAATGTCGGGATTACGGGAACGCTGCTGCTTTTCGATTTCGGGCGGACGCGGCTGCAGATTGAATCGCAAAAGGAATTGGTTCTGGCGACGCGCCAGGGGTTGATCTCGATCGAGCAACAGGTGCTTTTACGTGCGGTTACGGCCTATATGAATGTGCGCCGCAACAACGAGTTCGTTTCCATCCGTCGAAACAACCTGAGGCTGCTGCAGGAAGAGCTGCGCGCTGCGAAGGACCGGTTCGAAGTCGGTGAGGTGACGCGGACCGATGTGGCACAGGCGGAATCGCGTCTGGCCAATGCCCGCAGCGGGCTGGCGCTTGCGCAGGGTGATCTGCTGCAGGCGGTCGAGGAGTTTCGCGCCGCCGTCGGCCGTAAACCCGGCAACCTGGTTCCGCCGTCCCGTCTGCCGCGTTTGTCGGGGGACGTGGAGGCCGCCAAGGCGGTTGCCGTGCGTCAGCATCCCGACATGTTGCAGGCCCGCCATAACGTGGCGGTGGCCGACCTGAACATCCAGGTCGCCAAGGCCGCGGTCCGCCCGACCGTCAACCTGGCGACGCGCTTGAGCGCCGAGGAAGAGCTTGGCGGTTCCAATTTTGCCCGCAACGGATCGGTCGGGATCGAAGTCACCGGCCCGATCTATCAGGGGGGACGGCTGAGCGCGGCGACACGCCAGGCGATGGCGCAGCGCGATGCACAGCGTGGCGCGTTGCACGAAGTACGTCATCTGGTGCAGCAGAATGTCGGTAACGCCTATGCGAACCTGCGGGCGGCCCGGGCTGCTGCGGCTGCCGGTGAAGAGGGCGTCCGCGCCGCGACGGTCGCGTTCAACGGTGTCCGCGAAGAGGCCAAACTGGGCGCCCGGACCACGCTTGACGTTCTGGACACCGAGCAGGAGTTGCTCGATGCCCGCGCCAACCTGATCTCGGCGCAGGTCGATGTTTACATCGCTGCCTACGGGGTGCTGGCGGCCACCGGGCAGTTGACGGCCAAAGACCTCAATCTGGGTGTGCAGACCTATGATGCGACCGCTTACTACAATCTGGTCAAGGACGCGCCGACCAACAGCAGCAAGCAGGGGCGGCAGCTGGACAAAGTTTTGCGGGCCCTGGGCAAAAACTAAATCCTTTTCTAATCGGTTGTGTGAGATGGTGCGCATAGATAAACTATGCTCAGGCAAGAGTGGTATTCAGACATGTCGAAACCCGTAACAAACGTGGAAATCGAAGACGTCCTGTCCTCAATCCGCCGGCTTGTGTCCACGTCGGACCAGGCTGAGCGCGGTGAGGGTGAAGCGCAGGAAGACGTGGCGGAGAAGTTGGTCCTGACCCCTGCGCTGAGGGTCGATGAACCCGCCGATGACGTGGCTGAGAGTGCCGAGAATGCCGTTGAAGATCAGGATATTACCGAACTTCTGGCCGATGATGACGGCGCCGCCGAGCCTGTCGAAGATGCGCCCGAGGACGTGACAGCGACAGAAACCGAAGCGGCCTCTGACGAGGCGTTTTTTGAAAAGATTGCCGACGCTGCGGCGCCGGATGAAGAGCTTGAGGCGACGGATGACGCCAAGGTTGCTGAGGAGGAGACGGACGTCACTGCCGAGGACACAGATTCTCTGGATACGCTGGACGCGATCCTGTCCGAAACTACCGAGAATTCTAATGAAATAGACGAAGCATCGCTGACCGTGCAGGACGCCGCAGACGATGGCGAAAACCCGCCGGACTTTCGCGTTCTGGAAGATCACGAACGCGCGGACAGCGCGGGCGAGACGGCCGACGATGAAGCCGCCAACAACCTGCAGCGCCGCGCTGCGGAGTTTGAGGCGATCATTGCCACGACCGAAGACGCCTGGGACCCGGACGGCACCACCGAAGATGACAATGCTGCCAGCCCGGTTGGCCCGCTTCCCTGGCAAGAGGATGCGGACGAGGCCGATGAGGCGGCTGTGTCCGAGGATGATGCAGATGACGTCGAAGGCGATCCGGCCGATATGATAGTCGAGGAGACCGCAGCGGCGGCGGACCCGGCAGAAGATCTGGAAGTTCCGGAAGCCGAGGACGAGGCGGCGCAGACCGACAGTGACCAAGGCGAAACGGATGATGAGGCAACAGCGGAGGTATCCGCGGAGGATGACGACGCCGATCTGGCGCGGGTCATGGCCGATCTGGCGCGTGTGCCGCCTGTCACGGAGACCCAAACAGCGGTCGAAGACGCGGATCAATCGGGTGTGGATGACCTGCAGGAAATGATGTCCGACACGGATCCGGCCCCGTTTGTCTTCCGGTCGCAATCAGGAGCGCGCCAGGCCGATGACGAGAACCGCGCCCGGGAACACGCGGCCGACGAAGCAGCTGAGACCTTGGCGACGGAAGAAGCAATGCTCGACGAAGAGTCGCTGCGTGACATGGTCAGCGAGATCGTCAGACAGGAGTTGCAGGGCGCTTTGGGAGAGCGGATCACCCGCAACGTGCGCAAGCTCGTGCGTCGTGAAATCCACCGCGCATTGGCCAGTCAGGAGTTGGAATAACTCCGCGGCGTCTCGGCCAGTTCCAGCAGCAAATCAAGGTCCATGTGACTTTCAAGGTGCTGCGCCAACGCATCCAACGTGTCTTCGACATCGGCGCCATAGGCGATTTGCGACGTCGCGCCCAGTTCGGCCAGGAATGAGGCCCGGAAAGTGTCCGACGTGAAGAGCCCGTGCAGGTAACATCCCCGGATACGCCCGTCGGCGCTCGCCGCCCCCGCGCGCTGACCATTCACCGACAGCCAGGCCCGGTCGCAATCCGGGCCATCGGTCTCTCCCAGGTGGATCTCGTAGCCTTCAACCGGGTCGCCCGTGGCCGTATAGGTGGCCTGGGTCAGAACCACCCGCTTTTTTGGCTTCATAACCGTGCGGATATCCAGATGCCCCAGCCCATTGACCTCGGATGGGGCGCCTTCGATTCCCTCCGGGTCGGCAACGCTCTGGCCCAGCATCTGATACCCGCCACACAGACCCAGCACATGGCCCCCGCGCCGGATATGCGCGGCGAGGTCGATATCCCAGCCATTGGCGCGAAAATCCGCAAGGTCACCGATGGTGGATTTACTGCCGGGGATCAGCACCAGCGTTGCATCGCCGGGCAAGGGGCGTCCGGGCTGGATGATCTCCACCTGTACGCCCGGCTCCGACGACAGCGGATCGAGATCGTCGAAATTGGCGATGCGCGACAGGCGGGGAACCGCAATCTTGCATGCGCCACCGCTGGCCGAGGAAATGTCGAGCACATCCTCCGCCGGCAGCCGCCACGCCTGATCAAACCACGGGATGACACCAAGCGAGGGCCAGCCGGTCCGGCGTACCGTTTCCCTGAGACCGTCATCGAATAGTTGAGTGTCACCCCGGAACTTGTTGATTGCAAAGGCTTTGATGAGATCCGCATCAGCCTTGGGCAGAATGACCTGCGTGCCAACGATCTGCGCGATCACGCCCCCACGGTCGATGTCGCCGATGAGGATCACCGGCACACCCGCCGCCTCGGCAAAGCCCATATTGGCGATATCACCGGATCGCAGGTTGATCTCGGCCGGGCTGCCAGCCCCTTCGATCAGGACCAGGTCGGCGGTGCCGCAAAGCCTGTGAAAACTCTCCAGAACAGGCGGCAAGAGCTGCGACTTCGCCTTGCCATAGTCCGCCGCACGCATCGTCGCGAACCGCTCGCCATTGAGGATGATCTGCGCGCCGATCTCGGATTCCGGCTTTAGCAGAACTGGGTTCATGTCCGTATGCGGCGCGCGCCGGCTGGCCATCGCCTGCAGGGCCTGCGCCCGCCCGATTTCGCCACCATTCGTGGTTACCGCAGCATTGTTGGACATGTTCTGCGGCTTGAAGGGGGCAACCGACAGACCGCGATTGGCAAAAGCCCGGGCGAGGCCCGCGACAACCATCGACTTGCCCACATTCGAGCCCGCCCCCTGGATCATGATTGCTTTTGTCATGGTCTGCCCCATACTCCCTCATCAGGTGATAAAGGCCACCTGCGCCGAGGGAAAGACATGAACACACCCGCCCATCTGATTTTTGCCGCCGCGGCCTTTGCCCGCCCCCACGAACGCCCCCGGACGATCGCGGCGCTCGCCGGGGCGCTGGCGCCGGACCTGTCGCTTTATCTCATGGCAGGTATCTCGCTCTTCGTGCTGGGGTACAGCCCGGGGTATGTGTTTGATACGCTTTACTTTTCCGATGCCTGGCAGATGGTGTTCAAGATCGACAACTCGTTCATTCTCTGGGGGATTGGCCTGGGGCTGGCATGGTGGTTCAGATCCACCACGGCGATGGTTTTTGCCGGGGCAGGGCTGCTGCACCTGGCATTCGATTTTCCGCTGCACCACGACGACGGGCGCGCGCATTTCTGGCCGCTCAGCGATTGGGTATTTCACAGCCCGGTCAGCTATTGGGACAGGCAGCATTACGGCGATATCGTGGGCCCGATCGAGATGCTGGTCTCCTTCGGGTTTTGCATTCTGCTCTTCTTCCGCTTTGGCAGCCTCAGGTCGCGCGCGGTGATCTGCGTGGCCGCGGCGATGCAATTGGCGCCGGTCTTCTTTTGGGTCTTTATCTTTGCGACGGGCGGCACCTGACAGGGCGGGCGCTACCTTGGGTTGAGTGGCGCGAGGTCAGAACCTCTCCTGCTGTATGGCGCTGCGAGGCGTCATCCAAATGCCCATTCGACGGCAAAAGAAAAGCCCCGCCGAAGGCAGGGCTTTCGAAACCTCTTCGGGTTTTCTTGCGTCAGGCGGCTTCGGCCTGAGCGGCCGCATTGCGGCGTTCGCTTTCTTCACGCGAAAGCGCGACCGATGTCCGAACGCCTTTCGAGACAAATTCCATCAGTCCCGAAACGACACGTTCGTTCGGGTCGATCCCGGCACAGGTCAGCACCTCGCGGCCATCGCGGGAGCGCGCCCAGCGGGCGATCTGTTCCGGTCCGTTGCCATATTTCTTGTCATCAGAAATGGCGTCGTCCAGTGCAGCCAGTACGACGGCTGCGAAAAGTTTACGTGCACGATTGCCCTGTTCACTTTTGAAGGCTGTGCCGTCAACGAAATCCTTCATGGTTCGTCCTTGTTTTTCTTTGCTCTTGTAATTTTGGCGTGGCGCCCTTTATGACGATCTTTCAGTGATTCGGATAGGCTTTAAATGCATAGCTTCCATGCATTAATCGCATACCTTTCGCACTTGCAGCACGATATTTCGTCGTCTTGCGCCCTGTCATGTCCCCAGATATAGGGTATGTCAAACTCCGATCAACCTTTTGCCAAGGTTTTGCCCAATGCCGAAAATCAACGGAAACGAGATCCGCCCAGGCAATGTTCTGGAACATAATGACGGGCTTTGGTCCGCCGTGAAGGTCGACCATGTAAAGCCCGGTAAGGGCGGCGCTTTTGCCCAGGTCGAGCTGCGCAATCTGCGCAATGGCTCCAAGTTGAACGAGCGTTTCCGCAGCGCCGACAAGGTCGAGCGTGTCCGGCTGGAGCAGAAAGATCAGCAGTTCCTCTACGAGGATGACGGTCAGCTCCATTTCATGGATGCCGAGACCTATGAGCAGATCCAACTTCCCGCTGATATCCTTGGCGATCGTCGGCCGTTTCTGCAGGATGGCATGACGATCACGGTGGAGTTTTACGAGGCCGAAGCACTCAACGCGACCTTGCCGCAGAAGGTCACCTGCACCATCGCCGAGACCGAACCGGTGGTGAAGGGACAGACCGCCGCGAACAGCTTCAAGCCCGCCATCCTCGACAATGGCGTCAAGGTCATGGTGCCGCCCTTCGTCGGCCCGGATGAGGCGATCGTGGTCAACACGGAGACCATGGAATATTCCGAGCGCGCCTAGCGCACTGGTTGCAAAAACCGACAGGGAGGGGCCGTCATCGGCCCCTTTTTTACGCCCCGCTCGGGAGTGTGATCCGCGCGTCTTCCGCCTGCATCGCACCTTTGGCGCGGTCAAACCGCAGGTAGGCGATGGCCTGCCCCTCGGATTGCGTGAAAAGCGTTCCGGCAGGTTTTCCATCCGCAGTGATGGCGGTGCCGACCGGCGCGGTCCCGTCGATCTGGACGGTGCGCAGGCCCTTGCGCAATTCGGTCTTGTGTTTCATCCGCGCGGTCACTTCCTGTCCGACGTAGCAGCCTTTGCGGAAATCGACGCCGTTCAGCCGGTCGAACCCGGCTTCGAGGATGAAGGTATCGGGGGTGAGTTCGATCCCGGTCTCGGGGATGCAATGGGCCACGCGAATTGCGTCGAAATCTGTCCCGTCATCGTCGGCTTGCCCGCCGTAGAGCCGCCAACCCAGATCAGGATGCCGCGGATCGGGCAGGGCGCCTTGTGGTGTGTCGCCCGTCCCCCGACTGACGCCCAGATCCGACGGGGTGATCATGACATCCGCCCGCAGCTTGTACATGGTGAGCCGCTGAAGCAGGCCCGGCGCAAGACCGGCATCCACGTCCAGAAGGATGGCGCTGCCGTGCTGGATCAGGAAGAAATCCGCCAGGTACTTGCCCTGCGGGGTCAGCAGCGCAGCATAGACCAACCCCTGGTCAAGGCGGGCCACGTCATTGGTGACCAGCCCTTGCAGGAACGTGGTGGCATCATTGCCAGCGATTTCGAGGATCGTGCGGTTCATGACCCCTCCAGGATTTGTTATCCGTGTAATATAGGTCACGTCGGTGACTGCAACAGGGACCCCCGAGATGCGCGCAAAACTATCTGTCGTCATCCCCACGCTGAATGCGGCGTCGGCGCTGCCCGCTTGCCTGAGCGCGTTGATGGCGGGGGTTGAGACCGGGTTGATCCGTGAACTGGTGATTTCCGATGGCGGGTCGCAGGACGCGACCATGGCAATTGCCGAAGAGGCAGGCGCGGTGCAGGTCTCTGGCCCGCCATCGCGCGGTGGTCAGTTGCGCCGAGGGGCCGGGGCCGCGGGCGGCGATTGGCTGTTGTTTTTACATGCAGATTCGCAACTGCCAGACGGCTGGAGCGACGCGGTGGAGGCCCAAATGGCCGCGGGCCGCCCGGCCTGCTTTCGCCTGAAATTCGACGCGCGTGGTATGGCACCGGCGTTGGTGGCGGGCTGGGCGAACCTCCGGTCAAGGCTCTTCGGGCTGCCCTATGGCGATCAGGGCCTCCTGATCTCGCGCGCGGACTACGACGCCATCGGTGGTTTCCCGGACATTCCCCTGATGGAGGACGTGGCCATCGTCCGCAAACTCAAGGGGCGTCTGGTGATGTTGCCGCTGGCGATCACCACCGGCGCGGACCGGTATCGGCGCGACGGGTGGATGCGGCGCGGATTGCGGAACCTGATCCTGCTTTTGCGCTACCTTGCCGGCGCGGCCCCCGAGCAGTTGGCACGGCGCTACTGAAGCGCCCCTTCAGAATTTTGGATTATGGGTGGCGTTGTATTTCGCCTGCGCCTCGGTGCTGTCATACTCCGTGGCAACCCAGTCTTCGAAATCAATCGGTTCCTGCGCATTGCGCTCTTCATACATGTCGAAGATGAAGCCAAGGATGCCGGTGCGCGACCATTTCAGGTGCAGGTATTTGACGCTCAGCATCTTGCGCGCCTCTGCGAGCGGCTTGCCTTCGATCACCAGAAGATAGATCGCACTGGCAAAACCCGCCCGGTCGGCACCGGATTTGCAGTGCATGACAAAGGGCTTCTCGATTTCGCGGAACGCCCGGATCACCGCCAGGATATCCTCACGCGGGGCCGCATAGCGCGCATGCAATGTGCAATTGACCAGGTTCAGCCCGAGTTTGCGGCAGCTTTCCTCCTCGACCAGGTAATGCGCCGCGCCCGCCGATCCGCGCAGGTTCAGAACCGATTTGATCCCCATCGCCTTGAGTTTCACGAACCGCTCATGGGTCGGCTGGTTCGACCGATAAACGCCGGGGGCGACGGGAAAGAAATTCGTCCAGAATTTGCGCAAGATCGCGTGGTCGAACCACAGGTTGTAGATATGCGCGCGGCGCCGGTTTTCCGGCGTCGAGAGATCGACATTATAGGAGGCACGCAGATCTTTTTCCCAATCCACGATGCGTTTGAAAAGGCTCATGAGGTCCGTGCGCTCCGTCAGGGGCCTGATCCGGCCCGGCTCGCCACCATGTAGGCAAGGCGCGGGGGTAAGACAAGCCACAAGATCGGTTGGAGGACAGGGCGGTGTGGCGGCGCGTCGTCGGTTGGACCCGCCGGGCACCCTTGGCGCGATCCTGGCCCTAACCGCGCGCACCAATGCGGGTGATGATCCGGTCGAGCACAAATCCGGTGAGCAGGACAAAGGGAAATCCAAAGACAGCCCACAGTGTCATGAAAATCCAGAGTAAATTCACCAACCCCATCACCAGCGCGGCGTTGGTGTAGTTCGGGGCGGAAGGCAGGTTTCCTCTTCGCATGGTGGTAACTTAGCGCAGAAAACAAGCGTGGCGCGGTAAAATCCGCCACAAAAACCCGTCAACGGCGGGCATCTGCCAGCGCATCGGGAAGGGCGTCCGCCAGAAGCGCCAGATCCTCTGGCCTGCCGCAACTGATCCGGATGCAGCGGTCCTGCGGCGCCACGAATGGCATGCGGACAAAGAGGCCACGGTTGACGAGACCGGTCAGCACATCGCGCGCAAACTCGCCGTCCTGGCCGCAATCCACCGCCACGAAATTCGTGGCCGAGGCGAGTGCCTTCAGCCCGTTTTCACCCGCGATCCGGCTGATTTCGGCGCGGGAGGCGGCCACCTGGTCTTGAACCTGCTTCAACCACGCCTGATCCTCCAGCGCGGCCGAGGCGCCGATCTGGGCTGCGCGGTTCATACCGAAATGATTGCGGATCTTGTCGAAGCTGCGGATCAGCTCCTCGGCCCCGAAGGCATAACCCACGCGTGCGCCCGCCATGCCGTAAGCCTTTGAAAAGGTGCGCATCCGGACGACACGGGCGTCGTCGATGGCGATCTGTGGCACGGCGTCGGTCGGTGCAAATTCGATATAGGCCTCGTCGAGCAGCAACAGGCAGCCGTCGGGCAGGAGGTCAAGCGCACCACGGATATCCTCGCCGCGCTGCCACGTCCCCATCGGGTTGTCGGGGTTCGCAAGATACACCAGCTTCGCACCCACCTCCGCGGCGCGCCGGAAAAGGGCCTCAGGGTCTTCGCGATCGTCGCGATAAGGCACCTTGTGCAGCACCCCGCCGAAGCCCGCCACATGGTAGTTGAACGTGGGATAGGCCCCGTCCGAGGTGACCACCGCATCGCCCGGGCCGATCAGCATCCGCACGAGATAGCCAAGCAACCCGTCAATCCCTTCGCCCACCACGATATTTTGCGGCGCGACCGACAGATGCGCAGCCAGCGACTGGCGCAGATCATGGCTCGCCGGGTCACCGTATTTCCAGATCTCGCCCGACGCGGCCCGCATGGCGGCGATGGCCTTGGGTGACGGACCAAACACGTTTTCATTTGCCCCAAGCCGCGCCGCAAAAGCCGCGCCGCGGGTGCGTTCCTGCTCCTCGGGGCCGACAAAAGGCACGCTGGCAGGCAGGGATTGGACGAGTTTGGTGTATCGCGGACCGGTCATGCAGGTGAGATAACGGTATCGCGCAGCGCACCGCAAGCCCTTGAAAACAAAAGCGGCGTGTTTACGTCAAATGGCAGTTCGGTCATCAGGGAGGGGATATCATGCCCGATTTTACACGCCGCGGGTTCATTGCCGCCACGCTTGCCGCGGGAACGCTGCGATCCGTGCCCGCAATCGCCACGCGCACCGGCGGACGCCGCATCCTGACACTGGTCTATGACAAATCGCTCGGCATGATGCGGGCCGTGGAACGCATCGTGCCCTGACGTTCCACTGGCGGTAGGTCGGCGTTTGGGCTTTCATGGGGCCAACAGAGGAGAAGTTCCATGAGCCGCGTTTCCGTTGACATCACCGATCACATCGCCCGGGTCACCCTGTCCCGCCCCGACAAGATGAACGCTGTCGATCCCGAGATGGCGGATGCCATCGTTGCGACAGGGCAGGACCTTCTCGAGGCCGATATCCGCGCCGTCGTGCTGGCGGGCGAAGGCAAGTCCTTCTGCGCCGGTCTCGACGTGATGAGTTTCGCGCAACTGGCCGCCGGCGATCCCGAGGCTTTGGTGATGCCGCGGACCCATGGCAACACCAATCTCTTCCAGGAGGTCGCCATGGTTTGGCGGCGCGTGCCGGTGCCGGTCATCGCGGCGCTGCACGGGGCGGTCTATGGCGCCGGGTTCCAACTGGCGCTTGGCGCCGATATCCGCATTGCCGCCCCCGACGCGAAGCTGGCGATCATGGAGATGAAATGGGGCCTTATCCCCGACATGGGCGGGATGGTCTTGCTGCCGCGCCTGGCGCGCAGCGATGTCATTCGCCGCATGATCTATTCCGCCACGCCGATACCGGCGGAAACGGCCTGCACCTGGGGTCTGGTCACCGAACTTGCCGAGGATCCCCGCGCAAAGGCGCTTGAGATTGCAGAAGATATCGCGGGCAAAAGTCCGTCCGCGATCCGTGCTGCAAAACGACTGATCGAATTTGCCGAGAGCGGTGCCCATGCGGACGCGGTGTTGCTCGCCGAAAGCCGCGAGCAGGCGGACCTGATCGGCAAACCGCACCAGATGGAGGTCATTGCTGCCAATATGGCAAAGCGCAAACCGGTATTCTGAAAAGGGCGAGCGCAGCGAGCCCCCCGCCCGCCGCAGGCGCCGAGTGCTGGCGCAGCCAGCGCGACCGGGTACTTTCCTGTGCGGATATCAATCGTCCGCTCATCCGGCATGGCTTTTTGTAGAATCCTCACCCGCCCCGGGCGTGACCCGGGGCGGGTGGTTCTGCACAGACGCGGAAAGCCCAAGAACTGTCTCGGTCTTTTCCCGACGGCTCAACCGATCTCGTTCAGCCGGTCCAATGCCGCTTGCAGCTTGCCATGCTCTTCCTCGCGCAAGGCGAGGTTTTCGCGGGCCTCGGCCACCACCTCGTCCGGCGCGCTTTCGACGAATTTCGGGTTGTTCAGACGTCCGCGCAAGCCGCCCAACTCCTTGTCGAGCTTGCTAATCGTCTTCTCCAACCGCGCCTTTTCCTCGCCCACGTCGATCACATCCGCCAGCGGCAGGCCAAAGCTCGCGCCCTCGGCAGGTACGGTGATGCAGCCCTTGGGGAAGGCGTCCACTTCGCTCAGGTCCTCGATCCGCGCAAGGCGCTTGATCATGGTCTCGTTGTTGGCCCATGCGGCGCGGCCGACATCGCTCAGCTCGGTCACGACCAGCGGCACGTAAAGCCCCACCGGCACCCGAACCTGCGCCCGGGCTGAGCGGATGCCGTCGATCAGGTCGATCACCCAGTTCATCTCGCGGTCGGCGCTTTCGTCAATGATCTCAGCGCCATAGGTGGGCCATTCCGCGTGGATCAGCATCTTTTGCCGGTCGCCCAAAGTGCCCCAAAGCTCTTCGGTGATAAAGGGCATGATCGGATGAAGCAGGATCAGACATTGGTCGATCACCCAGGCCATCGTGGCCTGCGTCTCGGCCTTGGTGGCGGCGTCCCCATCGAGCAGAAGCGGTTTGGAAAACTCCACATACCAGTCACACACCTTGCCCCAGACAAAGGCATAAAGCGCCGAGGCCGCGTCGTTGAAACGGTAGCCCGCCATCGCGGCATCAACGGCCTCGCGGACCTTGGCGGTCTCACCGATGATCCATTTGTTCACGGTGGCGGAGGGTTGGGGCAGGGTGCCATCGCTGCCCGTCGCGCCGTTCATCTCGGCAAAGCGCGCAGCGTTCCAGAGCTTGGTGCCGAAATTGCGGTAACCCTTGATCCGCTCCATATCGAGCTTCAGGACCCCGCCCAACGCGGCCATCGCTGCGGAGGAGAAGCGCAGCGCGTCGGCGCCGTATTCGTCAATGATATCAAGCGGATCCATGACGTTGCCGGTGGATTTCGACATCTTCTTGCCCTTGGCATCGCGGACAAGCCCGTGCAGGTAAACATCGTGGAAGGGGATGCGCTCGGTGACGGGTTTGGCCTCATCCAGCACCGCCAACTGCATCATCATCATCCGCGCGACCCAGAAGAACAGGATGTCCTGCCCGGTGACCAGCACCGAGGTGGGGAAGTATTTCTTGAGTTCCTCTGTCTCCTCGGGCCAGCCCAGTGTGCCGATAGGCCAGAGACCGGAGGAAAACCAGGTGTCAAGCACATCTGGGTCGCGATAGATTGGGGCAGCCATAATTTTTTGCGGGTCGCTCGCGGCCGCCTTCGCTTCCGTTTCATCAGCGAAGGCGCTTACCGTGATGCCGTAATGGGCTTGCGCTTTCTCGATAGCTTCAGCCTTGGTTGCGGCGCAAAATGAAGTAAGTTCACTGAAGTCGATCTCGAAATCGACATTGCCGTCAGCGTGTTCCTTGTAGTGAACTTTCGGTCCATACCAAACCGGGATCTGATGCCCCCACCAGAGCTGGCGCGAGATGCACCAGGGCTCGATGTTTTCCAGCCAGTGGTAATAGGTGCGCTCTCCGCTTTCGGGCAGGATTTTTACCGTGCCGTCCTTGACCGCTTCCAGCGCGGGACCGACGATTTTGTCCGTGTCGACAAACCACTGGTCGGTCAGCATCGGCTCGATCACCACCTTGGAGCGGTCGCCAAAGGGCTGCATGATCGGCTTGTTTTCGACCAGAGGCCGCGCATCGACGCTTTCACCGCCATCCGCATCGGTCACCGGGACAAGCTCCATCACCGCCAGCCCCTCGGAGGTGATCTGTTCGACAACCTTCTTGCGCGCCTCAAACCGGTCCAGCCCGCGTAGATCATCGGGGACGAGGTTGATTGTATCGGCCTCGGCCTCGCTCAATTCCCGCTCACCCTTGGCGACGGCCATCGCAATCTCGGCCATCTCGGCATAGGGCGTGCCGTCAGCGCGCATCGCGCCTTTCGTGTCCATCAACCGGTACATCGGGATGCCGCCGCGCTTGGCGACCTGGTAGTCGTTGAAATCATGCGCGCCGGTGATCTTGACCGCGCCCGAGCCGAAATCAGGGTCAGGATATTCATCGGTGATGATCGGGATCAGGCGGCGATGCTCCTTGGGGCCAACGGGAATTTCACAGAGTTTTCCGATGATTGGCGCATACCGTTCATCCGAGGGGTGGACCGCAACCGCACCGTCGCCCAGCATCGTTTCGGGCCTGGTCGTGGCGATGGAGATATAATCGCGCTCTTCTTCGAGCGTTACATTCCCGTCTTCATCCTTTTCGACATAGGTATAGGTGGCCCCACCGGCGAGCGGGTATTTGAAGTGCCACATATGGCCGGCAACCTCGATATTCTCGACCTCAAGGTCGGAAATCGCGGTTTCAAAATGCGGATCCCAATTCACGAGCCGCTTGCCGCGGTAAATCAGGCCCTTGTTGTACATTTCGACAAAGACCTTGATGACCGCATCGTGGAAATTGCCGCTGGCCACGTCGGCGGGCGCCCCGGGGGCGCCGGACATGGTGAAGGCCTCGCGCGACCAGTCACAGGAGGCGCCGAGGCGCTTGAGCTGACTGACGATCGTGCCACCGGATTCCGCTTTCCACTCCCAGATCTTCTGCGTGAAGGCCTCGCGCCCCATCTCTGCGCGGCTGGGCTGTTGTGTTTCCGCAAGGCGGCGTTCCACGACCATCTGCGTGGCGATGCCCGCATGATCGGTCCCCGGCTGCCAGAGCGTGTCGAAGCCGCGCATCCGGTGCCAGCGGATCAGGATATCCTGCAATGTGTTGTTGAACGCATGGCCCATGTGCAGCACGCCGGTCACGTTGGGCGGCGGGATCATGATCGAAAACGTCTCGGCCCCAGGTTTGGCATTGGCGCCTGCGGCAAAGGCGTCGGCCGCTTCCCAGGCCTTGTAGATGCGGTCTTCGGCCTCGGCCGCGTTGAAGGTTTTTTCCATCGCCATGGGGGCGCCTCGCGTCATAAATCTGTTGCCCGCACGTCTAGCGAAACGAGGGGGCAAGGGGAAGGTCGCGACGGTATTTTCTTGCGGCCCCGTGACAGGCGCGAAAATACGGCGCAGATTGTGGAGAGGCGAACGGAGGCAGGATGATGGACGGTGTTTCCCAATGGCACGTGACGGAGGCGGGCGCGGCCACGGCGGTGCATGTGGGTCAAGGTCCGCACCTGCTTGATATGCATGCGCCGGGTTATGTCTGGCTGCATGTGGATGTGGCGCAGGAGGGGGCACGAGGCTGGTTAGAAGAGGCGGGGCTTGACCCGCTGGTGCTGCGCGCGTTGCTGGCGCCCGAAACGCGGCCGCGCTGCACGGTGCACGGCGACGGGGTGTTGATGAACCTGCGTGGCGTCAACCTGAACCCCGGGGACGAGGTCGAGGACATGATCTCGCTCCGGATGTGGATCACCGAGAAGCTGGTCATGAGTGTTCAACTGCGGCAACTGCGGGCCGTGGCGGATGTGATGGCGGGGTTCGAGCGGGGGCAGGGCGCGGAACACCCCGCGGAACTGGTCGCGCGTCTGGCCTTGCGGCTCGCCGACCGGGCGGAGCCGGTGGTGGCGGAGTTGAACGAAAAGGTCGACGTGCTCGAAGATCAACTGATCGACGGAGGCGTGCCCGCATCGCGGTTCGATCTGGCCAATGTGCGGCGGGTGTCCATCATGCTCCGGCGGCACATGGCGCCGCAGCGGGACGCGCTCAGCACATTCGAGATCGAAGAGATGGCGTGGATCGCGCCGGAAGGCCGCGCGCGCCTGAGGGAGGCGACGGAGCGGATGACCCGCCTAGCCGAAGAACTGGACGCCATCCGCGATCGGGCGCAAGTGGTCCAGGATCAGATCATGGATGCCCGCGCGGAGACGATGAACCAGCAGATGTTGATCTTGTCGGTCGTTGCGGCAATTTTCCTGCCCCTTGGGCTCATCACCGGTTTGCTGGGCATCAATGTGGGCGGTGTGCCGGGGACGCAATATGGCGGATCTTTCTGGATCGTGACCCTGGCCTTGGCCATCATCGGCGGGTTGCTGTTCATATGGTTTCGCAGTTTGGGTTTGCTGGGCCGCAAATAACAACTCTGGCGCGATAAAATTTTAGAAAAAATATACTTTGGCGCGAATCTCTCCTTGCCATAAGGTCGAAAGAAGGGGGCGGTTTCAGTCCTGTCCTCCGGGGCCATTCGAGGCATATCGACATTTGTCTGCGGTGGTCTTGCAATCGAACACGGATCGCCGGTTTTCTTCCTGGCCGGCCGGATCCCGAAGCAGGTGCGTGCAGGGGCAAGCTGCGCGCACCTGCGCGGGTTTTTAGGCTCTAGCCAGCCCGTGACCAGATCTTGCGGCGCCGCTCCCGGATATGGCTGTCACCCTCGGTCGTGCCGTCATGGAAGGTGTTGAACCATTTATCCCAGGGCGTCTCCCAGGTGCCGTAGTTACAATCGAAGAACTTGTGGTGAAGCTGGTGAAAAAAGTCACCCAGGCCCAGCTTGGCGGATTTACCAAACTTGATGTTTTCAAACCCTGCATGCGATGTCGGGGCGCCAATCAGGTGATGAAATATCAAAAATAGAACATGTGTGGGGTGCGCGGGCAGAAGGAAGAAAATCATGGTGTCGAACATCAGTAAGAAGCTTTCGACCGGGTGCATGGCAAGCCCGGACCAGGGCCCGGTGTTGATGTTGCGGTGATGCCAGGCGTGAATACGGGTGTAAAGCGGGCCGACATGCAGGAGCCGGTGCAGCCAGTAGAAATGAAACCCGGCCCAGATCGGGATGAGCACGATCAGGAGCACGAACCAGACCGGGTTGGACGTGAGCGTGATCATACTGGCCCAACCGTTGGCATAGGCGTACCACATCAGGGCCTCCCAGAAGGTCGCGAAGGCAAGCGCCGGGCCAAGCGTCCAGAACATGTTGTCCCAGACCTGGTTCTTGAAGGTGAAGATCTTTGCACCCTTGACCATCGGTCGCATGTCATAGCGGTACTCGTCGGCCTGGGTTCGGTACTTCCAGAGCGCCAGGTGCAGCCCGCCCGCCACCACGAGCAGGATCACGAGGTTGCGCAGCCAGATATCGAAAATCCAATCGAGGCTGAGCGTGCGCGCCCGGTCAAGATCGGGCGTGAACCAGGTCCACACGGCGATTGCCGCGAGCAGAAAGAGAAACCGCTGCGCCACCGGGTTCCAACTGCGCAGGAGGTACCTGACCGAGGCCAGTGGCCTAAGCGGCCAGTCCCAATAGGGGGCGAGCCGAAGAGGCAGATCGGGCGTGTAATTCCAGGTCTTGCGCCCCTTGCGTTCAGGCACAACTCGAGTGTTCACGGACGGCTCCATGTCAAAAATCCCTGTCTGGTCAGTGCGTTACCGGCTGGCGGCAACCGTTTTGTCGGTGAGTGGCTTGCGCATCCCGGGCTGTATCACATCGGCGCTGTAGGGCTCCCGGGCAAAGACTTCTTCGACCATGGGTGCGAAGAAGTCGAGCGGCAGGTCATCGTAATCCGGGTCGAAACTCGCCTGGTCCCACCGTTCGCAGAATTCGGCGCAATCGTCGAAATAGGGGTTGTCCTTGTGGCGGTCGCGCTTGTGCTGGTCCGCGCCGTCAAGGTGATGGCCGTAATAGAGCATTTGGAAATCGCCATGGGTTTGCACGCACCAGGTGACCTGCTCCCGCACGAAGGGTTTGAGGATCGTCGCGGCATATTCGTCGTGGTTGTAGGGCGCATAGATATCGCCGATATCGTGCAGAAGCGCGCCGACGACCCAATCGGTGTCCGCCCCATCGCGCCAGGCCCGTGTTGCCGATTGCACGGAGTGGCCCAGGCGGGTGATCTGGTAGCCCGAAAGGCTTTCGTCCAGATCCACAAGCGCCTTCAGCAACCTTTGCGCGGTGTGTTTGGTATGGTCGATCTCATGGGCGGTGAGGAATTCATACTCTTCCTTGGTGCCGTCTTTCATCTGGGTAAAGCTGACTTTGTCCATTTAAGCGATCCCTTGTTTCTGCATGTTCCTATGGCCGCTAAAGAGCGCGCCGCTGTCAACCCCTTCTGAAAGGGCGTCCCTTTGGGCGGCGAGGATTTGATCGTAGAGCGTCAGGGAATGCGGCGCGAAATTTCCGGTCGGTGCGGCATAGTGAATGAAGTTGCCCTGCAGGTCGGCGCCGCGGGCCAGCATCGCGAAATCGCGCTTGGCGACCTGTTGCTGTGCGTTCGGATTGAGGTAGCGGATGGCAAAGCCCACGCGCCGGTCGTCCGAGCGGTTGGGACCCGAGCCGTGGATCGTCAGCCCGTGATGCAGCGACATCTGTCCCGGTTGCAACTCGATATGGGTCTTGTCTTCGTCGGCCACGTCCACGGCAATCTCCTGTCCGCGTGAGAGCAGATTGTTTTCCGAGAATGTGTCGTTGTGGGGCAGGATCGGGTTCTTGTGGCTGCCCCGGACGAAATCCATGCAGCCGCTTTCCACCGTGGCCGGTGAAAGGGCAATCCAGGCGGTGACTTGGTCCGAGGTCTCTCCCAGGCCCCAATAGGTGAGGTCCTGATGCATGCCGACCACATGGGTGGTGCGCGGTTCCTTGATGAAAAACTCCGCCGACCAGATCATCAGGTCGGGGCCAAGGATACCCTCGACCGCGTCCAGCACGCGCGGGTCGCTGGCCATCCGCGCCGCCAGGGGGAGCACGCAATGGGCATTGGTGCGCTTGTACATGTTGAGCGGATGCGGCAGGTCGGCCTCGCGCCAGTCGCGCTCGATCTCTTCCAACTCGGAGCGGTATGATTGGGCCTCATCCGAGCCAAAAACGTCCAGGGGAAAGAGGTATCCGTCGCGCCAATATTGGCTGATCTCGCCCTCGGACAAGCGACCGTCGATGAGAGATTGAGGTTTCGGCACCTTGGGCGCTCCTTGGTTTGATCTTTGGGCAGGCTACTCGTTGCGGTCGAAAAAGCAGAACGATAGTGCTGGACGCTAAGGCTAAGTTGAGCTTAGCCTTGCGGCATGTCGGTCAATCTTCCCTCGCTCAACTGGTTACGTGTGTTCGAAGCTGCCGCCCGATGCGAGAGTTTCGCGCGGGCGGCGGTGCAGCTCAACATGTCACCTGCCGCCGTGTCGCAGCAGGTCAGGGCGCTTGAAGAGCGGTTGGGCGTGGCGCTTTTCGACCGTCACGCCCATGCGGTCAGCCTGACGGCGGTGGGGCGGGCGTATCTGCCGTCGGTGCAGCAGGCGCTTCTCACGCTGGAGAATGCGACCGAGGGGCTTTTTGGGGCGGCTCGGGCGCAACAGCTTTTCGTGCAATCGGTCCTGATTTTCGCGCAAGGGCTGCTGTCGCGGGGATATGAGGATTTCACCTCTGCCCACCCGGACATCAACATGACCCTGACCACCGCCAACCTGCCTTTCGAGTTCGCCCGGGGGTTTACGGATCTGCAGATCATCTTTGGCAGCCCGCAGGCTTATGGTGCGGAAGGCGACAAGCTTCTGGGCGAGAAACTCTATCCCGTGGCATTGCCGGAGGTCGTGGCGGGGATTGACGGCCCCGCCGATCTGATGCGGCACCGGTTGATCGAGGTGGCGACGCATCGCGCCGGGTGGCCGCATGTGTTCGACAGTCTCGGGATTTTGCCGGGCCAGGCGCGGTACTTCTATGCCGACAGCACGATGATGGCGATGGCGCTGGCTTCTGAGGGGGCCGGGATCGCCCTGGCGCGGGCGCCTGCCAGCGACAAGGCGATGCGGGAGGCGGGGCTTGTTCCATGTCTGCCCGGCGTGTCGGTATGGGGGCGCGAGGCGTATCACCTGGTCTATCCCGACCGCGCGGCGCTCCGCCCGCCGGCTCGGGTGTTTCGCGACTGGCTGCTGGATTGGTGCGAAAGGCAGAGGTTGTCAGATTGAGTGCGCGTGCCGCGCACGCCGGATATCTCGTCGTCCGTCTCCGACGTCCTCCTCGGGGCGCGTCGGTCTGATGTCGCGCGCCTTCAGGGGCCGCGGTCGAGTTTGGTGGAGAGGTGGATCAGGCTTTCGGAGCGGTTGACGCCTTTCGCCTCACCGATGCGGTCGAGGGTTTCATCCAGTGCCTCGGTGGTTGTGGCCTCAAGCGAGACGATCAGGTCGAAACGGCCGGACGTGGTGTGGACACGCCGGACCTCGGTGAGTGATTTGAGGCGTGCGAGGATCGCCGGGGCGCTGCGGGGTTCGATGCTGACCAGGACGGTGGCGCGCAGGGGCGGACGGGCGGTCTGCCCCAGGCGGAGGCTGTAGCCGAGGATGACGCCCGTGGTTTCGAGCCGGTCAAGCCGGGCCTGCACCGTGGTGCGGGCGAGGCCGAGTTTGCGTGCGAGGGTGGCCACCGGTGTGCGAGCGTTTTCCCCCAGAAGTGAGAGCAGTGCGAGATCGGTTTCGTCAGTTTGCATATCTTGTTCGTCATTTTGTTAAGTATTTCAGTCATAATATATAAAATGACACGTGAAATCGACGGTGAATCCCGGAACGATGGGAAAAAAGACGTTATGAGGCACTGCGATGCATAATTCTCCGAACTGGCCCGACCCCCGGGCGCATCTCCTGCGGCATCTGCCGGATGCGGCGTTGGTCTATTTCTGTCCGGCGGTTTTGCAGGCGACGGCGCGGCGGTTCCAGGACGGGTTTGACGGTCTCGTGACCTATGCGGTCAAGGCCAATGCCGGGGAGGAAGTGCTGGCCAATCTCGTGGCAGCGGGTATCCGCGCCTTTGACGTGGCAAGCCCGCGGGAGATGTATGCGGTGCGCTCGGTCTGTCCCGATGCGGTGCTTCATTATCACAATCCGGTGCGGTCGCAGGAGGAGATTTCCGTGGCCGTGGCCCTGGGGATCATGTCCTATTCCGTTGATTGCGAACGGGAGTTGAAGAAGCTTTCGCAGGTGCCCGCCGGAGCGGAGATCTCGGTGCGGCTTGCCTTGCCGGTTGCGGGTGCCGCCTATGATTTCGGGGAGAAATTCGGCGTTGGACCCGCGCGTGCGGCGGCTTTGCTGCGCCAGGTTGTGGACAAGGGTTTCGTGCCGTCGGTCACGTTCCATCCGGGGACGCAATGTGCCGATCCGGCGGCATGGGGCAGCTATATCAAGGTTGTGGCCGAGATGGCCCGTGAGGCCGGGGTGCGCCTCGCGCGGCTGAACGTAGGCGGCGGATTTGCCGCGCATCGGACCGGGGCCGCGCCCGACCTTGAGGCGATTTTCGATCACATCCGGGCCGAGGTGGATGCATGTTTCGGGGATGAGGCGCCCGCGCTTGTCTGTGAGCCGGGGCGAGCGATGGTGGCGGATGCCTTCACGTTGGCCGCCCGGGTCAAGGCGCTGCGCGCTGATGGCTCGCTTTTCCTCAATGATGGCATCTATGGCGGGCTGTTCGAGATGCGCGATATCTGCTGCACCGACCGGGTACGGGTGCTTGGTGCCGGGGGACAATGGCGCGACGGTGCGGCGCAACCGCGGGTCGTCTTCGGCCCGACATGCGACAGCATCGACCGGCTGCCGGATCCGCTCCCGCTGCCGTCGGATATCGAAGAGGGGGATTACGTGCTCTTTGCCGGGATGGGCGCTTATTCGCGGTCATTGACGACGCAGTTCAATGGCTACGGGCTCGGGGCGCCGGTTACGGTTGCCGCCCTCTGACGCGGTGGTGCCGTTGTCACGATCTGTTGACCGGGTCGGGCGATGGCTCCTGATCTGATCCGAAATTCAACGACACGCAACGGATCGGCCGGTTTGGTGGATCTTTCCTTGAATGGCGGTTTTGGTCGCCGTCCCAGCACATAGTCATCTGATATAAAACATGAATTTTGGGGCGGGTTGCTGGCCTGTAAGGTCGCGTGCTGTCACAGTAACCCGGCCTTCACGAAAACGCGGCAAGATGGCTCTGCTTGTCCGCGATCAGCGCCTCCGATGCCGTCAGGCTTTGCCGAACGTGAATTTGGCGACTAGGTTGAGGGGGCGGGGCCGGATGGCGGCCCGGCAGTATAAGAAAAACAGGTGTCGGCCACCGAGGAACTGGCGGGCATCCGGTGGAGAAGAAAGGTAAGGCAAAGGCATGTCCTGGCGCACTTGGACAAAGACGGTTTTCGAGTTTCTGCGGCCCGGACTGCGCCGCGGGCAAACCGGATACGCCAGGGCGCGGGGGCAGGTGACCCATGTGCTGATCCTGGATGGGACGATGTCGTCCCTGACGCCGGGATGTGAAAGCAACGCGGGGCTGACCTATCGGCTTTTGTCTGAGGTCAGTGGGCCGGATTTGTCTGTTTATTATGAAGCGGGGTTGCAGTGGCAGGATTGGCGGGCGACACCGGATGTGATGGTGGGGCGGGGCATCAACCGGCAGATCCGGCGCGCCTATGGGTATCTGGCCAGCCGGTACAAGGCCGGTGACCGGATTTTCCTTTTGGGATATTCACGGGGCGCCTACGCGGTCAGGTCGCTTGCTGGCCTGATAGACACGGTCGGTCTTCTGCGCGATGAACACGCCACCGAGCGTAACATCATGACGGCGTACCGGCATTATCAATGCACCCCCGGCAGCCCGGTCGCCCGGGATTTTGCCGACGAATTCTGCCATCCGGATACGCCGATCGAGATGGTAGGTGTCTGGGACACGGTCAAGGCGCTTGGGTTGCGTCTGCCGATCCTCTGGCGTTGGGCGGAAGCGGCCCATTCGTTCCATTCGCACAGGTTGGGCCCGTCGGTGCGTCATGGCTATCATGCGCTGGCGCTTGACGAGACGCGGGCGGTCTATGCGCCCGTGATGTGGGAAAGCCCTCCGGATCATTCCGGTAAGGTCGAACAGGTCTGGTTTCGGGGAAGCCACGGGGATATCGGCGGTCAGTTGAGCGGATACCACGCAGCGCGGCCGTTGGCGAATGTGCCGTTGCAATGGATGTTGGAGCGGGCCGAGCTTTGTGGTCTGCCCTTGCCGGAGGGGTGGCGGGGCCGTTTCCCGATGGATGCCCATGCGCCGTCGGTTGGCACCTGGCAGGGATGGAGCAAGATCTTCTTGTTGAGAACTGCGCGTAAGGTCGGAGAGGATCCGAGTGAACGGTTGCACGACACCGTTACCGACCGGGGTTTGGAGGAAGTTCTGCACCAGCAGATCGGGTGAGATATGGTGTGCGTCGCGCGCTCCCTTTTTGCGCCGCCCACCCGCCCGCCCCGTCGCAAAAAGGGAGCGGGTCCAGCCATTTAGCCAGCGTTAGGTGCCTTCATGATAAGGCAGGTGGTCGTGCCTGTGGCATAAAGACGGTTGTCTTCGATACCGCGGATTTCGCCGCTGGCCACGGATGTGGTGCGCCCGGCGTGATCGACCGAACCGATGGTCCGAACGGGAGTGCCAACCGGGATCGCGCGGGTGATGTTTATCTTGTATTCGAGGGTGGTGTAGATTGCCCCCTGCGGCACCTTGGTCATGACGGCGCAGGCCATCGCACTGTCGAGGATGGTGCCGTACCAGCCGCCATGCACGCCGCGCATGGGGTTCAGGGCGCCGAATTCGGGCGTGCCTTCGAAGGTGGCGCTGCCATCCTCAACATCGGTGAGTTGAAACCCCAGGTTTCGGGCGATGGGCGGTGCGGCGAGTTCACCTGCCAGGATGGCGCGCATGAACTCGAGGCCTGATCGTGACCCGAGGTCCGATGCGCTGGGCAGATCCTCCAAAGCGTCCACGAATTTCATGCGATGCCTCCTTTGCCCGCCCTGACCTTTTGTTTGGCAGGGCGGCGGAGGCGGATCAAGCGCAATCCCGTGTCAGGCGACGTGGCGCAGGGAGACTTCGGGGACCACACCGAGGGCGTGGCAGATGTCGCGCGTGAGTTCGGGGCGGTTCAGAGTATAGAAATGCAGGTCTTCGACACCGCCATCCATCAGTTTGCTGCACAGCTCGGTCGCGAGGGCCGTGGCCAGCAAATCATGGCGATCATCGCGAATGGCCTTGTCGAAGAGATCATCCATCCATGCAGGGACGTTGGCACCGCAGGCCAGCGAAAACCGCCGCGCATTCTGCCAGTTTTCGATCGGCAGGATGCCGGGGATGATTGGCGCGTCGATCCCGGCCTTCACGCAGGCATCGCGGAAGCGGAAGAACGTATCGGCCTCGAAGAAGAACTGCGTGATCGCCTCCGAGGCGCCGGCGTCGATCTTGCGTTTGAGCCAGTCGATATCGGCCTTCTGATCCGCGGCCTCGGGATGCTTTTCCGGATAGGCACCGACACGCAGGGTGAACTTGCCGGTCTCTGCGAGGGCCGCGATCAGCTCGCAACTGTCGTTGAAGCCATCGGGGTGTGGCCGGAAGGCGCCGCTGCCCTTGGGCGGATCGCCGCGCAGGGCCACGATTTCAGTCACGCCGGCGGCGGCGAAATCATTTGCTATCGCGAGGGTCTCTGACCGGCTGGCATCGACGCAGGTCAGATGTGCCGCGACGTTGAGGCCGGAACTGCTGTGCAGCGTGCGGACCGCGTCGCGGGTCAACTCCCGCGTGGTACCTCCTGCGCCGTAGGTGACCGAGACGAAGCGGGGCGCAAGCGGGGCGAGTGATTGTACCGTGTCCCAAAGGCGGAAGGACCCTTCGAGAGATTTTGGCGGGAAGAATTCGAACGAGATGTTGGGCGCGGGCATGGCAACAATCCTGACAGAGTGAATTGTCCTCTTGTTGCAGGTCGGCTGTTGTGAGACAATTTCATAATATTCACGAACAAGATGAGGTTTGTTCAATTTATGCATATCGAGTTTCGGCACCTCAAGACGATCCGGGCCATTCATCGCGCGGGCGGGCTGGCGCGTGCGGCGGAGATCCTGCACATCACGCAATCGGCGTTGAGCCATCAGATCAAGGGGTTGGAGGATCAGGCCGGTGTTGAGCTTTTCGTGCGCCGGTCGAAGCCTTTGAAGCTCTCGGCGGCGGGGCATCGGCTGTTGCGTCTTGCCGAGAAGGTCTTGCCGGAAATCGAAGCCCTGGAAGCCGAGTTCGAAGGGGTGCGCGAGGGCAGCGCGGGGCGGATGCATATCGCGATCGAATGCCATGCTTGTTTCGAATGGCTGTTTCCGGTGCTGGAGCGGTTTCGCAAGACCTGGGCGGATGTGGATGTGGATATCCGGCCGGGCCTTGCCTTTGACGCCTTGCCCGCCCTGCAGAAGGAAGAGGTCGATCTGGTTGTATCGTCGGATCCCGAGGACCTGCCGGGTGTGATTTTCAAACCGCTGTTCGATTACGAGCCGGTTTTCGTGGCATCGAGCCAGCATCCGCTGGCCGCGAAGGAATTCGTGGTGGCAGAGGATTTCCGCGACGAGATGCTGATCACCTATCCGGTGGATCGCTCACGCCTCGACGTGTTCACCGAATTGCTGACGCCCGCGAAAGTGGAGCCGCGCGGGATCAGGCAGGTGGAACTGACGGCGGTGATCCTGCTTCTGGTGGCGTCCAACCGCGGGGTGGCGGTCTTGCCCGATTGGGTGATCCGCGAGGTGCGCACGAGCACGGATTATGTCACGCGGAAGGTGACGGAAAAGGGGCTGACCAAGCGGCTTTACGCGGCGATCCGCGAAGAGGATGCGGACAAGCCCTATATGGCGCATCTGATCCGGCTGGCCCGGGAGATTCCGGTGAGATTGCAGCGCGCCGGTCAGGGTTGATTTGTTGTCAGGTTGAGTGCGCGTGCCGCGCACGCCGGATATCTCGTCGGCGGCCTCCGGCCTTCTCCTCGGGCCGCGTGTGGCGCGCGCCTGTCTTATCTCTGATGTTGGGGGCAACTGTCGCTGTTGACCCCCTTGGCAAGCTGGCTTTCGGGGCGTATACGCGCGGCCTGAACCTTGAGGAGCGATGGTCATGGCCCTTAGTGCCAATCTGAATGTTATGCTGAGAGCGGCGCGGAAAGCGGGCCGCGCGCTTGCCAAGGATTTCCGCGAGGTCGAGAACCTCCAGGTGAGCATGAAGGGCGCGGGCGATTTCGTGAGCCGCGCCGATATCGCCGCCGAGCAGATCATCAAATCCGAGCTGATGAATGCGCGCCCGACCTATGGTTGGCTGGGCGAGGAGGGCGGCGGTGAAGAGGGCAAGGACCCGACGCGCCGCTGGATCGTCGACCCGCTCGATGGGACCACGAATTTCCTGCACGGGCTACCGCATTGGGCCGTGTCGATTGCCCTTGAAAATAAGGGCCAGGTGGTGGCCGGGGTGATTTATGACCCCACGAAGGACGAGGCATTTTTCGCCGAGAAGGGCGAAGGGGCCTGGATGAACGAGAGCCGGTTGCGCGTCTCGGGGCGGGACAAGATGATCGAGGCGCTTTTTGCCACTGGTCTGCCCTTCGGCGGGCGCGCCGATCTGCCCGAGACGTTGCAGGACCTGGCACGGTTGATGCCCACCTGTGCGGGGGTCCGGCGGTTTGGCTCCGCAGCTCTGGACCTGGCCTATGTCGCGGCCGGGCGGTTTGACGGGTTCTGGGAGCGGCGGTTGAACGCCTGGGACCTGGCCGCGGGTGTCATCATCCTGCGCGAGGCGGGCGCGCTGGTCGAGCCGCTGCGCGAAGGTGGTGATATTCTCGAGGATGGCGAGATCATCTGCGCCAACGAGGCGATCTTCGACAAGTTTGCCAAGGTGATCCGCGACACCTGATGCGATGGCGAGAGAACCGTTTCTGGTCGCCTCTCTAACGCTCTAGGCATCCGACGGGTGGTTCACGCCATCATCCCAGGGCATGGGTTCGAAATCCGCCGGGTTGATCCCTTCGATCGTGCCCAGGTTCACGCCGAACTCGTTCGGGTTTGACCGGCGCTGATGGTGTGTATAGATCCCGCAGATTTTGCAGAAATAATGCTGCGCCGTGCCGGTGTTCCAGGTGTAGAGCGCGAGCTTGTCCGCGCCGCGCACGACCTCGAGATTGGCCAGGGGCACACTGACCGTCGGTGCGGCCCTGCGGCGACAGAAACTGCAATCGCAACGGTGCGGATTCTCGATCCCGTCGGGTAGGGTCAGGCGGAGCTCGACCGCGCCGCAATGGCAGGTGGATTTGGTGATCTGGGTCATCGTCGCCTCACGGTTGGAATGCGGGTGCGGCCAATCTGGTATTCGGCCTCGGGGTGGGGCGGGTGGCCGTCTGTCCGCGCCCAGAAGCGCGGCCCGCCGAGGCGCAGAAACAAGGGCAGGCTCAGGAGGCTGCCGATGACGAACCCGCCCGCATGGGCCCAATAGGCGACGCCGCCGGCCGCCGGATCCGCCCCGACGCCGTTGAATAGTTGCAGCCCGAACCAGACGCCGAGCATGATCCAGGCGGGGATCGGCAGGATGCGAAAGAAGATCACCAAGAAGAGGAAAATATCGACCTTTGCCTTGGGATAGAGCAGCAGGTAGCTGCCCATGACACCGGCGATGGCGCCCGAGGCGCCCACCGTCGGCACCAGCGATCCCGGTGCGGAGAGGACATGCACAAGGCCCGCGCCGATGCCGGCGGCAAGATAGAAGAGAAGAAACGGCAGATGGCCCATTTCGTCTTCGATATTGTCGCCGAAAATCCATAAAAACAGCATGTTACCGCCAAGGTGCATCAACCCGCCATGCAGGAACATCGACGTGAAGAGGCCGCCATAATCGCCGGTCTGGGTGACCTGTCGCGGGATCATGGCCCAATCGTTGAAGAAGGCGTTGATGGCGCGGGCGTCGCTGAACAGGTGCCAATAGCTGATGAAGACGACGACGTTGATCGCAATCAGCGCGTAGGTGACATAAGGGGTGCGCCCCGACGGATTATGGTCACGGATGGGTAACATCGGGGCCACCGTGGCGGCCCCGACCGTTGGCGTCAAGAGATGCTTTACGACGCGCCGCCAAGCAGGGCCGCGTTCCCGCCCGCCGCCGTGGTGTCGACGCAGACATGGCGTTCGTGCAGCACATGACCGGTGTCCGGCAGCCCGGTGATGAGCGGCAGGATTGGCCCATTGCGCTTGGAAAGCGCGCGGGCGTAGTCGCGGGCGGAGGCCTCGTCTCCCCACCAGATTGCGCCGGACACATCATCGAGCGCGGTCAGCGCATCGGCGGCGAGCGACCCTGTGGCCTGCACCGCGATCCCGCCCAGATCGGTGACCGCCTTGGCCTGCGCCGCCGCCGCATCGGCGCCCGGACCCAGGCAAAGGATCGGATCACGGGCATGGGCGGTCAGGCGGTTCGATTCGCCGGTAGGGCCGGGCAGGACATGGGCCGCATGGATCGCGGGGTCCGTCTGCCGTGCCGCCGAGAGTACCGATTGGGCGTCTTTTGTGGCCATCTCGGCGGACCAGTTCGCTCCCGCCATCGGCGCTTTGGTGGCCGAGAAACGGGCGAGGTAGTTCGGGCCGCCCGCCTTGGGGCCGGTGCCGGAAAGGCCCTCACCGCCGAAGGGTTGGCTGCCGACGATGGCGCCGATCTGGTTGCGGTTGACATAGAGGTTGCCGGCATTCACCCGTTCGGTCACATGTTGCACCCGGTCGTCGATCCGGGTCATCAGACCGAAGGTCAGGCCATAGCCGGTGGCGTTGATCGTGTCGATCACGCCGTCCAACTCTTCCGAGCCAAAGGTGGCCAGGTGCAGGACCGGGCCAAAGATCTCCCGCTCGAGCTTGTCGATCCCATCGACCCGGATCAGCGTAGGCGCGATATAGGTGCCCGAGTTCGGCGTCTTGAGCTCATGCATCAAGCGGCCCTCGGCGCGGGCTTGCTGGATATGATCGGCGATGCCCTTGCGCGCGGCTTCGTCGATAACAGGACCGCAATCGGTGGCGACAGACCACGGATCGCCGATCACCAGCGCATCCATCGCGCCTTTGAGCATCTTGATGAAAGGCTCGGCAATATCCTCCTGCACGTAAAGGCAGCGCAGGGCCGAACACCTTTGCCCGGCGGATTGGAAGGCGGATTCGACGATCGCGCCAACGGCTTGCTCGGGCAGGGCGGTTGAATCGACGATCATCGCGTTCAGCCCGCCGGTTTCCGCGATCAGCGGCGCGCCGGGGGCGAGGTTTTCCGCCATGGCGCTGCGGATTTTCATGGCCGTCGCGGTGGAGCCGGTGAAGGCCACGCCGCCGACGCGGGCGTCCGAGGTCAGTGCCGCGCCCACATCGCCGCCGCCGGGCAGGAGTTGCAGGACGGTGTCCGGAACCCCCGCCTTGTGCATCAGCGACACCGCGAAATGCGCGATGAGCGGGGTTTGTTCGGCGGGTTTCGACAGCACCGCATTGCCCGAGGCGAGGGCGGCGGCCATTTGGCCGGTGAAAATCGCCAGCGGGAAGTTCCACGGCGCGATGCAGGTAAAGACGCCCACGGGCGGGGTCGCAGGCGCGTTGGCCGCGTAATAGCGCAGGAAATCAACCGCTTCGCGCAGTTCGGCCACTTCGTCGATCCAGATCTTGCCGGCCTCGCGCGACAGGAGCGAGAAGAGCTCTCCGAAGTTTTCTTCGTAGAGGTCCGCGACCTTGTTCAGCACGCGCGCGCGCTCTTCAACGCCGGCCTCCCACGGCGCGGCGTTGTCCAGCGCGGTTTCGATATCCGCCGGGCTGGTGTTGGACACGTGGCCCACCACGTCCGCCGGGTTGGCCGGGTTGATAACTGGCTTGGCGTCCAGCGGCTTTGCCTTTCCGGCAAGGATCGGGCCGGAGGTCCATTGATGGTTGGCAAAGGGCGCACGGGCGCCTTCGATCAGGTCGAGCGTGGGTTGGTGTTTGAGGTCGAACCCCTTGGAATTAGGCCGTTCCGGCTGGAACAGCTCCGGCCCGGTGGGCAGATGCGGGGCCGGGTCGCCGAGGGCCTCAAACGGGTCGCGGGCCACCACTTCCGGCGCCACATCCTCGTCCACGATCTGGTTCACGAAGCTGGAGTTCGCCCCGTTTTCCAAAAGGCGGCGCACGAGATAGGCCAAGAGGTCGCGATGCGCACCCACGGGGGCATAAATCCGGCAACGGGTGCCCTCGGATTGCAGAACGATGTCATGCAACGCTTCACCCATGCCATGCAAACGCTGGAATTCAAACGTTTTCTTGTCGGTCGCCATGTCGAGAATGGCGGCAACCGTGTGGGCGTTATGGGTGGCGAATTGCGGATAAATCCGGTCCGTCATGCCGAGGAGTTTGCGGGCATTGGCGATATAGCTGACATCGGTTGCGGCCTTCTTGGTGAAGACCGGAAAGCCATCGATGCCTTCGACCTGCGCCAGCTTGATCTCGGTATCCCAATAGGCGCCCTTGACCAGGCGCACCATGATCCGGCGATCAAGCCGCACCGCCAGATCGTGCAGATAGTCGAGCACATGGCCCGCGCGTTGCCCGAAAGCCTGCACGACGACGCCGAACCCGTCCCATCCGGCGAGCGCAGGCTCAGCCAGAACGGTTTCGATCACATCGAGTGAAAGAGACAGGCGATCGGCCTCTTCGGCGTCGATATTGAGCCCCATACGCGCGGATTTCGCCAGAAGCGCCAGCGAGCGCAGGCGCGGCACCAGGATCTCCATGACCTGCTCGCGTTGTGCCACCTCATAGCGGGGATGAAGCGCCGAAAGCTTGACCGAGATGCCCGGATTGTCGCGGATATCCGCCTTGTCGCAGGCCTGCGCGATCGCGGTGATCGCCCGCGAATAGGCGAGGTGATAGCGCGTGGCGTCCGCGTCCGTGCGCGCGGCCTCGCCCAGCATGTCATAGGAGTAGGAATAACCTTTCTTCTCCATCCCCGCGGCGCGTTCCATCGCGCCCTGGATGGTCTCACCCAGCACGAATTGCCGACCCATTTCCTTCATCGCCCGGGCCACGGCGGTGCGGATCACCGGCTCCCCCAGACGTTTGATCGCGCCACGCAGGTGGCCGACGGGGCCGGTCTTGTCTTCTTTCAGGACCTTCCCGGTCAGCATCAAGGCCCAGGTCGAGGCGTTGACCAGCGATGAGGTGGAGTGCCCCATGTGCTTGCCCCAGTCCGAGGGCGCGATCTTGTCTTCGATCAGCGCGTCGATGGTTTCCGCATCCGGCACGCGCAACAGGGCTTCGGCCAGGCACATCAGGGCCACGCCTTCATCGGTGGAAAGGCCGTACTCGGCGAGGAACACCTCCATCAGGCCCGGGCTCGATTGTCCGCGGATGTCGCGAACGAGCTGCGCGCCGCGCGCCGAAATGCGGGCGCGATCCTCGGGCGACAAATCGGCCTCGGCCACCAGGCGGGCGAGCGTCTCGGCCTCATCTGCATATGTGGCGTGGTCGATCTTACTGCGGATATCGGTATCGTATGGCATGATGCACCCCCATTTGGCGAATTGGGCTATCGTATCATGGTTACATGAGTTATTTTTCCTGAATTGGTGGATTATGCAGGTCGTTTTGGCTACCTGAAGGGAAAAAAGATATGCAAAGTGGAAAGACGGAACTTGACGGGTTTGACCGGGCCATCCTGCGGGTGCTGTCCGGGGATGGTCGAATCAGCATCACCGATCTCGCGCGTGAAATCGGCTTGTCGAAATCCCCGACCCAGGCGCGGCTCAGGCGGTTGGAGAAGGAGGGGGTGATCACCGGCTATTCCGCGCTTTTCGACCCGATCCGCCTTGGCATGGACCATGTCAGTTTTGTCGAGGTGCGCCTTAACGATACGCGAGAAAAGGCGCTTGCGGATTTCAACGCGGCGGTGGCCAAGATCCCCGAGATCGAGCAGGTGCATATGATCGCGGCCAATTTCGACTACCTGATGAAAATCCGCACCCAGAACATGAGCGATTACCGGCGGGTATTGGGCGAGCATATCTCGTCACTGCCGCATGTCGCACATACCTCCACCTATGTCGCGATGCAGGCGGTCAAGGAGAGTGTTGTCCCGGATGTGATTTGACCTGTGCGGTTGGCGCGCCATTATCGGGTCATGAAATACGCGATCCTTGCCCTTCTTGTTGCTGGCCCCGCCCTTGCCGAAACCTGCCCCGATGCGCCTGACCACAGCGACGCATTGAACGACCTGATCCAATCCGCGCAACAGGCGCCGGATCAGGCGACCGGCCTGCAGATATCGAACGACATGTGGCAATATTGGGCGGATGCGCCGGATGACTACGCGCAGGAATTGCTCGATGAGGGGATGAGTCGGCGTGCGTCCTACGACTATGACGGCGCGATGGTCGCGCTCGATGCGTTGGTCACCTACTGCCCGAACTATGCCGAAGGGTATAATCAGCGCGCCTTCGTGAATTTCCTGCGACAGGATTTTGCCGCCGCCCTGCCGGACCTGAACCGTGCTATCGCCCTTTCACCGCGGCATGTGGCGGCGCTTGCCGGGCGGGCGCTGACGCTTGTGGGGCTGGAGCGAAAGGCCGAAGCGGCGCTGAGCCTGCGGGCCGCGCTGGCGCTAAACCCGTGGCTGTCCGAGCGCGCACTGCTGCCCTCGCTTGAGAGCGGCGAGCAGGAGTTGTGATCGCCCCTCGGGCGGTTTGACCCTTAGCGGAGCGGACGGTCGGGAAGGTCTGCGACGGCGCAGCACCTCATAAAGCGGTTCCATAAATGCCCGCGTTTTTCCAAAGCACGTTGTCATCGGCGCGCGGCGGCGATAGGTAATCTATCAAGCCTGCAACGAGGCCCGACACGTCATCCGCGGGCGTGATGGAATGGTAGACATATCAGACTTAAAATCTGAAGGCCGAATGGCCGTGTGGGTTCGAGTCCCACCGCCCGCACCAAGCTTATAGCTCCCAACGAAGACTGTTCAGACCTTCGTAGAAAACGTCTCCAATGTCTTTGTCTGATCGTGGTTCGATATCTAGCCTAACCATTTCATCCTCAATTAAAGTGCGAATATGAAATGGACTGTTGCCGAAGTAGGTGTATTGGCGGTCCTCACACCGAACTCTTACAATCGAGTAGGGTAACGGACCGCCTATTCTATCTAGGGATGGCTTCTGTTTTGAGTCCGCCAGTATTTCGTGGCTTTGCGAGACCACGAAGGGATCTTGCGGGTCAAGATTTGTCAAATCGGTGTAAGAAACGATTGATCCACCTTCGATCCCATACGATGCAAAGAAACCTGTTATTGCAAGATCTTCTCGAGGTGCCACCTTGGACGTGATGGCTTCGATCACACAGAAACTTTCTCGGACGAAACCAGTTGGTCCGAACGAAATCAGATCGGCGCAGCCACCATAATCTAAATGACCCTGAACAGGTGAGTTCCTTTCAATGTCAAGCATGCTTGCTATGGCGGCAAGAGCCCAGTAAACGGCGTTGGTGATTTCGCTTGTTTGAGGGTTATGAAGGTCAAACCCGAACGAACTCTCGCTGCTAATCTCGATTAGGTCTTCCCAGCCGGAACCACCGCCGACTAGTTCAACAGATTGTGAAAGACTGGTGCCATATAACCAGTAGCCAAATTCGCGGATCGCCTCGCCGTCAAAAACAGTCAGCATAATTTGTACGCTAGCCAAGGTTTTCGGATCAAGCCGCCCAATGACGGCGTTGAACTCCTCTTGTGTCCGAGGGTTGTGAGCTATCAACGCCCTGCAAGCATGCCGCGCCAGTTCAACATCGCCCGCCCAAAAAATGCACCTATCATTGAGCACTACACATTTACTCATCACTCGGCGCAGTCTGGACTTAAATTTTTTCCCATCCAAACCATAAAGTGTAGGTATGGAAGAAGGTGGGAAATGCTCGATCCGATTTGTCGTGATTGCACCATCTGTGAAGGCAGCCCAGGATGGTGGATTGAACATCTTGATCTGTGAGAAAACGGTCAAATCTAACTCCTGATCGAAGGCGGCGCCCGGCCTGAAGCCAAAGATGGCCGCCACAGCTTACATCTTCTTACATCCGCCGCTCCCCAACATGATTATGTCTGGAATTCTCTAGTGTCACATGACAAATATCTGCAAGATCAGTGATCTGCTTAGTTGTTAGGGACGTCGACAGTGGGTAGTTTTTCAATCATTGACGTTAGGAAATGTATATCAATCAATATGTTAATAATGATGCGCCAGATTTGAGTTCCGGTGTTGCAATATCCGGGGGGGTCAAATCCCACCACCCGCGTCATCGTAAATAGAAGTTACTTTGCGGCAATGTGGTTGAATGCTGCCCGGGCTCATCCCCGTTCCGAATTTCTGCTGTCGCTTGATTTTGACAAATTGCAAGGTCTGTGTAGAGCTATGAGCCAGCCACCCTGAGATCGAGGCCGGGTGGTGCCGGGGCGGGTCACGCACATGACCTGCACCGCAAAGCGACGACGAGGCGTGGTGATTTTAAGGTGAGCAGACAATCCCGACCAGTCAGAGCCGCAGTCCTTTCCCTGCCGCCCCGGTTTTGCGGTTTGGCGGATGGCACCGCCCCCAAACAGCATCTGCATGCGGGGCAGGGCGCGTGAAGTACCGCGCCGAAATTGACGGTTTGCGCGCGGTTGCTGTCCTGCCGGTCATCTTCTTCCACGCGGGTTTTGCGCCTTTTGCCGGCGGGTTCGTCGGCGTTGACGTGTTTTTTGTCATCAGCGGCTATCTCATCACCAGCCTGATCGCCGAGGAACTGAAAACTGGGAGTTTCAGCCTTGCCGGGTTCTATGACCGTCGCGCCCGCCGAATTCTGCCCGCGCTTTTCTTTGTCGTGCTCTGCTGCATTCCCGTCGCCTGGTTCATCCTGCTGCCCAAGGACCTGACCGAGTTTCTCCACAGTGTCATGGCCGTGGGCATGTTTGCCTCGAACATCCTCTTTTGGCTGCAAAGCGGGTATTTCGACACGGCGGCCGAGTTGAAACCGCTCTTGCATACCTGGAGCCTGGCGGTTGAAGAGCAGTTTTACATCATCTTTCCGCTCCTCCTGATGGCGCTCTGGCGGTTTGGCCTGAGGCCGCTGATCGCGGTGTTGGCGGTGCTTTTCTTCATCAGCCTGTCCTTGGCGGAATGGGGCGCGCTTGCCTATCCGTCGGCGACGTTTTTCCTGCTGCATGCGCGTGGATGGGAGTTGCTGATCGGCGCTTTTGCCGCCCTTTACCTGCAGGGGCGCGGGGGGATCCGGGCGGGACGGGTCGGGGATGGGCTTGCCGCCGCCGGGTTGCTCGCCATCGCCGCCGCGGTGGTTCTCTTCGATGGAAGAACGCCCTTCCCGGGTCTTTATGCGCTGGTGCCGACGGTGGGCACGGCCCTCGTCATCCTCTTTGCCGCGCCGGGGACGCTCACGCATCGCCTGTTGAGCTTGCGGGCCTGCGTCGGAATTGGCCTGATTTCCTACAGCATGTACCTCTGGCACCAGCCGCTGTTCGTCTTCTCGCGCTATCTCTTCGGATTGCCGCAGGGATCATACCTGTTTCTGGCGCTGACCGTACTCACCTTGCTGCTGGCCTGGATCACCTGGCGTTTTATCGAGCGGCCATTTCGCAAGAAGCATTTCCGCGTCCGCACTGTACTTATCACCGCCGCTGCGGCGAGTATCGGCATCTTGACCCTTGGGGTGAACCTGCCGAAGCAGATACGTCCGGCCTTTGACGCATTGGACCTGCAGACCCAATGGCAGGGCTGGACAAAATGTTACCCCTTTGGCACCCGCGAAGAGGCCGGCGGCAGATGTTCGATCCTGGATGATAATGCGGCGCCGACGTCGGCCATCATCGGCGACAGCCACGCCCAACATCTGGCATTCGGTATCCGTGAGGTCTTTGCCGACACAACCGAAAACCCGATCATCTTCGTCAGTGGCGGGTGTTTTCCGGTTGTCACCAAAGGCCGGGAAATTGACGGGTTCATGCAGTGCGCGCAGGATTTCATAGACAAATCAATCGCATACGCTATCGAAGATCAGGGGATCAAACAGGTTGTCCTGAGTGGCTACGGGGTGTGGGAATTGCTGCGCCGACGGGCGCATGAGCCGGAACATCTCGACCCCGCAGAGATCGAGCAGAGGCAGGCATTGCTGCTTGAGGGGCTGCAGGAGACCGTTGGCAGGCTCCTGGCCTCCGGCAAGCAGGTGTTGCTGATCTCCGATAACCCGGAAATGATCCACAGTCCCGTCCATTGCAGCACAAGGGCGGCGGGTTGGTTTGGGAAATGTCCCCTTCGCCTGGCTCGTGAGGATGTTGATCGCAGCTTGCGGGAAATGGATCAGATCATCGAAAAGCTCAAGCTCTCTCACCCCGAGCTGCATGTTCATGACCCGAGGGCGGTCTTTTGCGATGCGGAATTCTGTTATTCGGGGACGGCGGCACAAAGCTGGTATCGCGATCATGATCACCTGACCCCGGCAGGGGCCGTGCGGCTTGTCGAAGACGCAGTGGGCCGGCCGGAATAGGCACCGTTCCTGCTTATCGAATTTGACACTCTTCGTTGAGGAAATCCGGCAATTTGCGAGCGGTGACGGCGGCTTCGCGAATGAGGTGGTCGAAATGCGCGGTCAGGACCTGCACCCGTTCGGTATCGCGAAAGGCCATGTAATTGCGCCCGATATAGACCACGGCCAGTAGCGGCCCGAAGATCGTGACCGGGGCGGAAAAAACGCGGCGCGCATCGAAAAGGTAGAGCCGTAGCCGAGGATAGAGCTGCTGCGCGACGTCCAGAAGGTGCTCGATCTGACCCCGGCGAATGTCAGCATCGAGACCGCGGTAATAGCCCTCGCCGCGGGCGAAACTCGTCAGCGCATACATCGGCAGGGCAATTTCATAATCGGATTGCGCCCCGCGCATCCATTCCAACCGGTCCTCGGACGCGCCGATGACCTGATCTGTCGAGCGGCCCAGATGGGGCGCGTATTCCCATTCAAGCATCGCGCGGGTTTTGAGCATATCCGGAAGGCCGGCAGGGACATGGCGGATCTTGTACCCGGCGGCCTCCTTGTGCCACTGGAAAATCTGCTCATCGACAAGCGCTCGGGGTGCTTCGGTCAGGGACATGGAGTTGGCGACGATGTCGGCGGCTGTCTCGGGGCGGTCCGTCAACCCCAGGAGCCAATCGGCCGAGACACCAAGCGCCGCGGCGCATTCCGCCACGACCTGCGCATTGGGCAGGCGGGCGCCCTGGCTTTTGAGCAGTTGCGATATGGTCGAACGGTCCACCCCCACACGGCGGGCCAATGCGCTTTGCGTGACGTCGCGGTCGCGCATGGCATCCCCCAGCCGGGACCGAAACAGGAGAGCGCGCAGCCGTTTGTCTGCTTTTTCCATCATATGGTGATTTTTATCATCAATGCAGAGGAATGTTAACTAGAAACGGAATCCCCTCCTGTCATTTTCTGTCGTAACAAATTCGTGAAGGGAAGATTTGGGGAATTCATGGAGACGAGACAGCGCACCCTGGTGAAGGCGGTGGCCTGGAACCTGTTGGGACTGGTGATGATGAGCCTTGTGGGCCTTGTCATGACCGGATCGGCCACAATGGGCGGGGCGATCGCGGTCATCAACACGGTGATCGGGCTGAGTTGCTATTTCGTCTACGAGCGTTTCTGGGCGCATGTTCGGTGGGGGCGGTCCCATGACTAGGGCGCCGGCAAAGGTTGAATGGCCCACGCTGGCCCTGCTGATAGCCTGCTATGCAGGATGGGGTGTGTCGGTCTTCTGGCTGGCGGCGATCTGGCTGCCGCTCGGGGTGGCCACGGCGACGATTTTCATCGCGCTGCATTCGTCGCTGACCCACGAAATGATCCATGGCCATCCGTTCCGCAACGAGCGGATCAATGAGGGGATCGGGTTTCCTTGCCTCGGGCTCCTGGTGCCCTATCGCCGGTTCCGTGACCTGCACCTGGCCCATCACCAGGACAGCAATCTTACCGACCCGTATGATGACCCCGAATCCAACTATCTCGACCCCGAAACCTGGGCGCGTCAGCCGCGATGGGTGCAGCGCCTCCTGATGTTCAACAACACGCTTCTGGGGCGCATGTCGATTGGCCCGGCCATCGGGTTTGCCGCCTTTCTGCGCGCCGATCTCAGGGCGATGCGCGCGGGCGACGGAGACGTAACACGCGCCTGGCTGTTGCAGGTCCCGTCCGTCCTGGTGGTGCTGTGGGTGGTCTGGCTGTCGCCGATGCCATTATGGGCGTATCTCGTGGCGGCCTATTTCGGCTATGGCATCATCAAGATCCGCACTTTTCTCGAACACCGCGCCCATGAGAAATGCAGTGGCCGCACAGCGATTGTCGAAGATCGCGGACCGCTGAGCTTTCTCTTTCTGAACAATAACCTGCATGTCGTTCATCACATGCACCCCAAGGTGGCCTGGTACGATCTGCCCGCGCTCTACCGCTCCGACCGGGACAAGTACATCCGCCGCAACGACAGCTATATCTATCGCTCCTACGGGCAGATTTTCCGCCAGTATTTCTGGCGCGCCAAGGACCCGGTGCCGCATCCGCTCTGGCGCAAGCGGTAAATCCCGGGCATGACGGGCCACATGGAGGCCTGGATCATCATCTCAATCGCTGCGGCCGCGTTCCAGACGCTGCGCTTCATGCTGCAAAAACACCTCAGCATGGGCACGCTCAGCACCGGCGGGGCCACCTTTGCGCGGTTTGTCTATTCGATGCCATTCGTCGTCACGTTGGCCCTGGCCTACGTGCTCCACGCGGGCGCCGGATGGCCGTCCTATGGCGGGCTTTTTTGGATTTACGCGCTGAGCGGTGGACTGGCGCAGATCCTCGCCACCTGGTGCGTCGTGGCGCTTTTCGCGCAGCGGAACTTCGCCGTGGGCATCACCTTCAAGAAGACCGAGGTGATCCAGACGGCGCTGGTCGGCCTGCTGGTCCTGGGTGACCGGATCAGCCTGCCGGGGTTCATCGCGATCGTCATCGGCCTGCTGGGGGTGCTGATCCTGTCGGACAACCGCATCGCGGGGCAGGGGGCGCGGCTTTTCAACAAGGCGGCGGGTCTGGGCCTTGCGTCCGGGGCGCTCTTCGCCATCTCGGCGGTGGGGTATCGCGGTGCCACGCTGGAGATCGCCAGCGATGATCCGTTCCTGCGCGCCTGCATATCGCTGGCCATCGTGACCACCGCGCAGGCTTTGGGCATGGCGGGTTGGCTGGCCTGGCGGGAAAAGGGCGAGATCACCCGCGTCATCGCGGCCCGGCGCACCGCGGTCTGGATGGGGCTCACCGGCATGGCAGGCTCGCTCTGCTGGTTCACGGCTTTCACCTTGCAGAACGCGGCCTATGTCTTTGCCGTCGGGCAGATCGAGGTGATCTTTTCGCTCATGGCGTCGGTGCTTTTCTTCCGCGAAAAGATCGCGGGCCGCGAGGCACTTGGCATCGCGCTGCTCAGCGCCAGTATTCTGGGCCTCATCCTGCTGAACTGAGCCATGCCCCGAAATGGGCAATTCCGGATGCGGCGCGCAGGCACGGTGGGATTGTTGCCGCTGCAACCCTTTCGGTTGGTGACTGCCGGGATCAGGCCTTCACGCGGGTCATCTCCGGGTCATAGAGCGGCTGCAGATGGACCTGCGCGGGGAAGCGCTCGGTCGCGACTTCGAGCTCGTAATTCCCCGACATCACGAAGTCTGCGTCTACGCCATCGGGGTTCCGCACATACCCCAACCCAATGGATTTGCCGACCGTGTGGCCAAACCCGCCTGAGGTCAGCCAACCGACCCGCTCGCCATCGCGATAGATCGTCTCGCGGCCCAGCAGGACCACATCCGGATCGACCGTGAAGGTCGCCAGCATCTTTTGCACCCCGTCCGCGCGTTGCGCTTCGGTCGCGGCGCGGCCTTTGAAATCCGTGTTGCTGCGTAGTTTCGTGGCCCAGCCAAGACCGGCCTCGAACGGCGTGTGATCCGGCCCGATATCCGAGCCCCAGGCGCGGTATCCCTTCTCGAGCCTAAGCGATTCAATTGTCCGGTAGCCCGCGTTGAGCAACCCGTGATCCGCTCCGGCCCGCATCAGCGCGGCATAGACCGTCTGCGCGTATTCGACGGGCAGGTGCAGCTCCCACCCCAATTCGCCCACATAGGTGATCCTGAGCGCCTGCACCGGGCATCCGGCGATGCCGATGGTCTGCACCGTGCCGAATTTGAACCCCGCGTCCGAGACATCCGCGCGGGTGACCTTTTGCAGGATATTGCGCGCCTCGGGCCCCATCAGGGATAGGACAGCATTAGATGAGGTCACATCGAAAAGCTGGCAATTCATCTCCTCGGGGATATTCCGGCTGATCCAGTTGAAATCATGGGTGGCGAAACCGGTACCGGTGACGATGTAAAACTCCTCCTCCGCCACCCGCGCGATGGTCAGGTCACATTCGATCCCGCCCTTGTCGTTGAGCATCTGGGTATAGGTCAGCGCGCCCACGGGCTTGTTCACATTGCCCGCTGCGATCCAGTTCAGCGCCGCCTGCGCATCGGGGCCTTTGAGTATAAATTTGGCAAAAGACGTCTGGTCGATCACGATCGCGGCCTCACGCGCGGCGCGGTGTTCGCGGGCGTTGGCGGCAAACCAGTTCTGGCGGCCAAAGCTGTAGATATCCTTGGGTGCCTCGCCAGCCGCCACGTCGGCAAACCAGTTGGGCCGCTCCCAGCCCAGCTTTTCGCCAAAGCAAGCGCCTTGTTCGGCCAGCGTGTCATAGAGCGGCGACTTGCGGCAGGGGCGGCCGCTATCATGTTCCTCATGCGGCCAGGCCATCGTGTAGTGCTTGCCATAGGCCTCGACCGTGCGGGTGCGGACCCAGTCGGTATCGAAATGCGGTCGGCCAAAGCGGCGGATATCGGCGGACCAGAGATCAAATGGCGGCTCGCCCTTATGCGCCCACTCGGCAAGCGCCATGCCCGCACCGCCGCCCGAGGCGATACCAAAGGCATTGAACCCGGCGCCGACATAGAAATTCCTGAGTTCCGGCGCCTCGCCGATGATGAAATTACCGTCCGGCGTGAAACTTTCGGGCCCGTTGGTGAGCGTCTTGATCCCGGCGGTTTCAAGCGCGGGGACGCGGCCCAGGGATTTCTCCATGATCTGCTCGAAATGGTCGTAATTGCTGTCGAGCAGGGTGTAGTGGAACCCTTCCGGAATGCCGTCCACGGCCCAGGGGATCGGGTTCGGTTCATACCCGCCCATGACCAGCCCGCCGACCTCTTCCTTGTAGTAACAAAGCCGGTCAGGATCACGCAGCGTCGGCAGGTTCGAGGGCACGCCCATCGGCTCGGTCAGCATATATTGGTGCTCCATCGACACCAGCGGCACGTTGACGCCGAATTTAGCGGCGAAATCGCGGGTCCATTGCCCGGCGCAGACGATCACCTTTTCGCACTCAATCCGCCCCTGATCGGTGATGACCGCGCGGATACGGCCGTTTTCGACCTCCAGATCGGTCACCTTCGTGTCCTCAAGGATCGTGGCGCCGGCCATCCGTGCGCCTTTTGCCAATGCTTGCGTGATATCAGACGGGTTGGCCTGCCCATCGGTGGGCATGAAGGCCGCGCCGACAAGATCAGAGATATCCATGAGCGGCCAAAGCTTCAGCGCCTCCGCGGGCGTCAGCAGCTCCATTTCAAGCCCGAAGGAATGCGCCGTGGTGGCCTGCCGCTTGACCTCGGTCCAGCGTTCCTCGTTACACGCCAGCCGCAGCCCCCCGTTCATCTTCCAGCCGGTGCCAAGGCCGGTTTCCTCCTCGAGCTTGGTGTAGAGATCGACGGAATAGCCCAGAAGCTGCGTGATGTTTGCGTTGGACCGCAATTGCCCCACAAGCCCCGCCGCGTGGAACGTGGTGCCGGAGGTCAGCTTCTTGCGCTCCAGAAGGACGGTGTCGGTCCAGCCCAGTTTGGCCAAGTGATAGGCGGTGGAACATCCGATGATGCCACCCCCGATGATGACGGCCTTGGCGGTGGAGGGGAGATCAGCCATGTCGGTGCCTCAGCTTTGGTTGAATGTTTCAAGGCTTGCACGGAATCGTGCAAGGTTTTCAGCGGTGTAGGCGCCGTAGTCAAAGTCGATTTCCGACGTGATTTCCGACACCATGCTCCACATCGTCTCGCGCAGGAGCGAGGCGCATTTCATCGCCGAATAACGGCGACGCAGATCGTCGGTGACCGGTGCTTCGAAATAGGTCTCAAGCATCCACTCTTCCTGCGCCTCGCTCAGCCCGTTATTCGATGCAAGCCCGCCCAGATCGAAGAGTGGCGAGTTGAACCCGGCATAGTCGAAATCGATCAGCCAGAGCCGGTCACCATCGTCGAGGAAATTGCCGCAGAGCAGGTCGTTGTGGCCGAAGACGATGTCATAGGGGCCTGCCGCCTCTTCGAGCTGACCAGCAATATCGATCAGTTCGGGGATCAGCGCGGTTTGGCTGCTGCCCCGATCCGTCAGCGTTGCGCCATAATCGCGGATCACGTGAAAAACCCAGAAGACGAGGCTTGGCCCGCGCAGGTGTTTGGGCACCTCGCGGTGGCAGCGTTTTACCAGGTCAAGCGCGCGGGGCAGCATCTCGGGCGCGCGCACATCCGCTTCGGTCAACGTTTTGCTGTCGATGTAATCAAGCACCGTGAGGCCCGGTTCGGCATGGACCACGGCGGGCGACAATCCGGCGGCATGGGCCGCGCGGCTGGCGGCCAACTCGTTGAACCGCATCACCTGATGCAGCGGAATGTCGTCGCCCACGCGGACAACGTATTTCTGCGCTCCATCCTCGACGAGGTAGTTCACATTCGTGATCCCGCCGGTCAGTGGCGTCGCGGTGATTTCTCCCTGCCAGAGGGGGAGGGTGCGGAAATCGGGTTGGCTCATGGCTCAGCTCTCCAATCCAAAGCGTTTGCGGGCGCCGCTTGCCCCGGCATTGACCAGCCGGTCGGCGATGATGGCGATGAAGGCGATGGCAAGACCGGCGACGATGCCGCGGCCCGTGTCGGCCTTGGTCAGCGCGATATAGACCTCTTGGCCCAGATCGCGGGTGCCGACGAGCGCGGTGATGACCAGCATCGACAGCGCCAGCATGATCGTCTGGTTGATGCCCAGCAGGATCTCGGGCAGGGCCAGCGGCAGGCGCACCAGGCGCAGGAGTTGCCGCGGTGTGCAGCCCGACACGATCCCCGCTTCGATCAGGTCATGGCTCACGTTGCGCACCCCGTGGGCGGCATAGCGCACGGCGGGGGCGAGGGCATAAAGCACAATGGCGATCATTGCGGTGAAATCCCCCACGCGGAAAAGCATCACCACAGGGATCAGGTAGACGAAACTGGGCAAGGTTTGCAGCGTGTCGATCAGCACATTGATGACCACGCCCGCACGTTTGTTGAGCGCGGCGAGAACGCCCAGGGGAACGCCGATCAGCGTGGCGATGATGACCGACGCGCCGCAGAGATAGACCGTGACCATCGCCTTGGACCAAAGCCCGGTGATGGCGATGAGGCCCGACAGCCCGCCGCAGAGCACCGCCAGTCGCCAGCCGCCCGCGCGCCAGCCCAGAAGCATGAGCATGGCGATGGTCCAGGGCCAGGGAATGCCCAGAAGTGTGCGTTTGATGGGGAGAAGGAAATAGGTGAGGAAGAAGACCTTGATCGCCTCGAACGTGTCGAAAAAGTTCACGTTGAGGTATTTGACCGTATCGTCCCAGAACGCGCCGGTCGTAATCGTCTGCGCCTCTGGGTAGGCCATGATCGCGGGGGCAAACCGGCCAAAGGCCCAAGTGATTGCGAGGAGCGCCAGAACGATGGCGGTGCGTTTGTGGCGGGCGATCCACGACTGGTGTTCGGGTGCATGATGGATCTGCCCCATGCGTTCGGCGAAAGCCTGGCTCAGCCGGTCAACCGCGATGGCCAGCACGACGATGGCGATCCCGGCCTCGAACCCCGCGCCGATATCAAGACGCCTGAGCGCGGCCAGCACGTCGAATCCCAGCCCGCCCGCGCCGATCATCGATGCGATGATGACCATGTTGAGGGTGAGCATGATGACCTGATTAACGCCCACCATCAGGCTGTGGGAGGCCGAAGGGACCAACACGCGCCACATCAGTTGCCGTGGTGTGGTCCCCGCCATGCGGCCGAAATCGACCAGTTCCGGATCGACGGATTTGAGCGCGAGGATCGTGACGCGGACCATTGGCGGGGTGGCATAGATGATCGTCGCCACGAGGGCCGAGACCGGGCCGAAGCCGAACATGAAGAGGATCGGGACGAGATAGGCAAAGATCGGGATCGTCTGCATCAGGTCGAGGACCGGCATCAAGAACCGTTCGCCCCGCGGGTGGCGATAGGCCCAGATGCCCATCAGAAGCCCGCCGCCCGCGCCGATCGGCACGGCGATCAGGACCGAGGCGAGGGTGACCATCGCGCTGTCCCACTGGCCGAAGATCGCGAGGTAGAGGAAGCAGGCGCCAACCAGCGCCGCCAGCATCCAGTCGCGGCAGTAATGCCCGAGCGCCACGACCGCTGCGGTGACCACGACCCAGCTTATCGGCGGCAGGATCACGGTCTCAGCGTTGCCCTGACCGGTGGTAAAGCCATCCCCTAGGAGAGAGAGCACGAAACGGTAAGGTTGTTCGATCAGCCAGGCGATGGAGCGCGTGACATCGGTGAAGGAAAGCGGGCCGATGGCCGCCTCTTCCACGAGCCATTTCATAGCCGCCGAGATGTAGGTTTTGAACGGGATGATCCAGGCGGAAGGGAATTTGACCAGCCAGCGCGCATCAAGCGCCTTCGAAAGATCGCGCCCGTAGGTGCCGAGGATGATCGTGATGACGACCAGGCTCAGCGTGATCACGAGGGCAGGGCTAAGCCGTCGGGTCATGCACCGCCCCCCGCGCCAAAGAGGACATGGGCGATGGCCTTGCGGTCAATTGTGCCGACAATCTCGCCGGACCGGTCGGCCACGGGCACGGGGCCGTCGGCCATGATGATCCGTTCGGCCACGTCCGAAATCCGCGCATTGGTCGGGACCGGCGTGCCTTCGGCAGTTGCGCCGCGCGTCATCAGCCCGCCCGCGGTCAGCACCTTGTCACGCGGGATGTGGCGGGTGAATTCCTCGACATAATCCGAGGCCGGGTTGACCACCAACTCCTCGGGCGTGGCGACCTGGATGATCTTGCCGTCCTTCATGATCGCGATCCGGTCGGCCAGGCGCACCGCCTCGTCGAAATCATGGGTGATGAAAACGATGGTCTTGTGCAGGCGCGCCTGCAGGCTCAGGAATTCATCCTGCATCTCGCGGCGGATCAGCGGATCGAGCGCCGAAAACGGCTCGTCGAGGAACCACAGGTCGGGTTCGGTCACGAGCGACCGGGCGATCCCCACGCGCTGCTGCTGCCCGCCGCTGAGTTCGCGCGGGTAATAATCCTCGCGCCCCTTGAGGCCCACAAGCTCGACCACCTCGCGCGCCTTGGCCTCGGCCTGCGGTTTCGGCACGGCCTGCACGGTCAGGGGGAACATCACGTTCTGCAAAACGCTCAGGTGGGGCAGGAGGGCGAAATGCTGGAACACCATCCCGAGCTTGTGACGGCGAATCTCGATCATTTCGGCGTCGCTGGCGCGCAGAAGATCGGCGCCATCGAACAACACCTCGCCGCCCGTGGGTTCGATCAGGCGCGACAGGCACCGCACGAGCGTTGACTTGCCCGAGCCCGAAAGCCCCATGATGACGAAAATCTCGCCCTCGGCGATGTCGAGGCTCGCGTTGCGCACCGCTCCGATGATCCCGGCATCGCGGATATCGTCATCCGACGGGTCCGGGTTCTGTTGCAGGAAGCTGTCGGTTTCGTTGCCGTAGAGCTTCCAGACGCTGCGGCATGACAGCTTGATATTCGCGTTCATCAAGACACCCCGATTCTGACCGTTGGCACGGCAGAAGGATAGCAAACCTGTTGGAAAAATGACCGGGAAGCGTCGCCCACGCCCCCCGGCCCAGGGAGATTACTGACCGATCCAGCCGGACCAGCGATCCTTGTTCTTGGCCATCCAGTCGGCGACCACAGTGTCAACGTCCACCCCGTCGAGATCGGCCTTGCCGACCATCGCGCTCATCTCTTCATTGGTGAGCTTGTAGGCCTCGATGATGGGATAGGCACCGGGCCAGTTTTCCTGAAGCCCGGACCACGCCGCTTTCCAGATCGGGCCGCGCGGCTTGCCGCAATCATAGGCCATATTCGGGTTGATGCCCCAGGCGGGATCTTCGTAGCATTCGGGTGTGTAGGCTGGGAATTCAACGAATTCGCCTTCGTACTTCGCTGGCGCCCAGTGCGGGACATAGACCCAGAGGATCACCGGATCCTGCCGCTGATAGGCGGATTCGAGTTCGGCAAAAAGCGCCGCATCGGTGCCCGCATGCACCACTTCGAAATCAAGCTCCAACGCCTCGACACGCTCGTCATCGAACCCGCCCCAGGTTACCGGGCCGCCGACATAGCGCCCGTTCGGGTCGGTTTCGGCAGTAGCGAATTCCTCGGCGCAATCCTTGAGGGCTTCCCAGTTGGGCAGGCCGGGGCACCGTTCCTTCATGTAGAGCGGATACCACCACTCCTCGATCGCCATCAGGCCGGTCTCGCCCACATTGACGACATTGCCGGTGGCCACGGCCTCGTCCAGCGCACCGCGGCCCGTGGTTTCCCAGATCTCCATGGCAAGGTGAAGATCACCGGTCTTGAGCCCGGCAAACTGCGCGATGTAGTCGGCCTGAACGTACTCGACGTTATACCCGGCTTCTTCGAGGATCGAGCCCATGATCTTGGTGTTGATAAGCTGCCCGGACCAGTCATGCAGGGTCAGCTTGATCGGATCGGACGAATCTGCGGCCCACCCGGCGGATGCGGTCGCGGCGGCAATCGCCAGGGCGCCCAAGTTCTTGAAATTCAACATGTTAATTCTCCCCGTTTCATTGGTCTTCTGTGCTTTTTTGTCTGGTTGTACGAAAATCCTGCGGCAAAACTTGGTTTTAGTCAATCATTACCACATTTACCCACATTTTTTGCTGATATTGCGCGGAAAATTTCGGCGATCCGGCAAAATTGACTTGGCGAATGTTGCTTTTTGTGGCTTTCTGAACTGCAATTAGCGACAGGACTGCCATGCAGATACAGGGTAAGACGACAAATCAGCGGGAAGAGGAGATCCTCAACGAACTCCGCAAGGCGGGCGGGTCGTGCCGCGTGAGTTTCCTGGCGGAGACGCTGAACGTCACGAACGAGACCATCCGGCGCAACATCCGCACGCTTGAGCAGGCCAGTATTGTCCGCAAAGTGCACGGGGGGGTGCACCTGGTCGAGGATATTTCGGAGCCGACTTTTGAGAGCCGGATTTCCACCCATGCGGATGTCAAGGCGCGGCTGGCGGTGGCGGTGGCCGAGAACATCAGCGATGGCGATTCCGTCTTTCTCGATATCGGGTCGACAACGGCTTATGTGGCGATGGCGCTCAAAGCCCGCAGCGATCTTTTCGTGGTCACCAACTCCGCCTTTGTGGCCAGCACGCTTGCCACGCGCAATGGCAACCGGGTGTTCCTGGCCGGTGGCGAGCTGCGCGCCCATGACGGCGGGGCGTTCGGGGCCGAGGCGCTTGACCTGATCGGGCGGCTGAACGTGCGGTTCGCGATCTTTTCCGTGGGGGCGGTGAATGCCGAGACCGGCTTCATGCTGCACGATCTCGAAGAGGCCAATATCGCCCGGGTCGCCGCCGGCAATGCGCAGGTCAATATCGTCGTGGCCGACAATGACAAGTTCAACAAGCGCGCGCCGGTGGCCTTGGGCCAGTCCCCGGGCTTCGACGTCTTTTACACCGACAAGGAACCGCCCGCGCCGATCCGGGCGATGCTGCAGGAGCAGGATGTCGATCTGGTCGTGGTTGACTGAACCAGCCGCCCGCGGGGCCCAACAAAAAAGGGGCGGCGCCATCGTTTGGCACCGCCCGGTCGCGTTCGCTGCTCTTGATTAGTTCCAGCCGACCTCGTTGAAGACCTTCTGCGCCTTGCCTGCGTTCCGGCTGAACACTGCGGTGGGTGTCGTGTCATCTGCCTTGAACTCACCGAGGCGTTCGGTGGTCTCGGTCCCCTTTGCGCCGGTCACGGCAGGGTATTCGTGGTTCTGCACGGCCAAGTGCTCCTGCGCGAAATCGCTGGTCAGGAATTCAACCAGTTTTGTCGCGTTCTCGGCATTGGGTGCATTGGCCAAAATGGCGGCGGTTGAGAGGTTCACGTGGGTGCCGCGGTCGTCCTGGTTGGGCCAGACCCAGCCGATATTGTCGATGCCCGAGGTCAGGCCATCCACATCCTTGGAGAAGCCCCGCAGGAAGTAGTAGTGATTGCCAACGGCCACGTCACATTCGCCCGACACCACGCCGCGCAGCTGGTCCGTGTCGCCGCCTTGCGGGTCACGCGCCATGTTGGCCAGCACTCCGGCCGCCCATTCACGCGCCGCATCCTCGCCATGCACTTCGATGATCGAGGCCATCAGCGACTGGTTGTAGATGTTTGACGAAGAGCGGATGCAGATCATGTCGTTCCATTTCTCATCCGCCAGTTCCTCGTAGCTTTGGGGCGGGGTTTCGACGCGGTCCTTGGCATAATAGATGATCCGCGCGCGTTGCGAGATGCCGATCCACAGGTTGTCGGGGTGCTGGAAATGCGCAGGGATGCGCTCTTCGACCACGTCCGACGAAATCGGCTGTAGCAATCCGGCTTGTTCCGCGCGGTCCATCCGGCCCACATCGACGGTGATAAGAACGTCCGCCGGGCTGTTGTCACCTTCGGCTTCAAGACGCGCGATCAGCTCATCGGCCTTTGCTTCAACGCGGTTGACCTTGATGCCGGTCTCTTCGGTGAACTTGGCATAAAGCGCATCATCGGTGTCGTAGTGGCGGGAGGAATAGACATTGACCTCCTGACTCAGGGCAGGCGTGGCAAGCGCAAAAGCGGCGGCAGCGAATGTAAGGGTCCTCATCGGGCTTCCTTTTCTGACTAAATTACTCGGTGATAAATCTTATTTCTTACAAAAATAGTCAAGTGAAAAAGATTAATGCCCGACATCTGCGCGAAAAAAGGGGACGGTCTGAATGAGGATCCTGCATCGGTCGGGCCCTTTTGTGAGCGGGCAAGCGACCGTGATCTTCCTTCGGTGCAATGCTTGGAAACGCGCGCCTCATGCGCATCAACCGCTGATTTCCGGCGCGGGGCGGTGATTTCGCCGGAGATGTGCCGCGAATTCGCCGGTTCCGTGGCGAAATACGCTGCGTAAAACTTGCGCGCCCGGCGTTTCCCTCCCATGCTGGCGCGCAAGGGAAAAGTCATGCCCGCATAGATCGGGCGATTTGGGAGGATCATGAATGAGTTTTGCCACCAAGGCAGATGTGCGCGCCATCGAAGACGAAATGCCGTGGGAAGCACGGGAGCGGCCCGAGACGGTCTACCAGATGCTGCGACAGACGGCCAAGGCCTTCCCGGACCGTCCGGCAATTTCCTATCAGCTCTTTTCCGGCCCCGATGACAAGGCGCAGACGCTGAGCTGGCAGCAATTCCACGATCAGGTTTGTCAGGCGGCGAACCTCTATCGGAGCCTGCGTGTCAATGAGGCCGACGTTGTGGCGCTGGTGCTGCCCAACTGCCTGGAAACGGCGGTGGCAACGATTGGCGGAATGGTCGCGGGGATCGTCAACCCAATCAACCCGCTGCTGGAGCCCGAACAGATCGGCGCGATCCTGCGGGAGACGAACGCCAAGGTCGTCGTCACGCTCAAGTCCTTCCCAAAGACCGACATCGCCCAGAAGACCGCCGAAGCCGTGCGCCACGCGCCGGGCGTCCACACGGTGCTGGAGATCGACCTCAACACCTATCTCAGCCCGCCGAAAAGCTGGATCGTGCCGCTGGTGCGGCCGAAAAACCCCAGCAACCACCACGCCGACGTGCTGAGCTTCAACAAGGAAGTGGCCAAGCAAAACACTTCGCTCGATTTTGCCGATGCGGAGAAGGATCGCGTGGGGGCCTATTTCCATACCGGCGGGACGACGGGCATGCCCAAGGTGGCGCAGCACCGCTATTCCGGCATGGTTTATAACGGCTGGCTGGGCCACAAGCTCTTGTTTGACGAACATGATGTCATCATGTGTCCGCTGCCGCTTTTCCACGTTTTCGCCTGCCACGTGATCCTGATGGCGATGATCAAATCCGGCGCGCACGTGGTTTTCCCAACACCTGCCGGGTTCCGGGGCGACGGGGTTTTCGACAATTTCTGGAAACTCTGCGAGCGGTGGAAAATCAGCTTCGTCATCACCGTGCCGACGGCCACGGCGGCGCTGATGCAGCGCAAGGTCGATGCCGATATCTCTTCGGTCAAGAACGCCTTTTCCGGCTCGGCCCCGATGCCGCTTGAGCTTTTCAAGCGGTTCGAAAGCGCGACCGGCATGACCGTGATCGAAGGCTATGGGTTGACCGAGGCGACCTGCCTTGTGTCCTGCAACCCGCCCACGGGCGAGAAAAAGGTGGGATCGGTCGGCGTGCCGCTGCCCTATACCAACGTGAAGATCTTCAACAACACGCCGGATGGTCCGGCGGAGTGTGGCACCGATGAGGTGGGCGAGATCTGCATCGACAATCCAGGCGTCTTCGCGGGCAACACCTACACCGAGGCCGCCAAGAACCGCGATCTTTACCACAAGGAGAAGTTCCTGCGCACCGGCGATCTGGGACGGATCGACGAGGATGGATACCTCTGGATCACGGGCCGGGCCAAGGACCTCATCATTCGGGGCGGGCATAACATCGACCCTGCCGATATCGAAGAGGCGCTGATGGCGCATAAATCCGTCGCGATGGCCGGTGCGATCGGGCAGCCGGATTCCCATGCGGGCGAAATCCCCTGCGCCTATGTCGAACTGGTTGAAGGGGCGAGCGTGACCGGCGAAGAGTTGCGTGAGCATTGCAAGATCCATGTGCATGAACGCGCGGCCATCCCGAAGTATATCGAGGTGCTGGACGAGTTGCCCAAGACCGCCGTGGGCAAGGTGTTCAAGCCCGACCTGCGCAAGAGCGCAATCACCCGGATCTACAATGCCGACCTGGAAAAAGCGGGCCTTTCGGCGCGGGTCACCCATGTGGTCGATGACAAGAAACGCGGCCTGGTGGCGCAACTGGAAAAGACCAGTGATGTGGATGAGGCCAAGCTGAACGAGGTCCTGGGCAATTACACAAGGCCCTGGGAATGGGCGGAGTAGGGCGCGCGCATGTCACAGCATGGTTTCCGACTTGTCCCGAACCCCGAGGGGATGGAGCCGTCCACCATGACCCCGGCGGAGGCTTTCACAACGGCGGATCACTCGGAGATCAACCTGACCTCATACGCCACCGAAGACGAGTCGATCCTGGCCGGTGTGTGGGAATGCGCGCCCTGCCGGGAAGAGATCGACGCCTATCCGGTGCATGAGATGATGACCGTCATTTCCGGCTCGGTGACCCTCACGCATCCCGATGGCCGGTCGGAAACCTTCCGCGCGGGCGATACCTTCTTCATCGCCAAGGGATCACCCTGCGTTTGGGAAATCACAGAAACCTTGCGCAAGTTCTACATGATCGCGGAATAGGCCAGGGTACTGCGGTCTGCTCTGACGCGAAAGGTGGCGGCGCGGTCTACTGGCCCCGCTGCATCCGCGCGGCACGGCCGCCCCGGCGTTTGCGCAGAAGCGGTGCGCGATTGGGCAGGTCCGCCATGATCTCGCGGCGCTCATCGGCACTCATCTTGGACCAGCGGCTGATCTCATCGACAGAGCGATAGCAACCGGTGCAGATCCGGGCCTCCGGATGCACCACGCAGATCCGCACGCAGGGGCTTTCGATCTCCTTGCGGGTCCAGACGGGGATGTCGTCGCTCATGATGAGGCCCTCAGATGGCTCAAACGGTCCAATACTCCCTGCAGAATATAGGACGCCGCGATGTTATCTATGACCTCCGCGCGACGTTTTCGTGTCGCATCCGCCTCTAACAGGGCTTTTTCCGCGGCCACGGTGGACAGTCGTTCATCCCAGAAGCCGATCGGCAGGTCGGTCAGGCGTTCGAGATTGCGCGCAAAAGCGCGGGTCGATTGGCAGCGCGGCCCCTCGGAGCCGTCCATGTTGCGCGGCAGGCCAAGGATGATCCCGCCCACATTCCGCTCCGCCACGATGTCCAGAAGCCGCGCGGCATCCAGCCCGAATTTTCGCCGCCGGATGGTCTCGAACGGGCTGGCCACGGACAGCAATCCGTCGGAGATGGCGACGCCAATGGTCTTTTCACCCAGGTCGAGGCCAATCAGCGCCCGATGCGCCGGCAGGGCGGCGGCAAACGCCTCAATCTCGTCGAAAATCATTCGGTCAGGCCCGCGTCGATGGCCGCCTGCCGGATCAGCGCGAGCGCGTTCGGCGCGTCCCAGAATGTCTTTTGCGCATCGCTCCACACGTTTTGCGCCAGTTCCCTTTCGCCCAGCACCGCATAGGCCGAGATCAGGCGCGCCCAATCCGCGGGCGGCACCGCCTCGTTTTCGACCCGCACCGCGAGATTCCTGACCATGCCGCGGATCATCTCCATCCGCTCGTCGGCGCTCATGTCGGCGGCGGCTTCCATGTCCTCGGCCGATGGCCCGCGCGGGGCCTCACGCGGTGCCTCGGGCAGTTGATACTGCACACCGGCACGCCAGGCGACATCTTCGATCTGGGCGCGGATGGGCGTCACCCAGGGCGCATCGGGCGGGCTTTCGCGCAGGAGCCTTTCCCAGATCCGGAAAGCGGCATCGGGCCTGTCCACCTGCATCAGATAGGCACCGAGGTAATAGCGCGAGGTTGGGTTGTCCGGATCGGCCTGGAGCGCCGTGCGCAGGGCAGCCTCGGCCTCGGTCGAGACATAACCGCCGGCGGCCGCAATCATCAGGTCGGCCAGCAGGGCATGGTCGTCGGCGGTGGCCTCGGGGCCTTTCACGCGGATGGTCTGCTGCTGCGCCGCATAGGCGGCAGCGACATTGCCAAGGGCCGCCTCGTTGCGCACAAGCAAGCGCAACCCACGCAGGTCATCGGGCCGCTCGGCCACGGTTTGCCGCAGCTTTTCCATCAGTTCCAGGTAATCGGGCGCGGCATC
>NZ_JASHJC010000007.1 GCF_030733385.1 Roseovarius sp. MMSF_3359 | reverse complement strand
GTCCGCCCTCATGAGGCGATTTGGGGCAGTGTTCAGAGGACGCCGATATCGGCGAGCGCCGCCGAGAGGTCGTCGGGCAGGCTGTCGTCGCTCTCCCGGGTCCGTGGCAGATCTGCGGGGGCATCTGCGGGGTCGAGGTACCGCCATCCCTGGAACGGGCGGCGTTTCGCACTTGTGGTGCGGATAAGGTGCGGTTCCAATACGAAGGCGCAGCGGCGGATACCGTCATTGCCAATCACCTCGTCGAAGCGCAGGATGCGTTGGCGGCAGCGGATAAAGCCCTGAATGACCCAGAAGATACTGCCGCCTTCGAGGATTTCGGCCTCCCGTTTGGGCCACATGCGGGTGACGTGGCGGGGCAGGCCGTCAGGGCCTTGCGCGCGCTTGGTTTTATGCCATGCGGCCAGGCTGTCGACGCTTTCAGTGCCAACACTGAGTTTGAGCAGGTGCATCATCGCCACAGAATCCCCCTTTGGGCCGCATATGGTAGTCGAAAATACGGTTGCTGCAACTTGTTGTGGTTACTTGCGGGATTAACACAATGAGAACAAAGTAGTTTTTTCTGCTGTCACCGCCCTTCGATTGCGCTATTCTGGGTCCTCTCGAGAGGACCCAGACATGACCCGTTTCGCCGCGCCGATTGCCGAGCAGATTTGGAATATGAAATACCGTTTTTCGCCGATGGGCGAGGAGGGGGGTGATCAGTCCGTTGAAGATACCTGGCGGCGGATTGCGCGGTCTTTGGCGGAAGTTGAGGATCAGCCGTCGCAATGGGAAGACCGGTTTTATGCGGCGCTCGAGGATTTCAGGTTTCTGCCGGCGGGGCGGATTACCTCGGGGGCCGGGACCGGCCGGGCGGTGACACTCTTCAACTGTTTCGTCATGGGGACGATCCCGGACGATATGAGCGGCATTTTCGATGCGCTGCGCGAAGCGGCGCTGACCATGCAGCAGGGCGGCGGGATTGGCTATGATTTCTCGACAATCCGGCCCAAGGGGGCCGAGGTCAAGGGCGTGGGTGCGGATGCCAGCGGCCCGCTCAGCTTCATGGATGTGTGGGATGCCATGTGCCGTACGATCATGAGTGCAGGGAGCCGCCGCGGGGCGATGATGGCGACCATGCGGTGCGATCACCCGGATATCGAGGATTTCATCAGCGCCAAGGCCGATGCGGCGCGTTTGCGCATGTTCAACCTCAGCGTCCTTGTGACCGATGATTTCATGGAGGCAGTCAAGGCGGATGGCCCGTGGGAGCTCTCGTTTGGCGGCAAGGTCTATCACACGATCCAGGCGCGCGATCTGTGGAACCGGATCATGCAGGCCACGTATGATTTCGCCGAGCCTGGCGTGATTTTCATCGACCGGATCAACCAGGCCAACAACCTGGCCTATTGCGAGACCATCGCGGCCACCAACCCGTGCGGAGAGCAGCCATTGCCGCCTTATGGTGCCTGCCTGCTGGGCTCGATCAATCTGGCGCGGCTGGTCAATGATCCGTTCGAAGAGGCGGCAGGGCTTGATGAAGCGCAGTTGAATGATCTCGTCGCCACCGCGGTTCGGATGATGGACAACGTGGTGGACGCCTCGCGCTTTCCGCTGGAGGCGCAGGCGCGCGAGGCGCAGGCCAAGCGCCGGATCGGGTTGGGAGTGACAGGGCTTGCGGATGCGCTCCTGATGGTGGGCCTGCGCTATGGCTCGGACGAGGCGGCGCGTCAGACGTCGCACTGGCTCCGCGCGATTGCCCGCGCCGCGTATCTGGCGTCGGTCGATTTGGCGAAGGAAAAAGGGGCGTTTCCGCTGTTTGACGCGGGCGCCTTCCTGGCCAGCGGCACCATGCAGGCGATGGACGAGGATGTGCGCGCCGCGGTGGCCGAGCACGGCATTCGCAACGCGCTTCTGACCTCGATCGCGCCCACCGGGACGATCAGCCTTTACGCGGGCAATGTGAGCAGCGGGATCGAGCCGGTCTTTGCCTATTCCTACACCCGGAAAGTGCTTCAGAAGGATGGCTCGCGCACCGAGGAAGAGGTTGTCGATTACGCGGTGGCGCTCTGGCGGGAGAAATTCGGCGATGCGCCCCTGCCGGACTATTTCGTGAACGCCCAGACATTGTCGCCCGCCGATCACGTCAAGATGCAGGCAGCGGCGCAGAAATGGGTCGATAGCAGCATCTCCAAGACCATCAACTGCCCCGAGGATATCAGTTTCGAGGCGTTCAAGGATGTGTACCTGCAGGCCTGGGATACGGGTTGCAAGGGATGCACCACGTACCGGCCCAATGACGTGACCGGGTCGGTCCTGAGCGTCAACGAGGCGGAGGACAAGACGCCGAGCGAGGCGCCTGCGCAGGTACCCGGCGATTTCCCGGCGGAAGGCGGCGAGATCGTCTACATGTCCGAGCCGCTCGACCGCCCGAACGCCTTGGAGGGCAACACCTACAAGCTGAAATGGCCCGACAGCAACCACGCGATTTACATCACCGTGAACGACGTGGTCCTGAACGGCCATCGCCGACCGTTCGAGGTCTTCATCAACTCCAAGAACATGGAGCATTTTGCCTGGACCGTGGCGCTGACCCGGATGATTTCGGCGGTGTTCCGGCGCGGTGGCGATGTGTCTTTCGTGGTGGAAGAGCTCAAGGCGGTATTCGATCCGCGGGGCGGGGCGTGGATGCAGGGGAAATATGTGCCGTCGATCCTGGCGGCGATTGGCGGCATCCTTGAAAAACACATGATCCAGACCGGGTTCCTGGCCGGTGAGGGGATGGGCCTGAAGGCGGACCCGCAAGCGGAAGTGGTCAATCTTGGTGAGGCGCCGCGTGGTCAGGCCTGCCCGTCCTGTGGAGAATACGGCCTTCGGATGGTCGAGGGCTGCATGACCTGCCCGAGCTGCGGCCATTCGAAATGCGCGTGACCTGCTAAACCATCGGAAATCGGGAAAAAGGGGGCGCCGCGCGGTGATTGCGTTTGCTGCTGGACGGGCAGATTGCGATCACCACGCGGCGCTACTCACCAACCGCCCGGTCGGGATGGTCATGCGGGTGCTTTGGTTACAGGACAGGAAAAGGGACCAAAGCGGTGCATGCAACCGGGCGGCCGGAGATCAGTAGGCGTCGCTGAACCCGCGTTGCACGATATGGGTCGGGCAACCCGGTTTGACGGTATTGACGATCAGGAACCAGACGATCTCGCCGGGGCGGCCCGCGCGGGAATACTCGCAGCCTTTCGGATGGGTCCACCATTGGGCGCTATAGCCGTCCGGGGGCATGACCGTGTCATGGCGGACGATCTGAACCGTCTCATCGCCGCTGGCCGCTATGGACGGACCGGCACAGGCGAATGCCGCGAGGGCGGCGGTGAGAAGGGTGGCATTTTTCATGGCAGGGCTCCGGGCATTCCTGACGAACTGTTTCCACGGAGCATGCGAAGGGCAGATGGCAGTTTGGGTGAGAAAATACGGCGGAAAACTGGATATTGCCTCGGGTTTTTGTTGAATTTTCGAGGTTTGGTTGGTGCGCCGACTAGGAGCCACGGAAGACCTGTTCCGCAATGGTCAAAGGCGGCTCGCACGCCGCTACTCAAATATCGCCAGAGGTTGGTCGCGGGAAATGAGGGCAGGAGATGACTGTGGGCCGGGCCCGAGTGCCTCTAATCCCCCCGAAGTCCGTTTCGGTCGTCATAACCCGGCAGCTTGTGACACCTGGATCAGATAGCGAAATGTCCGCGTAGGCGGGCTATTCCCAGCAACTCACCAACACAGTCATGTCCGCCGCCTTGCGGGTCAGTACCTCGGGCGCGATCTGGGTGATACCGGCGGTATCTTCGGCCGAAACACCGGCCTCGGCCAGAACCTCTTGTACCGCGCCGGCATTGGCGGCGAAACTGACGCCGTCGGGCAGTTGCCGACCGCTTTCCGGTTCGGGCAGAAGCATGCCCAGGACCGCGCCACCGGCATCAATCACCGGGCCGCCGGCGTCACCATCCAGGGGCGCCAGCGCCAGGCGCTTGACGCTTTCCTCGCCGTTCAACCCCCGCAGATCGGCCAGCTTTCCGAAGGTCAGGGTCGGCGCGCCAAGCAGCCCACCATAGGAATACCCGGCGACGGCCACGACCGATTGAAGACGCGGGATGTTACTCTGGAACCGGGCGATGGAAATCGGCGCGAGGCTCTCCTTGGGGCGCAACACGGCGATGCCAAGCCGGTCATTGTTGAGGGTGACCTGCGCCTCGTACTCCTGGTCTATGGTGATCCGGCCGCAGCTTTGCACCACATCGGCGGTGGTCACGACGGTCCCCTTGGTGTCAACGTAGAAGCCGGAGCGAGAAATACGCGGTTTGCGGATTTCGAGCCCGGCGACCAGATCGACACTCTGATCTTCGACCGAGCCTGTTGTCGGGTCGAGAACACCGTCAATCCGCCGGAAACTGGCCTGCATCTCGCTCAGGAGGCGCGTGCGCCGCTCTTCGTCGCCAGCGGGCCAGAGCAGGGTGAACCCCTTGATCTGACCATCTTCTAGCTGGGCCTGGGTGAAGGAGATGTTCAACGCCCCTTCGCCGATCAGGGTGAAGCCGTTTTCATCAATCATGCGCGGGCCGGTCTCGGGTACGATCTCAAGCGTTTGCATGATGTCGTAAAGCCCTTGCAGCGTGTTGGCATCGCCCTCCTGGCTGATAAGCAGGATCTTGGCGTCCACATCGCCGACCGGGTTGAAATGGGCGAAGGGGGGTTCGTATTTGGCGAACTCGACCACCCCCGATGGCAGCTTCATTTCGATACCCATATTCTCGTCGCGGACAACCTTCAGGTCCAGGCCTTCAAGCACCGCATTATACTGACGGAAAAGCTCCGCCCGTTGCTTGGTGGTCAGCACACCGGTCGTCTCGAACGAATTGGCTTCCTGCCAGCGGGACATGGAGGCGCGCGTTCCCCGTCCGAATGAGGCATCAATCCGACCCTCATAGAAACCCGCCCATTTCAGCGCCACCTGCAATTGCGCACGTTCCTCCCGGCTCAGCAGGCGCTCGTTGGCGCGCGCTTCGCGCAGGGTTTCATCGGCGGGTTCCGGTTCGATCACCGGGGTGGTTTCGGGCAGGGCCGTTTCTTCCGGCTCGACCCGGGCGGTTTCGGTGTCCGGCGTGGCCTCGGGTGCCGGGGTCGGCTCGGTCAGGGCAGGGCGGTCCAGGACGTTCACGCCCACCGGCCAGAATTGCTGGCGATAATCCGCGCTTACCGCGATGTAGCTATCGCGCGGGATCGCCCGCTCTGCGCGGTAGACCTGCAGGACGCGCTCGGCATCTTCGCGCGTGTAAGGGCCAAGCGCGATCGCGTACCAGCCGCCGCGAATGGTGAACCCGTTGACGTCCTGCAATTCGGTGGCGTAACGGCGGATGCTTTCCTGCGCCCGGGCGAGGCTCGGCTGCGCCTCGATCTGCACCCATGCCAGGTTCTGCCCTTGTGAAAATGCCGCCGGAACTGCCAAACTCATGGCAAACACCACCGCGATAAAAATGCGCGTCATACGTTACCCCTGCTCATCTCTGGAACAACCTGTTCCTGTCGCTCGATGCCTTTTATCAAATCTGTCGGCAAGCGCACTTAAAATATGCGCGCGCGCGCAATTGACGCTGCTGCAACTGGGCCGTAGGTAAGGGCGGCAAATCCGGGTCAGCCCAAGGGAAGAACCATGACCGCAGCCACCGAGAAACCACGCAGTTTTCAGGAAATCATCCTGCGGTTACAGGCCTATTGGGCGCAGAAGGGCTGCGCGGTGATGCAGCCCTATGACATGGAAGTCGGCGCGGGGACGTTCCACCCTGCCACGACGCTGCGCTCGCTCGGCTCGCGCCCCTGGGCGGCGGCCTATGTGCAACCCTCGCGCCGCCCCACGGACGGGCGATATGGCGAAAACCCCAACCGGTTGCAGCACTATTATCAATACCAGGTGCTGATCAAACCCAGCCCGCCGGACCTGCAGGACCTCTACCTCGGCTCGCTCAAGGCGATCGGGATCGACATGGGGATGCACGATATCCGCTTTGTCGAGGATGACTGGGAAAGCCCGACACTTGGCGCCTGGGGCCTCGGCTGGGAGGTCTGGTGTGACGGGATGGAGGTCAGTCAGTTCACCTATTTCCAGCAGGTCGGCGGCCATGACTGCCATCCGGTCTCGGGCGAGTTGACCTATGGTCTGGAACGCCTGGCGATGTATGTGCTGGGCATCGACCATGTGATGGACATGCCGTTCAACGATCCCGATGCGATTATCCCGCTCAGCTATGGCGACGTTTTCCGCCAAACCGAGCAGGAGTATTCCCGCTGGAACTTCGACGTGGCCAATACCGAGGTGTTGCTCAGACACTTTGAGGAGGCCGAGGCGGAATGCGAGGCGATCCTCACCCAGGAACATGAGGACCCAAAGACCGGCAAGCGCATTATCATGGCCCACCCGGCCTATGACCAATGCATCAAGGCAAGCCACATCTTCAACCTGCTCGACGCGCGCGGCGTGATCTCTGTCACCGAGCGCCAGGCCTATATCGGTCGCGTCCGGGCGCTGGCCAAGAAATGCGCCGATGCCTTCGTGCAGACCGAAGCCGGAGGATGGGCCGAGGAGCCGGCCGCATGAGTTTTGAAAACATCAGCCCGATGATCCGGGTGAGCGACTACGCCCGCGCCAAGGCGTTTTACATGGACGTGCTTGGCTTTGACACGCTGGTCAACGAAGCAGGTGAACCTGAGCCGGGTTTTGGCATCCTGCGCTGTGGCAACGCGCAACTTTTCCTGCATTCCTGGGACGGTCCCGGCGAGACTTGGGAGAACTGGCGCGCCTATGTCTATGTTACCGATCTGGACGCGTTCGTGGCCCGGCTGACGGAAAAAGAACAGCCGTTCAAAGGCCCCGAAGTGACGTGGTACGGGATGCGCGAGGTCGAGGTTGCCGATCCCGACGGAAACGTACTGTGTTTCGCGCGGGATGCAGCATGACCGGGAAACTACTGGGGATTGCAATCGTGTTGACCGCATTGGTGGCCGGGGCGGTCATGTATTACCTGCAGGTGTATTACTTCTATGACGAGGTCTCGGCGACAGGCACCGATGACGTGCAGATGGTTTCCCTGGTCACGGGAGAATCTGAGCCCGTGCTCTACGACGACTTCAAGGCCATCGACGCCACCAGTTCCCCGATCCGCTACCGCGCCTGTTTCACCACCACCATGTCCACCGCGATGCTGACCGAGACCTATGTCTATTACGACGCGCCGGAGCCCCTGACCGCGCCCGATTGGTTCGCGTGTTTCGACGCCGAGGCCCTGGGCGCCGCGCTGGAGGACGGCACGGCGCTGGCCTTTCTGGGCGAGAAAGACGTGCAATACGGCATCGACCGGGTGGTTGCGGTCACCGATGACGGCCGCGGCTATGTCTGGCACCAGATCAACGATTGCGGCGAGGTTGTCTTTGACGGCAAACCCGCCCCCGAACACTGCCCTGAGCCACCCTCGGGGTACTGAGCGAAATGAGAACCAACCGATATGCCTGATCTTCTGATCGAACTCTTCTCCGAGGAAATCCCCGCCCGCATGCAATCCCGCGCGGCGGAGGATCTGAAAAAACGCATGACCGACGGTCTGGTCGAGGCCGGGCTGACCTATGCGGGCGCGGCGGGGTTTTCGACGCCGCGGCGCCTGACATTGGCGGTTGACGGGCTGCTTGCCGAAAGCCCGACGGTCCGAGAAGAACGCAAAGGCCCGCGCACCGACGCACCCGAGAAAGCCATCGAGGGCTTTTTGCGTGGCGCAGGGGTCTCGCGCGATGATCTCGAAGTGCGTGACGAGAAAAAGGGGCAGGTCTATTTCGCCACCATCACCAAACCGGGCCGTCCTGCCGCGGGTATCGTGGCCGACGTGCTCGACGATGTGATCCGCAACTTCCCCTGGCCCAAATCCATGCGCTGGGGCGCGGGCACGCTCCGCTGGGTGCGGCCGCTGCATTCGATCCTCTGCATCCTGACCGATGACGCGGGGGAGGCGCAGGTGGTGCCGCTTGACGTCGACGGGATCGCGGCGGGCAACACCACGCGCGGTCACCGTTTCCTGGCGCCGGACGCCTTTGCGGTCACGTCCTTTGACGACTACGCCGCCAAGCTCAAACGCGCCTCGGTGGTGCTCGACCCGGCGGAACGGGCCGATCACATCTGGCAGGACGCCACCAATCAGGCCTTCGCCGCGGGCCTCGAAGTGGTCGAGGACAAGGGATTGCTGGCCGAGGTCGCGGGGCTGGTGGAGTTGCCGGTGGTGCTGATGGGGACAATCGACGATGATTTCCTCGACCTGCCGCCCGAAGTGCTGCAAACCAGTATGCGCGAGCATCAGAAGTTCTTTTCGGTCAAAAACCCCAAGACGGGCCGGATCGAGCGTTTCATCACCGTCGCCAACACGCAGACCGCCGACAATGGCGCGACCATTCTGGCAGGCAACCAGAAGGTACTTTCGGCGCGTTTGGCGGATGCGAAATTCTTCTGGGAAAACGACCTGCGCGTCGCGAAGGACGCGCAGATGCAGCCTTGGCTGGACAGCCTGAAAAACGTCACCTTCCACAATAAACTCGGAAGTCAGGCCGAACGCATCGACCGTATTGCAGCTCTCGCGCGCGAAATCGCGCCCGTGGTCGGTGCCGATGCTGACCTGGCCGAACAAGCCGCGCGCGTTGCTAAGGCCGATCTCAGCTCCGAAATGGTCTATGAATTCCCCGAGCTTCAGGGCCTGATGGGGCGGTACTATGCCGAAGCCGCAGGCATGCCCGCCGAGGTCGCAGCTGCCTGCGAAGAACACTACTCTCCCCTCGGCCCTTCCGACGGCGTCCCCACCGCGCCGGTCTCCGTCGCCGTGGCACTGGCCGACAAGCTCGACACGCTCGCTGGCTTTTGGGCGATTGATGAGAAACCGACCGGCTCAAAAGATCCTTTTGCTCTTAGACGGGCAGCTCTCGGTGTCGTTAGGCTGATCGTAACTAATGATCTTCAGGTCAATCTTTTGAAAAAGCTTATGAATTGGCAAGTGGTCGCAGACAAAGCCTTTCGTGCAAAAGGTTTTCACATTGTGTTTCCTTCTAGCGAAGAAGGAAGCATCGGATTTGGCCCAGAATTCGAAGGTGATATAGAGTATCAGGAGTTCGGCGATGCCTTCGGCTTTGTGCGTACTGAGCGCCTCGACGAAACTTCATTTGAATTTGCAGACATCGTTTTTGCTGAAGCTAGTAACTGGGTTGGTAGTCTTATGGCCTTCTTCCACGACCGCCTCAAAGTCTATCTCCGCGATCAGGGTGTTCGCCATGATGTGATCGACGCCTGCATCGTGATGGACGGCAATGACGATCTGACCCTGCTGGTGAAACGCGCCGCGGCGCTTAGTGACTTCCTCAAGACCGACGATGGCGGGAACCTCCTGCAAGGCTTCAAGCGCGCCAACAACATCCTCACCCAGGCCGAGGAGAAGGATGGGGTGGAATACTCCTATGGCGCGGATGTGAAATTTGCCGAGACCGACGAAGAAAAGACGCTCTTCGCGGCGTTGGATGCGGGCGAGCCTGCCATCGAAGCGGCGCTCAAATCCGAGGATTTTGCCGGGGCGATGGGGGCCATGGCCGCGCTCAGAGCGCCGATTGACGGGTTTTTCGAGGGCGTGCAGGTCAATACCGACAATGACATTATCCGCCGTAATCGCCTCAACCTGCTGAGCCGCATTCGCCAGATTTGCCTGCAGGCCGCCGATCTGACCCGGATAGAGGGATAGCCCAACCCGTCCCGGGACCTCTCCCGCCCGCGCCAGGAGGCCCCGGATCAGGTCCGGGGCGCGTTGTCGTCGGTTTGTTACGCTTGCCTTGTAGAATTTCCTGCTTATGCTGCATCAACAGCATAAAGGTGCCGCAGTGCAGCAAAACGACCCGCATATCACCCTGATCACGCCCGACGCGCCGATGGCGGCGGAAACCCATGGCGGGCGGGCGAAGTGCCTGCAACGCCTGGTGCGGCTTGATCTTCCGGTGCCGCAGACCGTGGCGCTGTCCTTTGACGCGGTGCACGGGATTGCCGCCGGGGATATGCCCGACATGGCGGCGCTGTTGGCGCCTTTTGGCGCGGATCCGTTGCTCTGTGTGCGCCCGTCCTCGGAGGATCCGGACTGGGGCGGCCCTGGTGCGATCCTGAACATCGGTATGAATGACGCGCTCTGCGGGACCTTGGGCAAGCGCATCGGCAAGACCGCCGCGGCCACGCTTTACCTGCGCTTTATCCAATCCTACGCGATCCATGTCGCCCGACTGGACCCGGACATGTTCGATGACGTGTCCGACGACCCGATCAAAGGGTTGCAGCAGGCGCTTGACGCCTATGCCGACGAGACCGACGAGGATTTTCCGCAGGATCCGGCGGTGCAACTGGCCGAGGTGCTGCGCTCCATGGCGCGCGCCTGGGAAGGGACGACCGCGCGGCTCTTGCGGCAGGCCAAGGGCGCGCCCGCCGATGCGGGTCTGGGCCTTGTGGTGCAGGCGCTGGCGCTTGGGCTGGGCAAGGGCGAATGTGGCTCGGGGGTGATGCAACTGGTCAACAGTGAGACCGGCGCGCGGCAGATCACCGGGCGGTACCTCTCGCAATCGCAGGGCCGCGATGCGCTCAGCAGTGGCAGCGACGCGATCTTCCTGACCCGCGATCCGCGGGGCCCGTCACTCGAAGATCAGGCGCCCGACGCGTTCGAGGAGCTCCGCAAGCACACCGACCTGATGCGGACCAAGCTGCGCGAGGAGATGCAGGCGGAGTTTACCATCGAAAACGGCAAGGTTTTCCTGCTCGACGGGGTGCGCGTTGCCCGCAATGCCCGGGCCGCCGTGGCCATTGCCGTGGCGCTGGCCGATGACAAGATCATCCCGCGCGAAGAGGCGTTGATGCGGGTCGAGCCGCGCGCGCTCAACGAACTCCTGCACCGGCAGGTCGACCCGGAGGCGGATCGCGATGTGCTGGCCCGCGGGATTGCGGCCAGCCCGGGGGCCGCCGCCGGGGCCATCGTCTTTGATGCGGCCGAGGCGCAGGCTTACGACGCGCGGGGCGAGGCCTGCATCCTGGTGCGGCGCGAAACCAGCCCCGAGGATATCCGCGGCATGCACGCCGCTGTGGCGGTCCTGACCGAGCGCGGCGGGATCACCAGCCACGCGGCGGTGATCGGGCGGGGGATCGGCCTGCCATGTGTGGTGGGGGCGTCCGAGATCCGGTTCCAGCCGCGCAAGAAACAGCTGACCTTCCCGGATGGGCGTGTCGTGCGCGAAGGCGAGGTGCTGACGCTGGACGGCAGTCATGGCGAGGTTCTGGCGGGCGAAACACCGCTTCTGGAATCGGCCCGCGACGATGCGCTCAAGAGCCTGATGACCTGGGCCGACGACATCCGCGACATCGCGGTGCGGGCCAATGCCGATACGCCTGCCGACGCCGATCTGTCGCACAGCTTCAAGGCGCAGGGGATCGGCCTTTGCCGGACCGAGCATATGTTCTTCGAAGAAGATCGCCTGACCGTCATGCGCGAGATGATCTTTGCCGATAGCAGCGCGGACCGGGCGGCGGCGCTTGAACTGCTGCTGCCGATGCAGCGCGCGGATTTCATCGAGCTCTACCGGATCATGCATGGCAAACCGGTCTGTATCCGCCTGTTCGACCCGCCGCTGCACGAGTTCCTGCCGACGGACCGGGCAGGGCATCTGCAGCTGGCCGAGGCGCTGGACCTGCCATTGTCAATCGTCACCCGGCGGGTCGAGGCGTTGGGCGAATACAATCCCATGTTGGGCATGCGCGGTGTGCGCCTCGGGATCACGGTGCCGGAGATCTATGACATGCAGGCCCGCGCCATTTTCGAGGCGGCGGTCGAGGCGAGCCAGAAGGGCCCCGATGCAATTGTGCCCGAGATCATGATTCCGCTCGTTTCCGCGCGCAGGGAGGTTGAGATCGTCAAAACGCGCATCGACGCCGTTGCGGCAGCGGTGCGGAACGAGACCGGGCATGATTTCCGTTATCGGATCGGGGTGATGGTGGAAACGCCGCGTGCCGCGTTGCGGGCGGCGGAAATCGCGCCCCTGGTGGAATTCCTGAGCTTTGGCACCAACGACCTGACGCAAATGACCTATGGGCTGTCACGCGACGATGCGGGGCGGTTCATGTCGGATTACGTGCAGCAGGGCGTCTATCCCGAAGACCCGTTTCACACGCTTGATGCCGAAGGCGTGGGAGAGCTTTTGCAGATCGGCTCGGAGAGGGCGCGGGCGGCCAATCCGAACGTGGTATTGTCGATCTGCGGCGAACATGGCGGCAATCCCGAATCGATTGCATTTTGCCGTTCTGCCGGATTTGACTACGTTTCCTGTTCGGCTTTCCGGGTTCCGGTGGCGCGACTTGCTGCCGCACAGCTGGCCGTCCAAAGTCGAATTTCATAGCGAAACAAGGGTTTCGCGCAACATAATGAACGCCGTGCGGCGGATTTCTTTCCAAAAGTTGCGATGCGCAAAAATCCGCTGCTGCGCCGGGTGGACGCACAGTTAAGAATTCGGTAATCGCCCCGGATGCTTTTGGGAGCTTTCCCTGATGAGCACGGAGTGGAGTCGATGTTAAGGACATATTTAGCCATTTTTGTGGCAATGTCGTCGATGGCGGTGGCCGAAGCACCTGCGGTGGAGCAGGCGGATGACGCGCGCGCAGAGGGCCGCGAGTACGCGGTTGATCGTCTGGCGACAAACGTATTTTTTCAGGAAGAAGAGATCGGGTACAGCCGCGCATGGATTGATGCGCAGCCCGTCGTCAAAGGCGGTGACCAATGGGCATGCCTGGCCGAGGCGCTTTATTTCGAGGCGCGCGGCGAGAGCGTGAAAGGGCAGTTTGCGGTGGCGGAGGTAATCCTGAACCGCGTCGATAGCCCGCAATTCCCCGATACGATCTGTGCCGTCATCAACCAGGGCACCGGCCGCAAATATGCGTGCCAGTTCACCTATACCTGTGACGGTCACAAGGAGATCATCAACGAGCCGCGTGCGTTCCAGCGTGTCGGTAAGGTCGCCAAGCTGATGGTCAACGGTGCGCCGCGCCAATTGACCGATGGAGCGACCTACTACCATACCCGCGCGGTGAGCCCGCGTTGGTCGCGTAAATTCAATCGCACCACCTCGATTGGTGAACATCACTTCTATCGCCCGCAAACGCGCGTTTCGCTGAACTAAAGGACGCGGCCTGACCTTCGCCTGGACACGATGGGCGAGGGATAGATCTGCCCCGGGAGCATCAGCCGCCCGCTTGATTGACGTGTTCGCAAGAAATTGCGGACACGTTTCGTTTGGCCGCACTTCCATCGCCGCCGGACTGCGCTAAGGTAGAAGCATGCCCTATGAATGGTCGACATTCTCGGATCCAACGCCGCAGACCCGCCTGATGCTCTGGCCGCACCGGTCATTGCCCCGGCGGGGTTTCGCCGCATTCGTCCTCGGCACCTTCACCCTGATTACCATCCCGCTCTATCCACTGCTTGGGACGGTGGTGTTGTGGGGGCTTTTGCCGTTCCTGCTGATGGCGGTCGGGGGGATTTGGTGGGCGCTTGAGAAATCCTATCGCGACGCCCGGATGCATGAAGAGCTGACCATCGGCGACACGGATGTGCACCTGGTCCGCACGAACCCCCGGGGCGATCAGCAGAAATGGACCTGTAACCGTTACTGGGCGCGTCTCTTGATGCACCCCAAGGGCGGGCCGGTGGATCACTACCTGACCCTCAAGGGCAGTGACCGGGAGGTCGAGATCGGCGCTTTCCTGTCCGAAGACGAGCGCAAGGTGCTTTACGGCGAACTCACCGATGCGCTGCGCCCGGCGCAGGTCTCCTGAGCCATCCGGACAGACCTGGAATGAAAGAAACCGGGGCAGGGCGCCCCGGTGTTTCGCTTACTGGCAGAGCTTTTCTTTGACCTTCGGGCCGACCGCGCCAAAATCCATCTGACCGGTATAGCTCTCCTTGAGGGCGCCCATGACCTTGCCCATGTCCCGGATCGAACTTGCGCCAAGATCGTCGATGGCCTTGTTGATCGCCGCGTCTGTTTCGGCATCGTCCATCTGTTTTGGCAGGAATTCCTCGATCACCTCGATCTCGCCGCGCTCCCGCTCCGCCAGATCAAGCCGTCCGCCTTCTTCATAGGCGCTGGCGCTTTCCTTGCGCTGCTTGGTCATCTTGCCAAGGATCGCCAGGATTTCGGTGTCACCGATATGACCGTCGCCATCGGCGCCGCGCAGGGCAATCTCCTGATCCTTGATCGCGGCATTGATCAGCCGCAGCGTCGTCAGGCGGTCTGTCGCCTTGTCCTTCATGGCCTGTTTCAGGGCCGAATTGACGCGTTCGCGCATGTCCATACCGTTCCATCCCCATGGTTGGTCACAAGTCATTTACAATACCGAAACCCGGACCGAAGGGCAACCGCCTCTCACGCCACGTAACACCTTATTTTGCTGGCCTGAACGGTGCGTATCTTCGGCCTTGACCCTTGGCAGACACCCCCTTAGGTTCGCGCCAATTTGCACATCCGGAGAATCCCGCCATGGCGCACACCCCGCAGCCGCACCCGACCGCCTGTCTTGCTCTCGCGGACGGGACATTGTTCTATGGCCGCGGCTTCGGCGCCACCGGCGAGACCACCGCAGAGCTTTGCTTCAACACCGCCATGACCGGCTATCAGGAGATCATGACAGACCCTTCCTACGCAGGGCAGATCGTGACCTTCACCTTCCCCCATATCGGCAATACCGGCGTCAATCCCGAGGATGACGAGACCGCCGATCCGGTGGCCGACGGCATGGTCGTCAAATGGGACCCGACGGAGCCCAGCAACTGGCGCGCGACCGAAACGCTATCGGACTGGTTGGCGCGGCGTGGCCGGATTGCCATCGGCGGGGTGGACACGCGCCGCCTGACCCGGGCGATCCGGCATCAGGGCGCGCCGCATGTGGCGCTGGCCCACGATCCGGACGGGAATTTCGACGCCGCCGCTCTTGTCGAGAAAGCACGCGCCTTTGCCGGGCTGGAAGGCATGGACCTCGCGCGGCAGGTGACCTGCGCTCAATCCTATCGCTGGGACGAAATGCGCTGGGCCTGGCCCGAGGGCTACACCAGGCAGGACAACCCCAAACACAAGGTCGTGGCGATTGATTACGGCGCCAAGCGCAACATTCTGCGCTGCCTAGCCAGCGCCGGATGCGACGTCACGGTGCTGCCTGCGACCGCGACCGCCGAAGAGGTGCTCGCCCACGATCCGGACGGGGTTTTCCTTTCCAATGGACCCGGCGATCCGGCGGCCACAGGCGAATATGCGGTGCCGATGATCCAGGGCATCCTCGACAAGGATCTGCCCGTCTTTGGCATTTGCCTGGGACACCAGATGCTGGCGCTGGCGCTTGGGGCGAAGACCATCAAGATGAACCACGGTCACCACGGCGCCAACCATCCGGTCAAAGAGGTCGATACCGGCAAGGTCGAAATCACGTCGATGAACCATGGTTTTGCCGTAGACAGCCAGAGCCTGCCCGATGGGGTGGTCGAGACGCATGTGTCGCTCTTCGACGGTTCGAATTGCGGCATCCGGATCAAAGACCGCCCGGTCTTTTCGGTGCAGCACCACCCAGAGGCGAGCCCCGGCCCGCAGGACAGCTTTTACCTTTTTGAACGGTTTGCCGCGTCGATGAGTTAAACTCTACCGGACTTTTAAAGCTCCGGTTAACCTATTGTTTACGCATCATTAACCAACGTGAACCAAACTCCTCTCCGGTATTGCCGGTAAGGAGTATTTTATGGGTATCTCGGAACTGCGACAGCTGGACACGCAGTCGCTGAAGATTGCCGGCCCGCACAATTCGCTGGAAAGTGATCTTGTGTCGGCGGGCGCGATCACGCAATCCGACGCCGCCCTGGCACAGCTCGTCGCACGTCATTGCGACACCTCGCTGGACCGGATCTTGCGGGCCGAGGGGCTGGCCTCCGAGCGTGATCTGCTGGACATGCACGCCAAGCGCGTTGCCAGTCGCCGGATGAATGCGGTCGCTCTCGAAGCGACCATTCCGCGCGACACCACGATGGATATAAAAAGTCTTTTGAAACATGGCATTATGCCGTTCTCTGAAAGTGACGGAACCGACGCTGTCGCGATCAGCAGCCCCGAGGATTTTCGCGCCGCACTGGCGGAATTCCCGTCCGAGATCGCGCGCGCAAAGATGGTCGTGGGTCCGCGCGATGCGATTCAGGATACCGTTGCCAAACGCAACCGGTCGCTGCTGACCCGGGCGGCGCAGGCGCGTGTGCCGTTGATCGAAAGTTGCCGCACCTGGGGCAATACATTCGGTAGGCGGCTGACCCTGACCCTGGCCTTTCTGACCGCGCTAGCGGGCGTCACCCTGGCCTTTCCCACGGTGATTTTCGGGGGATTCGTTTTGTGGGCCGTGTTTACCCTTATGGTTGCCGCGGGGTTAAAGACCTCGGCCTTTGTTGCAAGTGTCACAAACCGTGATACCCCCGAAGTGGTTAACAAGCCGAAGCAACCTCTGCCCAAAGTGTCCATCCTCGTGCCGCTCTTCCGCGAGACCGAGATCGCCCATGCGTTGATCGCGCGGCTGAGCCGTCTGACCTATCCGAAATGCCTCCTGGACGTGATCCTCGTCATGGAGGAGGAGGACGAGACCACGCGCAATACTCTTGCCGCGATCGACCTTCCCGCGTGGATCCGTCCTGTGATCGTGCCCGACGGTTCGCCCCGGACCAAACCCCGCGCCATGAACTATGCGCTCGATTTCTGTCAGGGTGACATCATCGGTATTTTCGACGCCGAGGACGCGCCAGACCCCGACCAGATCACCATCGTCGCGCGACGGTTCCAAACCGCGCCGCCGGATGTGGTCTGCCTGCAAGGGGTACTCGATTACTACAACCCGCGTCAGAACTGGCTGGCGCGCTGCTTTACCATTGAATACGCGACATGGTTCCGGCTCATGTTGCCGGGGCTGGCGCGGCTTGGCTTTGCAATTCCTCTGGGTGGCACCACGCTATACTTCCGCCGGGACGTGCTGGAGGAACTTGGCGGATGGGACGCACATAACGTAACCGAAGATGCCGATCTGGGTTTCCGGCTGGCGCGCCACGGCTACCGGACAGAGATGATCGACACCGTGACCGAGGAGGAGGCGAATTGCCGCCCCTGGCCGTGGATCAAGCAACGCTCGCGCTGGCTCAAGGGTTATATGACGACCTATCTGGTGCATATGCGTCAGCCCGGGCTTCTTTATCGGCAGCTTGGCGCGTGGAAATTCCTGGGGTTTCAGGCGCATTTCCTGACCGCGCTGTCGCAATTCATCCTGGCGCCGTTCCTGTGGTCCTTCTGGTTGGTCCTGTTGGGCTACTGGCACCCGCTCGACAGCGTCGTGCCGCGTTCGGCCCTGATGGCGCTTGGCAGCATGTTCCTTATCGTCGAAGTGCTCAACATCGCCATCCACGTCACCGCCGTTTCGGGGCGCAAACACAAGCACCTGATGGCCTGGGCGCCGACGATGCACTTCTATTCGCCGCTTGGGGCAATCGCGGCCTACAAGGCGCTCTATGAGCTTGTTCTGAAACCGTTTTTCTGGGACAAGACCGCGCATGGTCTGTCCCTTGCCGCGATCCGGCCGCCGCCGTCAGACGACCGCGTCGACCTCACCGGAATCGAGCTTGAGGCGCGTCACGAAAGCCTTTGAGATATGCGCCTTGAGTGCTTCGCCCGCGGCTTCGGGTTTCCGCGCGGCGATGGCATCGACCAACGCCTGGTGTTCGTTCAGCGCATCCTCATCCCGCCCCACGGCCGCCAGCGACGTGGTCGCCATCAGCGCCATGGATTGATGCACAAGGCCAAGCTGCTGTACCAAAAACCGGTTATGCGAGGCCAGGTGGATCTGCTTGTGGAACCGCCGGTTGGCGCGGGCCATCGCGGTCGGATCGCCCATCAGTTTGCGGTCATCTTCGACCATATCCTGCAACACGCGCACCTCTTCGTCGGTCGCATGGCGCGCAGCGAGGTTGGCGGCCAGTGCCTCGAGCTCGGCACGGACAACGTAAAGCTCGGCCAACTGGTTGTGATCGAGCGACGACACGATCAGGCTGCGTCCGTCGCGCGTCAGCAGGGATTGTGTTTCCAGCCGTTGCAGCGCCTCGCGAATGGGGGTGCGCGACACGCCGAACTGTTCCGCCAGATCGCTTTCCACCAGCCGGTCGCCGGGTTTGTAGGTCCCCATGTCGATCGCTTCGAGGATCAGGGTATAGGCGTCTTTTTGCGGCGTTTTCATACGATGAATGTCCCTGCGCTGAGTTGTTCCGCGACCCTAGCCGCGCTTTGGCCAATCAATCAAGCCTTGGCGATTGCGACTCTTGTCGCAGGCGCCTAGGTTGCCGCCATGCCAAAACAGCATTTCACACATGTCGATACTTGGGTCTTTGACCTCGACAACACGCTTTACCCGCCCGAGGCGCGGCTTTTCGATCAGATCGAGGTCAAGATGACCGAATACGTGATGGCAACCCTGCGCGTGGACCGTGCCGAGGCCGACCATCTGCGCAACAAGTACTGGCATGAACACGGCACGACGCTTGCGGGTCTGATGAACGAACACGGCATTGATCCCGATCCCTACCTCATCGAGGTGCATGAGATTTCTCTGGATCATCTGGAGCCCGATGCCGAGCTCAACACCCGCATTCGCGCGTTGCCGGGGCGCAAGATCGTCTACACCAATGGCTGCGCGCCCTATGCCGAACGGGTGATCGCGCAGCGTGGCCTCGCCGGTGCCTTTGACGCGGTTTACGGTGTCGAACATGCGGGATTTTTGCCCAAGCCGCAGCAGCAGGCGTTCGATGCGGTGTTTACCCGCGACGGGATCGCGCCGCAACGGGCGGCCATGTTCGAAGACGAGGCACGTAACCTCAAAGCACCCCACGCGATGGGGATGCGCACGGTGCATGTCGCCCCGGAGGCGCAGGCGCTCGATCATGTGCACCACCACACCGATGACCTGACCGATTTCCTCGGGCGGTTGCTGTGACAGGCTGCCGCTTGGAAACCACGCCTTTCATGCCCTATGTCGATTAGCAGGAGGGCAGGCGCATGACCCAATTCGATCACGATATCCTTGTCTCGGGCGGCGGTGTGGCCGGCCTGGCGGCGGCCTGCATTTTCGGCTCTGCGGGGTTTTCCGTGCTCTGTCTCGACCCGGCGCCGCCGGTCACGGACCGGGACCAATCGGGATCGGACCTGCGGACAACCGCTTTCCTGCAACCGGCGCAGGCGCTTCTGGATCGGGCCGGTTTGTGGGCGCGCCTGGCCCCTCATGCCGCTGATTTGCAGGTGATGCGGATCGTCGATGCGGGCGGCGAAGTGGCCGAGCCGCGGATCACCAAGGAATTCGATGCGGCGGAGATTTCCGACAAACCTTTTGGCTGGAACCTGCCCAACTGGCTCTTGAGGCGCGAGATGGTTGCGCATCTGGAGGGCTTGCCAAATGTCACCTTCCGCCCCGGCATCGGCACGACCACGCTTTTCACCCGCGAGGTCGAGGCGCGCGTGGGCCTGAGTGACGGCACCCGCGTCCGCTGTCGGCTGGTGATTGCCGCCGACGGGCGCAACTCCCCCATGCGGGAAGCGGCGGGGATCGACGTGAAGACAACGCATTACGGGCAGAAAGCACTGGCCTTTGCGGTCACCCACGCGATCCCGCACGGCAACGTCTCGACCGAGATCCACCGGTCCGGCGGGCCGTTCACCCTGGTGCCGCTGCCGGATTACGAGGGCCGCCCGTCCTCCGCCGTGGTGTGGATGGAGGAAGGCGCGGAGGTGCAGCGCCTCGCCGCCCTGCCGCAACCGGAATTCGAGGCCGCGATGAACGACCGCTCCTGTCGCCTCTTCGGGCCGCTCACGCTGGCGTCGCGGCGCACGGTCTGGCCGATCATCAGCCAGGTTGCGGGCGAGATTTATGCCGAGCGCGTGGCGCTTGTGGCCGAGGCGGCGCATGTGGTGCCGCCCATCGGGGCGCAGGGGCTCAACATGTCACTGGGGGATCTGCGGGTGCTTTTGGACCTGGCCGAGGCTGCGCCGGAACGCCTGGGCGATCTGCAGACGCTCGAAACCTATCACCGCCGTCGTCATACCGAGATCCGCGCGCGGGTCGCGGGCATCGACCTGCTGAACCGTGCCTCGATGATGCGGGCGCAGCCCTTGCGCGACGTCCGTGCCATGGGGCTAGATGCGATCTATGCCCTCGCACCGGTCCGCAAGACGCTGATGCAGCTCGGGCTTGGGGTGCGCTGATTGATGCGCCGCCTGGCCCGGGGTCACTGGCAACTTGGTCTGCTGACCCTGTTGATCGTTCTGTTCTGGCCCACCTGGGTGGTGGCACCGCTCAAGGTGTTGATCGTCTTTCTGCATGAGATTTCCCATGCCATCGCGACCCTTCTGACCGGCGGATCGGTCCTGGGCCTGACAATCGACCCGATGCAGGGCGGCATGGTGATCTCGCGCGGGGGCAACCGCTTTCTGATCCTGACCGCAGGTTACATGGGGTCGCTGCTGATCGGTGCTTTGCTGATGATAGCCGCGGTCCGAACCCATTGGGACCGCATCGTTCTGGGCGGTCTTGGCCTGGTGCTGCTTGCAGTGACGGGGCTTTACGTGCGCGATTTCTTTGCCATCGGCTTTGGTATGGTGACGGGTCTGCTGATGCTGGGCGTGGCGCGGTTTTTGCCACGGGACGTCAACGACCTAACCTTACGGGTGATTGGCCTGACCAGCATGATCTACGTACCGCTCGACATTTACAGCGATACGATCGCGCGGTCGCATCTTCTTTCGGACGCGCGCATGCTGGCCGACGAGTTCGGCGGGACCGCCACGCTTTGGGGGTGGGCGTGGCTGATCATCAGTCTTGCGGTGATCGTCCTGACCCTGCGCAGGGGATTGGGGCGCGACAGCAACATCCGCCTGCGTGGTCGCTGATCTGGACAAGGGCAGCGCATTAGAAACCAGACCAATTGGGAACTGAGTTGTCCAAGTTCTGAACTTTCGTGCGGAATCAAGCCCGCAGGGCGCCGCGCGATCGCCAGACCGCCCCCCGGGCTGGCGATTGGTTGATGTTGGTGCATTGCCCGGAGGTTCTGCTGACTTGGCTGAGATAAAGAACTTCCCTCGCAAAGCCGGTCGCCATCCCGCGGCTTTGACGTTGTCCGGTCGATGCCCCGTCCGGACCAACCCGGTTCGAAGCCTTTTCAATTGCAACGGAGACCGTCTAACCTTCAGAGAACTCTGTCGAAAGCGTCCTCAAGCCGTTTCATCGCGGCGGGCACGTCATAGAGCTTGTCGAGGCCGAAAAGGCCAAGGCGGAAGGTGCGGAAGCCCTCCGGCTCGTTGCATTGCAACGGCACACCGGCGGCGATCTGCATGCCCTCGGCTGCGAACTTCTTGCCGTTCTGGATATCCGGATCGTCGGTGTAGCTGACCACAACGCCGGGCGCGCCGAACCCGTCGGCGGCCACGGATTTCACCCCGCGCGCGGCCAGCATGCCGCGCACGCCATTGCCCAGTTCCCATTGCGCATCCCGCAGCTTTTCAAACCCGTATTCCTTGGTCTCCAGCATCGTGTCGCGGAAAGCGCGCAGGGCATCGGTGGGCATCGTTGCGTGATAGGCATGACCGCCGTTTTCATAGGCCTGCATGATCGAATGCCATTTCTTGAGGTCGATGGCAAAGCTGTTGGATTGGGTGTTTTCCATCCGCTTGACCGCGCGGTCGGACATCATCACGAGACCCGCGGAGGGCGACGCGGACCAGCCCTTTTGCGGGGCGGAGATGAGCACGTCCACGCCGGTGGCCTTCATGTCGACCCAGGCGCAACCCGAGGCGATGCAGTCGAGCACCATCAGCGCGCCGACCTCATGGGCGGCCTCGGCCAGCGCGGTCACGTAGTCATCGGGCAGGATCAGCCCGGCGGAGGTCTCCACATGCGGCGCGAAGACGACGTCCGGCTTCACGTCACGGATCTTGGCGGTGACCTCGTCGATCGGGGCGGGAGCGAACGGCTCCACGTCGCCATTGCCGGTCTGGCGCGCCATGCAGACGGTGGTATCGGACGTGAACTGTCCCGCGTCGAAAATCTGCGTCCAGCGGTAGGAGAACCAGCCGTTGCGCACGATCAGCGCATGTGCATCGGTCCCGAACTGGCGCGCGACGGCCTCCATCCCGTAACTGCCGCCGCCGGGGATCAGGGCCACCGCATCGGCATTGTAGACGTCCTTGAGCATGCCCGAGATGTCGTTCATCACCTGCTGAAAGCTGGCCGACATGTGGTTGAGCGACCGGTCGGTGAAAACGACCGAATATTCAAGCAGACCGTCGGGGTCGATATGGTCGAGAAGGGCAGTCATGGCGGCGTCTCCGTGAAACAGGTGTTTGATCCCGCATATCAGAACGCCGCGCTGGTGGCATCCCGAAAAGCCGCCAGTTTCCCGGTCGTTTTCGACAGCTTAGCCTATGGGTCCGGGACGGCGTTCCTCGCTCAGAAGCACATTGGCTTCCACATCACCTACGCCGGGTAACATCATGATACGGCGCCGTAAAACCCGCTCAAAATCCGAGATATCCCGCGCCACGACCCGCAGGCGATAGTCATAGACGCCCAGGATATGCTCCACCGTCTGCACTTCGGGGATGGCCGAGACGGCACGCTCGAAATCGTCAAGGCTCACGCGCCCCTTGGTGGCGAGCTTGATGCCGAGAAAGACCGTGACGCCAAATCCGAGCTTTTCGTGATCGAGGTCAAGCCGCTGCCCCTTGATGACCCCGCTGTCATAGAGCCTGCGGATGCGCCGCCAGGTGGCCGGTTGCGACAGGCCCAGGCTGCGGCCAAGCGCGCTTGCCGATTGCGTAGCGTCCTGCGTCAAGGCCCGCAGGATCAGGCGGTCGGTTGTGTCGAGTTCGATCACAGCGGCAGAACCTCGTCCGATTTGATCCGCGCGACGTGCATCAGCGCCTCGACCTCGGCGATATGGGGCAGGGTGAGGATGGCGCTGCGATAGATCTGCTGATAATGCGCCATGTCGCGGGCAATCACTGAGAGGCGCACATCAACCCGGCCCAGGAACGTCTGGATTTCGATGATATCCGGCACGTCGCGCGCGGCGGTCATGAAATCGTCAAAGGCGCGGGGCTGCGTCTTGTCGAGCGCGATGCGCAAGGAGACCTCGACCTCATAGCCGAGCGCGCGCCAGTCGATCACTGCGCGGTTGCCCCGGATGATGCCCGCCCGCGCCATCCGGTCGAGCCTGCGGGTGCAGGTTGCGGGTGTGACGCCCGCGAGATCGGCAAGCTCCGCCGGTCCAAGCGTGGCGTCATGTTGATAGTGGCGCAGGATGCGCCGGTCCGTGTCGTCGAGCATGAAATTTTGCCAAAATAAGATTATGACGAATGAATATATCATCAAATGGCGAAAGAAAATGATTTATGTCCGGTTTATCGCGCGGAAAGGCGTAGGTTGGCTACAGACCAATCAACCAGGAGAAACTCATGCGCGTTTATTATGACCGCGATTGCGACATCAACCTCATCAAGGACAAGAAAGTGGCCATTCTTGGCTATGGCTCCCAAGGCCACGCCCATGCGCTGAACCTGCGCGATTCGGGCGCGAAGAACCTTGTCGTCGCCCTGCGCGAAGGCTCGGCCAGCGCCAAGAAGGCCGAAGGCGAGGGCCTGACCGTCATGGGCATCGCCGAAGCGGCGGCCTGGTGTGACCTCATCATGTTCACCATGCCCGATGAATTGCAGGCGGAGACCTATAAGAAATACGTGCATGACAACATCAAACCCGGTGCTGCGATTGCCTTTGCCCACGGGTTGAACGTGCATTTCGGGTTGATCGAGCCCAAGGAAGGCATCGACGTTATCATGATGGCGCCCAAGGGCCCGGGCCACACCGTGCGCGGGGAATATGTCAAAGGCGGCGGCGTACCGTGCCTTGTGGCGGTTGACACCGATGCCTCCGGCAAGGCGCTTGAGATTGGCCTCAGCTATTGCTCGGCCATTGGCGGTGGCCGATCGGGCATCATCGAAACCAACTTCCGCGAGGAATGCGAAACCGACCTCTTCGGTGAGCAGGCGGTGCTGTGTGGTGGTCTGGTCGAACTGATCCGTTGCGGGTTCGAGACACTGGTCGAGGCGGGTTATGCGCCCGAGATGGCCTATTTCGAGTGCCTTCACGAGGTGAAGCTGATCGTTGACCTGATCTATGAAGGCGGCATCGCCAACATGAACTACTCGATCTCGAACACCGCCGAATATGGCGAATATGTCAGCGGTCCGCGGGTCATTCCCTACGAGCAGACCAAGAAAGAGATGAAGGCCATCCTGACCGACATTCAGAAAGGCGCCTTTGTACGTGATTTCATGCAGGAAAATGCCGTTGGGCAGCCGTTCTTCAAAGGCACCCGTCGCATGAATGACGAGCATCAGATCGAAGAGGTTGGCCGCAACCTGCGCGCCATGATGCCGTGGATCTCCGCGGGCAAGCTGGTCGATCAGGAAAAGAACTGACCGGACGGTCAAATTCTAGGCTGAATTGGATTGACCCCGGCCAATGGCTGGGGTCTTTACGTTCCAGAACCAAGAGGCGCGCATGACCCCCATCAATCCGATCAACTGGCTGAAACTCTTCATCCTCGGGGTGATCTGGGGCGCGTCCTTCATGTTCGTGACCGTGGCGCTCACCGGGGTGGGGCCGTTGACCGTGGCAGCCATCCGGCTGACCCTTGGCGCGGTGCTCCTGGTGCTTCTCTGCGCGGTGCGGGGGATTGGCCTGCCGTCGCTGTCGCAGGAAAACGGCGGCAAGATATGGATATTTGCCATCATCATGGGGCTATTTTCGAACATTGTGCCGTTTTCTCTTCTATCCTGGGCGCAGCTTTCGGTCGCGTCGGGGTTTGCGGGCGTCTGCATGGCGGTTGTGCCGCTCATGGTGCTGCCGCTGGCGCATGTGTTTGTGCCGGGTGAGACGATGGTGCTGCGGCGGTTGATCGGTTTCCTGATTGGCTCGGCCGGGGTGATCGTCTTGATCGGAAAATCGGCGTTCGTCTCGACCGGGAGCGACTTGGAATCGCTGGCGCGCATCGCCTGCGTGGCGGCGGCGGGCTGTTACTCCATCGGCGCCATCGCCACACGGCTCTGCCCGGCGGTGAACATGCTGTCGCTTTCGGCCGCCGCTCTGAGCGTGGCCAGCGTGATCGCACTGCCGCTCGCGCTTTATGTCGAAGGGGTGCCGTCGGGGGTGAATACCAAGGCGATGTTTGCGCTTCTCTACCTTGGCGTCTTGCCGACCGCGGTGGCGCAGGTGTTGCTGACCCAGGTTATCCGCGATGCCGGGCCGGTCTTCATGAGCCTCGTGAACTATCAGGTGCCTTTGTGGTCGGTCTTCCTGGGCGCGATGATCCTGGCGGAGCCGTTGCCGCCGAGCCTGCTGGTCGGGATGGCGATGATCCTGAGCGGGGTTGCCCTGAGCCAGCTTGGCGCTCTCAGGCGGTTGTTTGGCCGGGGGTGAGAGACTGGCCATCTAGTTCGGCGGTTTTCTTGCGCGGAATCAAGGCCGCAGGCCGCCGCGCAATCGCCAGACCGCCCGCAAGGGCTGGCGATTGGCAGAGGTTGCGCAATGATCGGGGCATTTTCGGATTTGGTAGAGATAAAATGCGTTCAACAGCGGTTGATCGCCATCCCGCGGTCTGGCAATCGAGCGGCTAAGCGCAGGGTTGCGAACGGAAGGGTTAGGCCGACAACATTATGCGTGGCTTAGAGCGGATCGCCTTTACGCCGGCTCTCCACCCGTCGCCGCTTGCCAGAGCTTCAGCGCGGCGGCGGTCTCGGCGACGTCGTGAATGCGCAGCATCTGGATGCCTTGTGCAACACCCGCGATGGCCACGGCAAGCGATCCCGGCACGCGCTCGGACGCCTCGTTCACCCCGCTCAGGTCACCGATGAAGCGTTTGCGTGACGCACCCAGCAGGATGGGACAGCCCAAGCCGTGGAAAAGCGACAGGTTCTGCAGGAGCACGAGGTTATGGGCGCGCGTCTTGCCGAAACCGATGCCGGGATCAATGATGATCTGATCCCGGGCAATGCCTGCCGCCACAAGCGCATCGACCCGCTCGGAAAGCCAGTCGTAGATATCAAGCGCCGGATGGTCATAGCGCGGATCGTTCTGCATCGTCTCCGGGCGGCCCTGCGCGTGCATGACACAGACGGGCAGGGCGTTTTCGGCACAGTAGGGCGCGAGCGTGTCGTCAAAGGTGAACCCGGCCACGTCGTTGACCAGGTTCGCGCCCGCCTCATGGGCCGCGCAGGCAACGGGTGTTTTGCGGGTGTCGATGGAAATTGGCACATCGGACTGCCCGCGGATCGCTGCGATGACCGGGGCGGTGCGCGCGATTTCATCGGCGACGGGAACGGGTTCCGCGCCGGGGCGGGTCGACTCGCCCCCCACGTCGATCATGTCCGCGCCTCCGGCGATCATCGCGTTCGTATGGGCGATGGCCGCATCCGGCGCGTTATGGCGTCCACCATCGGAGAAGCTGTCCGGTGTGACGTTGAGGATGCCCATCAGGCGCGGCGTCTCGAAGCTCAGGCCGCAGATCGGTGCGCGCGGGGCGGTCAGCCGTCCAAGGGTCTTGTCGGGCAGGTTCGAGGCGTGGATCAAACGCGACGTGCCATCGCGGGTGATTTCTTCGGCCATGTCGAACCAGGTCCACCCCCCCGCAAGGAGCAGGGCGCCCTCGGGGCGGATGTGGTCGGTGCGGGCGATGGGGCGATAGTAGCAATCAGCCATGGTCGGGACCTAGCGCCACCATATCGCAGCCCGATGCGCGCGTGCCGGGCTGGTGTGGAGGTCCCGGGTCAGGCCCGGGACGGGTGGTTTGCGGAGGCGTCGGTTCATAGCCCGGATTGCGCGATGTCCTGCACCAGAACCGGGACCGGCGAGCTGGTAGGGGGGCGTTCCCCGATCAACAGGAGATCGGAGGCCTCGACATGACCTGAAAACCACGCGGCCAGCGCCACCGGGTCGTTCGGGCCGACGGTGGGGCCGTCAACCGCATCCAGGACAATCTTGGAGGGCGCCCAGACGCTGATCTGACCGTTCTTCATGGCCCAGTCGAGCTCGGTCCGGGTATCGACCACGACGCAACGGTCGTCGCGTCCGGCCAGCATCCAGGCGTTTTGTTCAATCGCAAGCAGGTCAACGCGCCTCTGGGTCATCTTGTGGCCAGTCTTGGGGCTGTCGACATCCGGCAGGCCGACGCAGAGGATCACCGGTTCGGCCCGCGCCTGCAACTGATCGAGCCAGCGCGGCAGGTTCGGAGAGCCGATCGCGGCGTTGGTCAGGAAGACCACGTGCGGGTGCGGCGTGGTGTCGGAATGATGCGCCACCGGCTTGGTCGACAGATCGTCCACCGAGCGGACGATTTCCACACCAAGCGCACCGGGGCCACGGTCGAGCTTTTCGATCCGCACGAAGCTGCGCACGGCCTGCGGCTCCAGCAGGATGCGCTCGGCAATGCGCTCTGCAAGGGTCTCGAGCAAGTTCAGGCGTTCTTCGGCCAGTTCGGCGGCGATGGCCTCGGTCACCCGGTCATAGGACAGGATGCGATCGACATCGTCCGCCACCGGGTCGGTCAGCGGACGCACCTCGACCACGACGTTAAAGCAAATCCGTTGGGTGATGCCGCGTTCGGCCTGAAACGCGCCGATCTCGACCTCCACGATGTGATCGCGCAGGGAGATACGGTCCAGCGGACCATCCGGTGCCGTCGCGTCGGCACGTTCCGAGGGATGTTCGAACGCCAGTCTGATTTCATTGCTCATCTTGCCCACTCCGCTCAGGCTGCCAGCGGGGCTTAGCATGGGCCGGGGGGCGCGTAAAAGGAGATTTCCGACAGGTCCACGACGTTCTGCGGCCGGTTTCACCCATTGCAGACGGAAAAAAGACCCCGGAAAGCCGGGGTCTTGGCGCAAGTGGTGGCCTTTTTTGCGTTTAGGGCGCGGGCGCTCTTGGCGAAGTGCCGGTTTGTCCGGCAGGCGGCATGAAATCCGCAAGGGGCTTTAGCGTCCGCGCCCCAGGCCCGGTATTGGGGACGAGAGGGCGTTGCCTCACCGGGCGGGGGTCGGGCGGGTCGGTCAGCGCCTCTTTCAAACCGTCGATATCGCGGCTTTGAAAGAAGCGGCCAGACATCACGCCAATCGTAAAGGGCCACATCATTGTCATCGTCCTCCCTGTTGGACGGCGGCGCAGGCGATCAAAGGGCGGGGCGGGGCGATCGTTGCGCGGTGCGGGCCAGAAGGGCTTGGGCGCCGCGGATCGCGTCACGCAGATGCAGCCGTTCCTGCTTGAGCCGTTTCATCATCGAGGGGTCCGACCAGTTTCTCACCTGTTCCTGGGTGACGCGGTCATCCAACTCACGGTGGCGGCGGCGCAGCGCCTCGATCCGCATGGCAAGGGAACGGTGTGAGATTTTCCTCTCTGGCATCAAAGTCTCCTGGGTTTGGGTCAGCGCGGGATTACGCCGCCATGGCATAGATATCGGGTGTCCGCGCAGAATTTTAATCCTATTGAACGTGAAAGTTTGATTTGAAAAACCTATCTTAGGCTGAGGAGACCGGAGGATGGGATGGCAGATGAAATCACCTTGCGGCAGCTGCGATACTTCGTGGCCCTGGCCGAGACACGGCATTATCGCCGCGCGGCGGAGCGGATGGGGGTCAGCCAGCCCTCGCTCAGTCAGCAGATCGTCAACCTCGAAGCGGCCCTTGGCCTTGAGGTGGTCGAACGCGGACGGCGGGGCGCGGTCCTGAGCCCGGCAGGGCGCGATGTGTTGACCCATGCGCGCCGCGTTCTGGACGAGGTTTCGGCACTGGCGGCGCTGCCACCCGCTTTGCGGGACGGGGCGGGCGGGACGATCCGGCTGGGCTCAACCCCCACGCTCGGCCCTTACATCCTGCCTTACGTGGTGCGGCGCCTGCGGCGGTCCTTTCCGGATCTCAAGGTCATCATCCGCGATGCGGCCCCGGCGGTGTTGCGGGACGAGCTGATGGAGGGGCTGCATGACATCATCCTGACGCAACTGCCGGTCATCTCCGGCGATGTCGAGGTGCAGCGCCTGTTTCGTGAGCCGTTGAAACTGGTCGTGGCGCAGGATCACCCCCTCGCCGGGCAAGCGGCCGTGTCGGACGCGGAACTGGCCGGGCAGGACATCCTGGCGCTGTCGAGTACCTATGTGCTGCACGATCAGATCAGAGAACTCAGCGCCGAGCTGGGCGCGACGCTGCGGCAGGATTACGAGGGCACGAGCCTCGATGCCCTGCGGCAAATGACGGCGCTGAACATGGGCGTGTGTTTCCTGCCCGCGCTCTACGTGCTGTCTGAGATCCCGGCACAATATGACGACGTGGCGGTCCTGCGGTTCCGGCAGGACCGTTTCACGCGGTCAGTGGGGCTGGTCTGGCGCCGCCAATCTGCCCATGGCGCGGTGATCGAACGGGTGACCGGCGTCGTCCGGGGCGTTGCCCGTGACCGGTTTGCAGGCCATGTGACCGTGGAGTGAGCGCGGCTGTGGTGGGATTGCGGCAGGGTTCACCGCAGGGACCGGCGTTAACGATGTGTTTACCTTTTTGTTGCCCCGAGGCGCGACGGCGGCCTACTCTTGTGGCCTGTTTCCCGATGGAGGAATTGCGCGATGTTGCTGCGGAGTATGGCACCTGCGATGTGTTTCGCCCTGGTCGCCTGTGGGAGGGCGCCGGCGCCCGAGGTGGCGCAGTTCCGTGGGCATGACCTGGAAATCCTGCATCCCGCTCCCTATGCGAATTATGTCAGCGTGGCGCCGGGCCGCCAAGACGCGGCATTGCCCGGCCCGCGGCAGATCAGAAGCCGGAGATTCTCGCGGTTTCTGCGGGAAAAGACTGGCTGCGTGATGGACCCGTCGCGCGAGATGGCGGTGCTGGGCCATAAGAAGATGCCCGCGGGTTACATGGTGCCGGTGGTCTGTCTGTAAGGTCAGGGTTGAAGCGCGGCGCGCCTCGAAGCCGCGCAAAGTGCAGCGGCAAAAGAAAAGCCCCCGGCGTGTACCGGGGGCTTTCGACTTTTCTCAGGAATCGGCGCTTAGTGCGCGTGGCCCTTGTCCCACTCCTCCTGCTTGGGCAGGATTTCGAACGTGTGTTCGGGTGGGGGCGAAGGCAGGGTCCATTCCAACGTGTCCGCATACTCGTTCCAAGGATTATTCTCGGTCACCCGGGCTCCGGAGCGCAGGGTATAGATGATAATCCCGAAGAAGAAGATGAAGGACGCAAAGCTGAGGAAAGCGCCAATCGACGACCACCAGTTCCAGGGCGCGAACGCCTCGGGGTAGTCGATGTAGCGGCGCGGCATGCCCTGACGGCCCAGGAAGTGCTGCGGGAAGAAGGTCAGGTTGGCCCCGATGAACATCGCCCAGAAATGCAGCTTACCAGCCCATTCCGGGTACATACGGCCCGACATCTTGGGCAGGTAGAAATACATGCCCGCAAAGATGGCAAAGACGGCCCCCAAGCTCATCACGTAGTGGAAGTGCGCCACCACGTAATAGGTGTCGTGATAGGCCCGGTCGATACCGGCCTGTGACAGAACGATGCCCGTCACGCCGCCCACGGTGAAGAGGAAGAGGAAACCGAAGGCCCAGAGCATCGGCGTCTTGAACTCGATCGAACCGCCCCACATCGTGGCAATCCAGCTGAACACCTTCACACCCGTGGGCACCGCGATCACCATCGTGGCCAGCATGAAGTAGCTCTGCTGCGTCAGCGACATGCCAACGGTGTACATGTGGTGCGCCCAGACGACGAAGCCCAGGAAGCCGATGGCGATCAGCGCCCAGACCATCGGCAGATAGCCAAAGACCGGTTTGCGCGAGAAGGTCGCGATGACGTGGCTGATGATGCCGAAGCCGGGCAGGATGATGATATACACTTCCGGGTGGCCAAAGAACCACAGGATGTGCTGATAAAGGATCGGGTCACCGCCCCCGGCAGGATCGAAGAAGGTCGTGCCGAAGTTACGGTCGGTAAGGAGCATGGTGATCGCGCCCGCAAGAACCGGCAGCGAAAGCAGAATCAACCACGCGGTAACGAAGATCGACCAGCTAAAGAGCGGCACCTTGAAGAGCGTCATGCCCGGTGCGCGCATGTTCAGGAAGGTCGTGATCATGTTGATCGCACCGAGGATCGAACTTGCGCCCGAGACGTGCACGGCAAAGATCGCGAGGTCCATCGACATGCCTTGTTCTGTCGTGGATAGCGGCGGGTAGAGCACCCAACCTACGCCCGAACCAAGCTGCCCATTGCCACCCGGCGACAGGAGCGAGGCGACGCCAAGCGACGTGCCGGTCACGTAGAGCCAGAACGACAGGTTGTTCATCCGCGGGAAGGCCATGTCCGGCGCACCGATCTGCAACGGCATGAAATAGTTGCCAAAACCGCCGAAAAGCGCGGGGATCACCACGAAGAACATCATCAGGACGCCGTGATAGGTGATCATCACGTTCCAAAGATGCCCGTTTGGCGTACATTCACCTGCGGCAGCGGCGGTGAAGCGCGCGCCTTCGAGGCACATGTATTGCACGCCGGGCTCCATCAGCTCGAGGCGCATGTAGACGGTAAAGGCAACCGAGATCAGACCGACAACAGCCGAGACGATCAGGTAGAGGATGCCGATATCCTTGTGATTGGTAGACATGAACCAGCGCGTAAAGAACCCGCGTTCATCATGGTGTTCGTGGCCGTGAATGGCTGCGTCTGCCATTGAATGCCTCCTGCTGACATAATTTACCGGGTGCGTGAATCTATCTCGGCGCGCCCGTATTCCCCATTGGTTTTAGAACGAGCGCCGTGGCGGGGCAATGTCAGAATTTGACGCAGATCAAATATTTTGTCGCACCCTGACAGGTGGATAGGCGAAATCTACCCGGACACCTCTTGAATTCCGTGATCTGCTACCGTCCGGCCTTGCGCAGGGGAGCCATGTGTTTGCCGCGCAGGCGTCCGTTCAGGCCGGCAGAGCCGACGTCATGGATTTGCAGAAATGTACCGGGGATTTGGCGTTCTTCCTCTTGGACCAGTACATGGCCGCGTCGGATTGCGACAGGAGTGTTTCCCATTGGGTGCCGGGGCTCGCGACGGAAACGCCGACGGAAGACTCGACCACTTGCTCGTGGTCTTCGAACGAGATGGGTAGCCTGCTGGCCTCGATGAAACGCTCGGCGACTTTGGCTGCGGCCTGCTCCGGGTTGTCATCCGCGATCACACAGACGAATTCGTCTCCGCCGAGGCGGGCAACAAAATCAGAGGGGCGCACGGCATTCTGCAACCTTTCCGCAGTCACCTTGAGGGCGATATCGCCGGCGTTATGTCCGTGGGTATCGTTCAACTCTTTGAATTTATTGAGGTCCACGTATATCGTGGCAAGTTGCCCAAGGGTCAGCCTTCGGGCGACGGCCTTGCGCCGGAGAAGGGCGGTAAGCCCTGCGCGGTTCAACAGCCCGGTCAGTTGATCCTTGATCGCGATTTCATTCGCCTGTTCAAGCGACAGGTGCTGCGCGTGGAAGTACCGCGCGGCCGCGCCGCAGATGCCCAACAGGCCGAGACAGAAGAGGATAAGCCCGGGCATGATCTCTCGCCGCAGTTTGCTGCCGGTGTATTCCCTTGTCCAACGGAGCGCGGCGAAGGCGGCACCATGGGCATCGGTCAGGATGGGCGCGTCGGCGGCGATGCGGCCCAAATCCCGCGTCAGGACGAAATCACTGATCCTCACCTTGTCGGCCAAATCCGATCGCCACGCCTTGTCGAGCCGTTTCGTCCCCAGCATTACCGGGTAAGCGCGGTCGGGATTGGCCGTGACATTGTCGGGGGTGATCCAGGCGGCAGACACCATGTAGAATTGCCCGGCGCTTTCGATCACGCCGGCGACGGACACATAGTCTTGCGCGGTGTATTCGTTGAGCGCGGACAACGGTGTCTCAAAGGCGGGCGGGTGGAATGCCTGGCCTGCGCCGGTCCCGAGATGCTGATCGTAGGCATGAAGAAGCCGGCCCTCGGCGTTCAGGATGAAAATCTGATCGAAAAGCACACCTTCTGTGGCGCCCGATCCGATATGTTCGTAGATCGCGGCCTGATCGCCTGCGGCGACGACCTCGTAGGCAAGCGTCCAATAGGCGTAATCCTCGACCGCATGCACCAGTTTTTCACCCTTCTCCGCAAGGGAAAGTTGCAGCAGGTCGCGCGTTCTTTCATGTTCCGCCTGGTCGATCCGACTGGTCATCCAGAACAACATGCCCAGCACGGAGATGGTCGCAAAGGTGCCCAGCGACGCGAGCATCCAGAAGATGTATCGCCACGAAATCTGTTCCATCGAGTTTGGCACCTCCGCAAATTTCAGAGGCGCAGACTAGTCGCGACAGATTAAAATCGGGCTAAACCCGGTGTGGGGTGCCACGGCGTTTGGGTCGTGGCGTCAGGCGTCCACGGATGCCTCGGCGCAGATGCGGGCGCTGGCCGTGTCAAGGATGCCCGGATCCTGCAGGCTGACGGCAACGGTCATGGCGCCCTGTAACTGGCATTGGATGGCAAGGGCTGCCTCGTCTTTGTCTGGAAAATCTTTGGGCATGCACGCCACCAGCCAGTCGAGGTTTTCGCGGAAGAACCGGCTGACCCGGGCGTTGATGCGATCCGGCAGGCCCGGGCTTTCGGCGGCCAACATCCCGCACAGGCACTGCAGGTCGGATTTTTGCAGAGCGTCGCGATAGACCTGACAGAACATCGCCAGGGCGTCCGGCCAGGGATGGTCCCCCGGGGCGCCAAGGCTCGCCCCGATCCGCTCGGCATAGCGATCGACCAGGGCCAGACCCAGATCCTCCTTGTGGCGGAAATGATAATGGATGCTTGCCGACTTTATTCCCAATTCGTCCGCGAGGTCACGGAAGCTGACGGCGTGATACCCGCGCAACCGCACGGCACGTTCTGCCAGGTCGAGGATTTGGGTGCGTGTGTCGGACATGGTCTCACAAGGTTGCGATCTATCAGTAGATAGGCTTGACGCGGTCGTGACGCAACCGTAGAAATCTACCTACTACTAGATAGAGGAGAATCGAAAATGAAAGTCTACGAATATGCCGGGTTTCCAAATCCGGCCCGTGTCCGCATCGCCCTGGCCGAGAAGGGGCTGCTCAACGAGGTCGAATTCGTGTCGGTCAATGTGCCGGAGGGCGAGCACCTGTCAGATGCTTACCGCGCCAAGAACCCGTCGGCGGCGGTCCCGTTGCTGGAGCTGGAGGACGGCACCTGCATTTCGGAGTGCACCGCGATTACCGAGTATCTCGACCAACTTGATGGCGCGCCGACCCTCACCGGCGAGACGCCCAAGGACCGCGCGGTCATCCATATGATGCAGCGACGGGCCGAATCCGGTCTCCTTGACGCGGTGGCGACCTATTTCCACCATGCAACACCCGGTCTTGGCGCGGAGATCGAAGGTTATCAATGTGCCGAGTGGGGCAATCACCAGAAAGAAACCGCGCTAAAAGGGATGCGGTATCTTGACGGCGTGCTGTCGGATCAGCCCTATCTTGCCGGTGAGGATTTTACCGTCGCTGACATCACCGCCTATGCGGGGCTGGTCTTTGCAGGTTTCGCCGAGATCGCCGTGCCGGAGGACTGTGCCAATCTCAAGAACTGGCATGCGCGGGTTTCCAGCCGCCCGTCAATCGCGGCCTGACCGAAAAGGGGAACGACCATGGGACGACATGACGATTTTTCCAAACGCGCCGCGGTGCACAGTGCCGAGGAGCCATGGGTCGCGTCGCCCATGGCCGGTGTCGACCGCCGGATGCTCGACCGTATCGGTGACGAGGTGGCGCGCGCCACGACCATCGTTCGCTATGCGCCGGGCAGCAAATTCTCCTCCCACGTCCACACCGGCGGCGAGGAATTTCTTGTGCTTGATGGGGTGTTCCAGGATGAACATGGGGATTTCCCCGCGGGCAGCTATATCCGCAACCCGCCGGAATCGTCGCACACGCCGGGGTCCGAGCCGGGCTGCACGATCTTTGTGAAACTCTGGCAGTTCGATCTGGCCGACCGCACCCATGTGCGCGTCGACACCGGCAAGATGCGCTTCGTGGCGGAACGAGACGGGGTCGAGGTCATGCCGCTCTTTCACGACGCGCGCGAGGATGTGGTGCTGGAACGCTGGGCGCCGGGTGCGGAGGTGACGCTTGATGCCTCAGGCGGGATGGAAGTGCTGGTTCTCGAGGGCGCGTTTACCGAAGCCGGTGAGGTCTTCCGCAAGGACAGCTGGCTCCGCCTGCCGCGCGATAGCCGCTCCACCGCGACAACCGGGCCGGAGGGTGCGCGCGTGTGGATCAAACGGGACCATCTGCGCGAAGACCCCAGGGCACCGGCGGTCTGACGGCGGCCAAGCACCGTTCGGGCGGCGAGTGCGCCGCCCGATTGGGCCGCTGAGCAGGAACACCGCTGAACCAACCAGAATTCGGAGTTTTCGAAAAGGATGCCGGATCAGAACCTGTCGGCGGTTTTCTTCATTGTCCGTATCATCAGGGTGGCAATCTCTGTGGGTTTGGCGGCCAGCTTGCTGACCACCTGCGGGTTGGTATCCAAAATGGCGGCCTTGTTCAGGATATCCTGGTAGAACGCGCGTTCATTGCTCTGTCCCTTGAGCTTGAGCGCGATGAGCATTTTCGTCAGCCGGTCGAATTGCGCCTGCGTTGCGGTGCAGGCCTTGTGGGCCTGATGCGTATTGTTCAACGCAATGCCGCCCAACGCCCCGGCACCGATGCCCCCCAATGTGCCGAGGGTCGAACCGCCCGTTACCCAGTTCCCGACTTTGCCGCCCAACACGGCGCCCCCGCCGCCCGCGAGAAGATCCGAGGAGGTTGTGGCGTTGCCACCACCACTGACCAATCCCGCCGCGGAGAGGATGTTGTAGAAGGCTTTACCGGCTGGTGTGACCGGGCCGCCGGTCGTCATGACCGCGTTTGCGAAAGCCAGCAACTCGCTGTCGCAGAAGTTTTCGGCCACGTCACTGGCACAGTTTTCGGCGAGCGCCGGTTCCTTGACGCCCTTCAGCAGCTTTGCACGCATGCCCTTTTGCGACGACATCACCCCGATACCGGCGACCCGCCGCTTGTGATTGGCATATGGATAGATCGAGCAGTTATAGGAGTTAATTTTCGACATTGTCTGCGAAATAGTGTTCTGCGCAGCCGCCCGGTCCGGCACCAAAAGGCAAGCGGCGAGGCCGAAAACAATACCCGTTTTTGCAAATAACTTCATGAATTTCCCCAATTTTAACCTAACTGGGAAGAATAGCAGCACAAATGCGCGCGTGTCGCAATGGTCTTCGCTGTTGGTTGTGCCGTCATTTCGGGCGTTTGTGTTACCGAGGGGATCATGACCCGGTTGGGCGGCGTACCGCGCCCGGCGATGAGATTGGCCCGGGGGGGGCTGCCGCAGATCCTCCAGACACAGGGTCGCCGCAACCTTATCGCTGCCGTCAGGCAGGCATGCGTTGTTCGACAATGCCTGCCCACCAGCTACACCCGGCGGGGATGGCGTTATCGTTGAAATTGTAGTCGGGGCTGTGGACCTTGGCGGTATCGCCATTGCCCATGAGGATATAGGCGCCGGGGCGTTCTTCGAGCATGTAGGCAAAGTCTTCGCCGCCCATGATAAGCGGCGCCTCGTCGCACTGGCCGCTGACCGAGCGGGCGACATCGGCGGCAAAATCGGTCTGATCGGCGTGGTTTGCCATGACCGGATAGCTGCGTTTGTAGTCCAGCGTGATCGACCCGCCGAAGCCTGCGCCCATCCCGTCACAAAGCGCCTGCATCCGCGTCTCCGCCAGATCCCGCATCTCTGCACTCATCGTGCGGACCGTCCCAAGAAGATGAACAGATTGCGGTATCACGTTGAAAGCATTTGAAGAACTCTGGATCGACGTCACCGACACCACAAGCTGCTCCGTGGGGTCGGCATTGCGTGATGTGATGGTCTGCAGGGCCGAGATCAACTGCCCGGACATCACGATCGGGTCAATGGTTTCATTGGGTTTCGCCGCATGGCCGCCGAGACCTTCGATCCCGATATTGAACACGTCCGTGGCGGCAAAAAACGGGCCGGGACGGATGGCGAACTGCCCCTCGGCGATGCCGGGCCAGTTGTGCATGCCGTAAACTTCCTGCACACCGAAGCGGTCCATCAGCCCGTCTTCGCACATTTCGCGGCCGCCGCCGCCGCCCTCTTCGGCGGGCTGAAAGATCACCACGCAGGTGCCGTCGAAATTCCGGGTCTCGGCCAGGTATTGCGCGGCGCCCAGAAGCATCGCCGTATGCCCGTCATGGCCGCAGGCGTGCATCTTGCCGTCCACTTTGGAGGCATAGTCCACTCCGGTCTCCTCGTGAATGGGCAATGCGTCCATGTCGGCCCGCAATCCGATCACCCGGCCGGACCCGGTGGCCTTGCCGCGGATGACGCCGACAACACCCGTCCGGCCGATCCCGGTGACCACCTCGTCACAGCCGAACGCCTTCAGCTTTTCCTCGACCAACGCCGAGGTGCGGTGCGTGTCAAACATCAGCTCCGGGTGTTCGTGCAGGTCGCGCCGCCATTCGGTGATCTGGTCATGCAGTTCGGCAAAGCGGTTCTTGACGGGCATGGGGTTTCTCCTCGGGGGTTCGCGGCATTTGCGCGCAACCTGACGCAAAGCAGGGTCCCCGGCAAGGGCCACCGTATCACATTTCCCGGACCGCGTGCCCTTACATCCCCGGTCCCATGACCAGCTTGCTGCCGTCGGTGAACCGCCCAAATCGGAACCGGGCCATGTCGTGGCCGGGCTCCGCACCGGTCATCATATCCGCAAGGATGCGCCCGAAGGCCGGACCGATGCCAAAGCCATGGCCGCTCATCCCGGTGCCGACCCACAGGCCGGGCAGGGTGGGGACCTTGTCGACGATGGGCACCACGTCGGGCATCACGTCTATCATCCCGGCCCAGCTGGCCTGCATCCCGACCGGTCCGAGCCTGGGAAAGAGGGTCTGGAAATCCGACAGGAGTCGTTTTACGCGACCCTGATGCGGCGCAGGGTTGAGCACCCGCATCGCCTCAAACGGTGACGGCGCGTCCATCGACCAGCGCCGTGATGTGCCCCAGGCATCGGGGAACCCCTTGGGCGCCGCGGGCAGGTAATGACGGCTGAACGGGCTTTTGAGCAGCGGACGCAGATAGGTTGGCAGCCCGCGCAGGCCGTCGGGGCCGATGTAAAACTCGTGAAATCCCTCGGGGGCGAGGGTGTAGCCGCCATCGCGCCGACGCCGGAAGGCCAGCGTATGATCCGCCGCCCCGCCGGCATAAACCTCTTCAACGGGCGTGGTGGCAACAACCGTGGCCTTGACCGAGATCTGCGGGATCTTCACCCCGTGCCGGCGCAGCAGCAACGAGGACCAGGCGCCACCGGCAACCAGGACCTGATCAGCGGCGATCCGGCCTTTCTCCGAGATCACCCCGGCAATGCGTCCGGCGGCCAGATCAAGCCCCCGCACGGCGCAGTTTTCGATCAGGGTGGCGCCTTCGCGCACCGCTGCCCGGGCCAGCCGTGGCACCGCGACCCAGGGCTCGGCCCGGTAATCCGATGGCGTGTGGAGCGCGCCCAAGTAGCCACGCGACGCGCCGGGCAGCATTTCGGCAACCTCCTGCGCGCTCAGGATGCGGCTATCGACACCATTGGCACGGGCAAGCGGCAGAAATTCCTCGAACTCGGCCATGTCCTTTGCGGTCACGCCCAGATAGGTCAGACCTGATTGCACCAGCCCGAGGTCTTCGTTGATCTCACGCTGCAATTCCGGCCAGAGGCGGTTGGCCTCGACCATGATCGGGAGTTCCGCCGCATCACGCCCGGTCTGGCGGACCCAGCCCCAGTTGCGCGAGGATTGTTCCCCGGCGATCCGGCCTTTCTCGAGCAGCACGACCTTCCGGCCTTTGCGCGCGAGAAAATAGGCGGTCATCACGCCAATCACACCGCCGCCGATGATCGCCACATCTGCGCGATCGGGCAGGCCGGTGTCATGTTCGATGGGGGTCTCTTCGGAAATCGGGAAGGTGCTCAATATCCACTCTCACTGGTCAGGACGAAATGGCCGGGGGTGACCTCGGCATATTCGGACGGGCCGGGCGCATGATCCACCGGGTGGATCGGGGACGGGATCGGCTTGAAATTCAGGTCCTTCTCCAGTTTTCGCTGCCGCGGGTCGGCAATCGGCACAGCGCGCATCAGGGCCTGGGTATAGGGGTGCTGCGGGTTCTCGAAAATCGCCGCGCGGGGGCCTTTTTCGACGATCCGGCCAAGATACATCACCGCCACGTCATGGCTGACCCTTTCGACCACGGCCATGTCGTGGCTGATGAAGAGATAGGAAAGGCCCAGCTCGGCCTGCAATTCCATCATCAGGTTCAGCACCTGAGCCTGCACGCTGACGTCGAGCGCGCTGACGGCCTCATCGGCGACGATGAGTTTCGGCTTGAGCGCAAGGGCGCGGGCAATCGCGACCCGCTGCCGCTGCCCGCCGGAGAGTTCATGGGGAAACCGTCGCAGGAAACTGCGCGGCAGGCCAACGCGGTCGAAAAGCTCCGTCACGCGGGTCTGACGCTCCGCTGCGGACACGCCGAAATTCAACAGGGGTTCGGCAACCTGATCGGCCAGGCACATCTGCGGGTTCAGGCTGGCGAACGGATCCTGGAATACCATTTGCATGTCGGCGCGCGCGCGCCGCAGGTCAGGGCCGTCAAGGGCCATGATATCGACGCCATCGAGCATGATTCGCCCCGCCAGCGGCTCCACCAGGCGCAGGATCGACCGGCCCGCGCTTGACTTGCCGCAGCCGCTTTCGCCCACGAGCGACAGGGTGCGGCCCTTGTTGAGCGTAAACGACACGTCCTCGACCGCGTGCACATTGGCGACCGCGCGGCGCATGAGGCCGCCGGTCACGGCAAAGCGCGTGATCAGACCCTCGACCTGCAAAAGCGGCGTGTCGGTGCCGGGGATGGGCCGGGCCACGGTATCACTGCCGACCAGCCGCATCGGTTCCGGCGCGGATTTGCCCCGCATTTCGCCGAGGCGCGGCACGGCGGCCAGCAGCGCACGGGTGTAGTCATGCTGCGGCGCCTCGAAGATCTCTTCGACGCGGCCCTCTTCGACCTTGCGGCCGCGGTACATGACTACCACGCGGTCCGCCATCTGCGCCACGACCGCCATGTCATGGGTGATGAAGACCACCGCGGTGCCGGTTTCCTGTTTCAATCGGTCGATGAGGGCCAGGATTTCGGCCTGGATGGTCACGTCGAGCGCCGTTGTCGGTTCATCCGCGATCAGAAGGCGAGGGCGACAGGCGAGTGCCATCGCGATCACCACCCGTTGCCGCATCCCGCCGGAAAGCTCGTGCGGATATTGCCTGAGGCGGCGTTCGGGTTCGGGAATGCGGACTTCGCGCAGCAATTCGATCGCCCGGGCGCGGGCGGCACGTCGATCCATCCCGCGATGCAGGCGCAGCCCCTCGGTCAGTTGCCGCTCGATCGTGAAAACTGGGTTCAGGGCGGTCATTGGTTCCTGGAAGATCATCCCGATCTCATTGCCGCGGATCTGCCGCATCAGGCCCTGTTCGGTTTTGGCGAGGTCAACCGTGCCGCCATCCTTTCGGTCAAAGATCAAATGCCCGCCCGCAATCTCGCCACCGCCAAATTCAACGAGCCGCATCAGCGAGAGGGAGGAGACCGATTTGCCGGAGCCGGATTCACCGACCACGCAGACCGTTTCGCCGGGGCCGACCTCGAATGACAGGTCCTCGACACCCACCACCGGGCCGTCGCGCGTCTCGAACGCGACCCGCAGATTTTCGATCCGGGCAATGGGGTGCGCCACCATGCTTTGCAACGGCCTTTTTCATTCCAGAAACTGGCGCCACGCTACAGACGCGGCATCGGGTCGTCAAACCGCTCGCACCGCCATCTAGCACTACCATAACGAGAGGGCTGCCACGGAAGACTTGCTTTTTTTCTCCAACCGGTCTGAGATGGGGAGGACAGCAAGGAAATAAGGGTTAACAGCGTTATTTCGGTCTGCATGAGGTTACGGGTTTTCGGGTTCATGCGATCGTGGCGTTGCAAAAGCCTTTTGTGCAGAAGGCGGAACCACGCAGTTCCGTCTCAGACGGGAGAAAAAGATGCGGACTATCCCAACCTCAATCACCGCTGCCGCGGTGTTGACCTTTGCAACGATGGCGCAGGCGGAACGCGGGGCCGATGGGCAGGCGAGTATTCTTTACTGGCAGGCGCCCTCGATCATGAACCCCTACCTGTCGGGCGGAACCAAGGACATGGAGGCCGCAAGCCTCGTGATCGAACCGCTGGCGCGCTATGACGAGGGCGGCAACCTCGTGCCTTGGCTGGCGGAGGACATCCCGACTGTCGGCAATGGCGGCGTCCGCAAGGACCTCACCGCCATCACCTGGGTGCTGAAAGAGGGGTTGAAATGGTCCGATGGCAGCCCGGTGACCTCCGAGGACGTGAAATTCACCTGGGAATACTGCACCGCCGAGGGTGGCGGATGTGCGCAGGCCGAGAAGTACATTGATGTGACCTCGGTCGAGACCCCGGATGACCGGACCGTGGTGGTGAATTTCGGTGTGCCGAAACCCTTCCCCTATGGTCCTTTCGTGGGCGGGCAGGCGCCGATCATCCAGAAAGCCCAGTTTGCCGATTGCCTCGGCCCCAAGGCGCCGGAATGCACAGAGGCCAATTTCAACCCGATCGGCACCGGCCCTTTCACCGTCACCGATTTTCGGCCCAATGACGTCATCCAACTGACTGCGAACGAGAATTACCGCGATCCGGCCAAGCCCGCGTTCCAGACGATCCTTTTCAAAGGCGGCGGCGATGCCACCGCTGCGGGCCGCGCGGTTCTTGAAACGGGCGAGTTCGACTATGCCTGGAACCTGCAATTGGCCCCGGATGTCCTCAAGAACATGGAAGCCGCGGGCAAGGGCAAGGTCGTGTCGACCTTTGGCACGCTGGTCGAGCGGATCATGATCAACTTCACCAACCCGGATCCGGCGCTCGGGGATGAACGCGGGACGCGAAAGCACCCGCATCCTTTCCTCACCGACAAGGCGGTCAGACAGGCGCTGTCGATGGCCATCGACCGCGAATTGCTGGTCGAAATCGGCTATGGCAATGCGGGCCGGGTGACGTGCAACGTGCTGCCTGCGCCGGAAATCTATGCCTCGACCGCCAATGACGCCTGCAAGACGCAGGATATTGCCGGTGCCAACGCGCTTCTGGACGCGGCTGGCTGGGCCAAGGGCAGTGATGGCATCCGGGCCAAGGACGGTGTGCGCCTGTCACTGCTGTTCCAGACCTCGACCAACGCCGTGCGCCAGGATTTCCAGGCGCTCATCAAGCAATGGTGGAGCGAGATCGGTATCGAGACGGAGCTGCGCAACATCGACGGGTCAGTATTCTTCGGCGGTGATCCGGGCAGCCCGGACACGTTCCAGAAGTTCTTTGCCGATGTCGAAATGTACGCCAATAATTTCGATGGCACCGACCCCGAGAATTACATGGCACGCTGGGCCTGCGATCAGGCACCGGCCCCGGAAAATCAGTGGCAGGGCAACAATATGGGGCGGTTCTGCTCACCTGAATACGATGCACTTGTGGCGGAAATGGCCACGACCGCGGATCTGAATGAGCGTGCACGGCTGGCCAAGGCGATGAACGATGTGCTGATGCAGGAATACGCCATCCTACCGCTTGTCGACAGGGGCCGCACGTCGGGTCACTCCAACGCATTGGGCGGTGTCGTGCTCAACATCTGGGACAGCGAACTTTGGAACGCGGCGGACTGGTATCGGGTCAAGTGACTTGATCCACAAGGGACGTTTTGCAACGGCTGCCGGGTCCGGCGTTTATTGCGCCGGGTGGCCGGTGACGTTGAACACCAGATGGTCGGAAGGTGATGCTTTGGCACCACCTTTTGCGGGCCAGGCGATTATGGAAAGGTTGCAATTCCCGCGCAAAGAACCGTTTCCGACTGTCGTGCCATCGCTTTAGAGGCCGGACTTTTCCATCATTCGAGGCAATGCCTTGAAAATGCAAACGGCATCGTTGAGCGCGTCCGGCTGGAGCCTTGGAGGATCGTACCGCACCATCACGTCGGCGGCGCGGCCGTTGATGTCGGCTATCTTGATCTCTGCACCAGACGCATGGTTCTTGCGAATGTTGTCGGCAAACAAGCGTCCGGTAAATGTCTTGTTTTCGGCATAGAAGCCAAGACCGGTATTGCCCTTTTCTCGGCGCCGCAACCCTTCGATCGCAAGGGCAATACCCTGGACAAAACGCACACGTTTATCATCCCGTGTATAGGCCTTTTGGCTGGTCCTCGCGCGACCACGTACGGTGAGATTGATCTCGCCGATTTTCGTGCCGTCGGTGACGACATCGAAAAACGCGGTATCTAGCATCAACGCATCCTTTTTGGTGGTAAGTTTAAGGTCGATCTCACACGCTTTTGCGACCGTGCCCGAGACATTCCATGCCATCAGGGTGGCGCAGACGGAGATCGCAAGTGATTTGAAAAACCTGTTCAGACTCATGTTGTTGTTATAGCTGCTGCAGCGAAGAAACATGCAATACGACTATGACTGACCTCAAGGGGCCGATGACATCGCGCCACCCCCGGGGGGACCGTCCGCATGGCGCGCAAGATGGTCATTCGTGCTTGCCAAACACATCGCTAAACGTCCGACGCAACGCCACGTCAACATCCGCCATGGTCACCGGCAGGCCGAGATCCACGAGGCTGGTCACACCATGTTCGGTAATGCCACAGGGCACGATGCCGCTGAAGTGCTCCAGGTCGGGTTCCACATTGATCGAAATGCCGTGGAAGCTGATCCATTTCCGCAGGCGAATGCCGATGGCGGCGATCTTGTCTTCGGGTTTTGCACCGGTTGGCGACAGAGGTTTGTCATCCCGTGTAACCCAAACGCCCACGCGGCCATCGCGTATCTCACCGGTCACGTTGAACTGATCGAGGGTGGTAATCACCCAGGTTTCGAGCTGTTGCACGAAGCGGCGCACATCGCGGCCCCGGCGGCCCACGTCCAGCATCACGTAGATCACCCGTTGTCCCGGGCCGTGATAGGTGTACTGCCCGCCGCGCTGGCTGACATGGACCGGGAAGCGGTCCGGCGCGGTCAGGTCCTGTGGTTTCGCGCTGGTACCTGCGGTGTAGAGGGCAGGGTGCTCCAATAGCCAGATGGCCTCCGGCGCCTTGCCCGCCGCAATGAGCGCCACGCGGTCCTCCATCGCCGCCACCGCCGCCTCATACCCGACCAGCCCGGTCGAGACATGCCATTGGACGGCACCACCTTGCAGATCGGTTGGCAGGGGCAGGAGCAATTCAGGGTTCCTTGAGCGGGTCATGTGGTGCGCCATCACCCGCTATCTAGCCGCTGGTGTCGCGAGTTTCAAAGCCCAATCGCCGGTTCAATTCCACACAGAAAGGCGCGCCGCACAAATTCTGGCAAAAAACGCTTCACAAGCGCCGGGCGCATTGATATAGCCTCGCCACCAAGCCTAGACGTGCGGTCGTGGCGGAATGGTAGACGCGCAGCGTTGAGGTCGCTGTGGGGTAAAACCCGTGGAAGTTCGAGTCTTCTCGACCGCACCATACCTTCAGGTTTCTCCTGAAATCTCAGAAAGTTACGCGGTTTCAATGAGTTGTAGATGCCCTATCGCTACAAAGGGCGCTACAAAATGTCTATCAGAATGACCAAGCTTTCACGTAAACCAAATGGTGACTGGTTCGCTCGCAAGGGTATCCCTGCGGGCGTTCGAAAGGCCTACAAGCTTGCCTATGGCAAATCACAGGAAGAGCGGTTTCGGCGGGAAGCATCTTTGCCATCGAATAGGGCGAAGATGGAATTTGCTGATTGGCTGGCAGAAATCGAAGACCGAATAGATCGGCTGCGATCGTCTGGGGATGCCCCCAAGGAGGCTCTCACACAGCGTCAGGCGCACGCTTTGGTAGGCCGCTGGTACGGACTGGCTCACGACCAACAAGGCCGATGAGGGACTCAATGCGGAAGCGGTAGAAGACATCTACGAGCGATACCGCAATGTCGTCGAAAGCAGCATCGTATCTCTTGACCCGGTCTTGGATGAAGATGACGATGACCAAGAACGGTCGGCAGTCCACGCAGCACGCGTCAGGGCTTTCGTGGCGGCGTTCTCCGAGATAGACTTCTTCATGGCAGCCGAGGGTGTCACCCTATCTGAGAGCGCTCGTGATGCCCTATAGATAACCTAGAGAGCGACTTCGTGGCCGCGCTGGGTCTGCTGAGGCGGCGTGCTGATGGGGACTATTCGTCAGACGAGCGCCTCAAGGCGTTCCCCGAGGACCAGATAATATCTAAGGTGCAGGCCAATCGAGGCCATACAGGCATGACCATCTGGCAAGCTTTCGAGAGTTGGGTGACAGAGCGCAAGCCTGCAGCAGCTAAAGTGAACCGTTGGAGGGGCGTTTTTGAGAACTTGAACGCATTCCATGAGCACCGTGATGTAGTACTGTTCTCGGAAGATGATGCGGTGCCGGAAAGAACTCGCTCGTGACTGGCGGCAGGGGGACAAGAACCATCAACGAGGTTTGGCTTACGTCTGCCCGCACAGTGTTTGAATGGGTCAAAACTCGGAAGAAGATTAAGGTGAACCCTCTGGAGGGTGTGAAGGTTGCCGGGGCGAACCAGCCGCTGAAGACCAGAGAGCCGGAGTTTACTGAGGATGAGATCGCGAAGCTCCTTCAGGCAAGTCTGAAACCCATGTCGACACGTATTCAAGCGAAGCTTAGGGCGACCTATGGCTGGGTGCCCTGGCTGTGTGCCTATACGGAGGCCAGAGGCGGAGAGATGACGCAGCTTCGCAAGGAGGATTTCATAAGGCACAGGAATGGCTTTTGGGTCATCAAGATCATGCCGGAGGCAGGTGACGTTAAGGGCAACACCTATCGCGAAATCCCGGATCATGAGCACTTGATTGGCCAAGGGCTTTTGGACTTTGTTGAGAGGAGCGTGGCTGGCCCGCTGTTTCGCGATGGCACGATGGCACGAAGGCTAACACCATTGACCCCCTGAAACCGCCACGACTTGCGCATGTGATTGCACGAAACAAGCTGCAAACTGGTCTTAAATCTAGGACCACCTCTCACCTCTTATAGCGACATCGTTTTCCGGCGCGTCCTCGGGCTGCTTTGTCTTGGCGTCATCCTGGCGGCCTGGCGGAAAACGCCGGCCGATATCCGCAGGAGACTCTGGCCCGCGCTCTGGCTCTTCTGCGGTGTCGTCGCAAGCGGTGTCGTTGTCGATTTCTTCCACAACTTCACCGGTGAAAAGACCGTCGTCTCTGGTCTCCTGCTGTTGCTGGAAGACGGCGGCGAAATGATCTTCATCTCCCTGATGCTGGCTTACATCGCCAGGGCCTTCAGCGGAGAGATGGCGGATGCGCCGGTTTCAGAGGCGTCCTTGAACCAAAATCACTGATCTCCCTGATCGTTCGTCATCCTGGCGCGCCGCTTGTGATGCGGTTGATCCTGCATACCCAATGATCCCATGGCCCTCCGGGGGATACGGGCCATAGCTATAACGCACCGTACGCCGCCTGCGCGGACTGGTAACGGTGTCGGGGCATCCTGATCGGCTTAAAGCGTTTGCAGACGCGGTAGCTGCCCGGAGGCCCTTTCATGATCGAAAATCTTCTTCCTTATCTCGACCTCTACCTGATCGGCGTTGTCTGGATCTTTGCCGGGGTGGTGACGGGCATCCACGCGATGGGGGTCTGGCAGGCGTTTCAGGAGGAGGAATACGGACCGCCAGCCATCGACCTAGGGCATAAGTGGTTTTTCATGTCCTGCGTCTGCCCGCCGGCGTCGATGTTGACCACCAAGCTGTTTTTCCCGGATGTCAGGTTTCGCAAGCCCCGTTGGTTCTGAAGCGACGGCGGGAAAATCAGAACTGATTTCCGGCTCGTAGAAGGCGCCGGATCAATATGTCAGAGCCTCTCTCCTGACACAGATCCAAAACTGATACACTAGGTTGCCCGCCGAATTCGGTTGACGGGCGGCGTCTGTTTCGGACAGTGATCCGTAACGGACGCCGCGTGGCTTTTGGCCTTCCGGCGACGGCAGATTGACCGGGAGGGAGAGCGGCATGAGCGGACATGGATACGAAGCAGGGCGTCTGAACCTGCCCTTTGTTGGTATTTCGACCTTCGGCAAATCCCCCTATGTGCAGGACTGGGGCGCCATAGACGCGGATGTGGCCATACTTGGTGCGCCGTTCGATTTCGGCACGCAATTCCGGTCCGGCGCGCGGTTTGGGCCGCGTTCGATCCGCGAGGCCTCGACGCTCTTTTCCTTCGGTCATGGTGGCGCCTATGACCATGAGGATGACATCACCTACATGCCCGCGGGTGAGGTCAGGATCGTCGATATCGGGGACGCCGATATCGTGCATACGGACACGATCAAGAGCCACGCCAATATCGAACATGGTGTGCGCCAGATCCTCAAGGCTGGGGCAATCCCCGTGGTGCTGGGCGGCGATCATTCGGTCAATATCCCTTGCGTAAACGCCTTCGAGGGGCAGGAGCCGATCCATATCGTGCAGATCGACGCGCATCTCGATTTCGTCGATGAACGGCACGGGGTGCGTTACGGCCATGGCAACCCGATGCGGCGTGCGGCGGAGAAGGGTTATGTGACGGGCCTCAGCCAGATCGGCATTCGCAATGTGTCGTCCACTGCAAAGGAAGGCTATGATGATGCTCGTGCGATGGGGTCGGATATCCTGTCGGTCCGGCAGTTCCGCAAGCTGGGCGTTGAGCAGGTCTTGTCGCGCATTCCCGAGGGTGTGCGGTATTACGTGACCATCGACATTGACGGGTTCGATCCTTCCATTGCGCCCGGAACCGGCACGCCCAGCCATGGCGGGTTTCTCTATTACGAGGTGCTGGAATTGCTGGACGGACTCTGCAAGCGCGGGAACATCGTTGGGCTTGACCTGGTGGAGGTCGCACCGGATTACGACCACACCGGGACTACGGCCATTCTGGCGGCGCAGATCCTGATGAACACGATCGGGCGGATGCTGCACCATCGCGGGTGATCTACGGACAGCATGACGGCGCGGCTTGCGGGGTGGCAGCTTACCGGATCAAGTTCATCCTGAGTTTGATCTTGCGCTTGACCTCTTGCGGCAGGTGTTTGTTGAGCCGGGCGTTGATGAGGCCGAAGATGCTGACGACGATGAGGGTCAGGATGATGAAATACATCGCCAGGATCGGGTAGGGGACAAACGGGTTGAAGGTCTTGTCCGCGAAGTAGTTGGCGTAATAGAGCGCGTCGCCCCGTTGTTGCCAGGCCGGGAAGCCCGAGAAGAAGACCAGTGCCGTGGCGTGGAAAAGAAAGATCGCCTCGTTCGTATAGGCGGGCCAGGCGAGGCGTAGCATGGTGGGCCATACGATTTTCTTGAAGCGCGGCCAGCCGGAGAAACCATAGGCATCGGCGCTCTCCACGTCACCCTTGGGGATCGAGCGCAGCGCGCCATAGAAAATCTCGCCGGAATAGGCGGCAGTGTTGAGGAAGAGCACCACCAGCGCGCCGAGCCAGGCGGCGGTGAAGGGTTCGAAGAACGCGTAGTGCTGTTTCAGGCTGAGAAAGAGAAAATAGCCGAAGAAGAACTGCACGAAAAGCGGTGAGCCGCGGAAGAGGAAGATGAACCATTCCGCCGGTTTGCGCAGCCAGACATTGCGCGACCCCTTGCCCAGGGCCAGCGCCGTGGCAAAGAAGAACCCGGCGATCAGGGCCAGCACCCCGAAATAGACGTTCCAGATCATGCCGGAGCCGATCAGGGTGAATTGCTGACACAGCGTGAAGTCATCGCGCGGGAGCAGGCGCTCGCCATAGCCCACGGAGCGCAGGGCATAGTCCTGAATGGTTTGCCAGCAGCTCATGCAAGGGCCCTCCGGCAGAGCGCCCGATGGCGCGAAAGCGGTTGCGAAGCAATCGCGTGCGCCGCTGATCGGGACACCAACATCATGCCGCAACCTTTCTCTGGGCTTCGCCGCCGGTGGTGGCCTGACCCTTGGTGAGGCGTTTCATCGTGCGCTCAAGGAAGATCTCGGAGACCCGCGTGAAGGCGAGGTAGAAGACCAGAAGCGCCAGGAAGTACCACATGCGCCAGTCGCCATGGGGATAGTCGGTGAACTTGGCGGTTTTCGATCCGCCCATCTCCCGCGCCCAATAGACGATATCTTCGACGCCGAGCAGGAACAGAAGCGGTGTCGCCTTGATGAGCACCATCCAGAGGTTGCCAAGGCCGGGCAGGGCATAGACCCACATCTGCGGCACCATGATCCGGCGAAAGGCCTGTTTGCGGGTCATGCCATAGGCCTCGGCGGTTTCCATCTGTGCCCGCGGCACGGCGCGCATGGCCCCGAAGAGGACGTTGGCGGCAAAGGCGCCGAAAACGATCGCGAAGGTAAAGATCGCGAGGAAAAATCCATAGGTCTCGTGCACCCATTGCGGGGCGGTGCCAAGTGGCATCTTGGCCGCGGCACAGACGACGAAGTCATTGCCCTGGCGCACCGGTTCCGTCCATTCCGGGCAGAGGAGCTTGTGGCGGGTCCATTCGATCGCCTGATCGAGTGCGATGACGAAGAAGAGGAAAAACGCGATGTCAGGCACACCCCGGACAATCGCGATACAGGTCTTGCCGATCCAGCGCAGCGGCGCGATTTGCGACCGCGCGGCCGTGGCCCCGAAATACCCGAAGAGAAGCGCCGTGGGCGCGGTAATCGCCAGAAGCAGGAGCACTGTCCCGAAGGACAGGTAGAACGCCATGTGCTTGCCCGTGGTCAGGTAGCAACTCAGCCAGGTCAGGCCGGAAAGCGTCGAGGGATCGGTACAGTAAGAGAACACGCTCTCGCCCCTATCTTTGCGTATCAGCTTGCATAATAGACTCGACCGCCCAACTGCTGAACCTTGTCTGGTTCTTTGAAATCTTCTTCATCCAAAACAACCGCATCGTCGATCTCCACGCTGAGAACATCAGCCGAATCTAGAAACGATTTAGCACTTTCTAGCGCAAGCTCTTCGTTTAAACCACGGACACCTACCCAAACGTAGTATCCTTTCGCACTGCTGCCTTCTGGCCCATGATGGTTCGGTTGTATCAGTTGCACGTCACAAAAAACGCCAATTCCAGCCTGGGACATAGGTGGAGCAACCATCTCGTTCTTCGACATGATTGCTCCAAGTTCAGATCAGAAGGTTTCGCCGATGTCCCATTTGGTGATCAGCTCGTTGAGCGAGCCATCGTCCTTCATCGACTGGATGGCCGCGTCGAACTTGGCCTTCAGCTCACCGTCGCTTTCGCGGACCCCCATGCCGACGCCACCGCCGAGCATTTCGGTCTTTTCAAGCAGGACCAGTTCGGAGTCCTCATCCGCGATCGGGGCGAGGTAGCCCTTGTCGGCCAGAACTGCGTCGGCCTCGCCGTTACGGACGGCGGCGATGGTTTCCTCGGGCGTGGCGAATTCCACCAGCGTGGCGCCGGTCGAGGCGATGTGGCTCGCCTGGATGGTGCCGGTCTGCGCGGCCAGAACACCGCCGCTGACGTCAACATCCGAAGACATCGCCAGGTAGGCAGACGGATCAGGTTGCGTATAGTTCTGAGTGAAATCAATTACTTCGTCACGCTCGTCGGTGATCGACATGCCGGCGATGATCACATCGTAGTTGCCCGACACGAGGTTCGGAATGATGCTGTCCCACTCGTTGGTCACCCATTCGCAGGTCAGCTCCGCGCGTTTGCAGAGCTCATCGCCCAGCTCACGCTCGAACCCGTCGACTTCACCCGCGTCATTGATGAAGTTCCACGGAGGGTAGGCGCCCTCGGTCCCCATGCGGACCACATCGGCGCCAAAAGCCATGCCCGCGCTGAGCGCGAAAGCGGCGGTAGTAAGGATCAGTTTCTTCATGTGCTATCTCCCGTTAGCTTGGTTTTTTGTTGTCTCAGGCGGCCATTGTCGAGCTGAGGAACTGCTGCAGCCGCTCGGATTTCGGGGCGCCAAAGAGGTCTTTGGGTGCGCCTTCTTCCTCGATCAGCCCCTGATGCAGGAACACGACGTGATCCGACACATCAGCGGCCATTTTCATGTCATGGGTGACGATCATCATCGTCCGGCCCTCGGTGGCCAGGTCCTTGATAACCTTGACGACTTCCTGCTCCAGCTCTGGGTCGAGGGCGCTGGTCGGTTCGTCGAAAAGAAGCGCCTGCGGCTCCATGCAGAGGCCGCGTGCGATGGCGGCGCGCTGTTGCTGCCCGCCCGAAAGCTGCGCCGGATAGACGTCGCATTTGTCGCCGATGCCGACCTTGTCGAGGTAGTGCCGCGCTTTGTCTTCCACTTCGCTGCGCTCACGGCCCATGACGGTGACCGGGGCCTCCATCACGTTTTGCAGGATCGTCATATGGGCCCAGAGGTTGAACTGCTGGAACACCATGCTGAGATTGGTGCGGATGCGCAGCACCTGTTTCGGATCGGCGGGGTGACGGTTCAGGCCTTCACCCTTCCATTTGACCGGCTCGCCCTTGAACAGGATATCGCCCTGCTGGCTTTCTTCGAGGAGGTTGGCACAGCGCAGGATGGTTGATTTGCCGGAGCCCGACGATCCGATGAGCGACACGACATCGCCTTTGTGGGCGGTAATGTCGACGCCCTTGATCACCTCGAGCGCGCCATAGGCCTTGTGAAGATTGCGGATTTCGATGACGGGTGTCTGATCGGTCAAGGGGGCATCCCGAATGGTTGCAAGCAGCTTCAGGAAGGTAATAGGGCCGAAAAAATGGCATAATGCAACTTGCAAAACGGTAGAATGCGACGATTAAGTTCCGAATTGACGTTGGGTAAGTCCGTTTCGGAAGTGCAGGGTGGCGTCGGAAACCTTCGGCGGGACGGAGATTGGCGGGCCGTTTTCGCGCGATCGCGCGTCCGGTCAGGAGCCATGTCGCGGGTTCTGCGCAAGGCTCGTTGGTTAACCAAGAACAAATGTAGGCGTATTCGTCTAAAGTTTTCCGAATTAGACTGAGAAAACTTTAGACGTATCTTATGTTGTTGGAGCGAACATGGCCGCGACACCAGAACATGCCGCAAGGGTTTTAGGCTTGAGCCTTGATGCGACGCTTGATGATGTCAGGCGGGTGCGGCGCAAGATGGCGCTCAAGTATCATCCGGACCGCTCGACCGATCAGGCGCGATCGACACGGCACATGGCGCGCATCAATGCGGCGGCCGACACGCTGATCGCGTTTCTGAAAAAGCGGGAGGCCGTGCGTCCGCAAGGGGGCCATGGGGCGGCTGGCCGTCATTCTGCACATAAAGGCGCCGAGGCTTCCTCGGCCCGTTCGAAAAGAACCAAACCGAAGACGGAGCGCCAGCACACCGACGCCCGCCCCCGGCAGGAAGAACCGCGACGCGACGCCAACAGGCAGGCTGCGAATGCGCCAGGTGGACCCACCAAGGCACGGGTCCGGTCAAAGGCGGAACTCGCCCGGGTGTTCCTTGCAACGCAATCCTACGGCAAGGTGCTCTCGCGGATTGGCGGGCAGTCAGAGGGGCCTCGGGTGGACCTCAGGGTGATGAGCTTCGCGAAAGCAAGCTAGGCGAGGGGGCGGCAGCCTCAAGCCTCTGCCACCAGACCCCGCCACGCGGCGGATTGCGCGAGGATCGGACGGCGCAGCGCAAGCAGGTGCCGGGCTTCCCCCGACCGACCGAGTTTCAGCAGACAGGTCAACAGCGCATGTTCCAGAAGGTCGCGTTGCGCGCGGCTGCCGCCGATACGGGCGTGATCGGCCATGCATGCGGTCAGGTGACGGGCCGCTTGCGCCCAGTTCTTCGCCGCGATTTCACGGCAGGCAAGGGCGGCATCGGGCACAAGATCGGCGGCGGGTCCGGCCGGATTGCTGATGATCTCCTGCAGCGGTTCGCTCGCCCCGGCCATCGCATGGGCAAGCGCGGCGTGCATGTCGATGAAAGCATTGCCGCATTTCGGATAATGCTGCCGGGCGTAGTCGCTGACCTTTTGCCATTGCTCGGGCGCGACGGTCTCCCCGGCCACCTCCGCGCGGAAAAGGATCGAGGCCGTGTCGGTCAGGATATTGATCGGCAGGCCAAGCGCCGCCCCGGGGGCCACGTCCGCATCGACGATCTGCCACATCCGGTCGGTTTCCCCCTGTTCCAGTGACCAGAGCGCGGCATGCCATGACAGATGCCCGTGCATGACGCCGCTGCGGTCGTAGCCTGCCAGCCAGTCGGTAAGGTAATCGGTGCCAGCTTTGGTTTCGCCCACCTCGTACCAGATATGCGAGCGGATATGGGCGCCATTGGCATTGTCGGGGTTGAGCGCCAGCGACCGGTCGATCATCCGGTCGGCCTTGGCCAGGTTGCCGGTTTCACAAAGCGCAAAGGCATATTGGCTCAGGCACCACCAATCATCCTCGCCGTAATGGGGCAGGAGTGCCGCGTTGAAGGCCAGCATCTCGGCTTCGCGCCCCGGTTGGCCGGAGAAACCGATCAGCCCGAAGATCGAACTACAGGTCTGAGCTACCATCGCGTCGCGGGGATAGGCATCCATATGGGCGCGGATGGCGGCATAGGCCTCTGCCGTCTTGCCCGAGATCAGCAGGTCAAGCGCGTGGATATGGCTTTGCTCCCGCTCGGTGCCGTTTGCGCCAAGCGCCTTGGCCTGCTGCATCGCCGCGCGCGCCGCGAGGCCATCGTTGATGTTGAGCAGGGCCCGGGCCAGCCCGACATGGGCCAGCGCGAAATGGGGGTCTTGGGCGATGGCCTCCTGGAACGGGGCGATCATGTCGACCTGGGCTGCAAGCAGGCGGTGCAGACCGGTGGAATAGGCCTCCGCTGCGGTCTGGTTGCTGGTGCTGAGCGGGTTGTCGTAGAGATCGGTGCAGACGGTCATGGGGCCATTCCTGTTGCCGACCTTATGCCGTGCCGGCCATGCGTTGCCGGGCGCGGGCGCTGTCCATGTCGCTGACGCCGAGGAACTTGACCACCAGCCGCAGCAGCGCGTCTTCGTCCGCATCGCGTTCGCCATCGGCTAGGGCCACCTGCCAAAGCGCCTCGACAACGCCCAACCGGTTGTCATAGTCCACCGCCTGCTTGATCGCCTCGGTGAAGACGACGGTATCCGGCGCTTCGGCCTCGAGCGTTTCGGCATGCTGGCGCAGTTCCGACGCCTCGAACGGCGACAGGCCATAGCGTGCGGCGGTGATCCGGTCGATCCGGTCTTTTTCTTCGGGCGCGTAATCGCCGTCGGTGCGGGCCACCCGGACCAGAAGGGCGGTCAGCGCCAGGCGCGCGTCATCATCGTTCAACGGGACAGGGGCGGGCTCGGAAAGTCTTTTGAGGAATGAACCAAACATGCAGGTGTTATAGGGCCGCTTGCGGCCATGTCCAAGAGGTCATAGACCCTCGGCGGTCGCACGAGCCGTATCGCTGTCGGAAACGCTGAGGCCCATGGCAACGCGGGCGGCCTCGATCACTTCCTTCTCTTCGTCATGGCTTTCACCATCGGCCAGCAACACCTCCCACATCGCCTCAAGCGCGTCGATACGTGCCTGGAAACTGGTCGTTTCGCGAATGACATGGGCGAAATGGTCGGTCTCGGGGGCGGCGCGCTCGAGTTTTTCGCAAATCGCACGGGTCTTGGCCGCCTCGACCGGGTTGAGCCCGAAAAGCCGCGTCAGGAGCCGGTCAATGCGGCTGATCTCTTCGAACTGGTAATGCTGGTCGGATTTCGCTACCCGCACCATCAGGGCGCCGAGCGCGAGCTTTTCGTCGGGTTCGGGCAATGGCTCTGGTTTTGGGGCCGCAAAGGCGTGCAGGATACGGTTCAGCATAGGCGCAGAATAAGCACGGCGCCGACCGTCCAGCCAAGCGTTTTTTGCCAGTAAATGCCTGCCTTGATGCGCATGCGCCACAACTTTCGGGGGCTGGCAGTGAGATAGGGCGGTACAAGACCGACGCACGTCGCAAGCGCCTCCGTGTTTCGGGGACAAACGCGATGGATGATGTCCCCGCGATGAACAGCGATCTTGGCCGTCACGGGATTGGTCTGCGGTTGTGCAATTCTTATGTCGCCGAGAGGTGCGTTTTCTATGGTTTTGCGGAGGAGATTTGTCCAGTAAATTACTGTAAAAATGTCTTTTTTCGACCTTCTCGGCTCCTGAATCCGGTGCTGGACAGTGAGGAAAAGACGATTTGGAAACGGCAGGTTTCCGCCGACGCAACAGCCGGGGCCGAAACGCCATAAGAGCGTCACATTTGCACCCAAGAATTTTCGCGTTGCTCCTGCACATCTGGTCCCAGAGGCAGCAGCGGCGCAGGTTCGGAGAAACGCAATGCAAGAGTTCGAGAATTTCGACTGGCACCAGGGGAGTGCCGATGAGCACCTTGCGATGGCCCGTTTGGGCAGCGCGGATCAGATCTGCGCGCTGGCCAGGGAATATAGCTGGTTCCAACATCCCGAACGGGTGCTCGGGTGGATCATGGCGCAGAAATGCGTCGATCTCGGTACCGCGCTAACGGTGTTTCTGAACGGCGAGCCGGAGCGGTTCAACTACATGCCTAAGCGTGACATCCCCGAGGGCTATCGTGGCGTTGTGCGGCTTCTGGACAATATCTGCCAACGCCTCAACAGCGGCTTTTACCTTGCGGACCCCAACAGCCCGTTAAGCGACCGGCGCCGCATCACCAAATGGGTCGCCTACCAGGCATTTGACCGCGATGAGGGCAGTGTAGGCCGCTGGCAGCTTGATGAGTGCATACTCGAACCTCTCCTGAACGACACGCTGCGCCTCGAGGTGCCGGAAGAGGAGCAAAAGCAGCCTAACCTCTTGATGGATATCCTCAGCCCGGCAATCGATCTGGCGACCAAGCGGGTGATCGACGACGAACCCGAACCCGCGTCCGAAAGAGGTTGAACGCCGCCAACCGGACCGCCACTGGATCGTCGATACGCGGTAACGCAGGAGGTCGTACGCCTTCAACGTCTGTGTGTCAAAGAAGTGCAACGACCGTTTCGAGTACTCCGAGGAAATTGCCCCCGCCCGGAATCAAGGTGCGAAGCACCGCCGGGCAGCGCCCGACCGCCCCATGGGCGGGCGCTTCGTCACCGTTTCAATCCCAGCGATTGTTGGAGGTATGCGTCACCATAAAGTGCGATGAACCACGTGGGTGCGCCCACCCGCGGTCGGGCGATGCCCTCTGTTTCAATGGTGATCGAAGGGCTGCTATGTTCGCTTTACGGCCATCTCTGACAGCTTGTAGTCCTGAACCAACGCTTGAAAACTCACGTGAAAGCGTCTTTCAGACCAGCCTTGACGTCTCGACCGCAGCGCGGATGAAATCGGCAAAGAGCGGGTGCGGCTCAAAGGGTTTCGACTTGAGCTCCGGATGGAACTGCACGCCGATGAACCAAGGGTGATCTTTCCATTCCACGATCTCGGGTAGGCGGCCGTCCGGCGACATGCCGGAAAACTGCAGCCCCTGTTTTTCCAGCGCCTTGCGGTACTTGGTGTCGACCTCATAGCGGTGGCGGTGACGCTCATCAATCGCCGTTGTCCCATAGACCTGGGCCACCTTTGATCCTTCGGCCAGCGTAGCGTTATAGGCGCCCAATCGCATCGTACCACCCTTGTCGTCGCTGACCTTGCGCTTGACCTTCTCGTTGCCCTGCACCCACTCCTTGAGGTGATAAACCACCGGAGTGAAACGCTTTTCCCCGGCCTCGTGGTCAAATTCCTCAGAGCCGGCATCGGGCAGGTCGGCCACGTTCCGGGCGGCCTCGATCACGGCCATCTGCATGCCGAGGCAAATGCCCAGATAGGGGATCTTATGGGTGCGGGCGAACTCGGCCGCCTTGATCTTGCCCTCGGTGCCGCGCTCGCCAAAACCGCCAGGGACAAGGATCGCATGGAAGCCTTCGAGATGCGGGGCGGGGTCCTGCGTGTCGAAAATCTCGGCATCGACCCATTCGACATTGACCTTCACGCGGTTGGCCATGCCACCATGGGTCAGGGCCTCCTTGATCGACTTATAGGCATCTTCAAGCTGCGTGTATTTGCCGACAATCGCCACGTTGACCTCGCCATCGGTCACGTGAATGCGGTCATAGACATCCTGCCAGATGCTGAGGTTCGGCTGCGGCGCAGGCGAGATGTTGAACGCATCCAAAACGGCCTGATCGAGGCCCTCGCGATGATAGGCGAGCGGTGCTTCGTAGATCGAACTGAGGTCATAGGCGGCCACCACGGCTTCTTTGCGGACGTTACAGAAAAGCGCGATCTTCTCGCGTTCCTTGTCCGGGATCGGCTGTTCGGAACGACAGACGAGGATATCGGGCGCAATGCCGATGGATTGCAATTCCTTGACGCTGTGCTGCGTCGGTTTGGTTTTCAATTCACCCGACGCTGCCAGATAAGGCAGTAGGGTCAGGTGCATGAAAATGCACTCGCCGCGCGGCTTGTCATGGCTGAACTGGCGGATGGCTTCGAAAAACGGCAGGCCTTCGATGTCACCCACGGTGCCGCCGATTTCGCAGAGCATGAAATCGACCTCATCCTCACCGATCGAGATGAATTCCTTGATCTCGTTGGTGACATGTGGGACCACCTGAATGGTTTTGCCGAGGTAATCGCCGCGGCGTTCACGCTCCAGCACGGTGGAATAGATGCGGCCCGAACTGACCGAGTCGGTCATGCGCGCGGGTACGCCGGTGAACCGTTCGTAATGGCCAAGATCGAGATCGGTCTCGGCCCCGTCGTCGGTCACGAACACCTCGCCATGTTCGAACGGGCTCATCGTGCCGGGATCGACGTTGAGATAGGGGTCGAGTTTACGCAGCCGGACGGAGAACCCGCGCGCCTGCAAAAGCGCGCCCAAGGCGGCCGAGGCCAGCCCTTTTCCGAGGGAAGAAACAACGCCACCGGTAATGAAAATAAAGCGTGCCATAGGCGCGGCATCCCCCGTGATATTCAGCAGTTAATGAGGCCCTGAGCGGGTCTGAAAGACCGCAGCACCACGGGACTCGACATATATAGGATTCGCATCTCTCGCGCAAGACAGCCGCAAGATGATGTTGCGTTAACCTTCTGGAGCCTCAAGCGGTTGTGGTCAGTCCGCCGTGGGGGTCAGGGGGGCATCGCCGTCTGCCGAGGGGGTCAGGCTGTCGTCATCTCCGGTTGGCTCTTCGGCTTCGACGGCGGGTGTGGGCGCATCGACGATCCGGTCGAGGACCGAACTGCCCGAGGCGTTTCTTGCCGCGATGATGGTCAGCGCCATTGACGTACAGATGAAGGCAATTGCCAGGATCCAGGTGAGCTTGCCAAGCGCGGTGCCCGCAGAGCGACCCGAGATCGCACCGCCGCCACCGCCGCCCATGCCAAGACCGCCGCCCTCAGAGCGTTGCAGCAGCACCACGCCGATCAGGGCGAGGGCCAGAAGAAGGTGAACGGTAAGGACGACGTTTTCCATGTAGCACGGCCTGTCATGTGATAAGGGCTCAGCGCGCTATCTATGCAATTCCCGCGCGCCCCGCAACCCGGCAATATGGTTGATCGTGTCGCGAGGGGGCGGTGGACCGATGGCCGTCATTCCTAATTTGAACACAAGCCGCGCATTGACGACGCGCGCGGTGGCGATCCAAACGTATGTGACCGGTACTTTATCCCTGCCGTCCCGAAAAACCTTCCTGTATCGCACAGACCTGACCCAATCGCCGCCGCGTGGGGGTGCGTCGGCGATGCGCGGCGGGCTTCGCCCTCGATTCCGCGCTTGGTTTAAACTCGAAGGTCCACCTTGGGCTACAAGCGGCCATCTGATGATTTCTGTCAGCTAATTTTGCGTCAAAGGCCGGTTTGCGGACATAGTCGCCGTTTGCCTCAGCACCGTGAATGGCAACTATCGATAATGACACGACCAATCGCGTTGCATTTGGTTTCACGGTTTTGTTTTTTGTCCAAGACAAGGCCTCGAGGAATTTCAGCCATCAAGTCCGTTGTCGATTATCGCCAGTAAGCTGCCTTCGCTGTCGTAAATCACGGCAAAGAAAGCGCCGAAGAGTGAGTAGCCAACGATTTGATTTTCGGGGTCAGCAATTAGCTCCTGAAATGGGGCCACGAATTGGTAACCTCCCAAGAATGACCGGTCTACCTGACGCGAAAACAAAAGACCTTTGCGCTCCTCTATGACCGCACGTGTGTTTCCAGAGCTTATCTGCTCATACTTAGCCGATACGTAGTAAAAGCAGACCAAAAAGACAGTAAACCAAGCAATGTATATCACGATGAGCGCGGCAATCACCGCTGCTATCCACTTCAAAAATAGCCTACCTGCAGGCATCGGTGCTCCTAGCCTACCGTTCGCCTCAAATTAACGACTGCCGCAAAGGTGACATTCGCACAACTCGTGGCTGGTGTCACTTTGGGCTCGATGCGGACTTGGGCAACACTCACTCATCAACGTCATCCATGTCGGCCTGGCCGGAGAGTTTGCGTCGGACATGGCTCCAGCTGAGGCCCACCCCGAGGATCAGTGACAGGGCGATCAGCCCGATCCAGAGATTGACCGACCGGTTCTCCAGTCGGAGCCAACCGAAATCGTAGAGCACCCACAGTAGCGCCGCGACGAGCGCCAGCACCAGCCCCATACCGAACGCGCCGATGGAACGCAGCGTGGCGCGCAGGTAGATGATGTAGCCCACCAGCAAGAGCAGTCCGAAAAGCACGGCGAGTGGCATCTGTTCGTTCCAGTTGGCCTGCACCCACCGGGCGTAGTTCCATTCGGTCGGGTTGAAAGTCGCCGCCAGCAGCACGAAAGCCACCAGCCAGCGGAGCACGAATCCCATTTTACAGCCTCCGGTCTGCTAGTTGTGGCCAACCTGTTCCAATCGCGGGGCCTCTGTCCAGTGCCCGTGACGAATTATCAATTGGTCTGCGTTGCGCTGCTACCAGCCGCGCCTGCTCAGAAATCAGGGGTCTTTTGTTGCCGATGCCGGAACCAGCCAAACGCACTGGCCAAAAAGACGATGATGGCGGTGCCGAAATACAGTGTGGATGAAAGGGCGCCTTGTGGTGCGGCCATGCCCAAGAGGCCAAGGAGTAGCTTATGCGTGACAAGTGTCACCAAGATGCCAGCAAACACCGCTTCGCCAGTCAGGTCCTTGCTGGCACGCCGGCGCGCCCTGGGCGTGTTGCGCCGGGCAGCATCCAGGTCACGCTGCGCTTTGCGGCTGCGTTTTTGCGCGGGAATGGCCAGGCTGAAAGACGCGAGGTACCCAAGGCTTGCAACGGCACCGATGATGCACCAGACGCCAAAGGCGGGAAAGACGTCGGCCGATAGCAGGCCAACACCTATCGCGCCCTGTCCGATTGTCAGGTAGCTCAGCAACCGTCTCCACCGGCGGGCATAGATCTGCGCTGCCGTTGGGCCCGGGGCAGGGGTATTTTCGGGCACTTCGCGGAAATGCCATATCAAAACCCCCTTTGTCGTTGCCGCACATCCTGCAACGACCGCGATCAAGGCCCAGAACCCCGATGTCGAAAGCAAGATGAACATGAAGGCGGTATCGGGGCTGTCGAACACGATCAGCGCGCCGAAAATCAGGTGGTGGGCCAGAAAAATCATCCCGCAGACGCGGCCCCAAAAGAGTTTTCGGATGTCACCGTAGGGTGGTTTGATACCTTCACTGTGAAACATGTCTGCCTCTATGCCGTTCTGAACAATGCTCAATGCGTCATCGGCGAGCAATGTGGCGGATGTCGGGGCAAGTCTTGGGCATTTTGGGGTTTCACAGCCGAGCGCACCCCGCTATACGTCGCGCGGTTTTGAACTGGCGTTCAGGAGGCTGGAATGGCAAATGTCGTCGTCGTGGGAGCCCAGTGGGGTGACGAGGGAAAAGGCAAGATCGTTGACTGGCTGAGCGAGCGTGCCGATGTGATCGCGCGGTTCCAGGGCGGCCATAATGCCGGTCACACGCTGGTCATCGACGGCAAGGTCTACAAGCTGCACGCGCTGCCCTCGGGCGTTGTGCGGGGTGGCAAGTTGAGCGTGATCGGCAACGGTGTGGTGCTTGACCCCTGGCATTTGATCAAGGAGATCGAGACGATCCGCGCCCAAGGGGTGGAGATCACGCCTGAGACGCTGATGATTGCCGAGAACACGCCGCTCATCCTGCCGATCCATGGCGAGTTGGACCGCGCCCGGGAAGAGGCCGCCAGCAAGGGGACAAAGATCGGCACCACTGGCCGTGGCATTGGCCCCGCCTATGAGGATAAGGTTGGCCGCCGGTCGATCCGTGTGGCGGACCTGGCGGATGATGCCACGTTGCAGGCGCGGGTGGACCGCGCGCTTCAGCATCACGACCCGCTGCGCAAGGGCCTCGGCATCGACCCGGTGGACCGCGACGCGCTTGTCGCGCAGTTGCAGGAGATCGCGGCGCAGATACTGCCCTATGCCGCGCCGGTCTGGAAAGTGCTTAACGAGAAACGAAAGTCCGGCAAACGGATCCTGTTCGAAGGGGCGCAGGGCGCGCTTCTCGACATTGATTTCGGCACCTATCCCTTTGTCACCTCGTCGAACGTGATCGCGGGGCAGGCGGCCACCGGTGTGGGGGTTGGGCCCGGCGGGGTCGACTATGTGCTGGGCATCGTCAAGGCCTACACGACCCGCGTGGGCGAGGGGCCGTTCCCGACCGAGCTTGAAGACGAAGATGGGCAGCGCCTCGGTGAGCGCGGTCACGAGTTTGGCACGACCACCGGGCGTCAGCGCCGCTGCGGCTGGTTCGATGCGTGCCTTCTGCGTCAGACCTGCGCGACCAGCGGCGTCAATGGCATCGCGCTGACCAAGCTCGACGTGCTCGACGGGTTCGAGACGCTCAAGGTCTGCGTCGGCTACGAATTGGATGGCGAACAACTCGACTACCTGCCCACTGCTGCCGACCAACAGGCGCGCTGCACGCCGGTCTATGAGGAATTGCCCGGCTGGACGGAATCGACCGAAGGCGCGCGGAGCTGGGCCGATCTGCCCGCCAACGCGATCAAATACGTGCGCCGGGTCGAGGAATTGATCGACTGCCCGGTGGCGATGGTGTCGACCAGTCCCGAGCGCGAAGACACGATCCTCGTCACCGACCCGTTCGCGGATTGACGCGATGGCGCTGAGCTACAAAGCCCGTCGGCGCTGGGCGCTCATCATCCTGCTGGTGGGCTTGCCCATTTACATCGTGGTGGCGGTGACCCTGACGGATTGGTTGCGGGCCAATGTCTATGACGGTCCGCAAATCCTTCTGGAGCTGGTGGTGTTCGTGGTGCTCGGGTTTTTGTGGATTGTCCCGCTCAAACCGATTTTCAAGGGTGTCGGGCAAGCAGACCCCGATGCCGAAGATAGTGACAAAAGCTAGACCGCACCCGCACGACGATTGGTCAGAATGCGATGTTTTGGCGCAGTAACGGCCGGTTGAACGGGCGCGGATCATTCATAGGTGAAGCGAAATTTTAGGGGGATTTGATGGGATCGGCACTTGAACTCGCGGTAAACAACTTCGTTTCGCCGGTTATTTTATGTTTTCTGCTGGGATTGGCTGCCGCTCTTGCGCGATCGGATCTGAGCTTTCCGCAGGCCGTTGCCAAGGGCATGTCGCTCTACCTCCTCTTTGCCATCGGCTTCAAGGGCGGGGCCAGCGTGGCCGATCACGGGGTTGATGCGCTGCTCATCATGACGCTGATTGCGGCGGTGATCCTTTCGGCGGGGCTTCCGTTCCTGGCATTCTTCCTGCTCAAGGTGATGACCCGGCTCAGTACGCTTGATGCGGCGGCGGTGGCGGCGCATTACGGCTCGATCTCCATCGTGACATTCGTGGCGGCAACCTCTGTCCTGCAGGCGCAGGGCGTGGCCTCCGAAGGGTTCATGGTGGCCGTGGCCGCGGCGATGGAAGCACCTGCAATTGTCTCGGCGCTCTGGCTCATCTCGCAGCGGGGCGATTCCGGCGCGCAGAAAAGCGGGATGAGTGCCGAGTTGATGCGGGAAATCCTGCTTAACGGCTCCATCGTGCTTCTGGTGGGCGCCTTCGCCATCGGCTGGATCACCGGGGCAGAAGGCAAGGCGGAAATCGACCCGTTCATCACTGCGCCGTTCAAAGGCGTGCTCTGTCTCTTCCTGCTCGATATGGGGCTGGTCGCGGGCCGGGGCCTGCGCGAGTCGAAGGGTGCGATGTCCCGCGGGCTGGTCCTTTTCGGGGTCATCATGCCCCTGGCAGGCGCAATGTTTGGCTTGGGCGCGGGGGCGCTCCTCGGCCTCTCGGCAGGGGGGGTGGCGCTTATGATGGTGCTCTCGGCCTCGGCCAGCTATATCGCCGTCCCGGCGGCCATGCGCGTGGCCTTGCCCGAGGCCAACCCGGCGGTCTACCTGACGGTTTCCCTAGGCATTACATTCCCCTTCAATGTCACGATCGGCATTCCGATCTATATTGCAGTGGCAACAGCGGTGATCGGAGGATAGGCGATGGAGATGCACGAGGCAAAACGGGTCGAGATCATTATCGAGGCGATCATGACCAAGCGGCTCACCGATCTGTTGATGGACAGCGGCGTCACCGGGTTTTCGGTCCTGCCGGTCAAGGGCGGGTCGGGGCGATCGGGCCATTGGACGCGCGAAGGCACCATAGGCCGCGCCGATGGCATGTCCTGCGTGGTGTGCATGATCCGTCCGGATCGGCTTGACGGGCTGCTGGAGGCGGTGATGCCCGTGCTTGAGCGTCACATCGGCGTGGTGAACGTGACCGATGCCCACGTGATGCGGGCCGAGCGGTTCTAAGGGCTCAGGCTGGTTTCAGCGCCTTGCGCAGGTCGACCGACAGTTCCTTGACCGACCCCACCACCTGCACGTAGTCGAGCAGGGACGCCTCGGCAAAGCCCTCGGCGATGACATGGCCCAGCATCTGGATGAGCGGCTGCCAGAAATCCTCGGTATTGAGCAGGAAGATGGGCTTTTCGTGCAGGCCCAGTTGCCGCCATGTGAGCACCTCGAAGAACTCGTCAAGGGTTCCGGCGCCGCCGGGTAGGACCACGATGGCGCTGGAGTTCTTGAACATCAGCTCCTTGCGCTCGTGCATCGTGGCGGTGACGATCAACTCGTTGAGGTCTTCCTTGCCAACCTCCGCCTGCATCAGGTGTTCGGGGATGACGCCAAATGTCCGGCCACCGGCATCCTGCGCCGCGCGGGCCGTGACCCCCATCAGCCCCACATCCCCTGCGCCATAGACCAGCCGCCAGCCGTGATCGGCCAACATCTGCCCCACGGCCCTGGCTTCTTCTTCGAATATCGGTTGCACGCCCGAACGTGCGCCGCAAAAGACACAGACTGAGCGTGCTACCATGAATTACCCCCGTTTCGCGCAGCGTTGTTTTGACCAGTGATACCCTTGTTGTTATCGTCCGACAACCGTGCAGGGATTTGGACGCGGGCCATGGAAGGGAAAAGATGAGCGAAGGCAATGGTTTGTCCCAGGGGGCGACCCTGGGGTTTGTGGCTGCCGGCGTAGTGGTTGTTGCCGTCGCAGGGGCGTATTTCGGTGGTTTCCTGACGCCCGGCAACACGCCCGATTCCGATGTGGTCGCCGTGGGACAGCCCGCCGAGGCCGATCCGGCAGTGCAGCCCGAACCGGAAGAGCCAGCCCAGACCACCGAAGATACCGCCGCGACACCCGATGATAGCACCGAAACCGCGACCCTTCCTGAGCCGCCGACGATTGACACGTTCCGGCTAGACGCTGATGGCCGGATGCTGATTTCGGGGCGGTCGCAGCCCGACTGGGAAACCTCGATCCTGCTGGACGGGGATGAGATCCGCGTGGCGCAGGCCGATGCCGGGGGGCAATTTGCCGAGTTTGTCGACATCGCCCACAGCGATCAGCCGCGGGTGTTGTCATTGTCGATGCGCGATGGCGACACAGTGATCACATCGGTTGAAGAGGTCATCATCGCGCCGTCCCCCGCCGCAATTGCCGAAGCGCAAACCGATCCCGCCGATACACCAGAGGGAGGTGTCGCCGAACCAGCGTCGGATCCAGAGGTTGCCAGCGCAGAAAATGCAGCGCCGGAACCGGGCCAGACCGCCGTCTTGCTGAGCGACGAAAGCGGTGTGCGCGTCTTGCAGCCGCCGGAGCCGTCGGAGGATGGTCCTGAACTCATGTCAACCGTTGCACTTGATGCGATTGCCTATTCCGACGATGGGCAGGTGCAGATTTCTGGCCGGGCGCAGGGTGACGGGCATGTGCGGGTTTACCTCGATAACGCGCCGATCACGACCACGCCGATTGCGGAGGATGGCAACTGGCGCTCGGACCTGCCGGAGGTCGATACTGGCGTCTACACGCTCAGGATCGACCAGGTCGATGCCGAGGGCAACGTGACATCGCGGGTCGAAACCCCGTTCAAACGCGAAGGCGATATCGTCGTGACCGAGACCCAAGGCGCGGGCAATCAGACGCAGGTAACCGCTGTCACGGTCGTTAAGGGCTCGACCCTCTGGGCGATCTCCCGCGCGGCCTATGGCGATGGCGTGCTCTACGTCCGCGTGTTCGAGGCCAACAAGGACCGGATTCGTGATCCTGACCTGATCTATCCCGGCCAGGTCTTTACCATCCCGCAATAGCGCCCCGGGGGTGGCAATCACCCCGCCTGCGGCCTATGTCTGGGCGACGGGATTTGAACGAAGGCCCTGATGCGTCGATCCAGCCTGACCACCACCGAAACCCCCAAGAACGGATGGCGCACCATCCGGCGGGTGGCCCCCTATCTCTGGCCCGACGGGCAGGGATGGGTCAAACGCCGCGTGATCTTTGCCCTTGTGGCGCTGGTCCTGTCCAAAATGGTCGCGGTCAGCACCCCGCTTTTCTACAAGGCGGCGGTGGATGCGCTGGCCGGCGAGGGGGGCGGCGAGGCCTGGGCGCTGGCGCTTGGTGCGATTGGCCTCACCGTCGCCTACGGCATGGCGCGGCTCATGGTCGTGGGCTTCCAGCAATTGCGCGATGCGATTTTCGCGCGCGTGGCGCAGCGCGCCCTGCGGTCCCTGGCGCTCAAGACCTTCCACCATATCCACGCCATGTCGATGCGCTATCACATCACCCGCAAGACCGGCGGCCTCAGCCGCATCATTGAGCGCGGCGTCAAGGGGGTGGAGTTCCTGCTGCGGTTCCTGCTGTTTTCCATCGGCCCTCTGATCCTCGAACTTCTGATGATCTCGGTGGTGCTCTGGACGCTCTTTGATTTTCGCTACGTGGCCGTCGTGGTGGGCGTCATCGCGGCCTATACGCTTTTTACCTTCAAGGTGACCGAATGGCGCGTGAAGCTGCGCAAGGAGATGAACGACCAGGACACCGATGCCAACCAGAAGGCGATCGACAGCCTGCTCAATTTCGAGACGGTCAAGTACTTCAATGCCGAGGGCCGCGAGGCGTCGCGGTATGACGCGGCCATGGCCGGGTATGAGAAGGCGGCGCTGAATTCGAGCTATTCGCTGGCGGCGCTGAATTTCGGGCAGTCGTTCCTGATCACCGGCGGGCTGGTTGTCGTGATGGTCATGGCGGCGGTCGGGGTGCAGGCCGGGACCTTGACCGTGGGCGATTTCGTGATGGTTAACGCCTACATGATCCAGATCACCATGCCGCTTAATTTCCTGGGCACGGTCTACCGCGAGATCCGCCAGTCGCTGGTGGATATGGGCGAGATGTTCGACCTCCTGGAGCAAACCCCCGATGTCAGGGACAAGCCCGATGCCCAACCGCTCCGGGTCGATGGCGGGGATTTGAGCCTTGACGATGTTCATTTCGGATACGAGCCCGAGCGGCCGATCCTGAAAGGGGTCACGCTGTCGGTGCGTCCCGGTGAAACCGTCGCCGTCGTCGGGCCGTCCGGTTCGGGCAAATCCACCATCGGGCGGCTTCTCTTCCGGTTCTACGATGTGCAGGCTGGCGCGTTGACCATTGACGGGCAGGATGTCCGCGACGTGACCCAGGAAAGCCTGCATGCTGCCATTGGCGTCGTGCCGCAGGACACGGTGCTTTTCAACGACACGGTCGGCTACAACATCGGTTACGGGCTGGACGGTGCGACGCAGGCGCAGATCGAAGAGGCGGCAAGGGCGGCCCAGATCCATGACTTCATCGCGGCGCTGCCCGAGGGGTACGAGACCCTTGTAGGGGAACGTGGCCTGAAACTTTCGGGCGGCGAGAAGCAGCGGGTGGGGATTGCCCGGACGCTGCTCAAGAACCCGCCGATCCTGCTGCTGGACGAGGCGACAAGTGCGCTCGACAGCGAGACCGAACAAGGCATTCAGCAGGCCCTGGCCGTGGCCGGCAAGGGTCGTACGGTCATCACCATCGCGCACCGGCTGAGCACTGTTGCGGATGCCGACAGGATCGTTGTCCTGGAGAATGGCCAGATCGCCGAAGAGGGGACACATGCGGAATTACTGGCCCGGCAGGGGCGCTATGCCAGCCTCTGGGAGCGCCAGGCCAGCGAACGCAGTCCCGAAAAAGCTGCAGAGTGACGTAACGTCACAAGGACGCCTCAGGGTTGTTTGGCGTTTTTTGATTTCAACGCGCCGTTTTTCCCCTTTGGTGAGCGCCTCTCTGGGCGCATGACCTCTCCATCACATGAATTTCGTGGTTCCGGTGGATTGGATGCCGGATCAGTCGGTCTGGGACGGGCCGGTAAGGGCATTATTTTATTTGGAGTGGTTGGAATGATCGAAGGTGTCGTTCTGTTCTTTTCGCCGGGTGGCAAGATTGCGCATATCTGGTGTGTCTTGGGGGAGGTACCGTTATGCGTGGCCTACCGCGAGGATTTCCCGAAGCTGTGGCGCGATCTGCAGATCGGATCACGGGTGCAACTACGGGCGCGCCCCTTTGGTACGCTGATGCGCGTGTTTGACCTCAAGCTGTTCACGCTCGAAACCGCCGGTGGGACCTGACGTCTCGCCGTCAGGTTCGGCGGCACTGCGCGTGTGTCACTCCGCGGCTTTCAGGGGCTTGCCTGGTGGCGGTACCGGTGCCTCGTCGCCGGTGCTGGTTTCAAAAGCGGGTTCAATCCCCCAAATGATCTCCGGCGCCTTGACGCGGCGCGCCTCGATATTCAGCGCCCAGTCCCGCGCAACCCGGCTGCCACGGCCAAGCGAGAGCTTGGCGAGGCCCAGGGAAATCCATTTGACATAAACACCCGCCCAGATCCGCAGCGCCAGCATCGACGGCGTGAAGATCAGGGTCAGCACCGTCGCCACGCCCAGGCCGAAAACCACCGCCGTGGCCAGTTGCGTCCACCAGAGCGCCGTGGGGCTGTTGAAGGAATAGCCGCCATCGGCGAAGTTCAGGCTGAGGCCGAACATCATCGGCGCAAGCCCTGCCATCGTCGTGATCGTCGTCAGCAGAACCGGCCGGATCCGCGCTTCGGCGGTGCGGGTGATCGCCTCGATCCGGGGCATGTAGCGGCTGAAATCCTGATAGGTGTCGATCAGGACGATATTGTTGTTCACCACGATCCCCGCCAACGCCACGATCCCGGTCCCGGTCATGATGATCGAAAACGGCTGGTTCATGACCAGCATCCCGATCAGCACACCGGTGGTTGACAGCACCACTGCGAGAAGCACCAGCACGGCGTTATAGACACTGTTGAACTGCGCCAAAAGGATGATGAACATCAGCCCGAGCGCGCCCAGGAAGGCCTGTTGCAGGAAGGTACCGGATTCCTCCTGATCCTCCGCATCTCCGGTCCATTCATAGTCGATCCCCGCCGGGATCACGCCGCTGTCGAGCCATTTGGTCAGTTCGGCAATACGTTCATTGGCGGTCAGCGGCACCTCGGTCGGATTGCCGTTTTCGTCGGTCGCGGGTGACATCAGCCCGTCAACAATCGCGGCCTTGACGTCGAAATACCGTGTCTGATCCACGCGGTTGATCTGCGCCAGTTGCGGCACGGGCTGGCGGCTGATGAAGTTGCTCAGCGGCACAAGGCCGTTCGGCGTGCGCAGCTTCAGCGTATCAAGCGTGCTCAGCACCCGGTCCTCTTCGGGCAGGCGGATGCGAATGTCGATCTCTTCGTCGCTGCTGTCGACCCGCATCGTATCGAGCAGGATACCGCGCGTGACCAGTTGCACCATCGCGCCCACGGTGGCCACGTCCGCGCCATAGCGCCCGGCCTTTTCCACATCGACATCGATCTGCCAGTCGATACCGGGCAGGGGCAGGGTGTCTTCGACAAGTTTCAGCCCGTAGGTTTCGTCGAATTTCGCGCGGGCCACTTCGGTGAAGTCCTTGAGCACTTCCCAGTCATCGCCCTTGAGGCGCAGGTGCACCGGTTTGGCAGATGCCGGTCCTTGCTCAAGCGCGAGGATTTCGATCTGCACGCCGGGGATCTTCTTCAGCGCGGCGGTCAGCTCGTCGATCGTCTTGTTGCCATCGGTTTCGGGGCTGGAAACCTTGCGGTCAATGTCGATGCCCAGGATCGGGATCGTGAACCAGGTCTCATAGGCGGTCGGGCGTTCCTCCCAAGGGTAAAGCTCGATCTGCACCTGGCCCACGGTATCGAGCGGCGCCTCGGCCCCGCCGGTATTATTGTTGAGGCCACCATCCCCCGCGAAGGCAAACGCGCTTTTGATGTTGGGATGGGCCAGCACGATCTTTTCGGCCTGGTCTACCAGTGCGTCTTTCTGATCCAGCGAGAGGTTGCCGCGCGCCTTGACATAGACGAGGGCATTTTCCGGTTGGCTATCGACAAAGAACTCAACACCGCGGTTGTTGTTGATGAAATACATCGTCACAGAGCCGACCAGCACGAAGATCGCGCAGAACGAGAGGAGCGGCGCAATTGGGTTGGCGGCGATAAGGTGGATGAAATGGCCGAAAGGTGTGCGCCGGTATCCCGCGTTGACCCGCGCCCGGCGGTGTGGAAAGACCCGTTCGCGCAGGCGACCCAGAAGGTTGCCGAACCGTCGGGGCAGGGCCAGCAGACCCAGAAGCGTTGCCACCACGGCGGCCAGCCCGGCCATGGCAAACCCCATGACACAAACCAGCAGCGCGAAGGCCATGACAAGTGTCGGCAAGACCGACCCAAGGATGCGGGTGCCGTCCATGCCTGTGAACTGTGCGCTGACGGCTTCGAGCAGGAGCGGCACAGCGGTCCCCGCGATCAGGAAGGTCACGGCCGTCACACCGAAGAGCATCACGTGCCAGTACCAGCTTGCGCCGGCGATCTGGTCCATGCGCTCGTTGAACCACCGCTCCAACCGGCCGGTCACGCCGCCCACGACGGGCAGGTAGACCAGCGCCACCAGCAGCGAGGCCGACAGAACGAAGATCAGGGTCACGGGCAGCATCCGCATGAACTGGCCCGGGACCCCGGGCCAGAAGAGCATCGGCATGAAGGCGCAGAGCGTTGTCGCGGTCGAACTGACGATGGGCCAGAACATCCGCTTGGCGGCCTCAACATAGGCGTGCATCGGGCCCGAGCCTTCGCGGATGCGTTTGTCGGCGTATTCCACCACCACGATGGCGCCATCGACGAGCATGCCCACGGCGAGGATCAGCCCGAACATCACCATGTTCGACACCGCGACCCCCATCAGCGCCAGCAGCGCGAAACACAAAAGGAACGAGGTCGGGATCGCGAAACCCACCAGCAGCGACGGGCGGATGCCCAGCGTGGCCAACATCACGATCATCACCAGTGCAATCGCCGTCAGGACCGAGCCTTCGAGTTGCCGCACCATTGAGGCGATGATGCGCGATTGGTCATTGGAGGTGCCGACATTGATTGCGGCCTGCAGCTCCGGCGGCCAGGTCTTTTCTGCCGCGGCAACGGTCTCACGCACAAGCTGGGCGGTGTCGATGACGTTATACCCCTTGCGCTTGACCACCTGTAACGCAACGGTGTTTTCGCCGTTGAACCGCGCGGTGCCGATGCGATCCTCGAAGGTCAGGTTGATCGTGGCCAGATCGCCCAGGGTGACCACGCGATCCCCATTGGTCTTGACCGGCAGGTCATAGATGTCGCGGGTTTCATCGAAGGAGGAGGGGATCTTGACAGCAAATGTGCCTTGCTCGGTCTCAACCTCACCGGCGGCAATGAGCTGATTGTTGTTGCGCACCACGTTGATGAGCTCGTTGGCGGTGACGTTATAGGCCTCAAGCCGCACCGGGTCGATTACCACCTCGACCATCTCGTCACGATTGCCCGCAATCCCGGCTTCCAGCACCGGTTCAAGCGATTCAAGCCGGTCCTGCAAATCCTTGGCCAGCCGCGCCATGGTGCGCTCCGGCACTGCGCCTGCAAGGTTCACAATGATGATCGGGAATTCGCTGAAATTGATCTCGTTGATCGTGTATTTCTCGGCGCCTTCCGGGAAATCCGCCTCGGCGGTGCTCATCGCGTCGCGCACATCTGCGAGGATCTTGGTCTTGTCCCAGCCGAATTCGAACTCCAGCGCGACACCGGCGTAGTTCTCTGCCGCCGTGCCGGACATCTTCTTGAGCCCGTCAAGATCACTCAGCTCGGTCTCCATGACCTTGACCAGCAGTTTTTCGCTATCCTCGGCCGAGATACCGGGGAAAGGGACTGAGACGAAAAGCGCCGGGATTTCGATATCCGGCTCACCCTCTTTCGGCAGGCCCACATAGGCAAGACTGCCCGCCAGAAGCGACAGCACGATAAAGGCGATGACCATCCGCGCCCGGGCGGCGGCCCAGTCGACAAGGCCCGTCATTGACCGACCTCCTGGTAGGTGGGGGCGACGCGGACGCCGTCGATCACGAATTCCTGGCCGATGATGATAACGTCGGCCTCGTCGGGCAATCCGCCGAGCCAGACACCGTTCATCGTATCCCGCAGCAGGGTCACGGGGATGAATTGAGCGGTTGATTCCCCGGTGACGATACGAACCCCGAGGTCGCCCTGATCGTTCAGGGTGAGGGCCGATTGCGGCAGAAGATGCGCGTTTGTGCCGTCGGCGGCGATGACGATTTCGGCGGTCTGACCGTCGCGCAGCGTTAGGTCGGCATTCGGGACCTCGATTTCCACCCGAAAGGTGCGGGTTTCGGGATCGGCGGCGCGAGACAGGAAGGTCACATTGCCCTCGACCTGGTTACCCGCAGCCAGGCGCGCCCCGGCGCGGGCGCCCAATTCGACGCGGTTCACCTCGGTTTCAGGGACAAATCCCACCAGCATCACCGGATCAAGCTGCATGACCGTCGCGCAGAGATCGCCGGGCTGCAGGAGACTGCCAAGCTCGGCGGTATCGGATTCCAGCAATCCGGCAAACGGGGCCTTGATCGACAGGCGCGAGATTTCGGTTTCCGCGGCGGCCACGGCGGCCCCGGCGGATTGAATGCCGGATTGGGTGCTCTCAAGTCCCGATCGGGCCGTTTCCACGCCGGCCATCGCGGCGCTAACGGCAGCCTTGGTGGCGGCAACGCGGGTCTCGGACGCAAAACCGCCCTCGGAAAGCCGCGCGGCAGCGTTGTCGTTGATCCGCGCCTCTTCGAGCCGCGCGATGGCCTCGTCAAGCCGGGCCTGCGCTTCGGGGATACGCGAGCGGGCCTCTTGCAGGCGGGCCTGTGCTTCGGCCAGGGTCGCTTCGCGCGCAGCGGGGTCAAGGCGGCACAAAAGCTGACCTTTTTCCACGAACGCGCCCTTGCGCAGCGGCGTGGAGGCGACCTGACCCGATGTTTCGGCGCGCAGGTCCACCTGCCGGTCGGCCTCGGTCTGACCGCGCAGGACGACCGCACTGTCGATGGCACGGGCGACCGAGCGAACAGCGACGACACCGACCTGATCGGCGCTCTCATCGCTCTCGTTCGCGGTCCCGGTATCGGCATTTTCTTGCGCAACGGTGGCATCGGGGGCATCCCCCGCGGTCAGCGCATCGCGCTGAAAGATGAACACATAGATCAGGGCGGACACCAGAATCGCCACCAGAATCGGAAGTAGTCGCATCTCGAAACCTTCAAAAACCAAGAGCGCAGAGGGCTAACCCTGAAATTCCTACCGTGATAGATGACCACGATGCCGGAGAAATCAATGACCCTATACGCTAAACTATCCAGTTCAGATTAAACTTTTCGCTCCCCCCCTGCAAGGTGGCGATTTCCATGCTGGTTGCGGACCCCTTGGCAGGGCCAGAGGGACAGGTTAAGAGGGGTCGGAAAGTCAAAGAGGCAAGCGGCGTGAGCGATACCGACAGTTTTATTGATGAGGTCACCGAAGAGGTGCGCCGCGACCGGCTGTTCAAGGCGATGCGGAAGTATGGATGGATCGCGGTTCTGGCCGTGATTGCCATCGTCGGCGGTGCGGCCTGGAACGAATGGAACAAGGCGCAGGCGCGGGCCGCTGCCGAGGAATTCGGCGATCAGATGCTGGCGGCGCTGGCTGTGCCGGACGCTTCGGATCGTGCGGATGCCCTGTCGGCCGTTGCGGCACCAAGTGAGGCCAGCCAGGCAATGATCGACCTTCTGGCGGCGGGGGAATTAGCCTCGGACGCGCCCGCCGAGGCGGCGGAACGGCTTCTGGCCCTCGCGGATCGCAGCGGCATCGACACGGTCTATCGCCAGATCGCAACGCTGAAAGCGGTCAGCATCCCCAAGTCCGGCCTGTCGATCGACGATCGCCGCAGCCGCATGGAGGGACTGGCCCTGGGGAGCGGTATCGTGCGCCTTCTGGCCGAAGAGCAGCTTGCGCTGATCGAGGTTGAACTGGGCGACAAGGACGCGGCCATTGCACGGCTGCAGCAACTGGTCGCCGATGCCGAAGTGACGCAGGACTTGCGCACGCGGGCATCGCAGGTGATTGTGGCTCTTGGCGGCGAACCTTCCGGGGCGTCGGCAAACGAATAGACACTGTCTTGGTCCGGGCGTCGCCGGGACGAAGAGAAACAGGGGACAAGTGGGGGCGTAACGTGTTTAAACCAAGTGGTATCTTGCTGGGACTTGCGGGCGCCATCGCGCTTGCGGCCTGCGCCAAGGAAGACCCGATCCTGCCGGGCAAACGTGAAGGCATCCGCGATGTGATCGTCGATCCGGCGGATATTCCGGCGCCCGAGGTTGCCCAGAACACCAATCGCCCGCTGGCCCTGCCGCCTGTGACATCGAACGCCAACTGGACCCAGAGCATCAGCTCGCCGGCAACCCGCACGGCGCATCCGGCGCTTTCGTCGGCGCCGTCGCTGGCTTGGTCGGTGCCGATCGGGGCAGGAGATGGCCGCAAGAACCGCATCACCGCCGATCCGGTTGTCGGAAATGGCCGGGTGTTCACCCTGGACGCCGAGGCGCGCGTTACCGCCGTCTCCACCAACGGTGCGGTGCTCTGGTCGACCGACTTGGTGCCGGTCAACGATGCCAGCAAGGATGCAAGCGGCGGTGGTCTCGCCTACGCGGATGGCGTTGTCTACGTCTCCTCCGGCTTTGGCCTGATGACCGCGCTGGATGCCGCGACCGGTGCCGAGGTCTGGCAGCAGAACCTGCGCGCCACCGGCTCGGGCGCGCCGAGTGTGAGTGGCGATCTGGTCTACCTGGTGGCCGGGGACGAGGTCGCCTGGGCGCTTGACCGCAAGGACGGGCGCATCCAATGGCAACTCTCCGCAACGCCCGACATCAACAACGTCATGGGCGGCCCGGCCCCGGCAATTACCGACAAATACGCGATTTTCGCGTTCGGCTCCGGCGAGATGCAGGGCGCGTTCCGCAAGGGCGGTCTGCGGCTTTGGGACGCGCAGGTGGCCGGTCAGCGTCCGGGTTACTCCGCGGCGCGTATCGGCGACATCACCGGCGATCCGGTTGTCGTGGGCGACAGGCTCTATGTCGGAAGCCATTCGGGCCGGACCGTTGCGATGAATATCGGCAACGGCAAACGTATCTGGACGGCGCGGGACGGGGCGTTGAACCCGGTCTGGCCCGCGGGCGACTCGATCTTCATGGTGTCGGATCGCAACGAACTCATGCGCCTCAACGCCGAGGACGGTACCAAGATTTGGGGCGAGGAACTGCCGTTCTTCGTCAAGGACCGCCCGCGCCGTCAGGCCGAGATCTTTGCCCATCACGGGCCGATCATTGCCGGTGGCAACCTGATCGTGGCCTCAAGTGACGCGCAACTGCGGCTGTTTGATCCGGCCTCCGGTGCGCTGCGCCGCGCGGTGTCGATGCCCGGCGGTGCCACGACCAATCCCGTGGTGGCGGGCAACACGCTTTACGTGGTCACAACCAAGGGGCAATTGGCCGCTTTCCGTTAGGCGCGGGATGCTGTAACAGGGCGACCTGATTACAAACCGGAGCCGTTTGGCCATGTCTTTCACGCTTGCCATCGTGGGCCGCCCCAATGTGGGCAAATCCACGCTGTTCAACCGCCTTGTCGGCAAACGCCTGGCGCTGGTCGATGACCAGCCGGGCGTGACGCGTGATCTGCGCGAAGGCGAGGCGCGTCTGGGCGATCTGCGCTTCACGGTGGTCGACACAGCCGGCCTCGAAGAGGCCACGGACGAGTCGCTGCAAGGCCGGATGCGCAAATTGACCGAACGCGCCGTGGACATGGCTGATGTCTGCCTTTTCATGATTGACGCGCGCACCGGAGTGACGCCTACGGATGAGATGTTCACCGACATTCTGCGCAAACGCTCCGATCATGTCATTCTGGCCGCGAACAAGGCCGAAGGGGCGGCGGCGGATGCGGGCGTGATCGAGGCCTATAGCCTGGGTCTGGGCGAGCCCATTCGCCTCTCCGCCGAGCATGGCGAGGGGTTGAACGACCTCTATGCGCAGCTGATGCCGCTGGCCGATCAGTTCGAAAAACGCGCCGCGTCTGAGGCGCCAGAGACCGATGTGGCGGTTGATGAAGAGGGCGAGGACGGGGTCCGCGTCCCCACCAAGGCGCGCCCGCTGCAAGTGGCCGTTGTGGGGCGGCCCAATGCGGGAAAATCAACTCTCATCAATAAGATACTGGGCGAAGATCGCCTTCTGACCGGGCCAGAGGCCGGGATCACCCGCGACTCAATCTCGCTCCAGATCGACTGGGATGGCATGCCCACGCGGATTTTCGATACGGCCGGAATGCGCAAGAAGGCGAAGGTGCAGGACAAGCTCGAAAAGCTGTCGGTCGGCGACGGGCTCAGGGCGGTGAAGTTCGCCGAGGTGGTTGTGGTCCTGCTCGATGCGGCGATCCCCTTCGAGCAGCAGGATCTGCGCATCGCCGATCTGGCCGAGCGTGAGGGCCGCGCGGTGGTGGTCGCGGTGAACAAATGGGACGTGGAGCCGGAAAAGCAGCAGAAGCTGCGTGATCTGCGCGAAGCCTTCGAGCGTCTGCTACCGCAATTGCGGGGCGCGCCGCTGGTCACTGTCTCGGCCAAGACGGGCAGGGGCCTCGACCGGCTGCGCGCGGCGGTGGAAAAGGCCAACGAGGTCTGGAACCGGCGGGTCACCACAGCGCAGCTCAACCGCTGGCTCACCGGCATGCTGGAACAACACCCGCCCCCGGCACCCGGCGGCAAACGGATCAAGCTGCGCTACATGACCCAGGCCAAGACGCGGCCTCCGGGGTTCGTGGTGATGTGTTCGCACCCCGACAAGCTGCCCGAGAGCTATTCGCGCTACCTGGTCAACGGGCTGCGCGAGGATTTCGACATGCCCGGCACGCCCATTCGCCTGCACATGCGCAGCCAGTCGGACAAGAACCCTTATAAGGCCAAGAAAAAATCGACCCCTTCGCGCCTGCGCAAGCATCTGGGCAAACCCAGCCCGAAATCCTGAAGGCAGCGGGACAGCCATGCCCGCCATTCGGATTCGGCGAAATGTGTTGGTCGTACTCGAGCCCAAAGCAGTCAGTTGAGTTCGAACCCCGCGCGGAATCAAGGCGCGCAGCGCCGCCGCGCGATCGCCAGACCGCCCGCAAGGGCTGGCGATTTGGAGAGGTTGCGCAACGAATTGAGGTTTTTCGGACTTGGCTAAGGTAAAGTGCATTCCACTACAGGAAGTTCGCCATCCCGCGGTCTGGCGCTCCCGCGGCTTGCTCTCAACCGTCCGCTTTGTCCGCAGGCCAGATCTCACCCGCATCCTGTCAATAAGCCGGAACCAACCATTCGCATCCCCTCGCCAACGGGCCGCGTGAGGATTTCGACATGCCCGGCTCGAAATCCCGCTTTTCCGGTTTCCCTTACCTTGACGCAGCCCTTGGTTGTGGTCGATGTTTGCCGCACAAGCCGGGACAACCGGTCCAAGGGGGGACATCGTGAAACGCATACTGATTTTCTGTGACGGGACGTGGAATTCCCCGGATGACGCGCGGGTGACCAACGTGGTCAACCTGCGCAATGCGGTGGTGGAGGATGAAAATCAAACCGTGATCTACATCCCCGGGGTCGGGACCGGCGGGCGGTGGACCACCTTTGTGGGCAAGTGGATGAACAAGATCGGGGGCGGGGCCTTCGGCTGGGGTCTGAACCAGAATATCAAGGTGGCCTATGCGGCCCTGGCGGAGCAATACAACCCCGGCGACAAGATCATGATCTTCGGCTTTTCGCGCGGGGCCTACACGGCGCGTTCCTTGGTCGGCATGATACGCAAATGCGGCTTGCCCGCCAAGAACAAGGTGACAAAAGCCACGGTCAACAAGGCCTTCCGGATTTACCGCAAGCGCGGCACCAAACACCGGCCTGATGCCGACAAGATCTGGCCCAGACGCAAGCGCATTTCACCCTACGCCACGTCCAAGACCGATCAGACCAAGCGGGGCGATAACGCCTTCATCCTGCATATCGAGTATCTCGGGATCTGGGACACCGTGGGCGCGCTTGGCATTCCTTCGAACCTGCTGGGGACGTTTTCACGGCACGTCAACAGCCGGCACCAGTTTCATGATACTCACCTGACCAAGATGGTGAAATCCGCGCGCCATGCGGTGGCCCTGGATGAGCGCCGCAAGTTTTACCTGCCGTCCCTGTGGGAGAACCTCGATAGCGGCCCGGGTGGCGGGCTCAACAATGGCAAGACGGGCGCCGCGCGGCGGTTCCAGCAGATGTGGTTTATCGGCGATCACCGGGTCCTCGGCGGGCGCAGCACGGCGGGGGGGCTTGTCTCCTATCCGCTGCAATGGATCATTGATGGGGCCACGAATTACAATATGAAGCTAAAATCCAATGTGCGGCTCCCGAAAGATACGCCCAATGCAATGCAGGCGGCACCCGAGATGAACAACCCGAAGGGGTTTTACAAGCTCCAGCCCGGTTTACTTGGCTGGCGCACGGGGCCGCTTCAGGACGCGGACCGGCATCCGTCGGTGGATGAGCGGCTCGCGGCGGACCCGCTCTATCGGCCGCGGTCCATGGCCAGCCTGCGCCCCGATCTCTGGCCGCAGAGCCGAAGCCGGATCACCTAGCGGACACGCGCGCGGAGCGCCAGGACACCGATGCCGATCGCCCCGGCAATGGCCAGTGCTGCGATGCCGATCTGGTCCGGCCAATTGGCGATGGCCACGGCAATGAGCGCCCAGATCAACGCGACCCCGTACTCCGGCGCCCGCGCAAGACTTGTCTGTATGCCTGCGCCAAAGACAAGCGCCGCAACAAGCGCGGCCCAGGCCCATCCGACCTCACCAAACCCTATGCCATATCCGGCGCCAAGCAGGCCGATGGAGACAAAACTGGCGGCGGTCAGCCAGCCCGCGTAGATCGCGAGCGGCGCCTGCAGGAGCCAGCGGTCGGGGCCAGCGGAGCGGAAGAGCGCCATCAGCGCCGTGATCAGCATGACCCAGATCAGTATGGTCGCCATGACCGGGCTGGTCTCTGCGACCGACAGCCACGAGGCGCCGACCGCAAGACTGATGAAAAGTGGCCAGCGCGTGCGGTCCCACGCCTCATCGGTGTCACGCTTCAACAAGCCGAACGCACCATGCCCCAGAAGCCATAGGTAAATGAGGCCCCAGATCGAAAACGCGTATCCCGCGGGCTGCACCGGCGGGTTGTCTTGCGGGATCGGGTATTTGTTCTGGTCAAAGCCGTCAAACGGCACGAAAAAAGGCGACACAGCGAACGCAAGGGCCGCGACCGCCACCAAGATGGCCTTCATTCTCATCGTATCCATGCCTTTGTAACGGCCAGGGAGGGGTTTTGGTTCACTTTCGGCAGATCTTTTTTGCGCCAGCACGGGGGCTTAGCCGAAAACCATCGTCGTTCTGCAACTTATCCGCGAGTCTCACCGTGTCTATGACACTGTTAATCAATTTTAGGAGTGAAGATTATGGCAAAACCTACAACACCCAATGGCCCCGTGTCCCGGATTGATGAGTTTATCGACGGGCTGCGCGATTTGCCCAAGGCGATCGTCAAGGGCGCCCATCGCGCGGCGCAGCAACGTGGCGATGACGACGCGGTCAAGATCGTCGATGTTTATGGCCCTGTTCTGATCGACAGCATGGCCCGCACCGCTGACCTTTTGGCCGAGGGCAAGCGCCGGGCCGACAAGGTGATGATCGAAGACGCCGAGCGCATGTTCAGCACCATGGCCTCGGACACGCTGATGCGGCAGGCGGGCGAGATGGCCGCAAGTCAGGGCAGTTTCCCCCGCGCGCTTGGCGTGGCGCAGATCGTCCAGCTTGTCAAAAAGTTGATCGACTGGCTGATCCAGACCTTCGATTTCGGTTTCGGCTGGATCAAGAAACTGATCGACTTCATTGACGAGGTCCTGAACGCGATGCTGGGCGGCGGCAACTCACGGGCGACGCATGAGCTGTCGCTGCGCGAGCAGGACTACCTCAAGGAGCTCACGGCCCTCGCCAATCTCGAATCCGCATCCTTCCAGCGGGTCGAGTTCAGCGAGGTCGCCGAGGAGTTCTGAGCGATCAGGCGAGCAGACCATCCGCGCCGAGGCGGGTTTTGCCGCCAAGATACGGATGCAGCACTTCGGGCAGGTCGACGGAGCCGTCGGCCTGCTGCCCGTTTTCCAGAACCGCGATCAGACACCGCCCAACCGCGAGGCCCGAGCCATTGAGTGTGTGCAGGAATTGCGGTTTGCCGCCATCCTTGGGCTTGAACCGCGCGTTCATCCGCCGCGCCTGATACTCACCGCATACGGAAACCGAGCTGATCTCGCGATAGGTATCCTGCCCGGGCAACCAGACCTCGATGTCGTGGGTCCGGCGCGCGCCGGCGCCCATGTCTCCCACGCAAAGCACGACGGTGCGATAGGGCAGGCCGAGCTTTTCCAGGATGCCCTGCGCGCATCCGGTCATCCGGTCCAACTCATCGCGGGAATGGTCGGGATGGGTGATGCTCACCATCTCGACCTTCTCGAACTGGTGCTGGCGCAGCATCCCCGACGTGTCACGCCCCGCGCTACCAGCCTCGGAGCGGAAACATTGGGTGTGTGCGACATACCGGCGGGGCAGGTAGCTTTCTTCGACCGTCATGCCATTCACGATATTGGTGAGCGTCACCTCGGCGGTCGGCACCAGCCACCAGCCATTGGTGGTCTCATAGCTGTCCTCGCCGAATTTCGGCAATTGCCCGGTGCCGAACATCATCTCGGGCCGGACCAGAACCGGTGTCCAGGTTTCGGTCAGGCCGTTTTCGTCGATATGCGTGTTAAGCATGAACTGCGCCAGCGCCCGGTGGATGCGCGCCACGGCACCCGACATGACAACGAAACGCGCCCCGCTGAGCTTGGCGGCGGTCTCGAAATCCATGCCCGGTTTCACGCCTTCAAGCTCGTAATGCTCCTTGGGTTTGAAGTCGAAGCTGCCGGGGGTGCCCCAGCGGTGGATTTCCACGTTGTCGTCTTCGTCCTCGCCATCGGGCGTGTCGTCAAAGGGCAGATTGGGCAGGCCCATCAGCAATTCGTTGAGCTGCGCGTCCATCTTCTTGGCCTCGGCTTGCATCGCGGCAACCTCGGCCTTCTTCTCGGCAACAAGGCCCCGCAGACGCTCGAATTCGGCGTCGTCGCCCTTGGCCTTGGCCGCGCCCACTTCCTTGCTGGCCTTGTTCTGCTCGGATTGCGCGGTCTCAGCCGCATGGATATGCGCCCGGCGCGCTTCGTCGATCTGCAGGATCTCCGACGACGGCGCGTCTACCCCCCGGCGGGCCATGGCGGCGTCGAAAGCGGCGGGATTTTCGCGGATGGCACGGATATCATGCATCTTGGGTCGTCCTTCTGGATCTGCTGAGTCGAATTTCGCGGGTTATGCACCAGAAATCCGGCGGGGTGTAGGGTTTGTGAACGGGAATGGGCGGCCGCGTTCAATCAGTCGCTGCCTGCAGGCGGGCCCCGTACCGGCCGATGATGGCGCAGCCTTGTCCGCGGCACAACCTATCCGCGTTAAATCGTGCCTCAAAAACCGCAAATGAGCGGAACCGGCGCGACAAGGCCCCACCGAGCGGCGCGCGCGCCGTTTCGTACCTTGCAAATGGGCGGTTCCGGCCATAGGTTCCGTCAAAATTCGCGGGGGCCTCCCCGCCCTCTGACACGAAGGAAGCCTCGCTCATGGACGCATTTGCACAATTCGTTCCCCTCATTCTGATCTTTGCCATTATGTGGTTCCTGCTGATCCGCCCGCAGCAGAAAAAGATGAAGGAACACAAGGCGATGGTTGATGCCGTGCGCAAGGGGGACCAGGTGATTACTCAGGGCGGCCTGATCGGCAAGATCTCGAAGGTGAAGGACGCCGATGAGGTCGAGATCGAGATCGCTTCTGGCGTCAAGGTGCGGTTGGTCCGGAACACGATCGCGCAAGTCCTGTCGAAGACTGAGCCGGCTGATTAACTAAGTTCAATACCGCACAACAAATCTTTGAAAAGGCAGGATAATGCTTCAAATCGACCTGTGGAAACGCATTGTGATCTGGGGCATGGTGGCCCTTGGTCTGCTGATGGCCCTGCCAAACGGGTTTTACACGCGGGTCGAGACCCATAACGATGCCGTCGCGGCGATGGAGGCCGGGCAGACCGATGCCTACCTGGCCGACGATATTGCGCTTTGGCCCAGTTGGATGCCCTCGGGGCTGGTCAATCTGGGGCTTGATCTGCGCGGTGGGGCGCATCTTTTGGCCGAGGTGCAGGTTAGCGACGTCTACCAGGCGCGGGTCGAGGGCATGTGGCCCGAAGTGCGTGATTTGCTGCGCGAAGAACGTGCCACCATTGGCCCGATCCGCCTGCAACCCACCGATGACGCGGAACTACGTGTCCGGCTGGTGGAAAACCCCGATCAGGTCGAGGAGGCCGCGGCGCTGGTTCGTGGGCTGGCGCGACCCGTCACAACGCTGACCGGCGTGGGTGCGAGCGACATTGACGTGACTACCGAGGGCGACAGCATTGTCGTCCGGCTCAGCGAGGCCGAACAGCTTGCCACCGATGAGCGGACCGTGCGGCAGGCGCTTGAGATCATCCGCCGCCGGATCGACGAGGTTGGCACTCGCGAACCCACGATCCAGCGGCAGGGCGCCGACCGTATCCTGATCCAAGTGCCGGGTGTGGGCAGTGCCGCGGAGTTGAAGGAAATCATCGGCACGACTGCGCAACTGACCTTCCAGCCGGTGGTCAGCCGCACGTCGAATTCCGCGGAAAACCCCGGCGCAGGCAATGAAATCCTGCCATCCCTTGATGAAGAGGGCACATTTTACATCCTTGAACGCGCCGCGGTTGTTACCGGCGAAGAACTGGTCGACGCGCAACCCGACTTCGATCAGAATGGGCGCCCTGCGGTGTCATTCCGATTCAACCCGACCGGCGCGCGGAAGTTCGGCGACTACACCGCCGAGAATATCGGTAACCCCTTCGCCATCGTGCTGGATGGGGAAGTCATCAGCGCGCCGGTGATCCAGAGCCATATCGCGGGCGGCTCGGGCATCATCACCGGACGGTTCACGGTTGAGGAATCGACCAATCTCGCCGTCCTGCTGCGCGCCGGTGCGTTGCCTGCGGGGCTTGAGTTCCTCGAAGAGCGCACCATCGGCCCGGAACTTGGCGCGGACAGCATCGAGGCGGGCAAGATCGCCTGCATCGTGGCTTTCGCGCTGGTGCTGATTTTCATGTTCCTGAGCTATGGCACCTTTGGCCTCTTCGCCAATATTGCACTCATCGTGAACGTGGGGCTGATCTTCGGTCTTCTAAGCCTTATTGGCGCGACGTTGACCCTGCCAGGGATCGCGGGGATCGTGTTGACCATCGGGATGGCGGTCGATGCCAACGTGCTGGTCTTCGAGCGGATCCGCGAAGAGATCAGGACCGCCAAAGGTCCGGCGCGGGCGATTGAACTGGGCTATGAAAAGGCTCTGAGCGCAATCACCGACGCCAATATCACCACCTTCATCACCGCGCTGATCCTCTATGCGATGGGCTCCGGCCCGGTGCGTGGATTTGCGATTACCCTTGGCCTCGGCATCATCACCTCGGTCTTTACCGCGATCTTCGTGACCCGCCTGATCGTGGTCATCTGGTACGAACGCAAACGGCCCAAGACCGTGTTGCAGGGGCGGGCATTGCGCCTGGTGCCGAAAGACACCAAGTGGGATTTCTTCCGCCGCTGGCGCATGTCGCTTGGTATCTCGGCGGTGCTGATCGTGATCGCTTTCGGGTCGTTCATGCTGCAGGGGCTGAACTTCGGGATCGACTTCCGCGGCGGTACGACGATCCGCACCGAAAGCGCGCAGCCCATCGATGTCGGGCAGTATCGCGATGCCATCGGGCAGCTTGAGTTGGGCGATGTGTCGATCACGGAGGTGTTCGATCCGACCTTCGGCCCGGATGAGAATGTCGCGATGATCAAGGTGCAGGCGCAGGAGGGCGAGGAAAGCGTGTCGAACGACGTGATCCTCAAGATCGAAGACACGTTGCAGGCGGCCTTGCCCGACCTCAAGTTCACCGCGGTCGAAAGTGTCGGACCAAAGGTGTCCGGCGAACTCATCACCGCGGCGATTATCGCGGTCAGCCTCGCGATTGCCGCCGTTCTGATCTATATATGGCTCAGGTTCGAGTGGCAGTTTGCCGTGGGCGCGGTGGCCGCCCTGGTGCATGACGTGGTTCTGACCATCGGCATCTTCTCCGAGCTTCAGATACAGTTTGACCTTGCGATCATCGCGGCGCTTCTGACCATCGTGGGCTATTCGCTCAATGACACCGTTGTGGTCTTTGACCGCGTTCGGGAGAACTTGCGGAAATACAAGAAAAAGCCGCTTGCCGAGGTGCTCAACATCTCGATCAACGAGACGCTGAGCCGGACGATCATGACCTCTGTGACCACGCTTCTTGCGCTGCTGGCGCTTTACGTGCTGGGCGGGGATGTGATCCGCGGCTTTGTCTTTGCGATGATCTGGGGTGTGATCGTGGGGACGTACTCATCGGTCTTCGTGGCCAGCACGATCCTCTTGTGGCTGGGTGTGAAACGCGACTGGAGCAAGCCGGATGCCAATACCGGCAACCAGTTCGCAAACGTAGATGCCTGACATCCTGGCGCAGGTCTGGGCCACGCCCGGCCTGTTCTGGATCATCCTGGTGATTAGCCTCGCGGGTATCGTGCGCGGGTTTTCGGGGTTCGGCACGGCGCTAATCTTCGTCCCGGTCGCGGGCATCTTCCTGCCGCCGCAGACGGTGATTGCCGTGATGGCCCTGACCGGCATCGCCAGCACCGCTGCCCTGATCCCGCGGGCCTGGCGGCAGGCGGCCCGCGCCGAGGTGGGCCTTCTGGCGCTGGCGGCGATGCTGACCGTGCCGGTGGGCCTCTGGATATTGACGATCCTCGATCAGATTACCGTGCGCTGGATCGTGGCCTTCATCGCGGGGGGCACGCTGGCGGTTTTGGTCGCAGGCTGGCGGTTTTCCGGTAGTGTCAACTTCATTGGGCTCATGGCCATCGGTGCCGCGGCCGGCGTCGTGGGCGGCATGACGGGCCTTACCGGGCCGGTGGTCATCCTCTTCTACCTCGCCGGCCAATCGGTGGCGCAGCGGGTCCGGGCCAACACGATCCTCTTTCTTGCGGCGCTCGACGTGGTGCTTGTCGCCAACCTGCTTTTCGGGCGCGTCATCGGTTGGGGCGAGGTCGCACTGGCCATCACGCTCGCCGTGCCCTATTTCACCACCACTATGATCGGGCAGGCGCTGTTTGATCCGAAACACGAGAGGCTGTACCGTTGGGTGGCTTATGGCGTCATCGGCCTTGCGGTGGTCAGTGGCCTGCCGCTCTGGACATAAGGACCGTTTGCGATGCAATTGACTGAAATCACCTTCTCGCAGGCCACGCCGATTGATGGCTACGGCCCTGGGTTCTTCCGCGTTGGCGGGCAGGTGGTCGAGGGATCGGTCTGCGTGACCGCCTCCGGCGCGCGCTCCTGGGGCGGATATGAGGACGCTGAGGCGCTGCTGGCGCTGGCGGGGGAGGTTGACGTGATCTTTGTCGGCACCGGGGCGGATATCGCCCATATTCCTGCCGATTTACGCCAGCCGCTGGAGGAAGCGGGCCTTGGCGTCGAGGCGATGAACTCTCCGGCCGCTTGCCGCACCTTCAACGTGCTTCTGTCCGAAGGACGCCGTGTCGCCGCCGCCCTGCTGCCGGTCTGACATGGGGCGATTGCCGCTGGTGATCGCGCTTTTCCCTTGCAGCCGATTGCGCTAAGCACGGGGCCATGGGGATAGAGGTTTCCGATCTTTCCGTTGCCCGGGGGGGCATCAAGGTGCTCGAAGGGGTGAGCTTCAAGTTGGCCCCCGACCGGGTGCTGATCCTGCGTGGGCCGAATGGCATTGGCAAGACAACCCTGTTGCGAGCGATTGCCGGGTTGCAACCGCCGCTTGGCGGGACGATCAGCTGCGCCCCGGATAGCCTTGTGTATGCCGCTCACGCGGATGGGTTGAAGGCAACGCTCAGCGTGGTGGAGAACCTAACATTTTGGGCGCAGGTCTTTGGAACCAAGGATATTTCACCGGCGATGGCGGCCTTTGATTTGACCACCCTGGCAGATCGGCCCGCGGGCGCGCTTTCGGCCGGGCAAAAGCGCCGGTTGGGGCTTGCGCGCCTCTTGGTGACCGGGCGTCCGATCTGGATCCTCGATGAGCCGACCGTATCGCTCGATGTAGATGCGGTGGCGATGTTTGCCGGCGCTGTGCGCGCGCATCTGGCGGGGGGTGGTTCCGCGCTGATGGCCACGCATATTGATCTTGGGCTGACGGAGGCCGACACGCTGGACATCGCGGGGTTCCGTGCCAAGGCCCCGGCGCCGGATGATTTTGACGGGGCGTTCCTTTGATTGCGCTCCTGATCCGTGATCTGAAACTGGCGATGCGCGCGGGGGGCGGGTTTGGCCTCGGGCTCGCCTTCTTCCTGATCGTTGTGACGCTGGTACCCTTCGGCGTTGGCCCCAAAAGCTCGCTTCTGGCCGCCATTGCACCGGGCATCCTCTGGCTCGGCGCGCTTCTGGCCTGCCTTCTGTCGCTGGATCGGATTTTCGCGCTCGATTGGGAGGACGGGAGCCTTGATCTGCTGGCCACGGCCCCCTTGCCGATGGAGGCGATCGTGAGCGTCAAGGCGCTCGCCCATTGGCTCACAACCGGGTTGCCGCTGGTGCTGGCCACGCCGGTTTTCGGCCTGCTGTTGAACCTGCCCCTGGCGGGATACACGCCGTTGATCCTGTCACTTCTTATTGGCACGCCGGCGCTGAGCGTGATCGGCACGTTCGGCGCGGCCCTGACCGTGGGGCTCAAACGCGGCGGGTTACTCCTGAGCCTGCTGGTGCTGCCGCTCTACGTGCCAACGCTGATTTTCGGCGCGGAAATGGCGCGACGTGGTGTCGCGGGGCTGGACATTACCACACCAATGTCAATGTTGGCCGGGATCACCTGTGGCACAATCGCGCTGCTGCCCTTTGCGTCGGCGGCAGCATTGAGGGTCAATCTGCGGTGAGGACCGTGACGAAAAGGAAGGAAGCCCGGTGAGTTCGATCTGGGAATATGCCAACCCCAAGAAGTTCATTCAGACCACGGACAAGGTCTTGCCGTGGGTGTCGATCCTGTCGGCGTTGGCGCTGGTCATCGGCCTGATCTGGGGCTTTTTCTTCACGCCCGACGATTACCGGCAGGGATCGACTGTCAAGATCATCTACCTGCATGTGCCAAGCGCGCTGATGGCGATAAATGCCTGGCTGATGATGCTGGTGGCGTCACTCATCTGGATCGTGCGCCGCCATCACGTGAGCGCCCTTGCGGCCCGCGCGGCGGCGCCGGTGGGCATGATAATGACCGTGATCGCACTGGTAACGGGCGCGATCTGGGGGCAGCCGATGTGGGGGACATGGTGGGCCTGGGACCCGCGGCTAACCAGCTTCCTGATCCTGTTCCTCTTTTACCTGGGTTACATGGCGCTCTGGGCCGCGATTGAAAATGACGATACGGCGGCCGACCTGACCAGCGTTCTCTGCCTCGTGGGGTCGGTTTTTGCGCTGCTCAGCCGCTATGCGGTCAATTTCTGGAACCAGGGCCTGCACCAGGGCGCATCGCTCAGCCTCGACAAGGAGGAGAACGTGGCGGATGTGTTCTATCACCCGCTTTTGATTTGTATCGCGGGGTTCGTGCTGCTTTTCATTGCCTTGGTGCTCTTGCGCACCCGCACGGAAATCCGCGCGCGCCGGATGCGGGCGCTTTTGGCACGGGAGAGGATGGGATGATGCCGGAATTGGGGAAATACGCCGATACCGTGCTTTCGGCCTATGCGGTGTCGATCCTGCTGATCCTCGGACTGGTCGCGGTCAGTCTGCTTCGCGCGGGTAAAGTGAAGAAGCAGCTTCAAGAGATTGAAGATAAAGTGAAAAACAATGGCTAAGATATCCCCTTTGATGGTGCTTCCGCCGGTGGTCTTTCTGGGGCTCGCCGCCTTGTTCTTCGTGGGGATGCAGCGCGAAGATCCCGACGGGCTGCCCTCGGCGCTTGTCGGCAAGCAGGCACCGGCGGTCGCGCTCACACAATTGGGAGATCAACAACCCTTCACCGACGGTGATCTGCGGGACGGTAATGTCAAACTGGTGAATTACTGGGCCAGTTGGTGCGGGCCTTGCCGCGCCGAGCATCCCAACCTTGAACTGCTGGCCGAGGAGGGGGTGACCATCTATGGGGCGAATTACAAGGACAAGCCGGAAAATGCGCTCGGCTTCCTCGAAGAGTTGGGCGACCCGTACACCGCCATTGGCGCCGATGACAGCGGGCGCATGGCGCTTGATTGGGGCGTTTACGGCGTGCCGGAGACCTATGTGATCGACGGTGACGGCAATATTGTTCTGCGCTTTGCCGGGCCGATCACGGAGCGGGCGTTGGAAAGCACCATTCGACCGGCCATCGAATCCGCCCGCTGACGTCCAGCGATCCGTTCAGGGCTGGAAAGCGCAGGGAAGATTCGGGACCGACCCACCACAAAGCATCGTCGCTCTGGTCACTTGCCGCAATTCCGTTCAGCCACCGGCGCGGTGACCGGGCAGTCAGAGGTATCCGTCGTATCCCCTTGGGCACCCAGAACGGCAAAGAGCGAAAGGGCGGCGGCCTGTATCGTGATGAGAAAGATGCGCATTTGCGTGCCTGCTTGTGTTTTTCGTTCCGGCCAAGATGGGGTTTCAGCGCGCGGATCAAAGGGGAAGAATGCAGAAAATACCTCACAATTTGGTGTCGGGCGGATATCGGCCTGCTGGGTGGTTTGCGGACAATGCCGATCCGCAACCGATGATTGTTTCCTAGTCGCGCGGAGCTATTGCGGGATGACCTGATTATCGCTAGTTTTCCCCGGGGGAATTAGAAGGAAAGCACCGTGTTCGTAAGATTTGTTGTGTGTTGCACATTTTTGTTTTCATTTGGTTTTCCCGCGACTTCGCAAGAGATATCAACCTATGCCAGCCAAGCCGCGCCGCCCCCTTGGGTCGAGGTTGCAGAGGCCGAAAAAGTGCAGGCCGATCCCGATGGCGATTATCCGCTGCAATATCTCATCGCGGACCGACAGACCCGCGCCGATGCCGAAAACCGCCATTCCTATGCCCGCTATGCGTTCCGGCTGAATACGACCGTCGCCGTCGAAGAAAACTCGACCGTGATCGTGAACTTCGATCCCGAATACCAGAGGGTCGTGCTGCATACGCTCAAGGTGGTCCGAGGCGACGAAATCCGCACGCTGCTCGACTTGTCGGATTTCAGCATCTACCGGGCCGAAACCGATCGCGACAACCTGATCTACAACGGCACGTTGCAGCTTTCTTACATCGTGCCAGACCTTCGGGTCGGCGATGTTCTGGACTACTCTTTCAGCGTCGTGGGTAAGAACCCCGCGATCGGGTGGCATTTCTCCGAGCATGTGCAGCATGAATATGCCATTCCGGTCCGTTTCCTCCGAGATCGGCTGATTTTCCCCGCGGATTACCAGATCAGGACCACGCCCTTGGCCGGGGCAGCGATGCCCAAGCGGGAGACATTGGGCAAAGACTCGGTTTATTCCTGGATTGCGCGTGATGTTGCTGCGCGCCACGTCGAAGGGGAACAGCCCGGGGATGCGATCAGCTATGCCGGGACGACAGTCAGCAGTTTTGAGAGCTGGGAAGAGGTCGGCCGGTATTTCGCACCGTTCTATGACACGACAGGCATGGCATCTGACCGGATCAATGAAATCGCTACGACGATCAAGCAAGCCCATCGCAGCGATGCGGCACGCCTCAGGGCGGCGCTCGGCTTCGTGCAGCGCGAGATCCGCTACCTCGGGATCGAGCTTGGGGCAGGCGGCTATATCCCACGTCCGGCGCAGAAGGTGCTGGACCGGAGGTTCGGTGATTGCAAGGACATGGTGGTCCTCGTGACAAGCCTGCTCAGTGCACTTGATATCGAGGCCGCACCCCTGCTGGTCAATTCCGGGACCAAGGGCGGTGTGGCGCTGCTTGGCCCGACCTACGAGGCCTTCGATCACGTGATCGTTGCCGCCCGGCTCGATGGCAAGACCTACTTCCTCGACCCGACGCGCGGCGAACAACTGGGTGATCTGCACAATCTGCAGCAGGGCAATTTCGGCAAAGGGCTCATCATTGCGCCCGACAGTCCGGGCCTTGTAGATGTCAGCGCACCGGTGCCGCCGTTTTTCAAGGTGTTCAAGGACCGGTTCGTGACCTCGCCCGACATGGATGCCATCCGCCTGATCAGCACGTCTGAATATTACATGGGCGAGGCCGACAAGATCATGAGCTGGATAAAATCCGACGGGAAACAGGATGTTGAGCGGCGTTTTCTGGAGTATTACCAGGGGCTTTTCGATGGGCTGGAGCCGACGGGCCCGCTGGAGGTGGATGTGTTCGAAGAGGAAGGGAAGGTGCGCCTGACCGCGGATTACCGCATCCCCGAAGGTTGGGAGCATCGCGAGGATGATGATGGCGAGCTTTGGCGATACCTCTCGGTCGAGCCCAATGGTTTCTTCGACCAGCTTCCCGAGTTGGACGCGACACCGCGCCAGACCGCCCGGGCCATTGCGCATCCGGTCCGCACCCGGGTCGAGGTCGAGGTGGTGTTGGATGACACTTGGGAGCTTGAGCCGGAAAACGACCGGTTCGAACACCCGGCCTTCGATGTCGGGCTGCGGACGGAGTTTCGCGACGGGATCCTCAACCGGCGCTTTACCTATGTCTCCAAGGCGGGGCGGATTGAGCCGCAGGATATCCGCGCGGGCCGAACTGCCCTGCGCGATCTACGCCGGATCTCCAGCTACACCCTGCGCGGCGATGTTCCGGAGACGGGAGAGGTGATGCAAAACCTGCGCCGCCTGCTTCTCGGAGAGTAAGAACCTGTCGGCTGTCCCGATGTCGCTTGGCGGAAAACGGTGCTGACCGCTTGTAGCCGAACAGCAAAGGTGATGTGCCGGCTCGCTTTCAGGGACCAATCGCCACAAGATCACTCTTTTGGCAGCCCTTGGTGCCATTTCTTCTTTCCATCCGTTGGTCGATTGAGGAACGGTGAAGGATAGCGGGGTTTTCGATGTATCAGGAGGATTCGTTTCTGACACTTGGGGCGTGGGGCAGGGTCGGGTTGGTGATCCTGTCGCTCTGCCTTGCGATGTTGATGCTATGGGTCGTTCGGATAGCGGGGCGTGGGAGGGGCATTGCCTTGCGCATTCTACTGGCGTTTCTCCTCTTCTGGGCCTTCCTCTGGCTCTCTCCGCAGATCTACTACCTCTACTACCTCATGCTGTTTGATGGCCTCCCTTGGCAAAACGTCGTGCAACCGCCACCAAGCCCGTCCGAGGTGTTGAAGGTTTTGAGCTTCACCGATGAGATCAGCTTATCGAACCATGGAAAGGGCGTCCTGGGTTGGGCAATGATCTTATGTTGCTTCTGGACAGTGCGAAGATGACGCTTTGCCGTCCGTGTCCGCAAGGCGAGCCAAACGGGCTTGTCAGTTTAGGGCGACCCCATCACCGAACCCGTGCCACGGCGGCGATCGGTCCGACGCCCTTGTGCTGGACCAGGACGACAACCGGTGCATCACCTTCGACCTTGGTCGTCATCGACAGGGGTTTGCGGGTGTCCCATTCCCTCAGCACGTTGAACTCGGTGACGACATTGGCATAGCTGAGCCGCCGTCCGGCGTTTTCGCCGCGTTTGATGTCCACCGTCGATTTCGGCTTGTAGCGAATGAGCTGCACCACCAACGTGTTTTTCTGGCCGTTCCCGGCTGTGGCATCAATCCGCAGGGTATTGCCGTCGCGGGCCACATCAAGGTCCACATCGCCGGCCCCGGATTTATGCTTGTTGATAAGGTCCACCACATCGCGCGGCCGGTTGCCGACCACATGTTCGCGCCCGTTGATGATCATCTGCGGGGTGTAGATCATCTTGCGACCACCGGCCCGAGCATATGCGCGCTGCCGCTTGGTGTTCTCGGCGCTGGCAAAGATGTCCTTCCACCCGATGTAGTCCCAGTAGTCCACATGCATCGCCAACGCGATGACATCCTCCCGGTCGGCCAGCTTGTGCAGGAACGCATCTGCCGGTGGGCAGGACGAGCACCCTTGCGAGGTGAATAGCTCGACCACCACGGGGGTGTCGTCGGCCTGGGCGGGGCTTGCCAACAGGAACGCGGCGGCAAGCAGGGTGGCGATCTTACGCATGTTATCTTCCGATGGACTCAGCTTCTATGTCACAAGACGTACCTAAGGAAACAAGCAATCAATGGCCAATCAAGGTTTCGCGAGAGAATAGTGAAACTTGAAACATTGACCATTGTGTGCAATAGTATACAAAAATACCGCTCCCCCTCTTGATTGCCTGTTTGAAATCGGTCAGAAGCGGGACAACTTTATCGGAACCCACTCTGAAAGGAAGGCCCGGATGCCTATTGTTGTCGGACAGGATACAGCCAAAACCCGCAAGACCCTGAGTGTAGGCGACGCCTCCGTGTCGTATTATTCCATCGCCGCGGCCGAGGCTGCGAGCCTTGGCGATTTCTCCCGCCTGCCTGCTGCCTTGAAGGTCGTGCTGGAAAACATGCTGCGGTTCGAAGACGGCAACACGGTGACGACCGATGACATCAAGGCCTTTTCTGAATGGGCCGAAAAAGGCGGCAAGAACCCGCGCGAGATTTCCTATCGCCCCGCCCGCGTGCTGATGCAGGATTTCACCGGCGTTCCGGCGGTCGTGGACCTCGCCGCGATGCGCGACGGGATCGTGGCTCTTGGCGGCGACGCGCAGCAGATCAACCCGCTCAACCCCGTTGACCTCGTGATCGACCACTCGGTGATGATCGACGAATTCGGCAACCCCCGCGCTTTCCAGATGAATGTGGATCGCGAATATGAGCGTAACATGGAACGCTACCAGTTCCTCAAATGGGGGCAGGGCGCGTTCAACAATTTCCGCGTGGTGCCGCCGGGCACCGGCATCTGCCACCAGGTGAACCTGGAATACCTGGCGCAAACCGTCTGGACCGATACGGACCAGAATGGCGAAGAAGTCGCCTATCCCGACACGCTGGTGGGCACCGACAGCCACACCACAATGGTCAACGGCGCGGCAGTGCTTGGCTGGGGTGTCGGCGGGATCGAGGCCGAGGCCGCCATGCTCGGTCAGCCGATTTCCATGCTGATCCCCGAAGTGGTCGGGTTCGAATTGACCGGCGCGATGGTTGAAGGCACCACCGGCACCGACCTCGTGTTGAAAGTCGTTGAAATGCTGCGCGAACGCGGCGTTGTCGGCAAATTCGTCGAGTTCTACGGCAAGGGTCTCGACAACTTGCCGCTCGCGGACCGCGCGACCATCGCCAACATGGCCCCGGAATACGGCGCCACCTGCGGCTTCTTCCCGATTGACGACGAAACCCTGCGCTATCTCACCAGCACGGGCCGTGATAAGGATCGCGTCGCGTTGGTCGAGGCCTATGCCAAGGAAAACGGTTTCTGGCGCGATGCGGATTATGCACCTGTCTACTCCGATACGCTGCATCTCGATATGGGGACGATTGTCCCGGCAATCTCCGGTCCGAAACGCCCGCAGGATTACGTGGCCCTGACCGATGCGAAAGAGGCCTTCAATCGCGAGATGAAGGAGACCTTCAAACGTCCGATGGACAAGGAAGTCCCCGTCGCGGGCGAGGATTATACGCTGAGCTCCGGTGACGTGGTGATCGCCTCGATCACCTCGTGCACCAACACATCGAACCCTTACGTGATGATCGGCGCGGGATTGGTGGCGCGCAAGGCTGCGGCGTTGGGACTGGACCGCAAGCCTTGGGTCAAGACGTCGCTTGCGCCCGGCTCGCAGGTCGTGTCGCATTACCTTGAAGCGGCAGGGCTGCAGGACGACCTCGACAACATCGGGTTCAACCTCGTGGGCTATGGCTGCACCACCTGCATCGGCAACTCCGGTCCGATCCAGAAAGAGCTTTCAGAGGCGATTGCCGAGGGCGACCTGGTGGCGACATCGGTCCTGTCGGGTAACCGCAATTTTGAGGGCCGGATCAGCCCGGATGTGCGCGCCAACTACCTGGCCTCGCCGCCGCTGGTCGTGGCCTATGCGCTGGCCGGCACCATGGACATCAACCTCGCCTCTGACCCGATCGCGCAGACGCCGGACGGCAAGGATGTCTACCTCAAGGATATCTGGCCGAGCCAGGCGGAGATTGCCGAACTGGTCGAAAAAACCGTGACCCGTGAGGCATTCCAGGAAAAATACGCGGATGTCTTCAAGGGCGACGAAAAATGGCGCGCCGTCGAGACGTCCGAAGGCGAGGTTTACGATTGGCCGCCGCAATCGACCTATGTTCAGAACCCGCCCTATTTCCAGGGCATGTCCAAGGAGCCCGGCACGATCGAAAACATCGAAGGCGCCCGTGTTCTAGCGCTTCTGGGCGATATGGTCACCACCGACCACATCTCGCCCGCAGGCTCGTTCAAGGACACCACGCCCGCCGGTCAATACCTGACCGATCGTCAGGTGCCGGTGCGCGAATTCAACTCCTATGGCTCCCGTCGTGGCAACCACGAGGTGATGATGCGCGGCACTTTTGCCAATATCCGCATCAAGAACGAGATGCTCGACGGCGTTGAAGGTGGCTACACCAAAGGCCCCGATGGTCAGCAGACCTCGATCTATGAGGCCGCGATGGCGCATCAGGCCAATGGTACGCCACTGGTGGTCTTTGGCGGCGAGCAGTACGGCGCGGGCTCGTCACGTGACTGGGCGGCCAAGGGCACGGCGCTTTTGGGCGTGAAGGCGGTCATCGCCGAGAATTTCGAACGCATCCACCGTTCGAACCTCGTCGGCATGGGGGTGATCCCGTTCGAGTTCACCGGTGGCGACACCCGCAAATCCCTTGGCCTGACCGGCGAAGAGGAGGTGTCGATCTCGGGTCTTGATACGATCAAGCCGCTGCAGGAGGTTCCCTGCACGATCAAGATGGCAGACGGATCGGTCAAGGAGATCACCTTGAAATGCCGGATCGATACGGCGATCGAGATCGACTACATCAAACATGGCGGGGTGCTGCATTACGTGCTCCGAAACCTCGCCAAAGCCGCCTGAGGAACAACTCAAGCACCGAAAAAGCCCCGCATCACGCGGGGCTTTTGACATTTTGGTTGGGGCGCAAACCGGACATTGCCCGCGCCCGGAATCAAGGTGCGCAGCACCGCCGGGCAGCGCCCGACCGCCCCATGGGCGGGCGCTTCGTCGCCGTCTCAATCCCAACTATCGTTGGATGTACACGTCACCATAAAGCGCCATGAACCATCTAAGTGCGCCCACCCGCGATCGGGCGCTGCCCTTTGTTTCAATGGCGATCCAAGGTCTGCTTTGTCCGCAATGCAGCCTCTCGTGAGGTGTCGATAACTCAGCCGGCCTCTGTGATGATGGTCGAGCTTTGCTCTAGCGTGCGGTGGACCGGGCACTTATCCGCGATTTCCAAGAGCCGCGCGCGTTGTTCGTCGCTGAGGTCGCCCGTGAGCTTGATGACCCGTTTGAACGTATCCGCCTGGGCATTTCCGCCGCCGCTCTTGGCATCCTGTGCATGGACCTTGTCATGGCTGACGGCCACCTGCACATGATCGAGCGGCCAGCCCTTGCGGCGGGCGTACATGCGGATCGTCATCGAGGTACACGCCCCGAGACCCGCCGACAGGAACCCATAAGGCGACATGCCGCGATTGGTCCCGCCATAGGCGAGCGGTTCATCTGCCAAGGTGTGATGATCCGGGCCGGAATTGATATCCTGCAGGAAGCCGTCGGCATCGGCCTCGGACACGCAAACGATCCCTTCGGGCGCGCCGGGGGGCGGTGCGGGGGGGCGCAGTTCGAGGTATTTCGTGGCCCAGGCAGCGATCACCTCGGCGGCGTATTCCGCATCGGTGGGATCGGTTATCAGGTGATCGGCGTTGTCGAGAGTCACGAAACTCTTGGGGTGCTTGGCGGCGCTAAATATTTCGCCGGCGTTTTCGATGCCCACTGTCGCGTCGCGCGGGGCATGCAGCACCAGGAGGGCGCGGTGCAGGTTGGCGATCTTGTCGGTCAGGCTTTCTGCCTTGACGTTTTCGACAAACCCTTGACCGATGCGGATGGGGCGCCCGCCCAACATCACCTCGGCCGTGCCTTCGGTTTCGATCTCCGCCAGGGCGTCGCCGAAATTATGGGTGACGTGACCGGGATCATAGGGCGCGCCGATGGTGACCACGCCCTTGACGCTGTCGATATCGCCGGCCGCGCCCAGCACCGCCGCGCCACCGAGGGAGTGGCCGATCAAAAGGCTGGGCGCCATCTTGCGCTCGGCAAGGGCCTCTGCCGCGAGGACCAGGTCACGGATGTTGGAGGAGAAGGACGTGTTGGCGAATTCGCCTTCGGAATGGCCCAGTCCGGTGAAGTCAAACCGCAGCACCGCGATGCCTGCTCCGGCTAGGCGCGCCGCGATGCGGCGGGCGGCGGGGATGTCCTTGGAACAGGTAAAGCAATGCGCAAAGAGGGCGGTGGCCAGAAGGGGGCCTTCGGGCAGATCCAGACGGGCGGCAAGGGTACTGCCATCGTGACCCGTGAAGGTGAGGCGTTCGGTCGGCATGGGACGTCCTTAGGTTTTCGGCGTGTTTTGAGGGTAATCAGAGTGCCGCGGGTGCACCAGTATTGTGTCAGCGCCGTCACGCTAAGGTGACAGTATGAAATGCGGGGCTGTCTCTATTGTGATCCGGCGGCTCTTGAAGTTTTCCAGCGGCCCTGTCGTCTGTTGCGGATGGCGATGCCACTTTTGGCTGAGCTGTTAAAATTTTCTATGTATTGAAAGTTGAAAAGCGGCTATGGCAATTGGACCTTAACCGCCAGATGCAAGTATCAAAATTTGTTTAGGTCATGTCGGTGCCATGCAGTTACGGCTGAAAAACCATTTTGAGGTCAGGATGTTCTCGCTTGTGATCACAAGCGTGGTGATATTCGGCAACCTGGTCCTCTTGAGCCTGATGCTGCCGATGGAGATCGTGCGGGAGATTCTCGTAGAAGGCTGTTGCATCGCGGCGATGCTGTCCGCGCCGATCAGCTATTTCGTGGGGCTGAAGTTACTGGACATCAATGTTTTGGCGGAAAAACTGGAACATGCGGTCAATCACGACAACCTGACCGGTGCCTGCACCCGGGCGAGCTTTTATCAGCGGTTGGAGCGGATCGAGGATCAGGATCTTGTGGTGATCGTTGCGGATATCGACCATTTCAAGCAGGTGAATGACCGGTACGGCCACAAGGTTGGTGACGTTGCGTTGCGGCAGTTTACCGGCACCCTGGTGCGTAATTGCCGGGAAGACGACGTCGTGGCACGGTTTGGCGGTGAAGAATTCATCATTCTGCTCAACGGCGTCCGCGAGGACGAGGGGGTCGCCACGGCACAACGCCTCTGCGACTGCGTTCGGGCCAAGAAAATCTATGCGGACGGGCATGAGTTGAAGATCACCGCCAGTTTCGGCGTGGCGGCAATGACGTCCGTCTCGCAAGTCGAGGAGGCTTTTCAGAAAGCGGACTTGGCCGCGTATCGTGCCAAGCGGGAAGGCCGGGATCAGGTGTGCCTTTACGATCCCGAAAAGGATGGTGAGGTGGTAACACCGCAAGTGGCGGCCTGAGAGCGGGCAGGGGCAAGACGCTGCCGGAGACGGCCGTCGACGGATTCAAGAGACAGCGGAATTGTGGTTCATTACCTGAAGCCTGGGACGTTCTCGGCTTAGGCACATGGTGCGAAAGGGTAATTGCCGATCGGGATGATCAGCGACCAACCTGATAATCATATTTCGTGATATATAATCTCACATATATTCGTTTTTTTCATGTTTCCGGCGCGCCTATGTTGCCTCTGTCAACCTTTGATGGAGAGACTGAAATGGCACATGACATTTACATACAACGTCCCGCCGCCGCCCGCCTCGCGGGGCGCGCAAAGGGCGGGTTTATTGCCGTATTTCTGGTGCTGATTGCCTTGCTCGCGATTAGCGGGAGCGGCGCCGAAAACGGATCACAAGAACAAGTTGCCGATCCCATGATCGAGGATTGGCACGGCAACGTCCGCCGGTCCCACGGCGTTCGGTGAGCCCGGCCGATGACCAGTGGGGCGGGCTCAGGCCTGCCCCATCAGGCGCGGATCGAACGGATAGGCGGTCAGGTTTTCATAGCCGGTTTCGGTAATCAGAACCTGATCCTCCAGCTTGATCGAGAAATCCCCGCCGACCGCGCCAACCGCGGCCTCGACACACAGAACCATGCCGGGTTCCAGCGGGTAGTCGAACGCCCCCTCAACGGCCTGATCGGGATAAGCGACAAGAGGCCATTCGTCACAAAGCCCAACCCCGTGCATCAGGCAGCCATATTTCTGCGCCTGAAACTGGTCATCCAGACGATGACTATTGGCGGTCAGTTCCGGTATGGTCACGCCGGGCTTCAGCATTTCCATATTGGTCATGATATGTTCGTGGGCGTGCTGCATCGCATAGACCATGTCATCACGCGGCTTCTCATCCCCGATCCACCAGGTGCGGGAAATGTCCACGCAGATGCCATAGCTGCCGATCAGATCGGTATCGAAAGCCACGATCTCGTTATTTTGCACGATGCGCGGGCCGCATTCCTGGAACCACGGGTTGGTGCGCGGCCCTGAGGACAGAAGCCGGGTTTCGATCCATTCCCCGCCCCGGCGGATGTTCTCTGCATGAAGCACGGCCCAGATGTCATCCTCGGACATATCGCCCCGCGGTACACCGGCCCGCGCGGCATCCTCCATTGCCTTCACGGCGGTCTCGCACGCATGGCTGGCGCAGCGCATCGCGAGGATTTCATCGGGGCCTTTGACGGAGCGGGATTTCTCGGTCACCTCTTCGCCATCCATGATCTCGAACCCCTGCGCCTCAAGCGCGCGCAGCCCGTGCAGCATGATCTTGTCCACCGCGAGCCGCTTGTTGCCCGGTGCGTGTTCGGCGAGGAGCACGCGGATCTCGTTCGAAAGGACATCGGCGGCCACGTCGATCTTGTCGCCCCGGTCGAAGTAAAACAGGTCCGCCCCCGAGCGTTGTTCGCGTACCAGCGGGTTGAACGTGCTGAGGAAAGGCGCGTTCTTGTAATCCCAGATCACCATGTAGCCATCGGCGCAGACAAGCAGCGCCCGGAACGGGTTATGGGTGTTCCAGAGTTGCATGTTGGTGCTGTCGGTTGCATACCGGATGTTCAGCGGATCAAAGAGCAGGATACCGGCATAATCGCGATCGACCACATGCTGCGTCAGGCGCTCCCACCGGTGACGGCGCATCGCCTGCAGATCCGGCAGTTGTAGCCCCGCGGCCTCCCATTCGTCGAAGGCAAGCCGGGTCGGGCCGATCTCGATCCGGTTGGCGTCGTTGGGGGTGTTGTCGCCCAATGTGGCGCCCTTGCGCGGGTCGATCTTGCGGGTGTCGCGATAGTGGGTATTCATGGCTGGCCTCGCTTGCGTCTTGGCCAATCGTGGGCGCGTGTGCGCCGTGCTGCTTGCAGATTAGCGACATTTTCTTGTGTCTTTGGACCGGTTCGGAGGTGGTGCCATGTGGCCCTCTGTCGAGTTAGCGAACCTGCGCCAACGCCGGTAACCGATTGAAAAGAAGCGCAAGCTGCCCTACTACTGCACCGGGTTCGCGTCTCTTTGAGGCCGGATCGCGCGAACGATGGGGAGGTTCGGTATGAGGGTTTGGGGTTCGATCCTGGCGGTGGTGGCGCTGACCGCGCCGTCAATAGGTGCCGCCGAAGAGGCGGTCAGCGATTTCGTGAAATACTCGCTTGATATGCAGGGGTCGCGCGTGAAGGGGGTCATGCTGGTGGCGCGGCTCGTTGATGGCGAAGAGGTGCCGCAGGGTTATTCGATGCGCCGGGTGGTCGATCTCATCACCGATGATTGTGCCAGCGGCAAGGTAAGCCAATTCAAGCTCGGCAAACGCCGGACCAATGAAGGCAGGGGCGTTGTCAAGCAATCCTTCCGTGCGCGGTGCCTAGGCGGGCCACATCCGCGGATCGGGGCGCCGCAGGAGGCGGAGGTCATGGTGACCCGGCAGGAAGACGGGCGCGACCTGGCCGAATATTCCTATTTCAACGATGGCCGCACGGTCAAAATCGAACGATATCGCTGAACCAAGGGGACGCCGCGCGACCTTGTGTGGTGGCGCGGCGCCGGTTTCAGGTCATCTTCAACACCAGATGCGGTTTCCCGTCTGATGTTTTCTGATGGGTGACGCCGCGGGCGTTGACCGTGGCGCTGATCTGGCGGCGCAGGGCGCTGAACCGCTCGGAAGCGACAACATCAATCGGTTCGTCAAAAACCAGCGTCAGGTGCCAGTGGCCGCCCGAGGCCTGGCGCACGGATTTTAGCCGTCCGGTAAAGTCATGGCCGAGGTACTGCCCGGCAACCGCCTGACCAACCTGCCAGACCGGCGTCGCGGTCTCCGCCGCCGCAGACAGCGTGTTCCAGTCGCGAAACCCCCATTGGCCGGCAAGGGTTTCGAGGGCCGCCGAATGGCTGATCGGTGTACCCTGCTGGGCAAGGGTGTTGCGCAGCCGTTTGGCCTGCGTTTTGAGCGCATCGCGCCCGGGAAGGATTTGTGGTGTCATGGTCCAATTCCTTGACGGGTCGGTGACATCATAGAGGGGTGTTCGCGTTGCCATCCGGTCGGTGACCTCTGGGTCAGAAACTGGATCAGGTCAGAGCAGGGCTTCACCATGGGCATCTGCCCTGCGAACGGCGGGGGCCTGCACCCCGAGACCGCGGAAATAGGAATTGATTTCGGTGCTGTCAAGGGGACCGCCGGGGGCGGCGATCATTCCCTTTTCTACTTTCTTGGCGTGCGGCGAAGCGGTTGTTCGGGGTTGATGAAAGGCTGGATTGCGAAGGGGTAGGGACCGTCGGCATCGACCAGGACGCGCACCGCATGCATGTGCTTGGCGCCAAAAGTCTCCAGCGCCATGATGTTGGGCCCTTTCCTTGGGAAGGGGCGGAACATCCTGAATACGTGGCTGTCGCCATAGGTCAGGAGCACGGGGCGATCAAATTCGGTCGCCTGCCAGATCAGCGTTTCGCCGAAACCGGCAAAGCCGGAATGCCGGAGGAACCCTTCGCGGTCCCAGGGCGGGCCAAAACCGAACTCGAACATGTCCGCGTGGATCGCCAGAACAAGCGCCTTGGCATCGCCGGCGGCTGCGAAACTGTCGATCAGCCATTGCTTGTTGGCCGCATCGCGGGCTGCGAATTCGGCAGCGGCGCCGGGCCGGGTCGCTTCGAAATTGTTGTTTGAGCCAACCACATGGGCGGTCACATACATCACGTCGCCCAGCCTCACCCGGGCGTTTTCGGGATAGCCTTGCGCGCCCTGGTGGGTGAGCGTGATCGGGTTCTGGCCGAAGGACGTGGCGGGCTCATCGAAATAGGTGGCGCGGATATGGGCCAGCCGTTCCTCGGGGTCATGCGCGCCGGCCACCAGCCGGTAACAATCGGTCCATTCGTTGTCGCCCGGCGCATAAAGCGTCGGTGCGGTGAACCGGTTTAGGTAATCGAGCCGCTCGGCCAGAAGGTCGTCAGAGCAGAAAGTGCCGCCGGACTTTGTGTCCCCGACGTGAATGACGAGGTCGGGCGCGGCGTCGTTGATCGCATCCACCAGGCCCAGGTAGATGTCATGGATCTCCGCCCCGGTGCCGTAGGGTTGATCGCCCACGATGACAAAACTGAACGGTTCGGCTGCGCTGACCGATGACCAGAGGGCGAGGCTCGCGGCGGTGATCCAGTGGTGGATTTGGGCAGACAGGCGCATCACTTACTGGTCAATCCGCGCGGCCATGATCGCGATGGCCTTCTGATAGACGCTGGCGGCATTCCACTGCTGGATGACTTTGAAATTGGGTTGGCCTTCCTGGTAGCCCTTGCCGGGTTTCCACCCCTTTTGCCGCAGGAAATTCGCAGTCGAGGCGAGTGCATCCGCCTGGCTATAGAAATCGACACGCCCGTCGCCATTGGCATCCACGCCGTATTCGAGCGCATTGCCCGGCAGGAACTGGGTATGACCCAACTCGCCATGTTTTGCGCCCTTGGTCGCGGGGGTGATCGCCCCCTGATCGACCAGTTTCAGGGCACCGATGGCATGCGGAATGAAGAAATCCGAGCGGCGGCAATCATAGGCCAGCGTCGTGATGGCCGAGACAATGGCGCTGTCGCCCATGAAGCCGCCAAATCCCGTTTCCATCCCGTGAATGGCGATCAGAACACCCGCCGGGACACCGTACTGCTTTTCCAGCGCCGCGTAGAAACCCGGGTTGCGCGCCTTGCGTTTGCGCCCCTGCGAGACGATGGCCTCGGCGCCACGCACCCGCATGAACTTTTCGAGCGTGTATTTGAAACTCTTCTGGTTTCGGTCGGCGGCAATGGTCCGGGTGGCATAACGCGCGCTGGCCAGGGCCTGAAGCCCGTTCTTGCGCACGCCCGCGCGCTTCGCCTCCTTGGCAAAGGCCGCTTTCCAGGCCTCGAACCCGTTCGACGTGTTCCCGCACTGGGCGGCCTCCACCGGGGAGGAGAAAGCCAGGATGACAGCGGTTGCGCCGCCTGCGATGAGGGTTGAAAAACGGGGCACGGGGTCAAAAGCTCCTGTTGGGGAAATACTCAGGGCAAAGTGTAGCCGAGCGTGCGGGCCGCTTCAAAGTCTAAACGCGCTTGATTGGGTCGCAATCCCCGAACGGGCGGGCCTCAGCCGATCAGACCGTGGAGCAGCGCCATCGTTTGCGCCGTGGCGCCGTGGGCATCAAGCGTGATGAACGTCCCGGTCAGAGCCGCCGCCTGGGACGATAGGCGCAGGTTCTCGCCCTTGAGAATGTTGAACACCAGGAGGGCGGCACCGACGGGCAGGGCAAAAATCATCACGGTAAACGACACCATCCAGGCGGACAGGCGCAGCGCGGCGGTCTTTTCGCGGATTTCCTCATCCGGATCAGCGTGGCTGATGCTTTCAATGTCCGACAGGAACGCGGCGTAAAGGCTCCCATGCTTGCCGGATTCGATCGACAGGACGGCCTTTTGCGTCAGCGTATCCTGCAACTGGTCGTTGGTTTCATCGACATTCGGCAAGGTATAGCGGCGCTCGACCACACCGGACGGGGTGCGCGATACCGACATTGTCGGCTCGACGGTTTGCTCGGTGGGCTCAGGCTGCGTCGTGGCCATCACGAAATCGGCACTGCTCAGGATGGCGCCGGGGGTCACCCATTTCACCTGATCGGCCGACAGCGTCCAATGGAGGGATTTCAACGCGTGGGCCAGAACCGTGTCTTGGTGGGGGCAATCCTCGTTCGGTTGGTGCGGGCTGTTGATGGTGAGTTCAACGACCAGTGGCGCAGGACGCGGAAGGCCGTCAACCATGTGATCTTCGAACACTGCAACCGTGACGTCATGGTTGAGCGACGAGATACAGGCGCGGTCATTCGACAGGATCCGCACCCCGGTTACATTTTCTTCAAGCGCCTCGAACGCATTGCTCACGCGGTTGCCGATCTTGACGATATCAAGATCCCGCAACCCCTGAAAAATCAGTCCGGCGCTTGCCATTGTCGTGGTCGTTGTCATCACCCAACCCGCTCAGATACTCTTTCTTAGCCTGTTTTCTGCGGATGAAAGATGTGAACAATTTGTTTCAAATGCGGAACCATTGAGGCAATCGGCCAAAAATGAGCCTTTTGGAGCCATTTTCGCAACAATTCCCGGAGTTGGCGGCGTCAGGGCAGGGTTGAACGACTGGAACCGCAGGATGAAGTCTGTTTGCAGGGCCTGCCGGCGTGCTCAGGTCGCCATCTCGAAATATCCCTCGGAGCGGAAGGAAAACTCCGTCTCCTTGCCGATGACAACATGGTCATGGATGGTCACCCCGATCGCATCGCAGGTGGCCAGGATTTGCGTCGTCATGCGGATATCTTCGGGGCTTGGGGTCGGGTCGCCCGAGGGGTGGTTATGCACCAGGATAATGGCGCAGGCATTGAGTTCCAGCGCGCGTTTGGCCAGCTCACGGGGGTAGACCGGCACATGGTCCACCGTGCCTTCGGCCTGTTCTTCATCGGCAATAACGGTGTTCTTGCGGTCGAGATAGAGCACCCGGAACTGCTCCGTGTCACGATGCGCCATCGAGGTGCGGCAATAGGTGATGAGATCGTCCCAGGATGACACGACCTCGCGCTGCAGCACCTTGGCCTGTCCCATCCGGTGGGCGAAGGCTTCGGCGATGCGCAATTGCAGATAGACCTTGGGGGTCGCCCCCTCGACCTGCAACAGCCGGTGCTCGGATGCCGCAACAACCCCGTTCAGATCGCCGAAGGCCGCGAGCAGGCGTTTGGCAAGAGGTTTCACGTCGATCCGCTCGATCGCGTTGAAGAGCAGAAGTTCCAGCAATTCGTATTCCGGCATCGCCTTGTGGCCACCTGAAAGAAACCTCTCGCGAAGGCGTTTGCGATGCCCCCAATAATGCGGCCGCTTGGAGCCGTCCGCATTGGTCAGGAGGCCACCCCCCGCCGCCACATCGGGCGCGAGGCGGGCGTTGTTCTGATAGGTTTTCTCAAAGGCCGGGCGGGCGTCGATCCCGGGCGGCACGCAGCGCGCATCAAGATCTTCCAATCCCCGAAGCGCCTCTTCGGAAAAGCCGTCATGATCTTTTGCAGGGGCCTTGCGCCGTTTCGGAAACCCCGCCATCTCCCGCATCGGTTCCCAGAACGCGCCGAAATGTGTCTTGGATTTTCCGTTCATGTCAGCTCCAGAAATACCGGCGGTGTGCGCTTCGCACCTGTCCCCCCGATTTCTATCGCTTAGTATTTGCGAGACTTGGTTAACCCTTGGTTAAACGTCGCTGGGGCAGGGCCACATCATGCCCCATCACGCGAAAAAAAAGGGCGCCCCGCAGGACGCCCCTTGTTCTTGTTGCTCAGCGGATGCGCTTAGCAGCTATAATACATGCCGAACTCGACCGGGTGCGGCGTGTGCTCGAACAGCTCGACCTCTTCCATCTTCAGCGCGATGTAGCCGTCGATCTGGTCCTTGGTGAAGACGTCGCCAGCCAGCAGGAAGTCGTGATCCCCCGCCAGCGCATCAAGTGCCTCACGCAGGCTACCGCAGACGGTCGGGATGCCTTCCAGCTCTTCCGCGGGCAGGTCGTAGAGGTTCTTGTCCATCGCCTCACCGGGGTCGATCTTCGACTTGATCCCGTCCAGACCCGCCATCAGCAGGGCGGCGAAGGCCAGGTAGGGATTGGCCGCCGGATCGGGGAAGCGGGCCTCAACACGCTTGGCTTTGGGGCTTTCGGTCCACGGAATACGCACGCAGCCCGAACGGTTACGGGCCGAGTAGGCGCGCAGGACAGGAGCCTCGAAGCCCGGGATCAGCCGCTTGTAGCTGTTGGTCGAGGGGTTGGTGAAGGCGTTCAGCGTCTTCGCGTGCTTCAGGATGCCGCCGATGAAATAGAGCGCCTCCTGGGAAAGATCGGCATATTTATCGCCTGCAAACAAGGGTTTGCCGTCTTTCCAGATCGACATGTTCACGTGCATGCCGGTGCCGTTGTCGCCATAGATCGGCTTGGGCATGAAGGTGGCCGACTTGCCATAGGCCTGCGCCACGTTGTGGATCACGTATTTGTACTTCTGCAGCTCATCGGCCTGCTTGGTCAGGCTGTCAAAGATCAGGCCCAGCTCGTGCTGACAGGACGCCACCTCGTGGTGGTGCTTGTCGACCTTCATGCCAAGACGCTTCATCGTGCTCAGCATCTCCGAGCGGATGTCCTGCGCGTCGTCAATCGGGTTCACCGGGAAGTAGCCACCCTTGATGCCGGGACGATGACCTGTGTTGCCCATTTCGTATTCGGTGTCGGTGTTCCACGAGGCGTCAACCGCATCAACTTCGTAGGATACCTTGTTGATCGAATTGGAAAAACGCACGTCGTCAAACAGGAAGAATTCTGCCTCGGGGCCCATGTAGGCCACGTCACCGATGCCCGAGGATTTGAGGTAGGCTTCGGCCTTCTGTGCCGTGCCGCGCGGGTCGCGGTTGTAGGGCTCGCCGGTGTCGGGTTCGACCACCGAGCAATGCAGGCAGAGCGTTTTCTCGGCATAGAAGGGATCGACATAGGCGCTATCGGTATCTGCCATCAACTTCATGTCGGAGGCTTCGATAGACTTCCAGCCGGCAATCGAAGAGCCGTCGAACATGAACCCCTCTTCGAGGAAATCCTCATCGACCAGATCGGCCACGATGGTCACATGCTGCAGCTTGCCGCGCGGGTCGGTGAAGCGGATGTCGACATACTCGATGTCGTCGTCCTTGATCTGCTTGAGAACGCTATCCTTGCTCATTCTCTTCTTCCTTCTTTTTTAACTGAAATAAGGGGTTACAGGGCGTCCGAGCCGGTCTCGCCGGTACGGATGCGGATGGCTTGTTCAACGGGGCTGACGAAAATCTTGCCGTCGCCGATCTTGTCGGTCTTGGCGGCCTCGGTGATGGCTTCGATCGCGGCGTCGACCTGGTCGTCGTCCAGCACCACGTCGATTTTGACCTTGGGCAGGAAATCCACGACATATTCAGCGCCGCGGTAGAGCTCGGTATGGCCTTTCTGGCGGCCAAACCCCTTGACCTCAATCACGCTGAGGCCCTGGATGCCCGCGTCCTGCAGGGCTTCTTTGACCTCATCAAGCTTGAACGGCTTGATGATCGCTTCGATCTTTTTCATTGGATGGCCTCCTGATCCGAAATTTCAGCCTCTGAGACCACTTCTGTTTACCGGCCTCAATCGGATAGGGTGGTCGCGCGCGTGGGTGCGGGTGCGGAAGATAGCCGTTGCACAAAAAATAGGCAGATTGCGCAAAAAGTGACCGAAATTGAATCGCTGAAAGTTAAGACATGACCGAATTGCTGACCGCCGCGCAGATGCGCGCCATCGAACAGGCCGCGATTGAGTCGGGTGAAGTGACGGGCCTGGAGTTGATGGAACGCGCCGGGCGGGGCGTGGTCGAGGCGATTTTCGAGGAATGGCCGGAGTTGGCGAAGACGTCGCATCGTGCGGTGGTTCTGTGCGGGCCGGGCAATAATGGCGGCGACGGGTTCGTGGTGGCGCGGCTCTTGAAGGAATGGGGGTGGGAGGTGGAAGTTTACCTCTATGGTGACCCCGAAAAACTGCCACCGGATGCGAAGGTGAATTGTGAGCGGTGGCTGGAACTGAGCGAGGTCAGTCGATTGATTGTAGGTGCACTTAGATCTGCCATCGAAAAGTCATTCCGAAATTACGGCGAAAAATGCGAGGATGGAGAAATCAGCCGGGCAAGCTGGGCTCAAGAAACAATATACGTTGATGCTTTGTTTGGAACCGGACTTTCAAGACGATTCGAAGACGATCTCCTAGAGATTTCGCGAGAATGGGCCGACATCTGCTATGACCATGGTGTCGCTGTCGATATACCCAGCGGTCTTTGTTCGGATTCCGGAAAGGTGGTTGGTGGAAACTGGTTTTTTTCTAAGTTAGTAGTTGCGTTCGAGCGGCCAAAGCAAGGCCAGTACCTAGGTGACAACATGTATGATGTTAAGTCATTACATTGCGTTGATCTGGATATCGAGTGGCCAAATGGAACTTGGAGTGAAGCGGTGCGCTCCATTTCTAAGGAAGACTTGTCTTTGGACAAAAATGGGTTCTTTGAAGATGGCCTGCAAAAACCACTTAGAACCCACAAATACACGCATGGCCACGCGCTGATCCTCTCGGGCGGTCCCGGTAAGACCGGCGCGGCGCGGTTGGCGGCGCGTGGGGCGCTGCGGATCGGGGCGGGGCTGGTGACCTTGGGCGTGCCACCTGCGGCGCAGATGGAGGTGGCTTCTCACATTACGGCAATCATGCTGACGCGCGTTGAGGATGGCGACAGCTTTGCGGATGTGCTGACGGATGAGCGGCTCAACGCGCTTTGCCTTGGGCCCGGGCTTGGGGTGGAGCGAGCCCGCAGACTGGTGCCGATCGCACTCCGCGCCCCGGCCCCCGAGCCGGGGCCTCGCGCCCAAGGGGGAGGTTCCGGCTCAGGTCGGGGGCGGGCGGTTGTGCTGGACGCGGATGCGCTAACGGCTTTTGCGGAGGCGCCGGAAGAGCTCTTTGGGATGCTGCACGAACATTGCGTGCTGACCCCCCATGACGGAGAATTTGCGCGGCTCTTCCCGGATATCGCCGAGAAGTTGAACGCACCCGCCAACAAGGGCCCGGCTTACTCAAAAGTTGATGCCACGCGCGAGGCGGCGAAACGCGCGGGATGCGTGGTGCTCTACAAGGGGGCCGATACAGTTATCGCAGATCCCGATGGGCGGTGCTCCATCAATTCGGCGCAGTATGACCGCGCGGCGCCCTGGTTGGCGACCGCAGGATCAGGCGATGTGTTGGCGGGTTTCATCACCGGGCTTTTGGCTCGAGGCTTTGACCCGATGAGGGCGGCGGAGACGGCGGCGTGGCTGCATGTCGAATGCGCGCGGTCCTTCGGGCCGGGCCTGATTGCCGAGGATTTGCCGGAGCAATTGCCCAAAGTGTTTCGCGACCTGGGTTTGTAAACGGTATGTGGCCGGTGCCGGCGGGCAAACGGTGCATTTGTCAGGCGGCGATTTCGGAAACCGTGGCGGTCACCTGGCCCACCACCTCGAACCCGTCCACGTAAAGAACATGGCGTCGGTCAAATGCGATGTCACAAAGGGTCATGCAGGTGGGGCCAAGACGTGTGACGAATTCGCCGTCCACCAGCCGGTCAGCGGGAATGACCGCCTCGCGTTTGCCAAAGAGCGCCTGCGCCCGCCAATCGCGGATCAGGATGCCTTGTCCCGCTGGCAGGATCGTGTCGTGATCGGGACGGGTATCGCCAAGTGAGCCCGCCAGAAACCGGATCGCTTCGAACCGGATTTGGCGGCGCAGGACGGCGCGGACCACCGCAGTGCCGCTGTTGCGGGTCACGATGCGATGACCAGGCCGAACATCCCCCACGCGCATCTCGCCCGAAAGGGTCAGTATGGTGCTGTTGGCCAGCAAGCCCGATGGGCCCGGGGGTGAAAAGCTCTTCATGATACCACTCTGCCGCCTGACCGTTTTCGGTTTCATGGCGGTTCTTGCCGTTATCTGCCTCAATAGTTTCGCCATTATAGGTCGCCATTGCGTAAATGTCGCGCTGTTTGTGTGAACGGAGGATTGGTGAATGCCAGCAATTTTCTACTCGCAACCGACGGCGAGCTTTGTTAGAGACCGCGCACAGTGCGGGTGTGGCGAAATTGGTAGACGCACCAGATTTAGGTTCTGGCGCCGCAAGGCGTGGGGGTTCAAGTCCCTCCACCCGCACCATTACCGGTTATCACAAGTATAGGTTTGGACGGGCTGAAATAGGCGCCTTTCGCCGCCGTTTGGGTGTGTGTTCAAGAGTGTTTCCCGAACGACGGACAGCGGGCGAAAACTGTGGTCACGGTGTGTCGCCGCAGTGCGGCAAATCAACGAATCTCTCTCGGGCGGCCACCTGTTGCGGCGAGTGGCCTCGTGAACATGACCCAATGAATGCTGAGAAAACCGCAAAAAACGCTCTGTTTCCAAAAAAAGCCGCCACACACAACATGTGGTTTGGCGGTGATATGAAACCGCCAGAGGCGGTGAGTTTGTTGGTGAATTGGAAACAATACCGGGGGTGGTGCGCCTCCCTGAGCGCCGGCGATCCTGAATTTAGGAAAATTCGAGGGAAATCTGAAACAGCGATTTTGCCGTTGCGGCGTAGGAGGGGAGTTGTCCGTGCCCGGCGCCTCAATTGCGCCTCAGTCGTGCCTTTTTCTTGCCACAATTGCGCGGCGAAAAGGGGACGTGTTGTAACGAGTATCTGCCTGTCGGGTTTGCGACATCTGCCCGAAAACCAGATCCCGGAATGCAAAGAATGGTGACCGTCATTACCATTTCTTTAGGGGATTTGTCGTACCTGACAGGCGGTTTTCTGGGGGCTAAAATGTTGTTTGCGACGACCAAGAGGGAAGACGACTTCCCGATCCAAGATCTTCTGTCCGCCTTGCCGACCGGTGTGGCCGCGCGGAGGGCACATCGGCGCCTGATGCTGGTGACCGGCGCCACGGCGTATGTCAGTGGTGCAACTCTGCTGCTGTCCTTCCTGTCCTGAGGCGCGACGGGCTGCGGCACAGCGCAGCACCTTGGACGCTGGCAGACATTAACGAAAATGCGACCTGAATAATGCCGCTTTGCCCTTGCGTGTGGGCGGGGCGGCAAATAGAAGGGCGACTGATTTTGACCGCTGCGGACGCCTCCGCGGCCCCAAATGCAATGAGAAGGACGAACATGCAGGTCACCGAAACCCTGAACGAAGGTCTCAAGCGAGGCTACAAGATGGTCCTGTCGGCCAAGGAGCTGGACGACAAGGTAATGGAGAAGCTGAAGGAAGCGCAGCCCGATGTGGAGCTGAAGGGCTTCCGCAAGGGCAAGGTGCCGCTGGCGCTTCTGAAGAAGAATTTTGGCCAGCGTGTCATGGGCGAAGCTATGCAGGAAACTGTTGATGGCGCCATGTCCAAGCATTTCGAGGAGAAGGGTGAACGCCCCGCTGCCGAGCCGGACGTCAAGATGACGAACCAGGAATGGAAAGAGGGCGACGACGTCGAGATCGAGATGACCTACGAGGCGCTGCCGGAAATCCCGGAAGTGGACCTCAAGTCGATCAAGCTGGAGCGTCTCGTGGCCAAGGCCGATGACAAGGCCGTGGAAGAGGCCCTTGGTAACCTGGCCGAAAGCGCGCAGGACTTCAAGGATCGCAAGAAGGGCTCCAAAGCCAAGGATGGCGATCAGATCGTGATGGATTTCGCCGGTAAGGTCGATGGAGAACTGTTCGACGGCGGCAGTGCCGAGGATTATCCCCTCGTCCTGGGGTCGAACAGCTTCATCCCCGGTTTCGAAGAGCAATTGGTGGGTGTGAAGGCCGAGGAGGAGAAATCCGTGACGGTCAGTTTCCCCGAGGATTACCAGGCCGAGCATCTGGCCGGTAAGGAAGCCGTGTTCGATTGCACCATCAAGGCGGTCAAGGCACCGGCCCCGGCGGAGATTAACGACGAGCTGGCGCAGAAGTTCGGTGCTGAGGACCTCGACGGTCTCAAGACCCAGATCCGCGAGCGCCTGGAAGAGGAATATGCCGGGGCGTCCCGCGCGATCCTCAAGCGCAAGCTGCTGGACGAGCTCGACAAGAAGGTGAGCTTCGAGCTGCCGCCGAGCATGGTCGACATCGAATCCAAGCAGATCGCGCATCAGCTTTGGCATGATGAGAACCCCGACGTTCAAGGTCACGATCACCCCGAGATCGAACCCACCGACGAGCACAAGACCCTGGCCGAGCGCCGCGTGCGCCTAGGCCTGCTTCTGGCCGAACTGGGTCAGAAGGCCGAAGTTGAGGTCACCGATGCCGAGATGACGCAGGCGGTCATGACGCAGGCGCGGCAGTACCCGGGCCAGGAGCGCGAGTTCTTCGAGTTTGTGCAAAACAACCCGCAGATGCGCCAACAGCTCCGCGCGCCGATCTTCGAGGAAAAGGTCGTGGATTACGTGGTCGAGCTGGCGAAGGTGACCGAGAAGGAAATCACCAAGGCCAAGCTGGAAAAAGAGATCGAGGCGCTGGAAGACGCCTGAACCGGCACCAGCGACGGAAACAAGTGAAGGGCCGCGCGGGAGAGCGGCCCTTCGTTCATTCTAGCGCGGGATCTGTGTTGAATACTGCAATCACCCCGCCTGCGTCCGCCCCTGGGGGTTTAGGCGTTGCAGGCGCGCGTCGAATGAAACTTGTCAAAGAGGACCCGTTGCAGGGCAAGCGCCGCGCCGCGTTCCGATTCGGTTTGGGCGGCGTTGATCTGCTCCTGGCAGTAGCCGTTGAGGTCGATCAACTGGGTTGAACTGTCGGCGGGCTGCACTTCGGATTGGTAGTTGGCGGCGGCAAGGATCTCATCCTCGGCGACGAAGACGTCATGCTTGATATTCGCGAAGGCCCGGATCCGGCTGATCCGCTCTTCGGTGCAGTCGAGCAGGGCCGCAAGTGCGGGGACCTTGCCCATATCCGTCTGTTTGCCGACATATCCGTAGGGTGTGTTGCCCGACCGTTTCAGGATGCGGTCCATCAGCGGGTCGATCACTGTCACGATGTCGGTGACCCCGGCGTTCCGTGCGGCCTCCAGCGAGGCAATCATCAACTCGCAGGTGGCGTAGGACACGGAGTTCTGCCCCTTGCCGCGCCCAAGCCGCTTGGTGTCGACGCAAAACCGGGTGGATTCCCACAAGGTCGGGCTGCGCAGCGGCGGCTCCCCGCCGAGGATGGCCGAAAACACGTCGGACAACATATGTGGGCCGGTCGTCTGTAGTGCCCGGACACAGGACACGACCCGCCCTTCATGGTCCAAACCCACCGCGTACGAGGGGTCCATGTCATCGAAACTGTCACGCTCCATCCCATCCTTGATCGTGACGTCCCATCCCATACGATCCCCAAAGACGCGTGCGCGAAGTTCGAACATCTCCTTCATAATATTGGGAAATTTGTGCCGATTGAGTGCATCTATAACCAGGATCATCGTGTTACCTCGTGAGTGGTGGTTTAGTCACTTACGAGGTTAAAAATGTATGAACAGCTAATCTATTGGGGAAATCCCGTAGCCCGGTGTCAGGTGACGTCAGGTAATGATGAGCTTAGCCCGGATAGACGATGCCAAGGGCGATGGCCCGACCCACGGCTTGTGTCGTTGTCAGGGCCTGCAGCTTTTGCCGGGACGACCGCAGGTGAACCTCGACCGTGCGATGCGAAATCGACAGGATATCGCCAATGTCCTGCTGCGACTTTCCTGCCGCCGTCCATTGCAGGATTTCAACCTCTCGGGTCGACAGTTGCGGTGCCGACAGGGCACGCATCAACGGATGCGACTGCATGACCAAGTCGTGCACGTTGGCGGCGACCTGTTGCAGATCGGAAATCACGTGCTGCCTGAGCTTGCGCCATTCGACTGGTTTCAGATCGCTGGTAACGCTGAGCCCACCAATGTCGCCGAATGGGCCACGCACCGGGATGGTCAGGCCCGTATCGGTGATGCCGAAATCGTGGGCGTCGCGAAACACGGCCCGGAAGTTCTCGTTATGCTCAAGTCGGGACCAATCGACCGGCGCCACACTGCGACGGGCTTCGTTCAATGTCGGGTCGATCCGATAGAGGCCCTGCTGCGCGTAGTGCTGCGTCCAGTCCTCATCATAGGTGACATGGCCGTGCAACGTACCGCTCATCGGGTTGAAACCGGCATAGGCCACGTGGTCCAACCCGAATTTTTCGCGCATTTTTAGCAAGAGGTCTTTGAAAGGGTCCTCGCGCTCCGGGACAAAACTGAGGTCGAAATGATCCATCAGGTCCGTGTTTACCACTTGGGCCGTGCTCCCCTCAGTTGCCCTCGGGGCCACCGGCCGTGTCGAGAGATTGCAGGAATGAACTCATCGCCATTTTTTGCGCGGGTGGTAACCGGTTGAAAATCTTTATCATTTCCGAGGTTTCGGGTAATGATGGATCGTCATGGTTGGCCTGCACCTTGTCTTCTTCGAAACCTGGCAGCTCCAGGTCTTCGAAAAAATAGGTGATCGGCACCTTCAGGGTTTCAGCAATTTTCCACAAGCGTGATGCCGCAACGCGGTTCACCCCGGTTTCATATTTCTGCACCTGTTGAAATTTGACGCCGACACGTTCGGCCAATTCAGTCTGCGACAGGCCAAGCGATTTGCGACGTTGTCTGATACGCTGACCAACAGAAGTGTCAATTCCGTTCATATCCCCAGTTATCCTTCCTACTCACGGCGACACGATCCATTCACGCGGATTTTCTGTGCCGATTACCGTTATGGTAGAAAGTTAACATGGTCGCGTCAAAGTTGTCGACCCGCAGTTGAAAATTTTGCAGCGGTTGAAAGGGCAGGGCCGTCGTATCGGGCGTGGGCAGAAAAAAACCGCGCGGGAGGTTATCCCGCGCGGTCGTTTGCCAAGCGATCAGCCAGTGGTGATCAGCTATCTTCTTCTGTTTCTTCCGCCTCGGGAAGAACATCCTCGACGGTCTCGGCCAGCTCTTCATCATCAGATGCAGCAGCGCCAATATCGTCAAAAAGCTCAGCGATTTCGAAATCTGCGGCTTCTTCTTCCTCGGCGGCGGCTTCCTGAATGGTCTTGCCGGAGGCTTGAAGTTCGGCTTCTTCCGGCGAACGGGCGACGTTCAGGGTGATGGTCGCGTCGACCTCGGGGTGAAGGGTCACCTCAAGCTCGTGCAGGCCCAGTTCCTTGATTGGCTGACGGATCACGATCTGTTTACGATCCAGCGAGAAGCCTTCGTCGGTGGCAACGGTTGCCGCGTCGCGCGTGCTGACCGAGCCATAGAGGCTGCCACCATCGGACGCCTGACGAATCACGATGAACTGTTGGCCATCGAGACGGCCAGCCAGTTCCTCGGCTTCTTTCTTGCTTTCGAGGTTGCGCGCTTCGAGTTGGGCTTTCTGCCCCTCGAAGGCGGCGATGTTTTCCTTCGACGCGGTCAGCGCCTTGCCTTGAAGCAGAAGGTAGTTGCGCGCATAGCCCGGTTTGACGTCAACGACATCGCCCATCTGGCCGAGTTTGGCCACGCGTTCCAGCAGGATAACTTGCATGTCGCTCTCTCCTTACTTCACGGCGTAGGGCAGCAGCGCCAGGAAGCGGGCACGTTTGATGGCGCGGGCCAGTTCACGTTGCTTCTTGGCCGATACGGCGGTGATACGTGAGGGCACGATCTTGCCACGCTCAGAGATGTAGCGTTGCAGCAGGCGCGTGTCCTTGTAGTCGATCTTGGGTGCATTGTCGCCCGAGAAGGGGCAGACCTTGCGGCGGCGGAAAAATGGTTTTGCAGCCATGGGTTATCGTCCTTTCTTCAAGCGTTGATCAGCGGCGTTCGCGGCGGTCGCCACGTTCTTCGCGTTTCTGCATCTGGACCGAGGGGCCTTCCTCGTGCGCGTCGACCTTGATGGTCAGGACGCGCATCACGTCATCATGCAGGCGCATCAGGCGTTCCATTTCCTGGATCGCGTCCGCCGGAGCGTCGGTCTTCAGGAAGGCATAATGGCCCTTGCGGTTCTTGTTGATCTTGTATGCCATTGTCTTGACACCCCAATACTCGTTCTCAACGAGTTTGCCGCCATTGTCGGACAGCACGGTGCCAAAATGTTCGATCAGCCCTTCGGCCTGCGCGTTGGAAAGGTCCTGACGCGCGATCATTACATGCTCATAAAGCGGCATGTTCACTCCACTTCTATCAAGGCGCATTTCAAAGGCGGGCATTTAAATCCAATCGCTGCCCGTCCACGAGAGACTGCGCGGTTCAGTATTCCTATGCGAAAGGATGGGCGCGTATACGACGCTTTACCCTTATGCGCAAGGCCGAAGAGCCGCGGCGGTGAGATGCAGAGAATTGTCCATATCATGCCGCATTCTTGTCCCTTTTGGTGCCGAAAATGACCGAGACCAGAATGGTGAGGACCCGGATCATGGTAGCATTACCCGACACGCATATGCCGAAGACGCCGATCAAGCGCGCCGGCAAACCCGTTCTTATCGAAGAAACCAGCAGCGCCCCGCCGTTGAAGCGCGCGCTTCTTTCGGGGCTGGGCGTGGCGTCGATGATCGCGGCACTGGGTGTCTGGATCGTGCCGGTCGATGACGGCGACACGGCGATGCAGTTGGTCAAGCTGGTCTTTTCCGTCTCGATGCTGGGTCTGGGCATGCTCTTTATCAGCGCGCTCGACAGCCGTTACGCGCAACCGGAAATTCACCTTGATCCCAAGGCACGGCACCTGCGGATTGTCGAGTTTGACAAGAAAGGCATGGCGCATGTGGCAGGGGACTACAACCTGGACGAGTTGGCGGATATCACGCTGAAGGATTGCCATTTGACGGCGCGAGATACCAATGGCGATCAGATCGTTTCTGTGCCGGTGCGCAACGCGGCGGCGGAACAGGCCATTCGCGAGGCCCTGGGCCAGGTGGCATAGTCATCGGCGACTGTTCGCTTATCCACACGAAGTGTTGAATAACAAGCAGTTGCCTTGCGCCCCATCCACGCCAATTCTCTTACCATTGAAATTTCGACGACCCTCAATGGAGAGACAGATGAAACCCATCCTTTTTGCAGCTGCCCTGGCCCTGGGTGCGACGAGCGCCTTTGCGGCACCTGAAAAGTATACATTGGACCCCAGCCATAGCCAGGTTGTGTTTTCCTATAACCACCTGGGATATTCCACGACTTACGGCATGTTTTCCGGCTTCGAAGGTGAAATCATGTTCGATCAGGACGATCCGGCCAATTCCAGCGTGAATGTGTCGATGCCGGTGATGTCGATGTTCACCGGGTGGGAGAAGCGCGAGGCGCATTTCTTTTCCGATGATTTCTTTGGCGCCGCCGAGGGAGACCTGGTGACATTCACGTCGACCGGGATCGAAGTCACCGGCGACAACACCGCAAAGATCACTGGCGATCTGACCATGAACGGGATGACAAAGTCAGTGGTTCTGGACGCCAAGCTGAACCAGACCATGGGCCACCCGATGAAAGAGGGGCAGCCCTGGGCGGGTTTTGACGCCACGACAACGCTCAAACGGTCCGATTTCGGCGTCGGCAAATTTGCCCCCCATGTAAGCGACGAGGTCGAAGTCATGATTTCGATCGAGGCCGGACTGGCGCAGTAACGACAACGCACCACTCATCGGTAATGGGCCGCCTGCGGGGATGCAGGTGGCCCTTTTTCGTTTCGGCGCTGCGTAGTAGGGGCGGCTGACCCGGAGCCTTTGCGCACCCGGACACGCCCTGACCCGGACCCAATTCTTTACTGTTGGTTAATTCCGGGGCCTCGGCACATACCATTCCATAGCGAATTGGCGGCAGGTTGACCGCGACGTCACACAGGCGGCGTCTGGCTGGCAGTGGGGAACCTACAGGGCAACGCCCGTGTTTCGGTTCGGATTTCCCACTGAGATGCGGAGGGGCAAAGCATCGCAACCCATAAGGCAATGAGAACGTATGACGTTGATAACTCTCGATGAGGCGCCAACAGGGCTCAGTACCTCGATCACGTCGCTTGAGCGGCAGCTCAACGACATGAGAGCCGATCTGGAGCTTCTCCAGGAAAAGATACGTGCTGGTGACCTGGACGAGTTGAAGAACTCGACCCGGGCGATTTCGGACATCCGGCAATGGTTGAAAATAGCAATTGAAGCGGAGGCTAACCTCAATGAACGAAACAAGCGCGACAAGGGCATCGTCCACGACTACGCCCTCGATTTCGATACGGCCCGAGCTTCTATCGGGTGCCGCCTGGATCGTCTCAGAAGGGCCAGATGCCCAGGAAGAGTTTCTCGACAGTCTGGATGACGGAGAACTTCTGGCGCTTCCGTTTTTGTTTGAGTTCTGGGCGATGGACCACCAACTGCCGCCCGAAGGAGACTGGCGGAGTTGGGTCATCATGGGCGGGCGCGGTGCGGGCAAGACGCGCGCCGGTGCCGAATGGGTCCGCACACAGATGGAAGGGGCGCGGCCGCTCGATCCGGGTCCGTGCCGGCGCATGGCGCTGGTGGGTGAGACGATCGACCAGGTGCGCGAGGTCATGATCTTTGGCGAAAGTGGCATCCTGGCCTGTTCGCCGCCCGATCGTCGCCCGGTCTGGCAGGCGACGCGCAAGCGGCTCTTGTGGCCCAACGGTGCGACGGCGCAGGCGTTTTCTGCCCATGACCCCGAGGGCCTGCGTGGCCCGCAATTCGACAGTGCCTGGGTCGATGAGATGGCCAAGTGGAAAAAGGCGCGCGAGACCTGGGACATGTTGCAGTTTGCCCTGCGGCTCGGGGACGATCCACGTGTTTGCGTGACCACGACGCCGCGCAATGTGGGTGTCCTCAAGGAGCTTCTGGCGACAGATACGACCGTTGTGACCAGCGCACCGACCGAGGCCAACCGCGCGTTTCTGGCCGATAGTTTCCTCGATGAAGTGCGGGCGCGGTATGCCGGTACGCGCCTCGGCCGTCAGGAGTTGGACGGTGTGTTGGTGGATGAGGCGGAGGGCGCACTCTGGACCTCGAACCTGATCGAGAAGATCCAGATCACCGAAACCCCCGACATGGACCGGATCGTTGTGGCCGTCGATCCGCCGGTCAGTGGCAAGAGCACATCGGATGAATGCGGGATTGTCGTGGTGGGCGCCAAGACCCAGGGCCCGGTGCAGGATTGGCGGGCCTATGTGCTGGCCGATTGCAGCATCGGGGCGGCGAGCCCCAATAGTTGGGCCAATGCGGCAATCAACGCGATGGTCGAATATGGCGCCGACAGGTTGGTGGCCGAGGTCAATCAGGGGGGAGACCTGGTGTCATCGGTGATCCGGCAGGTGGATCCGATGGTTCCGATCAAGACGGTCCATGCCAGCCGCGGCAAGGTGGCTCGGGCCGAGCCGGTGGCCGCATTGTACGAGCAGGGCCGGATACAGCACCTCAAGGGGTTGGCCGATCTGGAAGACCAGATGTGCGCAATGACGGCCCAGGGGTATGAAGGCAAGGGCAGTCCCGACCGGGTTGATGCGCTTGTCTGGGCGCTCACCGAGCTGATGATCGAACCGGCGGCCAAATGGCGGCGCCCACAGGTGCGCGCGGTTTAGCGCACCGGCTCACGGAACAGGCGAAAGGGCTCTTCGGAGCCCTTTTTCGTGTTGAGATATTCCGGCTGGCTCGCTGCCCGGCACATAGGATTTGAAAATGGCGTTGCCACGCTGTGGCAGTCAATCGAGCTCGACGCCGTATTTTTCGGCGATACGAGCAATTGTGCCATCGGTGCGCATCGTCTCGACAGCGGCACGATAGGCCTCCGCGATGTCTGGCGACAGGTCCGGACTTGAGGCGATGAACGCAGTTAATTCATGCACTGGTTGTCCGACCGCAAGGGTCACACCGGTTTGGTTTTGCGCTACGTATTTCCGGGCAATGGGTTCGCTGGTGAGCCAGGCATCCACGCGCCCGTGCGTCAACATCAAAAACGCGGTTTCCGAACTGCTGACGCGGAAGAGATTGTCGAACCCACGACTGGTCAGAAAGATGTCGGCGACACCCGATTGTGGAACGGCAATCGAATGTAATTTGCGTGCCTGATCCAGTGTTTCGATGGGCGTGTCGCGAGAGACAAATTCGAAGAATTGGGTGCCAATGCGCGCGAGCCACAGGAACTGATTTTCCCGTTCAGGTGTGCGCAAAAGACTGGGAAAGATGATGCTGCCTTCGCTTTGCATGATGGCCAGGCCGCGCCGCAGGGGATAGAACGCAACATCAATCTCGCGGCTGGCGCGTTCCGCGGCAACCTGCAGAATTTCGATGGCATAGCCGGGTCGTGCCTGGTTTCCTTCGATCATGATCGGCGGGAAGTTGGCGGCGACGACGCGGTCTTGTTTGTTCGGATCGCCGAAAGCTGGTTGAGAAATCAGGGCGACGCAGAACAGCGCAGCAAGCCGAAGCATTGTATGGCGTCCGCTTGGGGCCTTGGGCTGCGGCATGTCTCGAAATTCCAATCAATCAATGCATGTAATTCAACCAGCTATTCGCTGGATAAGCAATTGCCAAAGCGTTCCGAGCCTTTGGCGTAGGCGTCATTTGGCCACGATTTTCGGGCCTCCGGTGCCGGCGCGCGGTCTGGTTCACTTTCCTTAAACCTTTGTGGGTCTGATGCGCATCAGACGGGCAGCCCCTGATCTGCGGCATCAGACAGCACGAGATAATACTCAAGGAGCATCACAGGATGATAATGGACTTCTTTCGTCAAAAAGGAGCGGCAGAGGTGCCCGAGCAGAAGGCCAGCGCCACCGGGTCGGTGATGGCGTGGCACGGGGCGGGGCGCGTAGCCTGGAGCCCGCGGGACACGGTGACCCTGACCCGGACGGGGTTCAGTGGCAATCCTGTCGGCTTTCGCTGCGTCAAGATGATCGCCGAGGCCGCTGCCAGCCTGCCGCTGGTGCTGCAGGATGCCACGCAGCGATATGCGGAACATCCTGTCCTTGGCCTCATCAAGAGCCCGAACCCCGTGCAGGGGCGTGCGGAGCTTTTTGAGGCGCTTTTTGGTCAGCTTTTGCTGACCGGAAATGCCTATGTCGAAGCGGTTGGTGGCGACGCGGGCGTGCCGTTGGAGCTTCATATTTTGCGCTCGGATCGGATGAGCGTGGTGCCGGGTGCCGATGGCTGGCCCGTTGCGTTCGAGTACGCGGTGGGTGGGCGCAAGCACCGGTTTGACGTGGCCGAGGGCCATCCGGCGATCTGCCACATGAAGAGTTTCCACCCGCAGGATGACCATTACGGTTTGTCGCCTTTGCAAGCGGCGGCGCAGGCGGTGGATGTCCATAATTCCGCTTCCCGCTGGTCCAAGGCGCTTCTGGACAATGCGGCGCGGCCCTCGGGCGCGATCGTTTATCGCGGGGCCGAAGGGCAGGGCAGCCTGAGCACGGATCAGTATGACCGGTTGGTTAGTGAGATGGAGAGCCATCATCAGGGTGCGCGCAATGCTGGCCGTCCGATGTTGCTTGAAGGCGGGCTCGACTGGAAACCGATGGGCTTTTCCCCCTCGGACATGGAATTCCAGCAGACCAAGGAAAGTGCCGCGCGCGAGATCGCGCTGGCCTTCGGTGTGCCGCCCATGCTCTTGGGGATTCCGGGCGATGCGACCTATTCGAATTACCAGGAGGCCAACCGGGCATTCTACCGCCTGACGGTCCTGCCGTTGGCATCGCGGGTGGCGGCAAGCGTGGCAGATTGGCTGTCAGGTTTCACCGCCGAGACGTTGGAGCTGAAACCCGATCTGGATCAGGTGCCGGCGCTCTCGGCGGAGCGCGATGCCCAGTGGAGCCGCGTGGCCCAGGCGGATTTCCTGACCACGGAAGAAAAGCGCAGCCTTCTGGGCTTGCCGGCTTTGACGCCGGAGGACGCGGAGGATGGCTGATGCGCCCGACAGGTACGGGTTTGAAGCGTTCGACTGCGCGCCGGCGCTGCGGTTGGAGGCGACGGAACGGCTGACGGAATTGCAGTTCAATGTTCAGCGCGAACGGATCGTCCGGCTCGAAGAGATGGTGGAGCGGTTGGAAAAACGGTTGTGGCTGGCGGTTTACGGCGTGGTGGCCGCGATCCTGGCGCAGGCCTTCCAGCCTTTGCTGGCAGTGTTGCCCTGACGGGCATGGGTGAGAAAGAGAAGGATGTTGTAATGCAAGTGGAAAGCGGACTGGAATGCAAATTCGCCCGTTTCGATGATGACGCATTGAGCGTGACCGGCGACAGCGTGATCGAAGGCTATGCCAGCTATTTCGGTGATCCGGACCAGGGCGGCGATATCGTGACGAAGGGCGCCTATGCGGCGTCCCTGAAGCGGCTCGCGGCGGAGAGGCGGCAAGTCAAGATGCTGTGGCAGCACGACCCGGCGCAACCCATCGGGATCTGGGACGAAGTGCGGGAGGATGCGCGCGGCCTTTACGTCAAGGGCCGGCTTCTTGAAAGCGTGGCGCGTGCCCGCGAGGCGGCGGCGCTGATCGAAGCGGGGGCGATTGACGGGCTTTCCATCGGGTACCGGACCGTGAAGGCCACGAAGAACGACAAGGGCCAGCGGCTCTTGACGGAACTGGAGCTGTGGGAGGTGTCGTTGGTGACGTTTCCGATGTTGCCCAGTGCGCGCGTGGGAGCCAAGGGCACCAGCCCGACGGACGACACGTTGCGCGAATTGGCGGCGGCCTTTGAGGACGCGCGTCAGGAGATGGCGCGCATGACCTAACGCGCCGGGACCATAACCTCAGACAAACAGGATCAAGCGATGAGCAAAACCGAGGAGAATTCTCGGACCGGGGAAGATGTGTCTCCGGTGGCCGAGATGAAGACCGCAGTTGCGGGTTTCATGAATGACTTCAAGGGCTTTCGGGCCGACATCACCCAACGACTTCAACAGCAAGAAGAGAAACTGACCATGTATGAACGCAAATCCCTGGCGCCGCAGCGCCCGCACCTGTCGGCCACGTCCGAGGCCGAGGCCCCGCATCAGAAGGCGTTCAATGCCTATCTGCGCAGCGGTGACGATGACGGCCTGCGCGGGCTGGAGCTGGAAGGCAAGGCGTTGAACACGGCGATTGCCGGTGATGGCGGATACCTGGTTGATCCGCAGACCGCGGAGGCGATCAAATCGACACTGAGTTCGACCGCGTCGATCCGGGCGATTGCCAATGTCGTGGGGGTTGAGGCCACCAGCTATGACGTGCTGATCGATCATAGCGATGTGGGTCACGGTTGGGCCACCGAAGCAGGTCCGACAACTGAGACCGGCACACCGGTGATCGACCGTATCACCATCCCGCTGCACGAGTTGAGCGCGCTGCCCAAGGCGTCGCAACGCCTGCTGGACGACAGCGCCTTTGACATCGAAGGCTGGCTGGCTGGTCGCATCGCCGACAAATTCGCTCGCGCCGAAGCGGCCGCCTTTGTCAATGGCGACGGCACAGACAAACCGACCGGGTTCCTGACGCACCCGGCAGTCGACAATGACAGCTGGGCCTGGGACAGCCTGGGGTATGTGGCCACCGGTGCCGATGGCGACATTCCCGGACCCGACCCGATCGTCGACCTGGTCTATGCGCTGGGGGCGGAATACCGGGCCAATGCGACCTTCGTGATGAACTCCAAAACCGCCGGTGTCATCCGCAAGCTCAAGGATGCCGATGGCCGCTTCCTGTGGTCCGACGGTCTGGCTGCCGGAGAGCCAGCGCGCCTGATGGGCTACCCGGTGCTGATCGCCGAGGACATGCCAGATGTGGCGAGCGACGCTTATGCCATTGCATTCGGCGACTTTGCGGCGGGCTATACCGTGGCCGAGCGTCCGGACCTGCGCGTGCTGCGCGATCCGTTCAGCGCCAAGCCGCACGTGTTGTTCTATGCCACCAAGCGCGTGGGCGGGGACGTGAGCGACTTTGCCGCGATCAAACTGCTGAAATTCGCCACCTCGTAAGTGGGGGCGAAAGGGTCGGGGGCCATGTGCTCCCGCCCCGGGGCGCGCGTTGTCGTGTTTTTTCTAGCGTTGTCCAGCTTCTCCCCTCCGTTCGAGCAACGCGGGACAGCGCGCGCCTGAAAATCAGGAGGGTGTGGATATTCTTGGAGGTATTCCATGATGTTAATCGAAGAAACTGCGGTACCCCCGGCCGCTTTGCCACTGGCAGAATTCAAGACGCACCTGCGGCTGGGAACCGGGTTTACGGACGATGATATTCAAGATGCCCTCCTGGAGAGCTTTTTGCGGGCGGCGGTGTCCGCCATCGAAGCGCGAACAGGCAAGATCCTGATCGAGCGGTCCTTTTCCTGGACTTTGACCCTGTGGCGCGATGTCGATGGGCAGACGCTGCCGGTCGCGCCGATCAGGGCGATCACCAGCCTGACTTTGCGCAACCGCGCGGACGAGGAAGAGGTCGTTGATCCGGGACACTATCGCCTGGAGCCCGACACCCAAAGACCGGTGATCCGCCCGTCCGGGGCCGTTTTGCCGGCGATCCCGCTTGGTGGAACAGCCGAAATCGGGTTTGTCGCCGGGATGGCTGCCGATTGGGCCGGTCTGCCCGCAGATCTGGGGCAGGCGGTCTTGCTGCTGGCCACGCATTACTACGAGAACCGGAACGAGACCGCATTAGGCGGCGGGTGCATGCCTTTTGGTGTCACCAGCCTGATCGAGCGATACCGCATCGTGCGTCTCTTCGGGGGAGGCGCCACCCGATGAAACCGATCAACCTCAACCGCCGCATGACATTGGAAAGGCCCGTCCGGGTGCCCGATGGCGCGGGTGGATACACCGAAAGCTGGACCGAACTCGGCGTGCTTTGGGTCGATCTGCGGGCGCGCAGCGGTCGGGCAACCAGCGGCGAAGAGACCAGCCTTTCGCGGACCGGCTTCCGTATCCTCGTACGTGCCGCGCCTTTCGGATCTCCGTCCCGGCCTTCGCCGGAACAGCGGTTTCGCGATGGCGCCCGGGTTTTCCGGATCCGATCGGTGGCCGAATATGATCAAAGCGGCAGGCATCTTGTCTGTCTTGCGGATGAGGAGGTCGTTGCATGAGCTATGCAGCCGCTGCGGCGCTTCAGCATGCCGTTTTTCAGAAACTATCGGGCGACACGACACTCTCGGCACTGGTGAGCGGGGCAATCTATGATGTGCTGCCCTCCGGAACCTTGCCTGCGACCTACGTGACGCTTGGCCCCGAAGATGCACGCGACCGGTCCGACAAATCGGGCGGGGGCGCATGGCACCGTTTCACCGTGTCGATCATCACGGAAAGCGAAGGCTTTTACACCGCGAAACAGGTGGCCGCGGCGATCAATGACGCGCTTGTGGGGGCCGACCTGGCATTGTCACGGGGCCGCCTCGCGGGCCTGTATTTCAACCGGGCGCGGGCGCGCCGGGAAGGCACCGGCAATCTGCGCCGGATCGACCTGACGTTCCGCGCCCGCGTGGATGACACCCCCTAAAACTTCATAACTTTCGGAGACGACAACATGGCAGTTCAAAATGGCAAGGACCTGCTGGTCAAGATCGACCTGACCGGCAGCGGTGATTTTCAGACGGTGGCGGGGCTGCGCGCCACGCGGATCAGCTTAAATGCGGAAAGTGTCGATGTGACCAGCCTTGAGAGTGCTGGTGGCTGGCGCGAGTTGCTGGGTGGTGCAGGTGTCAAATCCGCCTCGATCAGCGGCTCGGGGATTTTCCGCGACGAGGCCAGCGACGAGCGCGCACGGCAGATCTTTTTTGCCGGTGAAACCCCGGCGTTTCAGGTCGTGATCCCCGATTTCGGCATCATTGAGGGACCGTTCCAGGTGACCGCCATCGAATATGCGGGGAGCCATGATGGCGAGGCGACCTATGAGCTGTCGCTGGCCTCGGCGGGGCTGCTGACTTTCACGGCGGCATAAGCCATGGCGAACCCCTGGGCAGGTGAGGTGGCGCTGGTCATTGATGGCGAACGGCAGGTGCTCAAGCTCACGCTGGGGGCGTTGGCCGAGCTTGAGGCGGGTCTGGAGACCGGGACATTGGTCGAAATGGTCGAGCGGTTCGAAGGCGGGGCCTTTTCCACCCGTGACGTGCTGGCGCTGATCGTGGCGGGACTGCGCGGGGGCGGGTGGCAAGGGCGACCGGCCGACCTGATCTCGGCAGAGATCGAAGGCGGGCCGATGGGCGCGGCGAAGGCGGCGGCGGAGCTTCTGGCGCGGGCTTTTGCGCTGCCCGAGCGGTCATGAGTGGCGTGGACTGGCCTGCGTTGATGGAGGCGGGGGTGCGCGGGCTGGGCCTGCGACCCGCGGAATTCTGGACGCTGACGCCAGCCGAGCTGAGCCTGATGTTGGGGCGTGACGGTGGTGGTGCCGCGCCTTTGGCGCGCGAGCGGCTCGATGAGCTTTTGCGCGCCTATCCGGACAAGAATGGAGTGATGGACGATGGGTGATTTGGACCGAATGGAAGAGCTGGACGAGCAGATCGACCAACTTGATCAATCCCTGGGGCAGGCCAGCAGTATGGCCTCGGCCTTCAACTCGGAACTGGAAAGGGTAAAGAGCACTTTCTCCAGTGCGGGACAGGATGTGCTGGCGCTCGACCGGGGGATTAGCCGCGGTCTGCGCGGGGCGATAAAGGGCGCGGTTCTGGACGGTGACAGCCTCTCTGACAGCCTGCGCAGCCTAGCCACGACGATGGTCGATACCGCGTTCAATTCCGCGGTGCGTCCGGTGGCGGATCATGTGGGCGGGTTGCTCTCGGGTGGGGTCAACAACCTGATGGGCGGGCTCTTCCCCTTTGCCAATGGTGCGAGCTTTTCGCAAGGCCGGGTGCAGCCCTTTGCCAGCGGTGGCATCGTTGACGGTCCCGTGACCTTTCCGATGCGGGGCGGCACCGGGTTGATGGGCGAGGCGGGTCCCGAAGCGATCATGCCGCTTAGCCGTGGGGCCGATGGCAAGCTGGGCGTGCGCGGCGGGGGCGGTGGCAATGTCAGCGTGGTGATGAACATCCAGACGCCCGATGTGCAGGGTTTCCGCCGCAGCCAGGCGCAGATCGCGGCGCAGATGGGCCGCGTGATCGGTAACGGCAAACGCAATCGCTAGGACCAAGGGGAGATAAGCGATGGATTTTCACGAGATACGCTTTCCGGCGAACCTGAGCTTTGGCTCCGTGGGCGGCCCGGTGCGGCACACCGATGTGGTGGCGCTGGCCAACGGGTTCGAGGAGCGCAACACGCCCTGGGCGCATTCGCGCCGCCGCTATGACGCGGGGATGGCGATGCGGAACCTTGACGATGTCGAAGCCCTGATCGCCTTTTTCGAGGCAAGGCGCGGGCAGATGTACGGGTTCCGCTGGAAAGACTGGGCGGATTACAAATCCTGCAATGCGTCGGCGGGTCCTCTCTTCGACGATGTGGTGATCGGCACCGGCGATGGCAGCCAGACCGATTTCCAATTGACGCGGCTTTACGAATCCGGCGGCCATACCTATTCACGGCCGATCGCAAAACCGGTCGCGGGAACGGTTCTTGTCGGGCTCGACGGGGTGCCGCAGCAGGATGGCACGGATTTCACCGTTGATGTGACAACCGGGGTCGTGACCTTCGTGACGCCACCGGGCAATGGCCAGAGCGTGACCGCGGGGTTCGAGTTCGATGTGCCGGTGCGGTTCGACACCGACAGGATCAATATCAGCATGGCCAGTTTCCAGGCCGGTGAGGCGCCGGATGTGCCGGTGATCGAGGTGCGGGTATGAGCGATCTGCATCCCGGCCTGAAGGCGCATCTGGAGACTGGTGTGACCACCACCTGCCATTGCTGGGCCTTGACCCGGCGCGACGGCGTTGTGTTGGGGTTCACCGATCATGACGGGCCGCTCAGCTTTGAGGGCATTGATTTCAGCGCGGATTCCGGTCTGAGCGCCGTCGCGTTGCAACAGACCACGGGCCTCTCGGTGGACAATACCGAGGCGATGGGCGCACTCAGCAGCATGTCGATCCGCGAAGAGGATATCGAAGCGGGTCGGTTCGATGGTGCGGAGGTGCGCGCCTGGATCGTCAATTGGGAAAATGTCGAGGAGCGGCAGATGCAGTTCCGCGGCTCCATCGGGGAGTTGCGTCGCAAGGACGGCTCTTTCGAGGCGGAGCTGCGCGGGTTGACCGAGGCGCTCAACACGCCAGTCGGGAATGTCTATCAGGCGCCCTGCGGTGCGGTGCTGGGCGATGGCACGTGCCAGTTCGCCCTCGGAACCGCCGGATTTTTCGAGTTGCGCGTGGTCGAACAGGTCGAAAACCGCCAGGTCTTTCGCTTTACCACGCTGCCGGGCATCCCCGAGGGGTGGTTCAAACACGGCCGGATGACCATGCTCGACGGGGCGGCGCAGGGTTTGATTGGCCTCATCAAGCGGGATGCGATTGAAGAGGGCGAGAGGGTTATCGAACTCTGGCAACCGCTGCGTGCCGATGTGGTGCCGGGCAATCAGCTGCGCCTCGAAGCCGGGTGCGACAAACGAATGGAAACCTGTCGCGTCAAGTTCAACAACCTTCTGAATTTTCAGGGCTTTCCAGATATCCCCGAGGATGATTGGACCATCGCGACACCCCGCAAGACCGGGAACCTGTCGGGCCGGAGCCGTCGCTGATGAGTGCCATCGGAGACAGGGTTGTGGCGTCGGCAAGGGCGTGGATTGGGACGCCTTACCGCCATCAGGCGTCCTGCAAGGACGCGGGGACCGATTGCCTGGGACTTCTGCGGGGGGTCTGGCGCGAGATCTTGGGGGCCGAACCGGAACAGGCGCCGGCCTATTCCAAGGATTGGTCTGAACCTGCGCGCATTGAGACGCTGTGGCAAGCCGCCGAGCGACACCTGATCGCAAAGGATCTGGAGGATGAGGCGCCGGGCGACGTGCTTCTGTTTCGCATGCGTGAAGGGTCCGTTGCTAAGCATCTGGGCGTGGCGGGCGAGATCGGACAGGCCGCGACATTCATCCATGCCTATTCCGGCCACGCGGTCGTTGAGAGCGCGCTGAGCGCACCTTGGCGGCGGCGCATCGTGGCTCGGTTCACATTTCCCGAGGAGATCAAGTAATGGCGACAATTCTTCTTTCGGCAGCAGGATCGGCGCTTGGCAGTTCCATCGGGGGGTCGGTCCTCGGCCTGTCGACGGCGGTGATCGGGCGGTTTGCGGGCGCGGTGATCGGGCGGTCGATCGACCAGCGGCTTCTGGGCGAAGGATCTGAAGCGGTCGAATCCGGCAAGGTCAGCCGGTTGCGCCTCTCGGGCGCGGGCGAGGGCGATGCGATTGCGCAGATCTATGGACGTATGCGTGTTTCGGGGCAGGTGATCTGGGCCACTGAGTTCAAGGAAGATGTCACCATCACCCCGGGCAGCAGCGGCGGCAAGGGCAGCGCGCCCAAACCACCGACGCCCGAGACCCGCGAATACAGTTATTCAGTCAGCATCGCGGTGGCCCTTTGCGAAGGGGTGATCTCGGACATTGGTCGGGTCTGGGCCGATGGCCGCGAAATCCATCGCTCCAGCCTCAACATGCGAATCTACAAGGGAACCCGGGATCAGCTGCCCGACCCGAAGATGGAAGCGATCGAGGGGGCAGGGAAGGTGCCGGCCTATCGTGGCACCGCCTATGTGGTGATCGAGGACCTGGATCTGGGTCGGTTTGGCAACCGCGTGCCGCAGCTCAATTTCGAGGTCAGCCGCCCGTCGCAGGAAGGTCAGCCGGGGGCGGACCTTGATCCGCCCCATGCACTCAAGGGGGTGGCCTTGCTGCCCGGGAGCGGTGAATACGCGCTCGCCACGTCGCGCGTGGTGATGAATTACGGCCCCGGTTCCGGGCAGGTGGCAAACATCAACACGCGGGCGGGGCGCCCCGATTTCAATGCCTCTCTCGGCAATCTCTATGCCGAACTGCCCAATTGCAGGTCGATGTCGCTCATCGTCAGCTGGTTCGGCGATGATTTGCGGTGTGATACCTGCCGCATCCGCCCCAAGGTCGAGCAGGCGGCATTCGATTCCACGAACATGCCCTGGCAAGTCGCAGGATTGACCCGGACAACCGCGCCCCGGGTGGTGCGGGATGCCAACAACAAGAAGCTCTTTGGCGGGACGCCCGCTGATGCCTCGGTGGTCGAAGCGATCCGACGGCTGCGCCAGCAGGGCAACGACGTGATGTATTATCCGTTCATCCTGATGGAGCAGTTGCCGGGCAATGGCCTGCCGGACCCCTACAGCGATGCAGCGGATCAGCCCGAAGTGCCGTGGCGGGGCCGGATCACCACCACCAAGGCCCCGGGCCAGGCGGGCAGCACCGATGGCACCGCCGCTGCCGCCGCCGAAGTATCGGCGTTCTTTGGCAATGCCCGCGCGAGCCATTTTCAGATCAACCCGAACAACGTGCTGCCCCCAACCGTCGGTGGCGCGCAGGGGTTCCTGGGTTTTGCCGGTCCCGTGCAGATCAGCCCGGTGAATTACAGCGGCCCCAGCGAATGGGGATATCGTCGTTTCATTCTCCATCAGGCGGCGTTGTGCAAGGCCGCGGGGGGCGTCGAGAGCTTCTGCATCGGGTCGGAGATGCGGGCGCTGACGCAGATCCGGGGCGCGAATAACAGCTTTCCTGCTGTGGACGAACTTATTGACCTCGCCGCGGAGGTTCGCGCGCTCCTAGGGCCGTCGGTCAAGATCGGTTATGCGGCGGATTGGTCCGAGTATTTCGGGTATCAGCCCAATGATGGCACGGGCGACCGCTTCTTTCACCTCGATCCGCTTTGGGCTGACAGCAACATCGATTTCATCGGCATCGACAATTACATGCCCCTTTCCGATTGGCGCGAGGGGCCGGATCATGCGGATGCCGCGTGGGAATCGATCTATGACCTGGGCTATTTGCAATCCAACATCGAAGGTGGGGAGGGCTATGATTGGTACTATGCCTCGCCCGAGGACGAGAAGGACCAGGTCAGGACGCCGATCACCGATGGCACCCATAACGAGCCATGGATCTGGCGCTACAAGGACATCCGGAACTGGTGGTCGAACCCGCATCATGACCGCGTGGGCGGCGTAAGGCAGGCCACGCCTAGCCCGTGGGTGCCGCAATCGAAACCCGTCCGCTTTACCGAGTTTGGTTGCGCGTCGGTCGATAAGGGCGCGAACCAGCCCAACAAGTTCCTCGACGCCAAGTCATCGGAATCAAGCCTGCCGAAATTCTCGACCGGGCGGCGGGATGAATTGATGCAATTGCAGTACTTGCGGGCAATGATCGGCTATTGGAACGACCCGGCAAACAACCCGGTATCGGCCGAATACGGCGCGCCGATGTTGGATATGGATCACGCTTATGCCTGGGCCTGGGACACGCGGCCGTTCCCCTATTTCCCCAACAACCGAAAGCTGTGGTCAGATGGCGAGAATTACGGCCGGGGACATTGGCTCAACGGGCGGATGTCGTCGCGAACGCTGGCGTCGGTTGTCGAGGAGATCTGCGAGAAAAGCGGGTTGAGCCACCTTGATACCTCCAAGCTGCACGGCCTTGTGCGGGGGTACAGCGTCGATCAGACCGGCGAAGCCCGCGGCGCGTTGCAGCCGCTGATGCTCTGTGCCGGGTTCGACGCGGTGGAGCGGGGCGGGAAGCTGCATTGCCGATTGCGTGACGGCAAGGCAAACGCCACGCTGGTGCGCGATCAGTTGGTGCGTGATCCGGAAAACGACGGTGTGATCGAGGCCGCACGGGGCGGTGTCGCCGAGCTGCCGGGGCGTGTGCGCCTGCGGTTTGTCGGTGCGGACAGTCATTTCGAGGTGCTCTCCGAGGAGGCCGTGCTGCCGGATGAGGACACCAAGGGCATTTCGCAGTCGGAGATGCCCGTCTGCTTGACCCGCGCCGAAGGGCGCCAGACCGTCGAACGCTGGCTTGCGGAGGCGCGGGTGTCCACGGATACCGTGCGGCTGACCCTGCCGCCGTCGCGCATGGACCTTGGTGCGGGGGATGTGGTCAAGCTGGACCCCGCTGATGGGGGCGGGCTCTTTCGCGTGGACCGGGTGGAGCAGATGGGCAATGCCCAACGGGTCGAGGGTGTGCGCATCGAGCCGGAAAGCTATCGCCCGATCGAGATCGAAGACGTCGTGCCAGCGGTCCGTGCGTTCACGCCGCCGGTGCCGGTGACGCCGCTTTTCCTCGATCTGCCGCTTCTGACCGGTGAGGAAGTGCCGCACGCTCCCCATGTGGCGATGATGGCCGATCCTTGGCCCGGTGCGGGGGCGGTCTATTCCTCAGATATCGACGCGGATTATCAACTCAATCAGATCGTGACGGCGCGGGCGCCGATTGGCATCACCGAATCGGATCTGGCGCCTTGCTGTGCCGGTCTGGTGGACAAGGGGCCGGGACTGGTCGTGAAGATGCGGTTTGGCGCGATGGAAAGCGTCGTCGACGATGCCTTCCTTGCCGGGGCCAATCTTTGTGCCATCGGAGACGGGACGCCCGACGGTTGGGAAGTGTTCCAGTTCCGCGATGCCGAGTTGATTGCCGAAGATACCTATGTGCTGCGCCACCGGCTCCGGGGGCAACTTGGCACCGAGTTCATTCGGCCCGATGCCTGGCCGGCGGGGTCTTACGTGGTGCGTCTGGATGGATCGGCCATTCAACTGTCTCTGGCCGAAGCCAAGCGGGGCCTGCCGCGTCACTATCGCGTGGGGCCTGCGGACCGACCGCTCGATGATCCGGCCTATCAGCATGGTGAGTTGTCCTTCACCGGGGTCGGGCTGCGGCCCTATAGCCCGGTGCACCTGCGGGCGACACCGCTGCCGGGGGGCGACCTGAGGTATGACTGGATCCGCCGGACCCGTGTCGGCGGCGATCGGTGGGACACGCCCGAGGTGCCGTTGGGCGAGGAAAGCGAACGCTATCTGGTGCGGGTCATGCAGGGGGCCAACGTGCTGCGTGAAGAGATGCCGGATGTGCCAAGCTGGACCTACACGGCCACGGACCGGGCCGCGGACGGGGTGAGCGGCGCGTTCACCGTCGAGGTCGCGCAGGTCTCGGCCAGCTATGGGGCCGGGCGGTTCGCCACGCTGGCGCAGGGGGGCTGAGCCCTATCCCCGGGCACAACCGATACATTTGGCGGCAGCGGGATCAAGCTCCAGGCGGGCCTTGGCGATCTCGTCGCCGCAATCTTCGCAATATCCGAATTCACCCTCTTCCATACGGCCAAGAGCCGCCGACAACCGGGTCTTTTCGACCTGGCGGCGGCCGGCCTGCGCCTTTGCCATCGCCTGGTTCTGCAGGGCGTCCATGCGGCTGAGACGACCGACGGATTGCTGGTCCAGCTCGACCGTGGCCTGCCCGGCCGCGCCCAGGGCATCCTCCTGTGCAATCTCGGCGAGACGGGCACGGATCAGATCGCGGAAATGCGCCTGCGTTGTCTCATTCATTTTTGTTATCTCCGAAATCACAGCTTTGCATTTTACCATCAGTGCCTATCTGGTATAGTCAAGGCCTGCTGAAGGAGCATGCATATGGTTGAAACACATGCAAAACTGACGTCGCTCGACCCGGTTTGGGCGCGGATCATCACCGAGGCGCAGGAGGCGATCGAATGCGAGCCGCTTCTGGGCGGGTTGGTGCATTCGAGCATTCTGCACCACAAATCCATCGAATCGGCCCTGTCGTACCGGATTTCGCTGAAACTTGCCTCGACCGAGATGTCCGAGCAGATCCTGCGTGAAATCTGCGACGAGGCGATGTCGAAAGACCCGGAAATCGCGCTGTCGTCACGTGCCGATATCGTTGCGGTCAACGATCGCGACCCGGCCTGCGACCGTTTCATCCTGCCGATGCTCTACTTCAAGGGCTTCCAGGCGGTGCAGGCTTACCGCGTGGCCCATTGGCTTTGGAACCAGGGGCGCAAGGATCTGGCGCGGTTCTTCCAGATGCGGGCCTCCGAAGTGTTCGGCGTGGATATCCACCCCGCGGCCCGGATCGGCAAGGGGATCATGATCGACCACGCCCATTCCATAGTGATTGGTGAGACCGCGGTGGTTGGCGATAACGTGTCGATGCTGCATTCCGTCACGCTCGGCGGGACCGGCAAGGAAGAGGAAGACCGCCATCCCAAGATTGGCGACGGTGTCCTGATCGGTGCGGGCGCGAAGGTGCTGGGCAATATCCGCGTGGGCAATTGCAGCCGCGTGGCCGCCGGGTCGGTCGTGTTGCAGGAAGTGCCGCCGTGCAAGACCGTGGCGGGCATTCCCGCGAAGGTCGTGGGCGAGGCGGGTTGCGATCAGCCATCGCTGACCATGGATCAGCTTTTGCAATCGGCCCCGTGCCCGGAAGATCTGGCCTGAGATAGCCCTGGTAGTTTATTCCAAACCCCCGTGATGCCTCGGCGCCACGGGGGTTTTTTGTTGTGTTGTGACGGGGCGCGCGTTGCCGGATCAGTTTTGCAGCACCTGGATGGAGACGGATGGTGCGGCGGTGAAAGGCTGCGTCTGCTGGGCGAGATCTGTTGCGGACAAGAGCGGCAACTGCATGAGCAGGCCGAGGGCGGCGGTGGCGGAGAAAATGACGGTTTTCATATCGTGACCCTCTGCATCTGGTGTGGGCGTGTCTTGTCATCCGATATGGGGCAAAGGGTGGGTGTCATTCAAAAACACCCAGATCGCGGGTGCGTGTTATCGAATAACAAGCGCAGATAAGTCTTTGTAATTCCGGTAAAAAGTAATGTGCCAGTGAAGAGGCTTAGCGCGGGTTTGTTCCGCAGACCAACCCCGAGGGGTGGTGTGAGGCTGACGTGATGTGAGTTGGTAGAGATGCGCCGCCGCGTCCGGGGGACCGGATCGCGGCGGCGGATTTTGCGTCAGGCCAGCATGACCATCGGGTTTTCGAGGTTCTGCAAGATCTGTTCCAGAAGTTCGGCCCCAAGGGCGCCGTCGATGACCCGGTGATCGACGCTGAGCGTGACGGACATGACGGTGGCCACGGTCAGCTCGCCATCATCGCCGACGACGGGTTTCTTCTTGCCGCCACCGACGGCCAGGATCGCGCCGTGGGGCGGGTTGATGACCGCGTCGAAATTGTCGATGCCGAACATGCCGAGGTTGGAGATGGCGAAACTGCCGCCCTGGTATTCTTCGGGGGCGAGTTTGCGGTCGCGGGCGCGCGCAGCGAGGTCTTTCATCTCGGCGGAGAGCGCGGAGAGCGATTTCATCTCCGCGTCCTTGAGTACCGGGGTGAAGAGGCCGCCTTCGATGGCCACGGCGACCGCCACATCCGACGGCTTGAGCTTGAGCACCTTGTCACCGGCCCAGACGGCATTGGCATCGGGCACCGCCTGCAGGGCGAGCGCGCAGGCCTTGATGATGAAATCATTGACGCTGAGTTTGACGCCGCGGGCTTCAAGCTGCTTGTTGAGCTGGCTGCGGAATTTGAGCAGCGCGTCGAGCTTGATGTCGCGGCGCAGGTAGAAATGCGGCACGGTCTGCTTGGCCTCGGTCAGGCGCGCGGCGATGGTCTTGCGCATCCCGTCGAGCTTGACCTCCTCGTAGTCGCGGCCCTGATACATCGCGCTGATCGCGTCACCCGAGGGGCCGAAGGGCGCGGGGGCTGCGGCCGGTGCAGCGGATTTTTCGGCGGGGGCGGATTTCGAGCCGGGCGTTGCGTTTTCCACATCCGCCTTGACGATGCGGCCATGGGGACCCGAGCCCTTGATCTGGCCCAGGTCGAGCCCCTTGTCGGCGGCAATGCGGCGCGCGAGCGGCGAGGCGAAGATGCGGTCGCCACTGGCCGCCTTGGGCGCGGCGGGGGCGGGCTTCTCGGCGGCAGCGGGGGCTGCCTCCTCGGCGCCCGCGTCGGCACTGGCGGCCTCCGGCGCTTGTGTCGACGGGGCCGATGTGTCGCCGATGTCGTCCGCACTTTCGCCGTCTTCGAGGAGGACCGCGATCGGGGTGTTGACCTTGACGCCCTCGGAGCCTTCTTCAACAAGGATCTTGCCGACGGTGCCTTCATCGACCGCTTCGAATTCCATCGTGGCCTTGTCGGTTTCGATTTCGGCCAGGAGGTCGCCGGAGCTGACGGTATCGCCTTCCTTGACCAGCCATTTGGCGAGTGTGCCTTCCTCCATCGTGGGGGACAGGGCGGGCATGAGAATTTCTGTGGGCATTGCCTTGTCTCCTTACCGGTAGGTTACTTGTTTGACGGCCTCGATCACCTCGGCGGTCGAGGTTAGCGCCAGCTTTTCAAGGTTGGCGGCGTAGGGCATCGGGACGTCCTTGCCGGTGCAACTGATGACCGGCGCGTCGAGGTAGTCGAAGGCACGTTCCATCAGGGTGGCCGAAATGTGGTTGCCGATGGAGGCGACGGGCCAACCCTCTTCGACGGTAACGCAGCGGTTGGTTTTCATGACGCTTGCAATCACGGTGTCGTAGTCGAGCGGGCGCAGGGTGCGCAGGTCGATCACCTCGGCCGATACACCGTCTTCGGCCAGCCTTTCGGCGGCGTCGAGGGCGTAGGTCATGCCGATGCCGAAGCTCACGATGGTCACATCCGTGCCTTCACGCCAGACCTTGGCTTTGCCGAAGGGGATGGTGAAATCGTCGAGTTTGGGAACTTCGAAGGACTTGCCATAGAGGATTTCGTTTTCGAGGAACACGACCGGGTTCGGGTCGCGGATCGCGGATTTCAGCAGGCCCTTGGCATCGGCCGCGGAATAGGGCTGCACCACCTTGAGGCCGGGGACCTGCGCGTACCAGGCGGCGTAATCCTGGCTGTGCTGGGCACCCACGCGGGCGGCGGCGCCGTTGGGGCCGCGGAAGACGATCGGGCTGCCCATCTGGCCGCCGGACATATAGAGCGTCTTGGCGGCAGAGTTGATGATCTGGTCGATCGCCTGCATGGCGAAGTTCCAGGTCATGAATTCGACGATGGGCCTGAGACCGCCCCAGGAGGCACCGACGCCGATCCCGGCAAAGCCATGTTCGGTGATCGGCGTGTCGATCACCCGCTTGGCACCGAATTCCTCCAGCAGGTTCTGCGTGATCTTGTAGGCGCCCTGGTACTCGGCAACCTCTTCGCCCATGACAAAGACGCTTTCGTCGGCGCGCATCTCTTCGGCCATGGCGGAGTTCAGCGCCTCGCGCACGGTCATCTTCACCATTTCGGTGCCTTCGGGCCAATCGGGGCTGGTGTCGGGCTGCGGCGCGTCGGGCGCGGATTTGGCCTGCGCCGGGGCGGCGTCAGCAGTGTCTGCGTCGCTGTCGCTCTCTTCCGCCGCTACAGCGGGGGCGGAGGACACATCGCCGATGTCATCGGCGCTTTCGCCTTCTTCCAGAAGCACCGCGATCGGGGTGTTGACCTTGACCCCTTCGCTGCCTTCTTCGACGAGGATCTTGCCGATGGTACCCTCATCGACCGCCTCGAACTCCATCGTGGCCTTGTCGGTTTCGATCTCGGCCATGATGTCGCCAGAGCTGACGGTGTCGCCTTCCTTCACGAGCCATTTGGCAAGCGTGCCTTCTTCCATTGTGGGGGAGAGGGCGGGCATCAGAATTTCGGTAGCCATTGTGTTGTCTCCTCCTCAGGCGTTCTGCGGTGCGATGTCGGTGATGATGTCGGTCCAGAGCTCTTCGACCGCGGGCTCGGGGCTTTCCTTGGCGAAATCGGCCGAGGCGTTGACGACTTTCTTGACCTCCTTGTCGATGGCCTTGAGGTCCTCTTCGCTGGCGTGTTTCCCGGCGAGAAGCAGGTCACGGACATGTTCGATGGCGTCCTTTTCCTCGCGCATCTTCTGGACCTCTTCGCGGGTCCGGTACTTGGCGGGGTCCGACATGGAGTGGCCGCGATAGCGGTAGGTCTTGACCTCAAGGATGTAAGGACCTTTGCCGGCGCGGCAGTGGGCCACGGCCTTTTCGCCGGCCTCTTTCACGGCGAGAACGTCCATGCCGTCGACCGCCTCGCCCTGGATCCCGAAGGCTTCGCCCCGGGTATAGATATCGGGGGTCGAGGTGGAGCGTTTCTGCGAGGTGCCCATCGCATATTGGTTGTTCTCGATCACGAAGATCACCGGTAATTCCCAGAGCGCGGCCATGTTGAACGTCTCGTAAACCTGCCCCTGGTTCGCGGCGCCATCACCGAAATAGGTGAAGGTGACGTTGTCATTGCCCTTGTATTTATCGGAAAAGGCCAGACCGGCGCCGAGGGGGACGTTGGCACCAACGATGCCGTGGCCGCCATAGAAGTGCTTTTCGGTCGAGAACATGTGCATCGAGCCGCCCTTGCCGCGGGAATAGCCGCCCTCGCGCCCGGTGAGTTCTGCCATCACCCCGTCGGGGTTCATCCCGCAAGCGAGCATGTGGCCGTGGTCGCGATAGGTGGTGATCCGCTTGTCGCCTTCCTTGGTCGCGGCCTCAAGCCCAACGACAACCGCTTCCTGGCCGATATAGAGGTGACAGAAACCGCCGATCAAACCCATGCCGTATAACTGACCGGCCTTTTCCTCGAATCGTCGGATCAACAGCATATCGCTGTAGAATTTTTTCAACTCATCCGCGGAAACATTTGATTTTTTTGTGGTTTTCTTGGCGGCCATGGGCGGGCAACTCCTTGTCCGAAATAATAGTTTAGCATTAAACCATTTTAATACACCATATGTCCGCCGGTGACGAGAGTGAATTTACCATGGGTCAGGTAGCGCGTGCGATACGCCGGGTGCCGCTCTTTGGGAAAGCCGTGAAATCAGGTCGTCGCGAGCGGTCTGTCAGGCGTCTCACACCTTAAAGCGCGGAGGGTGGCACCGAGCCCGTCAGATCAGCGAATGACGATTTCATCGCTTCTTAGCAGGCCAAGCACATCGCGGGCCTGCTGATCCAGAAGGTCAAGATCGAGATAGTCGTCGGACAAGCGGTGCGTCAGGTTTTCCATCCGCGAAACCTGCCGGGTCAGATCATTGAGTTTCGTTTGCAGGGCCTTGCTTTCGGCCTCGATCTCCGCGCGGCGGAACAGGCCGAAATCGCCCTGCACGGCGGCAAAGGTGAAGTACACGCAGAGGCCAAAGGACACTGCGAAGAACATCAACGCGCCCATTGCCGGTTTCGTGCGGGTGGTCATTCGTGCTCTGCCTCATGGTGCCGCCTCTGCCGGGCGATCTGGGGGCACTGTCGCACATCTGATTCGCTTTGTGAATCCCCTTTCTTTGTCTGGCGGAACCACGCTAGGAATACACCTGAAGGAGAAATCTGAATGCCGCACTCATCCCCCCGGAGCCACCTGGCGACTCATGAGGTGACCAATCAGCCGACGGCATGGAGGGATCGGGATTTATGGTCGGCGGATCAGGCGCTTATCGACCATGCCGCAACCGCTCGGGCAGACGCGGACCACCTGGCGAGCTATGGCGCAAAATTGGGCCGGCAGGCAGTGGCCGAAGCCGCGATTGCGGCCCACCGACAGGCGCCGGAACTCGTCTCTTTCGATGCCGGGGGACGGCGGCTGGATGAGGTCCGGTTTTCGCCCGCCTATCACGAGTTGATGCAGACGGGTATCGGGGCCGGATATGCCGCCATTGCGTGGGAGGGGCGCCGGGGTGGCCATGCGACCCATGCGGCGATGGTCTATCTCACCAGTCAGGTGGAGCCGGGCGTGTGTTGCCCGATGACGATGACCTATGCCGCGGTCCCGGCGTTGCAGGCCGAGAGGGCGCTCTTCGATGCCTGGGTGCCGAAGCTCACCGCGCGCATTTACGACGGGGCTGCCAAGCCCCTGGCGCGCAAACCCGGTGCGACTTTGGGCATGGCGATGACCGAGAAGCAGGGCGGGTCCGACATTCGCATGACCATGACCCGCGCGGAACGGGATGGCAGCGATTACCGCCTGACCGGGCATAAGTGGTTCTGCTCCGCGCCGATGTCGGACGGGTTTCTGACCCTGGCGCAGGCGCCGGAGGGCTTGACCTGTTTCCTCGTGCCGCGCTGGCCCGAGGGGACGCGCAACGCGATTCACATCCAGCGGCTCAAGGACAAGCTCGGTAACCGCTCGAATGCCTCGGCGGAGATCGAGTATCATGGCGCATTGGCGCATCGGCTTGGGGCCGAAGGGGACGGGGTGCGGACGATCCTTGCCATGGTGCATCACACCCGGCTCGACACGGCGCTGGCCCCGGCGGGCCTGATGCGGGCCGCGTTGGACCGGGCCGGTCACTGGGTACGGCACCGCACGGTGTTTCAGCGCAAGCTGGTCGATCAGCCGCTGATGCGCAGCGTGTTGGCGGATCTGACGCTGGATTGGGAGGGGACACTGGCGCTTGGGCTCCACGTGGCACGCGCCTTTGATGGCACGTCCGAGCGTGACCGGGCCTATGCGCGCCTCGCCGTGGCGCTGGCCAAGTACCTGGGCAACAAGCTCTGTCCCGGATTGGTGTATGAGGCGATGGAGATCATGGGCGGCGCGGGATATGTCGAAGAGACCGGCCTGCCGATGCTTTACCGCGAGGCGCCTTTGAATTCGATCTGGGAAGGGTCCGGCAATGTGATCTGCCTCGACGTGCTGCGCACGCTCAAGCGCGAACCGCTGGCCGGGGAGGTGTTGAGCGAAGAACTGGGGCAGGCGGCAGGGCAGAACCACCGCTACGACATGGCGGTCAAGGCCCATATGCAGCGGTTTCCCAAGCTGCCCGACGAGGGGCAGGCGCGCTGGTATGTCGAAAGCCTGGCGACGTTGCTGACGGCCTCAGTCCTGATCCGGCAGGCCCCAGCGGCGGTATCGGACGGCTATGTCGCCACGCGCCTGGCCGGAGAGCGGGGCCGGACCGCGGGGGCCATTGGCAATGTCGACCTTGCGGGGATCATCACGCGGCTCGGCGGTTAGGCCCGGCGTCTATCCGGTCAGCAGGCCGAACCGGGCGATTTCCGCGTCAGTCATGATGTGAATGCCATCCGCCGGGGCTGCGAGGATCGTGAACCAGTAGAAGGCGTCACTGCCCAGCATCTCCTCGATGTAGCGGCGGTTCTGTTCATGTTCGGGCGCGCCCATCGGGTATTCATGCGCCTCGCGGTTGCCATCCGACCAGGCATGAACGCCGATCTTCGCCTCGGGCGCCATTGTCCGCCGGACGCCAGCGAGAAAGAGGTCGACACCGCCGGAATACACCTCGCTGCGCGCGGTGAGGTGGGTGTTGAGACCGAGTTCCCGCACCCGGTAGGCCAGCGCGATCATCGTGTCATCGTCAACCGACCCCGGCACATCGAGTTCGACCAGCGTGTCGATCTGCGGGTTGGCGGCATAGACCGCCTCGAACTGATCGAACGTCTTGGCGTTGATCTCGCCGCTCATGTAGAGGCGGGTACCTTCGACGGTGAAACTGGTGGTCGTGACGGTGTTCAGCGCCAGGACGGCGACCTGCGTACAGGCCGCCAAACCGGACATGATGACGAGCGTCACGGCCGTGGGCAGCCGTAATGTGACGCCCGTGCTGCCGAACCTAACCGACGACATTGTGGCCGCGCCCGCGCATGCAGTTGAAGACAATCCGGTCCCGGGCATCGTCGATCTCAGCGTTTTCCTCGGCCGATCCGATCAGGCCGCCCACGGCCGCCCCAACAACGGCGCCGCCGACGGATTCGTCCTCAAGACCGCCGATCACGCCGCCGATGACCGCGCCCGCGGTGGCGCCATTTCCGGTGCTCTGTTTCTGGGTCGAGATCTGCCGGCAGGCATTCAGATCCGCGTGGTAATTCCGCGATACCTGGCCATCGACAATCGGCTCATAGGGGGTTTCGGCGCAGGCAGCGAGGGAAAGGCCCAGGCCAAGGAGAAGGGGAGTGTTGATTGAAATACGCATGGTGTCCTCATTCGTAACAGGCCCGGAACGTCCGGGATGAGAGGCATATAGGCAGAGTGTTTTCGATTCGCAACAAAGATTTTAAATAAAACATAAAGTATGCAAAATATTGCTACAAACATATTATGATATGCACTAAGTGATACCGCAGACGGTGACCAACGATGAGACCAGCCCGATGAATTTCCTTGCAAAAACAGCCATGTCGATCAGCCTGCTCTACTATGTGCTTGTTCTGGGCACGCTCTGGATCGGGCAGATGGCCGGCCTGCATAACGACATCTGGGAGCTTTACGACTTCCCGGTGCAACCGGCATCGCCGCCATTCTGGGCGCTGCTGATCGGGCTTCTCGTCACGGCGGTGGCGCTTGCCTGCCTTGCGATGGCCTATGCCGCGGTCTGGCGCATCCTGAGCGGCGGGCGCGGCCAAGACTTTCGCGATCTGTCGCGGCGCTTGCGGACCGTCGGGTTGGGCCTGATCGGGTTCTGGCTCGGCTACAACATTCTGGCGGGCGGGGTGCAGCACCTCATCGTGATCGGGACCGAGGTCACTGACGAGTTCGACTTTTCCTGGGATCCGCTGGATCTCGATATTGTTTTCTTCATCATCGGGATCGCGATGATGGCCATTTCGCAGACGCTTGAACGCGCCTGGCTGGCCGAAGAAGAAAACCAGCATTTCCTTTAGGGGCAGGGCGATGGCTATCACCGTTTCCCTCGACCTGATGCTGGTCAAGCGCAAGGTGTCTTCGCGCGAGTTGGCGGCGGCAATCGACCTGTCCGAGACCAACCTGTCGCTCATCAAGTCCGGCAAGATCAAAGGTGTGCGGTTCAGTACGCTGAACGCGATCTGCGAGTACCTCGAGTGTCAGCCGGGCGATATCCTGAGCTATGAGCCGGACTGAGCGTCGCGGCATCCGACTTTCGCCGAATGATCTAGCCGATCACGTTATGACCCCGGCCGCGCATGCAGTGAAAGACCAGGCGGTCTCGTGCAGACCGGGCCTTGGCCTTTTCCTTGGCAGACCCGACAAGGCCGCCAAGCGCGATACTGGCCGCCACGTCGCCGGTTGATCCACCATAGGCGCCCGCCGTGATGCCGCCGGTAAAGGCCCCGGTCGCCGCACCGGCGCCTGTTGCTTTCTTGGTTTTCGAGATGTCACGGCAATCGGCAAGGTCGCTGTCATATCCCGCGCACTTGGGGCCATCGACGATCGGCTCATAGGGCTTCTTGGGGGCGCAGGCCATGAGCGACAGCCCCATTGCGATCAAAGCTGCGTATTTTGTAAATGACCTCATACCAATCCCCCTCGTTCCAACGCGGAAATCGTAGCCGCCCTGCGCCGTATCTGGCAACAGGCGTTTCAGATGGATCACGTGGGCGCCGGTTGGGGCAGGGGGAGGTCAGCCTGCGACGGATGCCTGATAGATGCTCTCGATCGTGTCGGCCAGCATGGCGTCGAACGCGGCGTCCGACTGATCCGCCGAGAGCCCTTCGCTGAGCGCGCGGGAGAAACTGGCGATCATGCCGGTATTCTGGCTCAGGCGAGTGTTGGCTTCATCACGGGAATATCCGCCCGAAAGCGCCACGACGCGCATCACGCGCGGGTGGTTGATCAGCGGCTTATAAAGATTGGCCGTCTCGGGCAGGGTCAGTTTCAGCATCACCTGCTTGTCGTCGGACATCGCATCCAGATGCCGGGTCAGTTCTGCCAGCAGCATCTCCTCGGCCTCGGCCTTGTCACCGATCGAAATCGTCACCTCGGGTTCGATGATCGGCACCAGGCCATGGCCCAGGATCTGATGACCCACTTCGAATTGCTGTGCCACGTTGGCGGCGATGCCACGGGGTGAGGCGGCGTCGATGACCGAGCGCATCTTGGTGCCGAAAATCCCCGCCGCATTGGCGCGTTCCAGCAGCGCGTCGAGGTCCGGCATCGGCTTCATCAGCCGCACCCCATTGGCCTCATCGTCGAGCCCCTTGTCCACCTTGAGGAAAGGGACCACGCCGCGGTCCTCCCACAGATAGGTGGCCGAGGGTTTGCCGCCCATCTGCCGGTCCATGGTCATCTCGAACAGGATCGCGCCCACGACCTTGTCGCCGGTAAAGGCCGGGGAGCCGGCGATGCGCGAACGCATGGCGTGCATCAGGTCGAACATCTCGGCGTCGTTGCCATAGGCATCTTCGTTCACACCGTAGAGCGCCAGCGCCTTGGGGGTCGAGCCGCCGGATTGGTCCAGTGCCGCCACAAACCCATTCCCCGAACTCATTTGCTGACGCTGTGCTTCTTTCGACATGACGATCCCTGACTGTTGTGACCCTGAATAAATCTTCCTGCGGCTCTTAGGCGAGACCGGCGCGTGTTGCAATTATGATGGCGCTAACAGATGGGCAAAGCCGGAGAAAGGCGGCGCTACCGGCCTTTCCCCATGATCTTGCCCGCAACGAAGGTGGTCATGAAGCGGGGCGTGATCCTCGGCAGGATGGCAAAGACCTTGTTCATGATACCGGTCACGATGACCGTCTTGCCGCCGATCATCGCCTGCCAGCCTGCCTGTGCGACCTCGGCGGCGGTCATCGGTTTGCGCATCTTCAGCAGGCGCACGCCATCCATGTCGGCGGCATCGAAAAACCCGGTTTCCGTGGCGCCGGGACAGAGCGCCGTTACCGTCACATTGGTGCCGCGCAGCTCCTCGGCGACGGCCTCGGACAGGTGGAGCGCATAGGCCTTGGTGGCGTGATAGACGGCCATGTTGGGCCCGGGGGTAAAGCCTGCGACGGAGGCCACGTTCAGGATACGCCCGGCCTTGTGGCCCTTCATATGGGCAACCGCGCGGTTCATCAGGAACGTGTAGGCGAGGATATTGACGTTGATCGAGGTCAGTTCCGTGGGCCAGGTCTCCGGCGCGCCGAAGGCCCCGTGAGAGCCCAGCCCGGCATTGTTCACAAGGACGTCGATGCGGCGGTCCGCGGAGGCCTCGGTCCAGAGCCGTTCCGCCTCGGCCAGGTCATTGAGGTCGGCGGGGATGACAACAACCTCCCCGGCGGTGCCGGAGAGTTCCTGGGCCAGCGCGTGGAGCTTGTCCTCGGAGCGCGCCGTCAGGATCAGGTTGCGCCCGGCCTTGGCCGCGATCCGTGCGAACTCCTTGCCGAGCCCCTCGGACGCGCCGGTTATCAGTGTCCAGTTCTGCAAAGCAATCCTCCCGCGTCATCTGAGCGCAGGATAAGGTGATGCCGGGGAGCGAGACAAGTTCTGTTCGTTATGGGCCTTTTGCGGGTTAAGTCGCTTTTCGAAAAAAGCTGTGCGATGGCCAGACCGCTGGATGGCGATCGCGCGGCGGCCTTCGGCCTTGATTCCGCGCGGGGCGTTGAAGTCGAGCTACGGTTAAGTCTACTAACCCATCGTTGCAGATCAGTCCTTGAGCGCCGCCACCCCCGGCAGGTCCTTGCCTTCCATCCATTCGAGGAACGCACCACCTGCGGTGGAGATATAGGTGAAATCATCTGCCGCTCCGGCCTGGTTCAGGGCGGCGACCGTATCGCCGCCACCGGCCACGGAAATGAGCTGGCCCGCGCGGGTCCGTTCGGCCGCGTGACGGGCGGCGGCATTGGTGGCGGCGTCGAAGGGTTCGATTTCGAACGCACCTAAGGGACCGTTCCAGATCAGCGTCTTGGCGTTGTCCAAGGCGGCGGCGACACGGGCGACGGATTGTGGCCCCGCGTCGAGGATCATCGCGTCTTCGGGGCAGAGGTGTACCGCGAAGGTGGCATTTTCGGCGCATGCTGCGAATTCGCGGGCAACGACGATATCGGCGGGCAGGATGATCTCGCACCCGGTCGCGGCGGCCTTCGACATGATCGCGCGGGCGGTGTCGGCCATCTCGTGTTCGCAAAGCGATTTGCCCACCTTCAACCCCTGTGCCGCGAGGAAGGTGTTGGCCATGCCGCCCCCGATCACCAGGTGATCGACCTTGTCCACGAGATTGCTCAAGAGTTCGAGCTTGGTCGAAACCTTCGCGCCGCCGACCACAGCCACAACGGGGCGTTGCGGCGCGCTCAAAGCGGCCTCGAGCGCCTCAAGCTCGGCCTGCATCAGGCGACCGGCGCAGGAGGGCAGGTGATGGGCCATGCCTTCGGTGCTGGCATGGGCGCGGTGCGCGGCGGAGAAGGCATCGTTGCAGAAGACATCGCCGAGACCCGCCAGGCGTTTGGCAAAATCAGGATCGTTGGCCTCTTCGCCCGGATGAAAGCGGATGTTCTCGAGCAGCAGCACATCGGCGGCCTGCGCCTCGCTGGTCAGCGCCTCGGCCCCTTCGAGCGTTTCGATGAGGGTGACCGACCGCCCGAGCGCGGCCTCCAGCGCGGGCAGGACGACGCGCAGGGACATGTCGAGCACAACCTTGCCCTTGGGCCGTCCGAAATGCGCAATCAGCATCGGCTTGCCGCCCTTCGACAGGATGTCATGGATGGTCGGCACGATCCGGTCGATGCGGGTGGTATCGGTGACCATGCCGTTTTCCACCGGCACGTTGATATCCACGCGGGTCAGGACGCGCTTGCCGTCCAGTTCCATGTCATCCAGCGTTTTCCAGCTCATGCCCGTGGCCTCCATACCGTAATTCGCGCCCCTATTGGCGTGAAGCCTTCCAAGGGTCAAGCTCTGCGCTTGGCAATTGCGGTGATAGGGCCTAGGTATCGGAGCAACCACGTTACGAAGGAGAGCCCGATGGCCGAGATCAAAGACCCCGAAAACACAATCCTTATGGAGCTGAAGGATGGTACCGTCACCATCGAGCTGCTGCCCGATGTGGCCCCGGGCCATTGCGAGCGGATGAAGGAACTGGCCCGCTCCGGCGCCTATGACAACGTAGCGTTCCACCGGGTGATCGACGGGTTCATGGCGCAGACGGGTGATGTGGCCAATGGCAACATGGAAAAGGACTTCAACCTGCGCGCGGCGGGGACCGGCGGCAGCGATCTGCCGAACCTCAAGGCAGAGTTCTCCAAACTGCCGCATGACCGCGGTACCCTGGGCGCGGCGCGCAGCCAGAACCCCGACAGCGCCAACAGCCAGTTCTTCATCAATTTCAGCGACAACCATTTCCTCAACGGTCAATACACGGTCTATGGCCGGGTCACGTCGGGCATGGAACATGTGGACGCCATCATGCGGGGCGAGCCACCGATGAACCCGGACCGGATGGTCAGCGTCAAGGTGGCCGCCGATGCGTAAACTCGCCATCCTGATGTCGCTCCTGGCCAGCCCGGCGCTGGCCACCGGCCTTGAGATCCAGATCGAGGGCGAGGCCAATGGCACCGTCGTCATCGACCTCTTCGAGGATGTGGCCCCAGCCCATGTGGCGCAGATCACGCAGCTTGCCGATGATGGCGCCTATGACAACGTGGTGTTTCACCGGGTGATCGAGGGCTTCATGGCCCAGACCGGCGATGTGCAATACGGCAAGATGGGCGACGACATGCGCCGCGCGGGCACTGGCGGCAGCGATCTGCCGGACCTGGCGGCGGAGTTTTCCGATGTGCCGTATGATCGCGGTGTCGTCGGCATGGCCCGCGCGCAGAACCCCGACAGCGCCAACAGCCAGTTCTTCATCATGTTCGCCCCGGGGCATTTCCTGAACGGTCAATACACCGTTGTCGGCCAGGTCACCGAAGGCATGGAGGTGGTTGACGCCATCAAGCGCGGTCAAGGGCAATCGGGTGCAGTGGTCGGCAAGCCGGACGTGATGACGTCGGTTTCCGTCATCAAGTGATCGAGAGACAGCGATGACGACCTATCCCCCCCTCGGCACGCTCAAGCCGGTCGATGAGGGGATATGGATCGTGGACGGCCCGGCGGTGATCTGCCGCCGGATGCCCATTTCGACCCGGGCCAGCGTGGTGCAGCTTGCCGATGGCGGGCTCTGGGTACATTCCCCGACCGGGCTTTGCGAAGGTTTGATCGCCGAGCTCAATGCGCTTGGAGAGGTTCAACACCTCGTTCTACCCAATTGGGATCATACGGTTTTCCTTGAGGGTTGGCGGGAGGTGTTCCCGGCCGCCAGGGTCTGGGCCGTCCCGCCCGAGGGCGCGCGTGGTGTGGGGGTCGCGTATGATTTCGAGCTGGGCGGCGAAACGCCGTGGAGCCATGAGATTGCCCATCTGATTGTTGGTGGCAGCAAGCGATACCGCGAGGCGGTGTTTCATCACCGCGCCTCCTCAACCTTGATCGTCGCCGACCTGATCCAGAATTTCGACACCGCGCGCCTGCCGGTCTGGATGCGGCCCCTGATCTGGCTGGCGGGGACCGATGACAGCGCCGGTGGCATGCCCTACCTGATGCGCCGCCGTTACAGAAATGCGGGCCTGGCACCTTCGGTTGAGCACATGATCGACTGGCGCCCGCGCCGGATCATCCTGTCCCATGGCGGGTGCTTTGAGACGGGCGCGGTGCGGGAATTGGAGCGCATCTTCAAGAAACTCCTGCATGAACGGCAATGGAGCCGTGCCATGGAGGAGATGGACCGCAAACCCTGAGCCTGAGGTGGGCGGTTGCGCAGGTGGCTTGACCGATTTGTCATTCCATGTCCCATATCGGCCATGATGCTGCGTGTCTTTGCCCTGATCCTGACCGTTCTTGCCGGGTCGGCCGGCTTGGCCCAATCACGGATCCCGGTGGGGGTTGAACTGGTCCTGGCGGTCGATACGTCGATCAGTGTCAGCCGCGAGGAATATCACCTTCAGATGCAGGGGATCGCCGAGGCGCTGCGCCATCCCGATGTCCTGAGCGCGGTCGAAGAGCATCCGGGCGGTGTCGCGGTGACCTTGGTGCATTGGAGCCTCGGGAGCCTGAACCGGCAGGCGGTCAGCTGGCACCGGCTGCGCGATGCGGCGGATGTGTTCGGCTTTGCCAGCAAGGTCGAAGAGGCGCCGCGACAAGGGGCGGGCCGAGGTACGTCGATCAGCGATGCGATCGTCTTTTCGACAGAACTTCTGTTGGAAAACGGGTTTGCAGGCCAGCGCCTCAAGATCGACATATCGGGGGATTCGCGGCACAATTCCGGCCCTTCGCCGGAGGCCGCGCGTGATCTGGCGGTGCTGGCGGGGGTCACGATCAACGGGCTTGTAATCGAAGACGGCGACCGGAACCTTGCGGGCTACTACCGCGCGCGGGTGATCGGCGGCGAAGGGGCGTTTGTGATGAGTGTGGCGCGCCGCGGGGATTTCGCCCAGGCGATGCGGCGCAAACTGGCCCGGGAGCTTGCGCCGGTGGCGGCCAGCCAACCCAAGGGGGTCGGCCAGCCGCAGAACTATGCCCGTCAGGCGGGCAGGTGGATGTTGAACGCCTTGCGCAGTTCCGCATCGAGCATCGGATCGAACCGTGCGGCGGAAGGTTCCGACAGAATGCGTTCCTTGCGCGCGATGGCGTTTTCGATCAGGTCCGGTTTCTCGTTTTCGTTCCATTCCTTGGGGCTCATCCGGTTGCCAAGCGCCGGATAGACATAATCCGACTGCATCCGAAGCAGCGTTTGATCCGTGCCAAGGTAGTGTCCCGGGCCGCCCATGCAGACCTCGGCGATCTGATCGAGGGCGAGGGTCACGTCATTGACCTCGATGCCGCGCACGCAGCGCATGGCGTGGCCGATGAGGTCGTCACCCAGGATGAGCGACTCGTGACAGAAACCCAGAAGCGACGCATGCATGCCCGCCGCCTCATAGACCATGTTGAGGCCCGACAGGCCCGCCATGACGTTGGAGCACATCGCCTCCCACCCGGCCTGCATGTCGGGCAGTTTGGCGTCGGTGATCCCGCCCACGGCGCCGCCGGGCAGGCCGTAATGCTTGTGCATCTGGGCGCAACCGGCACTCAGAAGGGCCTGTTCACCCGAACCGCCGGTCATCGCCCCGCTGCGCAGGTCGAGGCCGAAGGGCCAGGTGCCGAAGATCGCCGGATGCCCCGGGGCGACGGCGTTGACGTAAACCAGACCGGCGAGGCATTCCGCCGTGGCTTGCACGATGGCCCCCGCGATGGTCGAGGGTGCGGTGGCCCCGGCCATGCCTGCGCTGAGCAGCAGGACCGGCATGCCGCCTTCGATGCAGCGTTCCATCACTTCGCAGGCCTCGGTCGCGAATTTCATCGGCGGGACCACGAAGCAGTTCGAGTTCGACAGGAAGGGCCGCGCGCGCCAGGCCTCTTCGCCGCCCGCGATCATGTGCAGCATCTCAAGGGCAGGGGCCACAAAGTCCGGCTCGGTAAAGGAGGTGCCGATATGTTTCGTGGTGCCCGAGCAGCAGGCGTAGATCGTGTTGAGGTCCATCTCGCGGTTATCGGCGATATCGCGGCAGACCATCGGGCGCTGCACGAAGTGAATATTGTCAAGCTGATCGCATATCCGCGCGGCGTCATGCAGGTCCTGCACCGTGCTGTCGCGGTATTCGCGGCCGTTTACATCGACCATGTGCACGGCGGCCCCGGCGGTGCCGTAATGCACCCGCGCGCCCCAAAGCTGCATGTCATGGCGCGGGTCGCGGCCGCAGAGGGTGATCTTCTTGCAGGCCTTGGCAAGCGCCTCCTCGACCACGGCGCGGGGGAAGCGGATGCGGCCATCGTCGCCCTGGATGCCGCCCGCCCCGGTCAGGTAGGCGACCCCGCTTTCGGGCGCATCGGCCAGGCCGATGGTTTCCAGCGCCTGCAGCGCGGCTTCGTGGATCTGGTCGATCTGTTCGGGGCTGAGCGGCTTGTAGGTGCCGCCCTCCATGCCCGGCTGGATCGGGCGTTCGGCGTCGGAGAGGGGGGCTTCGCGGCTGGCTTTACGGGCGGCGCGACCGCCGGAGCGGCGGGAAACGGGGGCTGTCATGATGTCGGGGTCCTGGTGGCAAGAATTTGGAGAAGGGGTGAAGGTTCAGCCCTTGGACGGTCTGCCACGCGCCGCACGTCCCCGGTTTGCCCCGATGGTGCGGATGATCACTGCAATCTTGCAGCATGGGTTCATCGTCAGATCCTCCCTCAGTCCTGACGCGCGCAAATCGGCACGATTCCCTGCGGTTAGTCTATTCCAATAGCGACCGATGTCGCAAACGGACCTCGAAAACCGTTTTTGGGCCGAAGAGTGTGGCGATGGGCGGCGTCTGCCCCTAATCCATCTCGACCGGATCACCCATGAGATAGCGCGGACCCGCCCCGCGCCGGGCCACCCGGTCGCGTTTGTTGTAAAGCGCGCAGGTCTTGAGCGAGAGGCAGCCGCAGCCGATACACCCGTCGAGCCGCGCGCGCAGCGCCTGCATCTGCGCGATCCGGTCGTCCAGCACCGCGCCGAATTTGCGGGAAATCCGCGCCCAGTCGGCTTTGCTGGGTGTGCGGTTTTCGGGCAGGGTCGAGAGAGCTTCGCGGATCTCGGCGATGGAAAACCCGAGCCCTTGCGAGATCATCACGAAGCTCAGCCGCCGTATGTCGGCGCGGGCGTACCTTCGGTGGCCGCTATCGTTGCGGTCCGGGGTCACGAGGCCCTCGTCCTCGTAATAGCGGATTGCCGATTGAGGGAGCCCGGTGCGGTCGGAGACATAACCGATGCTCAGACCTCTTTTAGCCAAGTATCTGTCTTGCATGGATATTTTTCCTATTGAGTTAAAGTTAACTTGAGGAATTACGTTGGAAATCAAATGGAATCAATATTGAAAGGAACCTGTTATGAAACTGGAACATGTGAACGTCACCGTCCCGGACCCCAAGGCAAGTGCCGCGATCCTGTGCGAGATCTTCGGCTGGCATGTCCGCTGGGAAGGGGCGGCCAAGGACAATGGCTTTACCGTGCATGTGGGCGACGAGGGCAGTTATCTTGCGCTTTATGCCCCGGCCAAGGAGCTGTCGGCGATGGGGGACACCTATTCCCGCGTGGGCGGGATCAATCATGTCGGCGTGGTGGTGGATGACATCGACGCGACCGAGGCGCGGGTCAAGGCGGCGGGGTATGTGCCGCATAACCATGGCGATTACGAGCCCGGGCTGCGGTTCTATTTCGACGGGCCGGACGGGATCGAGTTTGAGGTGGTGCATTATGACTGAGGCGGGATCGAACCGGCAGGGCGTCCTGTTGCTGCTCTATACCGGCGGGCTCTTCGGGTTGAACTTCCCGCTGGGCAAGCTGGCGGCGGGGGCAGGGGTGTCGCCACTGGTCTGGGCGATGGTGGTCTCGGCCGGTGCGGCGGGGTTGCTGTTGCCCGGGCTGATCCTGCAGGGGCGGTTGCGCCTGCCGCGGGGGCAGATGCTGCGCTACACGGTGATTTCGGGGCTGATGTCTTTCGCCTTGGTCAATGCGCTGGTGTTTTTTCTGATCCCGCGGGTTGGGGCGGGCTATGCCGGGTTGATGTTTGCCTTGTCGCCGGTGGTCACGCTGGCGCTGACGGCGCTGGCAGGGCTGAAAGTGCCCGGACGGCTGGGCGTCTACGGGATTGGCGTGGGGATGATCGGCGCGGCACTGGTCGCCCTGGGCCGGGGCAGCGTCGAGGGGGCGGCGTTCTGGGCGTTTCTGGCCTTCGGTATCCCCGTGGCCCTGGCGTTGGGGAATATCTACCGGACGCTTGACTGGCCCGAGGCGGCGCATCCCGCGGCGCTGGCGTTTTGGAGCCACTTCTGGGCGATATTGGCCTATGTCCTGCTGCAATTGTCACTGACCGGTGATCTGCCGTTGGCGCCGCTGCGCGAGGTGCCATTGGCCACGATGGTGCAGGCAGTGGCCGCAGGGCTGATGTTCCCGGCCTATTTCCGGCTGCAGAAGCTCGGCGGGCCGGTTTTACTCAGCCAGATCGGCTATGTTGCGGCAGCCGTTGGGCTGGGCGCGGGGACGCTATTCCTGGGTGAGGCCTATGGGCCAGCGACCTGGGGCGGCGCGGCCATCATCGCCGTTGGCATTGCGCTGACGGTGCGGGCGCAACTGGTGGTCGAAAGACCCGCAGGCTGCGCTGCGTGAGCGCATGTCGGATCGCCGCCCTCATGCGCCCCGCCCACCCTCCCTGGCGCACTCGGGCGGCGATTTGGGTGCTGCCGGGCAGGGGCGGCGCGCAACTCCGGTCTTGCCAGGCGGTTGGCGCATCGGTTATGCAAGCTGCCATGACACGGACCATTTGCATCATTTGCTGCATTACCTGCTGAGATAACTCAGGCGGGCCGTTCTTTCTCATTCAAATCAGTGATCGAAGTTGGTAAGCCCGCCGCAACCGCCTGCGTGTGAGGAAACCATGACGACGATCAAGCTGCACAACACCAAGACCCGCAAGAAAGAGGAGTTTACCCCTCTGGATGAGAAGAATGTGCGGATGTATGTTTGCGGGCCGACGGTCTATGACCGCGCGCATCTGGGCAATGCGCGGCCCGTGGTGGTGTTTGATGTCCTCTACCGGCTTTTGCGGCACATCTATGGCGTGGATCATGTGACCTATGCGCGGAATTTCACGGATGTGGATGACAAGATCAACGCGCGCGCGGCCGAGAGCGGGCGGCCTATTGGCGACATAACCGCCGAGACGACGCAGTGGTTTCTGGATGATATGGGGGCGCTTGGGGCGTTGGAGCCGGATGCGATGCCACGGGCGACCGAGTTCATTCCGCAGATGGTCGCGATGATCGAGAAGCTGATTGCCGATTGTCATGCCTATGTTGCGGAGGGTCATGTGCTTTTCCGGGTGCGGTCCTACAAGGACTACGGCGCGCTGTCGGGGCGGTCGGTCGATGACATGATCGCGGGGGCGCGGGTCGAGGTGGCGCCCTACAAGGAAGACCCGATGGATTTCGTTTTGTGGAAGCCGTCTTCGGAGGAACTGCCGGGGTGGGAGAGCCCCTGGGGTCGGGGGCGGCCCGGCTGGCATATCGAATGCTCGGCCATGGCCTACGAGCTTTTGGGCGAGAGTTTCGACATTCACGGCGGCGGCAACGACCTGATGTTCCCGCACCACGAAAACGAGATTGCGCAGTCATGCTGCGCCCATCCCGAGGGTGGTTTCGCACAGGTCTGGATGCATAACGAGATGTTGCAGGTCGAGGGCAAGAAGATGTCCAAGAGCCTGGGCAATTTCTTTACTGTACGGGATTTGCTGGATCAGGGGATACCGGGTGAGGTGATCCGGTTCGTCTTCCTGAGTACGCATTACCGCAAGCCGATGGATTGGACAGCGGAGAAGGCAAAGGAGGCCGAGAAGACGCTACGGAAGTGGCGTGAGTTGACGAAGGACGTGGACGCTGGAGCAGTATCCTCTGCTTTTCTGGAACTCCTGGCTGACGACTTGAATACGCCGGGTGCAATTGGTGAGCTCCACAAGCTAGCGTCTCGACCGTTTAGTTCAGCGTTCAGCGCAGGCTTTGACAAATCGAAACAAGATTTGCCTTCGCTCAAAGCTTCGGCGCAAATGCTAGGTTTGCTGGATGATGAGTTAGGTGGTTGGGAGGAGGCCAGATACGTCAAGTCCGGCGATTTGGCTTTCGGTACAAACGAAGAGGTGGCGAGTCAGATCGACGAACTGGTTTCTGAAAGAGCGAGTGCGAAAGCGAGTAAGGACTTTGCCCGCGCTGATGCAATACGCGATGCGCTCAAAGAAGCCGGGATCATAATCGAAGACAAGAAAAGTGGATCAGAGTGGAAATTCGGTTCATCAGTCGATTTGGAAAAGCTGAGGTCACTGAAATGAGTACCTCCAATCAGACCTTGTTGCCCGGCACCGCCGGGCCGCGCCCGACCCTCCCCACGGGAGGGCGCCTAGATGAGGTTTCGCACCGAAGAGGTGTTTTGCAGAGTGACGCCGACAGTCCCCCCTTCTACTGTTGCTTGCGCCCCCCCAGGTTCGGGCGCGGCCCTACTGTCATGGCGACTTCCGCTGTATCCGTGGGGCTCTATCGGTGCGGCGATGAATCTGTCGAACAGCTTGTTCCCAACGCAGACTTCGCTACAGGGCCGAGCGGGGCGGGCGCATGACCATGGAACGCCTCTACATCTATGACACCACCCTGCGTGACGGGCAGCAGACGCAAGGCGTGCAGTTTTCGACCCCTGAGAAACATCAGATCGCGGCCGCACTTGACCAGTTGGGCGTGGACTATATCGAAGGCGGCTGGCCCGGGGCGAACCCGACCGATAGCGAGTTCTTTGACGCGGCCCCCGAGACCCGCGCGCGGCTGACCGCCTTTGGCATGACCAAGCGCGCCGGGCGCAGTGCCGCCAATGACGAGGTGCTCGCCGCGGTGATGAATGCCGGGACGCAGGCGGTTTGCCTCGTGGGCAAGACCCATGATTTCCATGTCGAGACCGCGCTGGGCATCACGCTTGAGGAAAACACCGACAACATCGCGCAATCCGTGGCGCATATCGTGGCGCAGGGGCGCGAGGCGCTGTTTGACGCGGAACACTTCTTTGACGGCTACAAATCCAACCCGGACTACGCGATCACGGCAGTGAAGGCTGCCTATGATGCCGGTGCGCGCTGGGTCGTGCTCTGCGATACGAATGGCGGTACGCTGCCCGGCGACATTCATGCCATCACCCGCGCGGTGATCGAAGCGGGCATCCCCGGGGATTGCCTTGGCATCCACACCCATAACGACACGGAAAACGCCGTGGCGGGAAGCCTTGCCGCGATTGATGCGGGCGCGCGGCAGGTGCAGGGGACGTTGAACGGGCTGGGTGAACGCTGCGGCAATGCGAACCTCACGGCGCTCATTCCCACGCTTCTGCTCAAAGAGCCCTATGCCAGCCGGTATGAGACCGGGATCAGCCGCGAGGCGCTTGGTGGCCTGACGCAGGCCAGTCGGCAGCTTGACGATATCCTCAACCGCGTGCCGCTCAGGCAGGCGGCTTATGTCGGCGCGTCGGCCTTTGCCCATAAGGCGGGGCTGCATGCCAGCGCGATCCTCAAGGATCCGACCACTTATGAGCATATCGACCCCGAAACCGTGGGCAATGCACGGATCATCCCGATGTCGAACCAGGCGGGGCAGTCGAACCTGCGTCGGCGTCTGGCCGAGGCTGGGTTGGAGGTCGAAAAGGACAGCCCGGCGCTGCCGCGCATCCTTGATGAGATCAAGACGCGCGAGGCCAAGGGATATACCTATGACAGCGCGCAGGCGTCGTTCGAGCTGCTGGCGCGGGCCGAGTTGGGCATCCTGCCGGAGTTCTTCGAGGTCAAACGCTACAAGGTCACGGTGGAGCGGCGAAAGAACAAGTATAACAACATGATATCGCTTTCCGAGGCCGTCGTGGTGGTCAAGGTCGATGGCGAGAAAAAGCTGTCGGTCTCCGAATCCATGGACGAGGCCGGAAGCGATCGCGGCCCGGTGAACGCGCTTGCCAAGGCGCTGGCCAAGGATCTGGGCCGCTACCAGGATCAGATTGCCGATATGCGGTTGGTGGACTTCAAGGTGCGTATCACCCAGGGCGGTACCGAGGCCGTGACCCGCGTCATCATCGACAGCGAGGATGGCCAGGGGCGGCGCTGGTCCACCGTGGGGGTCAGCCCGAACATCGTCGATGCCTCCTTCGAGGCGCTGCTTGACGCGATCAACTGGAAGCTCCTGCGTGGAGACGGCTGACCTCAACGCCTGCGCCGACCTGGTGCGCCGGGCCGATCCCGACCGGTTCATGGCCGCGATGGCCGCACCGGTGGCCGCGCGCCGGGTGCTGTTTCCGATCTATGCGTTCAATGTCGAGGTGGCGCGGGCGCCCTGGGTTACGCAGGAAAGCATGATCGCCGAGATGCGCCTGCAATGGTGGCGTGATGCGCTGGACGAAATCCGCGCGGGCGGCAAGGTGCGGCGGCACGAGGTGGTCACACCGCTGGCGGAGGTGCTGGATGCCGACGGGGCCGAGCTGTTGGACCAGTTGGTGGCGGCACGACGGTGGGATATCTATCGCGACCCGTTCGAGGACGCAGCGCATTTTCACGACTATCTCGACAAGACCGCCGGGCACCTGATGCTGGCCGCGGGGCGGGCGCTTGGGACCCCGCCCGAAGATGTCCTTCGCGATGCAGGATTTGCCCAAGGCCTCGCCAATTGGATGCGGGCCATCCCCGCGTTGGAGCAATCCGGGCGGATCCCCTTGCCGGATGGCCGCCCGGAGGCCGTCGGTGCGCTTGCGGCGGAGGGGCTACGCCGCCTCGCGCGTGCCCGTGCGGCGCGGTCCGGTGTCCCACGTGACGTGCGCCCCGCGTTGTTGCCGGCCTGGCAGAGCGGCATGATCCTGAGGCGGACGCGGAAGGTTCCAGCGCGGGTGGCGGCGGGAGAAGTATCACCGGCGCCGATCCTGTCGCGCGCGGTTTTGATGGCGCGCGCCTTGTCGGGACGCTGGTAGAGGCAATTTGCGGTCCCTATGCGGCACGAAAAAGGCGACCCCAGGGGGGCCGCCTTCGATAGACTGGAGAGTGAAAGCGCGTTAGCTGCGGCGCTTGCGGCGCAGACCGGCAAGACCGGCAAGACCACCCACCAGCAGCAAGCCGGACGCCGGCAGCGGAATCTGTCCGCCGATCGGGCCGCCTTCGAGGTCGACATTAACGTCGCCCTGGGACTTGTTCAGCGCCCTGGCCGTCGCCTTGGTGCAAACTTTGCAGTTGTTCTTCAGCACCCTCATGTCGAACCAATGGGCCATACCATAGTTCTTGTTCTTATTGTTGGCGCCGTTGTTCACCCCGTTGCTCGGCCCGATCTGGGTCGCGTAAGGACCCTTGTTCGGCATCCGTGACACCTTCATGACCAGACCCGCCAGGGCGCCATAACCGGTCAGCGTTCCCGATTGCAGATCACGGAAGAAGGTTTGCCCCGGAACGGCTTTCGATCCGTTCTCGGATTTGAATTGCGGCGTGAACTTGAACTTGCTGTCATAGTTGAACGACACCTTGAAGCCTGAACCGGCCGTGTTTTGCGACTCGACCGAACCGGTCAAGGTTGCGGTGCCATTGTCATACATCGAAAACTGGCCAGCCGGCTTGAAGTCGAAGTCCGAACCGATACTGCCGATGCCGGATTTGATCCAGATGCTGTGATCTGATCCCGATCCGACCGCTGATGTCACATCATACTGATGCGTCAGCGTTGCGGCCATCGAAGTCCCCGCGGCGGCGGTTGCAACCGCTGCTGCCAGGAGCATCGTCTTGATACGCATAGAGTGGTCCCCCTTAGTTAACCCACGCAAAGCAATTGTTAGAAATTATTGCGCCGTTACCTTATCATAATCCCGGGGTTTGAGCAGGTTTTTGCCCAATTTTCGCCATATTTCCGCCACATTTCAGATTGGCCGGAAAACACGTTGAAAAGTCACCGAAAAATCCACTCAACCTATGGTAAAATATTGAAATATATGAAGGAATCTTCACCCATGACGTGTGCGGGCTTGGCAGAGTACGGTGCTGGTTGTGTTCCGATCCTGTGCCACGACCTATGATTCGGCCGGTCTGAGCACCAGCCAGATCAGCGCGCCGCCGGCCAGGACCAGGAATGGCGCCATGGCGAGGTTGACCGACATCCAGCCGGTCTGCGCATCCCCGCCGGAGCAGTTCATAAGCCCCCCGGAAGAGAGCGAGGCGAGGGTGACGCCGCCGAAGACCAGCAGGTCGTTCAGCCCCTGCATCCGTCCGCGTTCATGGGGCTCATGGGCGGCAGCCAGCATCGAGGTGGCGCCGATGAAGCCGAAGTTCCAGCCGAGGCCAAGCAGGATCAGCGCGATGAAGAAATTCTCCAGTTCGACCCCCTGCAGGGCGACAACGCCCGCACCCGCGAGGATCACGAGACCAAGCCCGACGATCTTTTCCACGCCGAAGCGGGCGATCAGGTGACCGGTGAAGAAGGAGGGCGCGAACATCGCGAGGACATGACCGGTGACGATATCGGCGGCGTTGCCTTCGGTGAAGCCGCAGCCCACGACCGCCAGCGGCGTCGAGGTCATGACGAGGTTCATCAACGCATAGGAGACGGTCGCGCAAATCACCGCGACGGCAATGCGCGGGGTTTTCAGAAGCTCAAGCCGGGTGCGGCCCCGCGGCGTGTCCTCGGCGGGGGGTGCGGGTTTCGGGATGTCGAGGAAAAGAAAGAGAAGTGAGCCGAGGATATTGAGCGCGACGATGGCGATGTAGGTGCCCATGAAGGGGATCACCATCGCCTGCGACGTGACCTTGACCAGTTGCGGGCCAATGACCGCGCTCGCCAGCCCGCCGGCCATCACGTAGGAAATCGCCTTGGGGCGGAACGTGTCGCTGGCGGTATCTGCGGCGGCGAAGCGATAGAAAGCCTGCGCCGACATGTAGATCCCGCTGATGAAACTGCCCAGAAGGAAGATCGGGAAGGAGGCGAGGTAAAGCCCGTAGGCGCCGATCGCCCCGCCGAGCGCACCGGCACCCGCGCCGATGAAAAAGCCCGCCTTGCGGCCCCATTTCTGCATGATCGACGAAAGCGGCGTGGCCGCGACCATCGAGCCCAGCACGATCAGCGAAATCGGCAGGGTTGCGAAGCAGATATTGCTGGCCAGGGTCTGACCGGCCAGGCCGCCCACCACAAACATCATCGCCATCTGCGCGCCCAGGATCGCCTGCGCCAGCACCAGCACCCGCACATTGCGCCAGGCACGCTGATCGTCGCTCCGGGTCGCGCGGGTCCGTCCGGCAAGCGGGGAGGGCGACTCGATCGGTGTCTGGGTGGGTTTGGTCATGCGCCCAGAGCTATTCCGATGGCAGGGGGGCTGCAAGCGCAATCGGAGCGGCGTGGACCTCGCACGATGGCTTGCGATTCAGCGCCTTAGCGGACATGAAGGGGCATGACGTTACTCTTGCTTGCCGGGACCGGATTGGCGCAGGACATTGCCCGCCGGTTGGATGACCGAAAGACCGACGTGATTGTCTCGCTGGCCGGTGGGTCACGGACGGCTGCGGCGGCGGGCGGCCATGAGGTGCGGATCGGCGGGTTTGGCGGCGACGCGGGGTTTTGCGCCTATCTGGCGGAGCGGGGCGTGAGCGCGGTTCTCGATGCGACCCATCCCTTTGCCGCGCGCATCTCGGACCGCTCCGCCCGGATCTGCGCCGAGTTGGGCCTGCCCTATGCCCTGGCGCAACGACCGCCATGGGTCCCGCAGGCGGGTGACCTGTGGCAGATGGTCGAGCGCGAAGAGGAGGCGGCGCGACACATTGCGCCGGGCAGCACTGTTTTTCTGGCCACGGGGCGGCAGACGCTGGAGCGGTTTGCCAATCTGGGGGCATGTCAGTTGATCTGTCGGCAGATTGACCCGCCTGACCGGGCGTTTCCGTTTGAAAATGGGCGTTTCCTGGTGGGGACGCCGCCGTTTTCCGTGACGCAGGAGCGGGAGTTGTTTGCCGAGCTGAAGGTCGATTGGCTGGTGGTCAAGAACGCCGGGGGCGCGGCGTCGGCGACGAAACTGACCGCGGCGCGGGAATTGGGGGTGCAGGTGGCGATGATCGAACGGCCCGCGCTGCCCGATGCCCCGGTGATGCGGAGTGCCGAGGAGGCGCTGGACTGGGTGGCGGTGCTGTGACGGGGCGGATCATCGAAACCGATGCCTGCGTGGCCGAAGGGGCCGAGGCGTTGCGGGAAATCTGCCCGCGGCTGTCAGAGGCTTATGACCTGACCGGGAAATTGCCGCTTCGGCGAAAACCAGACGGGTTTGCCGAGCTTTTGAGCGCGATCGTGAGCCAACAGGTCAGTGTCGCCTCGGCGCAGGCGATCTGGGGCCGGATGAAGGAGGCCCGCTTGACCGGGCCGAGACAGATCGCGCGGGCGAGCGACGAGGATTTGCGCGCGGTGGGGTTGAGCCGTCAGAAGATGCGCTATGCGCGTGAGTTGGCAGGCGCTGGTATTGATTTCAAGGGGTTGCGGGGCGCTCCTGATGCGGATGTGATTGCAACGCTCACCCGCGTGCCGGGCATCGGGGTCTGGACCGCGGAGATTTATGCAATGTTCTCGCTTGGCCGGGCGGATGTATTTGCGCCGGGCGATCTGGCGCTGCAGGAGGCCGCGCGGGTGCTTTATGATCTGCCGAAACGGCCGACGGAGAAAGAACTCAGGCAGATGGCCGAGGCGTGGTCCCCGTGGAGATCGGTTGCCGCGCGGATACTTTGGGCCTACTACCGGGTGGCGAAGGACAGGGAAGGGATCAGATGACGCGCGTTTTGCAATCGGAGCGGCGGGAGCCGGTATCGGGGACGGTGAGGTCCATCGTCGTGTTCCTGCATGGCTATGGCGCCAACGGGGCGGACCTTCTGGGGCTGGCCGATCCCCTAGGAGAGCATATGCCGGACACGCTGTTCGTGGCGCCCGATGCGCCCGAGACGATCCCGGGCATGCCGTTTGGCCTGCAGTGGTTTCCGATCCCGTGGATTGACGGGTCGTCAGAGGAAGAGGCAGAGCGGGGATTGGTCGCGGCGGCGGAAGATCTGAATGCCTATCTCGATGCGCTGATGGTCGATGAGGATGTGCTGCCGGAACAGGTGGTGCTATTCGGGTTCAGCCAGGGCACGATGATGGCGCTGCATGTGGCACCGCGGCGCGAGGATGAGATTGCCGGGATTGTCGCCTTCTCGGGGCGGCTCTTGTCGCCGGAACTCTTGAAGGACGAAACGCAGAGCCGTCCGCCGGTCCTGCTGGCCCATGGCGATGCCGATGATGTGGTTCCGCCGCAATCGCTGCCGCAGGCGGCGGAGGCGTTGCAGGAGGCGGGTTGGCAGGATGTCTATGCGCATATCATGAAGGGTACGGCCCATGGGATTGCGCCCGATGGGTTGCAGGTGGCTTTGGCCTTCATGACCGACAAGCTCGGGCTCTGATCCTGCTGTTGCCAAATTGAGTGCGCGTGCCGCGCACGCCTGGTATCTCGTTGTCGATCTGCGATCTCCGCCTCGGGGGCGTGTGGCGGGCGTGACGCTTTGCAATGGGGTTGCAGTGCGGTGTCAGCCGTCCCAAAGGCGCGGCTCGGCAAACTCGAGGCTGTTGCCCGCGGGGTCGCGGAAATAGATCGAGCGGGCACCGTTAGGCCAGTGGAAGTCCGCTTCGATGGGAATTTCCGCGGTTTCGAGCCAGTCCCGCCAGGCGGTGATTTCAGCGGCCTCGGCGGCGAAGCAGAAATGGCCTTGCCCCATGGCGCCGTGTCCAGGAACGGGCAGTTGTGCGTTGTCGGAGCCGATCCGTGTTGCGGCGGGGTCAAAGATCAGCAGGATGGTGTCGCCGACACGGTAGAAGACATGCCGGCCCTCGACGCGGGCCACCGTATCGAGACCCAGAATGGTGCCGTAGAAATGCTCGGCGGCGGGCAGATCGTCCACGTAAAGCGCCGCTTCGAGTGCGGCGCCCGGCGGGTTGGGGCGAGAGGGATGCGGCATGGTCATGGGGGCAGTTTAGGACCGGAGGGCCGGCGCTGTCATCCCTTGCGGATAACTGTCACGAAATCCTCACAAATGGCTCATAACAGTTCGGCCATATCAATCGCTTATCTTGGGGTTGTCAGAGCGAAAACACGAGATATAGTGGTCCCAATATCGGTACGGAGCGGTCAATGGACGGTGAATTCAGAACCGAATTTGTAAGAGAGCCAGCGGCGTTGAAACAGCATCCCGCGCTTGTGTTGAACGCGGATTACAGGCCGCTTTCCTATTACCCCCTGTCGCTCTGGACCTGGCAGGAGGCGGTCAAGGCGGCCTATCTCGACCGGGTGGATATCGTTGCGGAGTATGACCACTGTGTCCACAGCCCAAGCACGGTGATCCGAATACCGTCGGTGATCGTCCTCAAAGATTACGTCAAACCCCAAAAGCGCGTGGCCTTCACGCGCTTTAATTTATTTCTGCGGGACGAGTTCCAGTGTCAGTATTGCGGGGCGAAGGGAGAGTTGACCTTTGACCATGTGGTGCCGCGCGCCGATGGGGGCGTGACCAGTTGGGAGAACGTCGTGGCAGCCTGCAGCCCGTGCAACCTGCGCAAAGGGGCCAAGAGCCTGCGCCGGGCGGGGATGAGCCTGCGCAAGCCGCCGCGGGCGCCGGGGGCCGAACAATTACGAAATCAGGGGCGTAAATTCCCGCCCAACCACCTGCACGAAAGCTGGGTCGACTTCCTTTATTGGGATGCGGAACTGCAGGCCTAATTGCGCTCATGGTCCCGAGATGGGCTCAAGCGGACGGCTGAGATACCTTTCGACGATCTCGAAAAGCACGACGTCATAGGTGCCGGGTGTGATTTTGCTTAGATCCGGTGCGCCAGCGGCATTGTCGATGATATCGACTTTTTCAAACGTCCCTTCGAAGTACTTTGCGATCTGGGTGATGAACGAATCCCCGATGAGGAGGATCGACCCGGCCTTTGCGCCGCGGGCATGGGGCGGGCGGACCGCGGTGATACTCTCGGGCGGGCCGTTTTCCTCGCCGAGCAGACCGTATAGATCGCCCTGGAAATCGGTCACCTCCCGCAGGCGGAGCGCATCGCGGGGAATGTCGGGTACGTCGATACCGCGTTCCACCAGGGCGCGGCGCAGGTCGACAAACCCGGTATAGGCGCCCAGATCGGTCCAATGGCTGTCGGTTTGGTAATACACCTTCGTGTCGGATTTCGCCGCACGCAGGGCCGGACGCAGGTCGATCAGCGGCAGGTCACGATCCCGGGCACGGCGCTGCACCTCGTCGAGGCGGGTCTCACCAGCGACTTGCCGGGGGTAGTTGCTCAGGTATTCCGGATAGATCGAATGTTTGTTCGGGGCGACGGCGGCGATGAAGACGGCCCCGGAGGCCTCCGCCCGAGCCTCGATCAGCTCCAGACCATCGAGCCAGGCGTCGGCTTCGCCTGCCGAGAAGGGCAAAAGGCCGCGATGCAGCGCCAACGCCGCGTTAAGCGTGTTGAAGATCCAGCCGTCATCGCCACGCACCGCTTTGAAATCGGCGGAGGAGGGCAGCACCTTTTCCAACTCGAAACCGATCTTGAGATAGCTGCGGCGCAGGCCGAAATGGTCGCGCATCCAGGCATTGACCGTCTCGGGGAAGGCGGTCCAGTCGGCGCGTATCCCGGCAAGGCTGGGCGTGGCGGCGAGGCTGCGGTTTTCGGCCCCGGCATCCACGGGGGCCTGCCGTGCCAGGTGGATCAGCATCGGGACAGCGATCAGCATCAGGAAGGTGAGGGCGGTCAGCAGGTTTCTTACGCGATCGGCCATGGCGGTCAGAACCTGAAATAGATGAACGGGTTATAGGACCCGGTGGCGAGATCGGCGGCGCAGAGCACCAGAAGCGCGCCGACCCAGACCGGTTCCATAAGGGTACGCGGTGCCGGGTGCGCGAGGGCTGCGGTGCGGCCGGCCACCCATTGGGCCGGGCGGCTTTCGGCGATGAGTGGCCAGACGGCGATGACCGCGCCCAGGGGCAAAAGGATGGCGAGCTGCGGCGCGTAGATCTGATCCAGGGTGACCGCGCCGCTGCCTTGTCCGGCCAGTGCCGCGAAGTAAATCAGCGCCTCGCCCCAATCCTCGGTCCGGAACGGCACCCAGGCCAGCATCACGACGAGGAGCAGGTAGGCGTGGCGCAGCACCAGCGGCATCGCGGTGATGGCGCGACCCAAGGGGCTGCGCTCCAGCACGAGGAAGGCGCCGTGCCACGCGCCCCAGATGATAAAGGCCCATTCCGCCCCGTGCCAGAAGCCGCAGAGCAGGAAAACGATGGAGAGGTTCAGGTAGGTGCGCAGCGCGCCATGGCGATTGCCGCCAAGCGGGATGTAGAGATATTCGCGGAACCAGCGCGACAGCGACATGTGCCAGCGCCGCCAGAATTCGGTGATGGAGCGTGACATGTAGGGGAAGTTGAAGTTCTCGGGGAAATCGAACCCCATCATCCGGCCGAGCCCGAGCGCCATGTTGGAATAGCCCGCGAAGTCGAAATAGATCTGCAGCGTGTAGCAGACGAGGCCAAGCCAGGCCGCCCCGGGGCCAAGCGTGGCCAGATCGGCGCCGAATGCCGCATCCGCCGTCTGGCCGAAGGCGTTGGCCAACAGGATCTTCTGCGCTAGCCCGCGGGTGAATTGCCGCGCGCCCGAGGCGAAGCGATCAAGGCTGTGGCCGCGGTTGGTAATCTGCTCGGCGACGGTGTGGAAGCGGACGATGGGGCCGGCGATGAGCTGCGGGAACATCGAGATGAATAGTGCGGTATCGAGCCATTTTTGCGGCGCTTCGGCCTCGCGCCGGTAGATGTCGACGAGAAAGCTGATGGCCTGGAAGGTGTAGAAGGAGATGCCGAGGGGCAAGTGCAGATCGAGCGGTTCGGCGGAACTGCCCAAAGCGTCGAGCAATACCTCGGAAAAGAACCCCGCGTATTTGAACACCCCAAGCGCCAGCAGGTTCGCCCCCACGCCGATGGCCAGCACCCGCATCGTCCGGTTCCCGGCAAGGATTCGGGCCATCACATGGTTCATCGTGATCGAGGCCAGCAGCAGGAGGATGAAGACCGGCTCGCCCCAGGCATAGAAGACCAGAGAGCCGAGCAGAAACACGAGGTTGCGAAAGGGCAGCAGGAAGTAGAGCGCGAGGAACGTCGGCAGGAAATAGAACAGGAAAGGGATGGAGGCGAATGTCACGTCAGGAAATGCCGGTTTGATCTGTGGCGTTGATCTGTCTTATCCGCGGTGATGTGGAACGACAACCGCCTGCTACACTTCTATCCTGACCCCGTCATTGCCGATGGTCAGTGGCCCCTCCCATGTAGCGCGAATGGCGGCTTCCCAATCTTCGGGTCCATAGGTGGGGTCGGCTCCGGGCACGAAATGATGCAAGGCGAGGTGCCTGACGCCCGCGTCGCGCGCGATCCGGCCCACATCCGGCGCGCTTGTATGGCTGCGCATCAGGTGGCGTTTCAGCCGGTCATCCGGCATATCAAGGCTGGCGCAAAGCGCATCGACACCTGCCTCCAATAGCACCTCATGCACCAACAGGTCGGCATCTTGGGCAAATGCGGCCATGCCATCGAAATAGGTGGTATCGCCCGAAAGCACGATCTTCTTGTCGTGTGTTTCGAAACTGAGCGCGTAGCTTTCGGTAATGGGCGGATGCTGGTTGCGCAGGGCGCGGATAACGAGGCCGGATTGCTCTTCGATCACGCCGTCCGCGATCTCGCGGATTTCTGCCAGCGGCGCCAGGGCGCAGCGGCCTTCGTCTTCGATCCGGAGCGAGATGTCGAAATCCATCGCGGCGAGAAACCCGCTCCAATAGGCGCCAAGGCCCGCGGGGCCGATGATGGGGATCGGACGGCGCAATCCCGCCACCCAGGCGGTGTGAAGGAGCGGCCCGAGTTCCAGGTAGTGATCGGAATGAAGGTGGGTCACCACGATCAGGTCCAGATCGGTCAGTGCCACCCCCTGGTCGCAGATGCCGCGCGCCGCACCAAGACCCGCATCGACCAGGATCACCTTGCCCCCGACCCGCAGCAGCGTCGAGGTGGGCATGTTCGATCCGGGCTTGATCGCGGGGCCACCCTTGACGCCCATCAGGGCGACCCAGGTCTCGTCGGTTGCTGTCACGTGGCTCTCCTGCGCATCGTCGCACGAAAAAGGCGCCGCTGCGGGGCAGGGCGCCTTTTAGTTCCGAATCCGCGTGGGATCAGTTTTTCTGCGGGGCGCTTGCCGCCTGCTGTGGCTTGGAGGGGGCACCGCCGCCGGCCTTGGCGTTGAGCGGATCGTCCTGACGTTGCACCGAGCCTTCGAAATGGGCGCCGGATTCGATCGCGATAGTCTTGTGGATGATGTCGCCTTCGACACGCGCGGTCGAGGTCAGGCGGACCTTGAGGCCACGCACGCGGCCCACGATGCGGCCGTTGATGACGACGTCATCGGCGATCACTTCGCCCTTGATGGTGGCACCTTCGCCGATGGTCAGCAGATGCGCGCGGATGTCGCCCTCGACCGTGCCTTCAACCTGGACGTCACCGGTGGTCTTGATGTTGCCGGTCATATGCAGGTCGGTCGACAGGACCGATGCGGGCGGTTTCGCCTTGGGGGCGCTGGCCTTGAAGTCGCCGCCCGCGGGGGCGTCGGACTTGAAGGTGTCGGGCTTGCGTTCCGGAGCAGCAGGTTTGCTGGTTTCGTCAGCCTTGGCGCCGGGTTCGTTGATTTTGCTTTTAGAAAACATCTCTTGCAGCCTTGATATAGATCATGGGGTTGACGGCCTTGCCGCCGACACGGACTTCGTAGTGTAGATGTGTGCCGGTCGAACGTCCAGTGTTCCCCATAGCAGCAATCTTGTCCCCGCGCGAGACCCTTTGGCCCTTCTTCACGAATATCTTGGAGTTGTGCGCATAGCGCGTCTCGATGCCGAATTCATGCTGGATCTTGACCATCAGCCCATAGCCCGATTGCCAGGTCGCGTGGGTCACGACCCCATCGGCGGTAGCATGGATCGGCGTGCCATGGGGGGCGGCGAAATCGGTACCTTTGTGCATTCGGCCCCACCGCATCCCGAATCCCGAAGTGAAGCGGAACGCATTCTTGACGGGCAGGGCAAAGGGTGCTTTCTGCGCGGCGATCCGGTAAAGGTTCAGCTCGTCCATCTGGTTGAGCAGGCGGTTGGCCCGCAGCGTATCATGCGAAAGCTCCTCGCCGCGGGTCGAGAAGGTCAGCGGCGTGAGCGGCCCGCCTTGCCCGGAATAGCCGCGGCGCACCTGCGCCAGAAGGTTGTCGGTATCCATGCCCGCCGCGCGGAACATCTTGTCCAGCGGCTCGACCGAGATCGTCATCGCCTCTTCAAGCTGGCGGAAGATCTGATCGTTCTTGTCGCGCATCAGGGCGATTTCCTCGGCCATGCGGTCGGCCTGGATCAATGCCTCCTGCGCATCGGCGATAACCTTGTCGCGTTCCTGCGCGGTTTCGGCCAGGGCGGCGGTGAGGAAATCGAGCGCGCCGCTGCTATCCTCGTCCAGGGCACCATTCGCGGCACCGGTCGCGCTCTCGTCGCTCATCGCCTTGGCCAGCTCGGTGGCCTCCTGGCGGGCAACCTCACGCTCCTTCATGGTGCGGCGCAGGGTGGATTGGATGACGTCGATCCCGGTCTCAAGCTCCGTGCGGCGAATTTCGGAGGCGAGCAGTTCCGACTGCATCACCGAGATCTGCTCCAGCGCAGAGTTGAACCGTTCCTGCGCGGCCAATGCCTCTTCGGCGCGCTTGTCGCGCTCGGATGACAGCGCGTTCAGGCGGGCCTCATAAGTGCGTTGGTCGCGTTTGGCCTGCTCGCGGAAATTGCCCGAACCGATACTGTCCATGAGAAGGATGGCCGTGGCGATGATGGCCCAGGAGACGATGGCCGAGGCGCCGACAAAAGCGAGAAGCTGGGATTCAGGTCTGAGCCGGATGAATCTGGTGTCGGTGTCCGAGCGCAGGAAAACGCGGCGCTCAGGAAAGTGGCGCTCTAGCAGCGCATGGAATTTGATCGCGATCCTTGTCCGCAAGAAACTGTCCCTTTAGTGTCCCAACCCTTTGACGGCGCATTCTTTGAACGGTCGAGCGCCTTGGCGAAGTGCTTAACCAGAGCTTTCCCGTTGGGCAAGATTTTTGACCAAGAGTGCGGCAAAATTGGGCCGAATGTTGCTTTGACGGCAAAAAGTTGCCGATTAGCAAGGGCTTGGGTGCGGCAACCTGTCCGTTCCTGATCCGACTTCGCGGGGAAATTGCGGGGTGCAACCGGGCGTTGTGGTGTCCCGGAGGCGTGGCGACGCGGTCAGTCGCGGACCGATGATGTCGCCGCGAGGGGCCAATAGAAGTCCGGCGGCAACCCGGCCTCGGCCCGCTTCTCTTCGTTGAAGGGCGGCTTGAGGGGGCCGTGAAAGTAGCGCTGCACCAGGTCGTGAAAGGCGTCCTTCGGGTCGATATCATGGCGCCCGCAGAGGAAGTGAAACCACTTGGAACCATAGGCGACATGACCGACCTCTTCGGCATAGATCACCTTCATGGCGGCCACGGACTTTTCGTCGCCCGCCCGTTCGAAAATCTCGATCATGCCCGGGGTCACATCGAGGCCGCGCGCCTCGAGCACCATGGGAACGACGGCGAGGCGGCCCATGAAATCTTCGGCCGTATCTTCGGCAGCGCGCCACATGCCCGCATGGGCGGGAAGCGCGCCGTAGTGACTTCCAAGAGCTTCAAGGCAGTCGCATATCAGGTTGAAATGTTTTGATTCTTCGTCCGCGGCCTTCACCCAGTCGTCGAAATACCCGATGGGCATTTTAACGTCCGCAAAGCGCGCGATGATGTCCCAATGCAGGTCGACGGCATTCAATTCGATATGTGCCACCGCATGCAGGATCGCGATGCGGCCCTTTTCGCTGCCGGGGCGGCGGCGCGGCACGTCGCGCGGGTCCAGAAGCTCGGGTTTGTCGGGCCGGGCCGGGCGCAGGGGTGGCGATGTCCGGCCGATGGCGATCTCTTCACCGGCCTTGCGCGCGGCAAACCACGTCGCCGCATGGGCGCGTGACAGGGCCGTCTTGGCGCGGCCGTCGGCGGTGCCCAGCACGTCGACGGCCATCTCGCTCAGGGTCTTGGCGCTCATAGCGCCTTCGCCGCTTCCAACACCGCCTCGGCATGGCCCGGCACTTTGACCTTGCGCCAGACCTGCGCGACCTTGCCGTCCCCGTCGATCAGGAATGTGGAGCGTTCGATTCCCATGAACTTCTTGCCGTACATGCTCTTTTCCTTCCAGACGCCGTATTGTTCGCACACATCGCCCTCGGCATCCGACAGAAGCGCCACGCCAAGCCCGTGCTTGTCGCGGAACTTGTCATGTTTGGCGATCGTGTCCTTGGAGATGCCCATGATGGTGACGCCCGCCTTGGCAAAGTCATCGACCATCCCGGTAAAGGCAATCGCTTCCTTGGTGCAGCCGGACGTGTCGTCGCGCGGATAAAAGAACAGAACCGCCTTGCCGGGGCGCAAGGCCGACAGCGTCACATCGCCGCCGCCATCGCGGGGCAGGGTGAAATCCGGGGCGGTATCTTGGGGCTCGGGCATGGTGTCTCCTTTAGGGGTGCAAAAAAGTGAGTTTCATATTAGGTCGCAAGCAGCAAGAATAAAGCCAAGAGGCAGCAAAGACCGGCATCGCGTCCGGTGATCCGAAAAAGATGAGCGACAAGAGCGATCAGATCAGACCCAAGGGGCGTAAGCGGCGTCTGTTGGCCCGGCTCATGCTGGCGCTGGTGGTGGTGCTTGTTGTCGGTGGGATCTACGCGACGACGCTGGTGGGCACGCAACTGACCGCCCCGGAATGGGTGCGGGCGCGCCTGGTGGAGCGGCTCAATACGCAGCAGTCGGATTTCAATGTCGAGGTCGGCGAGGTCGGCTTTGTCATGCAGGAAGGCTGGAAGCCCCGCATCCTGCTGCGTGATCTGCAGGTGGACGACACCGCCGGCACGCCCTTGGTGAACCTATCGGACATCGCTGGAACCGTGGCGCTCAGGCCGCTGATGCAAGGGCGGCTGCAACCCGCGTCGATCCAGCTTTCGGGCGCGCGGATGACCCTGCGCCGTGCGGCGGATGGCAGCATCGACTTTTCGCTGGGCGACACCGGGTCGACCGTGGACCGGGCCGCCAACATCGCCGCGTTGATCGACGATCTCGACAAGCTCCTGATGCGGCCCAATTTCCGCGCGCTGAAAAGGATCAGTGCGGAAAACCTGACCGTGCAATATACCGACCTGCGCGCCAAACGGGCGTGGACGGTGGATGGCGGTCGGGTTCAGTTGACCCGTGATGGCGACGACCTGACCATTCGCGGTGACTTTGCGCTTCTGGGCGGGCGGGCCACGGCGACCACGCTTGCGGTTAGCTACAGCGGTCGGATTGGCGATACTGCGGCCGAGCTGGGGTTGAGTTTCCAGGATATGGCGACGGACGACATTGCCGGGCAATCACCGGCGCTGGCGTGGCTCGGGGCGCTTGATGCACCGATATCCGGCGCGCTCAGGGCGGGCGTGGACAGTGCCGGTGCGCTTGGTCCGCTGAACGCCACGCTGCAGATCGGCGAGGGGGCGTTGCAACCGACCGAGGCCACCGATCCGATCGCGTTCAAATCGGCGCGCAGCTATTTCACCTATGACCCCGTGACCCAGGTGATGCAGTTCGACGAACTGTCGGTTGAGAGCAACTGGGTCAGTGCGAGCGCCTCGGGCCGCGCCAGCCTTGTCGGGATCGAAAACGGCCTGCCGCGCGAGATTCTTGGGCAGATGCAGGTCAGCCGGATCAGCGCAAACCCGAATGGAACCTATCCCGAGCCTATCGAGCTTGAGGGTGCGAGCCTCGACGTGCGCCTCCAGATCGAACCGTTCCTCTTGTCGCTTGGCCAACTTACGCTGAGCGATCAGGGCGGTACTTTCGTGGCCTCCGGAAACCTCCGGGCGGCGCCGGACGGGTGGGATTTTGCCCTCGACGGGCGGCTGGACGCGCTGACGCCGGAACGGCTTGTGGCGCTCTGGCCACCTGGTCTGGCCCATGGCACACGCCGATGGATCGACGAGAACGTGTCGAAGGCGGATCTGAGCGATATTCAGGTGGCCCTGCGCCTGCATCCAAAAACCAATCTCGACTATTTCCTGGCCTTTGATTTCGCCGGGCTGACGACACGGTTCGTCAAGAAACTGCCCCCCATCGAGGACGCGAAAGGGCATGCGTCGCTGATCGACAACCGCTTTGTCATCACCGCAGACAGCGGCTACGTGACCCCGCCCCAGGGCGGCAAGATCGACGTATCCGGCACCAGCTTCATTGTAACCGATGTGCGGCCCAAGAGGACGCCCGCACAGGTCAGGTTGCGCACCTCGTCCACGTTTACTGCGGCGCTGTCGCTTCTCGACGAGGAACCGTTTCGCTTCCTGACCAAGGCGGATCAGCCGGTGACGCTGGCCGACGGGCGGGCGGACCTTGCGGGGCAGTTGGACCTTCTGCTGATCAAGAAGCTCAAGACGTCGGACGTGTCCTTCGACGTGACCGGCACGCTCAGCAATCTGCGCAGCGAGAAGCTGGTCGAGGGGCGGATCCTCGATGCGGCCGAACTGACGGTGCAGGCCAATAACGACGACCTCAGGATCGGCGGCAATGGACAGATCAGCAATGTGCCTTTCAGCGGCGAATGGCAGACCGGGCTTGGCCCCGGCGGAGATGACAAGAGCCGATTTACCGGACAGATCGAACTCTCCGAGCGTTTCGCGGATGCGTTTCGCATCGGGTTGCCGCCGGGCAGTATCTCGGGCGCGGGGCAGGCCGACATCACCATCGAACTGGCCCGTGACGCGCCGGGGCGTTTTTCGCTGTCGTCCAACCTTGCCGGTGTTGGCCTGGCGCTTCGACAGTTGGGCTGGGCCTTGCCGCAATCTGCAACCGGGGCGCTGATCGTCGCGGGTCAGCTCGGGTCGCCCCCGCGGATCGAGACGGTCAGCCTGGAAGGGGGCGGGTTGAGCGCGCAAGGGTCGGTCAACCTCTATGAAAGCGGGGCGTTGGAACGCGCCTCCTTTTCGCGGGTCCGGATGGGCCGATGGCTTGATGCGCCGGTGGACCTGATCGGCCGGGGGGCAGGGGCCGCGCCCGCGGTACGGGTCCGGGGCGGGCGGATCGACATGCGCCACACCACCCTTACCGGAAGCGGCGAGGGAAACAGGCGCGCGCGGGGCGGTCCGGTCTCGCTGGTACTCGATCGCTTGCAGATCTCGGACGGGATCGCGCTGCTCGATTTCCGGGCCGAGCTTGATACGTCGCGGGGGGCCGACGGCAATTTCACCGGCAAGATCAACGGTGGTGCGGTCATCAACGGCCGGGTGGTGCCGCAGGGCGGACGCAGCGCCTTTCGCATCCAGTCCGAGAATGCGGGCGCCGTGATGGTGTCGGCGGGCCTATTGAACAATGCCCGCGACGGAAAGATGGATCTTGTCCTGACCCCGGCACCGGAAAAGGGCAGCTACAACGGGCAATTGGGCATCGACGATTTCCGTATTCGCGACATTCCGTCTATGGCGGCACTGCTGAACGCGGTCAGTGTGATCGGTATCCTGGAGCAGTTGCAAAGTGACGGGCTGCATTTCAACCGTGTCGATGCCAGGTTCCACCTCAGCCCGGATCGCGTGACCCTGATCGAAAGCAGCGCCACCGGTGCGTCGCTGGGGATTTCGATGGACGGCTATTATTACATGGCCAGCAAACGCATGGATATGCAGGGTGTGTTCTCTCCGATTTACCTGGTGAATGCCTTGGGGGGGATCTTTACCCGCCGCGGAGAGGGGCTCTTTGGCTTTACCTACACGATCAAGGGGCCAGCGGCGTCACCGCAGGTGTCGGTCAATCCGCTCTCGGCGCTGACGCCAGGGATGTTCCGGGAGTTCTTCCGCCGGGAGCCGCCAAAGATCAGGCGTGATCCCGCGCCGCAGGGTGGCACATCGTCCGGCAACGTCACTGCGCCCGAAACCCGCGAACCCGCGCCGCAACCCTCAGAAGCCGGCCGGGACCGGTAGGACATCTTCCATGAAACTCAGCGATTTCGATTTTGATCTGCCCGAGGGGCTGATTGCCACGCGGCCGGCCAAACCCCGCAGCGCCGCGCGTATGCTCGTGGCCGCGGATGCGCGCATCACCGATGCCCATGTTGGCGACCTGGTGGACTGGCTGCGCCCTGGTGATCGGCTGGTGCTGAACGACACCAAGGTGATTCCCGCGCGCCTGACCGGGACGCGCCGGCGCAGCGGACCGCAGGGCGACAGCACGGCCCGGATCGAGGTCACGTTGCTGGAGCCGAAAGCCGATGGGAACTGGACCGCCCTGATGAAGCCGCTGAAAAAGGTGCGCGCGGGTGAAGAGATACGGTTCAGCGCCGATCTGTCCGCCACTCTGGCCGATAAGGTCGACGGCACGGCGCTGCTGCACTTCAACCTGACCGGTGACGATTTCGACGCGGCCCTGGCCGAAGCCGGCGCCATGCCGCTGCCGCCATATATCGCGGCCAAACGCCCAGCCGATGCGCAGGACAAGACGGATTACCAAACCGTATTCGCCCGCAATGCGGGGGCCGTCGCGGCGCCGACGGCCTCGCTGCATTTCGATCAACCGCTGCTGGCGGCGCTGGCGGCGCGGGGGGTGCAATTTACCCATGTCACGCTGCATGTCGGGGCGGGCACGTTCCTGCCGGTCAAGGTCGAGGATGTGACCACTCACAAAATGCACGCGGAATGGGGCCAGGTAAGCGCCGAGGCTGCCGCCGAGATCGCTGCGACAAAGTCCGCGGGTCACCGGGTGATTCCCGTCGGCACAACCGCTCTGCGCCTGATCGAAAGTGCCGCCGCGGCCACGGGCGAGATCGCCCCCTGGGAGGGGGAGACAGACATCTTCATCTATCCCGGCTTTAGGTTCCAGGTCACCGACGCGCTGATGACCAATTTTCACCTGCCGCGTTCGACCCTGATGATGCTTGTCTCGGCACTCATGGGGCAGGAGGTCATCCGGCAGGTTTACGCCCATGCGGTGGCTCAGGGTTACCGGTTTTTTTCCTACGGTGACGCTTCGTTATTGATCCCGGATTAAAACACTGTCACGGGGGCGAAAAGCGACATTGGCTGAGTCGCTCTCAATGCGGACACCGCGGCCCGGCGCCTTACACTAACCGGGATTTTTGGAGTTTTTGGTGATGATCAAGGTGCTGTCCAACTCCTGGGCGTTGCTGCTTGGCATGATGATGCTGCAGCTTGGCAATGGTATCCAGGGGACGCTTCTGGGTGTGCGGGGTGAGATCGAAGGGTTTTCGACATTTTCCATGTCACTGGTGATGTCGGGCTATTTCGTGGGTTTCCTCTTTGGCTCCAAGATGGCGCCTGAACTCATTCACCGGGTCGGCCATGTGCGGGTCTTCGCGGCCCTTGGCTCGCTCATCTCCGCGGTCCTGATCCTCTATCCCGCGCTGACGGACCCCTATGCCTGGGCGCTTGGGCGTATCCTGATCGGGTTCTGTTTCTCGGGCGTCTACGTGACCGCCGAAAGCTGGCTCAACAACTCGTCGTCCAATGAGACCCGCGGGCAGGCGCTATCGCTCTACATGATCATGCAGATGGTCGGCATCGTCTCGGCGCAGGGTGTCATGGTGATGGCTGACGCCTCGGGCTATGTGCTCTTCGTCATCGCTTCGGTCTGCGTCTCGGTGGCTTTCGCGCCGATCCTTCTGTCGGTCAGCCCGACGCCAGCCTATGACACGACCAAACCGATGAGCCTTCGGGAAATCCTGCGGATCTCGCCCCTGGGCTGTGTCGGCATGTTGCTTCTGGGGGGGGCATTTTCGGCGCAGTTCGGCATGGCGGCGGTCTATGGCGCCGAGGCGGGGTTGAGCATCGGGCAATTATCTACCTTCGTTGCGACCTTCTATATCGGCGCGCTCATCGTGCAATATCCGTTGGGGTATCTGTCCGATAGGATGGACCGCCGGGTTCTCATCATGGGCGCGGCGCTGACCGCGGGGGCAGGGGCGCTGCTTGCGATGATCTTCGGCGACAACTTCACCATGTTGCTGATCGGGGCGTTCCTGATCGGTGGGACGACAAACCCGCTCTATTCGCTGCTGATCGCCTACACCAATGACTTTCTCGAGGCCGACGATATGGCCGCCGCCGCAGGCGGTATGGTCTTCATCAACGGGCTTGGGGCGGTGGCGGGGCCGGTTGTCACCGCCTGGGTGATGGGCGCCATCGGCGCTTCGGGGTTCTTCCTTTTCATCGCGGTGTTGATGTTCGTGATGGCGGCCTATGCGGCTTACCGGATGACGCAACGGGCGGCGCCCTCGGTCGAGGAAACGGACAGCTTTACCTGGGTTGTGCCCTCCGCGTCGCCGATGGCCGTGGCCTTTGCGCAGGAGTATGACATCGAAACCGCGGAAGCTGAGGCAGAGGCCGACGCCGATGACCAAGAGGCATAAGTGTAACACTCACCTCTATATGTCGTTTCGTAGCATTTCTTTACTACCCGGTTTGGTAACAGTTCGGTAACGTAAATTCGTAAAATCATAGGATACCCAAGGAGACACCTATGGTCACCCCGGAAGATGTATTGAGTTTTTGGTTGGATGATGTGGGGCCGGCGGGCTGGTATGAAACCTCGCCCGAATTGGACCAGACGATCCGGGATCGTTTTCACGACGCATGGCACGAAGCACGCGACGGGCGGTATGGCCTCTGGCTGACATACCCGTCCGGTACGCTGGCCTATATCATCCTGATGGATCAGTTCCCCCGGAACATGTTCCGCGAGGATGAGCAGGCCTTTGCCACGGATCGCCATGCGCTGGCCGCGGCCAAGGCGGCCATTCACCGCAAGTGGGATATGCGCATCGACGAGCCTGCGCGGCAGTTCTTCTACCTGCCGCTGATGCATTCGGAAAACCTCTGCGATCAGGACCGTTGTATCCGGCTGATCTGCGAGCGGATGCCGCAGCATGGCCCGAGCAACCTGCTGCATGCCCGCGCGCATCGCGAGGTCATCCGCATGTTCGGCCGCTTCCCATATCGCAACAAGGCGCTTGGACGCGAATGCACCGCTGTCGAACGCGGCTATATCGACGATGGCGGCTATGGCAGCACCGTGCGCAGCCTGCAGGCGGATGATGACGCTGCCGCCTAGGTAAGCCACTGAAAAATACCGAGGATTTGGTCGCGCGCGGCAATATGCTGCGGTCGCGAATTGCTGCGTTGCTGCGGTTGCAAAGATAGTTTAATATCAAACTAATTTCAGAAAACCGGAGGACTCAGTGGTGTCCAAATCTTTTGACATGATTGTAATCGGGGCGGGCCCCGGCGGGTATGTGTCGGCCATTCGCGGGGCGCAGAACGGGCTGGGTGTCGCGATTGTCGAGCGGGAACATATGGGCGGCATCTGTCTCAATTGGGGCTGCATCCCGACCAAGGCGCTCCTGCGGTCGTCCGAAGTTTTTCACCTGATGCACCGCGCCAAGGAGTTCGGCCTGAAAGCAGAGGGGATCGATTACGATCTGGACGCGGTGGTCAAACGCTCGCGCGGCGTGGCCAAGCAGCTCAATGGCGGTGTCGGCCACCTGCTGAAGAAGAACAAGGTGACCGCGCTGATGGGCGAGGCCAGGTTGACCGGCAAAGGCAAGGTCAGCGTCAAAACCGAGAAGGGCACCGAAGAGCTGACGGCCAAGAACATCGTGCTGGCCACCGGGGCGCGCGCGCGGGAATTGCCGGGGCTCGAGGCCGACGGTGATCTGGTCTGGACCTACAAACACGCGCTTCTGCCGCCGCGGATGCCCAAGAAACTGCTGGTGATCGGTTCGGGCGCCATCGGCATCGAATTCGCCAGCTTCTACAACACGCTCGGCGCCGACACGACCGTCGTTGAGGTGATGGACCGCGTGCTGCCCGTCGAGGATGCCGAAATCAGCGCCTTTGCCAAGAAGGCGTTCGAAAAGCAGGGCATGAAGATCATGCAAAAGGCGATGGTCAAGCAGCTTGATCGTGGCAAGGGCAAGGTGACCGCCCATATCGAGGTCGGCGGCAAGGTCGAGAAACATGATTTCGACACGGTGATTTCCGCCGTGGGGATCGTCGGCAATGTCGAGGGGCTGGGCCTTGAGGATGTGGGCGTCAAGGTGGACCGCACCCATGTCATTACTGATGAGTTCTGCCGCACCGGCGTGGACGGGCTTTACGCGATCGGGGACGTGGCGGGCGCGCCTTGGCTGGCGCACAAGGCCAGCCACGAGGGTGTGATGGTGGCCGATCTGGTGGCCGGTAAACACGCCCATCCGGTCAAGCCCGAAAGCATCGCGGGCTGCACCTATTGCCATCCGCAGGTCGCATCTGTCGGCCTGACCGAAGCCAAGGCCAAGGAGGCCGGGTATGATGTCAAGGTGGGTCGTTTCCCCTTCATCGGCAACGGCAAGGCGATTGCCCTGGGCGAACCCGAAGGCATGGTCAAAACCGTTTTCGACAAGAAAACCGGCGAACTTCTGGGCGCGCATATGGTGGGCGCGGAGGTGACCGAGCTGATCCAGGGCTATGTCGTCGGGCGGCAGTTGGAAACCACCGAAGAAGACCTCATGAACACTGTCTTCCCGCATCCGACGCTTTCGGAGATGATGCATGAAAGCGTGCTCGATGCCTATGGCAAGGTGATTCACATCTAGGCCGTTGCGCCCATTCCCTCGCGGATTTCCGGACCTCGCAGTGCCAGCAGCCTGCGGGGTCTTTGCCTTATTATCGCCAAACCTCTTTTATTGTCTGGTTCCCGCAGGACTGGCTGACCGGTTAAGCGGATGGAAACCAATATTTTACTTGTTTCGGTCATTCTGAGGATCGGTCGATGGTGATCGATTCCCTTCGGAGGGACCGATGTCAGCACAAGCAATGAAATGGTTTCTTATCATCCTGCTGGTCGCGGGATCGCCGGTTCTCGCCGACGGATGGCGCGGGCCTTATGTGGGATTCCACCTTGGTGGCGCGGCGGCGGATTTTTCCGGGCAGAACGTGGCGACCCTCGGTGCCTCGGGCGATGCACGTGGCGCGGTTGGTGGCGTTCAGGTCGGATATAACTGGCAACGCGGCAGTTCGGTGCTGGGTGCCGAAGCGGATTTATCCTTCGCCGATCTCGGTGATCGCTTCCCCGGCGGGCGTTTTGAAGAGGATGTTATGACGTCGCTGCGGATCCGCGCCGGTGTGACCCGTGGGGACACGCTTCTTTTCGGCTCGCTCGGCGTCGCCTGGACGGAGCATGAAACAACCCTGACCGGGGTTGGCCACGCGTCAGACTTCGAGCCTGGGCTTGTGATGGGCGGCGGTGCCGAAAGGTTTATCTGGGATAATATCTCGGGCCGTGTCGAAGCCTATTTTGTCGACGCACCCGCCGACACGCAGGTCATCGGCGGGACACCCACCGCGAACGGATCGCAGAATGTGGTCTTTCGCGCGGGGCTCAGCCTGCATTTCTGACCGGTTGCGGTTCCCAAGAAAACGCTTGGTCCACCATTTCTGAAACCCTACACTCCACCCTGTTTCGAGGTGGAGATTGCATGCAACATTTGAAGGGTGTTTTGGGTTTCATCGCCGTGGTTTGCAGTAGTGGTGCGGCGTGGGCTACGCCGGTCTATCTCAACAAGGACAATATTTCGGTCACCGTCGGCGAGCGTACGGCGCCGGGCACGTTCAACAACACATTCAATAACAGCCAGACCATCGAAAAGGTCATCGACGCCCCAAGCGCGGATGCCGAGGAGTTTCACAATCAGACCACGCATATCTGGTTCAAGGCTGCGGAAGGCGGGGGGCTGGAACTCGTCTTTGATTTCAGGATTTCCTACAACATCACCACGCTCCATTTCTGGAATTATACCGGCGAGGGGTATGACGTGGATGAGATCGAGTTCACCTTCTACGATGCTGCCGACAAGGTCATCGGCATGGTCACGGTCGCGCCTGCAACGGGATCGTCGCCCGGGATCAGGGCCGAGGATATCCCCCTGGTGTCGCCTCTCAACACCCGGTGGGTCCGCGCCTACCTGACCAGCAATAACGGCCAGATTGATTTTCAGAACATGGGATTTTCCGCCGAGGTCGCCGACCCCGCTCTGGACCCGGACGGTGGCAGCGGGACAATCACGCTGCCGGCGAACGGTTTGGGTCGTTGACGGGGGGCGCCGTTGGCCGCGCGCCGGACGATGCCCAACTCGAGACAAACACCTTCGGGACATCGCATCGAAAGCGACACTGCTGACACAAATTGGCAAGAAGGGAACGCGGCGCCCGGTCGCGCCCGGGCCAACCTCCTGTTTTTAACGTGTTCTCGCGGCCTGTGGATAAGTGTTCGCGCTATGTTCGCTTTTTTGGGTTGGAAGATCAGCGATGGTCAACTATCTCTGTTCCACCGACACCCCGGGGGACCTGATGGCCGATCTCAAGAAAATCGAAGTGCGTGGCGCACGCGAGCACAACCTGGCATCCATCGACGTGGATATCCCGCGCGATGAGCTGGTCGTGATCACCGGTCTTTCGGGGTCCGGAAAGTCGAGCCTGGCGTTTGACACGATCTATGCCGAAGGGCAGCGGCGCTATGTGGAATCGCTCAGCGCCTATGCCCGGCAGTTCCTCAACATGATGGAAAAGCCGGATGTGGATCACATCAGCGGCCTCAGCCCGGCAATTTCCATCGAGCAGAAGACCACCTCCAAGAACCCGCGCTCGACCGTTGGCACGGTGACCGAGATTTACGACTACATGCGGCTTTTGTTTGCCCGGGTCGGCACGCCTTATTCGCCCGCAACGGGCAAGCCCATTGAGGCGCAACAGGTGCAAGACATGGTCGACCGGGTGATGGCGATGGAGGAGGGGCTGCGCGCCTATCTGCTGGCCCCCATCGTGCGTGACCGCAAGGGCGAATATCGCAAGGAATTCCTGGAGTTGCGCAAGCAGGGCTTTCAGCGGGTCAAGGTCGACGGGCAGTTCCATGATCTTGATGAACCGCCCACGCTCGACAAGAAGTTCCGCCACAATATCGACGTGGTGGTGGACCGGATTGTTGTCAAACCGGGGCTGGAGACGCGGCTCGCCGACAGTTTCCGCACCGCGCTCGACCTGGCAGATGGCATCGCCGTGCTGGAGACCGCCCCGAAAGAAGGCGAGCCCGAGCGGGTGACGTTCAGCGAGAATTTTGCCTGCCCGGTCAGTGGTTTCACCATCCCCGAGATCGAGCCGCGCCTGTTTTCCTTCAACGCGCCTTTCGGGGCGTGTCCTGAATGCGATGGCCTAGGGGCCGAGCTGTTTTTCGACGAACGCCTCGTGGTGCCGGATCAGAACCTGAAAATCTATGACGGCGCGCTGGCGCCCTGGCGCAAGGGCAAGTCACCCTATTTCCTGCAGACCATCGAGGCCATCGCCAAACATTACGAGTTCGATAAAAACACGCGGTGGAAGGACCTGCCGGCCCATGTGCAGCAGGTTTTCCTCCATGGCTCCGGCGATGAGGAAATCCAGTTCCGCTACGATGAGGGCGGCCGTGTGTACCAGGTGTCCCGCGTGTTCGAGGGTGTGATCCCGAATATGGAACGCCGCTATCGCGAGACCGACAGCAATTGGATCCGCGAGGAGTTTGAACGCTATCAGAACAACCGCCCTTGTGGTGCCTGCGGCGGGTATCGCCTGCGCGAAGAGGCGTTGGCGGTGAAAATCGCCGGGCTGCATGTGGGCGAAGTGGTGCAGATGTCGATCCGCGAGGCGTATGACTGGTGTCAGACGGTGCCGGAAAGCCTCACCAAGCAGAAGAACGAGATTGCCCATGCGATCCTCAAGGAAATCCGCGAGCGCCTAGGGTTTTTGAACAATGTGGGCCTCGAATACCTGACGCTTTCCCGCAATGCCGGAACGCTCAGCGGCGGCGAAAGCCAGCGTATCAGGTTGGCGAGCCAGATCGGTTCGGGGCTTACGGGCGTGCTTTATGTGCTTGATGAGCCCTCCATCGGGCTGCATCAGCGCGACAATGGCCGCTTGCTTGAAACTCTGAAAAACCTGCGCGATCAGGGGAATACGGTTATCGTGGTCGAGCACGATGAAGAGGCAATCCGCACCGCCGATTACGTCTTTGACATCGGTCCCGGGGCCGGTGTGCATGGCGGTCGCGTGGTCAGTCACGGGACGCCGGAGCATGTGGCTGGTGATCCGGGGTCGATCACCGGGCAATATCTCTGCGGTCAGCGTCAGATCGAGTTTTCCGCGAAACGGCGCAAAGGCAATGGCAAGAAGATCAAGGTGGTCAAGGCGACCGGCAACAACCTCAAGGAGGTCACGGCGGAGTTTCCCCTGGGCAAATTCGTCTGTGTGACGGGCGTGTCGGGGGGCGGGAAATCGACCCTAACGATCGAGACGCTGTTCAAGACGGCATCGATGCGCCTCAACGGGGCGCGCCAGACGCCTGCGCCCTGCGAGACGATCAAGGGGTTGGAGCATCTCGACAAGGTGATCGATATCGACCAGCGGCCCATCGGACGCACGCCGCGGTCAAACCCGGCCACTTATACCGGGGCCTTTACGCCTATTCGCGACTGGTTCGCCGGTCTGCCCGAGGCGAAAGCGCGGGGCTACAAACCGGGCCGGTTCAGCTTCAACGTCAAGGGCGGGCGCTGCGAGGCGTGTCAGGGTGACGGGCTTATCAAGATCGAAATGCACTTCCTGCCGGATGTGTATGTGACCTGCGAGACCTGCCAGGGCAAACGCTACAACCGCGAGACGCTGGAGATCATGTTCAAGGGCAAATCTATCGCCGATGTGCTCGATATGACCGTCGAAGATGCGCAGGAGTTCTTCAAGGCGGTCCCGTCGATCCGCGAGAAGATGGATGCGTTGGTGCGGGTTGGCCTTGGGTATATCAAAGTCGGGCAGCAGGCGACGACCCTGTCGGGCGGCGAGGCGCAGCGGGTGAAGCTATCGAAGGAGTTGGCGAAACGCTCGACGGGGCGGACGCTTTATATTCTCGACGAGCCGACGACGGGTTTGCATTTCGAGGACGTCAAGAAACTCCTGCAAGTGCTTCATGAACTTGTGGAATCCGGCAATACAGTGATCGTCATCGAACATAATCTCGACGTGGTCAAAACCGCCGACTGGATCATTGATATCGGCCCCGAAGGCGGCGATGGCGGTGGTCAGATCGTGGCGAAGGGCACGCCAGAAGCTGTCTCCGAGGTGCCGGAGAGCCATACGGGGCGGTACCTCAAGGATATGCTGGTCGACCGCAAGGTCGCTGCCGAGTAGGGCTGTTCCCGAAAGGCGCGCCTTTGGCGCAAGACGTCAGATTGCGTTCAGGCCACGCAGGCCTTGGGGGCAAGCCCCCAAACCCCCCGGCGCTGAGACGGCGCGCGGTCCTAGTTCTTTACCGGGCCGATCACCATGATCATCTGACGCCCTTCCATCTTGGGCATGTTTTCGACCTTGCCGATTTCCTTTGTGTCTTCGGCGACACGTTCCAGAAGGTCGCGACCCAGTTCCTGGTGCGCCATTTCACGGCCACGGAACCGCAAGGTCACCTTTACCTTGTCCCCGTTTTCCAGGAACTTGGTCACATTGCGCATCTTGACGTCGTAGTCATGGGTGTCCGTATTGGGGCGGAACTTGACCTCTTTGACCTCGATGACCTTCTGCTTCTTGCGGGCCTCGGATTCGCGTTTTTGCTGTTCGTACTTGTATTTGCCATAATCCATGATCTTGGCGACCGGTGGATTGGCATTGGGTGAAATCTCGACCAGGTCAAGCCCGGCTTCCTCAGCCATATCAAGGGCTTGCTCGGGTGACACCACTCCGACATTTTCTCCATCTGCGCCGATGAGGCGGATTTCTGAAGCGCGGATATTTTCGTTGACGCGGGGGCCGGTGTCGCGCGTTGGCGGCGCGTTGTGGGGTCTGCGAGCTATGGTTTCGATCCTTCGATAGCGTTCGTTATGAGGTTGCAAACTATCCCTGCACGGGCGGTGATTCAAGCGCCAAAATAGGCTGATCTGAGCCGAAATCGGCCAGTTTCCCCCTTGTGCCTTTCCTTTTGTGACGGCATCTGATGAGTCACACATGATGAGGCTCGCACTTTTGCGAAGAGCCTGAAAATAAAGGGGAACCTTGATGAGAAACCTTCTTTGGATCGTTGTTGCCGCGGTCGTGCTGATTGGCGGTTACATGCTGTTCACGGGCAAATCCGTGGAAGAGGTCACCGATTCTGTCAGCGGCGGCGTCGAAGCGCCCGAGGCATTGGAAAATGCAGCGGATGCGGCGGGCGAAGCTGTGGATAATGCGGCCGATGCGGTCGGTGAAGCCGCCGATGCAGCCGCAGACGCGGCCCAGGATGCGGTCGATACCGCAACCGAAGCCGCCGGCGAAGCAGCGGATGCTGCAAGTGACGTTGTCGATGGCGCAGCGGATGCGGCGAGCGATGCGGCTGATGCGGTGACAGAAACCGCCGAGGATGCCATTGATTCGGTGACCGGTGCTGCGGATGACGCCGCCAATGCGGCTGCTGAGACAGCGGAAGAAGCGACCGACGCTGCCGCAGACACCGCGACGGAAGCGGCTGATGCGGCTGAAGACACTGCAACTGAGGCTGCCGACACTGCGGCGGATGCGGCTGAAGACACGGCGACAGAGGCTGCTGAAGCGGCTGAAGGCGCGGCTACTGAGGCTGCCGACACTGCGAACGAGGCTGCCGATGCGGCCGAAGATACGGCGGCCGAAGCGGCGGATGCCGCATCGGATGCTGCCGGTGACGCCGCGGATGCACTGACCGTGGAGAATTTCAGCATCGATAAAGTGCGCGAGATGATTGCCAATTCCGACATCGGCGAGCTTCAGAAAAACGTGTTGCAGAAATCCGTCGAAGCGGCGCAGGACAGCCCCGAGGCGCTGAAGGCCGCTTTGGAAACCGTTCGCGAGGCGCTTGGCCTCTGAGCCGACGGGGATAAGGCAAAAAGAAACCCGCGCTGACGAACCGGCGCGGGTTTTTTCGTACAAAGCGTTCTGATCTAGTCCAGGAAGGCCTTCTCGACCACATATTCCTTGGGATCGGAATTGGCGCCTTCGCGCAGCCCGTAGCCTTCGAGCATCTCCTTGAGTTCCAGGTTGAAAGCCATGTTGCCGCAGACCATCGCCCGGTCGGTTTCGGGCGAGAGCGGCGCAACACCCAGATCGGCAAATGCCTCGCCCGAGCGCATGAGATCGGTGATCCGGCCCATCTTGGGGCTCTCTTCGCGGGTCGTGGTGGGGTAGTAGCGCAGCTTAGCGAGGTTCTCTGCGCCAATCAGTTCCTGCAACATCTCGTCGTTGCGGATGTTTTCGATCAGTTCGGCGCCGTAGGTCAATTCGCCCACTTCGCGGCAGGTATGGGTGATGATGACCTCGTCGTAATCTTCATAGGTCTGCGGGTCGCGCAGAAGCGAGGCGAAGGGCGCAAACCCGGTGCCGGTGGCGAAGAACCAGATGCGTTTGCCAGGCAGAAGCGCGTCATGCACCAGCGTGCCCACGGGTTTCGGCCGCAGGATGATTTCATCCCCGGGCTGGATATGTTGCAGGCGCGAGGTCAGCGGGCCATCCTGTACCTTGATCGAGTAAAACTCCAACTCGTCATCCCAGGACGGCGAGGCGATGGAATAGGCCCGCAGGAGCGGCTTTTGCTTGCCGGTCTTGGGATCCGGGTCGCCCATCAGGCCGATCATCACGAACTCGCCCGAGCGGAACCGCAAGGATGCAGGCCGGGTCACCCGGAAGGAAAACAACCGATCTGTCCAGTGCTTGACCTCTGTGACGGTCTGCGCATCGGGCAGGGTGGGAACTTTGACGGCCTTGGCTTCGGTCACGGTGGTTATCTCATTCATTACTCTTTGCCCGCCTTTTCAGCCGGCACCTCTCATTAGTCTTTGATCCAGGTCAGGGGAAGGGGTCAATCAGCCGCGCATGCGTGCCTGATAGTCATGCTTTTGCCAGTCGGCACGGAAAAGCCATTGATCCTCGGGCTGGCGGGCGGCCAACTCGTCGCTGATCTCGACCTCATCGAACCCGGCGCGGCGCGCCATAGCGTATTGGTCGGCAATCACATGACCCTTGGCGCGCAGGCGGCCCTTGAAACCCATGAGCCGCAATTGCCGCGCGATGGTGAAGCCGCGGCCATCGGCGAAGCTCGGGAAATCCACGCGGATCATCTCGATCTCGGGCAGGCGGCCCAGCAATTCGTTGGGATCGGCACTTGATGGCAGGTCGACGCCATGGCCATCGCGCAGGTAGTCGAACGCGGTGATCGGGGCGGTCCAGGTATCGGGGCCAAAGCCCTCGTCGGTTACGATGACACTCATGCGTGTTCTCCTTTTCGGATCAGTTTGCCATTTGCAAAGTGGATGCCACATTCGGTCTTCTCGGAATTGCGCCAGCGGCCGGCGCGGGGATCTTCGCCTGCTGCCACCGGGGATGTGCAGGGCATGCAGCCGATCGAGGGATAACCCTTGGCCACCAGCGGATGGCGCGGCAGGTTATTTTCCTCGAGATAGGTGCGGATATCTTCGCGTGTCCAATGGGCCAGTGGGTTGACCTTGATGCGGTGCGTGCCGTCTTCGACCTCGAAAAACTCCAGGCTCGCACGGGTTGCCCCTTGGTAGCGTTTGCGCCCGGTGATCCATCCGTCGAAGCTGTGCAGCGCGGCCTGCAAAGGCAGCGTCTTGCGCAGAGTGCAGCAGGCATCGGGGTCGGTCTCGTGCAGGTCGTTCTGCGGGTCCTTCAGCCAGAGGCTGTTCTGCGAGGCATGCAGAATGCGCAGGTCCGTGAGGCCCAGACGCTCGGCCACCTCCTGCTGATAGACCAGCGTTTCGGTAAAGAGCATCTCGGTGTCGATGAAGATGACCGGCGTGTCCCGCCGCAGGACCGAGACCATGTGCAAGAGCACAACGGATTCGGCCCCGAAGCTGGAGACCAATGCCAGTTTCCCGGCATAGGGGTCCTTGAGCGCCTGATGCAGAACGGCAGCGGCCGAGTGATGGCGGTACCGTTCGTTGAGCGCCCTGACCCGTGCGGTCAGGTCATTCTGCGGCATAGGCCTTGTCCTGTTCGTAGAGTGCTACCTTGAACGGGTCGAGGCCGACGCGGGCATAGGTCTGGGCAAATGTCTCCTCGGCATCGCTGCGCAGGTCGAGATAGGCGTAAACGATCCGCTCGATGGCGGGCAGAATGTCATCAGCCGAGAAACCCGGGCCGGTGCGGTCGCCCACGCGCGCGTTTTCCGTGGCATCGCCGCCCAGGGTGATCTGATAGTTCTCCACCCCCGCACGATCCAAACCAAGGATACCGATATGGCCCACATGGTGGTGCCCGCAGGCGTTGATGCAGCCTGAGATCTTGATCTTCAGGTCACCCACCTCATGCTCCAGCTTCAGCTCGTCAAACCGCGTGGCAATCTCCTGCGCAATCGGGATCGACCGGGCAGTCGCCAGGGCGCAGTAGTCCATGCCGGGGCAGGCGATGATATCGCTGATAAGCCCAATATTGGCGGTGGCGAGACCGTGTTTCTTGAGCATCGCATGGATGACGGGCAGGTCGGATTTATGCACATGGGGCAGGATCACGTTCTGCTCATGGCTGATCCGGATCTGATCGTGGCCGTACTTCTCGGCCAGGTCGGCCATCACGCGCATCTGCTCAGACGAGGCATCGCCCGGGGTTGCGCCATGCGCCTTGAGGCTGATCTGCACGATGGCATAGCCGGGCGCGCGGTGCTCGGCCAGGTTGGTATCGGCCCAGGAGCGGAAGATCGGATCGTGCTTATACGCGGTCTCATACTCCGCGACGGGCGCTTCGCGATACTCAGGCGCGGCGAAGGCCTCCTTGATCTCGGCAAAGAGCTTGAGGTCCACGCCGCCAAAGCTCGGGCGGATCACGGCGAACCGCTCCTCGACCCGCGCACGGATGTCGTCGATGCCATGCTCATGCACGGTGATCTTGATGCGCGCCTTGTACTTGTTGTCGCGACGGCCCAGCAGGTTCCAGACGCTGACCGTGGCCTCGAGATAGGGCAGCAGGTCTTCCTGGCTTACGAAGTCGCGCAGCACCTTGCCGATCATCGGCGTCCGGCCAAGACCACCGCCGACAATGATGCGATAGCCGATTTCGCCCGCCTCTTCGACGATCTGGATGCCAATGTCATGGGCCTTGATCACCGCGCGGTCATTCGGGCTGCCGGTCACGGCGATCTTGAACTTGCGCGGCAGGAACTGGAATTCCGGGTGGTCGGTGGACCATTGCCGAATGAGCTCCGCCACCGGGCGCGGATCGGCGATCTCATCGGCTGCCGCGCCCGCAAAATGGTCGGCGGTCACGTTGCGGATGGTGTTGCCGCTGGTTTGAATGGCGTGCATCTCGACCTCGGCCAGCGCGTCGAGCATATCCGGCACATCGCTTAGCTTGGGCCAGTTATACTGGATGTTCTGGCGGGTGGTGAAATGGCCATAACCTTTGTCCCACCGGTCCGCGATATCGGCCAGTTTGCGCATCTTGGCGCTGTCGAGCGTGCCATAGGGGATCGCCACGCGCAGCATGTAGGCGTGCAGTTGCAGGTAAAGCCCGTTCATCAGGCGCAGCGGCTTGAACTCATCCTCGGTCAGGGCGCCCGCGATGCGGCGCTCCACCTGGGCGCGGAACTGCTTGTTGCGCTCTGCCACGAAGGCCGTGTCGAATTCGTTGTAGTTATACATCTGCTAGCTCCGCTTGCTTGCCGTGGTTGTAGTTCGAGGGGCCGGTGCGGCGGAAATCCTCGCGGAAATGGGTGGGTTCGGGGCCGTTTTCACCGGCGATCACATCGGCCAGATAGGCGCCGACAACGAGTTCGGGTTGCCCCTCGGCCTGCAGCAGGCGCAGTTGCGCGTAATCTTCCTCGGTGATGATCTCGGCCTCGGAAAGGCGGCGGGTCCAACTGTCATCGGCGGTCAGGTAAACGACATCGCCTTCGATCAGGGCATTTGCGGTCACGACTTTGGGTGTGAATTCACGGGCCATATCAGGCAAACTCCTGTTCAGTCAGATGGGGCAGGGTGGCGCGCGCCGCACGCGGGGCGAGGCCAAAGAGGGTCAGCGCCGGGCCGTTCATTCCGGCATCGGCCAGATCGGCGGGCAGGGTGCCAAGGGTGCTGGCCAGGATGCGTTCATCCGGGCGGCTCGCGTTTTCCACGACGGTGACCGGTGTTGTGCTATCCGCGCCATGCATCAGGAGGCGCCCCTGGATGAAACGGGCGGATTTCTTGCCCATATAGATCGCGGCAACCTCGCCGGGCCGGGCAAGTGCGGCCCAGTCGTGATCGGCAAAGCCCTTCATGTCGTGCCCGGTCAGCAGGCGCACAGACGTGTTGCGCCCGCGCTTGGTGAGGCTCTGACCAATGGCGGCGACACTGGCAGAGGCCGCGGTGATGCCAGGGATGACGGACCAGTCGAGGCCCGTGGCCTCCACCGCTTCGATCTCTTCGTCGAGACGTCCGAAGACGGTGGCGTCTCCGCCCTTGAGGCGCACGACCTGCACCCCGCGCAGCCCAAAGGCCACGATGAGCGCGGTGATCTCGACCTGTGGCGTCGAGGGGCCGAAACCCTCTTTGCCGACATTGATCAATTCAGTCCCTGGGTTGGCCAGTGCCAGGATGTCGGGGGTGACCAACCGGTCATGGATGATGACCTCGGCCGCTTCGATGGCCCGGAGCGCCCGAAGCGTGAGCAGGTCCGGGTTGCCCGGGCCAGCGCCGACAAAGGCCACATGACCGCGCGCGGGATCGGCGGCATGCGGGGTGTTTGCGGCACCTGTTTCGGTATTTGCGTTCATCGAACTGTTCCGGAAGCGATTGACTTAGGCATATATAGGAAATATTCCCGCCCTAGCGCCATATGGCGCGGTGAATAAGAACATATGTTCCAAACGGCGTTACTTGGGGCGGTTTTGTTCCAGAGAGAGAAGGAATGTGGAATGTCTGTCCGAATGGATGAACTCGATCGAAAAATCCTCGTGCAGCTACAACAGGACGGGGGGCAATCGCTGGACGATATTGCCAAGATTGTCGGCAGTTCCAAGACGCCCGTGTGGAACCGGATTCGCAAAATGCGCGAGGCCGGGGTCATCAAGCAGCAGACCTTCCTGCTCGACGCCGAAGCCCTTGGTTTCGAAGCCTGTTTCTTTGTTCTAATCCGCACGTCCGAGCATGACGCCGGGTGGCAAAAGGCCTTTCTCAAGGCGCTGCGCGACCGGCCAGAGGTGCAGGAGGCGCACCGGCTTGCGGGCGATATCGACTATATCCTCAAGGTCCGGGTCGCCAATGCGCGGGCCTACGACGTCTTCTACCAGGCGCTGATTTCCGAGGTGAAGGTCCATAACGTCACCGCGCTTCTGTCGATGGAAGAGATCAAATCGACCACGATGCTGCCGTTATGACGAAACATCACCACCTCTGGTCAAGACCCGCGCTTGAAGGGTAAATTGCCGTCATGACAGGTGAATTCCGATCTCGGCTGCTGATTGTCGCGGGGTTTCTCGCGCTGGTGCTGCTGTGTTCGCTCGGGATCTGGCGATATGGCTACCAGCAGGCGTTGAACCAGCTTGAGCGGCAGGGAAGGGCGGACCTGACCCTCGCCGCGGACCGTTTTGCGGGGCAGTTGCGCCGCTACCGCGAATTGGCGGTTTTCATGGCGGAACATCCGGTGCTGACCCGCCTGTCGGATGACGAGGATGCCGAGGCCGCAGAGCGCGTGATGCGCGAGGCCGCGGACAAGACCGGCGCTTTTGCGCTCTTCTACTCGGACCCTGCGGGCAATCTCCTGGCCCAGACCGGGGAGGCGCCGATGCCCTTTGCGGGCAGCGGTTTTTTCACCCGTGCCCTGAACGGTGCGCTTGGGGCTGCGCATCTGACCTATGGGGAAGAGCGGCGGCGGGTCTATATCGTGGCGGCCCCGGCCTTTGACGCGCGCGCCGAGGTGGTCGGCGTGCTCACGGTCCTCGTCGATGTGGCCGAGTTGGAATGGGATTGGATCGGCGGGCGGCCGGTGGTGTTCTTCTCGGATCCTGATGGTGAGGTGTTCCTGTCCAACCGGTCCGAGCTTTTGTTCTGGCGCTCCGGCCCCGGTGATCTGGGCCTGCAGCCAGAGGGCGGGCTGGAACGGGACTTCAGCAAGTCCTGGGTTGGGCGGCATGAAATCTGGTCAATGAACTGGGGCGCGTACCTGCCGGCGAAGGCGTTACACCTGACGCAGGAGGTGCCGGTGATCGACATGACCGGCCATGCGCTTCTGGAAATCGGAACGGCGCAGCGGCTGGCCTGGTTGCAGGCATCGGTGTTGGCGTTGATCTGCTGCGTGTTCGGTGCGGTTCTTTTGCAGACGACCGAACGCCGACGGACCCTGGCGCGGGCCAATGCCGAGTTGGAGGCGCGCGTGGCGGAGCGCACGGCGGCGCTTTCGGGGACAAACCGGGCCTTGCGCCACGAGGTCTCGGAAAGGCAGGAGGCCGAAGCCGCTTTGAAAAAGGCGCAGTCTGAGTTGGTGCAGGCGGGCAAGCTCAACGCCCTCGGGCAGATGAGCGCCGGGATCAGCCATGAATTGAACCAACCCCTTATGGCCATTCAGCAATTTGCCGATAATGGTGCGGCGTTCCTTGCCAAGGGGAAAACCGAGGTGGCGGGCGAGAACCTGTCGCGGATTTCGCAGCTTGCGATGCGGGCGGCGCGGATCATCCGCAACCTGCGGGCCTTTTCGCGCAACGAAAGCGAACCGATGGGCAAGGTCGATCTTGTAAAGGTCATCAACAGCGCGGTCGAGTTGACCGAAGCGCGTTTGCGCAAGGATGCGGTCGATCTGATCTGGCGCGCGGACGGTTTTGCGGCGCCGGTTTTCGCCTGGGGCGGCGAGGTGCGCCTGGCGCAGGTCTTCGTCAACCTCATCAACAACGCGGCGGATGCCATGGCCGGGCAGGCGGAGAAGCAGATCACGATCGAGATCAACACCGGCGCGCGGCTCAGCGCCACGGTGCGCGACACCGGGCCGGGCATCGCCGATCCCGACAAGATTTTCGAGCCGTTCTATTCGACCAAGGAGGTCACCGGCGAGGAGGGGATGGGCTTGGGCCTCTCGATCTCCTACGGGTTGGTGCAGAGTTTCGGCGGCGTGATCCAGGGGGCGAATTGCCCAGATGGCGGCGCGGTCTTTACGGTCGAGCTGGAACATTGGCGCGAGGAGCAGGCCGCATGACCGATACGGTCCTGGTGGTGGATGACGACCGCGAAATTCGCGAGGCGCTGGCCCAGACACTGGACCTGCATGATTTCTCGCCCCTGGCGGTGGGATCATTCATCGAGGCCAAGGATCACATTTCGTCCGGCTTCGATGGTGTTATCCTGTCGGATATCCGCATGCCCGGGCGGGACGGGTTCCACCTTCTGGCGTATGCCCATGAGGTCGATCCGGACCTGCCGGTGATCCTGCTGACCGGTGAGGGGGACGTGCCGATGGCGGTGAACGCCATGTCGCAAGGTGCGTTCGATTTCCTTGAGAAGCCCTGCGCGCCAGCGGCGCTGGTGCCGGTGTTGCAGCGGGCGTTGGGGGCGCGGCGCCTGGTGCTTGAAAACCGCCGCCTGAAGAAACAGCTGGAGACCGGCGATCCTGCCGCGCGGATGCTCTTTGGCACATCGGATCACGCGCGTGAGCTGCGCCAGAAAGTGCGTGTTGCCGCAGGCAGCCGGACCGAAGTCCTGGTGACCGGACCGCCGGGGGCGGGGGTGTCGAAGGTGGCCGAGGTGGTGCATCTCATGTCCGATGCCGCCACGGGACCCTTCGTCAAGAAACCCGGCGGTGCGCTTGACCCGACCGGGTTTCGCAATGCCTGCGAGGCGGCGCTGGGCGGCAGTCTTTTCATCGACGAGATCCAGATGTTGCCCGTTGAGACGCAGTTCGAGGCATTGGAGCAGATCGAAAGAGGCACCGATTTCCGCGTCATCGCCGGGTCAACAGCCGACATGCGCGCGCTTGCCGGGGCAGGGCAGTTCAACGCCGATCTCTTCTATCGGCTGGAGGGGGTGACCGTGCGCATACCGGCCCTGTCCGAGCGCCCCGAGGATATCCCCGTGCTTTTCCGTCACTACGTGGCACAGGCGGCGGAGCAGGCGGGCTTGCCTGCCCCCGAGATTACGCCGGATCACCAGGCCGGGCTGATGGCGCAGGATTGGCCCGGCAACGCGCGGTCGCTGATGAGTGCCGCGATGCGGTTCGTCCTGGGACTGGCCGACGATGCGACCGACCCGGCGGAGATGGGCCTTGCGGATCAGATGGCGCGGGTCGAACGCGCGCTGCTTATCTCAGCGCTGCAGCGCCATGCGGGCAACGCCACGGATACCGCCAAGGCGCTGCGCCTGCCGCGCAAGACCTTTTACGACAAGCTGTCCCGTCACCAGATCCGCGCCGAAGAATATCGCCGTTGATCCCTTGGCCAGGGGTGGCGAATAGGCGACGGGCGGCTGAAAACGGCATTGATCCGAAAATTGCCCGTTTTTGGCACCGAAATCGCCATGCTAGGCTTGCCTGATAACCGCAGACAGCACCTTTCCTGGTGCAATGATAAAGAGCGAGCAGGACGCCATGAGTGACACGACCTCCCCCGACACCATGCCCAAGGGTATGTTTGCCGCCGCCAGATGGGCCGCCGAACGCACGCCCGAAAATCGCAATCGCGCTGTCGATTTCTATCGCGCCGTGGCGATCATGTTCGTGGTGCTCGGCCATTGGTTGCTGGTCGCAGCGGTGATCCGCGGGGGCGAGGTCGAACTGGCCATCCTTCTGGCCGAACAACCCTGGACCCAATACGCGACCTGGCTGTTCCAGGTCATGCCGGTCTTCTTCTTTGTCGGCGGGTTTTCCAATAGCCTGTCATGGAGTTCGGCCCGCAAGGATCCGGAAAAGGCGCGCATATGGGCCTCGACCCGGCTGGCGCGACTTTTGAAACCGACGGTGCCGTTGGTGCTGGTCTGGGCGGTGCTGGCCTTTATCGCGGGGAAGATGGGCGTGTCACCCGACCTGATCGGTGCTGCGTCGCAGGCGGCCCTGGTGCCGATCTGGTTCCTTGCCGTGTACATTGTCATTACCGTCGCGGTGCCGGTGACGATGGCCGTCTGGGACCGGATCGGGTTCCTGTCGGTCATCCTGCTGGCCCTTGGCGCGATTGCCGTCGATACCATCGCCTTCAGTATGGATCAGCAGTGGCTGCGCTGGTCGAACTATGGCTTTGTATGGCTGGCCGTGCATCAGCTCGGATATTGGTGGCGCGGCAATGACCGGCCGACCATCTATGCGCTGGCGCTGATCGCGCTTGGGGTGGCCTGGCTTTATGTGCTGATCGCGCAGCTTGGCTTTCCGGTCGGCATGGTCAGTGTTCCGGGTGAGGAGATTTCCAACACCCGCCCGCCCACGACTGCGATGCTTGCCATCGGCTGCGTGCAGATCGGCACGATCCTCCTGGTCAGCGGGCCAGTCTCTGCCTGGCTGCGCAATACACGCCCCTGGGCCTGGGTCATTCTGCTCAACCAGATGATCATGTCGGTCTACCTGTGGCACATCACGGCCATGATCGGGATCATCGGGTTTGCGGTCCTGCTGGGCGGTATCGGTCTTGAAATGGCACCGGGCAGTGGGCTTTGGTGGGCGCTCCGTCCGGTCTGGGTCGGGCTTTATGTCCTGTTCCTGATCCCGCTCGTGCTCATCTTCCTGCGCTTCGAATCCGGCAGCCGCGCCGCGCGCGAGGCGCAGCCCGGCCCGTCGCAATCCATCGCCGGCGCGTTGGTGACCTGCGGGGGCCTTGTGATGATGGCGTTGAACGGGATCGGCGCGGCCAATGCGATTGGCGTCAACTGGATCGCGGTCCTGCTTGTGCTGGCCGGTGTCGGGCTCGCGACCAAGCGCGTCTGGTAACGGGCGGGGGCCTGCCACGAGGCCCGCCGGAAGCCGCGCCCAATCCGTGCGGAATTTCACACAGGCGATTTGAAACATGTGCGGATTTCCGCACATGCCCCTGCCGTCGGATCGTTGGTTTTGGCCGGTAATTTCGCCAAAACACTGAATTAAATGGCAAAATTCACGGCACTTACCAAATCCCAACTCATCCTTGTGTCGTTCCCGGGAGTGGGGAAACATACGCAGGCACCTCCCCGGCCCACCGGGGATTTTGGCAATGTCTCAATTATGGGAGGAGACACCTCATGAAATTTCTGACTGCTGCTGCAACGGCCATGGCGCTGACGGTGACTGCAAACGCGGCGACTGCGGCCTGCGATGATGGCGAAGTTGTCGTCAAGTTCAGCCATGTGACCAATACCGACAAACACCCCAAGGGGATCGCGGCCTCGCTGCTTGAACAGCGGGTGAACGAAGAGATGAACGGCAAGATGTGCATGGAGGTCTATCCGAACTCCACGCTCTATAACGACAACAAGGTTCTCGAAGCGATGCTTCAGGGCGATGTGCAACTGGCCGCGCCCAGCCTGTCGAAATTCGAGAAATTCACCAAGCAATTCCGCATCTTCGACCTGCCTTTCATGTTCAAGGACATCAACGCCGTCGAAGCCTTCCAGGCCTCGGATAACGGTCAGGCGCTTTTGGACAGCATGCAGCGCCGTGGTCTGCAGGGGCTGGCCTATTGGCACAATGGCATGAAGCAGATGTCGGCCAACAAGCCGCTGATTGATCCGTCGGATGCCAATGGCCTCAAGTTCCGCGTCCAATCCTCGGATGTGCTTGTGGCCCAGATGGAAGCCATCGGCGGCAACCCTCAGAAAATGGCCTTTTCCGAAGTCTATGGCGGCCTGCAACAGGGCACCGTGGACGGGCAGGAGAACACCTGGTCCAACATCTTTGGCAAGAAGTTCTTCGAAGTGCAGGACGGCGTGACCGAGACCAACCACGGCATCATCGACTACCTGGTGGTGACCAATGTCGATTGGCTCAACAGCCTGGAGCCGGATGTGCGTGAGCAGTTCTTGACCATCCTCGCCGAGGTGACCGAGACCCGGAACAAGGAAAGCACCTCGGTCAACAACGACGCCAAGCAGTCGATCATCGACGCGGGCGGTGTTGTGCGCCAACTGACGCCTGAACAGCGCGAAGCCTGGGTCGAGGCGATGAAGCCCGTCTGGGAGCAGTTCAAGGACGATGTGGGCCAGGAAAACATCGACGCGGCGCAGGCGATCAACGCCAGCATGTAAGGCACCGGCGCTGAAGCGCAGCCTGATACCGGGTGGGCCGAGATCTATTGGCCCGCCCGACATTTACGACGCATCTGCAGGAGGGGACCATGCAGACCAGCCAGTCATTTTCCGACAGGATCGAAGAGACCATCATCGCCGCGCTGATCGGCCTGATGACCGTGATCACCTTTGCCAATGTGATTGTGCGCTATGTCTTCAGCTCGAATATTCTGTGGGCAGTCGAGTTGACCGTTTTCTTGTTTGCTTGGCTGGTGCTCTTGGGCGCTTCCTATGCGGTCAAGAAACACGCCCATCTGGGGGTCGACGCGATCATCAACATGGTCTCGCCCGCCACGGCGCGGGTCATGGCGCTGATTTCGGTGGCGTGTTGCTTGGTGTTTTCCCTGCTTTTGCTGAAAGGAACCTATGATTACTGGGCGGTCTTTGCCGATCTGCCGCCCACCTCGGGGCGCTGGTTCCCGACCGGTTTCGACACCACCGCCCGCAGTCAAAGTTTCTACGAGGTAGAGGATGTGCCGATGATCGGCCTCTTCGCCTTTCTTGAGGACCTGATCAATTACGGCGAAAGCTACGAGAAACTGCCCAAGGTGATCCCTTATATTGTTCTGCCGCTGTCGATGCTGCTGCTTGTCATCCGGTTTGCGCAGATGGCGGTACAGATTTGGCGCGGGGAGGTCGACCGCCTTGTGGCCAGCCACGAGGTCGAGGACGAGCTTGAAGAAGCGCGCGCCAAGCAGGAGGGAGATGTCTGATGGAAGTTGTCATCCTCTTTGGCATGGTGATTGGCCTTTTGCTGATCGGTGTGCCGATTGCCGTTTCCCTGGGCCTGTCCTCGACGATCTTCCTGCTGATCTATTCCGAAAGCACGCTGGCCTCGGTCGCCAATACTTTGTTCGAAGCATTCCATGGACATTTTACCCTGCTGGCCATCCCGTTCTTCATCCTCGCCTCCAGTTTCATGACCACGGGCGGCGTGGCGCAGCGGATCATCCGGTTTTCCATCGCCTGCGTCGGGCATCTGCCCGGTGGTCTGGCGATCGCGGGTGTGTTCGCTTGCATGCTTTTCGCCGCGCTTTCGGGGTCGTCCCCGGCCACGGTGGTCGCCATCGGGACGATCGTCATCGCGGGGATGCGGCAGGTAGGATACACCAAGGAATTTGCCGCCGGCGTGATCTGTAACGCGGGCACACTGGGCATCCTGATCCCGCCGTCGATCGTCATGGTGGTCTATGCCGCCGCGGTCGAGGTGTCGGTGGGGCGGATGTTCCTTGCGGGCGTCATCCCGGGGCTACTGGCGGGGTTCATGCTGATGGTTACGATCTACGTGATGGCCAAGGTCAAGAACCTGCCCAAGGGCGATTGGCTTGGCTGGGGCGAGATATTCGCGTCCGGGCGTGATGCGGCATGGGGTCTGTTCCTGATCGTGATTATCCTCGGGGGAATTTACGGCGGTATCTTCACCCCGACCGAGGCCGCGGCGGTGGCGGCGGTTTACGCCTTCCTCATCGCGAGCTTTGTCTACAAGGATATGGGGCCGCTCGCGGATGACGGGCAGGGCGGCAAGATCAGCCTTTTCCGCAAGCCGCAGGCGCTGGTTACGGCGCTGTTTCACGGCGACACCAAGCGCACGCTTTTCGAGGCCGGGAAGCTGACAGTGACGCTTCTCTTTGTGATCGCCAATGCGTTGATCCTGAAGCATGTGCTGACCGACGAGCAGGTGCCGCAGACGATCGCCAACGCGATGCTGGATGCGGGCTTTGGTCCGGTCATGTTCCTGATCGTGGTGAACGTGATCCTGCTGATCGGTGGGCAGTTCATGGAGCCGTCGGGGCTTCTGGTGATCGTCGCGCCGCTGGTCTTTCCGATTGCCATCGAGCTGGGCATCGACCCGATTCACCTCGGGATCATCATGGTGGTCAACATGGAGATCGGGATGATCACGCCGCCCGTGGGCCTCAACCTCTTCGTGACTTCGGGCGTGGCGGGGATGCCGATGATGAGCGTGGTGCGTGCCGCGCTGCCGTTCCTGGCGGTGCTCTTCGTCTTCCTCATCATGGTGACCTATATCCCATGGCTCTCGACCTTCCTGCCCAATACGTTCATGGGGCCGGAGATCGTTGTGAAGTAGGGTAATCCAAATGTGCGCTTCCGCGCGCTCTATCCGCAAGTGTGAAGGCGACGCATCATGTCAGATGTGTCGCCTTTGTGCAGGTTTCCCTCCCTGCAAGGTCAGAAGCTGGCTTCGAGCGCCGTGATGATCGGTGAGAAATCTGCCGCCTTGAGGCTGGCACCGCCGACGAGCGCGCCATCGACATTGTCGGTGGCGAAGATTTCGGCGGCATTCCCCGGCTTGACCGACCCGCCATAGAGCAGACGGATGCCATCACCGATCTCGGGGCCGAAGCGTGCAACCAGGCGGGTGCGGATGAAATCATGCACTTCGTCGATCTGTTCGACCGAGGGCGTGAGGCCGGTGCCGATGGCCCAGATCGGCTCGTAGGCGATGACCGTGTTTTCCGCCGTGCTGGCGTCGGGGACGGAGAGTGAAAGCTGTCCCGCGATGATGTCGAGGGTGTTCTTCGCCTCCCGTTGGGCCAGGCTTTCGCCGAGGCAGATGATCGTGGTAAGGCCCGCGGCTTGGGCGGTTTTTGCCTTTTCGCGGGTCAGTTCGCTTGTTTCGTCATGGTTTTCACGGCGTTCCGAATGGCCGAGGATGACGTGGGTCGCACCGGCATCGGTCAGCATCGGCGCGGAAACGTCGCCCGTATGGGCACCACTTGCGTCGACGTGGCAATCCTGTCCGCCGATATGGAGCGGGCTCTGTGCCGCGATCTGCGCGGCCTGATGCAGGAGCGTCGCGGGCGGGCAGATCAGGATATCGACCGCAGGGTCGGAATGAGCGGTAATGAGGGAATGGAGTTCGGAAAGGGCGGCGCTTGTGCCGTTCATCTTCCAGTTGCCGGCGGCAAGTCTGCGTCTGCTCACGTTATTTTCTTTCTTGATTACAGCGCCTTGCGGTCCGGCTTACATGCCTTCGAACTTGATCGATTCACCGCAGCCGCAAGCCTCGGTCACATTGGGATTGTTGAACTGGAAACCCGATTCCAACAATGAGACCTTATAATCTATTTCGGTGCCAAAGAGGAACATCTGCGCCATGGGGGCGATCATGACCCGCGCGCCATCCTGCTCCACGACCTCATCGTTTGGGTCGACTTCGGTAACGTAATCCATCGTGTATTCCATGCCCGCGCAGCCGCCTTTCTTGACGCCGATGCGCAACCCCTCATGACCGTCCTTGGCCATGAGTTTCGCGATTTGCGTCGCGGCGGCGTCGGTCATGGTGACGGCCTGTTTTCCGGGAATGCCAAACATCAGCTTCGCCTTGCAATCCTTTGGTTCATCTACATGAAACCCAGTTCGAGACGGGCTTCGTCGCTCATCATGTCCATCCCCCAGGGCGGCTCCCAGGTGAGCTGCACATCGACCTGTTTCACGCCCGGCAGCGGCTCAATCGCCTCGGCCACCCAGCCGGGCATTTCACCGGCCACGGGGCAGCCTGGGGCGGTCAGGCTCATGATGACATTGACGGCATTTTCACCGTCGATCTCAATGGTGTAGATCAGGCCGAGATCATAGATGTTCACCGGGATCTCGGGGTCGTACACGGACCGACAGGCCTCGACGATCTGATCGTAGAGCGGGTGATCGGTGCTGGACGGCGCAATCAGCGGCGCGCCTTCGAGGGGTTCGGGGCTGTGGGTCATCACGAGGTCCTGCAAGTATCCTGACCAAACATATAAGAATTATCGGGCGCCGCGTCCAGAGGGCTGCGTGCTTTGTCATCCATGAAATCCGCCGGGACAGGGTGGTGATTTCATGCAGTGTGCGGGCGCTTGGTGGAGACACACCGACAGGTATGTGTTGACCTGTTTTCCGGGACGCGTGAAGGGCGGTGCTTCGAAGCGCGCGACAGACGCGATTTTTTCGGGACCATGTCACCTGCCGCGTTCTTCGCACCTAAAATCAACTGCGTTCCACGAGCGGCACACGTTCCAGACGGTTTTGGAACATCTCCAGCATCGCTTGTTCAGCCCGGTTCAACCGGGCGTTCTTGTGGTGAACCAGGTGGATATCTATGGCGAGCGTGTTCTCATAGGGCGGCAGGCGCCACAGTTTGCCGCGTTCGACAAACCTTTCGGCCACATGAACCGGCAGGGGCCCGAAGCCGAGCCCGGCGCCGATCATGCGTTGAGCTTCTCCCAGATCGGAGGTGTAGCCGATCACTTTGTCGTCGAGCTTGTGTTGCGCGCGCAGCAGGGCCACCGGGCGCAGCGCATCCCAAAGCTGGTCCGTTCGGAAGGACACCGAGGAATGGCCGCGCAGGTCGTCAAGCGTCAGGTTGCGTTTACCGAACAAGGGATGGCTTGGGCCGCAATAGAAACCGAAATAGGACCGGTAGAGAACCGCGTGGTGCAGGTTTGGATGGGCGTCATGTACAAGGCAAACCCCGAGGGATGCGGATTTCTCCAAAACGGCTTGCCTGACGGCCTGGCTCGACATTACTTCGAGATCAAAGCTGACTTCGGGGAACTGGCGGTGGAAATCTGAGAGGATCGTATCGAAAAAGGCGTTCTCTATCCGGCTGAGAAGGGCCAGCTTCACGTTTCCCGTCACCACATCTTGGGTGCCTTGGGTGTTCTGGATGGTGCGCACCAGGTTGCCGAACATGTCGAGACATTCCTGATAGAGCGTTTGCCCGGCGGGTGTTACGCGGAAATGCGTGGGGCTGCGGTCGATGAGCTGCGTCCCTAACCGTGTCTCCAACCGTTTGAGGGCCTGGCTGACCGAGGGTTGTCGCCGCATCAGCCGGTTTGCGGCAAGGGTGATGCTGCCCTCCTGGACGATGAACACGAAGGTGCGCAGGAGGTTCCAATCCAATTCCCGGATCAGCTTTTCCTGGTCAGTGTCGTCGCGCATTGGTCAAATCAATAACGTCCATTATCCCTATCTATTTGCCCTATGTTGAGAACAGGCGCAAGGTGCGGAAGAACCCCTGTACTGCCTGATACATCAAGGAAAGAAGCGCCCCCGTGAAGACGTCGAACCTGTTTTACCAGAGCCGGACGCGCCGCCCCGAAGTCGACCGTGCCGAGGGGATTTATATCTGGGGCAAGGACGGCGCGCGGTATATTGACGGCTCCTCCGGTGCGATGGTCAGCAATATCGGCCATTCGAACCCCAATGTCTTGGCTGCGATGAAGGCGCAGATGGACAGCGCGACCTTTGCCTACCGCCTGCATTTCGAAAATGCCCCGGCGGAGGACCTGGCCACCGCCATCGCCGAACGCGCGCCGGAGGGATTGACCAAGGTGTTTTTCGTGTCTGGCGGGTCAGAGGCGGTGGAATCCTGTGTAAAGTTTGCCCGCCAATGGGCCGTTGCCGCGGGGCAGGGCGACCGGTGGAAGGTGATCTCACGCTTTCCGTCTTATCATGGCTCTACCCTGGGTGCGCTGGCCATCACCGGCTATGGGCCGCTGACCAACGCTTTCGGGCCGCTTTACAAGGACATGCCGAAGATCCCCGCGCCTACCTGCTACCTGGATCGCGACAACCTGTCGGATCATGACCGCGGGTTGAAATACGCCGAGATGCTGCGTGATGAGATCATTGCCCAGGGGCCGGATACGGTTCTGGCCTTTGCGATGGAGCCGGTTGGCGGCGCGTCCACCGGGGCGTTGGTGGCGCCGGACAGCTACTATGGGCGGGTGCGTGAGATCTGCGACGAGTTCGGTGTCCTGCTCATCATGGATGAGGTCATGTCGGGCGTCGGGCGCACCGGCGCGTTTCTGGCGTCCGAGCATTGGAACATCCGTCCGGACCTGGTGGCCGTCTCCAAGGGTTTTGGCGCGGGCTACGCCCCCTTGGGCGCGATGATCGCCGATAAAGGCATGGTTGATACCGTGCTGGATGCGGGCGGGTTTGCCCACGGGCATACCTATGCGGGCAATCCGCTGGCCTGCAGCGCCGGGCTGGCGGTCTTGACCGAGATTGACCGGCTTGATCTGATGGCCAATGCGCGGGCGATGGGCGACGTGCTGATGGCTGGGCTTCGGGAACTGATGGACCGCTACCGGTTTATCGGCGATGTGCGCGGCAAGGGGTTGTTGACGGCGTTCGAACTGGTATCAGACCGGGACACGATGGCACCCTTGCCCAAGGCGTTGAACGCCTATGAGCGTTTCGTTGAGATCTGTTACGCGCGCAACCTCATCACCTATTCGCGCCGGACCCGTGGCGGGGTGGAGGGCGATCATTTCCTGATCTGCCCGCCGATGATCGTGACCGAAGAACAGATCCATGACATCTTGAATATCCTTGATGACAGCCTTGGTGCATTCGCCCGGGAAACCGGGTTGGAGGTCTGACAGATGGCGCGCAAGATCATCCTGACCTGTGCCGTGACCGGCTCGATCCACACGCCAAGCATGAGCCCGCATTTGCCTGTGACACCAGACGAAATCGCCACCTCGGCGATTGAGGCGGCAGAGGCGGGCGCGTCGGTTCTGCACCTGCATGCGCGTGACCCGGAAACCGGGCGTCCGAGCGCGGATATCAACGTCTTTCGCCAGTTCCTGCCGCGGATCAAGGACGCCACGGATGCGGTCATTAACCTGACCACCGGGGGCAGCTCCCAGATGAGTGTCGAGCAGCGCCTGTCGGCTCCGGCCGAGCTTGCGCCCGAGATGTGTTCGCTCAACATGGGGTCGGTCAATTTCGGGCTTTTTCCGATGAAGGACCGCTATTCCGACTGGACCCATGATTGGGAGGAGCAATTCCTGGAAAACACCCGCGACACCGTCTTCAAGAACACGTTTCGGGATATCGAAACCGTGTTCCGCCTGCTGGGCGATGCCGGTGGCGCGCGGTTCGAATGCGAATGTTATGACGTGGGGCATATCCAGACGGTGGCCTTTTACCTCAGGCAAAAACGCATCGAGGTGCCTGTGTTCCTTCAGTTTGTCATGGGCGTTCTGGGCGGGATCGACGCCAGCCCGCACAGCCTGATGTATATGAAGGACACGGCCGATCGGCTTTTGGGTGATGCTTACGAATTTTCGGCACTGGCCGCGGGGCGGCAGCAGATGACGCTGGGTACGGTGAGCGCGATCCTGGGCGGGCATGTGCGCGTGGGGCTTGAAGACAGCCTGATGATTGGACGCGGGCAGTTGGCCACCAGCAATGCCCAGCAGGTCACCAAGATCCGGAGAGTTCTGGAAGAGCTGGGACATGAAATCGCGACGCCGGACGAGACACGCAAGATGCTGGGTCTCAAGGGCGCGGACAAGGTGGGATTCTGACAGATGAAGGTGTTTTCCGATCAGGACCGGCAAGCCCGGCACAATCCCAGTGGGTTTCTGGTCAACGGCGTCATGCAGCCCAACCCCGAAAAGCCCGAGCGGTTGGCGCGCCTGCTGTCGGGTGTGGCGGCGGGCGGTCACGAGGTGATTGCGCCGGAGGATCACGGGCTCGCGCCCATTGCGGCGGTGCACACCCCGGCCTATCTGAAATTCCTCTCCACGGTCTATGAACGCTGGGCGCGCATCCCCGATGCCACGCCCGAGATTTTCCCCAACGTCCACCCAGATCGCCGCACGGCCAGCTATCCATTGTCGGCGGTCGGGCAGGCGGGGTTTCACATCACCGACATGTCCTGCCCCATCGGCGCCGAGACGTGGGACGCGGCAAGGTGGTCAGCCAATTGCGCCGTGTCCGCGACGCAGGCCGTGCTGGAGGGCGATCACATGGCCTACGCGCTCTGCCGCCCGCCGGGGCATCACTGCTTCAGCGATCTTGCGGGCGGGTTCTGTTATCTCAACAACAGCGCCATTGCCGCGCAATACCTGCGGCAATCCCATGACAGGGTTGCGGTGATCGACGTCGATCTGCACCACGGCAACGGGACGCAAGGCATCTTCTACGAACGCAATGACGTGTTCACCCTGTCGATCCATGCGGACCCGGCGCGGTTTTACCCGTTCTTCTGGGGGCACGCCCATGAGGTGGGCGAAGGCGCGGGCCATGGATACAACCTCAATATCCCGCTGCCGCGTGGCACCGGGGATGCGGGTTTCATGTCGGGGCTTTCCGATGGCCTGGCCCATGTTCGGAGTTTCGCTCCCGGCGCCATTGTCATCGCCCTTGGCCTTGATGCTTTCGAAGGCGATCCGTTTGGCGGCCTCGCCGTGTCCACCGCGGGCTTTGCGGAGATGGCCAGGATGCTGGCGGCGCTGAACCTGCCCACGGTGATCGTGCAGGAAGGCGGGTATCTCTGTGATGAGCTGGGGGCGAACCTGCAATCCTTCCTCGGCGGGTTCGAGGGTGGTGTGGCATGAGCCACGGGATCACATCGGACACCCGGCGCGTGCCGGAGGCGTGGATCGACTATAACGGCCACATGAACCTTGCCTATTACGTGATGGCTTTTGACGAGGCGCTGGATGCTATCCTGGATGACGAATTGGGGGTTGGGCCAAGCTATGTGAAATCCAGCAATGCCGGGCCTTTCGCGCTGCAGAACCACGTGCATTACTTGGGTGAACTGTTGGCCGGGGATGCGTTCTTCTGCCGTTTCCTCCTGCTCGACGCAGATGCCAAGCGCCTGCATGTAGCGGGGTCGATGATCCGCGCCGAGGATGATGCGACCGTTTGCGTGATGGAACAGGTTCTGATCAACGTGAACCATGCTACGCGCCGCTCGGCACCCTATCCCCCCGAGATAGAGGCGCGCATCACCGCCCTGGCGGCAGCGCATGCACATATCGCCCGCCCGGCCCAGATTGGCCGACCGATCGGACTCAGGCACCGATAGGGACGCGCCTTGCAATTTCACTTGTCAGAAGATGACGGGGCGAATTCCTGAACGAAACAATCGGGGGAGACACGAAAAGGATCTACACACGCACGACCACCGCGAATCAAATTGCGCTGCGTAATTTGTTCGCCTAATCTGACCGGACGCCAGAATAGGCTGCGGTCAAAAAGATTAAGAACCAATCGAAATACCGTATAACAGGGAGAGTATTCTATGAACTTCACGAAATTAACCAAAGGCTTGATGGTTGGCGCGATGAGCGCCCTGATGTCGACCGCTGCATTTGCGGACGACATGACGCTGCGTTTTGCCGGCGTGTTTCCCATCGATCACCAAGGCACAAAGATGATGGAACAGGTCGCCGCGGATGTTGCTGCGGCAGGTGTCGGTCTCAAGATCGACGTGTTCCCGGCGAACCAGCTTGGCTCGGGTGAGGCGCTGTTCGAAGACGTTGCCCGTGGCAATATCGATCTGGCGGCGGCCTTTATCTATGCCGATACCGACCCGCGCCTGGAATTCCTGTCCATGCCGTTCCTTGTGGGTGGCTGGGACGACATGAACAACATCATGCGCAACATGGATTCCGAATATAACAAGATCCTTCAGGAGATCACCGACGAGTACGGCGTGCGCGTCATGGCCCAGAACCCCGAGGGTTTTGTTGGCATCGTGGCCACGCAGGAGCCGACCAACTGGAACACCTTTGACGACAAGGGCATGAATATCCGCGTCTGGTCGTCGCCGGCGGTGAAATCCATGGTTGAGGCACTGGGATACCAGGCCACGACGATGGCCTGGGGTGATATCTTCCCGGCGATCCAGTCCGGCATCGTTGATGGCGCAATCTGCTGCACCAAGACGGCGACATACTCGATCTTTGCGCAGTCGGACGTTGGCACGCACTTTGTCGAGTATAACTCGATCTCGGAACTGACCACGTTCTACGCCTCGCAGCGCACGCTGGACAAGCTGAGCGAAGAGCAGGTTGCAGCACTTCAGGCAGCCATGACCAAAGCGTCGGACGACTTCTTCCAGTATAACCGCGACAATGACGCAGCCTTTGGTCAGAAGCTGATCGACAGCGGTTACACCATCCTGAGCCTGAGCGACGAAGACCAAGCCGCCATGGCCGCGCATATTCAGGAAAAGATCTGGCCGATGATGGCCAACAGCGTTGGTCAGGATGTGATTGACCGTTTGCTGTCGGCCAAGAACTGACAACCAGAGAAATAAGAGGGTCGGCAAAAACTGCCGGCCCTTTTACTTCCTGGCAATAAAAACAAACACGCGGGGGGACAGATATGTCGAATGGCGAAGAGAACCTGCCAAAATTTGTCGACGACGAAGATAGTGATAAACCGCAGAAAATAACGGACGAACTTCCACCGATCATCGGCTATCCGATGAAATTGGTCGCGCTTATCTGCCGACAGCTTGTGATGTTCTGCGGCTTCCTGATGGCCTTCACATTCGGCGCCGTCGTCGTGATCCGATATGGGTTTGGTGGCGACCTTTTTGCCTATGAGGAATGGCTTCTGGCCTTTAGCATCGTGGGCTTCTTTGCCGGTGCCGTGCTGGCCTCGGCGCGCAATCTGCACATCAACGCGGATATCCTTGGCATCGTGATCCAGGATCCCAAGCTGATCTGGTGGCGTGGCTTTTTTGTCTTGCTGGTCGAGCTGATCGTGATCCTCTTTCTGGTTTACGCCTGCTACGTCTCGCTGCTGGATGACTTCTCGTTCCCGCGGCTGCGCTCAACGCCTGTTCTGCGTATCCCGTTTGTCTCTTGGCGTATCGCGATCATGTGTGCCTTCTGCTTCATGGCGATGTTCACCGCCGCGTATCTCTACGTGCATATCCGAAAGGGGCTTGGGCTCCCTCTACGGTCCGAGACCGTTAAAGGAGCTGCAAAATGATCATTACCGGAAGCCTTATTATTGTCTGTTTCATGCTGCTTCTGGGCGTCAGCGTCTATGTGGCGTTCGGAGCGGTCTTGATCTTCATCGCGCTGGTGGGCGATCAGTCCATCACCGGCTATCTGCCCACGGGGGCGACAGGCATCCGCTCGCTGGTGCTTTTGGCGATCCCGCTCTTCATGATCGCCGGTGGCATCATGGAAAAGGGCCGGATCGCGGCGCCTCTGGTGGCGCTGGCGGAGATGTTCATCGGTCACATCAAGGGTGGCCTGAACGCCGCGTCGGTTCTGGCATGTGGCGTCTTCGGCTCGATCTCGGGCAGTGCGAACGCGACGCTGACCTGCATTGGCGGCATCATGATGCCCCATCTGAAAAAGTCGAACTACCCGAGTGGTCAGTCGGCCGCGCTGATCGTGTCTGCGGCGCCCTTGGGCCTGTTGATCCCGCCCAGTTCGTCACACATCCTTTATGGCTGGATCGCGCAGCAACACGTGCTGAAGTGCTTCCTGTCGACGGTTATCCCGGCGATCATCCTGATCACGCTTCTCATCATCACCAACCAGTTCATGCTGCGGAAGTATGATGACATCAAGCTGAAGGAACGCCCCAACCCGTTCATGTCATCGCTGATGGGGCAGGGGCGGCTGGCGGGGCCTGCGCTGCTGATGCCGGTCATCATCCTGGGTGGTATCTACGGCGGGATCATGACTCCGACCGAGGCCGCGGGCATCGCGGTGTGCTATGCGATCCCGGTGGCAATCTACTTCTACCGTGGCCTGACCTGGAAAACGCTCGCACAGACCATCCAGACCTCCGGTGTGACCATCGGTGTGGTCATGGTGATGATCTTCATGGTGTTGATCGTCTCGGACAACCTGATCTCGCAAGGCGCGCCGCAACTGGCCAAGGACATGGTCTATTCGGTGTCGGACAACCCGATCGTGATCCTCTTGATGATCAACGTGGTGATGATCCTGATCGGCATGCTGATGGACGATATCTCGGGCCTGCTTCTGGCCACGCCGATCCTGCTGCCGATTGCCCAAAGTGTCGGCGTTGATCCGATCCACTTTGCCGCGATCATCGGTGTCAATCTTGGCATGGCGAATATCACGCCCCCAACTGCGCCGCTGCTCTATCTGGGCGCTCAGGTGTGCGATACCCCGGTGTCCAAGATGCTGTGGCCAACCCTGATCTTCATCATCTTCGCTTGGCTGCCGACGCTGATGTTGACGACGTTCGTTCCGGAACTGGCATTGTGGCTGCCCGAATTGCTGCTCAGCCGGTAAGCGGATCGGTCTGAAACAACAAAGGCGCCCGGGGGTTCGGGCGCCTTTTTTTGTCTTCGAGATGTATCTGGTCCCGATAAGGGGGCGGGTTCTCCGGCCTTCGGGCGGCGCAACTACATCGTCTATTGGTCCATTAGAGGATATACATCCAGGAATGCAGACCAATAAAGGCGCCGGTTACCGCGACCACAGTTGCGATGCCGAGGGTGTCTTTCACGACTTGCTTCATTGTCCTGATCCTTCACAGGAGTTGCCATTACCCTCAGCAGATAGGCAAAAGACAGGTGTCTGAGTACCATCGTTCTGCGCATACGCGCTCTGCGAAATCTGCATGGCAACAGATCCGCTATTTGGGCGACTGTCCCGGCCCGGTGCTATGCCTTGGCGGCAGATTTGCGGCGGCGGATGGGGGTGGGGCGGACACGGGCTTCGATCATCTCGTAGAGGCTGCCCACAATGTTCTTGCCGGTGGAGGTTTCGATCCCCTCAAAACCCGGGGACGAGTTGACCTCAAGCACCTTCGGTCCGGCCTCAGACCGCAGGAGGTCGACCCCCGCCTTGTTGAGGTCAAAGACCTTGGCGGCGCGGATCGCGGTCTCGCGTTCGATCTTGGAGATCTTGACCGATTTGGCCGACCCGCCGCGATGCAGGTTGGAGCGGAAATCACCTTCGGCCCCGGTGCGTTTCATCGAGGCCACGACCTTACCTCCGATCACCAGGCAGCGGATGTCCTCGCCCGCCGCTTCCTTGACGAAATCCTGCACGAGGAAGTTCGCCTTCAGCCCCCGGAAGGCGTCGATGACCGACTCGGCCGCCTTCTTGGTCTCGGCCAGCACGACACCCTTGCCTTGGGTTGATTCCAGGAGTTTCACGATAAGCGGCGCGGTCCCCACCAGACCGATGATATTGCCGGTATCGCGGGGCGAGGCGGCGAAGGCCGTATTGGGCATCCCGATCTTGGCGCGCGCCATGAGCTGATGCGCATAGAGCTTGTCGCGGCTGGCGGTGATCCCCGCAGAGCCGTTGACGCAATAGGTGCCGATGGTCTCGAACTGCCGGATGATCGCGGCGCCATAGGGCGTGATCGACGCGCCGATCCGAGGGATCACGGCGTCGAACCGGGGCAGGCGTTTGCCGTCATAATGGACCTCTGGCGCGAGCGCATTGATCGCCATGTAGCAGCGCGTCGTGTTGATGACCTCGACCGAATGACCGCGTTTTTCGCCTTCTTCGACAAGGCGGCGGGTGGAGTAGTTGTCTTCGCGCGACAAAACCGCGATGCGCAGGGCGCGTTTCGGGGCGGCCTGGCGCATCTTGGCGGTGTGATAGACGTCGTAGCTCAGTTCCGGTTGCTGGAACCGCTCGGTGGCGACAATCGAGATATTGTCCTTGAGCGCGGTGCGGCCCAGAAGCATCCGGTTGGTCATGTTCGCGCGGTTGGTCAGGGTGATTTCAATGGGCCAGCTCTGACCGCTGACCTCCAGCGTGGAAGAGATGACATAACGCATCTCCTTGTCGCCATTGGACGAGGTCACCTCGCGCCGGTCAACGATAGTGGCGGAACAGGGAATGACAAGGTCGTCGCGCCCCGGGATCGGATGCACGGTAAAGCGCACCTTGGGTTTGGCGTTGGGGCCGAAGGTCTCGATATCGAACGCATGCAGGGCCGATGTCCGCGCGCCGGTATCGACCTTGGCGCGCAACGCAGGCACACCAAGATCGGGTAATCCGATCCACTCCTCCCAACCAAATTGCAGGTCAGGTTGAGTGTCGGATTGGGTCATGAAGTGTCCTTTCTGATCGGTATGGTGATCCCGCGCGTTCGGGGTATCATCGTCGTTGGCGGGCCAAGGTTCAAGTGGCGCGCTATTCGCCGGCGGTCCCGGTCGTTGCCGCGGGCTTGCTGGCCATCTTGTCCGTCTGCCAGGTGCATCCTGCGAGGCCGTGTTTTTCGAGCTGGGCATCAGTTGGCAGGGCCACGTCTTCCCATCCTTGCGGTGCCACAAACTCGTGCCACATCTGGTCGTTGAACGCGGTGCTGTAGGACGGGTTCTGTAGGATCCACCAGCGCCAGATCGAGAAGAAATCCGGATCACTGAGCGTCGCGCTGACCCATTGGCAGGGCCGGGCAAGGGGGCGGCCCATCTGCGCTGCGAAATCCTCGGGGACGGTGACCGATCCGTCGAGAAAGACATTGCGGAAATCGGTGAGGCGGCTGAACTTGGCACCTTGCAGGCTCATGGCACGCAAGGCACCGCCTTCATTGATGGTCGCGCTCAGATTGGCGTCGATCATGTTGGCGAAATGGCCCTCGGGGCTCGACAGGTAGGAATAGCTGAGATTGGCCCGTTCCAGGTAGGTGTTGGTAAGCTTTGTGCCGGCCATCTTGGCAAAGTTGAGCGCGGTCGATTCCATCTGGGCGTGGTCCAGCGTGGCACCGTCCAGCCGGGCATGCCAGAGGCTGACACCGGCAAGGAAGGTTGAATAGAGTTTGGCCTTGCGCAGGTCGGGCTTGTCCCGGCCGATCTTGTGCCAGGAGGGGAAGTGCAGCGCCGCGAGCTTGGCATGACGGCGCGACATCCATTCCTGGCCGAACCGCTGCTCATGGTCGGCAAATTCCGAGCATTTGACACCCTCGCGGCGGCACCATGCGGCGCGAAACTCGGCGCGGGCGAACTCGTAATGCAACCAGTCACCAGGGCGCGCGACGATTTCCTCGTCGATCATGTCAAGCGAGGCCAGGCGTTTCGGGGGGCCCTCGGTGCGCAGGTAGCTTTCGACAAAAAGCGCGGAAGATCCGAAGGCGAGAAAGGCGTAGATCGCATACCGGACAAACCATCGTGGCGGGCGGATGTCTTCGGGCGGTCTCATGCGCCGCACCATCATCGTGATGCTCGTGGTCCCGACAACAAGCGAGACGATGAAGGAGATGCAGGCGATGGACGACATCCAGAACGTGCGCGCCGGCATGGATTGGCGCCACTGGAAATAGAGGATGATGAGGCCAAAGAGCCAGGCAAGCAGGAAGTTCAGAAACATCGCGCCGCCTTCGAGGGCGCGGGGCGTGGCGCAGAAATCCTCGCGTTTGCTGTGGCGGTAATGAAGTGCTGCGTCCGATACCAGCCAGGGCGCGATCACGTCGCCCACGGGCATGTCGTCCACCCGCGCCGGTGCTTCGCCCAAGGCATCCCAGAGGCGTATCAGGTAGAGGTGAAAATAGCCATAGATTGCCGCGGTTAGGATCGGGGCGGCCACAAAGAAGTAGAAAGTCGGCACCTCGACATTCACCAGGGGCAGTTTGGTGGCGCGATTGACCCCGTAGAAGTCGATATGTTCGACCCCCATCAGGGTGATGCCGACGAAGACCAGGACACCCAGGAGGGCAAACCACGTCTTGCGGGCGTTGCTGGTCAGCGCGTTGATGCGGTCAATCTCGTTCGGCAAATCGCTCATGCGGGGAAAGGCCTTGGGTGAATAATCCCGCGCAGCTTGCCCGCAATGCGTGTAAAAATCAAATACGGCCCCGGTTCGCGGCCGGGGCCGGTGGTGTCATCCGGAATGCGCCGCGTCAGGTGGGCGCGGGTTCAGTCGTTGATGTCGTGGTTGAACGTCCGCGCGGCGCTGTCGGCACGGCTGAAGAGTTTGCGCAGCACACCCCAGGCGATGAGCGACAGGATGGCAAAGATCGCCAGCAGCGCAGGGAGCCCCGGGGCGATCGGCGTGAGCAGGAGAAGCCCCACGACTGCCGCGCCGATGGCAAAGCCCAGAAAGATGAACCCGGGCGCCAGGACTTCGAGGATCGCCAGGACCAGCGCCGCGGCGAGCCAGACCCACCAGAGCGACCACAGAGCCATGTCAGCCATCACGCTTTTCCTTTCAGCATGTTGAAGGCGTTGCCGAAGGCCTCAAGCGCATTGGCAGGCACGACGATGGTCGATGAGGACGGGCTGTTGCCCATGGCGTTGAGCGCCTCGACCTGTTTAAGCGCGACCTGGTACTGCGCGGCCTCAAGCCCGTTCTCGGCGATGGCGGCGGCCACGACGGAGGTCGCATAGGCCTCGGCATCGGCCTGGACCCGGCGCGCCTTGGCGGATTGTTCGGCGGCATAGAGCTCGGCATCGGCGTTAAGCTCGACGGCGCGTTTCTGACCTTCGGCCTCGGTCACCTGCGCACGGCGGGCGCGTTCGGCGTTCAGCTGTTGCAGCATGGCGTCGCGGGTGGCCTGGTCGAGATTGACATCGAGGATCTCGGCACGGGTCACTTCGATGCCCCAGTTATCCACCGCATCCTCGACCAGCATCTTGATGGTCGAGATCAGCTCGTTGCGGTTCGATTGCACTTCGTCGAGGTCCATCTTGCCGATTTCCGCCCGGACGATCCCCGCGACGGTGGTGGCAATCGCGGCATCGACATCGCGGATACGGTAGACGGTCTTTTCGGGCTGGGTGATCCGGTAGAAGACCGAGGTTTCGACCTGCACCAGCACGTTATCCTTTGTGATCGCGTCCTGGCTGGCATTGGGCAATTGCCGTTCGAGGATCGAAATCCGGTGCGCGGCCTTGTCGAGGAAGGGTACGATCATGTTGATCCCGGGCTTGAGCACCGCATGCAGGCGGCCGAAGCGTTCGACCACGTATTGCTCGGATTGCGGCACGATCTTCACCGCGCGCAGGATCACAATCACCACCAGCACTGCCAGCAGGAGATAAAGGATATTGGAAGAAAGCAGGTTCAAAATCTGGTCTTCGGTCATTCAGGTCCCTCGTCGTTATTTCCATATATAGTATACCGTAGTATACATATGGGGTCTGACCATCTGTTTTACAAGATATGGTAACTGGGATTAAGGAGGGACAAAAGAGAATAAGGCCCGGTCACATGTCCGAAAAATTCGAGTTTGAGCTTAAGGCAACAGATGGTGCGGCGCGCACGGGCGTTATCTCGACACCGCGCGGGGAGATCCGCACACCGGCCTTCATGCCCGTGGGAACGGCGGCGACCGTGAAGGCGATGATGCCCGAAAGCGTGCGTGAGACCGGGGCGGATATCCTGCTGGGTAATACCTATCACCTGATGCTGCGGCCGGGGGCGGAGCGGGTGGACCGCCTTGGTGGTCTGCATCGCTTCATGAACTGGGAGCGGCCCATCCTGACCGATAGTGGCGGGTTCCAGGTGATGAGCCTTGCGGGTCTGCGCAAGCTCACCGAGAAGGGCGTGACCTTCAAATCCCATATCGACGGATCCAAGCATGAACTGACCCCGGAGAGGTCGATGGAGATCCAGCGGCTTCTGGGCAGCGATATCGTCATGTGTTTCGACGAATGCCCAGCCTTGCCCGCGACGGATGAGGCGGTGGCAGAGAGCATGCGCTTGTCGATGCGGTGGGCGGCGCGGTCGAAAGAGGCGTTTGGCGACCGGCCCGGGCACGCGCTTTTCGGGATCATGCAGGGGGGCGTGACGCCCGATCTGCGCGAGGAGAGCGCCGCGGCGCTGCGCGAGATTGGCTTTGACGGCTATGCCATTGGTGGTCTGGCCGTGGGCGAGGGGCAGGAGGCGATGTTTGGCGTCCTGGATTATGCGCCGGGGTTCCTGCCCGAGGACAAGCCACGATATCTGATGGGGGTGGGTAAGCCCGACGATATCGTCGGCGCCGTGAAGCGCGGTGTCGATATGATGGATTGCGTATTGCCGTCGCGGTCGGGCCGTACCGGTCAGGCGTTCACCCGGCGCGGTGTGGTCAACATCAAGAACGCGCGTCACGCGGACGATCCCCGGCCGTTGGACGAGAATTGCGGCTGCCCCGCCTGCCGGAGCTATTCCCGCGCCTACCTGCACCATGTGTTTCGAGCGCAGGAGATGATCTCGGGCATGTTGCTGACCTGGCATAATCTGCATTACTATCAAGATCTTATGGCGGGAATGCGTGGGGCGATTGTGGCGGGGCGGTTTGCCGATTGGGAAGCAGAGTTTCAGGCGAAGAGGGCGCAGGGCGACATAGATCCCTTGTAGGTGTGGGATGCCGCTGCGCCGCTCCCTCGCGATGCTCGGATCGCCCCGCCCGCCATCCCGTGATTTTCTTGTGGTTTTTCAACGGGGAAACAGTCTGTTTTCAACTTAATGTTTCGCATTTTGGCCAAAATCGTGTGAAATACGGTGTCTTGACGCCGGTCTTTTCATCAAAGGTCAGGAAAACCGGCATAGGTGATGACGGGTGGGCATTGTAGTGTAACTGAGTGAGTAACGTGGTGACTGGTATGTTGAAGTTCATTGTTTTCTTTTGTGGTTGGTTTTCTGTCGCGACCGTGGCTGCGGCGACCCTGGCCTGAGTACGGGCCGATCCACTAAATTTTCGGTATTTCACTGGGATTTGCCGCTTGCCCCTGCCGGGTGCGCAAGGCATTGTCGTTTTACGCCGTTGAAATCAGGGGGCGACAAGCCCAGATTAACGATGTGAAACGGAGAAAGCCGGGGCTGCTGACTGATCGGGGCCGGAGCTTTCTTGCCAAGAACAGGAAAACCGAGCATGCAAGATCCATTAAACGCCTCCTACCCGGTGCTGCCGCTGCGCGATATCGTGGTATTTCCCCATATGATCGTCCCGCTTTTCGTGGGGCGCGAGAAATCGGTGCGGGCGCTGGAAGAGGTGATGCAGGACGACAAGCAGATCCTGCTTTCGAGCCAGATCGACCCGAGCGTTGATGACCCGGATACCGCGGGTATCTACAAGGCCGGTGTGCTGGCCAATGTGCTGCAACTGCTGAAGCTGCCTGACGGCACCGTCAAGGTGCTGGTCGAGGGTGTCGCGCGGGTGCGGATCACCGAATACCTTGAAAACGATAGCTTTTTCGAAGCGCGCGCCGAGTATCTGACCGAGATGCCGGGCGACACGACCACGATCGAGGCGCTGCTCAGGACCGTGACCAACGAGTTCGAGCGGTATGCCAAGGTCAAGAAGAACATCCCCGAAGAGGCGTTGACTGCGGTAAGTGAATCCGATGAGCCGGCGAAGCTCGCCGACCTGGTTGCGGGTCATCTGGGCATTGAAGTGGGTCAGAAGCAGGAGCTTCTGGAGACGCTTTCGGTGAGCGAACGGCTTGAGAAGGTCTATGGCCTTATGCAGGGCGAAATGAGCGTGTTGAAGGTCGAGAAGAAGATCAAGACACGGGTCAAGTCGCAGATGGAGCGGACCCAACGGGAATATTACCTGAATGAGCAGATGAAGGCCATTCAGAAGGAATTGGGCGACGGCGAAGAGGGTGAAGGCGAAGTGGCCGAGCTTGAGGCCAAGATCGCCGAGACCAAGCTGAGCAAAGAGGCCAAGGAAAAGGTCGACGCGGAACTCAAGAAGCTCAAGAACATGAGCCCGATGAGCGCCGAGGCGACCGTGGTGCGCAACTATCTCGACTGGATGCTGTCGATCCCGTGGGGTGTGAAATCCCGCGTGAAGAAGGACCTGCACCGGGCGCAGGACGTGCTTGATGCCGATCACTACGGGCTTGAGAAGGTCAAGGAGCGGATTGTCGAGTACCTCGCGGTGCAGCAACGCTCCAAAAAGCTCAAAGGCCCGATCATGTGCCTTGTCGGCCCGCCGGGCGTGGGTAAGACATCGCTTGGCAAATCGGTCGCCAAGGCCACGGGGCGCGAATTCATTCGCATCTCGCTGGGCGGCGTGCGTGACGAGAGCGAAATTCGCGGCCACCGCCGGACGTATATTGGCTCGATGCCGGGCAAAATCATCCAGGCGCTGAAGAAGGCCAAGACGACCAATCCGCTGATCTTGCTCGATGAGATCGACAAGATGGGGCAGGACTTCCGCGGCGATCCGGCCTCGGCCATGCTAGAGGTGCTTGACCCTGAGCAGAACAGCACGTTCATCGACCACTATATGGAGGTCGAGTATGACCTCTCGAACGTGATGTTCCTGACCACGGCGAACTCCTACAACATGCCCGGGCCGCTTCTGGACCGGATGGAGATCATTCCGCTGGCGGGCTACACCGAGGACGAAAAGCGCGAGATCGCCAAGCAGCACCTTCTGTCCAAGCAGATCAAGAACCATGGTCTGAAGGAGAAGGAATTCGAGCTGACCGATGAGGCGCTCACCGACATGATCCGCTATTTTACCCGCGAGGCCGGGGTGCGGAACCTGGAGCGTGAGATCGCCAAGGTGGCCCGGAAGGCCGTGACCCAGATCGTCAAGAAAGAGGCTGAAACCATCAAGGTGACGCCGGATAACCTCAACGACTTCCTGGGGGTGCGCAAACACAAGTTCGGCCTGGCCGAAGATGCCGATCAGGTCGGGGTTGTCACCGGGCTGGCCTATACCTCCGTGGGCGGTGAGCTTCTGAACATCGAGGCGCTGCGCCTGCCGGGCAAGGGTCGGATGAAGACCACCGGCAAGCTGGGCGACGTGATGAAGGAATCCATCGACGCGGCCTCGAGCTATGTCCGTTCGATCGCCCCGGCCATCGGGGTGAAGCCGCCCAAGTTCGAGAAGTGGGATATCCACGTGCACGTCCCCGAAGGCGCCACGCCCAAGGACGGGCCCAGTGCCGGTCTGGCGATGGTGACGTCGATTGTGTCGGTCCTGACCGGTATTCCCGTGCGCAAGGACATCGCCATGACGGGCGAGGTCACGCTGCGCGGCAATGCGCTGCCGATCGGCGGGCTCAAGGAGAAACTGCTGGCCGCACTGCGCGGCGGGATCAAGCGTGTCCTGATCCCGGTCGACAATGAAAAGGACCTGGCCGAGATCCCCGATAACGTCAAAGAGGGGCTGGAAATCATCCCGGTCGAACATGTTCGCGACGTGTTGAAGCACGCGCTGGTGGAAACGCCGACACCGGTGGAATGGGACGAGGCCGCCGAAGAGGCCGCCGCCGCCGAAGCGGCGCTCAAGAAGGACGGCGATGCGCCGGGCGCCACTGCGCATTAACCGCCAGCATCCAACAAGTGACATGAGGGGCATGCCAATTAGGTGTGCCCCTTTTTGATGATGCGCCCTGACTTGGCCAAACCGCGCCGAAACTCTTTCGTTGGCAAGACGGCCCCGATCCGCGTAGGTTGTCGGCAAAGCAAAGATCAAGAGGCCCGCCATGAGCACGCGACCGACATCGAGCAAATCGAAGAGCAGCGGCAAAACTGCTGCGAAGAAACCCGCCAAAACGGCTACCAAGCTGGCCAACGCGCCGAAGTCCCGTCTGGCAGGGCCAAAGCCACCGAAGTCCCGGGTGAGCGCGTCGGCGGCGAAACGTGTCTCGGCCGCGAGCGTCGCGGCGGCACGCGACACGAAGGAAAGCACCAGCAAGATCCCCGCACCGCCGCCTCCGGCCAAGACGGGCGCGCAAAAACCCGTTACGACCATGGCGCCGACGCCTGCGGCCGAGCTTAAGAAACAGGAATTGATCGACTTGGTGGTCAGCAAGTCGGACATCAAGAAGAAATATGCCAAACCGGTCGTCGAGGCGATGCTCGAAGTTCTGGGCGAGACCCTGGCCAAGGGACGCGAGATGAACCTGCAACCTTTCGGCAAGGTGAAGTACAACCGCACGAAAGAGACGACATCGGCCCGCGTGGTGGTCACGAAAATCCGCCAAAGCAAGCCCGCGAAAACAAGGGCCGCGTCGCCGAAAAGCAAGGTTGCGGACGCCGCCGAGTAGCGGTAAAACGCAGCCCGGCGGGTGATTAGCTCAGTGGTAGAGCGCTTCGTTCACATCGAAGATGTCAGGAGTTCAAATCTCTTATCACCCACCATTCTTCTTCTCTTTGGCGGGGCCGCGCGATGGATAATTTGCCTAAAATCTGGTTCCTGCGTCATGGTCAGACCGAGTGGAATGCCGAAGGGCGCATCCAGGGGCGTTTGAATTCCGACCTGACCGCGCAGGGCCGTGCGGATGCCGGGAAGCAGGCCGCCTTGATTGCCCCATTCGTGGCGGAGGTGCGCGCCGGGGCAGGGGGCATCTATGTCTCGCCGCAGGGCCGCGCGCAGGAGACTGCGCGGATTGCCCTCTCCGGGCAGGATTATGCGGTCGATGAGCGTTTGGCCGAGATCAATACCGGCGATTGGGAAGGCAAGCTGCGCTCTGAAATTCCACGGGCCGATACGGATATCGACACCTACACGGCGGCGCCCGGGGGCGAGGGGCTTGCGGGGCTTGCAGGTCGGGTTGAGGCCTTCCTGGCCGCGCTGACGGGGCCAAGCATCATCGTCTCGCACGGTATCTTGGGCAAGGTGCTGCGCGCGCGAGCCTGCGGGCTCGACGATGCCGAGATGAAGGCGCTCTGCAACCGGCAGGGGGTTGTCTACGTGCTGGAAAACGGCACCGAAAAAATTCTCGCCTGAGAGGGCGCGAGAGGGGGTTGCACCGCCCCGCATTCTGGGGCAATAAGCGCCGGTCGGGTGATTAGCTCAGTTGGTAGAGCGCTTCGTTTACACCGAAGATGTCGGGAGTTCGAGTCTCTCATCACCCACCATTGCACGACGAGTTACATTTGCGGCTCAGCGCGAACGGTGCTGCTACAACGGGGTGATCTGACCGATGGTTGCAAGACGTTCATGGTTGTTGGGTGCATTGGCCGCAACGGCGGGCGCAGTTGGGCTTGGCGCAGGCTTCTGGCAGCGGAGCAGTCGGCAACGTTGGGATGCGGCTGATCTCAGGATCTGGCTTTGCGGTGATGCGCATCTGAAGCAATCCGTTGACGTGCTCAATTATAATTGCCTCGAAACCGCCATCCGCGACATGGATACGATCGGTTTCGATTACGACCTGGTCCTCAATGTGGGTGATTTCGACAGTGCCCATTTGCCGCCCACGAAGGACGGCAATGACGAGGAAGGCAAGCTGGTCGTTGATGCCCTGACCTCCAGCCCGAACCATGATCGGGCAGAATTCTATTGCATCAACGGCAATCATGACGCCGGCGACGGCGAGATGGATTGGTTCGAGAAGTACATTGATGTGCTGGGCGAGAACCCCGAGTTTTCGAAACATGACCTGTCCAAACGCCCTTATCCGATTACCCTGATCGAAGACGGGGCCTGGCATTCCTACTATGTCGAGATCGGCAATCTCATGGTGTTCATGTTGAGCGATCGCAATTCGGGTCCGGCGCCGTACGGGCGTGAAGGGCTGGTGGATGGGTCGGGTGGTTATCCGTCCGGCGCGATTTCCAAGAAGACCTGGGAATGGTTCAAGGCGCAGGTGCTGGCCAATCAGGACAAGAATATCTTTGTCTGCACCCATCAGGGTGTCCGCAACACGGTCATTGCCACTGGCGACAATGAAGGCGAAGGATTTCACGGCGGCACCTCGGGGATCCCCGAAGGACGTGGGTGCGTCTATACGATCCTCGACGAGGATAACCCGGACCAATCCATATCCGGCACGGACATCATCAAGGATTTCTTTGCCGAACACCCGGAGCATACGGTGCGCCTTTGGATGAACGGTCATACCCATTCTCCAGTCGGCTCGACCCGGAACGGACGCGGGATCACCCACCAGGAACACGGGGTTCAATTCCTCAATATCTGTTCGCTGACCAGTACCTGGATCGGCCCGATGATCGGCCCAATCGAGTCGCGGAGCTGGACCTGCGCGATTTCCGGTCAGGATGTGAACCTGCGCTGTTTCGTGCATCTTCCCATTCAGGAGCATATTTCGAAGGGTTTCCAGGATGAGCTGGAACTGACCGTCAAGCTGGCGCATCCCTTCAAGGCCGGTTGATCCGGGGTAATCGCCGCAGGAAATCCCACCTCTTTGCCTTTTCCGCGCAGGGTGCGCGAGCCACGCCCCCCGTGTCTTGGGGGCAGGGATCGACATCGCCCCGACCTCCGCCATCCCCACCGGCAGCGCAGGTCCCTATAGACATAGCGTTGCCGTTCTTTACTATGCGTCGATTATCGGCATCCGTTTCTTGGATGGAGTTTGGGCCGTAAAAAATTGAAAATATTGGGGAATATTGTTGGCCGGGGGGACGGAACGACAATTTACGGACGGGAGCCTGATGCGCCATGTCGCGGTGATGTCTTTGACATCGAGCGTCGGCATCATGGCGATCTATATCGTCGATCTTTTCGATATCCTCTTCATCTCGATGCTGGGCCACAAGGAAATGGCTGCGGCGGCGGGGTATGGCAGTACGATGCTGTTCTTTGTCAGCACGATCAACCTTGGCCTGTCGATTGCCTCGGGTGCGCTGGTGGCGCAGGCCATCGGGGAACGGCACAAACACCGGGCGCGGCAGATCGCGATGACGGCGGCCCTGATTGCCATTGGGGTGGGGATCGTCGTGCCGATCCTGATGATCCCCTACCTGCCGCTCCTGCTTGGGCTCATTGGTGCGGAGGGCGATGTGCTCGACATGGCGATGAGCTATCTGGTCATCATCCTGCCGGCGACCTGTTTTTCCGGCGTTTCCATGACGGCCATCGCGGTGCTGCGCTCGCGTGGGGTGGCGAAATGGTCGATGTACCCCTCGCTTTTCGGGGCGCTGGTCAATTTTGTCATGGACCCGATCCTGATCTTCGGGTTCGGACTGGGGCTGGAGGGCGCGGCAGCGGCCACGGTGATGGCCCGGGCCGCTACGCTTGCCTTGGCGATCTATGCCTCGGCCTATCGGCGGCGCGGTTTCGTGCGTATCCGCTGGAAGCATTTCCGCCGCGATGCACCTTCCATCGGGCGCTACGCAGTGCCCGCCGTGGTGTCGTCCATCGCGGCCCCGGTGGGGCAGGCGATCATCATGCGCTACATCGCGAAATTCGGGCCCGAGGCGGTGGCGGGCCTTGCGGTGATCGGACGGCTGGCCCCGGTGGTCTTCTCCGTCGTCAACGCGCTCTGCGGGTCGATCGGGCCGATCATCGGGCAGAATTTCGGTGCGGGCAAAACCGACCGGGCGCGCTCGGCCTATTTTGATGCGCTCAAGTTCCTCGGGGCTTACGTGGTGCTGGTTGTGCTGGTGCTCTACCTCTTCCGCGTTCCCATCGCCAACGCCTTCGGCGCGCAGGGTCTGACCCGGGAGATCCTGTTCTTCTACTGCGGGCCGCTGGCCACGATCTCTTTCTTCAACGGCACGATCTTCATCTCCAACGCGGCCTTCAACAATCTTGGCTATCCCGGCTATTCACCGATCCTGAACTGGGCGCGGAATACGTTGGGCATCCTGCCTTTCGTGGCGGTAGGCGAATACGTGATGGGGGTCTGGGGCGTGGCCTACGGGTTCCTGCTGGGGGCGGTTGTCTTCTCGATCATCTCGATCTGGCTGACGCTCCGGTTGAAGCCCTTCGCCGAAGAGGCGCAGCTCAAAAGGCAGCAACGGCTCTATAAACGTCAGCAGGAACACGAAATGGTGCACCAGGGCGATTCAATGCATTTGTAGGCGAATTAGCCGATCGCCCATGCACCTGCCGTAAGGGCACCCGTTTGCGAAAATCCAGTGCATTCGGGCCGATTTATCCCAATAACTGTCGCGAAATCGGGGAAATACACCCTTAGCGTGTGCGTGGGGTCGAAAAACCCGAGGAAATTTGAATTGAGGCTTGCCCCAAGTGGGGTGGGCGTGGTTTCAAAGATCAGGCATGGCACATTTCGCGTGTGCCCAACAAAAAAACACAAGACTGCGCCCCGAGACCTAATCATCCGGGGGGTGGCGAGCAGGCAGAGTACACGGGTGGGCGATGAAGAACGCGTTGGACTTGATCACGGTCGGCGGAGAGTGTCTGGGTGCACTCGCCGAGATCGGTGTCACGGTCGAGATGATAACGGATTTCAACTACGCCAAGGAGTTGACCGAGGACATGGGCAAGCCCGGCCTGACGCCGAAGCTGTCCAGTGACTTCAACGATTTCACCGAGGAAAGCGGGTTCTGGCTCTTCATGCGCGAGGATGGAGAGTATTCCGCCTCCGTTTCCGTGCGCTATGACAATATCGGGCGCGAGAAGATGGGCGATTACATGATCCGCACCATGTCACGCCATTACCCGCAGCAGCGGACCGATACGCTTTTGCATTTCACCGATGCGATGCCACCCAATTTCCATGGGCGCATGGCGTATATCGGCGAGTTGTTCATGCGTCCCGGCTTCCGCGGCTCCCGTCAGAAGCTGCGCTATTTCATGATCCTCTTGCACACGACGATCGCCACGAAATGGCCGATTGACTGGACCTATGCGATGATGCGCGACCGCGACGTCAAACTGGGCTTTGCCACGAATTACGGCTTTTCGATCCAGATCCCGGGCGTGGCCCGATGGGCGCAACCGGCGCCACCGGGCAGGGGGGATGCGGAATGGCTCGTGGCGATCCCGGCCGAGAGCCTCAGCCACATGATGGCCTATTACGCCGGATCACTCGAGAGCTTGTGAATAGTTCAGGATGTAGCGGTTGCCCTGCATGTCGCGGACCGGCAGCAGCAGACGCTTGTAGTTGAACCGAAGCGGAAAGCTGTGATTGGGCAGGTTGACCTCGATCTCCTGGATCGACAGCTGCGGATCGCCCTTGGTGGCCTCCACATGGGCCATGCGCACCTGTTCGGTCAGGTTGTGATCGAAGGTGGTGAAGAGGTATCCCAGATGCTCGGCGGACTTGATGCCAAAGGACACGCGCGCCAGGCTCTGTTCGCCGACCATGAAGGGCTGCGGCAGTTGGTGGTCATCATCGGGCGCGTGGTAGAGGTCCACATGTTCCGAGAGGCGGTCGAAGTTACTGAGCACGCCGTGCTGCTGGTGCCACCAGGTCAGTACATCGTCAATCAGGGGGCCGGTGCCGCGCGCCGACAGCTTGCGGTGCGCCTCGCGGGTGACCGAGGTCAGGATCCGTTCCGCATGGGCCGAGACAATGCGGTTGTCGATGTCGTCATTGACCAGCCGCAACTGGTCATTCAGGCCGGCGATCTGGTTCGGCGTGACCCCGAGCGAGGCACAGATCTTGATCACGCTGGTGAAGCCGGGGTCGCTCTTGGTGGACAGCAGGTTCGAGATGTATCTCTCGCCCTGGCCAATCTCGAGAGAGAGGCTTTTGTAGTCGTAATCCGAGTTCTTGATCAGCGTCTTGAGCCGTTCGTGAAAGTCCATTCCGCGCCTGTAGTCCTAAATACCGGATAGTTAGTAACTTATATTGACAACCACACGAATAAGTCAATTACATGGCACAACGCGCAAGTTTACGTGGAGTGATAATGGCGAGTGCATTAGCGCGCGGGGGCGGAGAGAGGCAGGCACTTCTCTCCGCCATTCGACAAAAGATGGACAGTGACGCAAACGCGACACTGCGCCCGAAAGAAGCGGTGATGGTCCTTGAGTGGGCCATCGACTGCGATGACAGGGATCAAAAGGCCGATCTGCTCAGTATTTTCGCCGAGATGGGCGGGATGAAGCTGATGCGGGCGGCCTTTGGCTGTACGGACTAGGGGTGGAATCACGGCGCAAGGCGATGTTCCGCGCCAGAAAGTCCAAATTTCATCTTTACCCTGCTTGACGGGGCCGATGCCCCGGCATATGAGACGGATCACGCCTGATGGATCGGGCGGGCAGTGAGCGGTTGTAGCTCAGTTGGTTAGAGTACCGGCCTGTCACGCCGGGGGTCGCGGGTTCGAGCCCCGTCAACCGCGCCA
>NZ_JASHJC010000006.1 GCF_030733385.1 Roseovarius sp. MMSF_3359 | reverse complement strand
CATGCGAACTTTGTCGACAACGTGGCCTTCGACGTCTTTGGTGCAGCCTTTGTTGCCGAAGATGGCGATGAAACCGGGATATGGTGGCGGAACGTGGCGATCAAGACCGAAGGTATCGGGTACGGTCATGCCCAAACCAAATCGGGCGAAGACGTCAACCGCGACGATGTCGGCCGCACCGGCGATGGTTTCTTCTTCAGTGGCCGGATGGTCGAGGCCAGCGAGAATATCGCTGCGAACACGACCCATGGGTTTGTCTGGATGACCCGGACTGCGTCGGAAAATCCTGTTGCCGATCATACGGATCAACCCGGCGCCTTCTATGGCTCCGAGACTGCGCGAAGCAACGATCAAGTGCCGATCCAAGGTTTCAGCGACAATGAAGCCTTCGGTACGCAAGTCGGGCTCATCGTCGTAAAACGTCAGATCGAGCAGAATCACGATGTGCGCACCGTGATGGACGGCTTCGTGAACTGGGAAACAACCGAAGGTGTGCAGCTGACCTATACGTCCCACTACACGCTGAAGAATTTCGACCTGATCGGCACAGACAGCGATCAGTTGATCTCCAAGGCGGGAACCGGGTTCGAATTTGGGCCGCACGTGTTTGATCTGGTGCTCAACGGTCTCAAGGTGACAAACTTCCAGACTGGTCTCGATTTGGACCAGCGGATCAAGAATGCCTGGAGCGGTGACGATATTGATCATGTTCTGATCGATGTTGATGCCAGCGGCAACGACATCGAAATCGAAGGCTTCAACAAGAACTGGCATACAATCCTGTCTTCTGACGATCTGGTTGAGGGCCGGTTGCAGTTCCAGATGACCGGCGACACCACGATCAGCCTCAACGAAGGTATAACCTTCGATGGGACCAAGACGGATTCGATTGGCAGCCGGGATCGGCAGTTTGGATCCGATGTTCAGGATATCAGCTTCACCAAAAATATCCTGACGATCCTTCTGGCGGACGGGTATTATGAAACCGACGATGGTCGGAACATCATGCTGCTCGAAGACCTGATCGCTGATCGCGCAACGGGTGAATTGCTCAAGATTGCGCATGTCATCACCCTCGACATTTCGGATGACCGGCTGCAACGTCTAGGCGTGAGTTCGAACGGGCTGATCGACCTCAACAGTCTCGCACCCGATGCCGAGGACGATCATGTGTCGGTCAACAACGAATCGAGCATCATGATCGACGTGCTGGCCAATGACGCCGACCCCGATGGCGATGTTCTATCGATCGACGGGTTCACCAATCCGTATAAAGGAGATCTGGTGTTCCAGGACGACGGGACCTTCATTTACACGCCATTTGACGGCTATGAGGGTACAGACACGTTCGATTACTGGACAACGGATGGCAACGGCCACTTCACCCGTGCCACAGTTTCGGTGGACGTGTTCGACATGGTCTGATCTTTCAGACAGATCTTGAAAAAGAACCAAGCGCCGCCCCGATTGGGGCGGCGTTTTGCATTGTTACTCGTCGAGAACGTGCACGATCCTTGATCGGGTACCTTCATCCGTAAACGTATCAACGGTACTACGGGAGCGATGCCACTCTTGGTGCGACGGTTGCGCTTCTGGGTCTGAGTTGGTTTGGTTCAAACCAACGGTTACTCTGTGACGAGCGGGGATAATCTCGGCTACTATGCAATCGACCGACAATACTTGCGGTCGATCGAATTGAGCGGCCATCGAAGACGACCATATCAACTTGAGAGCCCCGGGGGGTCGGTCCAGCATCAGCTGTGCTGAACAGCTTATTCTGGTTGCTGTGCCTGGTCGTCATCGCGGCAAAAATTGCAACCAGCCCTCATGACAAGGCGCAAACCGATTTTTGGTTTGCGCCTTTCTCTACTCTCCAAGGTTGATCAGAGACCAGGGATGAACCGTGGCAACTTGGTCAACACGCTATCCAGACTATCCTTGAGGCGCAGTTCCGCTTCGGCAATGGATTCGCCTGGAAGCATGTCCGTGGTCAGGCGCACGATGGCACTGTCATTACGGCCATTGGTGAGCTTGCCCTGCATCAGTTGCAGTTTGGCGTTGAACATCGAGGCGGTGCGCTGCCCCTGCTGCTCATACCAGTAATAGACCAGCATCCGATTGACCCCCTTCTGGATCACCGCCCGGTTGAGGTCAAAGGTTTCGCCAAATCCGGCAGGCGGGGTCGCCTCGATCTGTTCGAGCTTGGCAATCTCCCAACCTGCTCCAGGAAGGCACACTTCGGGGGAATGCACGCCACCTTGGCTTTGATCTTTGTACCAGGCGATGAAGAGTTCGACCTCTTCGATCGCCGACGGCCGGTTGAGGCGAAGCGAAAGATAGTCATCCGCCCGCAACACCCGCTCGATCGCGGGATCAAGCGAATACTGCGGCCCTGATTTCCAATCGCCAACCGTCACCGGGAACAGAACGAACGGATCGCGGTCGATTTGTACCGCCTCGCGCTTCGGCGTCGAGAACCAGACCGCGGCCAAGGCGGCGACGATCACTGCCGCCGAGATCAAGGCGCGCGACGGACGGACAAGAAAGATCCGTTTCGCCTGTGTGCCGAGGCCTTCGGTGTCCAGATCCAGCGCTTGGATTAGGCCGATGTTGTCACGGCGCAGCTTGACCATCACCCAGGCGAGGGCGAACAGGATCAAGATGCAGCTGATGAAGATCACCCAGCCTTCGAAGAAATGCGAGAACCCTTCGAGGTGGCTCAGACCGAAATTGTTGACGATCACACCAGCAATCGCGATGCGGACCGAATTCATGAAGATCGTGATCGGCGCGGCCGAGATCAGAAGGATCGCCTTGTGCCACATCGGCCCACGGTAAAGCACCGCAAAGATGTACGAGAAGCTGAGGATCGGGAAGAGATAGCGCAGGCCGGAACAGGCCTCGGCCACCTGCAGTTTGTAGACACCAAGATCGATGATGTTGCCTTCGAGGAAAACCGGCACCCGCAGCAATTGCAGGAAATAGACCCCGAGTTCCGAAGAAATGCCCTGCAGGTAGGTCGACACACCGTAGTAAAGCGCACCGGGAAGCGGCAGCATATAGACGAGGTGAACGACCGGCGGCCAAAAGTGTTTCCCCGTGTTCCATCCAAAGCTGATGAGCAGGATCGCACCAACCCATAGGATCAGCGCATAGGCAACGATGTCCGGGATCTCGATCATGTTGCCCGCGAGGCCCAGCGCCACCGCGATCAACAGCAGAACAACACCGGGCCAGCGATCGGCAACCGGCCCGTCATTCACCGGAACGGTTTTGAGCTGTCGCAGGAAGAGCAGCGCCGACAGGATCGGAATCAAGGGGCCATGGCTATATTCCGGTAGCTGCCAAGCTTCGAGAAGCTCGGCAATGCCATCCCAAAAGAACACGCCGGCTGAGACTGTCGCGACAATCAGCCAGAAGATGCCCAGATGGAAATATCCTTTAGTCGAAGATACGGCGGGGGTGTGATGACTGGTAAGGCTCATAAATTGGCTCGGGCCCCATAACTAGGTTACAAACAGATTTGCCTACAATTTCAGAAAGCAAGTTTTTCGACAGGCAGGTTCAGGCGCAGATATTAGCTATTTCGGGGTGGAAATTCCACGGTAAACTAAAGGCTCACGGCATGAACACGAGGGTGTTACCAGTTGCCAACTCTGATTTTGACTTGCCATTTTGGAACTGTACAATTTATCTTGTTTATAATCAGTATTTTACCAAGGCTCTGGGCGACAACCGCTGCGCCGAGCCATACTGCGCGTAATTGTTACCCGGATGGAAATATACTGGTTCTCGTGAGGTCATTTCACCGGAACTTGGTTAAGGCGCGCCGCAGATTCGCGTTTTGGCAATGATTACGCCCTGGCAGGCGGACAATCTGGGCCACGGGTCCGCGATCACGCGACTAGGGGAAACGATCATGATCGAAGCGTCAGAAAACCGCTTCAGGCGTTGCAAAGAATAAGGGCGCCCGATTGGGACGCCCTTGGTATTTCGTACCCTTCAACTCGCCAACAGGGCTAGTATTCGCGCCCGACCCCAATAAGGCCACTAAACCCGGATCAAAACACAGCTCGGCAGACTTAAAGATCACCGCCCCAGACCAGGTCAAACACACATTCACCTACTAATCGGCATATTCTTGCCACATTTTTGCTCCGCGAAAAAGTACTTTGACATTTCTTTTGCAGATTTTTTGCAAACTGCCGCCTGTAGTTGCATTTTGAACACGTATAACGGGTATTTGGCTGGCAAGTATCCTTGCGCAGAAATCCGCCCATCGCATTTTGGCGCGAATCGCCCTCCGCGTGTGGTCCGATGACAGGTTTCCGCCCAAGCCCGCAGATTGCCAATGCGCTGCCCACTCCATATTAGACGTCACATGGATCTTTCGACTTCCGACATCGCCGCGTTGACATCGTTTCGCCGAACGCTTCACCAAAGCCCCGAAGTATCGGGCAATGAAGAGCAAACGGCCAAGATGGTCCGGGATGCCTTGAGCGCGCTATCGCCTGACCAGGTAGTGACCGGATTGGGCGGACACGGGCTGGCCGCTTGCTTCGGCGGCCCTTCGCCCGGGTCAACAATCCTCTTTCGCTGCGAACTCGACGCCTTGCCGATACAGCAGATCAGTGATGCAGCGCACAGGTCCCGGAGCGAAGGTGTTGCACATCTTTGCGGCCATGATGGCCATATGGCGATCATGATGGGCCTCGCAACATGCCTCTCTCGATGCCGCCCCGCCTGCGGGCGTGTTATCCTGCTCTTCCAGCCCGCAGAAGAAACCGGCGCAGGGGCCGCGGCGGTCCTGGCAGATCCCCGGTTCGAGGCTCTGACCCCCGACTTCGCCTTTGCGTTGCACAATCTGCCGGGCATCCCACTTGGTACCGCAGCGTTGAAATCCGGCCCGGTCTGTTGCGCGTCCCGCGGGCTTGAGGTGACCCTGACCGGCACATCGGCCCATGCGTCGCAGCCCGAGACGGGCGTGTCACCCATGGCTGCGATCTCTGACCTGATGCCTGCGCTGACCAATTTGTCCCACGGCGATACAGACGATGCGGGTTTCTCGCTTGTCACTGTCACACACGCCAACATGGGGGCGCCCGCCTTTGGCATCGCACCCGGCAATGCGACGCTTTTTGCGACGCTGCGCACCCTGACCGATGACCGGATGAAAGCACTTTGCGATCAGGCAATCGCGTTGACGGGGCAGGCGGCACAAGACCACGGGTTGGAAATCGACCACCGCTATCACGATATCTTCCGTCACTGCGAAAACGATCCGGTGGCCACCGACATCCTTGCTACGGCACTGGACAGGGCCGGGATTTCCCGCGACGACACCGCGCTCCCCTGGCGCCCCTCCGAAGATTTCGGCCGGTTCGGCGCGGTTGCAAAATCCGCGATGCTGTTTCTCGGGGCGGGCGTCGATCAACCGCCCCTGCACAATCCGCACTATGATTTTCCCGATGATCTGATCCCCGCCGGCGTTCGGATTTTCGAAGCGGTAACGCGCGACCTGCTGGGTTAACCCGCTCTTGCGTCCGCACAAATCCCCTTCCATATAGGGTCTCAACAAGAGATCGGAGGCCCCATGAGCAACGAATTCCCCGGATGGCACGGCACCACGATTATCGGCGTCAAGAAGGGCGGCGAGGTCGTAATCGCCGGTGACGGACAGGTCAGCCTGGGCCAGACCGTCATCAAGGGCACCGCCCGCAAGGTCCGCAGGCTGTCGCCCGGCGGTACCGATATCATCGCCGGGTTTGCCGGATCAACCGCCGATGCCTTCACCCTGTTGGAGCGGCTGGAGGCCAAGCTCGAAGCGACACCGGGGCAGTTGCAACGCGCAAGTGTCGAGCTGGCAAAGGACTGGCGCACCGACAAATACCTGCAGAAGCTCGAAGCGATGCTGATCGTGACGGACGGCAAGGAGCTTTATGTCATTACCGGCGCTGGTGACGTGCTGGAGCCGGAACATGACGTGACCGCCATCGGATCGGGCGGGAACTATGCCCTGGCCGCCGCGCGCGGCATGATGGACAGCGACAAATCCGCCGAAGAGATCGCCCGCGCGGCCATGGCCATCGCCGCGGATATCTGCGTCTATACCAATGGCAATCTGACGGTCGAGAAGATCTGAGCCATGGGCGGTTTTCGCCGAAGCATGGTTGAAACCTGCGTTCCTGCCGGTTTGTTTGCCGTGTTTGTCCTGGCGCTGGTGGTGCCAAGCGCGCCCCATGCCGACCCTTTCACGACGCAGCTTTACATGACCTGCGACGAGATGTTTGACAGCAATACCGAATATCTTCTGAACGCGGATCTCCCCAGCGTACCCAGCACCGAGGAAGATTTGGAGAAGGCGCGGGAGATCTACGCAAATGCCCCAATGAACATCGCCCTACGCGCCTATCTTTCGAATTTCGACGAAAGTGCTGTTGCGGAGGTAGTGGAGCAATTCGTCTCGAAGCTCGTTGACGAATGCCAGGACAACCTTCAGGGGGTGCTGAAAGAGGCGCTTGATACCGTCGCGCTGCACACCGGATTGGCCAAGACGGAAGCCGACCTGCCACCGATCCGAAAATGAATTGGAGGCCGGTCGTTAATGACAACCAGCCCCCGGTTTCGGTGTCTCGCGGTGGATGAGGGGAACAACGGCGCGAAACACCTGTAGAGCTTCCTAATTGGGAGGGAAGCCTAGTTCAGTTTCGCGACGCCCAGCGGCACGTTGAATTTCTCGCACCAGATCCAGACCTCGTTGACACCTTCGATGTCCAACCCGGCGGGGACCTGGTAGGTTTGCTTGCCCTTGTTCTTCTTCAGCTTGCCAATCAGAAGAGAGCTCTTGTAGCCATCCTTGCCCAGCGCCACTTTCGGGTCCGGCGCGCCGTCGAAATCAAAATCGTCCAGAAGGATCACTTCGGCCTTGTCGCCATGCACGACGAACTCGGCACGGCCCTTGGTGACGTGGCTGCTCTTGCCGGTGAAGGTGCCGATACGGCCATGGCCACCGGCCAGGGTGGGATGCCCAGCGAGCGTGATCGCGGCGCTGGCGGAAAGGGTCGAGATGATGAATTGTCTGCGGTTCTGCATGGTCTGTTCCTCGGGTCTGAAATCTCACGCAGCAACCTAACCTGAGAAATCGAAACTGAAATGGGGTATCACGCGCTTCTCACCGGGCGTGAAGATTAGTCAACGCTTGCGTTTTCGCCTGCCATGCTTAGGTTCCGCCAAGTATCACACCGGAGACCTAGATGACTGACCTCACCCCGCGCGAAATCGTCAGCGAGCTTGACCGTTTCATCATCGGCCAGAAAGACGCCAAACGCGCGACCGCTGTCGCCCTGCGCAACCGTTGGCGCCGCAAGCAGCTTGCCGACGATCTGCGCGATGAGGTCTATCCCAAGAATATCCTGATGATCGGGCCGACCGGCGTGGGCAAGACCGAGATCTCGCGCCGACTTGCCAAGCTGGCCCGCGCACCCTTCATCAAGGTCGAGGCCACCAAGTTCACCGAAGTGGGCTATGTGGGCCGCGATGTTGAGCAGATTATCCGCGATCTGGTCGATGCCGCGATCCTGCAGACCCGCGAGCAGATGCGCGAAGACGTCAAGGCCAACGCCCATGCGGCTGCCGAAGAACGGGTAATTGCCGCCATCGCCGGGGAGGATGCCCGCGAAGCGACGCGCGAAATGTTCCGCAAGAAGCTCAAGGACGGACTGCTCGACGATACGGTGATCGAACTGGATGTTGCCGATAATTCCAACCCGCTTGGCATGATGGACATCCCCGGTCAGCCCGGCAGCCAGATGGGCATGATGAACCTCGGCGATCTGTTCGGCAAGGCACTTGGCGGGCGCACCACGCGGCGCAAGATGACGGTGGCGGAATCCTATGATGTGCTGATCGGCGAAGAGGCGGACAAGCTGCTCGATGACGAGACCGTCAACAAATCCGCGCTTGATGCGGTGGAGCAGAATGGCATCGTTTTCCTTGATGAGATCGACAAGGTCTGCGCCCGGTCGGATGCGCGCGGCGGCGACGTCAGCCGCGAGGGTGTGCAGCGCGATCTGCTGCCCCTGATCGAAGGCACCACCGTTTCGACCAAGCATGGCCCGGTCAAGACCGATCATATCCTGTTCATCGCGTCCGGCGCGTTTCACATTGCCAAACCCTCGGACCTGCTGCCCGAATTGCAAGGCCGGTTGCCCATCCGGGTCGAGCTGCGCGCGCTCACCGAAGAGGATTTCGTGCGTATCCTGACTGAGACCGACAACGCGCTGACCCTGCAATATACCGCGCTCATGGGCACCGAGGAGGTGACCGTCGAGTTTACCGACGATGGCATTGCGGCGCTGGCCAAGATCGCCGCGGATGTGAACCAGAGCGTCGAAAACATCGGCGCGCGCCGCCTCTACACGGTGATGGAACGGGTTTTCGAAGAACTCAGCTTTACCGCCCCGGACCGGGCCGGCGACAAGGTCACGGTCGATGCCGGTTTTGTCGAGGCCAACCTTGGCGAACTGATGAAATCCGCCGATCTGAGCCGCTACGTGCTCTAGGCCCCGCAGGTGAACAAGCAGGACCGGATATCGAGGACGATCAACACAACCGATGATGTCGCGCCGTTCAAAACGCAGCTTTTGAAATGGATCGGGAACAAACAACGGTTTGCCCATGAGATCATCTCGTATTTTCCGAACCGCTTTGGCACCTACCATGAGCCGTTCCTGGGCTCCGGCGCCGTTTTGGGCGTCCTTTCCCCCAATCGGGCCGAAGCGGCGGACAGTTTCGCGCCCCTGATCGGGATCTGGCAGGCGCTGCGCGAGGATCCCGAGATCGTCAAGACGTGGTATCGGGACCGTTGGATCGAGGCGCAGGATGGCGACAAGGTTGCGCAATACGAGACCATCAAGGCGCGGTACAACACTCAGGCCAACCCGGCGGATTTTCTGTTCCTGACCCGCGCGGCCTATGGTGGCGTCGTGCGATTCCGCAAGAAGGACGGGTATATGTCCACGCCCTGCGGCGCCCATCGCCCGATCCATTTCGATGCCTTCGCGCGCCGTGTCGATGAATGGGCCGCCCGGGTTCACGGCACCGCGTTCTTTCACCGCGAATACGCCGAGTCGCTTGATCGTGCGGGCGATGGCGACGTGGTCTATTGCGACCCGCCCTATAGCCATAGCCAGGCGATCCTTTACGGTGCGCAGGGTTTTGACCTCGAAGAGCTTTTCCGCGCCATCGAACGCGCCAAGGCCCGGGGTGCCTTTGTCGCGCTTAGCCTGGACGGGTCGAAAAAGTCCGGCGCGACCGATTGCGGGTATGATTTTCCCACCACGCTTTTTGCCCGCCAGGTCCCGGTAAACTGCGGCCGCTCCATGCTGAAGCGGTTCCAGATGGAAGGGAAAACGCTTGAGGGTGAAGTGGTCACGGACCGGTTGCTGCTGACGCATTGAGGTCAGGTGAAACAATCGGGGCGCGTGGTGGTTGAAAACCGCCTGCGATGTTCACTAGGGTGAAAAACGTAACGCCGTTACACGTCATACCTGTTTTCCTACTTGATGAGGTTCGAGTGCCCACTTTCCGCCACCCCGCAATTTCAACTTTCAAGCGGGTCATCGGAGCGGCGGGATTGTGCCTTTGGATGACGCTCAATGGCGATGCTGCGACTGCCCAAGAGGAAACCTGCGGCAGCAACCGTGATGCGATCTGCGTCTCGGGCATGGTGCCGAAATCCGATCCGGCGCGTGTATGGGAATTACTGCGGGGAAACCTGAAATTCGCCCTCTACTACTTCGAATGTCTCGGCGGGGATCAACTATCCCGCACGGTGGTGGGCGGCCAGCTTTTTGATGGTCGCGACCTGGCTCTTGATCCCGATGCCGCGATGGCGCTTCTGGGGCCAAGCTGCGATTTCGGTCATGAATTCGCCTGTGTTGCCGTCGCTTCCTATTTCAGGGAAACGGCATTGGGCGATGTCGACCCCCTTCTTATCGCGCAACTTGCCCGGCGCTCATGCCGGGCGGATGCGGACGCTTGTGCTTTCGAGGCCTCTCTTTATGTCGATGGCGATGTATTTCCGGTGGATCATGACAAGGCCGCGGAAATCCTCTCCTTCGCCTGCGCCCGAAATGCCGGATACAGTTGCTATCGCCTGGGGCAACTCCATCTCGACGGATTGGCTCCAGGAAGCAGCGAACAAAAAGGGCTGGATCTGGTCGAGCAGTCATGTGAATTCAACTTTGGCGAGGGCTGTTTCGATATGGGCAACAGGTATCCCGAGCAGCCCTCCGACCCCAAAGAGATCAAGGCCCGCAGGATGTTTTTCGAGAAATCCTGCACATTTGGCTTTGGACAAGGCTGTTATGTCGCGGGTGCTTTGGCGGGGGTGATGGCCCCGTTTTGGAAACAGGATTTCGACGAAGAACTGGCGTGGCACGAAAAGGGTTGTTCCCTGGCCTATGCCGATAGCTGTACCCGCGCCGGAAGCCTCCATAATGGCACTCAAATTTCGGACCCCGACCTCCCGGTGAGCGTCGCGTTTTCGAAGCGCGGATGTACCTTGGGCGATCCCATCGCCTGTGCCAATCTCGGCGTGAACTATGAGTTCGGAAGAGGTGTTGCGGCGGATGGAAAGAAGGCGTTCGAGGCTTACAAGACCGCCTGCGACGCGGGTAATGGCGGTGGCTGCAACGGCCTGGGAAACATCTATGCCAAGGGCATGGCGGGCGAGCAGGATGATTTCCTGGCGGTCGAATATTTCGAAAAATCCTGCAATCTGGGTGATCCAATCGGATGCACGAATGTCGCTTTTTTCGCCGAAAACCAGAGAGGCGCTTTCCGCCTCGACTCACAAATCGAACATTTCTACCAGCTTGGTTGCGATGGCGGGTTCCACGAAGCATGCAAACGCCTGAAGAAAGATGATGCCGAATAAGGTTCCAACGCGAGCACACCCGCCAACCTGATCCTTATCCCGCGTGTTTTTTACCTCGCAAATCGGGCGGTGATTGTGTACATCGCGGCGAAATGGAAACCTGCCGCGTGTCGGAGTTAATGAATGAAATATCGCGGTGAGATTGATGGCCTGAGGACACTGGCCGTTGTTCCCGTCATTCTGTTTCATGCTGGCATCGCACCATTTGGCGGTGGTTTCATCGGCGTCGACGTGTTTTTCGTCATCAGTGGTTACCTGATCTCCACCATCATCATCAACGAGCTGGACGAGGGCCGGTTTTCGATCCTGCGGTTTTACGAACGCCGCGCCCGGCGGATTTTACCGGCGCTCTTCTTCGTCATGTTGGCATGTGTTCCCTTCGCCTGGTTCTGGCTGATGCCGCGCGACCTCAGGGATTTTGCCGAAAGCCTCACGGCGGTGACCTTCTTCGTGTCGAACTTCCTTTTCTGGATGGAAGCCGGCTATTTCGAAACCACTGCCGAGCTGAAACCGCTTCTGCATACCTGGAGCCTCGCGGTTGAAGAGCAATATTACATCATCTTTCCGGTTCTGATGATGATCCTGATGCCGCTTGGTCAGAGGGTGGTCATGATCTCGCTCGTGGTATTGTTCATCGCCAGCCTGATCCTGTCGCAATGGGGGATCTACAATCGCCCGTCGGCCACGTTCTTCCTCTTGCCCGCCCGGGGATGGGAGCTTCTGGTTGGTGTTTTTGCAGCGATCTATTTGCGGAAAAACCCGGATTTCACCCGAACCACCCAGGCCGATCTGTTGTCGATTGCGGGCCTAATCCTGATCGTCGTCCCGATCTTCATCTATACCCACCATACCCCGTTCCCGGGCGCCTATGCCCTGCCCGCGACCATTGGCACGGGCCTCATCATCCTTTTCGCCCGCAAGGGGACGATCGCCAATAGACTGCTGGCGACCCGGCCGATGGTGGCAATCGGGCTTGTATCCTACAGCGCCTATCTGTGGCACCAGCCGGTCTTCGCCTTCTTCAAGCATCGTTTCGGCAGCGCCATGTTCGAGGATTTCGCATTTGCCCTGATCGCGCTTTCGCTGCTTCTGGCGACGTTCAGCTACTGGGTGGTCGAACGCCCCTTCCGCCGAACGGCGTCGGTCAAACAACTCTGCCTGTCGATGGCCGGTTGTTTCGTATTGGTGGCGGGCGCGACGACGGTGTTCCTGACGACTGTCCACGAAAATTACAAAGCGGTGCCTTCTTACCAATGGGCATTGGAAAACGCCTCGCCGGAGTTGATCAAGTATCTCGAACGACGTGATGTACGACGCGATTGCGACACCAAGATCAAAGAACTCGGGTTGCAGTATTGTCGGTTTGGCGTGGCGGATCAGGAACCGACAATTGTCATGTGGGGCGATAGTCTTTCCGGTGCATCGCTCCACGGTATGCATGAACTTGCGCTGCAGAACGGTGTTGCGGGGATGGCATTCGTTGCCGATGGTTGCCCGCCGGTTCTCGGGCTGCGCAACACCGCGCTGTCGACCTGCACCGCCGCAACCCATGCGGAGGTGATCGAACAGATCCGCAAACTGCCTAATGTCGAAACCGTCCTTATCATCGGAAATCTCTCTGTCGCGATGGAAGCAGGCAACGTCCTTTTCGATGGCGAGCCGACTTCACCGACGTTGGTGCGTGGGCGGGTCGGACAAGCCGTTGACCTCTTCCGCGAAATGGGCGCCAAGACAATCCTTGTCGAGCAGGGGCCGATCTATGATGCCCCCGTAGCCGAACATGAAATCCAGAGGATCCGCAGCGATCACGACGCATCGCAGACCATCTCCCGGCAGGATCAATTGGCAAGTGTGGCACCGACCCGTGGGCTTGCCGATGTGGTCGATGGCTATATTGAAACCGTGGATTTCTATTGCGATGCGGCGTCCTGCCCCTCCATTGACGGGGATGGAAACATGGTGATCTTCGATCGTAACCACGTGACCAAGAATTATTCCGAGAAACTGGCGGCCCTTATCTTTTCTCATCTTGATCTGGGCACATAGCGCCGATGCCGGCGCCCCGCTTCCTGAGGGATAACGCGCCCTGGCTGTGCGCCGGGGCCTTGCTGACCTTCCTGTCGAGCTTCGGACAGACCTTTTTCATCTCGATCTTCGCGGGCGAGATCAGATCGGAGTTCGGGCTGAGCCACGGGGAATGGGGCGGGATCTACACGCTTGGTACCGGCGCGTCGGCGGTTTTGATGGTGTGGGCCGGGGGCCTGACCGATCGGTTCCGCGCCCGCGCGTTGGGCACTGTCATCCTGCTCATGCTGATGGCGGCTTGCTTGTTCATGGCACTCAACCACGCGGTCTGGTTGTTGCCCCTGGTGATCCTCGCGTTGCGATTCACCGGCCAGGGCATGACAAGCCACATCGCCGTTGTCGCCATGTCCCGCTGGTTCATCCTGACGCGCGGCAAGGCATTGGCCATCGCTACGCTTGGATTTGCGATAGGTGAAGCCCTGTTGCCGCTCATCTTCGTGTCGCTGATGCTGATCTATGACTGGCGGACGCTCTGGGTGCTCTCGGCTTTGATTGCGGCACTTGGCGTGCCGGTCCTGCTGATGTTGCTGCGGCGCGAACGCACACCGCAATCGCTGGCCTCATCGGATCAGGCGGTCGGCATGGGCGCCCAACACTGGACCCGGAATCAGACCCTTGGCCACTGGCTTTTCTGGTTCATGGTGCCCGCCCTCCTTGGTCCCGGCGCGTTCAACACCGCGTTTTTCTTCCACCAGGTACACTTTGCCGAAATCAAGGGCATGACCCATGTGGAAATGGTGGCGATGTTTCCGTTCTATACACTCACCGGCATCGGCGCGATGGTACTCTCGGGCTGGGCGCTGGACCGGTTCGGCACGGCCCGCCTGATCCCTTATTTCCAACTGCCGATGGTCGCGGCTTTCATCGTCTTTGCCTATGCCAGCGGCCCGGTTTCCATGCTGCTCGGATTCTTTTTCCTGGGCATAACGACCGGGGCAAACACCACCCTTCCCAATGCGTTCTGGGCCGAGTTCTTCGGCACGAGGCACCTGGGCTCGATCAAGGCAATGGCCGCGGCGGTCATGGTGCTCGGTTCGGCCATTGGGCCGGGGATCACCGGCCTTGGTATTGATCTCGGCATGGGGATCGAGGCGCAGTACCTCATCATCGCGGTGTACTTCATCTTCGCCAGCGTGATGATGTTCATCGGTGTGTCCCGGGCGGCGCCCCTGCTACCGCGCGCGGCGTAGGTAGACGTAATAGGCCCCGCCGCCGCCGTGTTTCAAATGCGCCTCGGTGACCTGCAACACCACCTGCGCCAATGGCGGCACCGAAAGCCAATGCGGCACATTGTGGCGCAACACGCCAAGACGCACGGGGATCGGGCCACCATCATCGCGGTCCTTGCCCTTGCCCGTGACCACCAGCACAAGACGTTTCCCATCCGCATGGGCCTTGAGGATGAACCGCGTCAACGCCGGATGCGCCTGGTCCAATGTCTTGCCATGCAGGTCGATCTTGCCTTCGGGGGCCAGTTTCCCGCGCTTGAGCTTGCCAAACGCCTTGCGGTCCATCTTGACTGGTGCCTGCGCCAGGCGTTCCGGCAGACCCGGCAACACATCATGCCCCGGCTTCTTGCCATTACTACGCGCACCGAGGTCGAATTTTTCGACAGGACGGGGGGCCGGTTTCGGACGGTCCTTGCCAATCGCCGGAAGTTTTGGCGCCGGCCGGTCCGGGTGCAGCGGTTGCGCGGTATCGGCCACCTTGCGCCACAGATCCAACTCGTCGGGACGAAGCCGGCGGCGTGTCATTGGTTGATCTCGGGCAGCATGGCAAAGGCGCGCTGGATCGGCAGCAAGACCACCATCCGGCCCGGATCGCTCAGCCGCCCGGCAGCACGGCCCGCCTCGTAGCCGGTCCCAAAGAAGATATCGGCCCGTTGCGGCCCCTTGATCGCCGACCCGGTGTCCTGCGCGATCATCAACCGGCGGATCGGGCCATCGCCGTCCTTTTCTACCCAGACCGGCGCGCCAAGCGGCACGTAAGCCGGATCAACCGCGACCGTCCGCATCGGCGTGACCGACCGGTTCATCGCGCCGAGCGGCCCTAGATCAGCCGACAGGTTCTTGAGTTTGCGGAAAAAGACATAGGACGGGTTATGGAAAAGAAGTTCACGCCCTTCGACGGGATTGCGCCGGACCCAATTCTTGATCACCTCGGCCGAGACCTGATGCGCCTGATAGACGCCGCGCCGCACCAGCTCGACCCCGATCGAGCGGTATTCATGACCATTTGCGCCGCCATATCCGACCCGGATCGTCTGACCATTGTTGAGTTTGATCCGCCCCGACCCCTGAATTTGCAGGAAGAACAGTTCGACCGGATCATCGACCCAGGCAATTTCAAGCCGACGGCCCTCCATCACACCGCTGGTTTCGATTTCGCGGCGGGTCAGCCATTGTTCCGAGATTTTCGACGCATGAGGTTCGCGGTAGACCGGATAACGATACCGTGCGTCGCGTTGCAGCGATCCCTGCAATTCGGGCTCAAAATACCCGGTAAAAAGCGCCTTTTTTTTGTTTTCGATCAGGACCGGACGAAAGAAAAGCTCAAAAAACGCCTTTGCCGCGGGTTTCTGCTGCGCCAATGCGCATAGCGCACTCCAGTCATGGTCTTTCAGGTCGGGGCAGGTGTTCAGGAAGACATCAAGCGCCTTTTCATGATCGTCGTCCTCCCAGGCCTCAAGCTCGTCAAAATCGAGGATCTTATGGGAAAGCTCATCCGTCTCCGCGCTGGCCGCCCAGGGCAGCCAGAAGCACAACGCCACCCAAAAGGCGCGCGTCATTCGCCCGTGGCAACGAGCCGCCAGTTCGGGTCATCCGCCCCCATGACACGCTCGAAGGTCCAAACGTCCTTCTGACGCTTGGTCTGCCCCGGCTTGCCTTCGACGATCTCGCCTTCCTTGTCGCGGACAACTGACGAAAGTTCGCCCACAAATTTCATCGTGATCTCGGCCCGCTTCGATGCCTGGTCAAAACGTGCGTCATGCAAGCTGACCTCGCGAACACCGGCAAAATCCGCCTCGATGGTCAGGCCCTGCTCTTCGCGGGCATCGACCACCTGAACGAAGGTTTCATAGACGTCTTCCGACAGGAACGGCGTCACCTCGTCAAGCTTGCCGCGTTCGAACGCCATCAGGATCATCTCATACGCGCCGCGCGCGCCCTGCAGGAACTCGGTCACGTTAAAGGACGGCTCGGCCCGCTTCATTTCGGCAAGGGCAGCCGCGGCTTCGCTGTCTTCGGCAACATGGTCGGTGATGTCGTGATCCGGACCACCTTCGATCACTTCGAAATCCTGCCGGCGGCTATCCGACGGTGCCGGGCCACGTTGCGTCGGGGCTTCGAAACCATCCCGGGTTCCCAGCACACTTTTCAGCCGAAAAATCAGAAAGATGGCGATGCCAGCCAACACCAAAAGCTGAAGAATGGGCGAATTCATAAGTACCTCTTATCGTGCGGGGCATGGTAACAACGTTGTCTGGCACTTATGTAGGGGGTTGATGCTCTCAAGTCCACCATGTGGCCTGCAAAACAAAGGAGTTGCCTCAATGTGGCTGTTTCTGGCCTTCCTGGCTGTCCCGCTGATCGAAATCGCCCTCTTCATTCAGGTGGGCGGCGCCATTGGCCTGTGGCCGACGCTGGGCGTGGTGGTTCTGACGGCAATTATCGGAACCTGGCTGGTGCGGACCCAGGGGGCCATGGCAATGGGCAATCTGCGGCGGTCCTTTTCCGAGCTTGACGATCCGACCGAGCCTTTGGCCCATGGGGCGATGATACTGCTTGCGGGCGCGCTGTTGCTGACGCCGGGGTTTTTTACCGATGGCGTCGGGTTTGCCCTGCTGATGCCGCCGGTGCGTCACGCGGCCTTTGAATACCTGCGCAAACGGGTGCATGTGCAACGGTTCGACATGGGCCCGCAAGGGCAGTCGCGACGGCCCCACCCGCATCAAAGGTCGGGCCGTGCGGATATCATCGAAGGCGAATTCGAGGAAGTTGACACCCAGCCCGACATGGATCCGCCGAAAAAACCGACCCACCCGACCTCCGGCTGGACAAAGCATTGAGGCCTGCACCCCATCCTGTTAAGCCTGCGGCAAATGCTTTGACCCTTTTGGAGTACAGAAATGGCTGAAAACGAAAACGGTGCCGCCACCGAGGCACCGCAAGTAAAGATGAATGTCCTCACGCAGTTTGTCCGCGACTTGTCGTTCGAGAACATCCTCGCGCAGAAGGGCACCGGCGGCGAAGTGCAGCTTGACGTGACCGTGGGGGTCAATATTGACGCCAAGAAGCGCAAGGCCGATCACCAGTATGAAGTCATCATGAAGATGAACGTGGCGGGTAAGAACAAAGAAGATCAATCGCCGCTCTTCCTGCTTGAGATGGAATATGCCGGTGTGTTCCACGTTGAGGGCGTGCCCGAAGAGCAGATGCATCCGTTCCTGCTGATCGAATGCCCGCGGATGATCTTCCCCTATGTGCGCCGCATCGTCAGCGATGTTACCCGCGATGGTGGCTTCCCGCCGCTGAACCTGGAAAGCATCGATTTCGTGCAGCTTTATCGCAACGAAATTCAGCGTCGCCAGGCGGCGCAGCAGGCTGAAGCGCCGAAATCGGACGCCTGATCAGCCGAGCTTCTTCCACAACGCGCCGTCGCCCAGCGTCTCGACGAAGGCATCATGGGCGGCGGCTTCTTTTTCACTGAGGCGAGACGGAAGCGGCGTTGGCCGCGCCGAGGGGCGCCATCCGTCATCTGCCGCCGTGACCCCGCCGCCACCGGTCGAGGAGGCGCTCAGTACCAAGTCCGGCTGTCGCCCGCCGATCAGCTCCAGGTAAACTTCTGCCAGGATTTCGGAGTCCAACAGTGCGCCGTGCAAAGTCCGCGTCGAGTTGTCGATATTGAACCGTCGGCAGAGCGCGTCCAGCGATGCGGGCGAGCCCGGAAATTTCTTGCGCGCTATTCCCAGCGTGTCGGTCGCCCGATCCATGGGCAAAAGCGGCAGGTTCATCCAGCCGAGCTCGGCATTGAGGAATTTCATGTCGAACGCTGCGTTATGGATAACCAGCGTCGCATCGCCAACGAAATCAAGGAAGGCCTGACCGACTTCGCTGAAAACCGGTTTGTCTTTGAGCGTGACCTCACCCGGTTTTGCCGCGCGCGGATTGTCGAGCAGATCCGGCCCGATCCCATGCACGCCAAATGCCTCTTCGGGCATATTGCGTTTGGGGTTGATGTATTGGTGATAGGTCTTGCCGGTGGGCATGTGGTTATAGAGTTCCACCGCCCCGATTTCGACAATCCGGTCGCCCTGCTCGGGCTCAAATCCCGTGGTTTCCGTATCCAGAACGATTTCACGCATCTGCCAACCTGCCTCTGATATCCCTGACGATAGCTTGGACCTGTTCGCGCGCATGCTCAAGCGTGTCCGTGACGATCACGTAATCGGATCGCGCCCTTTTTTCCGCATCGGGCAGTTGTTTTTCAAGAATGGCCTTGAATTGCGCCGCGCTCATTGTCCCGCGGTCGAGAACCCGTTGGCGTTGAATATCGGGCGGCGCGCTGACACAGGCAACCGCATCCATCCGGGCATCGCCGCCGGTCTCGAAGAGCAGCGGGATATCGAGAACGGCAATATCCGCGTCACTAGTCCGCAGGAACTCTTCGCGGTCCCTGGCCACCAACGGATGGACGAGCTCTTCGATTTTCTTCAGCGCCGTGGTATCCGCCGCGATGACTGATTTCAGATGGCTGCGCGAAACGGCCCCCTCGGCGATTGCCTGCGGAAAGGCGGCACCGATCGGTCCGACGGCGGCACCACCTTTGGCATAGAGCCGGTGCACAGCCACATCCGCATCCCATATATCGCAACCCTCTTCGGCAAAGAGCTTGGCGGTGGTGGATTTGCCCATTCCAATGGATCCGGTCAGGCCCAGCCGGAAGCTCATGCCAGCGCAGCCGCCCGGGTGGCGTCATCCACGTCGGGGCGCACACCAAACCAACGCTCGAATGCCGGGACGGCTTGATGCAGTAACATGCCTAGACCATCAACTGTCTGGCATCCCATGTCCTCAGCCTCTCGTAAAATTTTTGTTTTCAATGGGTTATAGACCAGGTCCGTGACCAAAGCGCCTTTTTGCAACCCATCGAGCGGGACGCGAAGGTCGGGTTTGCCCATCATCCCCAGGGAGGTGGTGTTCACAACCGTTGCAGCCTCTTCGATCATGTTGCCGGCCTGCACCCAATCGACCACACGAACCCTCTTGCCGAAATCCGATTGCAGGGCTTCGGCGCGGACCCGCGTCCGGTTGGCAATCAGGATCTCGGGCACACCCACATCCAAAAGCGACGCCACCACCGCCCGCGCGGCGCCGCCCGCACCAAGAACTGCTGCCGGACCCGCCTTGGGGTTCCAGCTAGGCGCGCCCTGCCGGAGGTTTTGGACGAAACCGTAGCCGTCGGTATTGTCTGCATGCAGCTTGCCATCACGGCGGAAGATCAATGTATTCGCCGCACCGATCAATGATGCCCTGTCGGTCACAAGATCGGCCAGTTCCATCACCTTGACCTTGTGCGGCACCGTGATGTTGACGCCAACGAAACCCATTTTTGGCAAGGTCTTGATAACATCGGCCAGATCATCCGCCGTCACGTCCATCGGCACATAGAACCCTGGTAACCCGTGCGTCGTGAGCCAATGCCCATGCAGTTGCGGCGATTTCGAATGGGCGATGGGGTGGCCGATCACCCCGGCCAACGGAATTTTTTTGTCACTCATTGATCAATCACTCCCCGCAGGCCCAGATATGACAAGAGATCGAGAAACGGCAAACCCAGCACCGTGAAGTAATCCCCGTCGATCTGCGTAAACAACCTGACACCTTCTTCTTCGAGTTTGTAGGCCCCCACCGAGTGGCGGATACTGTCCCAGTTGCGCTCTATATATCCGTCGAGATAGGCATCTGAAAAGCGTCGCATGGTCAGGCGCACGACACCGACATGGCGCCAGACAGGCCGCCCATCTTCGCAGATCACCGCAGCGGACAGAAGCTCATGCCGTTTACTGCGCATCTGCGTGAGTTGCGCGCGGGCATCGTCGGGTGAGGTGGGTTTCGACAGAAGCTGCTTTTCGAAGCTGAGTACCTGATCGCAGCCGATGACCATCGTGCCGGGGTTCTTCTCACTTACCTTGCGCGCTTTCATCTCGGCGAGGGCATCGGCGATATCCCGTGGTGGCGCACCCTCGGCCAGCATTGCATCCCGCATCATTTCCTCGTCAACGCGCGCCGGCTCAACACGAAATTCCAGCCCCGCATTTCGCAGAAGCTGCTGCCGAATGTCCGAGCCCGAGGCGAGGATCAGATCTTGAACCATGTGGAAAACCCTATGAATACCTTGGCCGATGTTTAAGAACACTTGCCCAACAAATCCATGCCTTGATGAAATCCATGGCAATTCCCCCGGGGTTGACGATGTTTCTGGCTTTTCTTCCCATTGTGGATTGGGAAAATTTCCAACTTGGGAAAGAGACCGGAGATGGCGATTTATCCCTCACTTATCAACATCTTTGGATGAATCAGTATCATTATAAATATTTGTTTTTAAACGACTATTACAGAACAAAGACAGCTTTTCCCTTGATCTTGACCCTTTTATCCACAAACTCGGAGCGTTGTTCATAAACCGTGCATAAGCCACTAATCCACAGAATATGGGCATCCCTACAAAAACATCATCCTTTCTTCTCTTTCTATTTATTATTAAGGGAAGGTTGCTCAGAGCTGGGGAAAGATTATGAGTGATTTTCTGATTAGCCTTTACCCGTGGACCAAGGCGTTTCACATCATGTCTGTGATCGCCTGGATGGCAGGGTTGTTTTACCTCCCCCGTCTCTTCGTCCATCATGTCGAACAATCGGAGAAAATCAAAGAAATTGATCCGGTGTTCCAGATGATGGAGGTGAAACTCCTGCGTCTCATCATGAACCCTGCGATGATCGCGACCTGGGTGTTTGGCTTGATGCTTGTCTTGACGCCCGGGATTGTCGATTGGTCAGCGGTCTGGCCCTATACCAAGGCTGCGGCGGTATTGGTCATGACCTGGTTTCATCATTGGCTTGGCCTCAGGCGCAAGGATTTCGTCAAGGGCCAGAACACCGTCACCGGTCGTCATTACCGGATGATGAACGAGGTGCCGACCGTGATGATGGTGGTGATCGTCCTGTCAGTGGTTGTGCGTTTCTAGGATTTGTTGACTCGTCCCCGCCCCACCCTTATGTAGCTTGCCAAGCGCCCGTCCGGGTGACCTGTTTTCCAGCACAGAAATGAATGCACGCCCGATCCGGCGGCTTCGAAGGTATATCTCCATGTCCCAAGAACGTCTCAACCTGTCCGATCTCAAGGCCCAGTCCGCGAAAGATCTTCTGTCGATGGCCGAAGAGCTCGAGATCGAGAACGCTTCGACCATGCGCAAGGGCGAGATGATGTTCCAAATCCTCCGCGAACGCGCGGATGAGGGATGGGAAATCTCGGGTGACGGTGTGCTTGAGGTGTTGCAGGACGGGTTCGGCTTCCTGCGCTCACCCGAGGCGAATTACCTGCCGGGCCCTGATGATATTTATGTCTCGCCTGAAATGATCCGCAAATTCTCGCTGCGAACCGGGGATACGATCGAGGGGTTCATCAAGGCGCCGGAGGAAAACGAACGGTATTTCGCGCTGACCTCGGTGACGCAGATCAATTTCGAGGATCCGGAAAAGGCCAAGCACAAGATCGCTTTCGACAACCTGACGCCGCTTTACCCGGATGAGCGGTTGAAGATGGAAATCGAAGATCCGACCATCAAGGACAAATCCGCCCGTGTAATCGACCTCGTCGCCCCCATCGGGAAGGGTCAGCGGTCGTTGATCGTGGCCCCGCCGCGGACAGGTAAAACGGTGATCCTGCAGAACATTGCGGCAAGCATCGAGGCGAACCATCCGGAATGCTATCTCATCGTGTTGCTGATCGACGAACGCCCCGAAGAGGTGACCGATATGCAGCGGTCAGTCAAAGGTGAAGTTATCAGCTCCACCTTTGATGAACCGGCCACACGCCACGTCGCAGTGTCCGAGATGGTGATCGAGAAGGCCAAGCGTTTGGTTGAGCATAAACGAGATGTTGTGATCCTGCTTGACTCAATCACAAGACTTGGTAGGGCTTTTAACACTGTGGTGCCCTCTTCGGGTAAGGTTCTGACCGGTGGTGTGGACGCCAACGCCCTGCAACGGCCCAAGCGGTTCTTTGGTGCGGCGCGGAATATCGAAGAAGGTGGATCGCTCACGATTGTCTCGACGGCGCTGATTGATACCGGCAGCCGGATGGACGAGGTCATCTTCGAAGAGTTCAAAGGCACTGGTAACAGCGAACTCGTCTTGGATCGCAAGATCGCCGACAAGCGCGTGTTCCCGGCGATCGACATTCTGAAATCCGGTACCCGGAAAGAGGACCTGCTGATCGACAAGATCGACTTGCAGAAAACCTTTGTCCTGCGTCGTATTCTCAATCCGATGGGCACCACGGATGCGATCGAATTCCTGCTGTCGAAGCTCAAGCAGACCAAGACAAACTCGGAATTCTTCGATTCCATGAACACCTGATCGGGGTGTTGCGAGGGCCTTCATGGACACGGTCTATGCTCTTTCAACGGCGCAAGGCAAAGCCGGCGTTGCGGTCATTCGCATTTCCGGACCGGAGGCGCTGACAGCGGTTGAACTGCTTTGTGGTGACGTACCGGCCTTTCGCATGGCAACCTTGCGGGTGCTGCGGGACAGTGAGGGTGTGCGCCTTGATGAGGCGTTGGTGCTGACCTTTCCGCGCAATGGAAGTTTCACCGGCGAAGAGGTTGTCGAGTTTCAGACCCATGGGTCCGTGGCGGTGGTTTCATCGCTGCTTGGTGAGCTGTCAAAGATGGACGGTCTACGGCCCGCAGAACCGGGAGAGTTCACCCGTCGGGCGCTGCAGAATGGTCGGATGGATTTATCCCAGGTCGAGGGGCTTGCCGACCTCATCGAGGCTGAGACCGAGGCACAGCGGCGGCAGGCTTTACGTGTTCTGTCTGGGGATCTCGGGAAGCGGGCGGAAGTCTGGCGGCAGAAGCTGATCCGTGCCGCGGCGTTGCTTGAAGCCACAATTGATTTTGCGGATGAAGACGTTCCCGTTGATGTCGGCCCTGAGGTCAGGGAACTGGTCACTGACGTAACGACGCCACTGAGTGTTGAGATCAAGGGTGTTCAAAGCGCCGAACGTATCCGAAACGGGTTTGAAGTGGCGATCATTGGGGCGCCGAATGTTGGAAAATCCACTCTTCTCAATAGCTTAGCAGGTCGAGACGCGGCGATTACGTCGGAATTCGCGGGAACCACGCGGGACGTGATCGAAGTCCGCATGGATCTTAGTGGGCTGCCGGTGACGTTGCTGGACACGGCAGGCTTGAGAGAGACAGAAGATGCCGTTGAAACCATTGGGATCGACCGTGCGCGCCAACGTGCGGCGCAGGCGGACTTACGTGTTTTTCTGGTTGAGAACGGCGCCGAACCGGATTTTCCCATCGAGGATGAGGACATTATTCTGAACGCCAAGGCTGACCTTCTTGAGGACAAGCGGGGCGCTGTCTCCGGGCAGACGGGCTATGGCGTGGCGGCATTGATGGATCAGATCTCAGCGACGTTGCGGGGACGTGTGGCGGGTGTCGGGGTCGCAACCCGGTTGCGCCATCAGCAGGCAATGGAGCGTGGCCTTGCTGCGCTCGATGCGGCCATGGACCTATTGCCCCGCGGTGAGGAGACGGCCGACATCGCAGCAGAGGAATTGCGGTCGGCTATCCGGGCGCTTGATTCTCTGGTAGGACGCATTGATATCGAGAATGTCCTGGACGAGATCTTTGCAAGCTTCTGCCTTGGTAAGTGAGGAGTGTTTCACGTGAAACATTTTGACTTTGACGTCGTGGTGATCGGTGGCGGCCATGCCGGAGCCGAAGCGGCACATGCCTCCGCGCGCATGGAGGCGAAGACCGCATTGGTAACGCTTGAGCGCGCTGGCATTGGCGTCATGTCCTGCAATCCTGCAATCGGGGGTTTGGGCAAAGGACACCTGGTGCGCGAGATTGATGCGCTTGATGGCGTGATGGGTCGGGTCGCCGATGCGGCCGGTATCCAGTTTCGGTTGCTCAATCGTCGGAAAGGCCCCGCGGTTCAGGGGCCGCGTGCACAGGCGGACCGCAAGATCTATCGCGAAACCATGCTGGCCGAGATCGAGGCTCAGGAAAACCTGAGCGTGATCGAGGGCGAAGCGTGCGATTTTCTAATGGTGGGTTCGCGGGTTGCTGGCGTGGTCCTCGAGGACGGCAGTGAAATCAAGGCTGGTGCCGTGGTCTTGACCACGGGAACATTCCTGCGCGGTGTCATCCATATTGGCGACGTATCAAGGCCGGGAGGGCGCATGGGCGACCGGCCCTCCGTCAAACTTGCTGAACGGATTGATTCCTTTGAGCTTTCCCTTGGCCGTTTGAAAACCGGTACCCCGCCCCGTCTGGACGGCAGCACCATCGCCTGGGACAAGCTGGAATCGCAGCCTGGGGACGAAGATCCGGTGCTTTTTTCCTTCCTGTCGTCGCGCCCGTCCGCGCAGCAGGTTTCCTGCGGGATCACCCATACCAATGAAAGAACCCATGAAATCATCCGTGAGAACTTGGCGCGCTCCGCGATGTATGGTGGCCAGATTGATGGGGTTGGTCCGCGATACTGCCCGTCGATCGAAGATAAAATCGTTCGTTTTGCCAATAAAACCTCCCATCAGGTTTTTCTTGAACCAGAGAGCCTGTCGGATCGTGTGATTTACCCGAACGGGATTTCGACATCGCTGCCGCAGGATGTGCAGCTTGATTACGTCCATTCCATCAAGGGGCTGGAGGAGACGACGATCCTGCAACCGGGTTACGCGATAGAATACGACTATGTTGATCCGCGTGCCTTGGACGCGACGCTCGCGGTTAAGACGGTTCCTGGCCTATATCTTGCGGGTCAGATCAATGGAACTACAGGATATGAGGAAGCTGCGGCTCAGGGTATGGTCGCTGGGCTTAACGCCGCGCTTGCGGTTCAGGAAAAGGACCCTGCCCTTTTTAGCCGCTCAGACAGTTATATCGGCGTCATGATTGATGATCTCATCACGCGCGGGGTCTCCGAGCCCTACCGCATGTTTACGTCTCGGGCGGAGTTCCGGCTGTCCCTCCGGGCGGATAACGCGGACCAGCGGCTGACGCCAAAGGCGATAGATCTTGGGTGTGTGAGCGACGCGCGCCGCAAAATTTTCGATCAGAAGATGGAAAACCTGACCACCGGCCGGGCACGGCTGGAGGAGTGTAACTTCACACCGAAAGAACTCGCGGCGATCGGGCTGAAGGTTAATCAGGATGGTACTCGCCGGACCGGTTTTCAGCTTCTGGCGTTCCCTGACATCGATTTCACCAACCTGCTGCAGCTCGACGAGGCGCTGGCCGATATTGATGGCGGTATCCGCGACCAATTGGAAAAAGACGCGCTCTATGCCAACTATATTGATCGGCAAAATCGCGATGTTGAAATGTTGAAGCGTGATGAAGCGCAAGAAATTCCTGCGGATTTCGATTACGCGCTGATACCGGGGCTGTCCAATGAACTCAGGTCGAAACTCTCATCGGCGCGCCCTGGCAACCTGGCGCAGGCTGGGCGTCTCGATGGGATGACCCCGGCGGCGCTCACCCTTATCATGGCGCGTTTGCGCCAGGATCGGCGCGGCAAGACCGCATGACGACCGACGGCCTCCCGAATGTTTCACGTGAAACAAATGAACGGCTGAGCCACTACATCTACCTGCTTCGCAAGTGGAATCCGTCTATAAACCTAGTGGCGAAATCGACGATTCAATCGGCATGGACACGACATATAGTTGATTCTGCGCAGGTTTTTGACATGGCGGAAGGTCCTGTTGCGCATTGGGCGGATCTTGGGTCCGGTGGCGGGTTCCCAGGCCTTGTCATCGCGATCATGGCGATGGATGTCGGCTCTCCGCGTAAGGTTTCGTTGGTGGAAAGCGATGCGCGCAAGTGTGCGTTCTTACGGACAGTTATCCGAGAGACCGGGGCCAAGGCAGACGTCGTGAACGCCCGTATCGAAGAGGTTGAGCCACTGGGCGCGGATGTGCTTTCCGCCCGTGCCTTGGCAGATCTTTCGTCCCTTTTGGGCTTTGCGGAACGGCATATGACGCCCGAAGGCGTGGCGCTTTTTCCAAAAGGAGAAAACTGGCAGAAAGAGGTTCAGGCCGCGCAATCCAAGTGGCGCTTTGACTATCAGTTTGTTAAGAGTGAAACCGAAACAGGCCCCGTCATTTTGCGTATCACAGGAGTATCGCGTGTCTGATCCCACTCGTCCCCGTGGACCGAAAATCATCGCCATCGCGAACCAGAAGGGTGGCGTGGGCAAGACCACCACGACGATAAACCTCTCCGCCGCCTTGGCGGAGCTTGGCAACAGGGTTCTGATCGTCGATCTTGATCCACAAGGCAATGCGTCCACGGGACTAGGTATTGAGGTCGATGACAGGGAATATACGACATATGATCTGCTTCTTGACGATGTAGAACTTGACGATGTCATTCAAAAGACCGATAGCCCGAACCTCATGATCATCCCGGCGACCGTGGATCTCAGCTCGGCCGATATTGAGCTTTTCTCCAATGAAAAACGGAGCTTTCTCCTCCATGACGCGCTGCGGCAGACGGCCATGGATGCGTTTGAACTCGATTACATCCTGATTGATTGCCCGCCATCGCTGAACCTGCTGACCGTCAACGCCATGGTCGCATCCCATTCGGTCCTGGTGCCGCTCCAATCGGAATTCTTCGCGCTTGAAGGTGTATCGCAATTGATGCTGACCATTCGCGAAGTGCGGCAGACGGCCAATCCCAACCTGCGGATCGAGGGTATTGTGCTGACCATGTTCGATGCGCGCAACAACCTGTCGGGAGCCGTTGAAAAGGACGCCCGGGACAACCTTGGATCCCTGGTTTTCCGGACGCGGATTCCGCGCAATGTCCGGGTCAGCGAGGCACCATCCTATGCGGTGCCTGTTCTGGATTATGATACGACATCGAAGGGGGCGCAGGCCTATCGGGATCTGGCGCGCGAGTTGATGCAAAACCAATCACGCGCCGCAGCCTGAGCGCGGGAAGGAGCGGGGAATGACGAAGAAACCAATGAAGCAACGTGGACTTGGTCGCGGCCTCTCGGCTTTGATGGCGGATGTAAACGAAGATACCGCCTCTCCCCCTGAAGGCGCGACGCAACGGCCTGATCTGCTGGTGCCGATTGAAAAGGTCTCTGCCAACCCGGATCAGCCGCGCAGGAGTTTCGACAAGGAGAAACTCGCCGACCTGAGTGCCTCGATTGCTGAAAAGGGTATCATCCAACCGCTGATCGTTCGCGCAAAACCAGGCCGGGAGGGTGAGTACGAAATCGTTGCAGGTGAGCGGCGGTGGCGCGCGGCGCAGATGGCCAAGCTGCATGAAATCCCGGTGCTGGTGCGAGAATTTACCGATATCGAAGTACTGGAAGTTGCCATCATCGAGAACATCCAACGGGCCGACCTGAACCCGGTTGAAGAAGCAGTTGGCTACAACCAGTTGATGGATAAGTTTGGTCATACACAAGATAAGCTATCCCAGGTCCTTGGCAAAAGCCGGAGTTATATCGCCAACTCTGTGCGTTTGTTGCAGCTTCCTGAGGAGGTGCAGACCTATTTGCGGGATGGAAAACTGTCGGCTGGTCACGCGCGCGCTTTGATTACGGGGGATGATCCTGCGGCCTTGGCGCGGGAGGTCATCAAGAAAAACCTCTCGGTGCGGGAGACCGAGAAGCTGGCCAAAACCAGTGCCGGTAACATCTTTGCCGATGGCAGCAAGACCCCCAAGGCCAAACTTACCCCGGCAAAGGATGCGGACACCAAGGCGCTCGAGGGCGATCTGTCGGCCAATCTCGGGATGAAGGTTTCGGTCGATCACAAACCAGGCGAGGAAAGTGGGCGCATTTCGATTGCCTACAAGACGCTGGATGAGTTGGATGATCTTTGCCGCCTGTTGAGTGCTAGCCGCTAGGCCGGGTCCAGATAAACAACGCTACGCACCCGAGCGTGATGGCCTGTATCCCGAGGATCATCGGCCGAAGCCCCATGAACACCGAGATTGCGAACACCGCCAGAATTGAAAGTGTCGAAAGCCGCTTGACCGGCAGGCTGATGGCGCCGCGCTCATTCCAGTCGTCGATCATTGGTCCGAAGCGGCGATGAGCCATAAGCCAGGCATGCAATCTTTCAGAGGAGCGGGCGAAACAGAATGCTGCCAGCAGGATAAACGGCACCGTCGGCAGCAGCGGGAGCGCGATGCCGATGACACCTAATCCAAGGCTCAACACACCGAGTATCGCCCAGAACAGCCGCATCAATTTCCTGACAAAAATTCTTTGATAACCGCATTCAACAACATCCTGCCCTTCGCTGTCACGCGAATTCGCGATGGCGATGCGTCGATCATTTCCAGGTCTTCGAGCATATCAATGGCCTGTGCGTCCAACGGTCTTCCGGCAAGTACGGCGTAGCGCGCCGGATCTATGCCCTCGGTGATCCTAAGACCCATCATGACATATTCATCGGCCTGTTCGATGCCGGAAAGACGTGTGCGGAGTTTTTCTGTTTCGCCACCCATCGCGGCGCTGAGCCATTTGGCCGGTGACGAATAGGCCTCGGTGGCGATCCGTGTGCCGGCTTGGGTAATGCGCCCATGGGCACCGGGGCCGATCCCGATGTAATCGCCGTACCGCCAGTAAATCAGGTTGTGCCGGGACTCCGCCCCGGGCCGCGCATGACTGGAAACCTCATAGGCCGACATGCCCGCAGCGTCGCACATTTCCTGCGTGGCCTCGTACATATCCGCGGCGGTATCTTCCACAGGCAGACCGCGCAGTTTGCCGGCGGCGTAGCGGTCGCCAAACGCCGTCCCCTCCTCGATCGTCAGTTGGTAGAGAGAGAGGTGATCAATCGCCATGGAAAGCGCCTCTTGCAGTTCGGCCTTCCAATCGTCAAGGGTCTGATCCTGACGCGCGTAGATCATGTCAAAGCTCACACGATCAAAACATTGCTTAGCGATATCAAAGGCTTGGCGTGCTTCTGCGACGGTATGGATACGCCCCAGGCGTCGCAAATCTTCATCGTTCAGCGCCTGTACACCCATCGAGATGCGCGAGACACCCGCCTGCGCATAACCGCGAAACCGCCCCGCTTCGACCGATCCCGGATTGGCCTCCAACGTGATTTCCATGTCGTTTACCGATGGCCAGCTTTTGCGGATGCGGGTGATGATGGCGTCCACTACGTCCGGATTCATCAGGCTTGGCGTTCCGCCACCGAAGAACACCGAATTCAGCACGCGGTTCGGCAGCAATTCGGCGTGTCGGTCGATTTCACGCAGGTAAGCTGTCGCCCAGGCGGACTGGTCGATTTCGCGTGCTACATGGCTGTTGAAATCGCAATACGGGCATTTTGCCTCGCAAAAGGGCCAGTGCAGATAGAGGCCAAAACCGGCCTGCTGCCAATCCTCAGCCAAATGACCCGGCCACGAGTTTGGCAAAGGCATCCGCGCGGTGGCTTATCCGGTTCTTCTCCCACCGATCCATCTCGCCGAAGGTAATGTCGTACCCGTCCGGGATGAAAATCGGGTCATATCCATGGCCCTTGTTGCCGCGCATGGGCCAGGTGATCTGACCGGCGACCCGCCCGGGATAGACCTCGTCGTGTCCATCGGGCCAGGCCAGTACCAGGGTACAACAAAACCGGGCGGTCCAGGGCTTGGGTGCGCCCTTTTGGATAAGTTCGTCATGCGCCCGCGTCATGGCCATGACAAAATCCCGACCAGTCTCTGTTTCCGCCCAATCCGCCGTAAATACGCCCGGTGCGCCGCCCAAACCGTCGATCTCAATCCCGGAATCATCGGACAAGGCCGGAAGCCCGGTTGCCTTGGCCGCGGCATGGGCTTTGATGCGGGCATTGCCGACAAAAGTCGTCTCGGTCTCTTCCGGCTCAGACAGGCCCTTTTCGGCGGCGCCGATAACATTCACGCCAAAGGGCTTCAGCAATTCGGCAATTTCTTCCAGCTTTCCCGCGTTATGCGTGGCCACCAGAAGCGTATCGCCGTCGAACTTACGCATTGACCGCCGCCAATTGCGCCGCGACAAGCTCATCCACGCCTTTTTCGGCCAGATCCATGAGCTGGTTCATCTGATCGCGCGAATAGGTCGAGCCCTCGGCGCTCATCTGTACTTCGATCAACTGCTTCGATCCGGTCATGATGAAATTGCCATCGACACCCGCTTCGCTGTCCTCTGGGTAATCAAGGTCCAGAACCGGCTGACCCGCATAAATCCCGCAGCTTACGGCGGCGACGGGATCGGGCATCGGATCGCTGATGACATCGCCGGTTTTCATGAGCTTGGCGATCGCAAGCCGCAATGCGACCCAACCGCCGGTGATCGATGCACAACGGGTGCCGCCATCGGCCTGGATCACGTCACAATCGACGGTAATCTGCCGCTCGCCCAGGGCCACGCGATCAATACCTGCCCGCAGCGACCGGCCGATCAGGCGTTGGATCTCGACAGTGCGCCCGCCTTGCTTGCCGGCGGTGGCCTCCCGCCGCATCCGGCTGGTGGTTGAGCGGGGTAACATGCCGTATTCGGCCGTGACCCAACCAAGGCCCGACCCCTTGATGAACGGCGGCACGCGATCTTCGATCGTGGCGGTGCAAAGCACATGGGTATCGCCAATGCGGATCATGCAGGACCCTTCGGCATGTTTCGTGATCCCGGTTTCGATTGAAACCGCGCGCATCTCGCTTAAATCTCTACCCGAAGGTCGCATTGCAACATCCTCTTTTCTGTCAGGCTTGGGGATACAGGTGCGGCCACCCGGATAGCAACCCCGATTGACCTTTTGATCGGCGCGGCATTTAGTACGAGCCGGAATTCGCACAAGACGGACCCCATGACCGACAGCAGCAAAATCCTGGCCGAGATGAACGACCGCTCCCGCGAGGTGTTTCGCCGGGTTGTCGAGGGGTATCTTGCCAGTGGTGATCCCGTTGGTTCGCGGACCCTGACCCGCGACATGAGCGAGAAGGTTAGTGCGGCAACGATCCGCAATGTCATGCAGGATCTGGAATATCTCGGCCTGCTCGACAGTCCGCATATCAGTGCCGGTCGGATCCCGACCCAGGAAGGGCTGCGGATGTTCGTGGACGGGTTGCTCGAAGTGGGTGACCTGGAAAACACCGACCGGCAGATGATTGACGCCACGATGGGTAGTAATTCGGATGATGTGGCGGCGGCGCTTGATCGCGTCGGATCGGCGCTATCCGGCGTGACCCATGGTGCCTCGCTGGTGCTGACGCCGAAACATGAAGCCCCGATCAAACATATCGAGTTTGTGAGCCTCGGCCATGATCGCGCCCTCGTGGTGCTGGTCTTTGCCGATGGCCATGTGGAAAACCGGGTGTTCAACCCGCCGCCGGGGCAGACACCAAGTTCGATGCGTGAAGCCGCGAATTTCCTGAACGCGCTGATCGAGGGTAAGACGCTTTCGGAGGTGCAGTCCGCCATTGCCGCGCAGATTGACGCACGGCGGCAGGAGATCGACCAATTGTCTCATGCGATGGTCGAAAGCGGCCTCGCCGTATGGGATGGGGACGGCGACAGTTACGAGCGCCTGATCGTGCGGGGCCGCGCGAATCTTCTGAATTCCGAGACTGGCGAAGAAGACCTGGACCGTATCCGGACGCTTTTCGATGACCTTGAGCGCAAGCGTGACATTGCCGAATTCCTCGAACTGACCGAGGAAGGCGAAGGTGTGCGCATTTTTATTGGCTCTGAGAACAAACTTTTCTCACTTTCGGGTTCCTCTTTGGTGGTCTCTCCATATATGAACGCTGATCGAAAGATTGTGGGTGCGGTGGGCGTGATTGGCCCGACCCGCCTGAACTACGGACGGATCGTGCCGATTGTGGATTACACGGCGCAACTGGTTGGCAAATTGATCGCCGACCGGGGTTAGAGGTGAAAAAGATGGCAGAAGCGAAAAACGAAGAATTCCTGGACGACATCGAAGCGGCCCTGGCCGAAGAGCTTGAGGCGGAAACCGCTGAAATCACTGATGAAGAAGCGGAAATTGACGCGCTTCGGGCGGAGCGGGACGCGCTGCAGGACAAGTTCATGCGCGCCTTGGCGGACGCCGAAAATGCGCGCAAACGCTCCGATAAGGATCGGCTTGAGGCGGCAAATTACGGTGGCTCAAAGCTCGCCCGCGATATGCTGCCCGTCTTCGACAACATGAAACGCGCCCTCGAATCAGCCACCGAAGAGCAGCGCGCCGCGGCACCTGCGTTTTTCGAAGGCATCGACCTGACCATGCGGGAGCTGCTCAACGTCTTTTCCAAGCACGGCATCCGGTTGATTTCGCCCGAGGTCGGCGACCGGTTTGATCCGCAGGAGCACGAAGCGATGTTCGAAGCGCCCCTGCCCGGCACCAAGGCCGGTGAGATCATTCAGGTCTCTGCCGAGGGTTTCATGCTGCATGATCGCATCCTGCGACCGGCGCAGGTTGGCGTTTCGTCGATGAAAGACTAACCTGCCGTGGCCGAACTATCGGCCCGAAATACAGGTAAGTTCATGCGTATCCTTCTGACCCTTATCGTGGCGCTGACCGTTTTGGCGCCCGATGCCCGCGCGCAGACATATCCCGATTACTCCGAGATTTACGTCAACGACTTCGCCGATCTTTTGACGGATGAAGAAGAGGACGACATTCGATCCGATTTGAAGCGGCTCCGCTCGGAGGAGGGTGTTGAATTCACGGTTGTGACGATCAACACCATGCAGGATTTTGGCCACACCGGCGCGATTGAGCCATTCGCCACCGGGCTTTTCAATCATTGGGGGGTCGGGGATGCCACACGGAATGATGGTGTGATGATGCTGATCGCCCGCTTTGACCGGAAAATGCGGATCGAGGTTGGTTCGGGCTATGGGCGCAGTAAGGATGCGCCGATGAAGGCGATTATCGACCGCGTTATCGTCCCGCAGTTTCGCAACGACAACTATGCCGCCGGGATTGCGCTTGGGGTGGATGCTGTCATCAGCGATCTGACGGATGGCAAATCGGCCGCGCCTGCCGACCCGCTTCATGTCAAGATCTGGAACGGGATCAAACGGATGTTCCTCGCGGTGGGGAACTGGATCTACCTCTTGGCAGCGCCGCTGCTTCTGTTGCCGGTCCAGGCTTACCGCCGCTGGAAGCGGGACCGGGCGCGGATCTGTCCGAATGACCAATGCCCTATGATCCGTCTGGATGATCATTCCGAGGATGCTCATCTGGAAGAAGGTCAGATCGTCGAAGAGCACCTGAAAAGCGTGGACTACGATGTGTGGGAATGCCCGCTTTGCGAACACATCACCATCGAAGCCTACAAAGCCTGGTTTTCATCCTATGGCGCGTGCCGCAGTTGCAGTTTTCGCACGCTTGAGGCTGAAACCACCACCGTCAAGGTAGCCACGACCACGACGACCGGCAAGCAACGGATCGACTATCAGTGCCACAATTGCCACGACACATATACCGGGTGGCGGACGACTCCGAAGAAAAGCAAAAGCTCGTCCTCCTCGTCCTCTTTTGGCGGTGGCAGCTCAAGCGGTGGGGGTGCCAGTGGTAGCTGGTAGGGCGGTTTCAGCGTGGAATCGTGTCTGAATATTGCCGGTCAAAGACTTTTTGGGTGCCTTCAAAAGCCTCAACATGTTGATGAACGACAAACGCATCCGCCTCGCCGCGCATTCGCGTGACGACCTTGCTGCTGACCTCCCAATCGCCGCGTCCGAGCGACCGCGTCCAGGTGATCTCGACCTGCGCGCTCGCCGGGTCGGTTGGGGTAATCTCCCATCGCTCGCTCACCGCGCTTTCGGTGATCAAACCCGTCTCAGTATCCAGCCGCCGTCCGTGATCGCCGGATATCTCTAGCGTCTGTCGGCCCGATGCGGGATCCTCCCGCCACTCTTTGCGCTCATTTCCGGTCTTGAGTTGTTGGTAGGCCCGTTCTTCCATCTCAACGGGCGGATCGAAATCAACGGGCACCGCCTTATCCGGGTCAAGCCAAGGCAAAGACAAGGTTCCGCCGCTGATGGTCAGCGTTACATCCTGCCCCTCAGGCCAGCAAAATGGCCAATAGCTGCCAGAGATCGCAAGCCGCAACCGATGACCTGCGGGGAGGTGATACGATGCCTGATCCAGGTTCAGCGAAACGTCATACGCCGTATTCGCTACCAGTTCCTCGGCAGCATCAAAGCCGTTGCGATGCCGCAAATTCAGCAGCCCCATCGTGATAAGCGCCGATGTGCCATCCGGCCGGACGTCACAAAGCCGGGCCGCGATCTGCGCCCGTGGTCCGTTTGCCGCCACCTGAAGGGTGAGTTCCGGCGCGCCGAAAAGATCGCGGCCGTTACTGGTCGGCTCGCTTTCAAAGCATAGCGACAGGCGATCATCATGGTTTTGGTCGTCCGGCAATTCTCCGGGTCCGAACCCGAAAGGAAAGAATTCACCGCAACTGCGCCCACATCGCAAATCAGTCACTAATTCCGCTGAAAACGGCGCTCTATGGCCAAGTGTGCCGTCGCCAAGGCCGAGTTCTTCGATCTCGACGGCGTCGCGCGGATCACCCTTCAATCCAAACCATCGACCAGGCCGGAAGGAAAGGGCTGGATCCGGTTTGATGCTGTCCATCACATAGGTTCGATAGGTGGGGTCGGCCTCAACGCCCGTATCGACGCCTTTTAACCAGTGATCCCACCACCTGAGCGCCTTACCAAGATAGTCAATGGACGGCTCAATGGTGCTGATGTTCGGGTATTTGTGGTTCCACGGTCCGGCGACGCCTTTGACCGGGGCGCTCATCCCGCCCACCAATGCCGCCATGGCGTTGCGATAGCCGTCATGCAGCCCGCCCATCACTAGAACCGGTGCCTTTATTGCACCGTAGTCTTCGCAAACCGATCCGTGTTTCCAGTAATCGTCGCGGTCCGCATGGTGCATCCAGCGGCTTGCCAGAAACGGCGCGTTTTCCAGTCGCTGAAGCCACATCTCGCGCCAATCAGGGCGCAGCGCCGGATCCGGTGGCATCGAAAACCAGGAAGAGACGGTCGCGGCCCAGCCGATATTTTCGCTAAGTTGAATGCCGCCTTTGTAATGGATGTCATCGTGGTAACGATCGACCGTCGTGCCAATGCTGATGACCGCCTTGAGCGCCTCGGGCGCGCGCGCCGCGATCTGAAGCCCGTTGAACCCGCCCCAACTGATCCCCTGGATCCCGACCTTTCCGGTGCACCAGGGCTGTGCCGCGATCCAGTTGATGATGTCGACGCCATCCTGCAATTCCTGCTCGGAGTATTCGTCGTCAAAGAGCCCTTCACTATCGCCGCACCCTCGCCGATCCACCCGAAGGCAGGCGTATCCGGCGCGGGCGAAATGCAGGTGCATGCCGTGGTCTCGCGCTGCCGTACCGTCGGATTTTCGATAGGGCAAATACTCAAGTATCGCAGGAACAGGCTCTGATTCCGCGTTATCAGGCATCCAAACCCGCGCCGACAGGCGCGTACCGTCGGGGAGCGTTATCGCCATATCCGGATGAATGATCATCGCAGCAAATCCTTGAGCTCGTAGATCAGGTTTAACGCCTCCCGCGCGGTCAGGTCATCGGGGAGGACTTCTGCAAGCCGCTCCTCGACTTCGGAGGTTTTTGTGGGGACAGGAGGCGGTGGCGGTGTCGCGGCAAAAAGTGGCAGGTCGTCAATCAATGCTTTCTGCGCGGTGCCGCCTTCGCGTTCACCCTTTTCCAGCGCATCGAGAACCACCCGCGCCCGTGCAACGACAGCATCCGGCAGCCCGGCGAGCTTGGCGACCTGCACCCCGTAAGAACGATCCGCAGCACCTTGCCGGACCTCGTGCAGGAAAATCACCTCGCCATCATGTTCCTTGACCGCGACGGTGGCGTTTTCGACGCGCGCCAGCTTGTCGCTGAGATTCGTCATTTCGTGGTAATGGGTCGCGAATAGGGCGCGGCAGCCGTTCACGTCATGCAGGTGTTCAAGCGTCGCCCAGGCGATTGAGAGGCCATCATAAGTGGCCGTGCCGCGCCCGATTTCATCGAGGATCACCAGCGCATGATCGTCCGCCTGGTTGAGTATGGCCGCGGTTTCGACCATCTCAACCATGAAAGTGGACCGGCCCCGCGCCAGGTCGTCGGACGCGCCCACCCGGCTGAACAGCTGGCTGACCAGCCCGATATGCGCCGAATGCGCGGGTACATAGCTGCCCATCTGCGCCAGCACGGCAATCAGCGCATTCTGCCGCAGGTAGGTCGATTTACCTGCCATGTTCGGGCCGGTCAGCAGCCAGATATTGGCGCCATCGCCCAGATCGCTGTCATTGGCGATGAAAGGGCTGCCGTCCTGCGTTCGCAGGGCCTGTTCGACAACCGGATGGCGTCCGTCGGTTATCTTGAGCGCGCGGCTGGTATCGACCTTGGGCCGACACCAGTTCTCTCCGGTTGCGAGGTCAGCAAGCGCCGTCGTCAGATCCATCTCGGCCAGGGCACGGGCGGCCTGCGCGACCTCGGCGGATTTTTCCAGAATGGCGTCTTTCAGGGTGTCATAGAGCCGCTTTTCGATCTCAATCGCCCGTCCGCCAGCATTCAGAATCCTGGTTTCCATCTCGCTCAGGGGGACAGTGGTGAAGCGGACCTGATTGGCCGTGGTCTGGCGATGTTTGAACGTCTCGCTCAGCGGCTCCGACAGCATTTTGTCGGCATGAGTACTGGTGACTTCGACGAAATAGCCCAGCACGTTGTTGTGCTTGATCTTGAGGGATTGGATGCCGGTCAACTCGGCGTACTCCGCCTGCATCGCCGCAATCACGCCGCGTCCTTCGTCTCGCAACTTGCGGCAATCGTCGAGTTCGGCGTCATAGCCTTCGGCAATGAACCCGCCGTCGCGGACCAGCAATGGGGGTTCAGCTACAAGTGCCCGTTCCAGCATTTCAGTCAGGTCGCTGTGACCCCGAAGCGATCCGATGGCGGCCTGCAACAAGGCCGGGAGATCATGGGTCGCCAACAGCTCTGCCAGCTCGGCGGCCTGTTCCAGCCCATTGCGAATGGCGGCAAGATCGCGCGGCCCCCCGCGGTCAAGCCCCAGCCGGGACAGTGCCCGATCGAGATCTGGCACTTTGCGCAGTGTTTCGCGCAACTGTCCTGACAATCGAGACTGTTCCACCGCAAAAGCCACGGAATCGTGCCGTGCGTTGATCACATCCAACTGCCGCGACGGGCTCGACAAGCGTCGCTCCAATAGTCGCCCGCCCCCGGCGGTGACGGTGCGATCAATCGACGACAGCAACGATCCGGCACGCCCACCGGAAAGCGCATGTGTCAGTTCGAGGTTACGCCGTGTCGCCGCGTCGATCTGCAGAACCTCGGTATGATCTTCCCGTACCGGCGGGCGCAGCAAAGGCAGCTTACCCTTCTGGGTGATCTCCAGATACTCGACAATCGCGCCCATCGCCGCAATCTCGGGGCGGGAAAACTGCCCGAAGGCATCCAGGGTCCCAACCCCGAAGAGCGCGCAGAGGCGTTTTTCGCCCCCGGTGCTGTCAAAGGCTGCGCGGCCAAGGGGCGTGTATGATGCGCCAGATTCAGTCACTATTTCTGCCAGGTCCGTGCCATCCGCGATCACAACCTCGCTTGGCGCGAGTCGCGCAAGCTCCGGCCCCAGGCGGACCGCGGATATCGGCATGACCCGGAAAGACCCGGTCGAGATATCGACCCAGGCCAGCGCATGTGCGCCGCGGACCTCGGCAAAACTGGCCAGGTAATTGTGCCGCCTTGCGTCAAGCAGGCTCTCCTCCGTCAAGGTTCCGGGCGTGACCAGCCGGATCACGTCGCGCTTTACGACGGATTTCGACCCGCGCTTTTTCGCTTCCGCCGGGCTTTCCATCTGCTCGCAGACGGCGACGCGGAAGCCTTTACGGATGAGGGTCAGCAGATACCCTTCGGCGGAGTGAACCGGGACGCCGCACATCGCGATATCCTCGCCCAGGTGTTTGCCGCGTTTGGTGAGCGCGATATCAAGCGCGGCACTGGCGGCCACGGCATCATCAAAGAACAGCTCATAGAAATCGCCCATCCGATAAAACAAAAGCGCATTGGTATATTGCGCCTTGATCTCGAGATATTGCGCCATCATCGGCGTCACGGCGGATTTGGCAGACGTCACGATCACCCCCTCGGTTCGCCGGGAGCTTACAAACCGACAGGCATGGGCGAAAGGTAAAACCGCCATCCGGTTGAGGCTTTTCCAAAGCCCGGCTATGGATGCCTGATACCGTTCCGAGATGACAGGCACCGATCATGGCAAAAACCAAGTTTACCCCCGAAGAGGCGCTGGCCTTTCACCTCGAACCCACGCCCGGCAAGTTCGAGATCCAGGCGACGGTGCCGATGACCACCCAACGCGACCTGTCGCTGGCCTATTCGCCGGGGGTCGCCGTGCCGTGCCTCGCCATCGCGGAGAACCCCGAGACGGCCTATGACTACACCAACAAGGGCAACCTTGTGGCGGTGATTTCGAACGGTACCGCCGTTCTGGGGCTTGGCAATCTGGGCGCGCTGGGTGGTAAGCCGGTGATGGAAGGGAAGGCCGTTCTTTTCAAACGCTTCGCCGATGTGAATTCGATTGATATCGAGCTTGATACCGAAGATCCCGAGGCGTTCATCAATGCGGTCAAGCTGATGGGGCCGACCTTTGGCGGCATCAACCTCGAAGACATCAAGGCGCCGGAATGTTTCATTATCGAACAGCGGTTGAAAGAGGTGATGGATATCCCCGTCTTCCATGACGATCAGCATGGGACCGCCGTGATCTGCGCCGCCGGGCTTATCAACGCGCTGCACCTGAGCGGCAAGAAAATCGGCGATGTGCGGATCGTTTTGAACGGTGCCGGGGCAGCGGGGATCGCCTGTATCGAGCTGCTCAAGGCAATGGGCGCCAAGCACGACAATTGCGTCGTCTGCGACACCAAGGGCGTGATTTACCAGGGCCGGACCGAGGGCATGAACCAGTGGAAATCCGCCCATGCGGTGAACACGGAATTGCGTACGCTCGAAGAGGCGATGAAGGGCGCGGATGTGTTCCTCGGCGTCAGCGTCAAGGGCGCGGTGACTGAAGATATGGTTGCGTCGATGGCCAGTGACCCGGTGATTTTCGCGATGGCTAATCCCGATCCCGAAATCACGCCCGAAGAGGCCCATGCCGTCCGCGCAGATGCCATCGTCGCCACCGGGCGCAGCGATTATCCCAATCAGGTCAATAACGTACTTGGGTTTCCCTATCTCTTCCGCGGGGCGCTTGACGTGCATGCACGGGCGATCAATGACGAGATGAAGATCGCCTGCGCCGAGGCATTGGCGAAACTCGCGCGCGAGGATGTGCCAGACGAGGTCGACATGGCCTATGGGCGCAAACTGACCTTCGGGCGCGATTACATCATCCCGGCGCCGTTTGATCCGCGCCTGATCCACACCATCCCGCCGGCGGTGGCGAAGGCTTGCATGGATACCGGCGCCGCACGGCGGCCGATCGTGGATATGGATGCCTATGAGGTGACGCTGAAAACCCGGATGGACCCCACGGCGAGCATCATGCGGTCGATCAACGCCCGCGCCCGCGCAGCGCAGGCTCGGATGATCTTTGCTGAGGGCGACGATCCCCGAGTGCTGCGCGCGGCCGTGCAATATCAGCGGTCGGGCTTCGGTCATGCGCTGGTTGTCGGTCGCGAGGCGGATGTGAAAGAAAAGCTGGAAGCGGCGGGCATGGGCGATGCGGTCGCCGAGCTGGAAATCGTGAATGCGGCCAACACTGCTTACCTCGATCAGTACAAGGATTTCCTGTATTCCCGGCTGCAGCGAAAGGGCATCGACCATCAGGATGTGCATCGTCTGGCGGCGCGGGACCGGCATGTGTTTTCATCCCTGATGCTGGCGCATGGTCATGGCGACGGGCTGGTCACTGGTGCGACGCGCAAATCGGCGCATGTTCTGGAGTTGATCAACCATGTCTTTGACGCTGACGCAGAGCATGGCGCCGTAGGCGTCACCGCGATCATGCACAAGGGGCGGATTGTCTTTATTGCCGATACGCTGGTGCATGAATGGCCGGACCAGGAGGATCTTGCGAATATCGCTGAACGCGCCGCCGGAGTCGCCCGTCACCTCGGTGTCGATCCGCGCGTGGCTTTCGTGAGTTTTTCGACCTTCGGTTATCCTCGGTCGGAACGAGCGGAGAAGATGCACTTGGCGCCCAAGGTGCTGGAAGCGCGTGGTGTGGATTTCGAGTTCGAGGGCGAGATGACCGTGGACGTTGCGCTCAACACCACGGCGCAGGAGGCTTATCCGTTCCAGCGGCTGACCGGCCCCGCGAATGTTCTGGTGGTCCCGGCGCGGCACTCGGCGTCGATTTCGGTCAAGTTGATGCAGGAGATGGGCGGTGCGACCGTTGTGGGCCCGATCCTCGCGGGGGTCGACCAATCAATTCAGATCTGTTCAACCAACTTCACTGCGAATGACATCCTGAACATGGCGGTTCTGGCGGCGTGTAAAGTCGGCTGAGCCGCAGAAAATCGAGTATCGGGCTGGAATAGACACTGAAATGGGGTGGTATTGACCATCCCCATTTCTCGTTTTCTGGCTTAGTACTTGGCCGCGAAGGGAGCGGCGGAGCCCCATAGCTGCTTCACTCGCTTGTCGCGTCCGCAGGCCTTGCGATAGCGTTTATAGGCCTCTGATTGTCGCTTGGGTCCGAACCGCGTCACGACCAGCTTCTTACCCTTGTAATAGTCCTGGTGGTAATCTTCGGCGTTGTAAAACGTCTTGGCTTGCAGGATTGGCGTTACGATCCTCTGTCCAAGGTCGCTTTGCGCTTTGGCAATGGCAGCCTCGGCGGCTTTCTTCTCGCTGGCATTGGACACGAAAACGGCTGTTCGATAGCTGTCGCCGCGATCACAAAACTGACCGCCTGCGTCCGTCGGATCCACCGAGCGGAAGAACATGTTCAGAAGCTGCGCGCGGCTAACCTGCGCCGGGTCGAACGTGATTTTGACGGCCTCGTAGTGGCCCGTGCCGCCCTTGGTGACCTGCTTGTAGGTCGGGTTCTTGGCTGTGCCGCCGGTATATCCCGAGACCGCGTCGGTCACACCGCGGACGGATTCAAAATCCGATTCGACGCACCAGAAGCAGCCGCCCGCCACAATCAGCGTTTCGCTGCTTGCCGCATGTGCCTTCTGACACTGGATCCCAAGGCCGACGACGATCAGCGCAGCCAAGAGACCTGTTTTGAAGTGTTTGAAATCAATCGCCACCATGACGCATCCTCCGTTTGAAGTCACATTGACCCAAGCACGGACTCCCGCCAAGCGGCTGAAACCAAATCTCACAGGGTGGTGACACCAATTTACCCCTTGGCTCTGAATCAGTGCGGAATTAGCGTGCGCTGTAACATTTGAGGGCAGAAACCCGCCCTCCCGGACAGGGGACTTCTCTAAATGCGAATTGCCATGTGGTCGGGGCCACGCAACCTGAGTACCGCGATGATGTATGCCTTTGGCGCGCGATCGGATTTCGCGGTGGTGGACGAACCGTTCTATGCGGCTTATCTGACCCAAACTGGCCTGGACCATCCGATGCGGGATGACATCATCGCGTCCCAATCCACTGATCCGAATGTGGTCATTGATGAATTATTAGGCTCTGTTCCTGCCCAAAAACCGCATTTCTATCAAAAGCACATGTCACAGCACATGATCCCCGGCGTTCCGCGAGATTGGGTGTCGCAGGTGACCAATGTGTTCTTGATCCGGCACCCGGCCCGTGTTGCTGCGAGCTTTTCGGCGAAGTTCGATAATCCTACGCTGGAAGATATCGGGTTTGTTCAGCAGGCCGAGTTGTTTGACCAACTCACCATGCTTGGCGCTTCTCCGGTCGTAATCGATTCTGCTGATATCCGGCGCGATCCGGAAACCATGTTGAAAAGGCTATGCGCGGTCATCGACCTGCCCTGGGATCCGGCGATGCTGCAATGGCACGCGGGGGGTCACGCGGATGATGGCGTCTGGGCCGCGCATTGGTATGGTGCGGTACATCGCTCCACCGGGTTTGCCGCCGCCGAGGGGCCGCTGCCCGACCTCACCGACACGCAGGCGCAACTGGCCGATGCGGCGATGCCGGCCTATGAAAAACTAAGGGCGGCCGCGCTGGGCAGCTAACCAAGGATAAAGCATCCCGAAGACGCAGCACTATACCGGATCAGCGGCAAACACCCGTCTGATCCGGTTTTATGAACCCGTGTCAGCCCTTAAGGCGACGATCCCTCGCCGCCAGAAGTTTCAGGCGCAGCGCGTTCAACTGGATGAAACCTGCAGCGTCTTTCTGATCGTAGGCACCGGCATCCTCTTCGAAGGTCACATGCGCCTCGGAGTAAAGCGAGTGATCCGACCAGCGGCCCACGGTACGGGCGGACCCTTTGTAGAGCTTCACGCGCACCGTGCCGGTCACATGCTGTTGCGAGGCGTCAATCGCCGCTTGCAGCATCGACCGCTCGGGGCTGTACCAGAAACCGTTATAGATCAGCTCGGCATATTGCGGCATGAGCTGATCCTTGAGGTGCATCGCGCCGCGATCCATGGTGATCGATTCGATACCGCGATGCGCTTCCAGCAGGATCGTGCCGCCCGGGGTTTCATAGATGCCCCGCGATTTCATGCCCACGAAGCGGCCTTCAACCAGATCGAGCCGCCCGATCCCGTGTTTGCCGCCATATTCGTTGAGCTTGGTCAGGATGGTTGCGGGGCTCAGGGCCTCGCCATTGATGCTGACCGCGTCGCCTTTTTCAAAACCGATCTCGATGAACTCCGCCTCGTTGGGGGCATCTTCGGGATGCACGGTCCGCTGATAAACGTAATCTGGCGCGTCCACCGCGGGGTCTTCGAGCACCTTGCCCTCGGACGAGGTGTGCAGAAGGTTGGCGTCAACCGAAAACGGCGCTTCGCCGCGCTTGTCCTTGGCGATCGGGATCTGGTTTTTCTCGGCGAAGTCGATGAGCTTCGTGCGGCTGGTCAGGTCCCATTCACGCCAGGGTGCGATGACCTTGATATCAGGGTTGAGCGCATAGGCCGCCAGTTCGAACCGCACCTGGTCGTTGCCCTTGCCAGTGGCGCCATGTGCGACCGCGTCGGCGCCGGTTTCGGCCGCGATTTCGACAAGTCGCTTGGAAATGAGCGGCCGCGCGATTGACGTGCCCAGAAGGTAAAGACCTTCATAGACGGCATTTGCCCGGAACATTGGGAAGACGAAATCGCGCACGAACTCTTCGCGGACATCTTCGATGAAGATGTTCTCGGGCTTGATGCCCAGAAGCTCGGCCTTCTGACGTGCGGGCTCCAACTCCTCGCCCTGGCCCAGATCGGCGGTAAAAGTGACCACTTCGCAGCCATATTCGGACTGCAGCCATTTCAGGATGATCGACGTATCTAGGCCGCCGGAATAAGCCAGCACAACTTTCTTGGGCGCGGTCATTTGGTTTCCCTCGTGTCAGATTTGCCCGGCGCTTATCGGGTTTTGGGACGCGGGGCAAGGTCAGGGCTTGCATGACTGCCTTGCCTGGGCCACAGATCACCGGATGGAGAGTTTTCAGGATAGAGCCCGCGCCGCCGAGGCCGCGATGCGCGACGTGTTTGCAGAGACGCCCTTGCAGCGCAACGAACATCTTTCGGACCGCTATGGCGCCAATATTCTGCTCAAGCGCGAAGACCTGACCCCGGTTCGGTCCTATAAACTGCGCGGGGCGTTCAACGCGATGCGCAAGGTTCTGGCAGTGACCCCCGACACCAGACAATTTGTGTGCGCGAGCGCCGGCAATCACGCGCAGGGCGTGGCCTTCATGTGCCGGCATTTCGGGGTTCGGGGGACGATCTTCATGCCGGTGACGACCCCGCAGCAGAAGATCAACCAGACCGAAAAGTTTGGCGGATCGGCGATTTCCGTGCGGCTGACCGGTGATTATTTCGACGATACACTCGCCTCGGCAAAGGCCTATTGCACCGAGACTGGCGGTCACTTCCTGTCGCCCTTTGATGATGAGGATGTGATCGAGGGGCAGGCGTCGGTCGCGGTGGAAATCATGCGGCAGATGGGTGGACTGCCGGACCGGATCATCATGCCGGTTGGGGGCGGTGGCCTGTCCTCCGGGGTGCGCGGGTTTTTTGGCTCGGACCTGGCCTATACGCTGGTTGAGCCATCCGGTGGCGCGTGTCTGGGGGCGGCGTTGAAGGCCGGTGCGCCGGTCAGCCTCAATCATATCGATAATTTCGCCGATGGTGCCGCCGTGGCGCGAATCGGCGAGAAAACATTTGCCCATCTGTCGGATCTTGATCCGGCGGACGCGATCACCGTGGCCGAAGATCGGCTTTGCACGACCATGCTCGAGATGTTGAATGTCGAAGGCGTGGTTTTGGAACCTGCCGGGGCTTTGGCGGTCGATGCGCTCAAGGATGTCGCGGATCAGATCGCGGGAAAGACCGTTGTCTGCGTCACGTCAGGCAGCAATTTCGATTTCGAACGGCTGCCCGAGGTCAAGGAGCGCGCGCAGCGGCATATCGGTATCAAGAAGTATTTCGTGCTGCGCCTGCCGCAACGGCCCGGGGCGCTCAAGGAATTCCTGTCGATGTTGGGGCCGGACGACGATATTGCCCGGTTCGAATACCTCAAAAAATCAGCGCGCAATTTTGGCTCTGTCCTGATCGGGATCGAAACCAACCAAGCGGAGAACTTCGAGATCCTGGAGCAGAAACTGGCGGAGGCCGGTTTCACCTATCGCGATATCACCAATGACGATGTCCTGGCGCAGTTCCTGATCTAGGCCGCGTCGGGCGCATCAAGGGCCTCGAGGAATTCGGATTTCGATGCTGCATAGCTGCTTTTCAGGGCGTCCACGTCAACGGCGTCGCCGCCCCGCGCGGCGGTTTCGTTTTTCTGGCAGAGCGTCGAGAAATGCGAAAACCCGAGGTTCAGGGCGCTTCCCTTGAGGAAATGCACGGTGGATTCGAGGTCCTGCCGGTCCGCGTCGGCGGAGAGTTTGGTCATCTCTTCCTCGACCTCCTCAAGAAAGATCTCCACCACTTCCGAGAAATCCTCGGCCCCAATTTCATCACGCAGTTCGTTTACGCGGTCCCAGTCGATCATAGCCGGTCCTCACCTTTGCCTTTGGTGTGATCGTGACGCGGAAAGATTAATAAACTGAAGGGGTTGGTTTAAAAACTGAGGGCAATTTTAGCATTCACACCCTATTAAGCGGCGGGTCCCAGATTGCGGGTGACCAAGATAGGGCGGCAGACGTGACGTTGCAGGCAACATCAATCGGGCAGGAAGAGCAGGCTGCGGGTGTAATCCGGCAGGTTCTTGTCGTGGATGACAGCCGTGCCCAACGGCGTATCCTTTCTGCCTCTCTCAAACGCTGGGGGTTTGAGGTCCGCGAAGCGGAATCCGGGTCCGAAGCCCTGGAGATGTGCCGCGACATCGCCCCCGACCTGGTGATGAGCGACTGGATGATGCCGGGGATGACCGGTCCGGAATTTTGCCGTGAATTCAGGCAGATGACGCGGGACAGCTATGGGTACTTCATCCTGTTGACCTCCAAGAGCGAAAAGGATGCGATCGCCCATGGCCTTGATGCCGGGGCCGATGATTTCCTGACCAAGCCGGTGAATGCCGGGGAGCTTCGCGCGCGGATCTCCGCGGGGGAACGGATCCTGCGCATGGAGCGGGAGTTGACCGAAAAGAACCGGCTTATTTCCTCCACGCTGGATGAATTGCAGGCGGTATACGATTCGCTCGACAACGACCTGATCGAGGCCAAGAAACTACAACAATCCCTCGTCAGTGACCGGTATCGCGATTTCGGGTCCGCCGAGGTGTCGATGCTTTTGCAATCCTGCGGCCATGTCGGGGGTGACCTTGTGGGCATGTTCGTGGTCAGCCCCACGCGGATCGGGGTCTATGGCATCGACGTGTCCGGTCACGGGATCAGCTCGGCACTGATGACGGCGCGGCTGGCCGGGTATCTGTCCTCGGCCTCGCCGGAGCAGAACGTCGCGCTGGAAAGAACGGAAACGGGCGAATTCGTCCCACGCCCTCCATCCGAGACGGTTTCGATCCTGAATGACCTGTTCCTGAGCGAAATTGAAACCGAGCTTTATTTCACGATGGTGCTGGCCGATGTCGATCTTGAAACCGGCCGGATCGTGATGACGCAGGCCGGGCACCCGCACCCAGTGGTGCAGCGTGCCAATGGTAAGGTCGAGCTTTTTGGTCAGGGTGGATTGCCCGTCGGGTTGATCGAAGGCGCGCAATACGACCAGTTCGAGGTTGCGATGGCCCCCGGGGATCGCCTGATGATCTGCTCGGACGGAGTGGTGGAATGTGCCGATGTGGATGGTAATCTGCTGGGCGACGACGGCTTCCGCCAGATCCTGACCGAGCTGCGGCAGACCCGCAGCATGGCCTGCCTCGAATCGATCATCTGGAAACTGTCGAGCTTTGCTGACGATCAGGATTTTGCCGATGATGTCTCGGCCGTCCTGGTGGAATTCAAGCAAGCCGCCATAATTCTTTGACGAAATGGCGGTCGCCGGAGTTATCAAGCTCGGTTGCCGCGACCGTCGGGCTGGCCCAGATCGTGGTGTGGCCGTCCTCCGTCGGGGGGCCGAGGCGGCGCGTGGGCGTGGCGTGATAGATGGTGCAGATCTTTTCCGCCCAGAGGTCATATTCCGGCATGTAGGTGAACCGGCGATAGGCGCCAAGCCGTCGCGGTTTCGCAATGATCCAGCCGGTTTCTTCCATCACCTCGCGATGCAGCGCCTGCAAAGGATGCTCGCCCGGGTCCACACCGCCGCCCGGAAGTTGCAATTCCGGCTCCGGTTCCGCCTGATGGGTCAGCAGCAGGGTGTTGTTGCGTTCAAGGATCGCATAGACACCCGGGCGCATCGTATAGCGTTGTGTCAAAATCGGGGTTTCACCGAACCGTCGCATCATGTTTTGCCCCTTGGACCCCGTCTTGCCCTGCCTATATAGACGCGATATGCCAATAACCGGCGCACAAGGAAACCCCCATGACACTCGGACAGAAAATCGCCTGGGACGACACGATACTGCCGTTCCAGCTTGACCAATCGGATATTCGCGGCCGTGTCGCGCGTCTGGACGGCGTGTTGGATGGCATCCTCAAGCAGCATGATTACCCGCCGGTGGTCGAGGCGCTTGTGGCCGAGATGGCTCTGTTGACCGCGCTCATTGGGCAGACGATCAAGCTGCGCTGGAAACTTTCGCTGCAGGTGCAATCGAAGGGTCCGGTGCGGATGATCGCCACCGATTATTATGGCCCGGACAAGGAGGGCGGCAGCGCCCGCATTCGCGCCTATGCCAGTTTCGACCGGGATCGCCTGACCGACGGGACGCCGTTCGACCAAGTGGGCGAAGGGTATTTTGCCGTCCTGATCGACCAGGGACAGGGAACCGAACCTTACCAGGGGATCACCCCGATTGCGGGCAGTGGGCTCAAGGATTGCGCCGAAGCCTATTTCGCTCAATCCGAACAGCTTCCGACGCGGTTTTCGCTGAGCTTCGGCAAATCGACCGAGGCAGGTGGCCCCGAGCATTGGCGCGCCGGTGGTGTGATGTTGCAGCATATGCCAAAGGCGTCGCCGCATGCGCAGGGCGGTGGTTCGGGCGAAAGCGGTCTGCTGGGGGCCGAGGATATCGTTGATGGCGAAGAGCTGGAGAACTGGACGCGGGTCAACATGCTCCTGGATACGGTCGAAGACCTGGAGTTGATCGGGCCGTCGGTGGCGCCGACTGACCTTCTGGTGCAGCTCTTTCACGAGGAAACACCGCGGGTTTTCGACACGCAGCCGGTGCGCTTTGGCTGCACCTGCACCGAGGAACGGGTGCGCAGCAGCCTGTCGATCTATTCGGCGCGCGACATCGAAAAGATGACCACGCCCGAGGGTACGGTCACCGCCGATTGTCAATTCTGCGGCGCCCATTACACGCTTGACCCGAAAACGCTTGGGTTCGAGGCGGAAAGCGATCCCGGTGACGGCACCTGACGGCCTCTCTGCGGTCAAGGCGGCGCTGTCGAATACCGGCGCCGCATCGTCCGATTTCGATCTGAACCCGGATGTCGTGCTGCCCCCGGGACGCAAGCTGCGCCCGGCGAGTGTTCTGGTGCCAATCCTCTGCAACGGCCCCGAGGCCCGGCTTTACCTGACCAAACGCTCCTCGGCTTTGAAACATCACCCGGGGCAGATCGCCTTTCCGGGCGGCAAGCAGGATGAGGGGGACGCCGATATTACCGCGACGGCCCTGCGCGAAGCCTCCGAAGAGATTGGTCTTGATCCGGCGAATGTGGAGGTGCTGGGCGAATTGCCATCCCATGAAACGGTGACCGGTTTCATCGTGACGCCGGTTGTGGCGCGGATCGTGGCGCCTTTCACCCCCCGCCCCGAGGCCGGTGAGGTGGACGAGGTGTTCACCGTGCCGCTGTCACATGTGATGACGCCGGAAAACTTCCTGATCCAATCGCGGCGCTGGCGGGGATCGCGGCGGCATTACTTCACCGTGCCTTTCGGCCCCTATTACATCTGGGGCGCAACGGCGCGCATCCTGCGATCCATGGCCGATGCGGCGGGGCGGTCATGAAGGTTTCGGGCGACTGGATCAGAAGACCGGCGTCGCAGGCGGTGTGCGCCATGCTCGCCGGCGCAGGGTTTCAGGCGCTGTTTGTTGGCGGCTGCGTGCGCAATGCGCTGCTCGACGAGCCAGTGGGTGATATTGACATCGCCACCGATGCGCGGCCCGAGGAGGTCATCGAACTGGCCCGGAAGACCGGATTCAAATCCGTGCCGACGGGGTTGGATCATGGCACGGTCACCGTCGTCGCCGAGCACATCCCGCATGAAATCACCACGTTCCGCCGGGACATCGAAACCCATGGCCGCCATGCGACCGTCGCGTTTTCCAAGGACGTGTCTGAGGATGCGCGCCGCCGGGATTTTACGATGAATGCGCTTTATGCGATGGCCGATGGCACGGTGATCGACCCGCTTGACGGCTTGCCGGACCTGACTGCGCGGCGGGTCCGGTTCATCGACGACGCCGGGCAGCGTATCCGCGAGGATTACCTGCGCATCCTGCGGTTTTTCCGGTTTCATGCCTGGTATGGCGATCCGGCACAGGGGCTTGATGCCGATGGCCTTGCCGCCGTTGCCGATCATGTCGAAGGCCTTATGGGCCTCTCGCGCGAGCGGGTTGGGGCCGAGATCATCAAACTGCTGACCGCGCCGGACCCCGCGCCCGCGGTTGCGGCGATGCGGGCGGGGGGCGTCTTGACTGCGGTCTTGCCCGGGGCCGATGATCGTCTGCTGGCGCCACTTGTGCATATTGAAGCGATGGTGGCGGCGGATCCCGACCCGCTGCGGCGGCTGGCCGCTTTGGGTGGCGGTGATCCATCCGACCGTCTCCGGCTCAGCAAGGCACAGGCCCGGCAGCTCGATTTGCTGCGCAATGAGATGTCGTTGATGCGGAAGCCGGCCGAGTTGGGATATCGGTTTGGGCCCGAGACCGGGCGCGATGTCCTCACGCTCCGCGCGGCGATGTTCGAGGTTCCGCCGTCGCAGGGTGACCTGGCGGATCTGACCCGCGGGGCGGCGGCAGCGTTTCCGGTCAAGGCCACGGACCTCATGCCCGAATTCGACGGCCCGGCGCTGGGGGCGCGGTTGAAAGAGTTGGAACAACATTGGATTGACGCGGATTTCGCGCCGACCAAAGACAGGTTGTTGGCCCTGTGACGCGCCATGAGATCATCCGCCTCGGCCAGCAGGGCGACGGCATCGCCGAGGGTCCGGTCTATGCCCCGCTGACCCTGCCGGGTGAGATCGTGACCGGCGTGTTGGATGGCAGCCGCCTCACCGATATTCGCATTGAAACACCATCATCTGATCGCGTCTCGGCCCCGTGTCGGCATTTCCGATCCTGCGGTGGATGCCAGTTGCAGCATGCGTCGGACGATTTCCTGGCGACCTGGAAAACGGATGTGGTGGCGACGGCACTGGCCGCCCATGGGATCGAGGCGGCATTCTTGCCGATCTGGACGTCACCGCCCCAAAGCCGTCGCCGGGCAAGTTTTGCCGCGCGGCGCACCAAGAAGGGCGCGATGGCGGGGTTTCATGCCAAGGGGTCGGATGTGGTCGTGGAGATCCCGGATTGCCAGTTGCTGCATCCCGATCTCATGGCGGCTTTGCCGGTCGCGCAAGCGCTGGCGATTGCGGGCGCAAGCCGAAAGAACGGGATTTCCGTGGCCGCGACGGTGACGGAAAGCGGGCTGGACCTCGCGGTCTCGGAGGGTAAACCGCTTGACGGGCCGCTCAGGATTGAGCTGGCCCACCTTGCCGAAGCGCATGATCTGGCGCGGCTGGTCTGGGGCGATGAGGTGATCGCGACCCGCCGCCCGCCCGAAAAGGTCTTTGGTCCGGCCCGGGTGCAACTGCCGCCGGGATCGTTCCTGCAGGCAACGGCGGAAGGACAGGCGGCGCTGCTGTCCGAGGTGGCGCGGATCACCGATGGGGCAAAAAGGATTGTCGATCTTTTCGCCGGATGCGGCACCTTCTCCCTTCCGCTTGCGATGCGATCGGAGGTCCATGCCGTCGAAGGTGATGGCGCGATGACAGGTGCGCTCGATGCCGGTTGGCGCAAGACGCAGGGGTTGAAACAGGTGACGCACGAGGTGCGCGACCTCTTTCGGCAACCTCTTCTGCCGGACGAGCTCACGCGATTCGACGCGGCGGTGATCGACCCGCCGCGCGCCGGGGCGCAGGCGCAGATTGCCGAACTTTGCCAAACCGGCATCCCCCGGATCGCTTATGTTTCCTGCAATCCGACGAGTTTTGCCCGCGATGCTGCGACGCTGATCGCGGCGGGATATGCGCTTGGGCCGGTCACGGTCGTGGACCAGTTCCGGTGGTCCACCCATGTCGAACTTGTGGCGGAATTTTCAATCACATCCGGGTGATCGTCGTTTTAGGTCTATCCGCAAGGGGGCATTCCCGCGTAGAAATACCCCGAGCAGTAATTCCAGGTGATAAAAAATGCGGATAGTTAAATATCTGGCACTTGTTGTGCTTGTCGCGGGCCTATCGGCGTGCAGCAGCTCCAAGTTCAAAACCTATAACGGCCCCGAGGTCACGCATATCGTGGTCCACAAGGCGGAGCGCAAGATGTTCCTTTTGCATGATCGAAAGGTGCTTGAATCCTATGATATCGAGCTGGGCTTTGCCCCGGTGGGTCACAAGGAGTTCGAAGGGGACGGCAAGACGCCCGAAGGCACCTATCGGATTGACCGCCGCAACCCGAACAGTGACTTCCATTTGTCGCTTGGCATTTCCTATCCGAACGTCCGCGATTTCGCCAAGGCGCAGGCGGCGGGGAAAAGCCCGGGTGGGGATATCTTCATCCACGGGCAGCCCAACAAGTCATCGGGCAACGGCCCCGATTGGACGGCAGGATGCATCTCGGTCACCAATAAAGAGATGGAAGAGATCTATGCGATGGTCAACGACGGGACGCTGATTACTCTGCGCCCGTGAGGGGTCATTTGCCCATCACCAATGTCCACCAGATCTTGCCGTTCTTCTCCTGGAGCCACGAAAAACCCATGTCCCGTGCGTCGGGGGCAAGGATGATCGCCCGGGTGTTGGGCACGTCCATCCAGGCGCTCAGGGTTTCGAGTTCGGTCTCAAAAGTCTCCGAGATGTTTTCACCGACCAGTTGACCGGGATAACCGACGCGGGCGACCCGGTCGATTGGCGATGATCCATCCGAGCCGAAATGCCAGGGACGGTTTTGCACCGACATGTCGCGCGAATGGGTCGCGGCGGCGGCGTTGAGTTTTGCATTGAGCTGCACCGGCGGGGCGCCCGCGGCCTGACGCAGGGAATTCACGGCATCCAGCATACGGAACTGGATCTTGGCGGTATCGCCGGAGCGGATGTTGTAGACCCGCGGCAGCGGCTTGCCATCTGCGCCGGTTTGCGGCGGTGTGCCACATGCGGTCAGGAGCACTAGTGAAGACAACAGCAAAACAAGAATGCGCAACATGATTCCAAAGCCACCAGTTTGATTTCGTTGGCCAGCCATATCCCGAGCCGCGCGCCGATTCAAACCCGGTCCGCGTAAGTTTGCCACTTGACGTTTGTTTGATTTGCGACTGAGGCTTTCACGCCATATGTTATGCCGCTAAGATACGGATAGCTAAATCAGGAGTTCTGACATGTCCGCATATTCCGGGAAAGACCTGAGCAGGCGCGCGTTTCTGGCAGGGACGGCGTCGGTTATCGGGACACCGATGATCGCGCAAAACGTCGATGGCACCGGCACTGTCGAGATGGAGCAGGAGATCTCGCAGATCGCCCGCCGCAACATCTCCAGCTTCCGGTCGCTGGATTGGCAGCCCTATTTCTCAAATCTGAAGAATGGCGCGATTCTCGTCGATATCTCCTCCCGTGCGCTACATTTCTGGGAAGAGACTGGCCAATATACGCTCTATCCTTCCAGCGTCCCGTTGTCAGAAGAGCTGACGCGCCGTGGTCGCACCAAGGTCGTCCGCAAGGTCGAGGGTCCAAGCTGGCGCCCGACGCCCTCGATGCTGAAGCGCAACCCGGATTGGCCGGAATTCGTTGGCCCGGGTCCGGATAACCCCCTGGGAACGCACGCGCTTTACCTGAGCTGGACCTATTACCGCATCCACGGCACCCATGACACCCGCAAGATCGGCCGCCGGTCCTCGAACGGCTGCATCGGCCTTTACAACGAACATATCGCCCAACTCTTCGCGAAAACGAAAGTGGGCACCCAAGTGTTGCTAATTTGACAAAAATTCGAAGGTATCTGCCGGATTGTACCCTAGATGGTTTGCAATCGGCTCCTGTAGCTGATTAGAAGCCCCTCACGAGGTAAGTTTTATGCGCCCGCCATCACGGACAGGTGATGCCGGGACGATATCTGGAGGATACTATGAAGAAACTCGCACTGGCAGCCGCCTTCGCCGCAGCCGCAACCACATCTTTCGCCGGCTCCATGGAAGAGCCTGTCATGGAAGCACCTGTTGTTGTTGAAGAAACAGCAGCAAGCTCCTCGGCAGTTGGCATCTGGGTTCCGCTGCTTCTGCTGGCAATCGTTGCCGCGGTTGTTGCTGCCGACTAATTGTCGAGCACAGAGAATTCCGGAAAAGCAGCGGTTCGCCGCTGCTTTTTTATTCCGGTGGGTGGGTATGTGACGTCAGGGCGCCGACTTTAAGCGCTGCAACAGATGCGATGCGCTAAACTATCGGCTTTATGCAATTTCCAAGCCGAAAACCGTTCCTGATTTTCCCGCCACCGTTAGTCGATCCAACCCTTGAGGTTGTCACCGACAATCGAGGCCAGCGCGTGAATATGCGCATCGCTGTCGTTCAGGCAGGGTATATAGGTAAACTCCTCACCGCCCGCCTCCTCGAAACTCTCGCGAATCTCTTCGTTGATCTCTTCGAGGGTCTCGATGCAATCGGCCGAGAAGGCCGGCGCCATCACCGCGATCTTCTTTTTCCCGTCTTCACGCGCCAGCCGCGCAACTTCTTCGACCGTGTAGGGCTTTAGCCATTCTTCGGGACCAAAAACCGACTGGAATGTGGTGGTGATCTCGGTGTCGTCCCATCCGAGGCGTTCCTTGAGTAGCCTAGTCGTTTTCTGGCATTGGCAATGATAGGGATCGCCCTGCATCAGGTACCGTTTCGGCATGCCGTGATAGGACACAACGAGGATATCGGGCCGGTCCTCGATCTTGGCATAGGCCTCCTCGACCGAGGCGGCGAGCGCCTCGATATAAAGCGGATTTTCGAAATAGGGTTCCACGACCCGGGCGGTTGGTTGCCAGGCCTCTTCCATCAGGGCGCGAAAGAACTGGTCATTTGCGGTGGCTGATGTGGCGCCGGCGTAATGCGGATAAAGCGGAAAGAACAGGATGCGGGTGCAGCCCGCTTCGACCATCTCGCGGACCTTGGATTTGGTCGACGGGTTGCCGTAGCGCATGCAGAAATCGACCATGACCTGATCGCCGTACCGGTCCTCGAGGGTCTGTGCCATCTTTTCCGTCTGGTCGCGGGTGATGGTCATCAGGGGGCTTTCGCCCTTCTCCTCGTTCCAGATGGATTTATAGGCCGCACCGCTGCTGAAGGGGCGTTTGCTGAGGATGATGAGTTGCAGCAGGGGCTGCCACTTCCAGCGCGGATAGTCGATGACCCGCTTGTCGGACAGAAATTCGTTGAGGTACCGGCGCATCGACCAGTAGTCGGTGTTGTCAGGGGTGCCGAGATTGGCCAGCAGAACACCGGTTTTCGCCGGTTTGATCCTGGGGTGATCGCCGGGAGCGTTCTCCGGTCTCCGCGCTTCTGACATCTGTTATCGGTTCCTGTTCTTCCTGTGTTGCTCCCGACATAGCCGCGGATGCGGGGAGGTCAATCATTTAACGGCTTTTCGGTGGCGCCAAGGGCATCGGCAAGCCGTGCCGTTGCAGAACCCGGACGCAGGGGTTGCGGCTGGCTCTCGTCCGGCGCCCATCCGGTCAGGAAAATAAGCTCGAATGTCGCGGTGATGCGCCCGTCCGCGTCGCCAAATTGCCGCGCATAGATCTCGCTCGCCCGATCAAAAAGCGCCCGCCCCATCGCGGTCTTTTGCCGCGCCATCAGCGCGTTGCCTTCGCCCATCGCCCGCAGATCCCCAATCAGGGCGCGGGGCGAGGTGTAGGTCACGGTCAGGGGCAGGCTGTCGGCGACCGGCAGGGCAAACCCGGCCCGCTGCAACAGGGCGCCAAGATCGCGGATTTCGGCCATCGGCGCCACGCGCGCCGACAACCCTCCGACCAAATCCGATTCCGCTTGGGAAAGGGCGGTTCGCAACTCATGCAGGGTCTCGCCGCCGAAGAGAACGCCGAGGAACAGGCCATCGGGCCGGAGCGCGCGGCGAAGCTGGATCAATTGTCCCACGGGGTCGTTGGCCCAGTGCAGGCACATGGCATGGATCGCAAGATCATGCGCCGCAGGCTCAAGCGCCAGTGTTTCGTCATCGCCGACCTGGGTCGCACCGGCAAAGGCCCCTCCCCAGAAATCCGGAAAGCCACTGACCAGGGCGATTTCCTTAAAGGTTTTGTTAACCAGTTGCAGGCGATCCTTGATCTCATCGCGGGCGGCTTCGTGCAGGAACAGAGCCGCATTTCCGGTGCGCGCGGCGCGGCGGCGATTGCGGAGGAGGGCCGCGCGATCGGTCAGAGCATTCATGGCGGGGACAATAGGGCGATGGCGGTAGGGTTTCAAACGGTCTTGCACCTGATTTACCCGCCGCGATGTACGGTCTGCAGCGTCAATGTCGATAGTGATTTCGGTCTCTGCGGGGCGTGCTGGCGCGATACGCCGTTCATCTCCGGCCTTTGTTGCGATCTCTGTGGCGTACCGTTGCCGGGGCAGGAGACGGGTGCGGCCGAGATTTGTGACGATTGCCTCAGGACCGACCGGCCCTGGAGCCGGGGACGCGCTGCGCTCGTCTATCGGGACAACGCGCGTAAGCTGGTTCTGGCGCTGAAACACGGGGATCGGCAGGATGTTGTCCGCCCGGCATCGGTGTGGATGGCGCAGGCGGCCAAACCATTGCTGTGTGACGGGATGCTGATCGCGCCGATACCGCTGCACTGGATGCGTCTGTTGAAACGGCGATACAACCAGTCCGCGCTGCTCGCCAAAGGCATCGCCGCAGAGACGGGCCTGTCGCATTGCCCGGACCTCCTGATTCGGCCGCGCCACACGCAATCCCTCGGCGGGCTCGATCATGATGCGCGGTTTTCGACCCTATCCAACGCAATCGACGTACATCCGAAGCGCCGGCATCGCCTGGCAGGCAGGCCTGTGCTGCTGATAGATGACGTGATGACATCGGGCGCCACATTGGCGGCGGCCACAGAGGCCTGTTTGTCCAGTGGTGCCAAAGATGTGTGCACTCTCACCCTAGCGCGGGCGGCCCGGGATGCCTAAGTTCCTGTTCAACATCTGCTACAGGAACTTCATGTGATGAAACCAGTTGAAATCTATACCTCGCCTATGTGCGGCTTTTGCCACGCGGCGAAACGTCTTCTGAAAGATAAGGGCGTCAATTTCTCGGAGATCAATGTCTGGTCCAACCCGTCGCGCAAACCCGAGATGATCCAGCGCGCCAATGGCGGCCGCACCGTGCCGCAAATTTTCGTGGGCGATGTGCATGTCGGGGGGTGCGACGATCTTTATGCGTTGGAGCGCGCAGGCAAGCTGGATGCGCTCCTGGCCGCATGACCCGGTTGCGTGCGGCCCTTGTTCAGCTCAACAGCAGTGATGATCCGTCCCGCAACCTTCCTGTCACACAATCCCTGATCGACGAGGCCGCGGGAAAGGGCGCGCGATTTGTCCTGACCCCCGAGGTCACGAATTGCGTCTCGACCAGTCGCACCCATCAGGCCGCGGTGTTGCGGACTGAGGATGACGACATCACCCTGGCGGCGCTTCGCAAGCAAACCGCGCGGTTGGGTGTCTGGCTGCTGATCGGGTCGCTGGCGCTGAGGTCCGATGATCCTGATGGCAGGTTTGTGAACCGGTCTTTCCTCATCACGCCGGAAGGTGAGATCAGGTCGCGCTACGACAAGATACACATGTTCGACGTACAGGTATCCGAGACGGAAACCTATCGCGAATCCGCCGGTTATCGCCCCGGAGAGCGCGCCGTTTTGAGCGATGTGGACGGCCATGCTGTCGGCATGACCATCTGTTACGATCTTCGCTTCCCGCACCTCTTCCGGCAATTGGCGCAGGCCGGTGCAGGGATCATCACCGTCCCCTCCGCCTTCTCGCCAGTCACCGGTGCGGCCCATTGGGAGGTCCTGCTGCGCGCCCGGGCCATTGAAAACGGCTGTTACGTCCTGGCCCCCGCGCAAACCGGCGCGCATTTGTCGCAGGCCGGCAAGGAGCGGCAAACATACGGCCATTCCCTTGCAATAGACCCTTGGGGACGGGTTTTGGCGGATGCGGGTGAGACGCCGGGTATCAAAATCGTTGATCTTGACCCGGCTGAGGTGGCACAAGCACGGCAGCGCATCCCATCTTTGGCGCATGGAACCGATTTTGGCGGCCTTTGAATGACTGGCGATAACAAAAGCTCACTTGCGGTGACGTTGTTCAGTGAAATCCTGACCAACGATCAACTGATCCGCAATCGGCTGAGCCGGGTGTTGCCCAAGGGGATGGAAGTCTCACATTTTTCCGTGCTGAACCACCTGGCACGGATCAATGACGAACGCAGCCCGGCGCAGCTTGCCAAGAGCTTTCATGTCACGCGCGGGGCCATGACCAACACGCTGCGCAAGCTGGAACTGGCCGGGTATATCCATATCCGCCCGGATTGGGACGACGCGCGGCGCAAGATGGTCGCAATCAGCCCCGCGGGCCGCAAAGCGCGCGAGACTGCGATTGACGGGATCACACCGATGATCTCGGAGGTGGTGGCCGAATTGGGGGAGGACAAGGTGCGCGCCACCCTGCCGGTGATGCGAGAGTTGCGCGGGCGGCTAGAAGCCAAGGAATAGCATTGGATCAGGCGGGCTTGAGGCTGGCCGTCACGTAATTGACGCTCAGGTCGCGCGGCGACAGGGACCAGGACCACAGGACCGGGTTGAACACGAATCCCTTGCGATCAACAGGCTCTAACCCGGCGTTTTTCAGCAAATCATAAAGCTCATCGGGCGTGATGAACTTGTTCCATTCATGGGTTCCCTTGGGCAGCCAGCGCATGACATATTCCGCGCCGACAATGGCCATCGCAAAGCTCTTGGCGTTGCGGTTGATGGTCGAGCAGATGTGGATGCCCCCGGGGCGCAGCAATTGCTGACACGCGGTCAGGTAGGCCAGTGGATCGGCCACATGTTCGACCACCTCCATGTTCAGCACCGCATCGAACTGTTCCCCGGCCTCCGCCATCGCTTCGGCGGTGGTGTGGCGATAGTCGATGGTCAGGCCGGATTGTTCGGCGTGGACCTTTGCCACGGGGATGTTGCGTTCGGCGGCATCCGCGCCAACCACCTCGGCGCCCAGCCGGGCCATCGGTTCGCTCAGCAATCCGCCGCCGCAGCCAATGTCGAGAATGCGCAGCCCTTTGAACGGCACCGGCCCCGACAGATCGCGATCGAATTCCGCGGCGATCTGCGCTGTGATATAGTCCAGCCGGCACGGGTTGAGCATGTGCAGCGGCTTGAACTTGCCGGTCGGATCCCACCATTCGGCGGCCATCGCTTCGAACTTGGCGATCTCGGCGGGATCAATCGTTGTCTGAGCGGCTTGCATTCTGCTCTCCATAGGTTCTTGATGGTGTTGCCCGTTATATAGGACGATCATGGACAAATTCTCAGGCCAAAAGAGCGCAGTCCAGTATCTCTACCCGCCGATCGAACCTTTCGACCGGCAAATGATGGATGTGGGCGACGGGCACAAGATTTATGTGGAGCAATCGGGCAACCCCGAAGGTAAAGCGGTTGTCGTGCTGCATGGCGGGCCAGGCGGCGGGTGCAGCCCGGCGATGCGGCGCTATTTCGATCCAGCGGTCTATCGCATCGTACTTTTCGATCAGCGCGGGTGTGGCCGGTCGAAGCCCCATGCCAGCGTGGAGGCCAATACGACATGGCACCTGGTGGCCGATATCGAGCATATTCGCCAGCGTTTCGGGATCGAGACCTGGACCGTGTTCGGCGGAAGCTGGGGTGCGACGCTCGCGCTGATCTATGCGCAGGCGCATCCGGACCGGGTCAACCAGCTTGTGCTGCGCGGTGTCTTCATGATGACGCAGGCCGAGCTTGAGTGGTTCTATGGCGGGGCTGCCGGGCAGTTCTGGCCCGAAACCTGGGACCGGTTTCAGGAGTTGATCCCCGAAGACGAGCGCGGCGACATGATCGCGGCCTATCACAGGCGGCTCTTTTCTGGCGACCGGGCGACCGAGACGACCTATGCCAAGGCGTGGGCAGCCTGGGAAAACGCCGTGGCGACCGTGCATTCCAACGGCACCAGCGGCGACAGCCCGGCGGATTATGCGCGCGCGTTTTCACGGCTCGAAAACCACTATTTCACCCATGGCGGGTTTCTCGAATACGACGGGCAGATCCTGGATCAGGTGAGCCGGATCGCCCATATCCCCGGCACGATTGTTCAGGGTAGATACGACATGATCTGCCCGCCACGTACCGCCTACCGGTTGGCGCAGGCCTGGGGCAAAAAGGCCGATCTGAGGATGATCCCGGTGGCGGGTCATGCCCTGTCGGAGCCGGGGATCAGTGCCGAACTGGTGGGCGTGATGGACAGGCTGGCGCGCGCGCTCTAGGTGCCGCGGTTTTGGCGCCATCAGGCGTTCGGGCTACACTTTCGGGAGAATCAGGGAGTGTCCAGATGAGCGAAGACCCGGTAATTGAAGAACGCGAAAACGGCCCGCTGGTCGCCAAGGGCATCCGACGCATGGTCGGACCCGATGGTGCCGAGATCGAGATCAAGGAAGTGATGGCGCTGTGTCGCTGTGGCCGATCCGAGATGAAACCCTTCTGCGATGGCAGCCATAAGGAGGCCGGTTTCGAAAGCCGCGGTGGTGAGCCCGCAGGCCCCGACAAACTGCTGACCTATGAGGGGGCCGAGGTGACAGTGACCTATAACCCACTGCTCTGTTCCCATGCCGCCGAGTGTGGGCGCCTGGCCAGTCACATCTTCAACCCCGAGCAAAAACCCTGGGTCCAGCCTGACAAGGGAGCGGTGGCCGAGGTCGAAGCGGTGATCACCGCCTGCCCCTCGGGCGCGCTTGCGCTGAAACGCCCGGACGGCGCGCGCGAACATCGTCTGGCGGAGCGGTGTGACGTCACCATCGAAAAGAATGGCCCCTATTGGGTGCAGAACGTCAAATCGCCGGTGGGTGCGCAGGGCCAGGGGATGTCGTCGAAGAAATATGTTCTCTGCCGTTGCGGGTTGTCGGGCAACAAACCCTATTGCGACGGCACGCACCGGGATGCGGGGTGGCAGGACGATTGACGCGCCCGTCTTGGTGGCTCTTCCCGCACCGTGTGCGTTGAGCGCGACAAAGGCGCTACGCATAGCGCAACTGACAGCGTCCGCGAGCGATTCTCTGGATTATTTTTGAGATTTGGTGGAGCCTAGGTCCGTATAACCGATGTCGCAGACCGTTTCACGTCATTCCAATTTATACTTAGATTCAAAGACTCTGCTGTAATCTCTATCGCAAATCGTTGCAGCCCGTCGCAATCAATCCTATATTTTGTGGTGGGAAAATCGGCGGGAAAACAGATGAACAACTTGACTGCCAGAAAGGTTCAGACGGCCAAAGAGCCGGGCATGTACAGCGATGGGTTGGGTTTATATCTCTGCGTCGCCCCTGGTGGTACGAAATCCTGGATACTCAGAACAACAATCAAGGGAAGGCGTACTGCGAGCGGAAACCCCTACCGGGTCGAGATTGGCCTTGGGTCGATTGCGGATGTTTCGTTGGCAAAGGCACGTGAAGAAGCATCCCCTCTTCGGCTGCTTGCACGTAAGGGCGTGAACCCTTTGGATGAGCGTAAGCGCGAGATGCTGACATTCGAGGAAGCAGCGAAACGCGTCTACGAGGGACTTCTGCCGACTTGGCGGAACGAGAAACATGCGCAGACCTGGTGGAGCACTGTCGATAAGCATGCCAACACGCGATTTGGCAGCCGCCCGATTGAGTCAATCACAAGCGCAGATGTGCTCGATGTCCTGGGGCCGATTTGGGTTGAGCGCCATGAAACCGCCAAGAGACTTAAGCAACGCCTTTCGACGGTGTTCGATTGGGCAAGAGGTGCTGGCCAATACCCGAACCCCAATCCAGTGGACGGGCTTACGAAGTCCTTGCCTACCGTAAAGCGTCGTGCAGCGCATATGGCGGCTATGAAATGGGAACACCTGCCTGAGTTTATGGGTCAGCTATCCGAGCGCGAGAGTGTTTCAGCCAGGACATTGCAGTTCATCATCCTAACCGCAGCCAGGTCAGGCGAAGCACGCGGGGCCAGGTGGTCAGAGATTGATTTCGATGAGAGGATCTGGACCGTACCGGCTGACCGGATGAAACGCGGCCTGGAACATCGTGTGCCACTCTCTGAGGAGGCCATAGAAGTACTGGAGGGAATGCGTGGCCTTGATGCTGATTTTGTTTTCCCAGCAGCGTCTCGCGACAAGCGCGGCGCAACCCGAGAGCAATCGGTCATGGTCTTTAAGTCCCTGCTAAAGCGCATGAAGCGCGAGGGGTTTACCGTTCATGGATTCCGGTCGACTTTCCGCGATTGGTGCAGCGAAAGCGCGCATGCCGACCGAGAGGTTGCAGAAGCCTCTTTGGCCCACGCAATCGGAAACGAAACCGAGCGCGCCTATGCGCGAAGCGATTTCTTTGAGCGCCGCCGTAGTTTGATGGCTACCTGGGGTCAGTTCGCTTTTGGCAAATCCGGTGAAGTTGTAAGGATGGTGCGATGAGTGGAAATGTAAGGCACTGGAACAGAGCACAAACATGTGCCGAGGGTTACAAGAATGCCTGATCCGATAGAGTTGCAACTTCGACTGTACAGTCACAGTGATGATGAGGGTGGGTACTGGCGGCGCTTCCTCGAACTCAGCCATTTTTGGAAAGTGGTCCAAAATGCTCTTGGCATTTGGCAGGGACAAGATAGAGATGGATCGTTTGGTTCGTGGGAGCGAAAACGGAAAGACTTGGTCGTTGATGCGATTTTAGAGCGTACGAAATATTTGGAAGTTGCTAATTTCGACGGAGAGAATGCCGGGTGGCAATTATTTCCCGCTGATCTCCTAAAACAGTTTCTTTTCCCAGATTTGGCAGAAGGCACTGTGCCTAAACGTAACTTCCTTCTTCGCCAGAATCGGAACATTGAGTTGGTAGAAGGTTGGACAATTTACATAGATGTCGATTTTGCCGAAGATGCTTTTCGTGAATTAACTAAGGATGTCGACCTTACTCCAAGTATTCCCGTGGGGTACAGCTTGTCTACGCGCGCCGAAATTGAAGCGGCATACGAAAAGTTTTACATCGCTCTGATGTTGGAAAAAGTACTTCAACGTCCAACGGTTGTTGAGCGAGTTTCTTGGATTCAACAGAACCTTAACGTCAATCGGGATCGAGCGCGCGATATTGAATTAAGCAAACGGCCCGCCGAGTGGAACCAAAAAGGTAGGCGACCAGAAGCGCCGTACGATTATTAGCCATTAATGCCGCTAGTTTGTGGTTTTCGCTGCATTAAACGCCGAGATGGCCTGATTTGACGGACTGGTCCGCCTAATTTTTAACTGAGATTCTATCAACATGTCGCAACCAACCGCGAGGTGTTGAAAATGGCCCCACAGTCTTTTGACAGACTGGTTTCGGTAAAGGACACGGCAGCCGCTTATGGCTGCAGCGTCGCCACGGTATGGCGTCGCGTGTCTGACGGAACCATTCCCCAACCCGTGAAAATCGGCGGCATGACCAGATGGTCCTTATCAGAAATTGCCGCCGCCATCGAAGAAGCAAAAGCTCAGCGTGAGGCCGCCTAAATGAGAAGCACGTCTCATTTCAGTGCAGCCGTGTCTGAAGAACACAGGAAGGCAGCTAAAGTGCTGGGTTTTGCCCTCCACCTGGGTGATTTCAACTCCTGGGTCAAGCTGTCGGGCGTCTGGTCCGTTCGCCTCAAGGACGAAGAGCGTGCTGCAATCGCGTACGCAGCATTGAAGTCACTCCCCCCTCACCAAGCTGAGTTGACTGCAGGTGCAGTTCTTCCTGAGGGGGCTGGCATGCCTCAAGTGGCGTTGTTCTCTGAGATGGATCAGGCGGCACATTGGGCTGACCTGGCTTCCGAAGAGGAACTTGATGCCTACTGTCTCGCAGCGTTCAATCGGATGCATGCGGATCGACAGCTTGCATTTCTGGACCATGTCACGGGGAGGAAAGCCGCGTGACTTCGTTCGATGGCCTCCATGCACAAGATACAGCGCACCTCAAAGAGGTGGGCAGCGCGCCTGTATATATCGCACCAGAACTTCCTAAGCGTGCAAGCGCCCTGCGCAGGGCTCTAGAGCCTATCTCCAGCATCAGGCCGGTCATCAAGTCGCGATACCTGGTGAAAGGGTGGATCGACCGAGAAACGGTGAGCGTGGTCTACGGAGAAAGTAATGTTGGGAAGACCTTCTTCGCTCTGGATCTGGCCATGCATGTGGCCGCTGGAAGGCCTTGGCACGGGCATCTCATTGGTGGGGTGAACGAGGGATCAAATGGTCCGGTACTCTACATAGCCGGTGAAGGCGGGTATGGCATCAATAACCGCATTGAGGCGATACGGCTTGACCAACCTGAACTCATTCAAAGCATTGAAGGGAATGGGGAATTCTTACTCCTGCCAACAGCCCTGGATCTCTGCGCAAAGGGCGATGCAACTGCCCTTGTTAGTGCTCTTGAGCGACTTGATGACATCCCCCTAATTGTGATCGACACCCTGGCACGTAGCATGGGGACAGGCGATGAAAACACCGCCAAGGATATGGGGGCATTCGTCAGAAACATCGACTTCATCCGCGCCCAAACCGGCGCTCATATCATGGTTATCCACCACTCGGGTAAGGACACCAGCAAGGGTGCACGCGGCAGCGGCAGCCTAAGGGCTGCAGTGGATACAGAAATCGAACTCACACGCTCGGGCAACGTCATTATGGCGGAGACCCGCAAGCAGCGGGACATGCCGACGGGACAAGTCTTTGCCTATACCCTTCGCGGCGTCGAAATCGGCATTGATGAGGATGGAGACAAGGTCACGTCAGCGGTCGTTGAACAAACCGACCCCGTAGCCAAAACAATAAAAATCACGGGTCAGCAGAAGATTGCCTTGCAGGCACTGGACGATGCTCTCGCACACCACGGCACCAAGCAACACGGCGACATGTTCCCCGACAATCGCAATTGCGTGTCTACTGACATCTGGAAAGAGTTCTGCACCCGCCATGCGTTGTCCGATGGAGAAAGCGATAGCGCCCGTCGAAAGGCCTTCTTCTCAGCAAAGAAGGGACTTCAGGAAAAAGAAGTCATTCGCATCGTCGACGACTACGTCTGGAGGTGCGGAGCATGACCGTTACCTCCGTTACCAACCGTTACCATTCCCGCCCGGTAACGCCGCCAGAGTACCGTTACCAACCGTTACCACCCCCCTTTAGGGGGGTAACGTTGGTAACGCTGGCTGACCGGGGCAATGAAACCATCCGAGAAATTGAACACCGTTACCAAACTTGCGAGGTCAATCAATGACAGATGCAGGTAAAAACAAGACTAGCGTTGCGACCGGTAAAAACGGCCGGAATACGGACGGAACGTTTACCACTGGCAATCCAGGCAAACCCAAGGGTGCACGGCATGTAACCACTCGGGCCATTGAGGAGCTGCTGCAAGGCGAGGCGGAAGGTTTGACCCGTAAGGCGGTGGACATGGCACTAGAGGGTGACACAACGGCGCTGCGTCTTTGCCTAGAGCGTATAGCCCCACCTAGAAAAGACACGCCGGTCAAGTTTGACCTGCCTTCTATGCAATCTGCCAGTGAGGCTGCCGAGGCCGCTCAAGCGGTTCTACGGGCCGTCTCTGGGGGCGAACTATCCCCACTGGAGGCAGCAAGCGTAATGGGTCTTGTCGAAAGCTACCGGCGCACGCTGGAAACGTCAGACCACGAGGCACGTATTGAGGCATTGGAGGCAAGAAAGTGAATCAGGAACAAGCGAACTCATCAGCCACGGTCGTAATCTTCGCACCGGAAGAAACACCTTCGCATCTCTATGTGAGCAATGAGGTGTATTACCAAATTCTGGCCCAACAGATTTATGGACATGCAGACTTCATGACCTGGGTCATTCCAGTACCCGAAATCACGGGACCAAAGTTTGAATTCATCCCAGACCTCATTGACTGGTTTGCGAGCATTCCCAATGGGCTCTCGCCGAACAAGCAAGCGGCAGAAGGCATGCCGAAAGATGGCCTGAATGATTATGCATCTCTGGTCGTTGAAACACACAGATTGAAGGAAATCGCAGAACGAGAAGGACTAATTCAATGAGCATCAAGACACGACTGAAACGGCTGGAGGAAAAAGGTGGCAAAGGCGTCGACTTGATCATACCCGATACCGAATATCGGGGCGGTACTTCCGATGAATATTGCACCCATGCGATTGCCACATGGGATCGTGGAAATCCTTACCGGGCAGAACGGCAGGAAGGTGAGAGCTTTCCGGAATTCAAGTCGAGGTTTGTCGGTGAATTCATCGCAGATTTTCGCAACCAACTTGGAAATTCAACTGACGATAACATTGTCATGAGCGACGATGTTAGAAGGCTCTAAGTGGTCTATTTTGTTGGATTTTTGCATCAAAACGTGATAACATAACTAGCAAGAACTGATGAGGGAAAACATCATGGCAGGCACTACGGGCGCACCCCCACAAGAGCAACAACAGCGCGGTTTATTGGGTCGAACCAGCCAGTTCTTCACACCTGAGCGGAAAATCGCATTTCAGGGTCTGGGATTGGGATTGTCACAACTCGCAAATGGCCAGACACCCAACCTCTCACCGGCGTTCAGCGCATTGCGGAAACGTCAGGAGGCGGCAGAGATGCGATCCGTCCTCAAAAACAGTGGTATCATGGATCGCTTCACACCCGATCAGCGGAAGGTCATAGCGAGCATGCCCCCGCAGGCGGCGCAGAACTTTCTCATGCGAACGATGTTTGAGGGGCCGCCCAAACCCGAAGATGAATACGGTCGATATGTGGCAGAGGAACTTGCTGCCGGTCGCACGCCGATGAGCCGCATCGAGTTCAAGCGCGCTAGCCAGTTGAGACAGAGCATCAGTATCGACGCAGATGGCAACATCAGCTTGTCAGAGGGATTTGGCGATACCGATCCCACTGCCGGAATTCCCACCGAACAACCACGCCTCGGCCGGAAGATATCGGAAGGAGATGCGACGCTTATCAAAGAGGCAAAGGAGCAATCCGCAAATGCAGATGCTCTTGCGGTAAATGTCGAGGCCGCCCGGCGGATTGTGGAGAATGGTTTTGATAGCGGCGTTGAATCCGGCGTGCGCGCCCTTGGTTCCCGAGCCCTCTCGGTTCTAGGCGGCAGTGGGGAATTCGCCTCTCAGCATCAGGACTTTGAATCTGTCTCAAAGGCCATTGGTATGGATGCATTGCGCGCCATTGGCGGCAATGACACTGAACGCGAATTGCTGACTGCCATTCAAACCACGGCGAGCCCGGATAAGGAGCCCGGGGCAAATAGGCGGATCATTCAAAGACAGATTGCTGCACTTGATGTGGTCACTCAGAAACCCGGCCTGATGGAAGATTGGGTCGCAGATTTCGGGTCACTCAGTCGCCCGAACGAAGAGGGCCAATCCTGGGACAACTTCTGGCGTGCTTATCAGCTTCGGGAATTCCGCGAAGGCATTGAAGCAGATGCGGTTGATACAGAGGTGGGCGATGACGCAACATCTTTCGAGGTGGATGGGGCAAGCTATACAATTCGGGAGGTGAAGTGATGGGAACGTTCGAAATCTCCGGCCCGAATGGAAAGACCTATCAAGTGGAGGGCGCAACGGCAGACGGGGCAGCGCGCGCCTTTGCCGCATTTCTCCGCTCTGAGTCACAAAGCACGCCCAATCCGCCCGAGGGCATGTTCCGCAATCCCAGTACGGGGCAGTTGACGTCGCGAGAACTACTCAAGGGAGTGCAGGAGCCGTCGACCTTGGATGCGATTTCTGGTGGCGCAATGCAGGGATTCTCCTTTGGCACCACCGATGAGCTGATGGGCGCAATCGGTCACCTGGAGGGCGGTGAGGACATGGCAACCTTCCGTCGAGAGCAAGCAAGGGCGATGCTGGAAGCGCAGAGCGAGCAAAGGCCGGGCGCATATATAGCGGGCAACGTTGCCGGAGCTGTAACGAACCCGGCAGCCCGCCTCGTCGCGCCCGTTAACACCATCAAAGGAGCAGCCGCTACGGGAGGTGCCTTCGCGGCAGCGCAAGGCTTTGGTGAAGGGGAAGGAAACGCCACAAACAGAGCTAAGGAGGCGCTAGTAACTGCGCCTGTTGGTCTCTTTGCAGGGGGTGCAATAGCAACCGCCGTCAAAGGGGCTGGAGCGGGTGCAAGAGGGGTGAGCCGCAAGTTACGCAAAAACACCAGCATTGCGGATCTAAAGCTGGAAAAGAACCGGGCCTATGCAGCCGTCAAGCAAGCCGGGGTGAAGTTTGATCAGAACGATATGATTGCCCTTTCACAGCGCGCCCACCGCAAGGCAAAGCTAAGTGATGTGGACTTTGAGGCAGACCCGCAATCTGCTGCCGTGCTGCGCATGTTCAAACGCCGTGCCGGTGAGAAATCCATCTCGCTCAACCGACTTGATCGGGTGCGTCAGACCCTCTGGGCAAGATACAATCGCGGAGACGAGCCCTTTGTGCTGGATATGATTGGCGAGATTGACGGGATGATTGCCTCCAAGGCGCAATCCAGTTCCCTCATGAAAACGGCACGTGAGGCTCATGCCAGGTTCTCCAAGGCTCAGTTGCTGGATAACTCCTTCAAGAAGGCTCGCAGGCATGCCGCTGCATCAGGGTCGGGTGGCAACGTGGTGAATGCATACCGCCAAGCCGTGAACCGCATTCTCGACAAGCCCCATGAAGCGAAGTGGTTCACGGCAGACGAGATTGCCATCATGGAACGATTTGTCATGGGCTCGAACGCAGAAAACACCTTGCGCAAGGCCAGCAAGCTTAGTCCCAATGGAAATGGCCTGATGCTGGCACTGAACATCTACGCCTCAACCATCAGCCCCGCCATGCTGGGAGCCGGTGCTGTGGCCGAGGGAGCCAAGAGGGCAGCCGACAGGGGTGTACGGAAAGGCGCAGAAGACTTAATTGAGAGTGTGGGGTCCGGGATTATCCCGACACTACGGACTGCACCTACGGGCGCAGCGGCTGTTGGAGCAGGTATAGCCGCATCGGAGAGTCTGAGGCAGCAGAAGCGCTAACCTTGTTTGCCCAGGTCAAAGCTTTCGCCGTTTTCTTTGATGTGCTGATATAGTCCGGGGTTGCACCTCTTCAGGTGCTTCTCCCACTGCTTTGCGTTCATAGGCTTCGGATCAGGCGGGTTCAGCATCTTGCCTTCGCCCTTTACGCCCCACCATACGATGAGGCCAACACCCACGACTGCGATCACAAATTCCATAGTTCAAAGGTATGATTAGGCGGGTGCTTAAGCAAGACCAGGGCAACTTATTGGTAATGCTGGTCATGCCCGAGCCGAATGGCAAGGGTGGGATTGAGCCTGAGGCCGTGGGGGTGGTTGGAAGAGCTTGCCTGCTTGAAGCCGAGGAGTTTTGCGAGGCGTAGCCGAACGCATTTGATGTCAAAATTTGCTCAAGACCAGTTAATGTGATACAATTTTTGCGCGAAATTTCTTTATTGTTTGTTCTTTAGGGTTAAGCCATGGATTTGAGTGAGAGGGTTGCTGTTCTAGAAGAAAGGACCCGTGTAAAGCCGAAATCTTTTCTTGACCATGTAAAAGAGTGGGGTGGCGTTTGCACGTTGATAGTAGCCTTACTCTATACCTTTCCATTGGGTGTTTGGGACAGATTTTATCTGACTAAAAAAGCTCGGGAGTCCGCAGAAATTCTTGAGTTACGAGAGGTGGCCCTCCAAGTTGCTAAGCTAGACGGTGACTGGGCACGTTCTGCAGGTTCAATTCCAACACCGGATTTACAAACAATGGCGAGCCGGGCGTATGGCGCGGAGAAAACGACCATATTGTCAGGAAAAATCGGAGCTTTAAGGAAATACAAGGATCGTTTAACCGCTCCTGAACTAGTTATGCTTGGTTACTCCATCTCGCAGATGAACAAACCGACGTTAACGGAAGAGCTTTATGCCACAGCTTTTGAGAAGGCGAAGGCAAACGGGAATACAGGATTATCAGCTGACATACTTAGGTTACGTGCGTTCGCTCTACTGAACTCAGTTGATGGGTTGAATCTTGAAAAGATGCGGGGTCTCTATAGTCAATCTGCAGCGTTATTGGCGCCGCTCGAAGCAGATAACTATGTCTTGCAAACAGCATTTAATCTATTCGAGTGGTCGCAAATCGAACTTGCAAAAGGAGACTGGATTTGTGGTGAGGTCCTTGTGGACATGGCGATACAAAAACTTGCTGACTTGCCACCTTTCAGCCCAATGGTCGTCCAGTACAAGCAGCAATTTGGAACGACGATGAACCAATATTCGCAACGCCCCAATCAACCAGCTAATGGCTGCCCTGATGAAGTGCTGGCAGAACTAAAATGATCCGGAACTTGTTTGATCTGCTTTCATTGCTTCAAATAGTCTTTTTCAGTTTATTCCTCATTTGGGCGACCAAGGTATCCGCTCAGGTCACTTACGACGGGTGTTACGACTATTTCGGTGTGCCGGTCGCTTCAGTTCCCTCAGCCGTCGATAACGTTGCCATAGCGACAATTCAAAACGGGAGCCCAGTTATTTTCTACAATCCACATGTCTTGTCCTCTTTCCACCCAGTCACCAGGCAATTTTGGTATTTTCATGAATGCGGTCATCATGCATTGGGACACTCTTTCGGTAACAACCCTCTAGTTAGAGAAAAAGAGGCAGATTGTTGGGCAATTCGCACTATGCAATCAATGGGGTTGTTAAATCAGCGGCGGATGGAAATAATCCAGAGCGACATTAGTCAACTTGCTGGTGACGGCTGGATTTATTTGCCAGGTCCGCAGCGCGCAATTAGTTTTAACTACTGTTAGTCTTTGGGGCGCGGTTTGCAGGCGATTGGATCGCGGATTTTCCGAATGAAAGCGCCAACATGGCCTCAGGCCGGGCCAAGCGGTTCCTGCAACGTCTGACCAACGACCGAGCACGTCAGATCCTTGTAGATGCGGTCGAAGATCCGGAACTGATGAAGGTACTCCTCGGCAGGCCGCTAAGCCTCAATGCGCCGAAGAACGAGCGGATATTGTCGCGGTATCTCACAGGGACCGTGGGGGCGATGCAGGGGGAGTAATGGAGTGTTCGCTTCTTCGCGAATTGCGCCTGATGGCAGCTTAGGAGGAATATGTTAGAGTTACCTGATCTATTCTTAGAATTCTTAAAGACTTTTTGGTTTAGCAGGGACAAGAGTTGTGGCGCAAAAAGAATCTTCGGTTAAGAAGCTTGAATTTGAAATTGAAAAACAGAAAATTTCAGCCCGCTATAACCTAGCGGTCACATTCCTAGGAACTTTCTTGGTAGCAGTTATTGGATCGTATCTGACTTTCGCTGAAAAGACTGAAAAGAATCAACAGGATTTCGATGGGGGGCATCGTGATTTTGTCGCCAAGTTCGTGGAAATTGCTATCGATGATGACATTGAGAGACGGCAAAGGTTGGCGCGTTACTTCGCATTTGTTACGTTAGACACAACTCAGAAAGGCCGATGGGAAGAGTATTCAAAGTACCTCGAAAATCTTGTTGAGGAAAACCCCACGCAAATCGCGAACCTAAGAGAGGAACTTGAGAGCGCGAGTAAGTCAGAGCGTGGGCTCTTGGAAGCTAGGATAGAGTTCTTAGAAAGACAGTTAGGCTCCAATCGACCGGGTGGTGTTTGCCCTGAAAATCCTGATGGTGTTAAGGTGGATAGGGATCTCACGAAGTTGCATCCGGCTCTACGGGAAAAGGTGGTTGATCTGCTTGCAAAGCTCGAAGCAGAACAGCTGCCGTTTCGCATCTTCGAGGCATATAGATCACCTCACCGGCAAAGACTGCTATACAATAAGGGCCGAGAAAGTTCGGGACCTATAGTGACCAATGGAAGGCCCTGGCAAAGCTTGCACAACTTTGGATTGGCGGTTGATCTAGTCAGATTCGAAGATGGGCGGTGGAACTGGATGGACTCATCGCCAGGCGAACGAGAGCAGTGGGCACGACTTCACGAACTAATGCGAGAATCAGGCTTGGAGCCAGTTCCTTATGAAAAACCCCATGCTCAATTGCCTGGAGTCAGTCTCACAAATCTGATGATTGGTCAGTATCCCGAAGGTGGTGATGTAAGCTGGAGCGAGAATTTGGCAGAAAACATCGCTTTATGGGCCGAATGTGATGGCATAACGTCTCCTGCGCTTCCCCCGTTATCGAATTTGCGTGGTGCGGAACAGTGATCCAAATTGATGCGCTAGCGGTCGAGACTATTGTCGAACGAGAAAACCGGGCTTCCTCCAATGAGACCTGAAAAATAATTCTTGCGCTAAGAAAACTGTTTCGACAACGAAGTTTAATCGTCTCATTCAATTGGGACCTTTATGGCCTACTTCTATCCTGGCCGAATGGTTGGTCGATCCGCAGCCGGTAGTCTGACCCAAGCTCAAATGCTCGAAATCACTCCGGGTCATCTTCTACTTCAGTCTGCCTAGTCGAGCTCTACTACTTCCATTACCTCACGCCAACCCATTGCACGACTCAGATGTTCCTGCAATGTTCTCTCGATGGTCAGACGCTCTACTCCCCAAAAGAAGATTGACGAAATCGCCTTCCCGATCCGGGTTAGGTTCAGGATACCGGAAGGGGGTTTAGGCCGCAGATTGGATCATCTGCACCGTTGGCTTGGCAACGAAATTGGCCCCGGTGAGTATGCCGTACATTCGTCGGCAGGTCTGGCTGCGGACGGCCTCGGCGTTTATCTGCGGGATGCCGAAGGCGCACGAGCGGTGGTTCAGGCTTTTCCTGATCTGGAACTTGCCGACGGAACACAGGGTCATGTCTACTCGTCTCCGGACCATAGAGGTATGGCGCAAGACTGGGAGGTTTTCGGCGTGTGTAATTTGTATTCGGTAACAAAGGGACAGGCGGCGATCAGGGCCTTGTTCGACAAAGTAGATGATCAGGCGGGCAACATGCCGCCACTACAGGGTATCTATCCTGACTACATGGCTCCTGTGGTCTGGAACGGCGAGGGCGGACGGGTGCTGTCGATGATGCGATGGGGCATGCCATCGCCCGCATTCGCCCTCAAGGGCAAGAAGACGGATCGAGGCGTCACAAATGTGCGCAACACTAAATCACCACACTGGCGTAGGTGGCTCGGCGTTGGCAACCGGTGCGTCGTGCCATTCACAGCCTTTTCTGAGCCGCACAACCGTCCTGGCAAGCCTTCAGAGCCTGTTTGGTTCGCTCTATCGGAGGATCAGCCATTGGCCTTCTTTGCTGGTATCTGGACGCAATGGACCTCTGTCCGAAAGCTCAAGGACGGAGAAACCACCGATAACCTCTATGGCTTTCTAACGACGGACGCGAATGCCGAGGTGGGCCAAATCCACCCCAAGGCCATGCCGGTCATTCTGACCACGGAGCAGGAGGTTGAAACCTGGCTCACAGCGGAAACTGAAGACGCTCTGATGCTTCAGCGCCCGCTTCCGGATGGATCACTCACGGTGATTGGACGCGGCAGTCAACCGCCCGAGGCTAAAGGGCGCTGACCCTCACCAGTGTTCACGCAAAGCGCGCAACATTAACCGGAAATTAACCCTAATTGCCGACTTTCTTCGGCAGAAGCAAATCCCCACCTATTCCACAACCATGCTTCTGTGCCTGCTGGGCTGATCGCTTCCTCCCAAGCGTAGTGTCTAGCGGGCGCAACCCATCCGAGAGGGTCAGGGCATCGCCAGCTTCGTCCCGCATTCCAGCCATTCACTACCAATTTGCCCGAGCGAATGCGTCGGATGACTGGTTTGTGCCCAAAGCAGTCGTTGGTAAGGCCCCTTTAATTCCACTTATAAGCCCATCACTTTCATTCATCATTTAAATCTCCCGAGAGTTGACGGAAATACTCTCTTACAGGCTCTCCTTCGACACCAATAATTTTATAAACACCAAATGTTCGCCACATAAGTTCTGCACTCAAGAAAACGACTAAGCACATTGGCAGCAACAACAGCAGCCATAGAGGAAGCGTCACAAAAATCAGAATATCTGGATTCAGCGGAACCATTTTCTTGAGTAATTCAAAAATAATTCCGACGACAGCCATGGCTAAAAACAAGAGGAATATGCCTACCAGCGAAGTAAGAAGTGGCCGTTTACCATAAAATTTTAGATAACTTTTTAAGGTTCTTTTCATTGATGCCCCCTGCAATCCTCCGACGTCGTTCGGCTACGTATTGTTCGACTAAAATGCTCGATTGACCGGTTTGAGCCCTTTCCCGACATAAGCTTACTAATTAAATCAGTTGCTCACGAAAAAGAAACGCTAGGTATTTAGTAATGGCAGAGTGGGAATTGACTAAAGAGCTTTCCGACGAGGAACAGCAGCGAAAGATAGAAATTCGGAGAAGCCCTGACGGCAAGCTATACAGGTTTTAGGTCATGCAGTGGTGGTCAGCATGCGACGAAGATGAGGGACTTTTGGGAAAAGGGTATTGGTCAAACAGCGAGATGTCTGGCTACTTCGGCAATCCTGACGATTGCGAACGTGAAGCTTGCGAAGCTTATCCGTGGTGCCTTTAGCGTCGAAGAGTATTTGGCCCTAGGAGGGGGTTGCAGGGCTCAATCGAACTTCCGCTCCGAGCCCATTTCGACCGAGCTGGTCACTAGACAAATACTCTGGTTCCGTGTTGAAAATGTGGTCATGAACTTTCTCAAGAAGCTCTTTGGAAACCAACAACCTAGTGCCACCGAGGATGCACTGATCCTGGTTTTTGTTCCCGCATTGGCAGCGGTCTTAAAGGCGGCAGAAGACAAAAAGGGTACACCGCTTGAAGAGCTTGAAGTTCTTTCGATACGAGATTCAGCCGTGTGCATGGCGGTGAAGACATCGACAGCGATAGAGATGGAAGCCAGTCGCGGTTACCGAGACATTCTCGCGGAAAACGCTTGGGAAGAATGGCAAGCATTACGAATGGAGCTGTGATTTCTTTGTTGCAGGGTCAACGGCAACTTTTGTCCGCGATGGAGTCACTCGGCTCTAGAATGCCCGAGTGAATACATCAGATGGCCGCTTGGAGCCCATACTTGCCAAGTTGCTGCGTTATGGCGAAGGTCGGGTCTTGTGACGAACTCTTGCGCCTTATTGTGATGCCGCTGAGAATGCCAACATGCCCCCAGAGACTTGGAAAAAATATCAAAGCATGGAGACCTATCGCATTGATGGCGAGCGGTTCTCGACGCTTGAAGAGTTTTACGAAGAGATCAGTCGTGTTCTCATTCCAAATGCCAGATGGGGTAATAACCTCGATGCCTTTAATGACGTTCTTCGTGGTGGCTTTGGCACACCGGATGAGGGCTTTATTCTAATCTGGGAAAACTCAGCAGTGTCGAAGAGGCGCTTGGGGTACCCAGAAACAGTAAGGATATTGGAGCGTCGGCTTGATCGCTGCCATCCAACTGCGCGCCGTTCGGTGAATAGACAATTGAGGGATGCGGGAAACAACAAGGGCGCTACTGTTTTCGACTGGTTGGTTGAAATCATCCGAGTGCATGGCGCTGGTGGAGAAGAGGCAGAGGACAATGTCATCTTGAAGCTTCGCTAGTCAAAGCGGACTTTGGGGAGCACTTTGCCAACGGCAGAAAAGTCCGCTGAACCGCCATTGAGTGCTTAATGGACCAACCGTTTGCGTCAGATGACGGCTCTGAGTCCGAAGTGGACACTGTAAATCGGCAAACTGCTACTCTAAATCCCTAACAACACTCATTTCTTCGCGTGATTTAACCAGAGATTGCGCTTGAATTCCGTCAGGCAGGTTTACAGTGCACAGGTGAAGTCCAATTCCAGCGGTAGCGTTCTTCATGTCATCCCATGTTGATTGTTCAAGCTGTACGTCGCGTATACCAAGGCATTTCAGAGTAATTTTAACGCCTTGCTTATCACGATAGACATCATCCTGCGCTTCAATCCTATTTTTTGCAATTTCATATGCTTCGTCTAGAGAACTTGCATTGTACATGACAATGTCGATGTGAAGTTCTTCTTCGATACAATTTTCTCGACGCTTGGACATAACATATTGGCAGGTAAAGATTGTCCATTCGGGTCGATGGTAAATTCTCATTTCTTTCCTAAACAACAATATGACGAACACAACCAGGGGTCACTATAGGCGTTTTCGTCTTCAAGTGAAGCAAAGGCCGCTTTGTCCGCAAAGCAGACATTCGAGCCCACGTCTTACTTCTTCAACCTCACCCCTGGTCCGCCGCCGTTTTCGGGTATGAATTCGAGTCCCTGACTAACGTACCAAGCCTCTATAACGGCGATTGTTGAGGCCTGTGGGCCGCGCTTATCGGGATCTGCTGCCGCCTCAATGCGAGAAACTGTGTTTGGAGTAACGCCAGTCGCTTCAGCAACATCTCTCACACCCACCTTCAACATTGCTCTTGCTGCTCTTGCCTGTTCGGGCGTCATGAATACCTCGTATCTTTTTAAATGCGTGGTATTGACAATTACCACGTTACTATATAAATACACTGTATCGATAATTTTAGCAAGGCGAGGACAATGCAATGAGCCACGCTATCAACCGCTCAGAAATCTTTTCCTTTGCTTGGACGCTAGCTCGTCAGGAACTGTTCAGCCGCCGTTTGCCTGTCATCAAACTCCACGAAGTGTTCCCCGATGCCCTGCGCCGTGCCTGGGCCGAGATGAAACGCCGGGCGGTCATCGCAGCCGAGCGCGCCAAGCAAGCTCTGCGCCCCTCTGCGGATCTCTGGGCCGAAATCCAGAACCTCGAAAACCGCACCACCTTAGGTCACGAGGGACTGGCCCGACTGTCCGAGTTGCGCAGTGCCTACTGCGCTTCCACGAAACGCGAGGCCGAGGAACAAGCCAAAGCGGAGATGGAAGCCAAGCGACGGATGATTGCCGCCGCCAAGGGCCGGTTTGTCTCCGTCACCTTCACCAAGAAGGACGGTAGCGAGCGGGTCATGCGCGTACAGCCTGCAACGCTCAAGTATCACCTCAAGGGCGATAGCGCCTCTGAGAGCGCCCGTAAGGCCGCACAGACCCGCGCTGAGCGTCATCCGCATCTGATGCCTGTCTGGGACGCCGACAAGGCCGCTGCCCGCTCTGTCAATCTGGCCACCATTTCCCGCATCGCCGTTGATGGCGCGGTGCATGAATTCCGGCCGCACTGAGTGGCCACATACCCAACCGGAGGAAAACCATGAATGCAGTTAATCACCCCAAGACAATCTCTGACCTTCGCGACGATGCAACTTTCCTGCACGGACTCTGCCAGGGTGTTGGTGTCCTCTACGATGAGGTCCAGAACGCATCCACACCGGCCAGCAACGCCACCCATGCACTCATCCACGAGGTGATTGCCAAAGCCGACCGCCTCTCGCAGGAACTTGATGAGCTGGATACCCCTAACCGGAGGGCGCAATCATGAACGCCGCAGTTACAAACCGCCGCCAGATGCTGCTAGGCCTTGCCGCCGCATCGACCGCTGCTGCAACAGTCACTGAGGCCAGCATCGCCGAAAACCCGGATCTGATCCGCATGGGCAATGAACTGCCTGCCATTGAAGCCGAACATGTCGCCGCCCGCGCCGAGGTGAAGCGGATTATCAGCAAGTACAGCCCGACGTGGCCTCGCGCACCGAAGGCGATTGTCCGGTATGGTACTGGTTGCCTCAAAGAACAGACGATTGATTTCAGGGGATATCCTCACGACATCAAGGGTTGTGGTGCAATACGTGTCGGCACCCCCGAGGTGTTTCGCCGCGAGGCAGAGTACGACGAGGGCGAGATTGCCCGCATTCTGAAAACCAAGAGCAAGCGCCGTCTCGGTATGGTCCAGAAGTCTTTGGAAGAAAATCGGGCTGCCATTCCCATTGCGCGCAAATATTGGGCCGAGGTGGATGCCATCCGAGATGCGTCGGGGATAGAGGCTGCACTTGAACGGCGAAGTGAGACCCGTGAGCGCCTGACAGAGCAGGTCAACGCCATTCTTGAATGCGAAGAACGCTCAATGCAGGGGGTACTTATCAAGGCGCAGGCACTTGTCGCCTTCAACAGCGTCGAGCCTTTCTATCGCTTCTTCGAATCCCGGTCGAAGGAATGGGGCAATCAGATTGCGTCTGCCATCTTCCGGCAGGCATCGCAGGAAAGGGGGTGAGATGACGTGCGGTGTCTGTCATCCCGAAGCCTTCCGTGAGGATAGCAAGCGAGTGTTTGGCTATGTGGCTGAACCCCGCAACGGACCAGCGGACATCAACGTGCGCCGGGCCTACTACGTCGGCGCCGAGCTCGTGATGACCGACATTCGAGAAGGCCGTGTGATGGACCGGCCCGGTTACAAGTTGCTGTGCAAGATCATGCGACCGGGTGACAAGCTGATCCTGGCCGATGAGAAGGCCATTGGCACCAAGCCTGCCTATGTCTCTGCGAACCTGGAAGCACTGGAGGCCCAAGGCGTTGAGGTCGCGCTTGTAAGCAAAGAGTATTGGGAAAGCTGAAGGTCCCGCCAGACACGAAAACGGGACCCTCACTCCTCCAATCCCTGTCACCAGAGACACGTCATCTAACGACAGAGAAATGAACCTGGAGTTACGCTGTTCGGTGAGTTTTAGAGGAATTTGAAAGAGGCCCCGAGGGCTGGAACTCGACGAGGCCTCTTACCATTAACCACTGCCAATCGTTACAACGCGAAGTAACCGCACGGATATGAATTTAGCGTTACTGGTATGGAGTATTTGTAGGGAAATGAAGAAGCCCCGCCGGGAGCGAGTGGCGAGGCTTCAGTACTAGCTTCAATGTCAAATGTGACACCGGCAATTAACAACAGAAACATGAACTTAGCGTTACCAACATTGGAGAAATCTGCATGCCCCTGACGATGGATGAATACGAATACCTGCGTGAGACGATGGAACAGGTGCAGGGCCTGGCCGGATTGGCCTACGAGAGAGCCAATGCCGAAACCGAGACACCGCTGCCGGTCGATGGTTTGCCTGTACTGCTGTTGGCTTTGGGTCGCGCCTGCGATGATGCAATTGCGGTCGCCGAGGGCATGGTGGAGGCCCCGCACAAAGGACAGTGAAGCGGGACCTCCAGACTGAAATTACTTTCAAGTCCATACAGAAGAATAAGCATACCGAATTGATCAAATTAAGACGGTTACAGGGCGAAATTACGCGGCTCCGAATGTTCCAAAGAAGTTGTACGGTAAGGCTATTTGAATGAACCATTATTCCATCAATCGTAACTGGTCCGACCAGTTCCTGCCGCAGATCAAGCGCATTGTCGGAAGCCACCTTCTGGAGACTTCGCCGGATCCGCTGGATTGGCACCAGGCCACCGACTTACTGATGCTGGATGCTCGTGACATGCGGATAGCCGCAAGGGTGCGCAGACCGGGATACGCCACCCAATACCCGCATCAGTTCACCATCCGCTCTCGCGTTGCCTCAGGGGCAGAGACGGAGCTTTCCAAGATTGTAAATGGTAAGGGCGATTGGTTGTTCTATGGTCATGCCAACGCCGCGCAGACGGCTATAGAGAGCTGGTATCTGATTGACCTGCGGGCATTCCGGGCGGGACTGATACGACAGGGTTCAGATGGGCTCGTCTGGGGCAACAAGACCAACGCCGACGGCACGCGGTTCACCTGGTTTGATATCAGGAGCTTTCCGGAGGAGCCGAGGTTGGTGGTGGCGAGGTCGAGCAACACCGGTACATGAAGCTAGTGCCACTCAATACCCATGTTATGAAAGTGATGCAGCTTTAACTTCGTTTTAACGACATACCGCTATCTTCAAGGGCGTCAAATTCTTTGGAGACACTCATGAAACCGATCCTTGTTGGATGCGCAGCGCTGCTATTACTTCCAGTTGCACAAGCAATCGCGCCCGATACCTTGTCGTTCCTTCCACTTGGGGGGAGCACAATTTCAGAAATCGGAATCGTGCTCGGCGCTTGCGTAGCGCTTGCAACCATTCGAGAGGTCATTGGGGATAGGGCAAATGAAAAAAACACGAGTGACCATAACTCTTGATCCTGATATTGAGTATTGGCTACGAGCTGGAGCAAAATCGGGATCTAAATCGCTTTCCGAAGTAGTGAGACAATGCCTCCGCGATTATGCTGAGACGAATCCAGAAAATATTTTGAGAACCGACAAGGCGCGGGAAAAATCAGAGGAAGCATGGAGGAGGAATAGACCTTCACCGGTTCTTGGAAATGCCTGCGACTAACATAGCAAAACCCAGCTGATCAATTTGATCCGAATTCTGAAAATCAGCAATTTGTCTCGCCGATAGGTTAAGGTCGTTTTCGACTTCTGAGTAAACAATCTGAACTAGAGGGTCGTAATCTGCTTCATTTCGTTTTTGTCGCATTGAGGCAAATTGACGAGCGAACGAAACAAAGTGATTAGGGAATTGATCGTTCGGTAAGCACCTGCAGCGATCAGCTAGCTTTTTATGCTCGGGAAAGCGATATAGAGCGCAATAAGCAGTGTTAACCAAAGTCGAACTACCCGCAGCCAAAAGCGGTGCTGACAATGACTCACAAATGCAATGAAACATAGCATAGTAAGTATCGCTAACGGCACGACGAAGATCAGCCTCGGTCCTATTTTCCGCGCGCCCGAAGCGCTGACGCGCTGAATTAATTAGCTGGCGACTAAGCTGCATTCAATTCAGGCGTATCTTCAGCTGAAATGTAGCTCAGCAAAGGAAGCGCTTCTTGATCTTCTTTACGGAGAATTTCCCAAAGCTCATTCGTCACTTTAGCCATCGTCTCTACGGGTAGTTCCTCAACATCCGTACTATAGACCACTTTCACTCGGATAATGCTTTCGCCATCTATATCTTCGTCATGACTAACAAGAATCTTCTCTACGTTTTTTGTTCCCAAGTGTTTGTGAATCACTTTTTCAATGTTGGTCATCTCATTTCTCCCGTACTCCAACCATCGCACATTTTTGGACTCATGGGAATCCCTTCTGGACTCATGTAGAAGCGGCATTAGCCACCATAGGCTCGCATTCGGAAGTAAACTTATCCCTACGAGGCTTAGAACAAGTTTTAAACGCAGTTCCACCTTGTCGGCGGGTAAATCGGCGGGATAAAACTAAGAAAAACGTATTTATGAAATAAAGTCAGTTGCTTAAATGGGAGATCTGGTGGAGCCTAGGGGGATCGAACCCCTGACCTCTTGCATGCCATGCAAGCGCTCTCCCAGCTGAGCTAAGGCCCCAAACCATCGACCCGTCGGATCGGTTCGCCGCTAATTAGGCAAAGCGGCAGGCGGGATCAAGTGGAAAATCCCGCCTTTTCGCGGTCAACTGTCGTCGTCATCCGCCGCGACGTCGGCGATTTCGTCCAGCGACACATCATCGTCGTCGTCATCGTCCAGCACATCATCGCCCAGATCGACGTCGACGTCGTCATCATCGTCCAGCACATCATCGGTGCTGTCGACATCCGCGTCCTTCATCTTCTTGGTCTCGGCATCCTCGGCATCCGCCGTGATCGACCGGCTTTTGCCGTTCTCAAGCTCGAACACTTCGCCCGTGTAGGGGTTGATGATCGGATCGGCATTCAGGTCGTAAAACCGCTTTCCGGTAGTGGGGCACAGGCGCTTGACGCCCCATTCTTCTTTGGGCATGGGTCATCCCTTTCAAATCTGAGGTCTTGTCGACGATCCGCGCCACCTGCCATAACGTGCGGCAGGTGTCAAAGGCTTTGAAGCCCGGCGGACAGGTTATTCAGGAGGCCATATGGGCCAACATCTTCTTCCCGGCAACCCCCCGGTCGAACTGACCCTGCGCCGGTCCGCCCGCGCGCGGCGGATTTCGCTGCGTGTCTCGGGGCTTGACGGGGCGGTGACACTGACCCTGCCGCGGGGTGTTTCCGAGGGCGAGGGGCTCAAATTTGCCCGCTCCAAGGGTGACTGGCTGCGGGCGCAGATCAGCGATCAGCCGGAGATTGTCACCGTCAGCTCAGGGATGGAAATCCCGGTTGAGGGAGAGATGCTGCGAATCATGCCCGGGACGGGCAAGCGCGTGGTGCCGGAGGGCGATGCGCTTCTGGTTCCCGGTCCCGAAGAGGCGATGGCATCGCGGCTGCAGGCATTCCTTAAGACGCTGGCCCGTGACCGACTGGCCACCGCATCAGATCGATACGCCGGTCTGATCGGTCGTCCGTATAGCCGCCTGACCCTGCGCGATACACGGTCGCGCTGGGGCTCCTGCACCGCCGCCGGTGGGCTCATGTATTCCTGGCGGCTTATCATGGCGCCGCCGGAGGTGCTGGACTACGTGGCGGCCCATGAGGTCGCGCATTTGCAGGAAATGAACCACTCTGCGGCCTTCTGGTCGTTGGTCGAACACCTTATGCCCGATTACCGCGATCCCCGCCAATGGCTGCGCAAAGAGGGCGGTGCCTTGCATCGCTACCGCTTCGGCGATTGACGTTCCTTGGTTTGTGATCACAAATAGGCCTCATGCTGATCAACCCTCGCCCGGATCCGTCCCCGTCGTCGCATGATCGCGTCTATCGCGGGCTGCGCACCCGCATCATGCATGGTGAGATTGCCCCCGGGCAGTCGCTCACCCTGCGCGGCGTCGGCGAAGAATTCAACGTGTCGATGACACCCGCCCGCGAGGCGATCCGCCGCCTGACCGCCGAGGGGGCATTGACCCTTTCGACGTCGGGGCGCGTGTCCACGCCCGATCTGAGCAACGACCGTATCGAAGAGCTTGCGGCCTTGCGCGCCCTGATCGAGGTGGAACTGGCCAGCCGCGCCTTGCCACGGGCGCATATCGCGCTGATCGACCGGCTGCAGAGCATCAACGGGCTGATCACCGAAAACATCTCGCGCCACGATGCGGTGGGGTATATCCGCCGCAATCTGGAGTTTCACCGGACTCTTTATCTACGTGCGCAGGCGCCGGCGATGTTGGCCATGGCGGAAACCGTCTGGCTGCAGCTTGGGCCGACGATGCGGGCGCTCTATGGCAAGCTCTCGCGCAAGGATCCGCCGCATTATCACCGGCTTATCATCGGCGCGCTCAAGGCCGGGGATGAACCCGGCCTTCGCCTTGCGGTGCGTTCCGACGTGACGCAGGGCCTCAAGATGCTGGTGGGATAGACCATCAATTCAGGCAAACGCCGCGGCGATAGGCCCCCACCTCGCGCACAACCTGCTGGGCCGTGGCCTCATGACGGATGCCGGACAGTTCGGATTTCAGCACGTTGATCATGAGGGTCTTGAGCCGTGTCACCCGGTAGCAGGCGATATCCGGTTCGGCATGGGCGTGGCCCACACCGCTGTCATCGGTTAGAAACAGATAGCGGCCCGATGTCATCGCCGCGGCCTGGCGCATCAAAATCTCGGCCTCGTCACCAACCCCGCTGGCCCCAAGCCCGTAAACCTGGATGTTGCGACGGGCGGCGGCGCGGGCGGCGTCAAGATACCGGTTCGCGTCGCGGCTATGGGGCGGGGCGTCGGCAATGTGGATCACGATACGCTCGCCCTTGCCCCGGCGCCAGTTGAGCGATACGGCGGATTGAAGTGCCGCGGCGGCAGCCTCGGGATAATCCCCGCCGCCATTTGCCCGCTGCCGGTCCAGCCAGCCTTGCATGGTCCGTGCCGACCCGGTGAAGCCCAGATTGCGCAACACATAGGCATCCCCGTGGTCGCGATAGGCCACGAGGCCATAGCGGATATCGACGCCGGGTGCTGCCCTGCGCGCGGTCTTCACGATCTCGCGCATTTCACGGGTCAGCCAGTCTAACTCGTCGCCCATACTTCCCGTGGTATCGACGACAAAGACAAGATCGAGGAAGGCGGGTTTCCATGCGGTGTTCCGTGCCAGTACGATCTTGTGCCGGGTTGGTCCTGTCCGCAGATCCCGGACCGTCGTGCCGTCCTGGTCCTCTGCAAAAAGCCGCAGTTCAACATTTTGGGGCTGTCCGGCGCCGAGAGCCTTGGGGAAGGCATTGATATGCCCGTCGACCCCCGAATAGCCGGTATGGAACGGCTCCTTCGCCCCGGGTTTGCGCAGCGTGTAGTAGACCCCGGGCGCAGGCTTGCCATCAGGTCCCGACAATTGCACCAGCACCGGCCGGGAGAACGGTCTTTCCGACCCGCCCTTGCGTTTCAGGTAGGACCGGAACGCGGCGAAGTTGCGGGTGTCGTCAATATCACCGGCGGTCACAATACCGGCCCGGGGCGGCCGGTGGGGGTGGCTGGGCGCAATGCGGGCCGAGGATATCGCCGCCGGTTCGGCGTCGACCATGACGGGTTCTGCCAGAACGGGACTGGCGCTTGTCCCCTCGGACGTCTTGGCCAGCCTTGTGTCGCCTGGGCCACCGGCGGCGCAGGCGGACAACAGGCCGAGACCGGCCAAAAGGACAAACGGCAAGTGATAATCGCGGCTCAACATCGGGCACCTCGTTAAAAATGTGTAAATTGCACATATTATGGATTCGGCTTTCTTGTCCAGGATTAATGTGCAAAAAGCACATATGAGTGATTTCCTTGATACGCTGCTGGCCCCGCTTGCCCGGTTGATGATCGCGCGCGGGGTGCTGTTTTCGGAACTGTCAGAGCGGCTGAAAGCGCATTACGTGGTCGAAGCGATGCGGTTGTCCGAGGGCAAAGCCACCGATAGCCGCCTGTCGGTGATGACCGGGCTGCAACGGCGCGACGTGGCGCGTTTGCGCGGGTTCGAGCCGAAACCGACCAAGACCGGCCACCTCACCCGCCTGGTCGCGCTTTGGCAGACCGAAGACGGATACCATGACGATGGCGACCCGCGTGACCTCGCACGCTCCGGCGATGCGCCGTCCTTCGACGCGCTGGCGCGGCTTGTTCGGCGCGATGTCCATCCCCGTACGATGCTGGACGCGCTGGCGGAGACCGGAACGATCGAGCTTGCCGATGACGGACAGACCGTCCGACTCCTGTCGCGGTCTTATCAACCCCATGCGGGCAGCGCGGAACAGGTCGCCTACCTGGCGCAAAATGTAGGTGATCACCTGTCGGCTGCGACGGGTAACGTGACCGGTATGGACCCGGTTTTTGAACGTGCAGTGCATTATGGCGGTCTGTCCGAAGATCAGGTCAAGATGCTCGAGGACCGCCATGCAGCGTTACAGATGGCGGTGTTGCAGGAGCTTAACGCCCTGGCCGCGACATTCGAAAAAACCAGTGACAGGCCACAGCGTTTCCGCGCGGGCGCGTATTTCTACAAGACCGGGGAGACCGACGCATGACAGGCCGCACCACATCCGCAATCTTCGCTCTTTTGCTGCTGGCCGCATGTGCCCCGGCGCCGATGGAGGAAGCCATTCTGGCCGAACCCGCGCCGGTGATCGCGGCTGAACCCGCCGGTGATGCGGCGCCATCGGCCCGCAAATTGGACCCGTCGGCGGAATGTGCATCCGGCAATGATGGCATCGGCGGTACCGGCTGTCCGCAGATCGACTAAGACCGCGTGACGGTCCGCCTTATGCGGCGAGGCCCTTGTCGCCCATGTTCAGGAATTTCTGCCGCCGGTCCTTGACCAGATCTTCGCGCGATTGATTGCCGAGTTCTTTCAGCATTGCCGAGATTGCCTTGCCCACGTCGGCAATGGCTTTCTTCGGATCGCGATGCGCGCCGCCCATCGGCTCGTTGATGATCCGGTCGGCCACACCGAGCTTGGTCAGATCCTGCGCGGTCAGGCGCAGCGCCTCCGCCGCTTCGCGCATCTTTTCCGCGTCTTTCCACAGGATCGAGGCGCAGCCTTCGGGCGAGATCACCGAATAGATCGAATGCTCCAACATCGCCACGCGGTTGGCCGAGGCAAAGGCCACCGCCCCGCCGGAGCCGCCTTCGCCGATCACGACCGAAATCAGCGGCACCCCGATCTGAAGGCATTTTTCCGTGGCGCGAGCAATCGCCTCGGACTGGCCGCGTTCCTCGGCGCCCTTGCCCGGATAGGCGCCGGGCGTGTCCACCAAAGTCACCACCGGCAGGTTGAACTTGTCGGCCAGTTCCATCAGGCGGATCGCCTTGCGGTACCCCTCGGGGCGGGCCATGCCGAAATTGCGCTCGATCCGGCTTTTGGTGTCGGCCCCCTTTTCGTGGCCGATCACCACCACCGGTGTGTCGTCCAGCCGCGCGAGCCCGCCCATCACCGCCAGATCGTCGGCAAAGTTCCGGTCCCCGGCGAGGGGGGTATACTCGCTGAAAAGCTGCTCGATATAGTCCCGGCAATGGGGCCGTTCGGGGTGACGCGCCACCTGGCATTTCCGCCAGGGCGTCAGATCCTTGTAAAGATCGCGCAGCAGATCTGCGGCCTTTTTGTCGAGTGCGGTCGCCTCGGCCTCGACATCCATCTCCTCGTTGGTCCGCGCCAACGCGCGCAGCTCTTCGGCCTTGCCTTCAATCTCGGCCAGGGGCTTTTCGAAGTCGAGGTAATTGGTCATCGCGGTCTCCAGCTTCTGCGCATGGATATATGGCGGCATGGGCCGGGATTTGCAATCACAACCGGGCCAGACCCGCGCGCAATGCCAGTTCCGGCGAGGACAGCACCGGGCAGGGCAAATCCGCCAACCATTCTGCCGCTCCGGCCATGGATGCCTGCGCCAGCACGATGCAACCCATGCCGGGGTGTTGGCTCACGCGATCGCGCACGGCTTCGGCAATTGCACGAGCGAAAGCCTCGGTCTCACCGGTCTCAAAAAGCGGCCAAAGCCCGGTCAGCGGCAGCAACTCAATCGTGGCCCTGTTGCCCGCCCTTAGCATCGCGGTCTCAAGCAACTCCCGGCTTGGCTGCACGGTGCTTTCGAGGCAATAGATCATCAGGACAGAGCCACCGGTTTCTGCCGCCGCCCGCATCATCGGCTGGTCAATGCGGATTGCACCGGCGGCCTCGGCCAGCGGGCCGATGGTCGTACAGGTGCAGATGGCCGGTTGACGGGCGCCCGAGATCTCGCGCCGGATCTCATCGGCGAGGTCCGGGTCAATCCCGTTTCGCGCGCGGACGAGCCAGCTGGTCCGGATATTGTGGTGCATCGCCACGCCGGGCGCGATCCGGTCGCGGAGCGCATCAAACGTGTCGCCATGCACCAGCGCGGTGTGAAAAAACGTCAGGATTCGGGGCATTGCGCCCTCCGCCGGTCAACCTTCTGCGGGCCATAACACGGGGATGAGCGTCGCCACCAGCAAAAGCGCCATCAGCAAGTTGAAGACCCGCAGCCGGGCGGGGCTTTTCAGTATGCGCCGCATTTGCTGGCCCAGGACGGTCCACCCGGTGGTGCTCAAGAACGAGACGCAGACATAGACGCCTGCCACCCACATCACCGCGGGCAAATCCCGGCTGCTGGCGTAGAGGGTGATGGCCGAAAGCGCCATGCTCCACGCCTTGGGGTTCACCCATTGAAATGCCGCCGATTGCAGGAAGGTCAGCGGTTTGCCCTCGGTTGCGGCCTCTTGCGGGGGCGCGGCATTGGCGATCTTCCACGCGAGGTACAAGAGATAGGCGACGCTGAACACCTTGAGGATCGTGTAGCTCATCGGCCAGAGGTCAAAGACCTGCATGATCCCGATCCCCACCAGGAAAATCATCGTCGGAAACCCGATCCCGATGCCCAGCATATGCGGCAAAGTCCGCCGGAACCCGAAATTCGCCCCCGAGGCCATCAGCATCAGGTTATTCGGCCCCGGCGTGATGACGGTCACGAAGGCGAAGGTGAAAAGCGCGGAGAGAAGTTCGATTGTCATTGTCGTTGTCCGGGGTGATTTCGGGAAACCTTATGCGGCAGTGGGCGCATTGGAATTGCGAAGTTTTGCGTTGAGGCAGAAGATGTGCAACTAAATGCGGCCATGGATCAAATTGACGACAATATATTGCACGAGCTGTCACGCGATGGTCGGATCAGCAACCTTGACCTGGCGGAAAAGGTGGGTCTGTCGCCGTCGGCTTGCCTGCGCCGAGTCGCATCGCTGGAAAAGCGCGGCGTGATCGAAGGCTATCGCGCGGTCCTGAACCGTCCGGCGATGGGGGTGGGGTTTGTGGCCTTTGCCGCCGTGGGTCTCAACTCCCACACCAAGTCCAGTCAGCAGGCGTTTGAACGCGCCATGGCCGTCGCCCCCGAGGTGGTCGAATGCCACAACATTACCGGCGCGGTCGAATACCTGCTCCGGATCGAGGTCGCAGACCTGCCGGCCTACAAGGCGTTCCACACCGACGTGGTGGGTACCCTGCCGCAAGTGGCGTCGATTACCTCCTACGTTGTGATGGGCTCACCCAAGGATCTGCGCGGCTGAATCGCTGGGGTTGGAACCCGGCCCGCGACCGCTTATGTAGGCGGGCCGCTGGACAGGTATGCAGCGCCCCGATAGGACAAGACCCATGGCCAAGCCGAAGGACAATCCGAACTACAAAGTCATCGCCGAAAACCGGCGGGCGCGGTATGATTATGCCATCGAGGACGATATCGAATGCGGCATCATTCTCGAAGGGTCGGAGGTCAAATCCCTGCGCGCGGGTGGGTCCAACATTGCCGAAAGCTATGCTGCGGTGGATGAGGGTGAGCTGTGGCTCATCAACAGCTACATCGCGCCTTACGATCAGGCCAAGACCTTCACCCATGACGAAAAACGTCGCCGCAAGCTCCTGGTGTCCAAGAAGGAAATGTCGCGCCTGTGGAACGACACGCAACGCAAGGGCATGACGCTTGTGCCGCTGGTGCTCTATTTCAACCATCGCGGCCTGGCCAAGCTCAAGATCGGCATCGCCAAGGGCAAGAAGAATGTCGACAAACGCGCGACCGAGGCCAAGCGCGACTGGAACCGCCAGAAGCAACGCCTGCTGCGTCACGGAGAGTAGGCCTCGGTTTTTCCCCTTAGGTCCGCATGGGCGGTTTTGCTACGCTCTCTCCACCGGAGGGGATGGGTCAGTCTTCGGCTGATAAAACGTGTAACGGCCCGACAGGAAGGAAGCGTAATGGAACTTCTGATCAGTCTGATCGCGGGTGCCGTCGGCGGTAACGTGGCTGGGGGCCTTCTGAAAAAAGCCAATCTGGGCGTGTTGCTGAACTCGGTGGCGGGGATCGTCGGTGGCGGCCTCGGCGGTCAGATCCTTTCGGCGCTCGGTGCGGGTGGTGCAGCCGCTGGCGGCACGGATTTGGGTGCTATTATCGGGCAGATTGCCTCGGGCGGCGTCGGCGGGGGTGTGCTGCTTGCCGTCGTGGGTCTCATCAAGAACGCCATGGCAAAATAACGCCCAAACCGGGCGCTTGTGTCCCAGCGCCCGGCCTTGCCCTTCACGCCCCCGGGTTGTAGGCAGGACGCAGCAAAAACGGGGGCATCCATGGCAAATGATGATCCGAAAACACTGGTTTCGACCGACTGGCTTGGCGCGCATCTGAAAGATCCCGATCTGCGCGTGCTGGATGGAACGTGGTTCATGCCGGGTGATGAGCGCGACGCAAAAAGCGCCTTCGAGGCGGCGCATGTTCCCAACGCCCGTTTCTTCGACATTGACGATATCAGCGACCATCGTTCCGAGTTGCCGCATATGGTGCCGCCGGTCGAGAAATTCATGTCCCGACTGCGGGCGATGGGTGTCGGCGACGGGCACCAGGTCGTGGTTTATGACCAGATCGGCTTGATGTCGGCGGCGCGTGTCTGGTGGCTTTTCAAGCTGATGGGGCAAGAGAACATCGCCGTGCTCGACGGCGGCCTGCCGAAATGGATGGCCGAAGAGCGCCCGATCGAAGACCTCCCGCCTATTGTCCGTGATCGTCACATGACCGTTCGCCGGCAGAATCAGATGGTCAAGGATGTGACACAGGTCTCCTCGGCATCGAAACTGGGTGATTATGAAATCCTCGATGCTCGCTCGGCGGGTCGGTTCCGGGGCGAAGCGCCAGAGCCGCGCGAAGGGCTTCGGGGAGGGCACATTCCGGGGTCGAAATCCGTTCCCTTCACCGAGCTTCTGACCAAGAACAACACGATGAAAGCGCCCGATGCGCTGCGCGAGGTGTTCGCGGCGGCCGGGGTCGATATGTCGAAACCGGTTATCACGAGCTGCGGTTCCGGCATCACGGCGGCGATCATCAACCTCGCGCTGGAGCGGGTCGGCAAGACCGACCATGCGCTTTATGACGGTTCCTGGACGGAATGGGGGGCCTATCCGACAATGCCCGTGGCGACCGGGGACGCATGACATGGTCCTCAAAGAGGTCGCGACCTATCTTATCCGGCGGGCCGAGCGGCGGATTGGTGTAACCCTCGACTATGTCCACCGGATCGCCCGGACCGACATCAAACTGCTGACGCGCTACAATCGTCTTTTTGGGTTTCTCGACCCCCGAAATCACACCCCGCCGCTGGCCTATCATGCTGCCCGGCTGCGCGGTGCGCTGGCGGCCGATTGCGGCACTTGTGTCGAGGCCGAGATCAACCTGGCCCGCAAAGCTGGCATCGACATGCAGCAGATCGACCACCTGCTTGCGGCGGATTACGCGCAACTCCCGGCGGAAGTGGCCGCCGTTGCAACGCTTGCCGACGCCGTGACGCTGCACCGGATGGATGACCCGGACGCCCGGGCGGTGGTTCAGGATGCCTACGGTGACGCTGGCCTGATCGAGCTGAGCTTTGCCATGAATGGCGCTACCCTTCTGCCCGGTATCAAACGGGCAATGGGACACGCCACAGCCTGCGATCTGACGCTCCTTCGCAAGAAAGCCTGACACCTGTTCGACCCGGCGCCTTGCCGAAACCCCGCTCAACGAAAGATGCCTCAAATGATGCTGAATGCACTCTCGACACAACCCGCTGACAAAATCCTCGCCCTGATGCAGGCGTTTCGCGCCGACCCGCGCGAGGACAAGATCGACCTTGGCGTCGGCGTTTACAAAGATGCCGACGGTCACACCCCGATCATGCGCGCAATCAAGGCGGCTGAACAAAAGCTCTGGGAACAGGAAACCACCAAGAGCTATGTGGCGTTGGCGGGCGATCCGGGCTTTACCGACGCGATGCGGGATCTTCTTTTGGGTGAGGCCGTTGCGGCGGATTGCGTGGCTGCAGCGGCGACACCCGGCGGGACCGGCGCTGTGCGCCTGGCGTTCGAATTGGCGCGCATGGCCAATCCCGATCTGCGGGTCTGGGTGTCCGATCCGACCTGGCCCAACCATGTCAGCATTCTGAAACATCTTGGGATCGACACGCAAAGCTATCGCTATTTCGACGATGCCACCTGCGCGGTGGATTTCGACGGGATGATGGCTGATTTGGCAGACATCCGCACCGGTGATCTGGTGCTGCTGCACGGTTGCTGCCACAATCCGACCGGTGCCAACCTGAACCTGACGCAATGGCAAGCAGTGATTGATTTGCTGAACCGCACGGGCGCTATGCCGATGATCGACATCGCCTATCAGGGCTTCGGCGATGGCCTCGACGAAGATGCCGCCGCGACCCGCCTTGTGGCCGCAAACTGCCCCGAGACCCTGATCGCCGGGAGCTGTTCCAAGAATTTCGGCATTTATCGCGAACGTACCGGCATTTTGATGACCGTCACGCAGGATGCTGGGCTGCGCGCGGTGGCGCAGGACAATCTCAATTCGCTCAACCGGCTGACCTATTCCTTCCCGCCCGATCACGGTGCGCGCTTGGTGACGATGGTCTTGCAGGATGAGGCCCTGCGCGCCGATTGGCAGGCCGAGCTTGAGGAGGTCCGCACCGGCATGCTTGCCCTGCGTCAGCAACTGGCGGACGAGCTGCGTGTCTTGTCCGGCTCCGACCGGTTCGGATTTCTGGCGCAACATCGTGGCATGTTCTCGCGCCTTGGCGTCACCCCGGAGATCGTCGAAAAACTGCGCGCCGATCACGGGATTTATATGATCGGGGACAGCCGGATGAACATCGCGGGCCTCAACCGCGACACCGTGCCGATCCTAGCGAGGGCCATTATCGAAGTAGGCGGCTGAGCGGACAAAGCGGCCGCTCGATCACCATTGAAACAGAGGGCATCGTCTGACCGTGGGTGGGCGTACCCAGGTGGTTCATCGTGCTTTATGGTCACGTATACCTCCACCAGTTGTTCGGATTGAAACGGCGACGAAGCGCCCGCCCATGGGGCGGTGCTGCGCGGTCTTGATTCCGGGCTGGTGCAACGTCCTCTATGGGTGGCTCCTGCATCGCAAGCGTTTTTGGCGATAACTGCGGTCATTTTGTCAGTATTGTCGTCTGTCCGGCCTGTTTGTGCGGCGGTGTTCCGCTGGCCTTGATGAATTCCGCGAGCGAGGTTCCAATCGGCTTGTCGACCTTAGACCTTAGAAGAGGGCCGCTGACATTCCCGGAGTTTCCTTGCTGTTGGTTGACCTACTTCCGCATCATCACTTCAACGTCTTGCATCTCGTGGGCAGCTGGTGCGCTTAGAACGCTGGCTGCCTGTATTCCTGTTTCTTGGTTAGCATCGCCCGGATGGCCCGGGCGGCCTTGTTTGCCATTGTAATTGTCGCCAAGCGGAATGGTTTGTCCGCAATGATCTTCGCCGTCCGCAGATCCACCTTCTCTGGCGAACGTTTGGCCATGACTGCGCACGATGTCATGCCGACGACCAACAGTTTGCGAATATAGCGGTCACCCGCCTGGTAATCTTGCCCAGACGTTCCTTTCCACCACTGGGCTTGTTGAGAGGGATCAACCCCAGCCACGCCGCCAGATCGCGTCCGGTCCGGAACTGTTTTGCATCGCCAATCGTTGCGACGATAGCTGACGCGGTGATCGACCCAATCCCTGGCATGCGCGTTAGTCGGCGTGCGTCTGCATTCAATAGGACATGTTGTTCGATCATCTTCGAATAGCCTTCGATGCGCGCGTTCAAGCCGATGAACTGATAGCACCGGATACCGAGCATGCCGCTGGCGATCTCAGGCATGTCCGAGTTGTCACCATCAAGGTGACGCTTTGCAAAGGCCGTTACCGCTTCGATCCCGATGGGCAAGATATGCCCAACTCACGCAAAAAGGCTGCGGATCATGTTGGCTATCTGGGTGCGCCGCTGGACCGCCAGATCCCGTGCGCAGTGAATGGACAAAATAGCCTGCTGTTCTTCAGTCTTGGTATCTACGAAGCGTATTGTTGGGCGCCGAACTGCTTCGCAGATTGTTTCGGCATCCACGGCGTCGTTCTTACCGCGTTTCACATACGGTTTGACGTAACCGGCGGGCATGAGCTTCACATCATCGCCAAGCTTGCACAACTGGCGACCCCAGTAGATGGGACGACCCACAGGCGTCCATCCCAACCCTGCAGGGCGGAAGCGTCTCAAAGAAGGCCAGCAGCTTCGCGCTTTTGATGGCCTTGTTGAAGATGACACGGCCATTCTCCGAAATGCCGTGCACTTGAAATACATCCTTGGCCAGATCGAGGCCGACGGTCTTTACTGTCATTGGGTGGCTCCTTTCCTAGCAGTCGTTGATAACTGCACTTTGGCACATTCGATGCCGGTGGAGCAGGAGCCACCCACCTCAGCCGCTTTGGGCCGTCAGCATTGGAGTTGATAGGTCTCCCCGAAATGATGCTACGAATGCTCTAACGTCGGCACCGAGCCCCGACACGGTCTTTTCTTTCTTGCGCTGCACACGCTCGCAGCACGAAAGTTGCTGCAGTTGCTCAGATTTCTGCGCTGCTTTGCATTGGGAAGACCGGCCATTCGTTGGGTAGCGGCTTTTGATTTCCCTGTCCAAAAAAGATGGGACCACGTCAAACGACTCAAGCAAGCTTTCAGAGGATGATGCAAAATGTTCAAGATAGGCGCCGCAATTGTATTTATCTTGATGGCTGATCCCGCCGGTAATGCAAAGACTGACAATCCTATTGAAAACCCAGATTCAACTTTTCAATCATCGGATGTAGTTGGAGTGGAATTTTCAGAAACTAGAAGGTCTCTATTTGTTGCATTGACTTCGACTATTGTTGAATATGAGTTGTTTCCAGCTCGTGAAGTCCAGCGGTACCCTCTCGATTTCCACATCAGCGATTTTAGAGTAGCATTTGATGGGACGTTTTATGTAGTTGGCAGCGATCGGCCAAAATTGGATTCAACACGCTCCAACGCTCGTTTCGTAGTGTCAAAGAAGTCTAGTGAACGGACCTAAAGTCAGTTCAAACATTGTACGAAATTGCCTTCTCGCAATCTGAAATTCTAACCGAAATCGTTATCAGCGAGAACGACAACTTTACGATAACTGATGCTACCTCATGGTCTTTGCTATTGGGGAGATTGCATCAATTCAAAGATAACGGGAACTTAGAAGCTCCAATATTGGGAGGGTACTTGCTGCCTTGCGGCGTGTCCATTCAAACTTCGTTGTTAGAGAGTGAGACGAACGATCCAATTTTTGTTTTGTCGATATTTGGAGATGACCGAATTGTTTTGTTTCAGGTTGAAAAGCGTAGCTATGACTGCAAAAATACAATTCGACTATCCAGTGACATAAAAGCGACAGGGAAACAGCTAACTTCTGGCTTCACCAGATTGTTTCCGCGACTTCCAGATATAAAGACATCTATTGGGGCGATGCGGACCATTTGGCTAGTCTTGTCTACGTTGACCAATCAGCAAGCAAAATTGCCATCCGCGAACTCTGCATGAATGACAGTTTTGTCGACTTTTCCAGGGAATCTTCCATCACATTCGCAGCGTTGCGCAAAACTTTCGCCCTGACTGGGCAGGGTTTTCTGCAGATCGAACAGGAGAGATAATTCTGTTGTCCGGATATCCAGTTTCTCGAGTTCTTAGTTTGTCAAGCAACGATGGTGAGCTAGTCGATCGTGGACAACTTGAAACGCGCATTCCTGTTCACGGCGTAAAAGTAAGTAAACACGGTGACTTTACAGCCATCGGCGTTGAAAAGGCAGGAGGGCTAGAGATCGTTGTATTTCGAGAGTTTTTAGGTTTTCTACAACATACGAGCCTCCAATTTTGCGGACAATCTGTGCTTTGGTTACAGAAGGCTTTGTCAGAGCGTGGGATAAATCCTGGCCCACAAGATGGAATTCTTGGAGCACGCACCAAATCTGCATTCCACAGTTAATATGGAAATTGCTGGCTAAGCACTTTGGAAATAGTATTCTGCTGCGTCTATTCGGAAGAGCAACACCCCGTCACAAGGAAAAAGTGAAGGTATGTACAAGGTGGTGTCACCGATGCAGTGGATGGTGATCCTGATATGTCACTCAACGCTCCTTCATTCAGAACGTGAGTTTTCAGAAAAGTGGAACATTTTTGCGTCTGGATAGTCTGAATTGAGAGGTGGTCGCAACGACCCAGCGCCGGTCGGCAACGTGGTAGGACCTGAATGTAATCTCGTGGTTCATCATACCTCGATGATGCTGGCCTGTGTCTGAGGCATCGCTGACCTCACCACCTATCCAACGCCCTCTGCCAATCGGAACCTTGCGCGGTATTCGCTCGGGGCCACGCCGAGAAGCCGGACAAAGGCCCGCCGCATGCGTTCCTCATCCCCAAACCCGCAGCGCAGCGCGACCGATTTGATGCCGGTGCCGCTTGTCTCCAGCATTTCCCGCGCCGCTTCCATCCTGAGCATCTCGACGGCCTTCGCGGGGGTGCGTCCCATCGTGTCGGTGTAGAGGCGGTAGAAACTTCGAACACTCATGTTTTCAAATCCGGCAAGCTCTTCAACCCGCAGGTCTTTCCGCAGGTTTGCGCGTATCCACCTGTGAAGGTCTTCGAACCGTGATGCGGTTTCAAGCCTCTGGCGTTCCAGAACCCGGCTGAACTGCGACTGGCCGCCGGGGCGTACCATGTAGGTGACCAGCGCCTGGGCCCGTGCAAGGGCCGCCTCGCGCCCCAGGTCTTCGGCGACGATCGCAAGGGCCATGTCCGTTCCCGCGGTCACACCGGCCGAGGTCCAGATATGACCGTCCTTGATGTAGATCGGGTCCTCTTCCAGCAGAACATCCGGAAACATGGTCGCCAGGTTGTCGCTGTCTTCCCAATGGGTCACGGCGCGCCGACCATCGAGCAACCCCAACCCCGCCAGAACCAACGCGCCGGAACACACCGCGCAGACACGATCCGATCGGGCCGCCAACGCCGACACGGCATCCAGGAAAGAGCTGTCCTTGATCGCGGCATAAACGCCGTCTCCCCCCACGACGATCAAGGTGTCGATATGTTTCCCGCTCAACGCCGCCATCGGTTGGGTATCAACGGCGATAAGCGTGTCACTTGGCACCTGCCCGCCCCCAAGCGAGACGATGGTCGATTGGTATCCAAGGCGATCCGTCCCGTGCTCCTTCGCCCAGGTGATCGTCTGTAGCGGGCCCGCGAGGTCCAAAAGGGAAATGTCCGGGTAGATGACGAACACGACCTCCAAGGGTGTCCCGGATGTGTCAGGTTGATGAGAGGGATTTCGTGTCATGGCGTCGGTTCTGGTTGGCAAAGCACTGTCAGGGCATCTTAGGTGAAGCGGGCCAAGGACAAACAGGCATTCTAGATCCGCTGTGCATTCAGGTTTGATAATCTTCTGATCTCTTTCCGGTCCAAAGCAATTTTTTCGCCATGCGGTCCAAACGGCGACTTGAAGTTGAACACCTTGGGGGACGGGCCATTGTCATGAAGGCGCTTGTGCAACTGCACGGCATCGGACCACTCCGGAGGCGCTTCATGCGGCCACCACCACGCAGCGTAAGGCGGCCATGACGGTTTGATGTTCCACTCGCGCCCGCGCTTCAAAGCCTCTGCATGCAATCCCGAATACACGAACGCCATTGCGGCCTCGATGCTCTCCCAGAGGGACAGCGTGGAGGGTGCGGTATCTCTTCCGTATTCATGGGCGAAATGCGGATAGACTTCGCGGCCCCAGCTTTCGGGGCCGTCCTCGTCCGCATATCCAGAGCGCGCAATCAACCCGTTGCAGAGGTCAACGATCGCAAAGATGCGGTCATTCAGCTCCCAAAAGCTATCATTAGCGGGATGGTCATCATCCTCAATGAAGAGGCCGAACGTATAGAGCGCCAGTTTTGGGGCTGTTTTGTCGGTCTGCATCATGTCTCTTTCCTACGGGTCAACTGGCACATCTCTCGCACCATCGCGGGCAATCGGCCCAAAACTCCGATGATCTCAAACCAACCCGGCGAGCTTGGCGAAGGGATCCCAGTTGCAATCCTGGTGCCATTCATACTCACACCCTCGCGCGATCTCATAGGCAGCCTTGTGACCGAACAGTTTCTCCATGACCGCAAGGCTCATATCCATGCCGGCTGAAACACCCGACGAGGTGATAAACTTGCCATCTTCGACCCACCTGGCCTCTTTCACCCATTCGACATTCGGCCCGTGATGGATGGTCGCCAGGAAATCCTTCTTGTTGGTTGTCGCCCTGCGCCCATCCAGCAGGCCGGTCGTGGCCAACAGAACCGTACCGGTACAGACCGCCATCACATATTCGGCGTTTTTGGAGGTCTCGACGATCCAGGCATTGATGGCCTGATTGACCGGATCAAGCGGTGCGCTGTCACCGCCAGGAATGAGAAGAAGATCGTAATCTGTTCCATCTGCGAGGGTTCTGTCGGGCAAGATCCTGGTGCCATGGTAGCTGGGTACAGGTTCTAGGGTCTCAGCGATGATCTTGATGTCGACAGATCCTTCATCATGATCTCCCAGCATTTCCAGGGGCCCCTGCAAATCCAGCGTCTGGAAACCGGGGAAGACAAGTGCGGCTAGTTTCTTCATGACATCGACCTTTGGTAAGAATGATGAGAGCTGCGGCTCCGCATTGAGAACCGTTTTACAAGGGATGTGCCTGGCAGATATGCCAATTCACCCTCGTTTTCTGCCAAAAGCCCATTGTGCCCGTCACGGTCGACCGCACACGGATTTGCCGTGCCCCAAAACGTCGGCCTTCCGTTACCTTCGACGTTGACACAAAGGCTGCGTCTATGCGGCGACCTGGCAACAAGCCACCTTTCTCCGCATGTCTCCCATAGGCTGCGCCTTGCGATCTTGCACCGTATCAAGGGCAATCAAGCCAACCGCCTCGGGATCAAGCACACGAAAGCAGCGTGGGCGGGAAATCGCCAAGAATACAACGATTCGCTGAGTTTTTTCGCCGCTGTCAACCTTGATTTGTGAAGAAAATCGACATCCGATGGACGCCTGTAAAGGGCGGATTACGCGCCTTGCGGGAAAAACAGGGTGGGAAAATGTCAAATTTCAAAGGTGCGTCCTTTAACACGGTCTTCATCGTCGCGATGGTTTTGTGCCTCGCCATCGGCGTCTGGGGGGTGATCAGCCCCAACAGCATGACAGGCTCGGCGCAGGCCTTCACCAGCTACCTGCTCAACGGGGCGGGATGGATGTGGCTTGCCATGTGCTCGGGCTTTCTACTGCTTGGCGGCTACATGGCCTTCGGGCCTTACGGCAACATCCGGCTGGGCAAAGACGACGAGGAACCGGAATTCGACACCGCGTCGTGGATCGCGATGCTGTTTGCGGGCGGTATGGGCTCGGGCCTTCTGGTCTGGGGCGCGGCGGAGCCGATGTACCATTTCGTCTCGCCCCCGGGCATGGAAGGCGAAACCGCGGAAGCGGCGCGCGAGGCCTTGGTCATCACCAACCTGCACTGGGGGCTGCACGCCTGGTCGATCTACGGCTGCTGCGCGCTGGTGATTGCCTATTTCACCTTCCGGCGCAATGAACCCTCGATGATATCGACGCCCATCAAACATGTGTTCAAGGGCAAGGCAGGCGAAAACGTCGGCAAGGCCGCGGATATCCTGGGTGTCCTGTCGGTGGTGTTCGGCCTGGCCGGATCGCTCGCCATGGGCGCGCTCGCCGTGCGCTCGGGCATGTTCTACGCGTTCGACACGCCGCAGAACAACACCATGTCGATGATCATCCTTGCGGCGCTCTTCGTCTGCTACATGCTCTCGGCCACGACCGGCGTCGACAAGGGGATCAAGATCCTGTCGAACCTCAACATGGTGCTGACCGTGGCCATCATGCTTCTGGTGATCTTCGCCGGACCCACGCAGTTCATCATGGAGACGTTCGTCGATTCCATCGGCCAGTATTTCAGCGCGATCATCACCAAGTCCTTCACGCTCTACCCGTTCGAGGGGCTGACGGGATGGACCTCCGGCTGGACGCTGACCTACCTGATCTGGTGGCTGGCCTGGGGGCCCTTCATCGGCATTTTTGTCGCCCGCATCTCGCGCGGGCGCACGATCCGGGAATTCGTCTTTGGCGTCGTCCTGGTGCCCACCATGTTCTCAATGCTCTGGTTCGCAGCCTTTGGCGGTGCGGGCTTCTATATCGAGATGTTCGGCGGTGGCGGCCTGAAAGAGATCATTTTCGAAGATGTCTTTGCCGCGCTCTTTGCCTTCCTGGGTTACTTCCCCGGCGGCGCGTTGCTGGCCGGTCTGGCCGCTGTCCTGCTCTTCATCTTCCTGGTGACCTCGGCGGATTCGGGCACCTTCGTTCTGTCGATGATGACAACCGACGGAAACCTGAACCCGCCGGTCATTCAAAAGATGATCTGGGGCATCCTGATCGCGGTTCTGACATTCTCGACGCTGGTCACGGAATCGGTGCAGGTGGCCAAGGCCATGGCGATCACGGGGGCCATTCCCTTTGCCGTGATTGTCCTGCTGCAGATCGTGGGCTTCATGCGGGAAATCCGAAAGGAGGTCGCAGAGCCCGAAGTGATCGAGGCCGAGGGTGAAACCGAAGGCCGAAACCCTGAAATCGCCGCCGAAGGCAGCGCCTGACACCAACCGCAGAGAAAGGAGAGACCCATGTTCAAATCGACATTCATTTCAGTTCTCGCCGCGGTGGTCCTGCTGGCGGGATGTTCGGAAGAGGAAAGCGCCATCCGCATCGGCTCGAAGAGTTTTGGCGAAAGCCGGGTTCTTGCGCACATGATGGCCGCGATTGCGACCGAGCAGGGATTGCCGGTGGAAGGGGTTGTCGAATACGAAAACACCCCCGCCATTCTCGAAGCGTTGAAACGCGGGGATATCGACGCCTATCCGGAGTACAATGGCACCGGGTTGGTCATGCTGGGCCAAAGCCCCTTGGCCGATGGCGATGAGGCCACCGCGCGGGTGAAGGAGGTGTTCGAACCCCTGGGGATCTCTTGGCGCGAACGGGTGGGCTTTGCCAACAATTACGGGCTGGCCATGTTGCCGGACCGGGCCGAAGAGCTTGGACTGACCACCATGACAGATCTCGCAGCCCGTTCGTCGGAGGTCTCACTGGGCATCGAAGACGACTTCGATGATCGCCCGCTTGATGGTCTCAACCCGATGGTTCAACGCTACGGATTTGAATTCGGGAGTGTGGAGCAGGTGCCGCTCGAGGATCGCGGGCAGCTTTATGACATGCTGCTGGACGAAAAGGTGGACGTGATCGAGGTCTACACCACCGATGGCCAGATCGCGGATTACGGCCTGACCTTGCTCGAAGACAACCTGACCTTCTTCCCGGTTTATGAACTGGCGCCCATCGTGCGCATGTCGTCGCTGTCCGAATTCCCCGAGTTGGGCGGCGCGCTGGACGCGCTCGGCGGCAAGTTTTCCGAGGCCGAGATGCAGGCGCTTAACCGGAAGGTCGACCTGGAGGGGCGGGCGCCGGATGCCGTGGCCCGGGATGCCCTTGCGCGCCTGGGGCTGATTTCATCCGGGGCCGTCGAGGCCGAGGATCCGCTTCTGATCGCGACATCCGCCGTGCTGACCGACAGCGCCCATGCGGGTACATCGCTCAGGGCGGTCAGGCGGGCCTTTGTCGGGCGCGAGGTCGCCATCGAAGCAAGCAACGACCCCCTGGCAGAAGTGGCCAGCGGCAATGCACGGCTCGCCATGGTGGGGGCCGAGCGTTTCTTTGATATCTCTGGTCCCGCACCGCGCCGCCTCGATCAGTTCGAAAGCGTCGCAGCGGTGGGAACCAACGTCCTGCACTTCGTTGCGACAACGGACGGGGATGCCCCGAAATCGCTCCAGGAAGCATCGGCACTGATCGTCGGCCCCGAAGGGTCATCGACCCATCAGCTGGGCATGATCCTGAAGGACGCACTTGGCCTGAATGCGGAGTTGGTTGCGACGGATGCGGCCAGCGCCGCAGAGCTGATCGCGGCGATTGCCGATGCGGGTCAGGTCGCGCTGATCTCCGGTCCGCTTGGGCTGGATGTGGTCGAGAATGCCTTTGACGGCGCCGGGTTGAAGCTTTTGCCGATCACCGGATGGACCGATGGCGGCAACCTCGTGAAATACCCGTTCCTGCGCCAGACCCGTATCCCCGGCGGCACCTATGCGCTGCAATTCACCGCCATCGAAACATTGTCGAGCCAGGTGGTCCTTGCCGGTCCCGCCCCCGCTGCGGCGGCCACGACCATCGGTGAACAGGGGCCCGGTGCCACGGCAGCGCCCAGCCTGAAACCGGTACCCACAAGCACGGTTCAGGCGCTGGCAGGCGGTGTGTCCGATGGCGGGATCATCGACCCCGTGCTGCCGATTGCCGCGGCCTTTGCGCCCGCACTTCCGGAACCACCTGCGGCGATGAACCCGTCCGCGGACGTGTCGATCCTGAATGTTCTTCTTGTTCTAATGTTCGTGTGGGTATTCTGGCTCTACACACGCCGTGAAGTTCGCTGAGTCACGAAAGGCAGGCTGAAAATGACAGATAAGATACTTGTTCCAATCGACCTCGCGGACCAGGAAACCGGATTGAAGGTGATCAAGGAAGGCGTGATGCAGGCCAAGGCGCGCGATGGCGAAATGACGGTGATGACGGTGGTCCCCGACATTCTGTCCGGGCTTGATTTTCGCTATGCCATACGCGGCGAAATGGGTGGCTCTGAGGACTATGACCTCAAGGGGATCGTGAAGGAGGCGCTTGAGCGGCTGAACGAAATCGTCGCGGAACACACGCCAAGCGGCATGAAGGTCAAGACCGTGGCGCGGCACGGGACGGCCTATGAGGAAATCCTCAAAGTGGCAGAGAAAATCGGCGCAACACAGATCGTGATGGGCGCGCATCGCCCGTCGCTCGCCGACTACCTGATCGGGCCAACGACCGCGCGGGTGGTGCGTCACGCCGAATGCTCGGTCAATGTGCTGAGGTCCGGATAAGCTCCGAAGGTCCTTCTTTGGGCTACGCCTGATCCGGCGAATGGCATTGCAAACCGCCCGTGAGAGATGTCATCGGTGATCCGGGTCTTTGACCGGCAATGGACTTCCGGGGGCATTCTGTGGAACTTGGTCATGTCACAGCAGCCAGATGCCGGGGACATGACGAAACAGGGCGATCATGATTTTATCATCATTGGTGCCGGGTCGGCGGGGTGTGTCGTTGCCGAAGCACTCAGCCGCGACCCGTCGGTTTCCGTGCTGCTTCTCGAAGCCGGACCGCCGGATCGAAATCTCATGATACATGTTCCAGCCGGCGTCTACCGCGCTTTCCGCGACCGGCGCATCAATTGGAACTATGTATCGCAACCTGAACCGGGGCTGAATGGCCGCCGCGTCCCGGCCCCACGCGGACGGGTTGTGGGCGGTTCTTCGGCGATCAATTCGATGGTCTACATGCGGGGCCACCCGGATGATTTCGATCGGTGGGAACGCGATCATGGTCTGACGGGCTGGGGTTATGCCGATTGCCTTCCGTATTTCAAAGCCGCTGAAAGCTATAGCCGCGGCGGGGATGAGTGGCGGGGCGGTTCCGGCCCGTTGCAAGTCACGCGGACAGATACCCACGATCCGCTCTATGACGCCTTTCTTGAAGCCGGAAAGCAGGCAGGACAAGGGTCAAGTGACGACCTGAACGGGCAGCACCCCGAAGGTGTCGCGCGGTATGATGCCACCAAGAGCCGCAGCCGCAGATGCAGTGCGGCAACTGCCTTTCTCAAGCCGGCTTTGAGGCGGTCGAACCTTACCCTGGAGACCGGGGCAGAGGTCCTAGCTCTGGAAATTCACGCGCACCGGGCCGAGGGCGTCATATTCGACCAGCGCGGCGAACGCCGGGTCGCAAGGGCAACCCGAGAGGTCATCCTGTGCGGTGGCGCAATCAACTCTCCTCATCTACTCATGCTGTCCGGGATCGGCCCGGCAGATCACCTGCGTGAATGCGGTATCCCTGTTGCCACCGACCTGCCCGGTGTCGGTCAGAACCTGCGCGACCACGCGAAGATCAAACTACAATTTGCCTGCCGAAAACCCCTCGCTTTTCACCGGATCGGCAACCCGCTCGTCAAGGCGGCTGCGGGGGTGCAATGGGCGTTGACCGGCCGCGGCATCGCCACATCAAACATATGGGAAGCCGGCGGCCTTATCCGCGGCAATCACGACATCGCCTATCCCAACCTGCAATACCATTTTGGCCCCTTGGGATTTACCGTTGACGGGGACCGGATCACCGTCAACCAGGCGTTTTCCGTCAATGTCGATCACGCAAGGCCGCGCACCACGGGGCACATCGCGCTTGATCCGGCCAACCCGCAGGGGGCACCGAGGTTGCATTTCAACTACCTGGCCGATGCCGATGACCTGCGCGAGATGCGGGAAGGTGTGGCGCGCGCACGCGATCTTGTGGCGCAACCCGCCTTCGATGCGTTTCGGGGAGCCGAGATGACCCCGGGCGCCGATTGCCGAACGAATGAGGAAATCGAAGCCATGCTGCGCGAGAGGGTGGAAACCGCGTTTCACCCGTCCTGCACCTGCCGCATGGGGCATGACGAATTGGCGGTGGTGGATGACCAATTTCGCGTCCGGGGGATAGAGGGCCTGCGCGTGGTGGATGCCTCGGCTCTGCCGGAGATCACAAGCGCCAATCTCAATGCCCCGACAATGATGATCGCGGCGAGAGCTGCGGATTTCATCCGAAATGCACCGCAGCTTGCGCCGATGCGCCAGGAAGCATCCCGCATTCGCCGCGACCGTGTGGCGGACCAGTCACCTATTGCATCCCCATGAGCCGCCGCAGTTGCACCGCGCAACTTTCAAGCTGCTCGATCTCAAGGAATTCATCGGCAATGTGGGCCTGGGCAAGGTCGCCAGGCCCCATGATGACCACCGGCAGGCCAGCCGCAGAATAGATGCCCCCTTCGCTTCCGGCCGGGAAGGCTTGAGGGTCACCCGCATCGGACGCCATCAGGCATTCCTTTACGAAAGGATGGTCGGGCGCGGTCAGGAAACCGGGGAAATCCGCCGTCTGTTGCAACCGCACATCAACTTCGGCTGCGTTCTCCCTGTGCGGCACCAGAAGACGCTCGACTTCGGTGTGAAACGCCTGCTCAATCTGGTCGAGCCGGTCTCCTGCCGCGAGGCGGATGTCCCATTCGAACCGGCAATGCCCCGCGATGATGTTGCTGGCGGTACCTCCCTCGACCACACCGACAGAATGGCTCGTTGTCTCCGGACCGTAGACTCTGGCGGATTGGTCTTCGATCCATGTCATCAACCGCGCCGCGATCGCCGTCGCGCTTACCCCGAGTTCGGGCATGCTGGCATGCGCCGCGCGACCGGTTACATCAACCGCATAGGTATAGGATCCTTTCTGGCCGTTACTGGGCCGAAGCGCCGTTGGCTCGCCTACAAGAACGCCGCGCGGGGGCGGGAGGTTCTTGGCGATATGCGCCGCAAGGCTCCGGGCAGACTGGCAGGCGGTTTCCTCATCGGCGGAGAGCGCGATATGGACGGGATGGGAAAGATCGCCGCGCGCAGCCTCCTCGAATACCGCAATGGCGCAGGCAACAAAGCCTTTCATGTCGGTGGTGCCGCGACCATAGACCCTGTTTTCCGTGCGGCGAAGGCGAAAGGGATCACTTGTCCAGCTCTGCCCGTCGGCGCTCACCACATCCAAATGACCCGACAGTACAAGACCGCCTGGCCGATCCGGGCCGATACTGGCGATCAGGCCGGTGCGTTCCCCCGCGGGTGACGGCACCTCCGCGATTTCGGCGCCGATGGCAGCAAGGCGCGCAGAAACATACCGCAGCCATTCCGCATTCTTCTCACCCGGGACGGTTCGAATGGCCACGAGATCGTCGAGAACGGTGAGGATGGCGGGCAGATCGGCCATCATCAGGCCAGGGCGGCGTCGGCCGTGCGTTCCTGCTCGATCAACACTTCGAGTTGCCGCCGGAACCGCAATTGTCCGCCGTCGATCGGCAGGTCGATATGCGCTGTCTTCTTGGTCGTCATGCCCTTCTGTACCTCGTTGAGCACGTCGCGGTCCTCTTCAAAGGCGTGTTTGACGTCATCGCTCATCATCCGTGACAAATCCTCATCATCCGGCCGCAGGTTACGCAGTTGAAACCAATAATAGCGCGTGCGGCTTTCGGTTTCCGGCGTCATGAAGTTGTAGCTGTCCATGATAAAGGTCTTGTCGTGCAGGGGGCCACCCTCCCCACCGGTACCTGCGGGCGTAAACACCGCCCGGATAATCGCATGGCAGGGATATCGTACTTCGTAATGCTGCAACCGGTCGCAATTGCCGTCAAACTCTACGATCTTTTTATAGAACGGTGCCGGTTCAACATCCATCATCCACCGCCAGACCGTAACACCATCCTCGCCTTTGGTGATCCGCAGGGGCGTGTCCTCGGTTGCCGCCTGCCCGAACGACGACTGATGCACCCAGGCGACATGGGTCGGATCAAGAAGGTTGTCGGTCACGTACAGGTAATTGCAATCAATCTCCAACGCCTTGCCGCGGTTGAGACCCCATTCGGGGTTGCCGTAATTTTCGATCTCGAAGATCTCGTCCACATTCGCCAACGCCGGATTGCCCATCCAGATCCAGACAAGACCGTACCGTTCCTCGCAGGGATAGGCATGTACCTTGGCATTGGACGGGATGCCGCCCTTGCCCGGTGCGCGGACACATTGGCCGGTGCAATTGAACGTCAGCCCGTGATAGCCGCATTCGACGGTGTCGCCCTTGCGCCGGCCTTTGGTCAGCGGCAGCTTGCGATGCGGGCAGGCGTTTTCCAATGCCACCACCGCGCCCGTGCTGTCACGGAACATGCAGATGCTTTCCTCCAGCAGAACAACTTCCTGCAACTCATCGCCGATTTCATCGGACCACTCAGCGACATACCAGGTGTTTTTGAGAAACATGTCCCCTCCATGAACGATCGGGATCGTGGCCCAACGCACTTATTTTCGCACGGTCACTATCTAAAACTGCGATCACGGTTATTTCTACTGGGAGATAAAATCAATCCCCAGCGTGCAAATTGACCGAGCGACATCGTGTCGAAGATCAGAGAATTAAAGTTCCAAACCACTCACTATACTTGGTTTTTCATCAAAAAACTTGCTTTAGAGCCTGCTGAAACCTGCCAGCAAAAGGCGTGGATGGATTCGGATTCCTTTCTGCGCCGGATCATGCAACCCCGCTAAACATCTACTTGAAACGAATCTTAAACCGTGATCTCAGTTAGAGACTTGCTCAAAACCACACCGGAAGGCTTTCATGCTGGACAACGCCAGCGGCAACACCAACAAAATTCGTGAAGCTCTCGCGTTTCGGGCAAGTCTGCCGGACGACGAGGCCCTGGCAATGCCCGCGGAATTCTACACCTCCGCCGCCTTTCTTGAAGTCGAGATCGACGCGGTGTTGCGCAAGGAATGGCTCTGCGTGGGACATATCGGAGAGGTCCGAAATCCCGGCGACTTCTTCACCACGGAGATGGTTGGTGAACAATTGCTGGTCGTGCGCGATCGCGATGGGACCGTCCGGGTGCTGTCCAATGTCTGCCGCCACAGGGGCAACCGTGTCGCCGAAGGGTCGGGGAATGCGCGCAAGTTCATCTGCCAGTATCACACCTGGAACTATGACACGACAGGCGCGCTTGTCGCGGCGCCACTGATGAAGAAACGGGCTGCATTCGATCAAAAGAAATGCGGTCTGCCTGAGTTTTCATCTGAAATCTGGAACGGGTGGATCTTTGTTAATCTCGACGGTCAGGCCGAGCCCCTTACGCCCCGGCTTGGCGGTCTGCAGAACGTCATCAGGAACTACCACCAAGACGAGCGTTTCCTGGTGTTCATGGAAGAGGATGAGTGGGCCTGCAACTGGAAGGCGCTTTTCGAGAATTTCATGGAAGGCTACCACCTGAGCGCGACGCATCTGAAGACCTTGCACAAGATCACGCCAACCCGGTTGTGCCGAAAAATGGTGTCGGGTGATGCCTGGACGGGATATCACGCCTATTACGATCCCGACTACCCACCACGCGGCCCATTCCATCCGGATCTGACCGAGGACGAAACCACCAACTCACCGATGTATGGGGTGTTTCCGAACCTCGTCGTCGGCATGGCAACGAATTTCACGCTGTTCATGTGCCTCCGCCCGAATGGCCCGGACAAAGTCCGCATCCGCTGGGGCGTCACGGGGATCGAGGATGATCCCGAGTCGCAGGCTGTCAGGGATTACGTTGATCTCTGCAGGTCATTCAATGTCGAGGACCGCGAAAAACTCGAAATTCTGCAGGAGACGATGAAGACCCGCACCTTTGATGGCGGACCTCTGGCGCCGGATGATTATGAGGGGACGATCTGGGACTTCACGAAATATATGGCACGCTTGCTGACGGTCTGAACCGGGCGCTGCCTCTACCAAGTAATCGCCATGAGACGGTTCAGCATGGCGAAAAATCGACAAGAGAACCGGCGTGAGCATTTCTTAATGGTCCGCAATCAACCAACAGGGGAGTAGAAAAATGAAAAACGACGACAGCAATCTGATACTCGACCGCATCGTTGCGGCCGGGCGACAGCGTGGCATAACCCGCCGCCATTTCATGCAGAACGCAACGGCCACCGGCCTGACCGCCGCGGCGGCGGCAACGCTTTGGACGAACGAGGTGTCGGCAATGACCCCTTCGCAAGGCGGAAATTTCCGGGTCGCCATCCACGACGCCAACACCACCGACACGATGGACCCCGGGCAATATCTTTCGGTCTTCATGATCCAATTGGCCCATGCCTCGCGCAGCTATCTGACCGAGGTCAATCCCGACGGCACGCTCGGCCCGGATCTGGCCGATAGCTGGACGGCGTCTCCCGACGCCAAGGTCTGGACCTTCGAGTTGAACAAGAATGCGACGTTCCATGATGGGCGCCCCGTCACCTCCAATGACGTGCTCGCATCGCTGCGCCATCACCTTGGCGAAGAATCGGCGTCGGCGGCGAAATCCCTGCTTGCGAATGTGACGGATGTACGCGCGGACGGCGATCATACCGTGGTGATCGAACTGGACACCGGCCTTGCCGATCTGCCCTATATCATGACGGATTATCACATCGCGATGGTCCCGGCCGATGCCGACGGCAAGGCCGATTGGGCCGGTGGTATGGGATCTGGCCCCTACAAGGTCGACAACTTCAATGCCGGGGTAAGCGCCAAGCTGACCAAGCACGAGGGATGGCACCGCGACGGAGGGTACTTCGATTCGATCGAACTCATCGCCATCAACGACCCGAACGCCCGCCAAACCGCACTGGTCTCAGGCGATGTCGATGCTGTCAGTTCGGTTGACCTGAAAACGCTCGCCTTGCTGGAACGACGCGCAGGGATTTCGATCTTGAACCTGCCGTCCGGCTCCGCCGTAACCTTGCCCATGCATGTGACGCAGGCGCCTTTTGACAACAATGATGTGCGCATGGCGCTCAAGCTGGCCATCAACCGCGACGAGCTTATCGAAAAGATCGTTTTCGGTACGGCCACGCCGGGCAATGACTTCCACATCTCGCCCAACATGCCCTACTATCCCGACGATATTCCGCAGCGCACCCATGATCCAGACAAGGCGAAATGGCATCTGAAACAGGCAGGCATGGACAGCCTCAGCCTGGACATGTCGGCATCGGATTCGATCATGCCGGGCGCGGTGGACTTCGTGACGCTCTTCTCCGAACAGGCCAAGGCGGCAAACATCAACATCAAGCCGATCCGCGAACCCGGCGATGGGTACTGGGCGGATGTCTGGCTGAAGAAGCCGTTCATTTTCTCCAAGTGGGGGGCACGTCCGACGCCCGACACGATGTTCACGCTCGCCTACAAGACAGGGGCAAGCTGGTCCGAGGCGTTTTGGAGCAACGAACGCTTTGACGAGCTTCTCCTGCAAGCCAAGGCTGAACTTGACGACACGAAGCGCGCGGAGATGTACCGCGAGATGAGCCTGATCGCCCGCGATGATGGGGGCACGATCCTGCCCATGTTCACGAATTACGTCTATGCCCATCAGGACACCGTGGCCCATCCCGAAAATGTTGGAAGCACCTGGGAACTGGACGGCGCCCGCGCCTATCAACGCTGGTGGTTCAAGGGCTGAACACCGTGAGCGGGCTTGATGCCACCCCTCAAGCCGAGTTGCTTTGCGAAAGCCATTCATGCCAGATTGCCGGCATGAATGGCGCTATTATTCAAAAAGAAACCTCGCTGTCCGATGGTATCTATGCGGAACTGAAAAACCGTTTGATCCTAGGCTATTATCGACCCGGTGACCGCCTATCCATGCGCAAACTCGCGGTGGAATTCGGGACGAGTCCGATGCCGGTGCGCGAGGCGTTGAAGCGTCTGGCGTCCGAGCATGCAATCGAAAGCGCCGCCGCCAAAGCATTCAACGTCCCGCGATTGAGCGACAAGCGCGCGGCCGATCTGTTCGACCTGCGCGCGCTCCTGGAAAGTGCTGCGGTCGAGGCGGCTCATCGCGCGATGACACCTGACATGCTGGATGAACTCAGCGCGCTGTGCGAGCGCATGGATGCACATCTCAAACTGCGGGATTTCCGCGCCTACATGGCCGACAACTACCGCTTTCATTTCCTGCTCTACAGGAAAGCGGACAACCCTGACATGGTCGCAATGATCGAGCAGCTCTGGATGAAATCCGGCCCGTCGCTGTATCAGGGTTTCGAAAAATCCGACGTCGCGAACCTCGATTGGAACCTCGGGCACAAACAGCTTCTCGACGCGATCCGGCACGGACACGTCTCGGATTTCGGCGCGATCATGCGAAAAGACATCGGATGGGGCGCCGAGTTCTATAGATCAGAGGCCGGAGATGTGTGAGGGGTTCGGTGACAGGTTCCCGATGCGCAAAACTGCTCTTGGCCGTCCTCTGATATCACTGTGCTAAACTTGGCGCTTTCCGGGTGCGCTCCTGCCCATTGAAGAAACCTGAGCCCCTCCAAGGCAGACAAACACGTCAAAAATCAATGGCGATGCCCTTCTTTTCCCAATCGCCATACCGCACCGGTTCCGGCCCCTTGCGCCCGCCCAGTTCCTTGGGCAGTTCGAGTTTTTCCGCGTTCCTGCGGCGTTCCTCGGCTTCGGCAAGAGCGCGGATGGCTTCGGGTGGCAGATCTCGGGCGTTGTCGCTCATCGTCGGGCTTCCTTTGGTCGGATGCGCTTGATATATGCCGCGCGCAGCTTGTCGCCAAGGAAAATACCCATGTCCACGCCCCAATACACCGCTCGCCGCTCGGCGGTTTTCCTGTTGGATCAGGTTCTGGGCGAAGGGCGGCTGATGTCCGACCTCGTGGCCAGCGGCAAGCTCGACCGCCTGTCACCGCCGGACCGGGCCCGGGCGCAGCGGCTGGCCAACGACACGCTGCGCAGCCTTGACCGGGCCGACCGGCTGCTCAGCCGTCAGGTGCGCAAACCGCCCGCGCTTCATGTCCGCAATATCCTGCGCCTCGGCACGGTCGAACTCTGCATGGGCGGGGATGCGCATGGGGTAGTGCATGAACTGGTCGGTCTGCTGGGCAATGACCGCCGCCACGCCAAGCTCAAGGGACTGGTCAACGCCGTCCTGCGCAAGATGGCGGGTGATGCGGGCAAGCCGTGGAACGATTTGCGCCTGCCGCGCCTGCCCGGGTGGCTACGCGAACCGCTCGTGGCCGCCTGGGGAGCGAACCCCGTCAACCAGATGGAAAAGGTGCATTTCGCCGGCGCGCCGTTGGACATCACCGCACGATCGGACGCGGAAGGCTGGGCCGACAAGCTAGGCGGTGCGCTCCTGCCGACCGGCACGATCCGGCTGGCCGATGCCGGCCAGGTTTCGACCCTGCCGGGCTTTGACGAAGGCGCCTGGTGGGTGCAGGACGCCGCCGCCGCGCTGCCCGTCAAGGTACTTGCGCCGCAAAAGGGCCAGGCAATCCTTGATCTCTGCGCCGCGCCGGGGGGCAAGACGCTGCAACTGGCCGCCGCCGGAGCCGAGGTGACGGCGCTTGATATCTCGGAACGCCGGATGCAGCGGGTCCAGGAGAACCTGACCCGCACCGGTTTGCGCGCCAGCATCGTTGTGGGCGATGCGCTACAGCACGAGGGGCAGTATGACGCGATCCTGCTCGATGCGCCCTGCTCGGCGACCGGCACAATCCGCCGCCACCCGGACCTGCCCCATGCCAAGGACGGATCCGATTTCGGCGAATTGATCGCGCTTCAGGCGCAAATGATCGACCAAGCGCTTGGCCTGCTGAAGCCCGGGGGGCGGCTGGTCTATTGCACCTGCTCGCTGCTGCCCGATGAGGGGGAATGCCAGGTGGATGAGGCGCTATTGCGTCATGACGGCCTCAAGACCGACCCCGCTGCCCTGTCTCTTCCCGGGGTCGACCCGGCCTGGGTCACCGAGGAGGGCGGCTTGCGCCTGCGGCCGGATTACTGGGCCGAAAAGGGTGGCATGGACGGCTTTTACATCGCTTGCCTGCGCCGCTAAGCGCCGATCACCGATTTTGCCGTAATCTTTACGTGACGTATGCCCGACAGGCGTTATACTGCCGATCATAGCGCCGGAAAGAGCGTTTTGAGGCAAGGCAATGTTCAATTCGGAAAACCTGACGCTCCAGTGGACGCGGATGATGGACCGTGTGCAGGCGCTGCGCGCGGCGCGCACCCGTCCGGCAACCGCCTTTGTCCAGCAACCCGAGCCACGCACCATCGGGAGTTTCGCCCGGGGGCGGCAGCTTTCAGCAGGGAATTTCGTTTTCGCCGGGCATCTGGTGCAACAGCCGGACACAAGCATCTGGGATCTGCCCGAGCCGGACCCCGGATTTACCGAAGAGTTGCACGGGTTTGTCTGGCTTGATGATCTGGCCGCCGCGGGGGATGCGCCCGCCCGGCAGCGCGCACAAGATTGGCTCAGTGACTGGATCGACCGCTATGGCAATGGCCGTGGCCCCGGCTGGACGCCCGAGCTGACGGGTCGGCGCCTGATCCGTTGGATCAACCATGCGCTCTTTGTCATGTTGGGGCGCAATGATGCGTCGGTGACGGGACCATTCTATCGCTCACTCGCGCAGCAGACGATCTTTCTGGGCCGCCGCTGGCGCGCCTCGCGCCCCGGGCTGGCGCGGTTCGAGGCGCTGACCGGCCTGATCTATGCCGGGCTGTCACTGGAAGGGATGGAGGCCCATGTGGAGCCTGCGATCAAGGCGCTGGCCCAGGAATGCGAAACACAGATCGGCACCGAGGGCGGGCTGCCCACGCGCAACCCCGAGGATCTGCTTGAAGTTTTCACCCTGCTCAACTGGGCGGCGGTCGCATTGACGGAAACCGGGCGCACCCCGGGCAAGGAGCACTGGCAGGCAATCGAACGTATTGCTCCCACGCTGCGGACCCTGCGCCATTCCGATGGCGGTTTGGCACGGTTCCATGGTGGTGGCCGGGGGCTTGAGGGGCGGCTTGACAACGCATTGGCCGCAAGCGGGATCAAGACGCGGCAACCCGACGGATTGTCTATGGGCTATGCACGGTTGAGCGCGGGGCGTACCAGCGTGATTGTCGACGCGGCCCCACCACCGGCAAGCAAGGCCTCGGCCAATGGCCATGCGTCCACATTGGCGTTCGAGCTGACTTCGGGGCGGCGGCCGCTGATCGTGAATTGCGGCTCAGGCGCGAGTTTTGGACGGGATTGGCGGCGCGCCGGGCGGGCCACGCCATCGCACTCGACCTTGGTGCTGTCGGGGCGGTCCAGCGCCCGGTTGGGCACCGGAAGCCTGAGCAAGGAATGGCTGACCGAAGCCCCCAAGGATGTGCCCGTGCAGATGAGCCAAGCACCCGATGGCATCCGTTTCGAGGGGGCGCATGACGGGTATGCGGCCACGTTCGGCCTGACCCATGTGCGCAAGATCGAGATGACGTTTGATGGCCGCGGCATCGCCGGCGAGGATATGCTGATTGCGCTCAACGAGACACAGCAGGCGCAGTTCGACAAGGCCATGGAATCGCGTGGGCTACAGGGTATTCCCTATGATATCCGCTTTCACCTGCATCCGGATGTCGATGCGGCGGTCGATCTGGGCGGTCGGGCAGTGTCGATGGCGCTCAAGTCCGGCGAGATGTGGATTTTCCGGATTGATGGGCCGATGAAACTGTCCCTGGACGTGAGCGTCTACCTGGAAAAAACCCGTCTCAAACCGCGCGCAACCAAGCAGGTTGTCCTGTCCGGGGCCGCCATGGAACATGCAAGCCGCATCAGGTGGTCCCTGTCGAAGGCACAGGACACGCCGATCAGTATTCGCGATCTGAAACAGGATGCGTTGGAACCGGTGGCCGACGCGTGAAGTCGCCACGCGGACGAAGCTAACGTTGGACGATAGAGTTACGAAGCCGCGCGTGGCGAAACCTGCAATACCCGTTTTGACCTCAAGGCGGATCAATTCGTTCCTGACTGATATAGGCAATAAGCCAAGCGCCTTCGAAATATCTAGCAAATGCGAAAAAGCCGCGGCTGTCTCATGTTGTATGCCCCGCGTATAGCTTCTATCAGGTCACCTGACTGTTCAGACACCACAGGATTTCTGCCACATGACCGATCTCGCCCCCCTGCGCCGCGCGCTTCTTTCCGTTTCCGACAAGACCGGCTTGATCGAGCTGGGCCGTGCGCTGGCCGAGCGGGGGGTCGAGCTTTTGTCAACCGGCGGCACGGCGAAGGCATTGCGCGAGGCGGGGCTTGAGGTGCGCGATGTGGCGGATGTCACCGGCTTTCCCGAGATGATGGACGGCCGGGTCAAGACGCTGCACCCGATGGTGCATGGCGGGCTTCTGGCGCTGCGCGACAATGACGATCATGTGGCCGCGATGGACACGCACGGTATCGGCGCCATCGACCTTCTGGTGGTCAACCTCTATCCGTTCGAGGAAACCGTCGCCAAGGGGGCGGATTATGACACCTGTATCGAGAATATCGACATTGGTGGCCCCGCGATGATCCGTGCGGCGGCCAAGAACCATGCCTTTGTCGGCGTTGTGGTCGATGTCGAGGACTATGAGCCGCTTCTGGCGGAGTTGGACGCGAATGCGGGGCAGACCTCGCTGGCCTTCCGACAACACCTGGCGCAGACGGCCTATGCCCGCACCGGGGCTTATGATGCCGCGGTCTCGACCTGGATGGCCGGGGCGATCGGGGTTGATGCCCCACGCCGCCGCGCCGTAGCCGGTACATTGGCGCAAACCCTGCGCTATGGCGAGAACCCGCATCAGGCGGCGGCGTTCTACACCGATGGCTCGAACCGCCCCGGCGTAGCCACGGCGACGCAAGTGCAGGGCAAGGAATTGAGCTATAACAACATCAACGATACCGATGCGGCGTTCGAACTGGTCAGCGAGTTCGACCCGGCTCAAGGCCCAGCCTGCGCGATCATCAAACACGCCAACCCCTGCGGTGTGGCCCGTGGTGAGACGCTGAAAGAGGCCTATGGTCGGGCGTTTGATTGTGACCGGACGTCGGCCTTCGGGGGAATCATCGCGCTGAACCAGACACTTGATGTAGCGACGGCGGCGGATATCTGCGAGATTTTCACCGAAGTTGTGATCGCCCCCGGTGCGGATGCGGAAGCCGTGGAGATCTTCGCCAAGAAGAAGAACCTGCGCCTGCTGACAACCGATGGCCGGGCCGACCCGCGCGAGGCGGCGATGACACTTCGGCAGGTGTCTGGCGGGTACCTGGTGCAGGACAAGGATAACGGCCATATCGACATGGATGATCTGAAGGTGGTGACCAAGCGCGCGCCCACGGATCAGGAAATGGCAGATATGCTCTTTGCCTGGAAGGTGGCGAAACACGTCAAGTCGAACGCCATCGTTTACGTCAAGGATGGCGCCACGGTTGGCGTCGGCGCGGGGCAGATGAGCCGGGTGGACAGCTGCCGGATCGCCGCGCGCAAATCACAGGACATGGCCGACGCATTGGGCCTGCCCGCGCCGCTGACGCAAGGATCGGTCGTGGCCTCGGATGCGTTCTTCCCCTTTGCCGACGGGTTGCTGACCGCGGCAGAGGCGGGGGCAACGGCAGTGATCCATCCCGGCGGCTCGATGCGCGATGATGAGGTGATTGCCGCCGCGGACGAGGCCGGGCTGGCGGTGGTCCTGACCGGCATGCGCCATTTCCGGCACTAGGGGCGCCTGATGCAACGGATCTTCTGGGCCGCGCTCATCACCTTTCTGCTGGATCAGGCCAGCAAGTACTGGGTGGTGCATATGATGAACCTCAAGGAGGTTCTGCGGATCGATGTGCTGCCACCGGTTCTGAATCTGCGCATGGCCTGGAATTATGGCATCAATTTCGGGCTTTTTTCGCAGGATAGCCCGATGACCCGCTGGATCCTGATCGTCATTGCACTGGGGATCACCATCGGCGTCCTGATCTGGATGAGCCGAAGCGTGACCAACCGCTGGCAGGAGATTTCGGCGGGTCTTCTCGTCGGTGGCGCCCTGGGCAATGTCATTGACCGTCTGCTCTACGGCGCGGTGGCCGATTTCCTCAACATGTCCTGCTGCGGCATCAACAACCCCTTTGCCTTCAACGTGGCCGATATCGCGGTATTTGCCGGGGCGATCGGGCTGATCCTTTTCACCTCGGATAAAAAGCCCTCGTGACCTTGGCAAAGCTATGCGATAAACCGGGGCAGGACTTTACAGGAGTGGGGCGATGAGCGTGTCGCGCGTATTGATGGTGATCCTGATGCTGGGCCTGGTTTCGGCCTGTGGCAACAAGGACAAACCGCTGACCCGGATCAAGAAGACGGGCAACGGGCCGGATGAATTTACTATTATCCCGGGCAAACCGCTTCAGGCGCCCGAAAGCTATGCAGCCCTTCCGACACCGACACCGGGCGGATCGAACCTCACCGATCAAAATCCGCTTGCTGATGGTGCTGCCGCCCTGGGTGGAAACGCTGCGGTGCTGGCCACCGCTGGCATCCCGTCGAGCGATGCGGGCCTCGTGCGTCATACAAGCCGGTTTGGCGTCGCCCCCGGCATTCGCCAGACCCTGAGCGAGGAGGACAAACAGACCCGTCGCCGCCATGGCCGCGTCAATATCCTCAACATCGGCCCGATCGACGACTACACCAATTCCTACAAGCGCCAATGGCTCGACAGCAATGCGGAGTTCCGCCGCCTGCGCCAGGCCGGGATCACGGTGCCTTCGGCTCCGCCCGAAGAGTGATCGACGCGGAGGGGGCCAGAACCGCTCCCTTGTCCGCTCACATCCCCGTCATGTTTCCACGTCTTGGCCTTGAACCGGGACGCAACCCTCGTATCTTCTAGGGCAACGCCCGCGTTTCGGGTCAGGAGGAGAGCCATATGCACAGATTAGTTGCCGCCATTGCCTTTGTTGTTGCTGCATTTCCCGCGCTGGCCAACGACAAGGTCAGCAATTTCATGCTGGATAACGGTATGGAGGTCGTGGTGGTCGAAGATCATCGCGCGCCGGTGGTGGTGCATATGGTCTGGTATCGTGCCGGATCCGCCGATGAACCGGCCGGTGACTCCGGGGTCGCACATTTCCTCGAACATCTTCTGTTCAAAGGTACCAAGACGCTGGCACCCGGCGAGTTTTCCGCAACCGTGGCGCGCAATGGCGGCACCGATAATGCCTTCACCAGCTATGACTACACCGCCTATTTCCAACGGGTCGCGGCAGATCGCCTCGAATTGATGATGCGGATGGAAAGCGACCGGATGAAGAACATCCAGCTTGGCCCCGAGGAAATTCTGACCGAGCGTGACGTGATCATCGAGGAGCGCAACCAGCGGGTTGAAAACAGCGCCTCTGCCCTTTTCCGCGAACAGATGAGCGCGGCACAGTATCTCAACCATCGCTACGGCATCCCGATCATCGGCTGGCGTCACGAGATGACGGCGCTGACGCTGGAAGATGCCTTGGCATTCTATGGCACCTACTATTCGCCCAATAACGCCATCCTCATTGTGGCCGGCGATGTCACCCCCGACGAGGTGAAGCGTCTGGCCGAGCAGTATTACGGCGTGATCCCCGCAAACCCCGACCTGCCCGAGAGGCTGCGTGCGCAGGAACCGGATCAGATGGCAGAACGCCGGATGGTGTTCGAAGACCCCCGCGTGGCGCAGCCCTATGTGGCGCGCTCCTACCTCGCCCCGGAACGTGACAGCGGTGCGCAGGAAGAAGCGGCGGCACTGACCATGCTGGCTGAACTTCTGGGCGGTGGCACAACGTCGGTCATGGCCGAAAAGCTGCAATTCGATGCGCAGATCGCCGTGCAATCCGGCGCGTGGTATAGCGGCTTGTCACTCGATGACACGACCTTCAACGTTTATGTCGTGCCAACTGCCGGTGTTTCGTTGCAAGAGGCCGAGGATGCGATGGATCAGGTGATCGCCGATTTCATGAAAGACGGGATCGACCCGGAGCACCTTGAGCGGATCAGGATGCAGATCCGCGCCGCGCTGATCTACGAGCAGGACAACGTCAGCACAATCGCCAATGAATACGGCCGGTCGCTTTCGCAAGGGCTGACCGTCGAAGATGTTCAGGCCTGGCCCGAGATCCTGAAAGCGGTGACCGAAGAGGACATCATGGCCGCCGCCGCCAAAGTATTTAACCGCGACAATGCCGTCACCGGATGGCTGCGCGCCCCGGAGGTGACCCAATGATCCGTTTCGCACTTGCCTTCGTCGCCCTCTTCGCCGCCCTGCCCGCCCGGGCCGAGGTCGAGATCAAGGAACTGACGACACCCGGCGGCATCAATGCCTGGCTGGTAGAGGATCATTCGATCCCCTTCATCGCACTTGAATTGCGGTTCCGTGGCGGCGCGGCGCTTGATCTTCCGGGGAAACGCGGGGCCACGAACCTGATGATGGCACTCCTTGAAGAAGGCTCTGCCGAGCTCGATTCGCGCGGTTTTGCCCGGGCGGTCGAAGGGCTGGCGGCGTCTTTTTCCTATGATACCGGCGATGACGGCGTTTCGGTTTCGGCCAAGATGCTGACCGAAAACCGGGCGGAGGCGGCGGCACTTCTGCGCGCAAGCCTTGTTGAGCCGCGGTTTGAACAAGCGGATGTTGACCGCGTCCGGGCGCAGGTGATTTCGATCATCCAGTCCGATCTTAAGGACCCGCGCGATATCTCTGCCAGCGCCTTTGATATCCTGGTCTATGGCGATCATCCCTATGGCAGTTCACGCAACGGCACGCTCGAAACCGTCGCGGCGCTGACCCGGGATGATATCGTGACCGCCCATGCCAATGCCCTGGCCCGCGACCGGCTCTACGTGAGCGCGGTGGGCGACATCACCGAAGCCGAGTTGATGGTGTTGCTGGACGACCTGCTGGGCGATCTGCCCGCGACGGGCACCCCCCTGCCCGCGGATGTCGATCCCAACCTGCCGGGTGGCGTCAAGGTGGTCGATTACGATACGCCGCAATCCGTGGTGACCTTTGCGCAGCCCGGGATCGACCGCGATGACGAGGATTTCTTCGCGGCCTATGTCCTTAACCATATCCTTGGTGGCGGCGGGTTCGAGAGCCGCCTGATGACCGAGGTCCGTGAGAAACGCGGCCTGACCTATGGCGTCTATTCCTACCTTCTGGATATGGATAATGCGCAGATTTGGATGGGGTCGGTGGCCTCCGCCAACGATCGTGTGGCCGAGGCGGTCAATGTGATCCGCGATGAATGGGCCCGCATCCGCGACGAAGGTGTGACCGAAGCCGAGTTGAACGATGCCAAGACTTACCTGACAGGGGCCTATCCGCTCCGGTTCGACGGCAACGGTCCGATTGCGAACATCGCCGTGGGCATGCAGATGGAAGGCCTGCCCACGGATTACATCGCCAATCGCAACGACATGGTGAACGCGGTGACCTTGGAAGACGTCAACCGTGTCGCGCGCGAATTGATGGACCCCGACAGCCTGACATTCGTGGTCACCGGCAAGCCGGATGGATTGGAAACGACGATAAACTAAGGTGGTACATCTCCAACGGCTGGCGCGACCTCGGGTGGTCGCGCCACGTCGGGGAAGTCAAGCGCCTGTCAGCTCAGTGGACGATCGTCACAGGACACGCGGATTTTCTAAGTACCTCTTGTGAGATCGACCCAAGCAGGAAGGCCTTGAACCCGCCGACCCCCGATGCGCCCATGACGATAAGATCGGCGTTTCCCTCGATGGCGACATCGACGATCTTGAAGGCCGTGTCCCGTGACTTTTCGACCTGAATGGTCGACTTGGTACAGGCTTGGGCAAGTGCGATCTCTTTGGATCGCTGCTCGATTTTCTGCACTTCCTCCGAACCGAGGGCCGGGTAGGCCCCTTTGCGGCCAACGACAATCAGCCGGACAATGAGAATGGTCAGTTCGGCATCGAGTTTGTCCGCCAGAGCTGCCGCGTGATCAAGTGCGCGGAAGGATGCATCGGATCCATCCACTGCCGCCAATATATGTTTCATTCCAACATCCTCCGCTTTCGACACTCTTCTAACCGAAGACGGGGCTGCGTGATTTGACCTCAGTCAAACCATCGAAGCAGAGTATTTGGAGACCTTCAAAGAGGTCATTGGCCGGGCGATCTGGCCCATATCACCTTAGTCGGTCGACCCCGCCTGCGACGCCGCCAATTTGGCCAGTTTGTCAAAGGCCTGGTTCCAGCCACCGGCGCCCGCGGTCCCTTCGGTGACGCCGACATGCACCATCACCATCCTGGTCTTGCCGCCCACGTCGCTCAGCTCCACGATCACCTCCGTTATGTCCGGAAAATCGTCGGGCATACCCATGCTCTTGGGCGAAATGATGTTGCCCGCTTCATCACAAATGCTTTCGGTATAGACGAGACGATTTGGCGGGCTGACCTCCTTGTAGACCCCGGTGAACCACATCGACATGGCCCTTTCCGGCGACTGCATCGCCATGCAGACCTTGCGCGTTCCGCCGACGGCAACATCCAATTCCGCGACAGGAACCGACATGCCGTTCGGCCCGTACCAGCGTTTGAAAAGCTCCGGGTCAGTCCACATTTGCCACACCAGGTCAATCGGCGCGTCAAACTCTCTCTCGATCCGGATCCAATTCTGTTGATCGTTCATGGTGATTTATCCTTCATGTCGTCCAGAAGCCGCCCCATCACGTCAAAACGCGATTCCCAGATATGGCGATATTTTTCCGTCCAGTTTGCCACCGCTTCGATGGGCCCCGTGTCGAGGGTGCAGGGGCGAAATTGCGCGTCTCTTTCGCGCTGGATCAATCCTGCCTCCTCCAGCACCCGGATATGTTTCGATACCGCGGGCAGAGACATCTCAAACGGCTCCGCAAGGTCGTTCACGGTGGCCTTCCCCTGCGCCAGACGCGCAAGGATCGAACGGCGCACCGGATGCGCCAAAGCAGCAAAGGTTGCATCTAATGTGTCGTCACTGTGCATGCGCATATATTAAACCAATACGTTAATTAATCAATAGGTTTAATACAAGACCTCAATACACAGCAAAAACCCACAGAATTTTCAAGGATCGGAAAGAGGTCGGCACGAGGCGGAGGCAAGTGCCGGTTTGTCCCCGGGTGCATCACGGGTGGCTCAGTCCAGCGTACGGGCCTCGTCGATGAGCATCACGGGAATGCCGCTGCGGATCGGGAAGGCAAGTCCGGCCGCACGGCTGATCAATTCCTGCGCATCCGCATCATATTCCAGAGTGGCCTGTGTCTGCGGGCAGACCAGCGCCTCCAACATATGGCGGTCGAACCCTGGACCCTTCGCGTCGTCGTTCATTGCATCAGTTCCTCATCATCGCCGCCCCGCAAGGCAAACTCGATCAACGTGATCAGCGTCTCGCGCCGGGTCGCCAATGAGGGCGCCTCCAACAGCGCTTGCTTGTCCTCCGGCTCGAATCCCAGGAGCATCGACAGCGAGTTGATCAAAAGCTCGTCATCGGCCTCTTTCAGGGATTCCCAGTCGGTCTGCAGTTCCCGCGCCTGGAAGTAGCGACCCAAGAGATCAAGAAACGGCCCGCGTTGAAAATGCACATCGACATCCTGCGGGCCCAGATCACGTTCGAACCCGGCCCAGGAAACCCGCGCGCGGCGATAGGGCGTAAACCCCTCGACCTCTTCGATGATGCGAAACCGCGACTGACCCGACAGGGTAATCATGTAGCGGCCATCCTCGGTCTCGGAGAACTGGGTCACGCGGCCGGCACATCCGATGGAATAAAGCGCATCATCGCAGCCATCCGGCACGCGGTTCGGCTGGATCATGGCGATGATCCGTTCGGGGGTTTTCAGCGCGTCATCCAGCATCGCCAGATAGCGCGGTTCGAAAAGGTGAAGCGGCAATCGCGACCGCGGTAGCAGGAGTGCCCCCGGCAAAGGAAAGATCGGGATGACATCCGGCAGATCGGCGGGCTTTTTCATGACTGTCAACCTAGCGCATGATGCGGCTCAGGCAAATATCATAGAACTCAATTTGCGGCGCCCGTTCAGGACCACCGGATCATTGGGTTTCAGCGCGTCGAATATCGTGAAGAGCTGCTGCTTGGCGGCGCCCTCATTCCACTCCGCATCGCGGCGGAAGAGTTCGAGCAACTGATCGACGGCTTCTTGTGCCTGGCCGTTGGCGTTCAATGCCTGCGCCAGGTCGAACCGCGCCTGATGATCGTCGGGATTGGCCTCGACCGCAGCGGACAACTCGCCCACCGGACCGGCATCCGCCGCTTGCCGCGCCAGTTCCAACTGTGCAAATGCGGCCTCGACCTCGGGTGTCTGGCTGATTTCCGCAGGCGCCCCGTTCAGGATCGCCTCGGCCTGATCCAGATCGTCCATCGCGACATGGGCGCGCGCCAGACCGGCATAGGCCGCGGCATTCGCCGGGTCTTCCTGCAGGATCGCGGCAAAGGTCTGCGCCGCATCGGTTGCGGCCCCTTCGTCAAGCATCTCTTCGGCGGCGGTAACGGCCTCGTCCAGCCCACCGCTTGCATCCCCGCCGGCCGCAGCCACGGTCCGTTCGACAAAGGCATCGATTTCCGACGGCGGCAGCGCGCCCTGGAACCCGTCGATCGGTTGGCCCTGCCAGAAGGCATAGACGGTCGGGATCGACTGCACCCGAAGCTGCCCGGCGATCCCCTGGTTTTCATCGACATTGACCTTGGCCATCCTGACCGCGCCCTTGGCCTTGGTCACCGCCGCCTCAAGCGCGGGGCCAAGTGTCTTGCAGGGGCCGCACCAGGGCGCCCAGAAATCGACGATCACCGGCACGGTTTTCGAGGCCTCGACCACCTCGGCCATGAAATCGGCTTCGGAGACGTCCTTGATAAGGTCTTGCGCGGGTGGTTGGGTGCCCAGTTCGATCATGTCGTGCCTATCCAGTTTGCTTGCACCATCGGGGTGAGGCTTACATGGCGTAGCTGGCCCGCTGTTGCAAGGGTTGCTGCGCAGAACTTGGTTAACGCACCGGCAGTGGCAAGCAGCCGGGAAGCCCCGCCGGCAGGACCAGCAGGCCCCCGGCCCGATAAAGCGCACGACCAAGGCCCGGCGCGTCGGAGCGAACCGCAACCCACATGCTGCCACGACCAACCACGGCGGCATCATCGGGCAGGTTTGCGATGAAGCCGTCTTGCGGGAGGAAAACGATCGCCCCGGGGGCCGCATCGCTTAGCAACATGACAGCCGACAGGGTCGCAACCCACCCGGCAAAGACACCCGCAATCGCAAAAAGCCAAGTCCTAATAGTCATGGATATGTTCAAGCGTCAGCGGGCCGGTGCGCATGTCCCGCAGGGCCTCAGCCAGATCGCCCACCTTCAGCAGGATCAGGTGGCGGAAATCGCCATATCCCTGCCGCGGAAAGCTGTAGAGCGCATCGTCCTTGCGCCCCCCCGGTGCCGTTGCGGTGAACAGAATGTCATCATTTCCGGCGATCTCGGTAAAATTCACGCCGTCCTGCGCCATCCGCTGCAAGATCTTCGTCAGGACCCGGTAGCGGGGTGTCTCAATCTCGATCCCGTCGCCCAGAGGGCCGATCACCGTCACCCCCTCATACGCGGCAAGCGCCTCGGGCGTCGTATCCCGCACCACCATGCGCAACGTCAGCTCATCCGCGCCGACATTGGCGACCGCCTGTTCGATGACCCCCGCGTAGATCGTCTTGACCCCGTATTCGAGGCTCAGCGCCAGAAGCCGTTCGGTATCGCGCAGACTGCCAGTGGTCCTATCGGCCAGCTCCTGCGCATCCATCGCGAAATCCCATTGATACCACGGCACCTGCTGCAGGAACTCGGCATAGGCTGCGGCCTGACGGGCCGATACATCGTCAAGCGGTGCGCGCGGCGCGTCCCGGGTCAGGGTGACCAGCCGGCCAACGGTTTCCTCATACGCGGCTTTGGCCAGCAACTCGGCGGTGAAACTGACCCCGATCGTATAGACCATCTGCTTGGTCTCCACCGGGAAACCCCCATGATCGGCGGAAGCATAGGACAGCTCGCATAGCGAGGACCAGAAACCGCGAATGGCGGAAATAAAGCCGAATTCATGCGGATCGCCCTCGGAAATCACCTTGGCATAATCATCATAGGCGTGAACGATATGCCATTCGGGATAGGTCAGCAGGGTGCGCGATTCCGGGCGGTGATGTTCTTCGGGCAGAAGGGCCGCGTAACTGGCATCGACCGGCTTGCGGATGCAGGCCATTTCGACATACCCCACCGGCAAAAGCAGCCCGCCCACCAGCAAGGCCAGTAGGAGCACCAGTCGAAAGAACCATTTGAAGAGCCGCCGCATCAGCCCCGGCCCCATTTCAGACCCGACCAGAGGGCAAAGCCGCCCAGCGCGATATGTGGCAGGTTGGCCAGAACGCGCAGCAGGGTAAAGGACATGCCCGCCGATGGGTTGGTGAAGATGCCCATGTCGAGATAGCCATAACCGGTGAAGAACCCAAAGACCCCGTCACCAATGTAAAGTGCGCCGAAGATCACCAGGAAAATCCGCGCGGCACGGTGGCTGATAAGCGCGGCGGACAAGGCCCAGAGGGCCGAGGCCACATGCAGCGCATCGTCAAAGAGGTCGAGCGCGAAGATGCCGAATGCCAGCCCCTGATCGTCGGTCAGACCGGGGATATAGTTCAGCGACGCGGCGATCATCAGCGCCACGAAATAGCCAAGGGAAATCTTTTGCAGAATACTCATAGCTTGCTCAAATACCTGTCCCAGAGGTTGTTGCGGAATGTCAGGGTCGGGTCGAGTACCCGTTTCGCGGCGGCGAATTCCGCCGCCCGCGGATAGGCGCGCGCCAGTTGATCCAATGTCGCATGCGGCCGGTAGGGCAGGTAATACGTGCCGCCAATGCCGGTAATGCCGTCGATCAGTTCCCGCGTCATCCGGGCCATATCGGCCTCGGCCCTTACGGTCATCTCCTGGCTGAAGGACATCACCGCGGCGATCCGCGGGACCGGCGCATAAGCGAGCCAGCTATCGGGGTCGGTGTCGATGAAGCGCAGCGTGACGTTCAGGAATTCCTGATAGGAGGCCGGGATCACCCGCTGGCAGATCGCGACGAATTCGGCGAAGCGGTCGGCCGAGACGAAGTATTCATGCAGGATATCAGTGCGGGTCGGATCGCGGTCGTCCAACGTGATGACCGGCTCGTTGATGAGCGAATTGCGCGTCGCCGCCCCGCCCGCAAGGCGTGGGCCGACATCGGTTTCCGTCCACCAGCGCAGGCGCTTGATCGCCTCATTACCAAGCTGCGCGCGATAGACATGGCGCGCCATTTTCGATGCAAAGCCCGAGCCGCTGGCGGCGGGAAGATCACTCTGATCCGCGGTCTCGCGATAGGTGATCATCAAGGCGTGCCGGAAGAAATTCGCACGGTCCACGTTCAACCGGCCATAGGCCATCGGCACATCGCCCGCCTCCAGCGCCGACACGAAGCGGTCGCCGAACTCCTCGGCGGGCATTTCCTCGAATGTGGGTTTGAGGCGCGTGTTCGGCACCATTTCCACATCCATCGACGTGATCGCCCCGGTCAGGCCATAGCCACCCATGGTCATGCCGAAAAGCGCCGCATTCTCGGTCCGCGAGCAGGTGACCAGATCGCCCGAGGGCAGCACCATGTCGAAACTGCGGACCGTGGCCCCCATCGGCCCCATCCGCACGGGCCAGCCATGGGCGTTCACGCAAAACGTCGCGGCCACGCCGAAATCGTTGTTGGATTGCATGACCTTGGGGCCAAATCCCAAGGGATCAAGCGCGGCGATCACTTGCGACCATCGCGCACCCGCGTGGACCCGGTAGATACCGTTTGCCATGTCCGGTTCGATCCAGCCGTTGTCATAGGTGACGGCATGTCCATCGGTCGGGATAGCCTGCCCGCCCATCGAATGCCGCGCGGCACCGACGTTGAACGCCCGGCCATTGGCCTCGGCCTCACGCAACTCGGCCCGGATGGCAGCCACAAGCGCATCGCCGGGATCATCCGTGAGGATCGCATGTCGGAAAATCGGTGTTTCGCTGAGCCCACTGGCGTCGTTCAATGTAGTGGCGGCCCCAGTAGGCTCTAGCGACCTGGTCCCTTCCAGGACGGGTTTGGCGGGGGTGAAATGCCGGGTCGCCCACCCGCCAATCACCGCGCCGCCGCCCAAGAGCAAAGTACGTCGGGAGATACTATTCATCATACTAAAATTTGCCCCTGAGAAAGAGTTTTCAATATTTCTTCGGAAATAGATAGGTCTGGAAATCCTGACCTTGTGCAACTATTGCACGAGCGCCTCACCTCAACTCTTTGCGAATGACGAGCTTCAGTCCTGAATAGGTCTGATCGACGGCGCATACTTTCACGTCAACCAGCCCCAGGGGCAGGGCAATCTCGCGGATCGTGTCTTCGGTCACATCCGACGGAACCTTCGATGCCTTCTTGGGCCAGCTTACCTAAATCATGCCATCGCGCGCCATCTGCGCCATCGCATCCGGCAGGAATGCTTCGAGATGGGCGCGTGATGCGGTAAAGACATGGATCACGTCGATGTCCGGCGCCACGCGATCTGATATTGAAATCTCCGGGGCGTCCTGCCCCAGCAGCTTCTGGTAGGTGGGCAGATCACCATCGGCGATAACGGCAACCCGTTGGCCGTGCTTCAGGCCTAGCTTGGCATGCAGCGGTTTTCCAGAATATCCCGCCATCTACTCCCCAAGTTTGACATGCACCTCGTCGAGGTCGATCTCACCAACAGGCATCTTGTTGGATGGATCGTGGAAATCGTATTTGAATAGCTCGAAATCGCGCTTGTAGATCTCATAGACCAGGTGCATCGACAGATCGTCGAAATAGTCCTCGACCGGATGGGCGCGTTTGGGGCCGTGGCCTTCGGATTCGTTGAACCGCGGGATCGCCTCGATATCGACCGCATTGGGCGTTTCGATGGATTTCAGGACGTCCGCCATCCCCTCGTTGAACTTCTCGGTCCAGAAAATCTTGTCATAGATCCCGCCATTCACGATGAAGGTTGAAACATGCCCGGCCTGCGCGGACCAGTGAATGTCCGGCTCCATCGGACGACGCCAGCGGATCGTGTCACGGGCAAACAGGAGAAAACGCCGGAAACTCTTGATCTGATCGAATTCCTGCTTGCCGTCGTCGCCGCCGACCTCGATCCCGTATTTCTGCACCAGAAGCGGCACCAGCTTGCCACGGTAGCGTTTGCCGTTGCGCTGAATGCCGCAGATCTTGTCGAAGAAGCTCGACAGGATGCGGGTGTAGGGATTGCGGACACAGGTAAAGGCATAGGATTGATGCGCTTTGACATTGGCCGAAATCGACGGCTGGCTTTCTTCACGCGCCCATTTGTGCAGCCCGTCGGTGGCATCGTGGATATCGCCATCGAAAAACGCGCCATGGTCCGAGTAATACATGATCTGACCGATGGTCGAGCAGGCACATTTCGGCACCACGCGATAGACCACGCTTTCACTTTCGGTCATCCAGGTGCCGGGAAACCCCATTTTGCCGCCTCCGCGCTCGATATGCCCCCTTTTTTGCAGGGCTTACTGGTTTCTAGCTTGATAAAAAAAGCAAAGATACCCTGTTTATTCAACGCTTGTTCATGCGTATCAATGTAAACAATCGCGGCAAGAGCAGGTAGATCGTTTCCCGTATGGCCAAAATCGCCTTCATTCTTCTGTGCCACAAGGATCCCGATGCGATCATTGGCCAGGCCGAGATGTTGACGGCGGCGGGCGATTACATGGCGATCCACTTTGATGCCAGGTCGAAGCCGGAACACTATCAGAAAATCCGCACGGCGCTCAAAGACAACCCGAATGTGTGTTTCGCCCGCAAGCGCGTGAAATGCGGCTGGGGCGAATGGTCTTTGGTGCAGGCAACGCTGAACACCCTGTCGACCGCCATCGACACCTTTCCGCGGGCCACACATTTCTACATGCTGTCCGGCGATTGCGCCGCGATCAAATCCGCCCGTTACGCGCATGATTTCCTCGATGCGCGGGACATGGATTACATCGAGAGCTTCGATTATTTCGAAAGCGACTGGATCAAGACCGGGATGAAGGAAGAGCGGCTGATCTATCGGCATTTCTTCAACGAGCGCAAGAACAAGCGCCTGTTCTACGCCAGCTTCAACGCGCAACGCAAACTCGGCCTGACCCGCGAAATCCCCCATGACATCCAGGTGCAGATCGGCAGCCAATGGTGGTGCCTGCGCCGCCGTACCGTCGAATGGATCCTGGATTTCACCCGAAAGCGCCGCGATGTGATGCGGTTCTTCCGCTCGACCTGGATCCCGGATGAGACGTTCTTTCAGACCCTCGTGCGCCATGTCGTCCCCGAGGGTGAGATCGACACGCGCACGCTGACCTTCCTGATGTTCAGCGATTACGGCATGCCGGTGACCTTCTACAACGATCACTATGACCTCCTGCTGTCGCAGGACTTTCTCTTCGCGCGCAAGATCAGCCCCGAAGCCCATGAGCTCAAGGAACGCCTCGGGGCGCTTTATGCCGATGACGACGCGCAATTCGCGATTTCGAACGAGGGCCGCAGCCTGTTCAAATTCCTGAGCGGCCGCGGCCGGATCGGGCGGCGGTTTGCCAGCCGCTTCTGGGAAACCGAAAGCACCCTGGGTCGCGAACGGGAGTTGATGATCGTGGTCTGCAAGAAATGGCACGTGGCCAAACGCCTGCTGGAGAGGATCCGGCAGGTGACCAACGTCCCCGCGATGGAATACGTCTTCAACGAGGAAGACACCGCCCTGCCCGACCTGGGCGGTATCCAGGCGAGCCTTGGCAAACGCACCCGGCATCGGCGCGCCCTGATGCGGATGCTGTTCGACTATTACGAGACCGACCGCCTGATCGTGTGTATCGACCCCGGGAACCTTGACCTGTTGCAGGATTTCTGCGGCGATAGGTCTACGACCAAACTCCTCGAGGTGCAGTGCGAGTTTACCGATGACTACCTGATCGGTCACGCGATGCGCGTCGGTCTGGCCGGAGAGCAGACCCCGATGGAAACACTGGAACGGCTTCTGCCCACGATCCGCGGCGACATGACGTTCGAAGCGGACAGGATCAGGGATGCCGAATTTGAAAACCACCTGGTGATGCGGCAATCCGCTGATCCGGACCGCAATGCCGATCTCCTGTCGCATTTCCTTGATCTTCCGGTGGAGAAAACGCAGAAAATCGTGGAACACGAACACCTTTTTGCCGACTGAGGACACAAGGTCATGCCCTACGCCTATGACGATCAGAACATCTTTGCCAAGATTCTGCGCGGAGAGATCCCAAACGACACCGTGCTGGAAACCGAGCACACGCTGGCTTTCAACGATATCCAACCGCAGGCACCGGTGCATGTTCTGGTGATCCCCAAGGGACCGTATGTCTGCCACGACCATTTCGCGCTCGAGGCCAGCGAGGCCGAGATTGTCGATTTTTCCCGCACTATCGGCAGGATTTGCGCGATGAACGGCATCCAGCCTGGCGAAGGCGGCGACGGGTATCGCACGATTGCAAACGCCGGCGAAAACGGTGTGCAGGAAGTGCCGCATTTCCACATGCACATCCTCGGCGGTCGTCCCCTTGGTCGGATGCTGTCCGGCAGCTAATGCCTGGGCAAGAAAACCGATGACGGTTTTCAGCGCGAACAGCGCGCCCCATCAATGAACCAAGTCAATTACGCTGGTTCAACGTCACACCCCAACGCCCTCGCGGAAAGACCGGCGGGCCGCCGTTTCAGGGCATGGTCTCAGCCCTGCCAAACTTCTTGCGAGATATTGAGTAGCTGCCGCTGGATCCATTGACCTGCCTTGCCCAGCACATGTTGTTCCGTCCAGACCAGGTCGATGCCCTCAAGCGCGTCGCTTTGTTGGAACGTATACCTGATCCGGACCAGTTTCTTTGATCTCACCAGGTCTCTGACGACCGGCAACGGCAATTCAGCCCACCCCAAACCGCGCAAGACCAGTTCGAGGATCATGTAGGGGTTTTCCGCATACCAGATCGACGCACTTTTGATCTCGCCAACCTGACCGGGAACGTCGTGAGAGCGGCTCCGTAGAACCAATTGCCGATGTTGCCGCAGGTCCCGGTGCGCGACCTGATCCAACGTCGCCAGAGGATGAGACGGCCCGCAGATCGGGACGAGTGCCGAATGTCCGACGCCACGAAACTGGAAGCCGGTTGGATAGCTCTCCTGCTCCGTCATCAGGCCAAGCATCGCCCGCCCCTCTTTGAGAAGTGCTGCCGTGTCATTGGGACCGGTTGTCAGGATCTCCAGCGAGACGTCGGGAAACGCGCCCGCGAAGCCGCTCAACACATCCAGAACCGGCGTCAGGTTGATCCCCTGCTCGACCGCGATGCAAAGCTTGTCCTCGACCCCCTCGGCCATCGACGTCGCCTTGGCAAAAAACTCCTGGTTTCCGAGCAGGACACCCTTGGCGTAAGGCAACAAGGACTGCCCGGCCGGGGTGAGCGTCGGGGACCGACTGCTGCGGTCGAAAAGCTGAAGGTCCGTGTCGATTTCGAGATTGGCGATTGCAGTCGACACCGCCGACTGCGCTTTCTTCATTTTCCGCGCCGCCGCAGAGAATGACCCCAACTCCGCGGCGAGGACAAACGCCTGCAAACTCTCAGGTGATGGCATCTTTAACCTATCTGATTTTCAGATATTAATTAACTATATTTATCTGCATTTCTCGATAGAAGCAAATCCAACAATGGAGTTGGAAATGTCGGAAAAAGTCGCCTTGAGATCGGGCAGGGACCGCCTGCGCTATACCATCAGCTTTGAACTGTTGCTGATGGCAATTCTTGTTCCGGCAGGCGCGGCGTTTTTCGACAAACCAATCGCCGAGATCGGGCTGCTCGGAGCGATTCTCGCGGGCAAGGCGATGCTGATCAATCTCGTCTACAACTGGGTTTTCGACAAAATAGACGCGCGCTCGGGACGTGTGGCCAGTGAACGTTCGCATCTCGGGCGGATCTTGCACGCGATTGGCTTTGAAGCCTCGCTGGTCGTGACGTCACTTCCAATTTACGCCTGGTGGCTCGGCATCGGGCTTCTGGAAGCTCTGGTGACGGACATTATCGTCACATCCTTTGTTGTCGCCTATACCTATTTCTTCACCTTGGCGTATGACAGGATGTTCCCCCTGAAGCATCAAACCTGTTCGGCAGGTGCTTGACGACGGGTACCGACCTGCACACAGCGTCCGGCGTGACAGTGCCGACAGCAACCATGGACAAGCAGGTCAATTATTCACTTCGGTAGCACGATATCCGGTGATCCCGGGCAGCCAGGTCGAGGTCGGTTGGGGCCGATCACTTCATGCCCAATGCAGCAACCTAAGCCTAACTTCGGACCAAAGTTTGAACCTGCTATACTGTTTGCAAGAGGCAAGGTTGGCCGATTAGGCACGTTCCAAGTTTTGTGTGACAATCCAAGCGCAAATCAATAGAAGACCGCTCGAAGAGTTGAGAGCAAGGATGCGGTCCATTGGTGTGTGTTGGTATTGATTTGGGGACGACGAATTCCTTGATCGCGGTCTACGGGGACAATGGTCCGGAACTCATCCCCAACGCTCTTGGTGAACATCTGACCCCTTCGGTTGTCGGGTTGGCGGATGACAAATCGACATTTCTGATCGGCAAGGCGGCCCAAAAGCGCCTGATCCGTCACCCGGACCTGACAAAGTCGCTATTCAAGCGGCAGATGGGAAGCGGTACTGAATTGCGCCTTGGGCGCAAGACATTCAGTGCAACAGACCTGTCGGCGATGGTTCTATCGTCACTGAAGAAAGACGCCGAAGCGGCACTTGGATGTGATGTCTCGGAAGCGGTGATTTCGGTTCCGGCCTATTTCAATGCGATACAACGTCAGGCCACCAAGGACGCCGCGGAAATCGCGGGATTGAAGGTGCGGAGGCTTATCAACGAGCCGACAGCCGCCGCTTTGGCCAGTGGCGTGCTGGATCGCGACGAGGAAAGCCTGTTCCTTGTGCTGGACCTGGGCGGCGGTACCTTCGATGTGTCCATCCTCGAGATGTTCGAAGGCGTGATGGAAGTGCGCTCCAGCGCAGGCGACTCTTTTCTTGGTGGCGAGGATTTTACCGAAGTCCTGGCGCGCCATTTCTGCGGCGAACTCAGTGAAAAATGGAGCGACCTGAAACCGGAAGACAAGGAAATCTTGCTCAGCTTCTCGGAACGCATCAAGCTGTCGCTGGCAAACTCTGACGCCGCAGAGGCAGAATTGCCCTGGCGCGGGGCCTCCCGGACGCTTGCGATGACGCAACAGAAGTTCGAAGGCCTGTGCGCGACCTTGCTGGGAAGGCTGCGCCGGCCCATCGAAAAATGCCTGCACGATTCCGGACATAGCACGTTGGAGATCGACCGCGTCATCCTTGTTGGAGGGGCAACCCGTATGCCGGTGATCCGCAGTATGGCAGCGCGTATTTTCAAAAAGCTCCCTGAGAGGCGGATTGATCCCGATCATGCCATTGCGCTTGGCGCCGCTGTTCAGGCCGGGCTGATTGAGAAACACGAAGGTCTTGATGACGTGGTCATGACCGATGTTGCCCCCTTTTCCATGGGGATCGAATCCAACGATTCCAGCAGGGAAAAGATTGTCGAGGGGATCTTTGTTCCGATCATTGAACGCAATACCATCCTGCCCGCCAGTCGGCGGCAGTTCTTTTCGACGATGTTCGACAACCAGCGCAAGATCCAGGTCAAGATCTACCAAGGGGAATCGGCCTTTGCCCGGGACAACGTATCTCTGGGAGAGATGATGGTGTTGGTGCCGCCAAAACCGGCGGGTCAGGAGGGCATCGATGTTCGGTTCACCTATGATGTCAGCGGGTTGCTTGCGGTTGACGTAACGGTGCCGTCAACCAATCAAACCTTTTCGCAGGTGGTTGAGGACCTGGCCGAAGCCATGCCTGCCTCCGAAAAACGGACGCGACTTGCCGCAATGGAAAAGCTCAAGGTCAATCCGCGTGACGAGGCCGCCAATGTCGCATTAGTCGAGGCGATCAAGCATCTTTTCGAGATGTTGCTGGGCCAGGATCGTGAATTTGTTATGGGGTTGCTGGGTCGCTTCGAGGCTGCGCTGGATTCTCAGGACCCGCGCAGGATTGAAACCGAACGCCGCGAGATCGCGGAGATAGTCGATCAGATCGAGGCGAACTATGTCACCTGACCCCCAGAACTGGCCGTGGTCAGAGCTGGAGCTGGAAAAACAGCCCGAAGACCCGAGACAGGTTCGGCGCGCATATGCCCGCAAATTGAAAACGATCGACCCCGAGGCAGACACTGACGCCTTTGTCCGCCTGCGTGCAGCCTATGAATTTGCGCAGATGATCTCGGGTGATGGGCGACAGGGACGCCGGGGGCACGTTACACAAAATGTCATCGAAACGGGTGGACAGACTAATACTTCAGCCCCAAAGCCGAGTGTCCCAAACGAGACCGCGACAGACGTTTCCCCGGATGAATTGGACAATGCACCCGAAGAGAACACGTCTGCAGCGTCCCCCTGGGATACCCCGAAACATGATCCTGAGACGGTCATGCAGCGGATCCATGGCCTGATCCGGACAAAATCCTGGGCCGCGGACTACTGGGAGCCGCTATTGTTCGCACCCGCCTTCGAAGATCCGGAAGCGGCACGGGAACTGGAAGGCAATCTGGTGAGAATCTTCGTCGAGGGATACAGTGCCGAGGGCCAATGGCGCAGTGCGCGCCAGAATGCACAGGCGACCTTACTGGGCCCCAACTATTTCAAACGCGATCTTGTCGACGTAATCGACCGCAGGTTTGAATGGGTATCGGATGGCCTTGGATTTCTGAAGCGCCACCCGCAGGCGCAACCTTTGCAGATGCATATGGCATCGGTCTTGCGCACCGCGCGGGCGCAGGCCGCAACCGTCGATCCACGTGGCAAACCCATACCGCCCTTGATGTGGGTTTTGCCATTCGTGGCGTGGTTGGTCATGCTGGCCATTCTGTAGAAAATCCCCGGAGATCAAAGTGAGCGTTGCTGTATTTATCTGGGGCATTATCCTGTTGTGGATAACCTGGTCTTTCTCCCGCAGGATCATTGGTGCAAAGCTTGTTCCGCTCTTCCACAAGCTGGCGGCAAGAAGCTCGATCTATTTGTCGCTATACAGATGGGTCAGGCGGCCCCTGTTCGGGTATCGCCGTATGCCGGCAATCGTTTGGTGCACGATCTGTCTGGCGCTTTTCGCTCATGTTGTCCACTACAGCCAGATCTTATCGCCTGTTCCCAAACTGAACCTCTATCGGATTGATTCGGCCTTGATCGACGCAGGCCCGCGTTTCCTCACCAACAACCTGGTTGGAAACGCCGAGCCGCGCAGTCCCACGGATCAACCCGTTGGGGATTTTCCTTTTCCGCGGTTGGGCCTTTTGATTCAGGACCCGTTGTTTCTGGCGGATCAACCCGAAAGCCAAAAGAACAAGGCCATTTCTTACGGTATCTTCCCTGCCAAGCAACCGCGTTCGTTTACATGTGGCCGCATTTCCGATGGGCCATTGACCTGTTCCTTCGTCTTGTCGGTCCCCGTCGTGCACAAGCTTGAACTTTTCTTTAGCGGCGCGAAGTCATTTTCGAGAGGGAATGAAGAGGTTGAGGGGCTCAATATTTCTTTCCTGGCCGAAAATGGCGCGTTCAAAGCCAAGTGGAGATCGGCAATGTATTCGCCCCATGGGGAACAATCATTGAAGCTGCACATGCCGGGAAAAGATGAAGGCATTTACGGCCTCATCACCCAGAGTATCGACCCTGCGCAGCTGTTTGCAGCTCTCGACGGGGACGCGGCGATCCCCTTCGAGATCAGTTCAAACCCGGAGGCACTGCATGAGAGTTTGAAGGAAACTTGTGCCATGATGTATGAACGCGCCGAGACAAAGCCGATAAGAATGCGTTATTGCAAGGATATCTCTGCGAAAACGGTCGAGTACACAACGGAACGATGCCGACGCGATGAAGACCGAGCGGCATGGATTTGCGCCTGGGGCGAACCGTTTCACCATGGCGGGTATAATCGACCTCTTGACCTGATCGGGACTGAAGACACGGCAAACACGGCATTTGAATTGAGCACGCCAGAAGATCGGTTGTTGTTCTCGATTTTTCTACGCGCTTCCGGGTTCGAAACGGGTCCGATCGAGTTGACACAAAGCCTCAGAGATACGCGAGACGGCATTGTCGAAGACTACAAGATTATTCTGGGCTTATCGGAAAACCATATCCGGGACAGCAACGCCATAGAAGACGCCCTTATCCGCCAGCCGCAACTTTATCCCTACTATCGAGACCGTGCAGAATGGGCCGGACCGGTATTGAAGGATCTCAAGGAAAAACTCGCCGCTTGGGGGCTCTACGAATGATACGACAACCGGTGTTGTTAGTCGGGCAGACCAGCATTGATCGGTGATTATGCCAATAACCAACCCTGCAGATGCTATCTGAGTTGAGCAAAAATCTGGGTTTGAAAAGCGGCAGCGATATAAGTTCGAATCGAAATTAAGACTACCTGGAGATCTGCCTTAGACTTCATCGGCGATGCTTCTCATGTGCTGCTCGAACTCCCAAATGGAATGCCGGGCACAAAAAATGGCGCCGCAAAAATCTGAAAAAACGAAGAAATTGGTCGGAGTGAGAGGATTCGAACCTCCGGCCCCTGCCTCCCGAAGACAGTGCTCTACCAGGCTGAGCTACACTCCGACCGTGAGCTTGCCGATTAAACCCACCGGCGGCGTTTGGCAAGGGCTGAAAGCGCCTGCCGGTCAGCCGAGCCGTGCGCGAAACGCCGAAAAATCCGCTGCCATCACCCGAAAGGACCGTTTGTCTTTGCCCGGCGCCCCGATCGCAGCGTAAAACGTCTGCGCCGCCAGGTTATCCCCATCGGTCTGCCAATCGAACCGGGTGCACCCCTCCTGCTCGGCAATCGACACCAGACCCGCCAGCAGGGCGCGACCCACGCCACGGCCCCGCGCGGCCTCGGCAACAAAGATCTCTTTCATGTAGAGCGCGATACCTGCCCCGGCGGGAAAGGTCAGCGCCCAGGTCGCGAACCCGGCGGGTTGCGTGCCGTCATAGGCCATCAGGCAGGACATATGCCGCCCCGACGCCAGAAGGCTCAGGATCCGCTCTTCTTCCTCCGGGGTGGCCGGTGCGATGCCATAGTGGCGCAGGCAGTCACGATAGAGGGCCAGGAAATCATCCCGGCCCTTTTCTGTGAATGGCTGCGTGCGGATCACAGGCTGGCGTCAAGCGCCGCGATGATGGCGTCGCCCATTTCCGTGGTCGAGGAGGATTTACCGCCTTCAGGACCAAGCAGGTCGCCCGTCCGCATCCCGTCGGCCAATACCTTCTCGACCGACTGTTCGACGCGGCTGGCGTCCTCGCCCATGTCGAAGCTATAGCGCAGCGCCATGGCAAAGCTCAGGATGCAGGCAATCGGGTTGGCCTTGCCCTGACCCGCGATATCAGGCGCGGAGCCATGCACCGGTTCATAGAGCGCCTTCGGGCGGCCATTGGCCATCGGCGCACCGAGCGAGGCCGAGGGCAACATGCCAAGCGACCCGGTCAGCATTGCGGCACAGTCCGACAGGATATCGCCAAAGAGGTTATCGGTCAGGATCACGTCAAACTGCTTGGGCGCGCGGACAAGCTGCATCGCACCGTTATCGGCATACATATGGCTCAACTCGACATCGGCGTAATCCGCATCATGCACCCGCTGCGTGACCTCACGCCACAGGATGCCCGATTCCATCACGTTGGCCTTTTCCATCGAGCAGACCTTGTTGCCCCGCCGACGGGCAAGTTCAAACGCGGCGCGGGCGATCCGGTCAATCTCGGACTCGGTATAGCGTTGCGTGTTGATGCCGACGCGTTCGTTGCCCTCGTTGATGATGCCGCGTGGCTCACCGAAATAGACGCCACTGGTCAACTCGCGGACGATGACAATATCCAAGCCCGCGACGATGTCCTTCTTGAGCGACGAGAAATCCGCCAGCGCGTCGAAACACTGCGCCGGGCGCAGGTTGGCGAAAAGGTCCATCTCCTTGCGCAGGCGCAAAAGGCCGCGCTCGGGTTTGACGGAGAAATCGAGGTCGTCGTATTTCGGACCGCCCACGGCGCCGAGCAGGACGGCATCGATCTCCTGCGCGCGGGCCATCGTGTCGTCATGCAGCGGCACACCATGCGCGTCATAGGCCGCGCCCCCTACCAGGTCCTCGCTCACGTCGAACGCCACGCCACGCTTGTCACCGAACCAGTCGATGACCTTGCGGACCTCGGCCATGACTTCGGGGCCGATCCCGTCACCGGGCAGAATAAGAAGCGAGGGGGTGCTCATGTCGGATTTTCCTTGGGCAGATTGAGTTGCCAACCGCCTACCGCGCTGACCAGGAATGGTCAAGAAACCCCGGGGACGCAGACCGCTACTGCATGTCCAACTGCAGATCGACCCAGATCAGGCGGTGACGGCTGGCTGCGCGCATGATCTCGGCTGCCTCGCTGCCCTCCTCGGGCCAGTAGATCCCTGCCTCCGCGACGCGCAAATCGGCCGAGGGTAGGATGTAATCAATCCGCAGTGCGCCAGGCCCGGGCGCGGGCCATTCGACGGTATCAAGCCGGGGATCACCCCGGTGACCCGGATCGCCAACGACGTCACCGGCGCGCATTGGGCGGGGGTCTTGCACCCTTGGGTCTGACAGAAGCTCGGCAATTGCCACGCGCCTGCCGTCGCTATCCGCCGGATCGAGATTGGCGTCACCCAGCAGGACAAATGGCGCATCCGATGGCGCGCCGAATTGCCCATCCAGGTAATGTTGCCAGAATTTCAGCTCATCATGGTTGCGCCGGCCATTGCGGTCCTCCGGCCCGTCAAAGACCGGCGGGGAGGCATGGAACACCATCAGGTCCAGTGCGGTATCGCCCACACGAACCGGCACGACCCAATGCCCAACGGTCGACAGCCGCTGGATCGCCTGCGCTTCGGGGGAAGGGAAAGGTGCACCATCCATCTCGGGCAAGAGCGCGCCGGGCAGGTCCCGCCACAAAAGCGCGCTGAAGTCCCGGGCCTTTTCCGCTTCAAGCGGATAGCGCGACAGGACCGCCATGCCTCTCTGGCCAGAAAATTCGCCATAGCCTTGCGCGTCGCGCGGCTCGGCCACCCGGCCATCGCCATCCAGGTCGAGACCGGTCGCCATGCCGGTATTTGGCCGCAGCGCAAAGAGATGGGGATATTCGGGGCCACTTTCTGCCAACATATCCCGCAGGGCAGTCAGGGCCTGCAATTCAAGGTCGTAATCCACCCGTTGCAGCACAAGGATATCCGGCGCGACACGGGCCACAACCTGCGCCACGGCCGCCACCTGCGGATCTTCACCGCGCAGGATATCGCGCAGCAGAAGGCCGGGACCGTCCCGGTCCAGTTCAACATTGTAAGTGGCGATGCGGATCGTGTCGGCGACGGCCCCCTGGGCCAGCCACAGCGCGGTCAGCGCAGCGATCAGGCGCGCTGCAACCCGTCGGCTTCGGCCTTCGCGTAGGCGCGGCGGCGCTTTTCCTCGATCATGTCGGCGATCCGGCTCATGGCGATGCCACGCATCAACATGCTTGCAGGTAGAAACGCCCATGCGGTCATCGTCCAGATCAAGGTTTGCGGGTTCGCGATCGAAATCGGATCCACCATATCCGACGCCATTTTGACTGTCGCCGGGATCAAGAATGGCAGCAAACTTCCTAACACAATGTTAAGACCTGCATCGCGCTTGAGTCGGTTCAACACATCACCGCCGCCGGTCGGATCGAAAAGCGGCAGGTTGACCCAGACGTTGAACGCGCCATTGCGCACGGGCCAGCCGAACATCCGGACCAGTGTCAGGAAGATGAACATCATCACCAGCGACACCATGTAGGAGATGCCCGCCGCCGTGCGAACGGAGTCGACGAGTTCCGCATCCGCATTCGCGGGCATCATCAGGACAACCATGCGGACCGGCGAATAGGGGAAGTCGATCGCCTCACCCAGCCCATCACCCAGTTGCGTCAGGATCATGGTCAGGTTGGTCGGATCGGTCTTGCCACGGCAAATCAACGACAGGAACAGGATGGTCAGCGCCAATCCCAGGAACTTAAGCCGGTTGAAGGGCGGGGCGAAGCGGAATTCGATGATGCTGGGGTAGCGGCCGTAATATTCGATGAACGTCATGAACGACGCCAGAATGGCGAGCACGACAACGATCTGTGCTGTATCTGCGGCAGTTGACGGCAGTAGCAGCGATGGGGTCGCTATCAAGAGCGCCACTAACATCGCGCGCGTCAACGCACTCGTCACCTGTGATATCACTGTCCGTTCCCTTCAAACTGGTCGAACGCAGTACGATGCCGCGCCCTTGTTCCAACTTGATCCCGCACTTTGTGGCGGCTTGCCTCAATTGTGCCCAATTTTTGCCTTCTTTCATCATGCGGCTCAAGTCATGGTTAATATGAGTTCAGGTTTAAGGCGAATTGATGGAATTAGTGGTGCGAGATTGCATCAATTTAGGCACGGAAACACGGCATATACCCGGTGGCCCACAAGATGTTGTGTCACTTGACTTTTTTGCCACCAGCGTCGTCACATATCCGGGGACAATGCCAAAAATATAGGCAAATTGAAAACGCCGCCCGGGCTCCCCGGACGGCGTTGATTCATTGAACCGGCTTTTGAGCTCAAACCCAGGGGCGCGCCTCGGCGGCTTGGGCCTCGAACGCATCGACCGATGCTTTCTTTTCCAGGGTCAGCCCAATGTCGTCGAGACCCTGCATCAGGCAGTGTTTCTTGAACGGATCAACATCAAAGCTGAACACAACTCCATCCGAGGTGGTGATAGTCTGCGCTTCAAGATCAATTTCCATCCGCGCATTGGCCCCCTTTTCGGCGTCCTTCATCAGAACATCCACGGTCGCCTGCGGCAGGGCGATCGGCAAAATGCCGTTCTTGAAGCAGTTATTGTAGAAGATGTCGGCAAAACTCGGCGCGATGACGCAGCGGATGCCGAAATCCTTGATCGCCCAGGGCGCGTGCTCCCGGCTCGAACCGCAACCGAAATTGTCACCTGCCACGAGGATCTCGGCCTCACGGTATTGCGGTTTGTTCAGCACGAAATCAGCGATCTCATTGCCGTCGTCGTCATAACGCATCTCGTCAAAGAGGTTCACGCCCAGGCCCGAGCGTTTGATCGTCTTGAGGAACTGCTTGGGGATGATCATGTCGGTATCGACATTGATGAGCGGCATCGGCGCCGCAATCCCCGTCAGGGTGAGGAACTTATCCATTGAAATGGCTCCTTGTCTTGGAAGGACGTGTCGTGTGAGCCAACCCGGGCGTCCATGCGAGGTTTTGACAGGGTTGGTGGTTCATGTATCCATGCGGGCGTGATGTTTTGTGGCCCGGAGTGTGCGGCAGATGAAGAACCCGACCGAAATCTGGCCCTGTTTCCAGGACCGCTGGTCGCCGACGATTGGCGATCCGTCGGTGATGGGCTGGGTGACGGTTGCGGCCTATGCGCTCACCGCCGTGCTCACCGCGCGACTGGCGCTGAGTGATCGTGGACGGCCCGAGCGTTTCTTTTGGCTGATGCTGTGCCTGCTGTTGGCGGCACTGACCGTCAACAAGCAGCTCGACCTGCAATCGGCCCTCACCGCTTTTGCGCGCTGCACCGCCAAGGTTCAGGGCTGGTACGAAAACCGCAAGGTGGTCCAGACCGGGTTCATTCTGGCCCTTCTGGGGCTCAGCCTCGTGTTCCTCGTGGCCCTCGGCATCGCCATGTGGCGGCATTTGCGCCGGACGTGGATGGCCGTACTTGGCGTGGTCTTTCTGACCGGCTTTGTCGCCATCCGCGCGGTCGGCTTCCACCATTTCGACATCCTGATCAAATCCGACTTCGCCGGCGTCAGGACGAACTGGCTGCTGGAACTGGGGGGCATCGGCCTGATCCTGGCCAATGTCGTCGCCCTGCTCGTGGCCAGCCGCGAAATGCTGGAACCCGACTGACATCACATCATCTCGCGCACATCGGTCAGGCGTCCGGTCACCGCCGCCGCCGCCGCCATCGCGGGCGACATCAGGTGGGTGCGTCCGCCCCGGCCCTGCCGACCCTCGAAGTTGCGGTTGGAGGTGGCCGCGCAGCGTTCGCCAGGGCTGAGCTGATCGGGGTTCATGGCAAGGCACATGGAACATCCCGCCAGACGCCATTCAAAACCGGCCTCCTTGAAGATATCCGCGAGGCCCTCTTCCTCGGCCTGTGCCCGCACGAGGCCAGAGCCCGGCACGACCATCGCGCGTTTGACGGCGATCTTCTTGCCCTTCAGGATCTCGGCCGCCGCGCGCAGATCTTCGATCCGGCCATTGGTGCAGGAGCCGATAAAGACGGTGTCGATCTCGACCTCGTTGAGCGGCGTCCCCGGCTCGAGGCCCATATAGTCGAGCGAGCGTTCCGCCGCGCCGACCTTGCCACCTTCGAAATCCGACGGCGCAGGCACGGCGGCGGTGATCGGCAGCACATCCTCTGGCGAGGTACCCCAGGTCACGACCGGCGCGATATCCTCGCCCTTGATCGTCACCACCAGGTCCCAATGTGCGTCATCGTCGGAATAAAGCGTCTTCCACCAGGCAAGCGCCGCATCCCACTGATCGTCTTTCGGTGCATGGGGACGGCCTTTGACATATTCATAGGTCTTCTCGTCCGGCGCGATCAGGCCCGCACGCGCGCCACCTTCGATCGCCATGTTGCAGACGGTCATGCGGCCTTCCATGGAAAGGTCGCGAATGGCCTCACCGCAGTACTCGATCACGTAGCCGGTGCCGCCCGCGGTGCCGGTCTTGCCAATCACCGACAGGGTGATGTCCTTGGCGGTCACCCCGGGGCGCAGTTTGCCTGTGATCTCAACCTTCATGTTCTTGGATTTCTTCTGGATCAGGGTCTGCGTGGCCAGAACATGCTCCACCTCGGACGTCCCGATCCCATGCGCCAGCGCGCCGAAAGCGCCATGCGTTGCCGTGTGACTATCGCCGCAGACCACAGTCATGCCGGGCAAGGTCCAGCCCTGCTCGGGGCCGACGATATGCACGATGCCCTGACGCACGTCGGAGACCGGGTAATAGTGAATGCCGAACTCCTTGGCGTTCTTGTCGAGCGCCTCGACCTGCACGCGGCTGTCTTCGGTCATGGTGGCCGCGTTGGCACGGTCGAGCGTCGTCGGCACGTTATGATCCGGCACCGCGATGGTCTTGTCCGGTGCGTGCACCGTCCGGCCCGCCATGCGCAGCCCCTCAAAGGCCTGCGGGCTGGTCACTTCGTGTACGAGGTGACGGTCGATATACAAAAGGCAGGTGCCATCCTCGGCTTCATGCGCCAGATGAGCATCCCAGATCTTGTCATAGAGTGTCTTGGGGGACATAAGCCCTCTCCCATATGTTAGGTAATTTTCAGAATCGACAGGGTGGCCGCGCCCTATAGGGCGGCAAGCACAGTCATCGTCGCACCAAAGAACCGCCAAGGCAGGCGCGCGCGATCATCCATGTCAAAAATCCGTGTCATGAGGATGATCTACGCCTGTGGCCTCAAGACTTCAAGGATTCGATCTGTTAGCACGGGCCTGTTGACCGCAGGAAAGGGCCGGGGGTTGAGCGGGTATTACGGCACAGAGGCGCAGCAGAGGCTGCAACGCAAATCCGACCGGTTAACGCCGTGGATCATGCGCACGCCGGGGGCCTGCCTGACGGGGCGTGTGATGGGAGCGGACGATCCGGCAAGGCTCGGGTGGGATATTATCCGCGATCACCTGCGCGAAGATGGCGCCTTTTCATTCCGCTGGATTGCGCCCGACGGTCTGGAGGAAATCAAGCAGCAGACCGCCGATCTGGGTGTGGAACTTCACACCTGGAATGGGTTCTGGCGGGCGTCCGGTGCGGTGCGCGGCGCGATCCGTGACACCCTGGGACAGGACCTGCCCGACGGTGTGACGACGCAGGTCGTGGACACCCGGACCGTCACCACGCTTCAGGCTTTCTATGTCGCCAATGGCATCGCCCCATTGTCCGCCGCTGTCCTGACCGGCGATATCTGCACTGCGCGATCGCTTGTCGCCACCGCGGCCGACGGCACCATCCTGGCCGCTGGTTTCGTGGGGATGATGCAAAACGCGCATTCACCCCTTCACGATTGTGCCTGGGTCGGGTTGATTGCATGTGATCCTGCGGCGCGGGGAAAAGGGCTTGGCAGGCGCGTGACGTCCGAGCTGATTGCCCTGGCGCTGGACGATCTCGGGGCCGCGCGTGTCATGGGGTTTGCCGCGGGGGACAATGCGGCCTCAAGGGCAATGCTGCAGGGATGCGGATTGGAGCCAGTTGACCGCGCTTCTTATGTCACGACCCTGTCGGCCATGCGCTTCACCCGCTGACGATAATAACGCCGCCGACGCGACCAGATCAGTCAGGCACCAGCATGTACCCTTCACCCCGCACGGTTTGCAGGTAGCGCGGTTGTTTCGGGTCGGTTTCCAGCTTGCGGCGCAGGCGGGTGATCTGCACGTCCACGGCACGTTCCTGCGCCTGTCCGCCATCGCGGCCCAGATCCTCGACCAGCTTGGTGCGGCTGACCGGTTGGCGCAGGTTTTCGACGAAGATACGCATTAGCTGCACTTCCGTTGCCGTCAGGCGTACCACCTGCTCCCCCTGCATCAGTTCCGAGCGTTCGATATCGAACCGGATCGGCCCCATATGCAGCACCTTGGGCACGGTATTTTCGGGCTCGGGCGTGGGCATCCTCCGCAGGATCGCGTTGATCCGCAGGAGCAACTCCTTGGGTTCGAACGGCTTGGGCAGGTAATCATCCGCTCCAGCCTCCAGCCCGGAGATGCGGTCGTCCGTATCCCCCTTGGCGGTCAGCAACAGGATCGGGGTGGTGATTTCTTCGCTGCGCAGACTGCGGGTCAGGTCAACACCGTCTTCACCCGGCATCATCACGTCCATGACAATCAGGTCGAACTCCAGCCCCGACAGGATGCGCCGCGCATGGGCCGCATCCCGCGCGACCGACACGAGGAACCCATTGCGCGCAAGGAATTTCCGCAAGAGCCCGCGAATGCGCTCATCGTCATCAACGATCAGAAGGTGGGGGGCTGGATCGCTCATGATTTTGCATCCCTGATTTTGTAATATTGCCGGCGCATTTCCGTATCCATCATCGCCTCGAGCACCTGGCGAAACCCCGAGACGGCTTCGGGGCCGGCGGCGCGATAAGCGGCACGCATGCGGGCCCGCTGCGCATCGCTCAGCTTGCGTTCCAATTCCATGCCTTCATCGGTCAAATACAAGTTGCGCTCTCGCTTGTCACTTTTGCCCACGCGGCTATCAACTAGGCCATCGTCGACCAAAGTCCGCAAAACCCGGTTCAAAGACTGTTTTGTCACACCCAGGATGTTGAGCAGGTTGTTGACTGTGGTCCCCGGGGCGCGGGCGATGAAATGCACCGCCCGGTGATGCGCCCGTCCGTAAGCCATGCCCGACAGGATACGATCGGGATCGGCCGTGAACCCACGATAGGCAAAAAACATCGCCTCGATCCCCTGCCGTAGCTGCTCGTCGGTCAGAAACAGCAGGTTCTCGCCACCTTGTACTTCGGGCATCGCTCTCTCCGTTCACAAATCCCCGGCACAATGTCACAATACGTCAGCTTTGTTGACATTCCAAGGATGAACTGATACCGAATCGCAGTTTTAGCGAAATTTTATGTCCGATACGGACGTATTTTGCGCAACAAATGCAAACACTGGCCGCAAGAGGAGACCGAAATGGCTGGCTATGACGACCGCGATGGCAAGATATGGATGGATGGCAAACTTATCGACTGGCGCGAGGCCAATGTGCACATCCTCACCCACGCGATGCATTACGCCAGTTCGGTGTTCGAGGGCGAGCGCGCCTATAACGGCAAGATCTTCAGAAGCCGGGAACATTCCGAACGCCTGCATTTCTCGGCCGGCGAGTTGGATTTCGAAATCCCCTTCACCGTGGACGAAATCGAAGCCGCCAAGAAAGAGGTGCTTGAGGCCAACGGGTTGACCGATGCCTATGTGCGGGCCGTGGCCTGGCGCGGCGCGGGCGAAGACATGGGTGTCGCCTCGGCCCGAAACCCGGTCCACCTGGTGATCGCGGCCTGGGAATGGGGCGCCTATTACGGCGACGCCAAGATGAAGGGCGCCAAGCTCGACATTTCGAAATGGAAACGCCCAAGCCCTGAGACGATCCCGGTTCATGCCAAGGCGGCGGGCCTCTACATGATCTGCACCACGTCGAAACACGCGGCTGAGGCCAAGGGTTGCTCCGACGCGCTTTTCATGGATTACCGCGGCTATGTGGCTGAGGCGACCGGCGCGAACATCTTCTTCGTCAAGGATGGCGAGGTGCATACACCCCTGCCCGATTGCTTCCTCAACGGCCTGACCCGGCAGACCGTGATCGGCATGCTCGAAGACCGCCAGATCAAGGTGCATGAGCGCCACATCATGCCCGAGGAGATGGAAGGGTTCGAGCAATGCTGGCTCACCGGCACGGCGGCAGAGGTCACCCCAGTAGGCCAGATCGGCGACTACACGTTCGAAGTGGGCGACATGGCGCGCGAGATCTCGGAAGCATATGAGCAGCTCGTCCGGTCGTAGAATGACCAGACCCTGAACAACGCCCCGTGCCATCCGCGCGGGGCGTTTTTCTTTGCTCTTGCTGATTGCCGTCACGCCGCGCGGCGTTGCTGCGCCAGAACGACACCGACGGCCAAAATCGCCGCCCCAAGGGCGCGGTTCCAATCCCAGACCTCACCCAGGGCCAGAAGGATCAGCATCACGTAGAACGGTGCGGCGTTGAGATGGAATGACGCGATCCCAATTCCCAGATGCGACACACCAAGTATCCAGAAAGCCTGACTGATCGCCATTGCGACCAGAGAGTAAAGCAGCAGCATTGACCATCCCCATGGCCCGAGCGGGGCGATATCGGTGCCCGACCATCCGAACATTTCGAACACGGCCAGCGTTGCGATGGCAAAGAGCATGGCGCCACATAGAGTTATGGTACATTGCCCAAGCGCCGACATCTCCGGCAGGCCCTTGATCGCCTTTCGGGACCCCCAGGCAAACTGCGCGGTCGCCAACAAACCCAATAGAATTCCACCGCCATAGGTTACCTGCCTGAGATCCACACCGGTGGCCAGGTAGCCGCCCAGAAGAACCAGGCAGGTTCCGATCACGAAGTTTCGGGTCAGGCGACGTCCGTCGAACAGAACCTCCAGCGCAACCGCGGTCACCGGCATGGTTGCGGCGGTGAGGACGGCAGTCACCGGATCCGTGAGGTCCTGCGCGACAAGCATCAGGATCGCGCCTGCGCCAAAGCCCGTCGCACCGATGATCAGCCCGCGCAACAGCGGCGCCGCAACCACGCGCCGCCACCCGTCTGCGATGATCCACATGAGCAACAGTAGCGCGCAGGCAAGCACAAGCCGGGCGGTTATCAGCGAAATCGGCCCCCAGGTCTTGAGCAATTCCTCGGCCGCGGGAAACCCCGTCGCAAAGAGCGCCACAGCGGCCACGCAAATGGCATTGCCGCGCAATGCCTTGCCCGGGGCATTACCCGGCTTATCCCAAACCGACTGGGTCACCTGAAGATCGCAAACCTGTTCACAAGAACAAATCCTTGTCGCTCAGGCCAACCCTGTCGCGTCCGAATGCGCCCCCGATGTCGCAAACAGGGGCCAGGTATCTAGCTTGGCCGGATGCCCCGCAACCGCTCTGACCGTCGGCGCAGAAGCTCTACCGTGGTCAGGAGCGCGATGGAGATCACCACGAGGATCGTGGCCACGGCGAGGATGGTCGGGCTGATCTGCTCGCGCAGGCCGGTGAACATCTGCCAGGGCAGGGTTTTCTGCGAGGCGGAGCCGACGAACAGCACCACGACCACTTCGTCAAAGGACGTGATGAAGGCGAAGAGCCCGCCGGAAATCACACCGGGCAGAATGAGCGGCATCTGCACTTTGAAAAAGGTCGTGACCGGATCGGCCCCCATGTTGGCGGCGGCGCGCGTCAGGGAGCGGTCGAAGCCCACAAGTGTCGCGGTGACGGTGATGATGACAAAGGGAATACCCAGAACCGCATGGGCGAGGACCACTTTGACGTAGCCCACGAAGTTCTTGTTGAAGCCCAAAGTGCCTTCGAGGAAATTGCCCACCTGGCTGTAGAAGAAGAACATGCCGGTGGCCGAGATGATGAGCGGCACGATCATCGGCGAGATCAGGATCGCCATGATCGCCCGGCGGAACGGCACATGCGATTGGCTGAGGCCGATGGCGGCGAGCGTCCCCAGAGACACGGAGATAACCGTCGCAATCGGCGCGATGATGAGCGAGTTCTTGAAACTGCGCTGCCATTCGTTGTTGTTCCAGAAGTCGCGGTAGTGCTTCAGCGAATAGCCTTCGGGATCGAGCCGCAGCATTTCGGGCGTGAAGGTAAAGAAATCCTCGGCATTGAAGCTGAGCGGCAGGACCACCAGGATCGGCGTGATCAGGAAGATGAAGATCAGAGCACAGATGAAGCGGAAGGTGTAGTACCAGACGCGCTGGCCGAACGTGGCATATGTTGGAAGGCTCATGTCGCGTTACCCCAGCTTCACGTTGTCGATGCCCACGATCTTGTCATAGGCCCAGTATAGGATCAGAACCGCCGCCAGCAGGATCGTCCCCAACGCGGCCGCGAGGCCCCAGTTGAGCGAGCTGGAGATGTGATAGGCAATCCGGTTCGAGATGAAGACACCCTTGGTACCGCCGACGATCTCAGGCGTGATATAATACCCGATGGCGAGGATGAAGACGAGGATCGAGCCCGCCCCGATGCCCGGCACGCTCTGCGGGAAATAGACCCGCCAGAAGGCCGTCCAGTTGGTCGCGCCAAGCGATTTGGCCGCGCGCACATAGCTCGGGTTGATGGTCTGCATCACCGAATACATCGGCAGGATCATGAACGGCAGCAGGATGTGGGTCATCGCCACGATCGTGCCGAACTGGTTGTTGATCATGATGAGCCTGTTGGCGTCATCCACCAGCCCGATCCAGACCAGCACGTCGTTGATCACGCCCTGTTGCTGCAACATCACCTTCCACGCCGACGTCCGCACCAGAAGCGAGGTCCAGAACGGCAGCAGCACAAGGATCATCAACAGGTTCGCCTTGTTGGCCGGCAGGTTCGCCAGGATCCAGGCGACGGGATATCCCAGCAGGATACAGGCTCCCATGATGATCAAGGACATGATGAGCGTCCGGATGAACAGCTTGACCAGGATCTGCTTGTTCTCTGGCTGCGCCTGAATACCCTCGGGCGTCTTCTGCATGTCGATGGCGTTCAGGAAATAGCCGCTGGTATAGGTCGATGAATGGGTTTGGATGGTTTTCCAGGTCTCAAGCTCGCCCCAGCCCTCATGCAATTCGATGAACTTGTCCTTGAAAGGGGCGTCCGCCACCGGATCCCATTTCTTGATCTGGCGCCCGGACTTGCGGAACATCGACGCGATGCCGGTCTGTTCATAGTTCAGCCGCGTGGCGAGTTTCGTATGCTCCTTGGCGTTCACCGCCACGATCATGTCGCGCGCCAGCGCCGCATAGACCTCTTCGCCCGGCAATTCGCCTGACGTCGCATCCCACTCAGCCAAAAGCGGCACTGTCTCAGGCAGGGTGTTGCGGACGATATCATTTTCAACCGAGCGGAACAGCATACTGGCAATCGGCATGATGAAAGAGATGAGCACAAAAACCAGCAGCGGCGCGATCAAGAGAAGCGCGCGTGTCTTCTGAACCCGCAAGGCGCGCGCCAGGCTTCGCTTCAGCGGTGTACCATCGGCGGCCAGCACCGGCCCGGTATCTGCGGCGTCACTCATCTCAGGTCCCCTCGACCAATATGATTACACTGTCGGCAGTGCGTCTTCTGATCTCGGCAACCTCTTGGTACTCGGGATCGTTGTAAGCGGCCTTCGCGGCCTCGAAACTTGGGAATTCAATCACCACATGGCGGTTCAGACTCTCGCCTTCGGCCACTTCGGATGGGCCGCCGCGGACGATGAACTTGCCTCCAAGTGCCAGCAGGATCGGCGTGTCCTTCTCGACATACTCCTTGTACGCCTCGGGATCATTCACCGTGATATGCCCAATGATGTAGCCTTTCGGCATATGTCTTTTCCCCGTTTGGTCGCGCGGCCCGTTACCCCGGGCCGCGCTTTGTTTATTGGGTGTGGCGCGCAATCACACGCGCCGCACCTGATTTATTGTGCCAGCCACGCCTGGAACTTGGCCTCGATGTCGTCGCGGTAATCCGCCCAGAACTCGTAGTTGTAGAGGAACGTGTTCTTGGCGTTGTTCGGATCGGTCGGCATGTGCGGCGCCATGTCGATGCCCAGTTCCGCGTGCTTGCCAACGAGCGGTGCCGAAGACTTACGGGCCGGACCGTACGAGATGTACTTGGCCTGATCCGCCAGACGCTGCGTGTCGGTCGCGAACATGATGTAGTCCAGCGCGCGCGCCTTGCGCTCTTCGCTCAGACCGGCGGGAATGATCCAGCCGTCGAGGTCAAAGATCTGCGCGTCCCACAGCATGGCAACAGGTTGCTTCTGCTCTTCGATCACGCTGAACAGACGACCGTTATAGGTCGAGCCCATGACGATTTCGCCATCGGCCAGAAGCTGCGGCGTGTCGGCACCGGCATTCCACCAGACGACCTGATCCTTGATCGTGTCGAGCTTGGCCAAGGCCTGATTCTGACCTTCTTCGGTGGCCAGCACGTCATAAACTTCGTCCTTGGCAACACCGTCGCAGAGCAGAGCCCATTCCATGTTGTTGATCGAACGCTTCTCAAGCGCCCGCTTGCCCGGATAGGCTTCGAGGTCGAAGACCGCGCAGACATCGGTCGGAGGCGTGTCGCCGACCATGTCGGTGCGGTAACCGAATGTCGTCGAGTAGACGATCTGCGGGATGAAGCAGTCACCCACCAGCAGGTCACCGAAATCTTCCGAGGCGGGCGTACCATCGGGTGCCGGGGCCAGCATGGTGTCAGGGTCGATTTCCATCGCCAGACCTTCGTCACAAAGGCGCAGGGCGTCGGCCGCAACCACGTCCACCACGTCCCACGTGATATTGTCGGCTTCGGCCATCGCCCGCAGTTTCGCCACGGCTTCGGCCGAGCTGTCATCGTTGATGATGGTGACGCCGGTCTTTTCCGAATAGGGCTCGTGATAAGCCTTCAGCTGCGACTTGGAATAGGCGCCGCCCCAGGACACGATGGTCATCTCTTCGGCGGTAACAGTACCCGCAGCAACGGTGAGCGCCGTCGTTGCAAGCAGAGTTTTCGTAAGTTTCATACTCATTTCTCCCTAAGTGTGCCCGTTAGCTACATTTCGGGGTCCCTGTCACGGGCATTACGTCGGGACCCGCTGTTCACCGCGCCATGGTGAGACGCGATAATCCTTTATGCATCAAGCGCCCGGCAATCCTGCGGCAACCAGCCGACCTCGATCTGCTCACCGGGCTTCAGGCGAACCTGATCCGGTGCATTCCGGGTCTTGACGATGAACTCGTCATTGCCGGCGACGCGCAGGCGTGTGCGGAAGATGTCACCCATGTAGATGAATTCCAACACCTCGGCCTTGAGCGTATGCGCCCCCTTCTGCAGGCGATCCTTGTTGAACTCGACCCGTTCGGGCCGGATCGACACGCGGGTGCGCTCGCCCACGGCACTCACATTGACGGGCTTGCAGTCGATCACCTCGCCATCGTCCAGTTCGACAAGCGCCTGATCGCCCTTGATCTCCTTGACGGTCCCCATCAGCGTGTTGTTTTCGCCAATGAACTGCGCCACGAAACTGTTGTCAGGCTCTTCGTAAAGCTGATCCGGCGGTGCGATCTGTTGAATGCGGCCATCGTCGAACACGGCCACGCGGTCCGACATCGTCAGCGCCTCGGTCTGGTCGTGGGTCACGTACACGGTCGTGATGCCAAGGCTGTGCGCCAGGTTGGTAATCTCGAACTGCATCTTTTCGCGCAACTGCTTGTCGAGCGCACCAAGCGGTTCGTCCATCAACACCAGTTCAGGTTCGAAAACCAGCGCACGGGCCAGGGCGATCCGCTGCTGCTGTCCGCCCGACAACTGCGCCGGACGCCGCCCGCCAAATGCGCCCATCTCGACCATGTCGAGCGCGCGCTTGACCTTGGCTTCGCGGTCGGATTTGCCCATCTTGCGCACCTCCAGCGGAAAGCTGAGGTTCTCGGCAATCGTCATATGCGGAAAAAGCGCGTAGTTCTGGAACACCATGCCGATGCCGCGTTTGTGCGGCGGGATGTTGTTGATCTCGCGCCCGTCGAGACGGATTTCACCATGGGTTGCCGTCTCGAACCCTGCCAGCATCATCAGGCATGTCGTCTTGCCGGACCCGGACGGCCCAAGCATCGTCAGAAACTCGCCTTTCGGCAGTGAAAGATTGAGGTCTTTTACGACAAGCGTTTCGCCATCATAGCTTTTTTGCACGCGTTCAAATTCAACGAACGCATCGTTGGTTGCTGGCTCTGCCAATTGGAGCTCCCTGTCTAGTCACGTCGCGGTTTCTCCGCGTTCGGAGCAGACTAAACCGCCAAATTCGACATGATGCAAGCTGAGTGCGGCATTTTCGGCCGAATAAACGACCACTTGAGGAATTTAGTCTTTTTCGCTTAACGCGGGGATGAATTTAGTCGCAAGGCCGGGAAAAGCCGGTCAGTTATGCGGGATTTGACCGGCGATTCGGCGATCTTCAATCGCATTTGAACCTTCACCCGAGCACGGAATGAACCGCTTTTGCGGTCTTGCGCACTACCTCGTCGGCCTCTGTACGCGTGAGGCAAAACGGCGGCGCAAACCCCAGGATATCGCCCTGCGGCATCGCCCGTCCAATCACGCCATCGGCGGCCAGCGCCGCGGCGATCTGCGGCCCGATCTTGTCGCCCGCGTCAAAGAATGTCCGGTCGGACCGGTCCTTGACGAATTCCACCGCGCAGAGCATCCCTTCGCCGCGCACCTCGCCCACATGCGGATGATCACCCAGCGCGTCCCGCATTGCCCGGTTCAGATAGGCACCGGTGTCGCGGTTATTGGCGATCAGGTCCAATTCATCGAGCAGTTTCAGGTTAGCCACCCCCGCCGCCGCCCCGATGGGATGCGCCGAATAGGTCCAGCCATGGCCAATGGGGCCGTTTTCATCGGTCCCCTGCTCCAAAACTTTCCACATCCTGTCGCTGACAATGCTGCCCGAAAGCGGCGCATAGGCTGAGGTCAGGCCCTTGGCGATGGTGATAAGGTCCGCCTCGATCCCGTAGTGGTCGCCGCCGAACATGCTGCCCAGCCGACCAAAACCCGTCACCACCTCATCGGTCACCAGCAGGATATCGTGTTTTTTCAGCACCGCCTGGATCGCGGGCCAATAGCCCTCGGGCGGCGGCACAATGCCCCCGGTCCCAAGAACCGGCTCACCGATGAAGGCGGCGATCGTGTCGGCCCCCTCGCGCGCGATCAGGGCCTCAAGTTCGGCCACGCAATGGGCCACGAACTGTGTTTCGCTCTGGTCCAGATCGTCGCGGCGGAAATAGTAGGGCGCTTCAGTATGCACGACCTGCGCCAGCGGCAGGTCAAATTTCTTGTGGAAAAGCTCAAGGCCCGTCAACGATCCGGTCATCAGGCCCGAGCCGTGATAGCCGCGCCAGCGGCTGATAATCTTCTTCTTCTCGGGGCGACCGAGGATGTTGTTGTAATACCAGATCAGCTTGATGTTGGTCTCATTCGCGTCCGAGCCACTGAGGCCAAAATAGACCTTGGACATGTTCGCAGGCGCCCGGTCCAACACCATCTTGGCGAGCGTGATACTGGCCTCTGTCCCGTGACCGACATAGGCATGGTAATAGGCAAGCTCCTTGGACTGCTTCGCGATCGCCTCGGCAATATCCTCGCGGCCATAGCCTACATTCACGCAATAAAGCCCGGCAAAAGCATCGAGCAGCCGCACACCATCGCGATCCTCGATATGACAACCGGTGCCGCCGGTGATGACCCGGTTGGCAAGCTCCCCCCGCGCGAATTGCGCCAGATGGGTGGACGCATGAAAGAAATTCTCGCGATCCCATTCCGCCAGTTGATCGTTTCTCAGCATGGTCTGTTCCTCACTCCGGTCATCGGTGCGAAGATGCACCGCCTGATCCAGATCGTGTAACTGAACTTGCGGCGGATTGCAGAAGAATCTTCTGCGCGACGCGATCCGGTTGGCCTGCCGTTCGGCCCTGTAGCCTTGATTCCGCGCAAGCACAAATCCGAAGGGTGGCGACAGGCCATCCCGCCGCACAAGGCGCGATCTGAGCCAATTCCAACCTATCCCAGCAACTGATCGAAAGGCGGCGCCGCCCCGGGCTTCACGTCCTTGGTCACGACATAGGTGAAGTACCGCGCCAGCCCGACATCGGCCTCCAGTATCGCGTCCATCAGCGCCTGATAGGTTTCGATATCCCGCGCTACCACCTGCATCAGGTAATCGAACCCACCGCCCAAGGCCCAGCAGGCGGTGATCTCGGGCAGTTTCTGCACATGCGCCTCGAAAACGCGAAACGCCGCGGCGGTGTGGTCGGTCAGCTCGACCGTCACGAACACCGTCATCACCGGCCCGAGCTTCTTCAGCTCGATCCGCGCCTGGTAGCCTTCGATGATCCCCGCCTGCTCCAGCTTGCGCACCCGCTCCCAGCATGGGCTGGCCGAAAGCCCCACCCGGTCAGCGAGCTGCGCGTTGGTGATCCGCCCCTCAGCGGCAAGCACCCGCAGGATCGCGATATCCCGGTCGTCGAGTTTCAACATTCAAGCGCCTTGCAATCCCGCAGGAACGGCAAGCGTGCCTGCATCACCTCAACCCGCGCCTGCGCAATCTCGCCTTGGATCAGACCCTCCTCCTGCGCCGCCACCGCCACTTCCCGGCCATCCGGTCCAACGATCCGGCTGCCGCCAAAATAGGCCGCGCCGTTTTCCGTACCGGCATGGTTGGCATAGGCAAGGTAGATGCCGTTTTCATAGGCCCGCGCGGGGACAAGTTTTTCCGCGACCACGCCCCAATCCGCACCAAGTGCCGTCGGCACCAATACCAGTTGCGCGCCACCCTGCGCCGCGGCCCGGATGGTTTCGGGAAATTCGACCTCGTAGCAGATCACCATCGCGATCCGCCACCCGTTGACCTCGGCAAAGGTGACCCCTTCGCCCCGGCCAAAGGCCGCTTCTTCAAAGCTGCCTGGCGACGGCAATTGCTTGCGATGAGTGGCCTGCAACACACCGCCGGCATCGTAAAGCGCCGCCGAGTTATAGACCCCGTCCAGCCCGCGTTCCGGGTAGCCATAGACGATGGCGCAGCCATGCCGCACGGCCAGGGCCGCCATCTGCCGACCAAACGGGCCATCCGGCGGCTCTGCCAGACGGTCGATTTCCGATCCCACATTGTACCCTGATATGAAAAGCTCAGGGCAAACCAGGAGGTCCAGTTCCTGCCCGCGCAGATGCGCATCAAGCACCTCAAGCCGCGCTTCGGCGGACCGACCGGCGGCACGGCATTGATAGATACCCAGCTTCACACGCCACCCCCGGTCAGGTCACGCGCCAGGGTCTTGGCCTGCTGCAGGGCGTCGCTGCGCGCAAGGACATCGCCGATCTCCCGAACGCCACTGGCCCGGATCAATTCACGGCGCTGAAACCCCAGTTTGTCCAGCGCAGGCCCATATTGGTCCAGCAGATCGCCATAGCGATCCGCTCCTTCGCCCTGCACTTGTACCAACACGAACGTCTTGTTCCGACCAAGCCGCGACGGGACATCTGCGGTAACGTAGTCGGGCACGAAAAACGAAAAGAACCGGTCCAGTGCCTGCTTGGCCAAACCGCTCATATTGCAGAAATAGATCGGCGTAGCGATCACCACCACGTCGGCCTCCGCCACGGCACTCAGCACCGGATTGAGATCATCGCCCAAGCCGCATGTCTCACCCCCGGTCTTGCAATGGCGCAGGCTCACGCAGCCCTGAAACAGCAAATCGCGCAACGCGAATTGCTCGACGCTGGCGCCCGCCTCCCCGGCCGCATCGCAAAAAGCCCCGGCCAGCAGATCGCTGTTTCCGCCGGCGCGCGGGCTGCCAAGCAGACAGGCAACCCGAGTCATGACGCGGCCTTGTAAGCCCGGCCCGGCACGGTGACGTCACCAAGCTGCACATCCTGACCGGTGACGATCCGGGTGAACATATCCATGTTGAGGTTGCGCCCCGTGATCGTCGTTGCCACCGGCCCGATTGGCGTGATTTTCCCCGCCAAGACCGCCGCCAGCCCGACGACGCAGGCCCCTTCGGCGACGATCCGGTCCTCGTAATAGAGGGTCTGCATCCCGTGATAGATCTCTTCCTCGCTGAGCAGCACCACATCGTCCAGAAGCTCACGGCACATCGCGAAGCTCAGCTTGTTCTGCAACCCGATGCCGCCGCCCAGACTGTCAGCCAGCGACGCGAATTCCGGCACTTCAACCGGCTTGCCCGCCTGCAGGCTTTCATACATCGCGGCCCCGCGATCCATGCTGATGCCGATCACTTTCACCCCCGGCTTGATCGCCTTGGCCGCCCGCGCGATCCCCGCTGCCAGCCCACCACCCGAGAGCGGTACCAGAAGCGTTTCGATATCCGGCCGCGCGGCCATGATCTCGAGCCCGATGGTGCCCTGACCCGCGATCACATGCGGATCGTCGAAGGGCGAGATTTCGACCATCCCCTCCTCCGCCACCAACCGGTCGGTCTCGACCTGCGCTTCGTCCTGCGAAATGCCGATGGTACGCACCTCGGCCCCCAGCGCCTTGATCCCGTCAACCTTGGCCTGCGGCACCAGCGACGACATGCAGATCACCGCCCGCATCCCCCGTTGCGCGGCGGCATAGGCCACGCCCCGTCCGTGATTGCCAGTGGAGACACAGGTGACCCCCGCCACATCCGGGCCCAGCGCCGCGACCGCGTTCATCGCCCCGCGGATCTTGAAGGCACCGATGGGCTGCATGTTTTCGAGCTTCAGCAGGAAATCCGCGCCCGTCCGCGCCGACATGAAGGGCGACGGCACCAGCGGTGTTGCATCCGCTACCCCCCGGATCACCTTGGCCGCCGCATGAATATCCGCCAGAGTCACATCCATGTCTCATCCTCCCCAATGTCGCGCTCACTGTTGGTCAGGGAATTCGATACGTCAACGCGGTCTGCGACCGATCGCCGGAAAACGACGTGCTTTGCCGCCTTTGTTGGGGCAGTCTGCCCCATAACATTCAGAATGAACCGGACAACAACACGCAGGTATGATGATGATCCACAAAGACCTTCCGTTCTCTCAGACCGAATTCGACCGCCGCCTGGCCAAGACCCGCGCGGCGATGGACAAGGCCGGTATCGACGTGCTTTTCGTCACCGATCCGTCGAACCAGAACTGGCTGACGGGCTATGACGGCTGGTCGTTCTATGTGCATCAGGGTGTGCTTGTCTTTCCCGATGACGATCCGATCTGGTGGGGACGCAGGCAGGATGCCAATGGCGGCATCCGCACCGTTTGGATGAGTGACGACCGCGTGCATGGCTATGCCGATCATTTCGTGCAATCTACCGTGCGTCACCCGATGCAGGACCTTGCCGCGCGGCTCAAGGACATGGGCCGTGCGACGGGCCGGATCGGGGTTGAGATGGACAACTATTATTTCTCCGCCAAGGCTTTTGCCGTGATGCAGGCCGAACTGGGCGATGCCACGTTCGTCGATGCCACGGCGCTGGTGAACTGGCAGCGCACGGTGAAATCCGACGAAGAGCTGGGTTTCATGCGCAAGGCCGCGGCGATCTCGGAAAAGATCGTCGATGGGCTATTGGAGCGGGTCGAGCCGGGCGTGCCGAAAAACGAAGTCGCTGCCGAAATCCTGCGCGACGGCATCCGTGGCGTGGACGGCGCCTGGGGGGATTATCCGGCGATCACGCCGCTTCTGCCGTCGGGCTCCGACGCCGCTGCACCGCACCTGACATGGGACGGGCGCGAATTCCAAAAGGGCGAGGCGACGTTCTTTGAAATCTCCGGCGTCTATCGCCGTTATCACACACCGTTCTGCCGTACGCTTTTCCTCGGCAAACCGGGTGATGAAATCCTGCGCGCCGAAGCGGCGCTTGTCGAAGGGTTGGAAGCCGGGCTTGAAAAGGCCCGCGCCGGCAACCGCGCCTGCGATATCGCCAATGCGCTGGCTGCCCCGCTGGAACGAGCGGGGATCGAGCGCGGCGCGCGCTGCGGCTATCCCATCGGCCTCAGCTACCCGCCCGATTGGGGCGAACGCACGATCAGCCTGCGCGCCGAGGATGACACCGTGCTGGAGCCCGGCATGACCTTCCATTTCATGCCCGGCCTCTGGATGGATGACTGGGGGCTTGAGATCACCGAATCGATCCTCATCACCGAGGATGGCCCGGCCGAGACCTTCTGCAACCGCCCCCGCAAGATGTTTGTGAAGGATTGACGAAACAGGGAGTTGCCCGACATGCCAGACGACATCGAGATCATTCAGCGACTTGTGGACCTGAACCGCTATCCGATTGACGATCTGGACCAGGGACGTGGCGCCGGTTTCCTGCGGGATTGCCAGGCACATATGGCGTCACATGGCTGGTGCAATTTCGATGGCTTCATCCGGCCCGAGGCGTTGCAGGCACTTGGCGCGGAGGCAAACCAACTGCTGCCCGGCGCCGAGGCCCTGACCATCCGGCGCAACATCTATCAGGGCGAGGTCGACCCCTCGGTCCCGGAAGGCGATCCAAGGCGCCGTGAATACACCCATCACGCCCTGCAACTCGCCAATGACCAGATCCCTGCCGAGACGATGATCCAGCGGCTCTATCACTCTGACCTGTTGACCGATTTCATCCGCCGGGTGCAGGGCAAGGACCGGCTCTATCGCTATGCCGACACCTTCCAGGCGCTCAATATCGTGGCCCTGCCGCCGGGGAGCTGGCATGGCTGGCATTATGACGTCAACGAATGCACCGTCACCCTATTGTTGCAGGCGGCGGACAAGGGCGGCGAATTCACCTTCATCCCCAATTCACGCCGGGCGGACGGCGAACAGACGGATATCGTCGACCGGTTCCTTGCCGGTGACATGACCCACGCGCGGACCTTCAGCCGGGGCGCCGGGGCGTTCACCCTCTTCCGGGGCGGATACTCCCTGCATGGTGTGACCGAGGTCGAAGGCGCAAATCCGCGCGTCACGGCAATCCTGACCTACAGCGACAAGCCAGACGATGTGGCCACCGACGAGATCAACATTCGCATCTACGGAGAGCGCGCGAAGCGCCTGCTGGAAGAGCGGTCCTAGTCCGACCGGGCCGCGACGGTCTGTGACCAGGCATCGCGGGTCAGGCGGTAACACTTCCATGGCGCCTCAACGCCCGAAAGATCAAGTCCGGTGTCATAGCCATGTACCGCGCCTAGGCGCTTTGTCGCGGTCTGGGATCGCATATTCGTCGGGTCGATGTGAAACCAGACCTCGTCGAAAGTCTCGAAGGCATGACCCAGCATCAGCGTCTTGAGGTCGAAATTCCACGCCCCGCCCCAGTACCGATGGTTCAGGAAGGTGAACCCGATCGAAATGCTGCCCGGCATGTCCGGCGCGGTGTAATAACGCGAACAGCCAATGATCCGATCCTCGGCCCGGTCGATGATCACCAGCGTACCACCGGCCTTCAGCAGAAAATCGAAATAGCCGCGAAAAACCTCGGGCTGGTGGCGGTCCCTGGCCGGATGTCCGGCCCAGGTCTCGGGATCACTCGCTGCGGCTTGCAGCCCCTCGAAATCATCCGCCTCGAGGGGCCGCAGCAGGAGCTTTTCACTGCGCAACGTCGGCTGCACATCAAAGGCCATGTCAGGCGGCTTTCAACAACCCGTCATCGCCCAGCTTCTTATAGGCGACATCAAGCGCCTTCCACGCGCGCTCGACCAGCGTATCCACTTCGGACTTGGTGATCACCAGCGGGGGCGAAATCACCATCCGGTCGCCGGTATGGCGCATCACCAGCGAATTCTCGAAACACGCCTCGCGCACCACCAAACCGGCGGTACCGGCGTCCGCCGCAAAGGCGGCGCGGCTCGCCTTGTCCGGGGTCAGCGCAAGAGAGCCCATCAGCCCCTCGATCACCGCCTCACCAACCAGCGGATGCTCCGCCAGGCCCAGCCATTTTTCCCGCAGGTAGGGTGCCGTTTCCGCGCCCGCCTTCTCGACAATCCTTTCTTCTTCGAGAATGCGGAGGTTTTCCAACGCCACGGCGCAGGAAACAGGATGGCCGGAATAGGTGTAGCCATGCACGAATTCGCAGGCATCCATCACCTTGGCCACCTCGTCGCTGACAATCGAACCGCCAATCGGCGCGTAGCCCGAGGAAAGCCCCTTGGCGATGGTCATGATATCGGGCGTGATGCCGAATGTCTGGCTGCCAAACCAGTTGCCGGTCCGGCCAAAGCCACAGATCACCTCATCCGCGATCAGCAGGATTTCGTATTTGTCGCAGATTCGCTGGATTTCCGGCCAATAGGTGCTGGGCGGGATGATGACGCCGCCGGCACCCTGGATCGGCTCGGCGATGAAGGCCGCCACGCGATCCTCACCCAGCTCGTGAATGGCCTCTTCCAACTCGCGCGCGCGTTTCAGGCCGAATTCTTCGGGGCTCATGTCGCCGCCTTCGGAATACCAATGCGGCTGGCCGATGTGATGCACGTCCGGGATCGGCAAGCCGCCCTGCGCATGCATCGGTTTCATCCCGCCGAGCGAGGCGCTGCCCACGGACGATCCATGATAGCCGTTGTGACGCGCGATGATCACTTTCTTTTCCGGCTTGCCCAATTCATGCCAATAGGTACGCACCAGGCGGATATTGGTGTCATTCGCCTCTGACCCGGAGCCCGCAAAGAAAGTGTGGTTCAGGTTGCCCGGTGCCAGTTCGGCCAGTTTGGCGCTGAGCGCGATCGACGGCACGTGTGTCGTCATAAAGAAGGTGTTGTAGTAGGGCAGTTCCTTCATCTGGCGCGCGGCGGCCTCGGCCAGTTCGGGCCGGCCATAGCCCAGGTTCACACACCAGAGCCCGGCCATCGCATCGAGGATTTCGTTACCCTCGCTATCGGTCAGGGTCACGCCCTTGGCACGGGTAATGACGCGCGCGCCTTTCTCGGCCAGTTCGTTATTGTTGGTGAAGGGGTGCATGTGGTGCGCCGCATCCAGCGCCTGCAATTCAGCCGTCGGCATATGGTTCGAGATCATGTTCATGGTCAGGCCTTTCACAAGAAGGAATCACGAGAGCGACGCATCGCGCGTCAAAGCTTAGAGCCAGAATATGATCAAATTATTCATTGTCAATCGAATCAGTTCGTCGCCGCTGAAAGCTCGAAGGATCGACGCACCTGCTCCATGCCCTGGATCACATCCTCACGAATGGCGCGGGCGGCGCGTTCGGCGTCGCGGGCATGCATTGCCGCCAGCATATCCTTGTGCTTGTCGGGAAGGTTCTGCGTCCCCATCCGGCCACAAACAACCCTGAGGGACGGCCCGAAGCGGAGCCACAACCCATCCGCCAAATCCGCCAGGATCGGCGCCTCTGCGATCTCGTAGAGCCGCTTGTGAAACCGGTAATTCAACTCCAGATAGGCGCGCAGGTCCCCCTGTCCGATGGCCTTGTCCAACTCGACATCCATTGCCGTCAATTCATCAAGTTCATCAAGCGTAACTCGTTCCGTTGCCCGCAGGGCCAAATGCGGGTCAAGCCACTGTCTTGCAACAATTAACTCGCTGATATTGTCTGCCGACAACAAGGGGACACAAACCCGCCGGTTGCCCTGAAATTCCAACGCTCCTTCGGCAATCAGGCGGCGGATCGCCTCGCGCACCGGGGTCATGCCCGCGCCCAGACTGTCGGTCAGCCCCTGAATGGTTACCGCCTGCCCCGGTGCCAGGTCGCCAAAGAGCACCTGATCGCGCAACTGACGGTAAATCAGTTCATGTGTCGGCAACTGGTTTTCTCCGGCGCCGGACATTGCCGTTTTCCGCGCCTGCTTCTTCGCCGTCATCCGATAAATTTCGCGCCTCAGGGTGTCTGTCCTTGCGAGCTTACTGCTTGCGTGAAAAAATTACTATATTGCCAGACGCGGATTTTTTTGATCAAATACGCGCGCACGGCAATCGACTTGCCGACCAACGGGAGAAAATCATGAAGAAACTCATTCTGACCACTGCCACCCTCGCCCTGGGCGCGCTCACCGCCCATGCCGAAGAGGTTCGGGTGTATAACTGGTCTGACTACATCGACGAGGCGCTGCTTGAGAAGTTCGAGCAGGAAACCGGCCTCGACCTGATCTATGACGTATTCGACAGCAACGAAGTGCTCGAAACCAAGATGCTTGCCGGCGGATCGGGCTATGACGTCGTTGTCCCCTCTGGTACCTTCCTGCAACGCCAGATCACCGCGGGCGCGTTCCAGAAGCTGGACATGTCGCAACTGCCGAACCACGAAAACATGTGGGACGTGATCGAAAGCCGCACCGCGCAGTACGATCCCGACAACGCCTATTCGATCAACTACATGTGGGGCACCACCGGCATTGGCGTGAATGTCGGCAAGGTGACCGAGATCCTGGGCGATGACGCCCCGATCGACAGCATGGAACTGATCCTGAACCCGGAAAACGCCGAGAAGCTGTCGGCCTGCGGTATCCATTTCCTTGATGCCCCGACCGAGATCATCCCGATGACGCTGCAATATCTGGGCGAAGACCCGGACACCAAGGACCCGGACGTTCTGGCCAAGGCCGAACCGGTCCTGACGGCGGTGCGCCCGCACATTCAGAAATTCCACAGCTCGGAATACATCAACGCGCTGGCCAATGGCGACATCTGCGTGGCGGTCGGATGGTCGGGCGACATCCTGCAGGCGCGCGACCGTGCCGCGGAGGCCGATAACGGCGTCGATATCGCCTATAACGCTTTCGCCGAAGGCTCCCTGATGTGGTTTGACCAGATGGCCATTCCCGCGGACGCGCCCAACCCGGAAGGCGCACACAAGTTCCTGAACTTCATCATGGACGCGCAGAACATGGCGGATGCGTCGAACTACGTCTACTACGCCAATGGCAATGAGGCATCGCAACCGATGCTGGAAGAGGACGTGATCGGTGATCCGGCGATCTATCCCACGCCCGAAACGCTTGAGAACCTCTACACCACCACGCCCTATCCGGCCAAGGTGCAGCGGGTCGTCACGCGGATGTGGACCAAGATCAAGTCGGGCACGTAACCCGCAACATTCAAGCCCGCGCGAGACATGTCGCGCGGGCTTTTTTTGACTGCATCAGGGGGCAGCAATGGGACAGACCGAATTCGCGCCGTGGAACGATCCAGAGGCGAAACCGCTTATTCAGTTCAAGAACGTGACCAAGCGTTTCGGCGATTTCGTCGCCATCGACAATCAGTCCTTTGATATCTACGCGCAGGAGTTCTTTGCCCTGCTGGGCCCGTCGGGATGCGGTAAGACCACCCTGATGCGGATGCTGGGCGGGTTCGAAACCCCGACCGAGGGCACGATCCTGCTGAACGGGCAGGACATCGCGCCGATCCCCCCCAACAAGCGCGCCGTGAACATGATGTTCCAGTCCTACGCGCTCTTTCCGCATCTGAATATCTGGGAAAACATCGCCTTTGGCCTCAAGCGCGACAGAATGCCCAAGGATCAGATCGACGCCCGCGTGGCCGAGATGCTGAAGCTCACGCGCCTCGAAAAATTTGCCAAGCGCAAGCCGCATCAGTGCTCGGGCGGTCAGCGGCAGCGGGTTGCCCTGGCGCGGTCGTTGGCCAAGGCGCCGAAACTTCTGCTGTTGGACGAACCTTTGGGCGCACTCGACGCCAAGCTCAGGCAGGACACCCAGTTCGAGTTGATGGATATCCAGGAGAAAACCGGCACCACCTTCGTGATCGTCACCCACGATCAGGAAGAGGCGATGACCGTCGCCTCCCGCGTGGCGGTGATGGATCATGGCCGGATCATCCAGGCCGACACGCCGGCAGATATCTACGAAATGCCGAAATCGGTTTATGTGGCCGACTTCATCGGCGATGTGACCATCATCAGCGGCACCGCCACCGCGTCGGGCGACGGCTATGACATCACCTTTGCCGAGGGTCAGCCGACCCTGCACGCCAAGTCGGACCAACCCTTCGACAAGGGACAGGCCTGCCACTTGGCGATCCGGCCTGAAAAAGTCTCTATCACGGCGGAAAAGCCCGCGGACGCCACGAATGCGCTGCAAGGAAAGATCCTTGATATCGCCTATCTGGGCAACCTCTCCACCTACCACGTGGAACTGCCAAACGGGCAGATCGTGAAATCCCAGACCGCCAACACCCGCCGCCTGTCGCGCCGCTCCTTCACCTGGGAAGACGACGTCTGGCTCTCCTGGACGGACACCGCCGGTGTCCTGCTGAAGGAGTAAGCCCATGCGCCGCGCCGCTTTGATTTTTGTTCCCTATTTCTGGCTTCTGGCCCTTTTCCTGGTGCCCTTCCTGATCGTCCTGAAGATCAGCCTGAGTGACACCGCGCTTGCCATCCCGCCCTACACACCGACGCTGGACCTCGGCAACGGCTGGCAGGGGATCAAGGATTTCTGGGCCGAACTTGACCTGGAGAATTTCGAGTTCCTGACCAGCGATGATCTCTACTGGAAAGCCTACCTGTCGTCGCTCAAGATTGCCGTCATCTCGACCATCCTGACGCTGCTGGTGGGCTATCCGATCGCCTATGGCATGGCCAACGCGCCCGATCACTGGCGCCCGACGCTGATGATGCTGGTGATCCTGCCCTTCTGGACCAGCTTCCTGATCCGGGTCTATTCTTGGATGGGCATCCTGTCGAGCGAGGGGTATCTGAACCAGCTTCTGATGGGGCTGGGGCTGATCTCCGCCCCGCTCACGATCCTCAACACCAATTCCGCCGTCTATATCGGCATCGTTTACACCTATCTGCCCTTCATGATCCTGCCGATCTATTCGGCACTGGAACGACTCGATGCCTCACTACTGGAGGCTGCCGAAGATCTGGGCTGCTCGCGCTTCACCGCCTTCTGGCTGGTTACCGTGCCGCTCAGCAAAAACGGCATCATCGCGGGCTGTTTCCTGGTCTTCATCCCCGCCTTGGGCGAATTCGTCATCCCCTCCCTGCTGGGCGGATCGCAGACGCTCATGATCGGCAAGGTTCTTTGGGAAGAGTTCTTCAACAACCGCGACTGGCCCGTGGCCAGTGCCGTGGCGGTGATCCTGCTCTTGATCCTCATCATCCCGATCATCCTCTTCCAGCGTAACGAGCAAAAACAGAGGGAGATGGACGGATGAGACGCCTGACATGGTTCAACACCACCGCCCTCACCCTCGGCTTCGCGTTCCTCTACCTGCCGATGCTGATCCTCATCATCTACAGCTTCAACGAATCGAAGCTGGTCACCGTCTGGGCGGGGTTCTCGACCAAATGGTATGGTGAACTGCTCCAGAACGAGGCTTTCCTGAGTGCCGCCTGGGTCACGCTCAAGGTCGCGGTCATCAGCTCAACCTTCGCCACCGTCCTCGGCACGATGGGCGCGCTGGTGCTGGTGCGCGGCGGGCGTTTCATGGGCCGCACCCTCTTCTCCGGCATGATCTATGCGCCGCTGGTGATGCCCGAGGTGATCACCGGCCTGTCGCTCCTGCTCCTCTTCATCGGCATCGGGCTCGACCGCGGGGTCTTCACCATCGTGCTGGCGCATACGACCTTCTCGATGTGTTACGTATCGGTCGTGGTATCGTCCCGGCTGGTCAGTTTTGACCGCTCGCTGGAAGAGGCCGCACTCGACCTCGGCTGTTCCCCGATGCAGGCCTTCCGGCTTGTGACCCTGCCCATCATCGCACCGGCGGTCATCTCGGGCTGGCTGCTGGCCTTTACGCTCAGCCTCGATGACCTGGTGATCGCGAGCTTCACGGCAGGCCCCTCCGCCACCACGCTTCCGATGAAGATCTGGAGTTCCGTGCGCCTTGGCGTCAGCCCCGAGATCAACGCGCTCTCAACCATCATGATCGGGATCGTGGCCATCGGCGTGATCTCGGCATCACTGGTCACGAAACGCGCCAGCTTGCGACAACAGGCCGAGGAACGCGCCGCCGTGCAGGCATGACGCGGGTCTTCCCGGCCTACACCTACGGTGAAGGCCCCCGCGAACACTGTTACTGGCCCGGTACCGTCACGATGCCGGATTACCCTGCCGCGCAAGGCGACATCACCTGCGATGTGGCAGTGATCGGTGCGGGGTTTACCGGCCTCTCTGCGGCCCTGCATCTGGCAGAAGGCGGCAGTGATGTCGTCGTTGTGGACGCACACACACCGGGCTGGGGCGCGTCGGGGCGCAATGGCGGGTTTTGCTGCCTTGGCGGATCCGCCGCATCAGACACTATTCTTGCCAAACTTTATGGTGAAGCGGCACGCCAGGAGTTCCGCCAAACCGAGATCGAGGCGGTCAAATGCGCCAGGCACCTGATCGACCGCCATGGCATCAACTGCGACACCCATTCAGAGGGCGAAACCCTCATGGCGCACAATCAGAAAGCCATGGACGGGTTTGCCGCCAAGGCCGACAATATCCAACGGGATTATGGCGTTACCGCCACGATCACCCAAAAGGCCGACCTTGAAGCCAACGGGATGCGCGGACCCTTCCACGGCGCGATCACCACGCCACTTGGCTTTGCGCTCAATCCGCTGAAATACACGGCCGGCCTGGCGGACGCGGCGATGCGGTCCGGCGTGCGGGTGTTTGGCGGCTCTCCGGTGCAGCGTATCGACCAGCAGGGCAGTTTTATCCTCAAGACCCCGCAGGCTAAGATCACGGCGCGGCGGTTGATCGTCGCCACCAACGGATATTCCTCCGACGATCTGCCCCGATGGCTGCGCGCGCGTTACCTGCCGACGCAATCCAACGTCATCGTCACCCGCCCGATGAGCGACAATGAACTCGCCGCGCAGGGCTGGACTACGCACCAGATGTCCTATGATGACCGGTTCCTGCTGCATTACTTCAGGCTGATGCCGAACAAGCAGATGCTTTTTGGCATGCGCGGCGGACTGGTCAGTTCCGCGGCGGCCGACGCGCGGATGTATCGCCTGATCCGACGGCATTTCGAGACCATGTTCCCCGCCTGGGCGGGCGTGGAGACGCCCTATAACTGGCAAGGGTTGCTGTCGATCTCGCCCGACCTGACCCCCTACGCGGGGCCGATCCCCGAGATGAAAGGGGCTTTCACCGCGCTCAGCTATCACGGCAACGGTGTTGCCATGGCGACCTATGCGGGGGCGCTTCTGGCCGATCAACTTTTGGGTAGGGCAAACCGCCGGCTTCACCCGAAGATCATGCAATCGCCGCCGAAACGCTTCCCCCTCGGGCGCTTTCGCCGTGCAACGATCTGGCCGCTTTACGCGATGGCGATGGTGACCGGCGACTAGCCCTGCGGCGTCTTGACCGCCCGTGCCCGCCCGCGTTTCAGACCAAGCTGCCGTTCGCGCCAGATGATGATGCACCCCGCCAGCACCACGATTGCCGCCCCGAGGAGCATCGTGCCGGTCGGCACCTCATCAAAGATGAAGAAGCCGATCAGCAACGCGAAAATCATCGAGGCGTAATCGAAAGGTGCCACCACGCTGGCATCGGCAAACCGGTAAGCCGACGTGAGAAAAATCTGGCCCGCACCGCCCAGCACACCAGCCAAAACCAGAAGCGAAAACTCCGTCACCGTCGGCATCACCCATCCGAAAGGCAGGGTTAGCAACGACAGGGTGGCCGAGGTGATCGAGAAATAGAAAACGATTGCCGCGGTCTGCTCGAACTGCACGAGTTTGCGAATATAGATCTGTGCCAGCGCCGCACAGACGGCCCCCATCAACACGAGCACCACGCCAAGCGCCTGGGTGCTTTCGATCGTCTCTCCCCCGAAGACGCTCAGGCGCGGGGAGATGACAATCAAGACACCAATCAGGCCCAAAGCCACGGCGCTGATCCGGAAAACCCCCACCTTTTCATCCAGAAACATCGCCGCAAAAATCACCGTCAGGAGCGGCGCGGCATAGCCGATGGCTGTCACCTCGGGCAGGGGCAAAAGGCCAAGCCCCGCAAAGCTCATCCCCATGGCAAGGCTGCCGACGAAACCGCGCCAGAAATGCCCTAGCTTGGACTTTACCTTCAACGCCGAACGCAACTCGCCCCGCGCAATCACCCATCCCAGGATCACCGGGATCGCAAAGAAAGACCGGAAAAACACCGCCTCGCCCACCGGGACATGTTTGGCGGTCGCCTTGATAAGCGACACCATCGTGATGAAGAGCACGACCGAGCAGAGTTTGAGTATGATGCCTTTGATTGGGCTCAACACGCAGCCCTCCTGCGGCCGACCTTGTCCAAAGCCCCGTCAAAGGTCAATTACCCCTCTTGTGCTTGGGCCGGGACCCTTGGCAAATAGGGCAATCAACAGGGGCGCGCTCATGTACGACCAAAACCACCTGCTTTCTCAACTATCCGCCGCGGGCGCCGCCGATGATGTTTTCGCCATCCGGCCGGCCAGACCCGACATGACCTACAGCGGCCTCTTTGCCGGTGCGGAAATGATGGCTGCGACGCTGGTTGAGGCCGGGTTGGCGCCCGGTGACCGCGTCGCCGTGCAGGTCGATAAATCCCTCGAAGCGGTGCAGCTTTACCTGGCGACGGTCATGGCGGGTGGTGTCTTTCTTCCGTTGAATACCGCCTATACAGTGACCGAACTCGTCTATTTCCTCTCCGATGCCACACCGCGCGTGATCGTCTGCGACCCGGCCCGCCTGACCGAGTTCTCGGATATCGGGGAAGGCGCCACAGTCCTGACCCTCGCCGCAGATGGCACCGGGTCACTGATGGACGCCAATGCCGGTGCTCCCTTCACGGCCGTCCCGCGCAATGCCGATGATCTGGCCGCCATCCTCTACACCTCCGGCACCACGGGCCGGTCAAAGGGCGCGATGCTCAGCCACGCCAACCTTGCGTCCAACTCGACCACGTTGCGGGACGCTTGGCGGTTCACGTCCGATGACGTGCTGATCCACGCGCTGCCGATCTTCCATACCCATGGCCTCTTCGTGGCCACGAATGTCGCACTTCTTGCGGGGGCATCAGTGCATTTCCTGCCGAAATTCGACGCCGACGCCATTGTCACCGCGATGCCCAATGCCACCGCCCTGATGGGCGTGCCGACATTCTATACCCGGCTTCTCGATCATCCGGAGCTGACACGGGAAACAGTCTCTAACATGCGGCTTTTCGTGTCTGGGTCCGCGCCGCTCCTCGTTGATACCCACGAAAAATGGGCGGCGCGCACCGGACACCGCATCCTTGAACGCTATGGTATGACCGAAACCAACATGAACACCTCCAACCCTTATGAGGGCGACCGTCGTGCCGGGACCGTGGGCCTGCCACTACCGGGCGTGGAACTTCGGATCATGTCGGACGGTGAGCAGATGCCAAAGGGCGAGATCGGCGTTCTTGAGGTCCGCGGGCCAAACGTGTTCCAGGGGTATTGGCAGATGCCCGAGAAGACCGCCGAGGAGCTGCGCCCCGATGGTTGGTTCATCACCGGCGATCAGGGTTTCATTGATGACCGCGGTTATGTCACCATCGTGGGCCGCGCCAAGGACATGGTCATCACCGGCGGTTTCAACGTCTATCCCAAGGAAGTCGAAAGCCTGATCGACGCCATCCCGGGCGTCCGTGAAAGCGCCGTCATCGGTGTGCCGCATCCCGACTTTGGCGAGGCCGTGGTTGCGCTTGTCGTCCGCGAAGCCGGTGACATATCCGAGGCCGACATCACCAACAGCCTGAACGGCGAATTGGCCCGATACAAACAGCCAAAACAGACACTATTCCTGCCCGAATTGCCCAGGAACACGATGGGGAAGGTGCAAAAGAAGGCGCTGCGTGAGACTTATGCGGATTTGTTCAAGTGATCCAGCCGGGCAAACCAAGCGTACCAAGTTTCAAAGGAGAATGTCATGCGCCCAATCCTCGCTCTTCTGGCAATCCTGCTCTCCACGCCCGTTGTCGCGTTGGAGCTGGATCAACCGTTTGAAAACATTGACGGCGGAACGCTGAAGATATCGGATTGGGCGGGGCAACCGGTTCTGGTTGTCAACACGGCGTCCCTGTGTGGCTTCACCGGCCAATACGCGGCCCTTCAATCGCTTTACGACACATATCGAGAGCAGGGTCTTGTGGTCCTTGCGGTGCCATCGGATGACTTCCAGCAAGAGTTGGGCAGTAATGCCGAGGTCAAGGAATTCTGCGAGGTTCAATTCGGCCTCGACCTGCCGATGACGGGCGTGACGCCGGTGCGAGGCGCCACGGCACATCCGTTTTATGCGTCACTCGCCGATGAGACCGGTTTCGTGCCCAAATGGAACTTCAACAAGGTGCTGATCGGCCCCGATGGCGGTGTGGTCGACACTTTTGGCGCGCCGGTGAAGCCAATGTCACGCAAGATCACCGGTCAGATCGAGGCGTTGCTGAACTAGTCCCGCACCGCGCAGTGGGCATCAACCACCCGCTGCACCATCGGCGCAAAATGGGCGAAACCGGGCGTCTGCATGTCCGGCTCCTTGCCCGCATCGTCCAGATAGCGCACCGCCACGATATCCTCGACATTCGGGTTCTTTTCGAACTCGGCGACCTCTTCGGCGGTCATCGGGCCGCCTTGCAGGTTAAGCGAATGGACCGAGGCGTCGCTGAGCAACGAGAGGTATTCAGGCCGTGTGGCGCATAGATACCGTTTGGCAGCCACGTGATAGCGCACGCAATCGGTGACGATCGTGGGAAAGAACCGCTCCAACACCTGCGCGCCCGCCTCTTCGTGAAAACGATCTTCTGTATCGTCCATGCTGAACGTGCCAAATTCCGAGGTGAAGTGGCCAATATCGTGCAAAAGTGCGGCCACGATGATCTCTTCCCGCTGACCCTCCTGTTCGGCGAATGTAGCGCCTTGCAGCATATGTTCAGCCATGGTCACCGGCTCGCCCAGGTACTCCTCGCCGCCCCGCCGGTCAAAGATACCAGCCAGGAATTCGACGATATTCGCCTGCGTTAGTGTCTGTTTGTCTTGCGTCATTCGGCCGCCAATCCCAATTCCTGAACCAGTGCCGCATGAGTCGAACGCAGCCCGTCCATGTCCGCATAGCAGCCCTGCAACCACCGCGATCCTTCGCCGGAATAGCCCTTGCGCGCGTGCAGGACACGGGTGTTGTTGACGATGAAACACTCCCCCGGGGAGAGCTTGAAGGTGACCTCCATGGCGGGATCGTCGATGATCTCGCCCAGACGGCGATAGGCGTCATAATACCCCTCCATATGCTCGTAAGGCACATCGGTGATCGCCGCGGCGGAGCGGTTGTTGAACCGCACACCGATCAGTTCCCCATCGGGGGCCAGCTCGATCATCGGGCGGCGGGCGCGCAGGCATACACCGTCCTCGCCCGCATATTCGAACCGCGCGCAATAGCGGCTCAGGAGGGCAAAACCCTCGGGATCTTCCTCGCGCAGACGCTGCGCGCAGGCAAAACCATCCACCACCATGTTCTCGCCACCCGCGGCAGAGTTTTCCAGGCAATAGAGGATCTGCACCGATGGCACCGGGTCGCGGTATGGGTTGTCGGTGTGGGCCTGCAAGCCGAGGCCGGTGTAAGCCAGGTTGGTCGGATTGACCTCGGTCCGCACTTCGAAATGCCGCCCGTAATTGGTCTCACGAACGTACCCGAACAGATCCGCCACCTGGAACAGCGCACCTTCCTCCACGGGACCGCCGGTGAGTTTGCCGAACCCATGCCGCGCGACGCCACCGAGCCATTGCGAAAGGGCGGCCCGGTCGGCCTTGACCTCTTCAAAATCGGCCATGGGGATCCGGTCGGAGATGCCGCTGTCCCAGATCTCGATTTCGTCACTAATCCAGCCGGAATTGGTGGATTTGACCTGGTCATAGGCGTGATCGAACAGCCACCGAATATCATAGTCAATCTCGCGCTCTTCCGGGGTGAACCGAATGCGGATCTTATCCTCATTCACCCGCGCCACGCTGATCCGTGTATCGGCAGGAATGTCACGTAACGCGATCAACCGCTGCCCATTGCCGGGCGCGCGTGTCTCTGCGTCCCAGGCATTGTCGCGCAGCCATATGGCGTGGAACCGATACATCTGCCCGCCGGAGGCCAACGCAATCGCGTTGCCGTTTTCGATGATTTCTACTGTCGTCATGGCCGCACCTGATCCGATTTTCTCCCCCATAGAATGCGTCACCGAACCGCCCGCGACATTGTAAAACGCGACGTCCTACTATGCCTGAAAACGACAAATTGCTGTCCGACAGCGTCCTATTTTTCAGAAAAGAGCAGGCTCGATCCGCGCGTATCCCGGCTGGGCGCGACGCCGAATGCCTTGCGGTAGGTCTTCGAAAAATGCGATGGCGCCCGAAATCCGCACAGAACGCAGATTTCCATCAACGACAATTCCGTCTGCATCAGAAGATTGCGCGCCTTCTCCAGCCGCAGCCCCAGATAGTATTTCTTTGGCGAGGTGGTCAGGTAGCGCGCAAACAGCCGTTCCAACTGCCGTGTCGAAAGCCCGACCTGCTGCGCCACATCACTGGGCGGGATCGGGTCTTCAATATTCGCGCGCATCACTTCGATCGCCTGGATCAGCTTGGTGTGACGCACACCCATCCGGCCGGCCATCGACACCCTTTGAGAATGAGTCTCGGACCGCGGCGCGGTATAGATCATCTGATCCGCCACCCAGGTGGCCAGCTCCGCGCCATAATCGGAATTTATCCGGTCCAGCATCAGGTCCATCGAACTGGCGCTACCCGCGCAGGTGAACACGCGGCCATCAACCATGTAAATCGAATCCTGCATCTCAACATCCGGGAAGGTTTCCGAAATCGCGCTGGCATATTCCCAATGGGTGGTGACCCGTTTGCCACCCAGCAGACCTGCGGCGGCCAGTGTCCAGGTGCCACTGCTGAGCGCCCCGAAATCGATCCCCTTGCGCGTTTCCCGCCGCAGCCAGTTCAGGACTTTCCGTGTACTGCCCGCCGCCGCATCGACCCCGGCACACACGATCAGCGTGTCGTTTCGATGCAGATCGAACAAGCCGGCATCGACATCCACGCGCAGGCCGTTCCAGCTTCGGACAGGCGCACCATCCTCGCTGATCACCTGCCACTCGTAATACTGCCGGGTGCCACCGGCAAACCGGTTGGCCAGTGCCAGCGTCTCCTGCGCGCAAGTCATGCCGAGCGGCGAGAACCCCGGGATCAGCAGGAAAACATAGCGTCTGGGTCGGTCGTCCACGCGAGTCTAAGCCTTTGGCGTCCCGGGATGCGTCCCGGTTGTTGAGATACAAAATCGGTTGCGGTTCTTTACCCGCATTACCGCTGCTTAATGTTCTCGTTGCGGCAGATCTTATCTCATTCCGACAAATTGTCGATCTTCGGTGCGCTCCGGGCGTTGATGCGATGGAGAGATGGTACGATGCTACATCACCCTGGTCAGCAGCGCGTTAACATCGCCCTCTTCAGCGGCACGGGCCAATCCCGAAAGATCGCCGTTCAGCATCCCCTGCGCGACACCGATCGCAGCGCCATACGCCACACGCGCCAGAGCGGCCCCGACGGAAAGCCTTGCCGCGCCCATTTTTTCCAATTCCGGCAGGGTTAGGGTCGAAAACCTGCCCGAGACAAGGACGTTGACGGGGATTTCGACACTGCGGATGATTTGTTCGAGTTCACCCACCCCGGGAGGCGCGGGAACATAGACACAATCCGCGCCAGCCGCTTCAAACGCCTGAATCCGCCGGATCGCCTCAGCGCAATCATATTGACCCAGCATGACGCCATCAGCCCGCGCAACGAGTACGAAATCACCCTTGAGGGCCCGCGCGGCACTGGCTGCTGCACGAATGCGTTCGACCGCGAGGTCAAAATCATAAGACGTGAAATCCGGCAGGGCCGTATCTTCGATCGAGCATCCGGCAAGGCCGACCTCCGCCGCCAGAGCTATGGCCTCAGCGACCAGGTCCGGCGCTTCACCGAAACCGTTTTCGAAATCACCGGAGACCGGCACATCCACAACGCTGACCAGTTCTTGCGCATGCGTAAGTGCCTCATCCCGCGTCAAGGTGCCCCCATCGACGCGGCCCTGGGTAAATGAATGCCCGGCAGAGGTCGTGCCAATCGCTTTCGCGCCAAGCGCCTGCATCATCCGGGCCGACCCCTTGTCCCAGGCATTGACCAGAAGAAACGGATCACCCGGCTTATGTAGCTCCCGAAAAACAGTGCCGATATCGCTCATTTCAAATCTCCACTTCGCGGCCGTACCTTCGATAGAACATGTATAAGACCGGGTTGCCAACAACCGACCTTGCCTGACATGCACCTTAGGATGATCTTGCCAGCGGCTCGTGGCATGTATTGTCAGTACATCGGTTTTTGAGCCGGGTTCCGACGCAATCTGATTCCAAGTGCAACGAGAATGCAGGGCTGCGCTGAGCGCCCGTCGTGCTGCACCTGACCACAGCTCAGGTGCCAAAACTCCGTCAAAATTAGAGACTATTCCGGCTTAAAACGACCTGTTTGGCTACTCCGCGCGGATCAAGCCAAATCCTGCCACAGGTCGGTCGACAGGTACTTCAGACCGCTATCGCAAATCACAAACGCGACGGTTCCACGCTTTTCAGGACCACGGAGAAGTTTGATCGCCGCGGCGAGGTTGGCCCCGGCCGAAAAACCGCCAAAGACACCCTCATGACGGGCCAGAAGGCGGGCATGTTCACGCGCCTCATCGCCAGAAACCGTCACGAACCCCTCAATCAGCGCATTGTCCAGGTGAGCCAGGTCGGTCATCATGTAACCGCCCCCCTGGATCGGATGATCCGGACGCGATCGGTCTCCGCCGGACACCGCCTCGGCGCCCGCTGGCTCAACCCCGTAACAACGGACGCCTTTTGGGGCCAGAAAACGCGCGCACCCCGCGAGCGTGCCACCCGAGCCGATGAAATCGCAAAAAGCCGTCACCGAGCCGCCGGATTGCTGCCAAATCTCGGGGGCAGTGCCAATCTCGTGGGCCTTCGGATTGGACGGCACGGAGAACTGGTCCGCGCGAAAGGCCTTGCGCTCAAGCGTGATGCGCTGCGCTGCCGTTTCAACCAGCGCCAGATCCTCGCCTGAAACCTGCCCGGGCTGGCTTCCCTCCGCCTGCGGCACCAGCACCACCTCGGCGCCAAGCGCCCGCATCATCCGCGCACGTTCGACCGAGTTTCCCCGGCTCATCACTGCCACAAACGGATGACCAAGAATGCCGCACACAATCGCCAAACCGGTCCCCATATTGCCGGATGTCAACTCCACGACACATTGACCTGGCTGTAGTCTGCCGCTGCCGCGCGCATCTTCGATCACCTGCCGTGCGGCACGGTCCTTTTTCGAGTAGCCCGGTAACAGGTAATCCAGCTTGGCCAAAAGGCGGCCTTCGACGCCTAATGCGTCTCTAACTCGGCTCAACTCGACTAGGGGTGTGTCACCAATCGCTTCGATAAGGGAGGGAAGAACACTCATATCTCATCCAAACTTCGTTGCGCCGAAGATGCAGCGGGTCGAACCCGTCGCGAAGCCTTAGTCTTGTCCAAACCTGTCGCCGAAAGTAACCCAATCTCGTGACCGCGCCCCAAGCTCATCCCTGTCATGCCGCGATCCGCGGGCGGCCGGATGCTTCCACGGTGATCTCAGCCTCGAGGAACACCTCGCGTGCCTCCGCCTTGGCAGACCGCACGTCGCGGGTCACCGACAGGTGGATGTCTTCGGCGCCTGCCTGTTCAGCCTCACTTCGCGCCCGGTACTCCAGAGCTTCCTGCAGCGCCGACATCGCGGCCTCGGCATCGGTGAAATCTTCGGGCCCGGTGTCCAGATGCACGCGGAAACGTCCTTCGGATGGCGAGGTGACCGTCCCCAATTGTCGGATCGTCACCCGCCCCACGACCGCGCCGATGGCGTTGGCCACACCAGAATGTTCCGGCAGGATCATCTGACACCCCAGGCGATCGCCCACGGCGGGATAATAACTGCTGGCCGATGCGCCAAGCCCGATAACGGGGACATTCACCCCCGACTCGAGCCGGACCAGACCCCGGTGATGATCCAGCCCCCGCTGCATCAGCACATGGCGCGCCAATTGCCCCGGTGGCAGGCCGAAGTCTTGCTCTTCCTCGGCAAAAGCAGTCTCTAACAAGGCTAAAGAGGTCTGATGCGTCAGTTGATCGATAATCATCTGCGCCATCCCGTTCACGTCCGGCATCAGCATATTGCCGGACCCGGTTCGCTTCCGCCCGATCAGTTCGAGCGCCTTTTGGGCGGCTTCCATATCCCACGCATCAAGTCGCCCCAGCACGTGACTGGCATCCGACGGCGTGACACCTGCAACCTGCACCAGCCCGCGCGAGACCAGACGCCGCAGCGCCTGCGCCTCCATCCGGGTTTTCAACACCGCGCCCAGCGGTTGCACACCGATCCCAACCCGCTCCAGAAGCGCCGCATCGCGATCCGGCAAGCCGCCATCCTCGACCCCGGGGACGGCACGGACAAACCGCGCGTCATATTCACCGGGTGTCTGACTGCGCAATTGCTGATCCAGCGCATTGTGCACAACGTCAGGCGCATCTACGGCAATCAGGTTGACCGGCACGACGCGACGTGGGCCAAGCGTGACGCCGCCCACAAGCCCCTCGTCATTCACGTGCACTTCGCTGTCGCCGCCAAGGCCGGTTGTCCGCATTGCGACCGCCTCGACCATTGTCCGCCAAGGCCCGACCTGCGCCCCCGCGGGGTCAATCATCGGGCGCCCCCCGCGCAGGACCGCCACATCCGTCGTCGTTCCACCGATATCCGACACCAGCGCATGATCCGCGCCGGTCATCCAGCGCGCGCCAACGATGCTTGCGGCCGGACCGCTCAGGATCGTCTCGATGGGTCTTTCCCGCGCCTGCGCCGCAGAGATCAGCGCACCGTCGCCCCGCACCACCATCAAAGGCGCGCCGATGCCCAGCTCGATGAGCTTCCCCTCGGCCTTTTCGATTAGCCGCGCGATCATCCCGATCAGGCGCGCATTCAGCAGCGCCGTCAGCGCCCGTTTCGGCCCGTTCAGCTTGGCCGACAAGTGGTGCGAGCATGACACCGGCCGCCCGGTCACCGCGCGGATCATTTCCGAAACCTCAAGCTCATGCGCCGGGTTGCGGGTCGCGAACTGTGAGGCAACCGCATAGGCCGAGATGCCCTGATCAGTCTCTAACCATGCCGAAAGAAAGTCTTTTTCCAAGGGGTTGGCCTGCCCGCCCGCATGGTTATGCCCGCCGCCAATGACCAATGCCGGATCGCCGCTTAACGCCTCGCGCAAACCATGCGCCTCCAGGTCACGCTCCTGAAAACCAACATAGACGAGGCCAACGCGCCCGCCCTGGCCTTCGACCAAGGCGTTGGTTGCCAGCGTCGTCGAAAGAGATGCCATGCCGATCTCGGACACGTCCGCGCCGCTTGCCTCAAGCACCGCAGCGATGGCGGCACCGATCCCCAGGGCAAGATCGTGGCGCGTGGTCAATGACTTGGCGCTGGCGATCACCTCCTGCTCGTCGCGGATCAACACGGCATCGGTATATGTACCACCCGTATCCACACCCAATAGCAACGCCATCTGCCTCTCCCATACGCGACTTTGACCAGCGGTTTAGCGGGTTTCTCGCGCTAATCCATCCCCTTTGCGGCAGTTTTCAGTCGCATGACCGACCATCGGGCCGCATCCGCGACCGTGGGATCCGGATCGTCGCATAACGCCTGCGCACGGGACAAAAGGCGCGGGTCCCCGGAATTGCCGATCGCATAGAGCACATTGCGCACAAACCGGTCCCGCCCGATCCGTTTGATCGGACTGCCGGAGAAGAAACTGCGAAAACCGGCATCGTCCAATGCGGCCAGATCCGACAGCTTCGGCGCCCGCAGATCGTCACGCGCATGGTACTTCACCTCGCGCGCGGCGACCGCGAACTTGTTCCATGGACAGACCGCCAGGCAATCATCGCAGCCGTAAATCCGATTGCCCATCATCGCGCGCAGGTCTTCGTCTACCGGGCCGTGATGTTCAATCGTCAGATAGGAGATGCAGCGTCTTGCATCCAGTTGATACGGGGCTGGAAAAGCGTCCGTCGGACAGATATCAAGACAGGCACGGCAATTACCACAATGGTCATTTTCAGGTGAATCAGTCTCGATTTCGAGCGTCGTGAAGACCGATCCGATGAAGAACCAACTGCCCAGCTCGCGGCTCACCAGATTGGTGTGCTTCCCCTGCCAGCCGAGCCCCGCCCCCTGCCCCAAGGGCTTTTCCGGCACCGGCGCCGTATCGACAAACACCTTCACCTCGCCCCCCGCCTCCGCGATGAGCCAACGGGCCAAGCGTTTGAGCCGTTTCTTGACCGTGTCGTGGTAATCCCGATTGCGGGCATAGACCGAAATCGTGCCGACATCGCCGCGGGACAAGTTTTCCATCGGATCGCTATCCGGCGTGTAGCTTTCCCCGAGCACGACCACCGATCGCGCGTCGGGCCAAAGAACCTGCGGCGCGCCACGCCAATGGGCTCGCTCCGCCAGCCACGCCATTTGACCATGCCGCCCTTTTTCGAGGAATTCAGCCAAGCGATCCGGCACCTGCGGGACATCCCAGGGCCGACAGATCCGGCAGCTATCGAAACCCTCCGCAAGGGCCTGCGCAACCAGTCTTTCTTTCAGGCCGTCCATATCTTACCGTTCCCCAAGAACTCCAAGGGGCAGCGCACCACCTTAGAAATCAAGATCGGCATAATGCGCCGGTGGCGGAAATCCCGACACCTGATCGGCCAAAATGTTCCGGAACGCCGGGCGGGACTTGATCTTGGCATACCAATCCTTGACCACCTCGCTGCGGTGCCAATCCACGTCGCTGATGTAGTCCAACGCGCTGAAATGAGCGGCGGCGGCAAAATCGGCCAATGTCATCGTGTCGCCCGCCAACCAGCGACGGTGGTCGAGCAGCCAGGCCATGTAATCGAGGTGATACTTGATCGCCTTCGCGCCCTGCTTGATGTTGCTGCTGTCGGGGTATCCTTGCCCCATGACCTTCTTGTTGATCCGCTCATAGACCAGTTTCGACGTGACCTCGTGGTGGAACTTGTCATCGAACCACGCCACCAGCCGTCGCACCTCATAGCGCGCATCGGCACTGCGCGGCAGCAAGGCCGGTTCGGGGTATTTCTCTTCGAGATATTCACAGATCGGTGTGCTTTCGGACATGGTCTTGCCGTCGATCCGAAGCACCGGCACCTTGCCCGCCGGATTGCGGCGCAGGAAGTCGGGATCCTGCTCCCAATAGCGTTCCTCGACCAACTCGCATTCGATCTTCTTTTCGGCCAGGCACAGGCGGACCTTGCGGCAAAAAGGCGATAGCGGGACGTGAAACAGCTTGGCCATTAAATCTCAAACCTTGTGGCGGGGTCCGTCCTCAATGCCCGGAACGGCCGCATATTTCAATCCTCGAAACAGGCGGAACGCCCATCGCGGCGGATGGTGGCCGCCCCATCCAGGATGCGGGCAGACCTTTTGCGCTGCTCCGCGGTCGGCTTGCTGGCGGAGCGTCCTTTGGGGTCTGGCAGGACCATTGCCAGCCGGGCCGCCTGCACCGCGCTCAACCGGTCCGGCGTGACACCGAAATAGTGGTTCGATGCTGCCTCAACCCCGAAAACACCTTCGTCGAATTCCGCGATGTTCAGGTAAACCTCGATGATCCGCCGCTTGGACCAGAAAAGCTCGACCACCGGCGTGATCACCGCTTCCAGCGCCTTGCGGGGCCAGCTCCGCCCGTGCCAGAGATAGACATTCTTGACCGTTTGCTGACTCAGCGTCGATGCGCCGCGCCCGTACCCCTCTTCGATGGCCGTGCGGATGGCGGTCATATCAAACCCCCAATGGCCGCAGAAGTTGGCATCCTCTGCCGCGACAAGGGATCGCGCCATCACCGGCGCCACGTCATCCAGAGGCACCCAAATGTGGTCGATCCGGCCCAGTCGCCTCTCTTCCTGACCCATGAAGAAAGTATCGGGCGGGTCGACACGGCCATGCACAGCGACGACGAGAACAACCACCGCCACGCAGATCGCGGCAAACCGCCAGATCCAGCGACGCATCCAGGCCAAAGGCCGGAAACCTTGCCGCGTTTTCGAAGATTTACGTTTGGTTTTTCGCTTCGCCATCCCGGCCACCTATAGCGCGGGCATCACGATGGCAAAAGCGGGATTTGGGACAATGCGTCAGTTGAGCAACGCCGCCTCGAACTGCTTGGCAACCGGGCGCGCCGTGACCCACCCTTCGGAGGCTTTCTTACCGAGCTCGGGGAACAGGCGGTCAATCTCGGCCCGGGTATCCTTGTCGGCCTGATTGGCGGCGTGGCCGGGGAAGTAACTCTCCGACGGGATACCTGCGGCCCAGACGATCTGATGGCGGTCGAAAAGCAGGTGGAAATACTCGACTTCCTCCCCCTGCGCGACAAAGATCGTGTCGCCATTGCACAGGTGTTTGGCCGCAACCAAAACCTGTTCAACGCCAAAATACATCTCGGCGCGCCAATCGCTGATGAGCATCCGGTGCTGCTGCGACACCAGCAAATCCTTGTCATTGCCCAAAGCGCCCTTGCGGATCTGCACCGGCGCATTGCGGCCGGTTGCCGGGAAAGTGTTGCGACTGACCAGCAACAAGGGCTGCGGCCCGTGGTCGAGGGTCAGCACAAGATCACCCGGTTTGAGATCTTCAATGAGTTTGTCGCCATCCGGCGTCGCGATCAGCGTACCGCGGGTAAAGCAGGGCGGCCCGAAACTGCCAACCGGGATCTGCGTGCTGCTGTTGACGAAAGTCGAGCTGACGAACGTGGCATCCTGGAGAACCGAGCCATCGGTTGGCGTGAACACTGCCGGTCCGCCAGAGACGTAGAAGGTCACCCCGGTAATGGTCACATTCCCCTGTCCGGGAACATTGACCGTGATCGTATCATTGACCCAAACACTGGTGATGGTCAGCCCGTTGAACGTATCGCCGTTGCTGGTGTCGATAATGCCGTCATCGTTTTGGTCAATGAAATCAAAATTCTGGACGGTCAGGGCGGTGCCGGCCGCGGGCGCATTGCCCGGGTCCATGACGAAAAACTGATCGTTGTAGGTCGTTGGCATCACACACCCCGCACTGTCTCAAGCAATTGCCTACCGCAAAAAGCTGACCAAAACCTGCCCAAACTAGGGCAGATTCTGGATTTCTATCGGCATTTTCCCGAAAATTGGCGGGGAATTTTTCTATTCCGCGGGCACCGCCTGCTCTTCGACACCCAGAGGCGCGGGCAATTTGTCCAACATCTCGATCGGGCAAACCTGCAGGAAGTTCATCTTTTCCGCGTCCCAGTATTGCAGGATTTTCTGCGCCTTGAGGCTGCCTGTTTCGGCGGCATGGCGTTCGATCAACTCTTCAAGTTGCGACAGCCAGTGCCCCTCGGTCACCGCGCAAGTCACCAAAGTCTCCTTGTTGATAAGGTTCTCCGCGCGGCCCTCGGGATCATAGAGATAGGCCATGCCACCGGTCATCCCGGCGCCGAAATTGGCCCCGATGGACCCGAGTATCACCGCGACACCGCCGGTCATGTATTCACATCCGTTGCTGCCGCAGCCTTCGATGACGACCTTTGCGCCACTATTGCGGACACCAAAGCGTTCACCGGCGCGGCCCGACGCAAAGAGATACCCATCGGTCGCCCCGTAGAGGACCGTGTTGCCGATAATCGTGTTTTCGGCGGCATCCAGCGGGCTTGCCATGGACGGACGGACGACGATCGTGCCACCGCTCAGGCCCTTGCCAACGTAATCGTTGGCATCCCCCGCCACCTCCAGCTTCAGGCCGGGCGCGGCAAACGCGCCCAGCGACTGCCCGGCGCTGCCCGATAGTTTCACGGTCAGGTGGTTGGGTTGCAGCGTGTTATTCATCCCGAAATTCCGCACGATATGCGACGATAGCCGCGTCCCCACGGTCCGGTCGGTGTTCTGCACCGCATAGCTAAGCTGCATCTTCTCGCCTTCTTCAAGGAACCGCTGCGCATCGCGCACGATCTCTGCGTCGAGCGTTTCGGGCACCTCGTTACGGCCCCGGTCCCGGTCATAGACGATATCTGCCGCGCCATCGACGGTGATGAGCATCGGATTGAGGTCGAGATCATCCAGATGCGCCGACCCGCGGCTAACCTGCGTCAGCAGATCGGCGCGCCCGATCACATCATCGAGCGACCGCGCGCCGATACTGGCCAGCACCTCGCGCACTTCCTGGGCGTAGAAGGTGATGAGGTTCACCACCTTATCCGCATTGCCGGTGAACTTGGCGCGCAACGCTTCGTCCTGGGTACAGACACCCACGGGGCAGGTATTCGACTGGCACTGACGCACCATGATGCACCCCATGGCAATCAGCGCCGCAGTGCCGATCCCGTACTCTTCGGCCCCCATCATCGCCGCCATGACGATATCGCGGCCCGTGCGGAGCCCCCCATCGGTCCGGAGCGTGATCCGATCCCGCAGGTTGTTCATGCTCAACACCTGATGCGCCTCGGTCAGGCCCATTTCCCACGGCAACCCGGCATATTTGATGCTGGTCGCGGGGCTGGCGCCGGTGCCGCCGTTATGGCCGGAAATCAGGATCACATCCGCCTTGGCCTTGGCTACCCCGGCGGCAATCGTACCGACACCCGATTGCGCCACCAGCTTGACGGTGACCTTGGCGCGCGGGTTGATCTGCTTGAGATCGTAGATCAACTGCGCCAGATCTTCGATCGAGTAGATATCGTGATGCGGCGGCGGTGAAATTAGCGTCACACCCTTCGTCGAATGCCGCAGACGCGCGATCAGGTCCGTGACCTTCATGCCGGGCAATTGCCCGCCCTCACCGGGCTTGGCCCCCTGCGCCACTTTGATCTCCAGCTCTTCACACTGGTTCAGGTATTCCGCTGTCACGCCAAAGCGCCCGCTGGCCACCTGCTTGATCTTGGCGGACGGGTTGTCGCCGTTAGGTTCCGGCACGAAATGCGCCGGGTCTTCACCACCCTCGCCACTGTCGCTGCGTGCGCCGATCCGGTTCATCGCTACGTTCAGGGTCTTATGCGCCTCTGGGCTCAGCGCGCCCAGTGACATCCCCGGCGTGACAAAGCGTTTGCGGATCGCGGTCACGCTTTCCACCTCATCGACATTAATTGCCTCGCCCATCGGCTTGATCGCCATCAGGTCGCGAATGTGGATAGGCGGCGTCGCTTGCATCGCCGCGGAATAGCGTTTCCAAAGCTCATAGCTCGAATTGTTGCACGCCATCTGCATCATATGCATGGTCTGCGCGCCCCAGGCGTGGGTCTCGCCGGATTTCCGCGCCTTGTAGAACCCACCGATGGGCAATACATCCTGTCCACGGCCAAAGGCCTGTTCATGCACCTCTTCGAGCTTAGTTTGGATACCGCTAGTCCCGATGCCCGAAATCCGGCTGGTCAAACCCGGGAAGTATTCGGCACACATCGCCCGGCTGAGGCCGACAGCCTCGAAATTCAGACCACCTCGATAGGAGGAAATCACCGAAATCCCCATCTTCGACATGATCTTCAAGAGGCCCTGGTCAATCGCGTTGCGATAGCGTGCCACCGCCTCGGTCAGGTTTCCGTCGAGCAGGCCGCGTTCGATCCGGTCGGCCAGGCTATCCTCGGCCAGATAGGCGTTGACCACGGTCGCCCCCGCGCCGATCAGCACGGCAAAGTAATGCGGGTCGATACATTCCGCAGACCGCACGTTGAGCGAACAGAAGGTCCGCAACCCTTTGCGCGTGAGATGGCTGTGCACCGCACTGGTCGCCAGGATCATCGGCATGCCGATCCGGGTATCGCTTACGGCCCGGTCGGTCAGCACCAGGTGACCGGCACCGGAGCGTACGGCATCCTCAGCTTCGGCCCGAATGCGAGCCAAACCCGCCTGCAAAGCGCCTTTTCCGGTCTCGAAGGTACAATCAATCTCGGCCACATCAGCGTTGAAAAGTGTCATCAACGCATCCCATTGGGCGTTGCCCACGAACGGGCTGTCGAGCACCAGAATTTCGGTCTGCGAGCTGCTTTCATCCAGCACGTTTTTCAGGTTCCCGAACCGCGTCTTGAGGCTCATCACCCGCGCCTCACGCAAGGAGTCGATCGGCGGGTTGGTCACCTGGCTGAAGTTCTGCCGGAAATAATGGCTGAGCGGGCGATACCCCTTGGAGAGAACCGCCGACGGCGTATCGTCGCCCATGCTGGCAATCGCCTCTTTGCCGTCCTCGCCCATGGGCGCAAGAATCTGCTCCAGCTCTTCAATCGTGTAACCCGCCGCGATCTGACGGCGGCGCAGTTCTGCACCGGTGTGGATCGGCGCCTCGGTCACCCCGGCCAGATCCTCGTCCAATTCGTTGATCTTGCCGACCCATTCGCCAAAGGGCAGCGCGCGGGCGAGCTTGTCCTTGATCTCGGTATCACGGAACAGCTTGCCCTTCTTCATGTCCACGGCCAGCATCTGGCCCGGGCCAAGCGCGCCCTTGGCCTTCACCGTCGCCTCGTCAATTGGCACCATCCCCGCCTCGGACCCCGCAATCACCAGGCCGTCACCGGTCACCACGTAACGCATCGGACGCAACCCGTTCCGGTCCAGCCCGGCGCAGACCCAGCGCCCATCGGTCATGGCAAGTGCCGCGGGGCCGTCCCAGGGCTCCATCACCGAGTTGCAGTAGGAATACATATCACGCCAAGCCTGCGGCAACTCCTCGGCCTGCTTTGACCACGACTCCGGCACCAGCATGGTTTTCGCCATCGGCGCGGACCGCCCCGCGCGCACCAAAACCTCGAAAACAGAGTCTAATGCAGCGGAATCCGACGATCCGCCTGCAACGATGGGCTTGATGTCCTCGGCCATGTCACCGAACGCGCCGCTTGCCATCCGGATCTCGTGGCTCTTGAGCCAGTTGAGGTTGCCCTTGAGCGTGTTGATCTCGCCATTATGCGCCAGCATGCGAAAAGGCTGCGCCAGCCACCATTGCGGGAACGTATTGGTCGAGTACCGCTGGTGATAGATGGCAAAGGCGGATTTGAACCGCTCGTCCATCAGGTCGGGGTAGAAAACCGCCACCTGTTCGGCCAGCATCATGCCCTTGTAAATAATCGACCGACAACTCAGCGACGCGATATAGAGGCCGTTCACACCCGCCGCCATCGCCGCTTTCTCGATCCGGCGGCGGATCACGTACAGCTCACGCTCGAACTGTTCTTCATCCACGCCTTTGGAGTTCGAAATCAGGATCTGTTCGATCTCGGGCCGGGTCGCGTTGGCCTTTTCGCCGAGGCAGGTCACGTCGACCGGCACATGCCGCCAGCCATAGATGTAATAGCCCATCCGCAATACTTCGGTTTCGACGATCGTGCGGCAGGTTTCCTGCGCGCCGAAATCCGTGCGTGGCAGGAATACCTGGCCCACGGCCACCAATTGATCCTGATGCGGCTCATGACCGGTGCGGCGGATCTGGTCATAGAAAAACGGCACAGGGATCTGCACATGAATGCCCGCGCCATCACCGGTCTTGCCATCAGCATCCACCGCGCCCCGGTGCCAGATCGCCTTGAGCGCATCAATGCCCGCATCCACCACCTGACGGCTCGGCTTGCCATTGACCGCAACCACCAGGCCCACACCACAGGACGAATGCTCTTCCTCTTCGGAATACATCCCGTTTTCGGCCAGCCATTTGCGCTTGGCTTCTTCTTTCTCAGCCCAGTTTGCATCGAACTTGGTCACGAGTTTACTCCTTGTCCGGCTCAGCCGCGAAGGTCTGAGTGATGGTTATTTCCGGTCGGTTCACAGCATGCAAAAACCGGTTGCCAAAATTAGCGAAGTGGATTGGTGATGGACCCGGTGCGGATCGAAAGAACGGTAGATGAAAATCAAAAACACGCATGTCTTTAAATTCCCCCGTGTCCAAAGCCACGCCTTCAGGTCCAACCAAGCGCCAACCGCCTGTCACACGTTTATCGTGCCAAAGGCTGTAACAGGCTTGGAATTCAGCTGTGAAACGACCGATAACGGTCTGATCCGCTTCTACGTAGTTCCAAAGTGATCCCGTGTGTTCTCCTGTGAGGACTCGTTTGACCTTGCCCCCGGTTCGTTCACGCACAATTTTCAATGGCTCTTGAGGGCCCCTAATGATGTCAGGCCCATCCATTTCAACAATCACAGGCACACCGGCATCCGTCGGACACCAATCGGTCGGAGCACCAAGATAAGTGGCGCTTAGAAAAACCTGATTGACGTCCTGCGCCGTTGCCGAATCGGCCACAAGCAAAGATGCAAGAAGTAGCGTCTTCACCGCCCCCCTCCCTCCGTGGGAAAGGCAAAAGCGGCTTCCGCTTCGGCCTGTGTTTTCTTGTCCGTCTGTCCGGCAAAGGCATAGCCTGCCGGTTTCTGGTCTATGTAAATCTCGGTTTTTAGGTCCAGGTCGCCCAGATCGTCGATGGCGCCGGCGCAGAGGCCAAAGAGCGGCTCTGCGTCCCAATCCTTGGCCCGCGTCCGCCAGAAAAGGCCCGATCCGCAGATCCGGCAAAAGCTCCGTTCGGCCCATTCGGACGAGGCGTAGATCTCGATGTTCTCTTCGCCTTGCCAATCAATCTTGTCCGGATCGACATCCACGCCCAGCTCAATCCCGCCGCTGAACTTCCGGCACATGCCGCAATGGCAGACGTCGATCTGCTTGGGCTTCTGGTGCAGCGTGTACCGCACCGCGCCGCAGAGGCATCCGCCGGTCATCGCTTGGGGGGGCTGGGCTCCGCTCATCTCAGGATCCCTTACTCAGAAACGCCTGCAACTGGGCCTGCATCTCGGCCGCATCGTGTTGCTTCGCCTCGGGCCATTCCGGAAGCCACGCCGGGCGATGATCCACAAAGATCTCTTCGCCGACGCGCAGGCCCGATTGGTCGTCCATCAGGCCCACGGGCAGGAAGGTAATGCTCCGCCCCTGCATCCGCCAATAGAGCGTCGTGCCACAGGTACCACAAAACGCCCGCTCACCATGCGCACTGGCGTGATAGGCGCGGATATGGTCTTCGCCCTCTACCGCCACTTCCTTGGCCCGCACGGCCAATAGCGGGCCGCCACCGGTCCAACGCTGGCACTGACCGCAATGGCAGGCTTGGATCGTGTCATTGGGTAGCACCGCGGAAAAGCGTACCGCGCCGCAAAGACACTGACCTGTCATTTTTCTTGGCTCTGCCATCTTGTTCGTTTCTTCATCCTCTGGATCAGCGATGCCGACCTAATTTCCTGCTTAGCGCCGCCTTGTGCCTTGCGCGCTTCTTCGGGAGCGTTTCGCAGGTTTAGGCGTCGACTTACCTACCAGCCATAAGGCCTCATTCCGCCGCGACTGCCGATTGTGTGTGCAGATACTCCAACACCGCATCCGCCGTGTCGCGCCCGTCGCGGATGGCCCAGACCACGAGCGACGCGCCGCGCACGATGTCACCGACGGCAAAGACGCCGTCCATCGCAGTCCGTCCCGTCGTAAACTCCGCTCGGATAGTCCCCCAGCCGGTCACTTCAAGGTCGTCCTGGCCCCACAGAGCCGGCAGGTCCTCGGGCTCGAACCCAAGCGCCTTGATCACAAGGTCCGCGGGCTCTTCGGCGACAGCGCCTTCGATTTCTTCGGGGCTTTGTCGCCCGCTGGCATCGGGTTGCCCCAGACGCATTTGTTGCACCATAACGCCACTCACCGGATCGCCGACAAACCCTTTCGGTGCACTAAGCCACTGGAAGATAACACCTTCCTCCTCGGCATTATTCACTTCCCGCTGACTGCCTGGCATGTTCTCGCGATCCCGGCGATACAGGCATTTCACCGATGTTGCGCCCTGCCGGACGGCGGTGCGGACGCAATCCATCGCCGTGTCACCCCCGCCGATCACCACGACGCGCTTACCCTCGGCATTGAGCGCGCCGCTGTCGAATTCCGACACCGCATCGCCAAAGCTCATCCGGTTACTGGCGGTCAGGTAATCGATCGCCCGCACGATGCCGGAGGCGCCCGAACCGGGGCCCTGCAATTCACGGGACTTGTAAACGCCTGTGGCGATGATCACGGCGTCATGTTTGCCCCGCAGATCGTCGAACGAGATATCCTCGCCAACATTGCAGTTCATGACGAATTCGACGCCGCCCTGCTCCAATTGTTCGATCCGGCGCATCACCACGTCTTTTTCAAGTTTGAAGCCCGGGATGCCATAGGTCAGCAACCCGCCCGCGCGGTCATAGCGGTCATAGACGACCACCTGCACACCCGCCCGGCGCAGCACGTCTGCGGCGGCCAACCCACCGGGGCCTGCGCCGATGATACCAACGGATTCGGGACGTTCCTGCACCGGAGCAGCGGCGGTGACCCAGCCTTTCTCCCACGCGGTATCGGTGATGTATTTCTCGACCGACCCGATGGTGACCGTGCCGTGTCCGGATTGTTCAATCACGCAATTGCCCTCGCAAAGCCGGTCCTGCGGACAGATCCGGCCACAGATCTCGGGGAAGGTATTGGTGGCCTGGCTCAGCTCATAGGCTTCCTTCAACCGACCCTCGGCAGTCATCCTGAGCCAGTCGGGAATGTTGTTGTGCAGCGGACAATGCGATTGGCAATAGGGCACGCCACACTGGCTGCACCGGCTGGCCTGCTCCGCCGCCTTGACGGTGGCATATTCGGCATAGATCTCGTGAAAATCCTTGTTGCGCTCATCCGCTGCCCGCTTTTCGGGCATGTCGCGATCGACGGTTACGAATTTCAGCATGGGTTGCTTCGCCACGGCACAGTCTCCAGAATCTCTCGGGTGCTGGAGATGTCTACGGCAAGCGGATGGGGAAATAAAGTCATAATTAGTGACCTATTAGGAATTAATTTTTACGGATTGGCGCCTTGTGGCAGCTTTTCGCACAGAATTTAAATCCGTTTCGGACCTAAATACGATCTTTCCTTTGATCCCCTGTTGTTTATAGCTGGCCCCGAGGGAATAGCAGGACCCACAGTATGTCATTGTTCCATCTGTTCATGGTCGCCGTTGTGCAGGGCCTGACCGAGTTTTTGCCGGTCTCGTCATCGGGCCACCTGATACTTCTGCCGCACCTGACCGGTCACGAAGACCAGGGGCTGGCCATAGATGTGGCGGTGCATGTGGGCACGCTTTTCGCGGTCATCCTCTATTTCTGGACTGACGTCCGCCTGGCGCTCAGCGGCCTGCCGCGGCTCGCCACGGGGCGCGCGGACACGCCCGGTGCGCGGCTGGCGATGCTGTTGCTGATCGCATCGGTGCCGGTGATCGCCTTTGGCCTGATCCTCAAACTGACTGGACTTTACGAGGAGCTCAGGTCACTCAAGATCATCGGCTGGGCAATGCTGGTCTTCGGCATCCTGCTCTATTGGTCGGATCAGAACGGCGAGACCAATAAGGACGCGGAAAACTGGACGATTTCGGACGCGATGACCATGGGTGTCTGGCAGGCGATTGCCCTGATCCCCGGCACGTCACGGTCCGGCATCACGATCACTGGCGCACGTTTCCTGGGCTATAACCGCCATGACGCGGCCAAACTGGCGATGCTCATGTCGATCCCGACGATTATCGCCAGCGGGATTTTCCTGGGCGGTCGTGTCGCGCTCGATGCGGATATGGGCCTGCTGCGCGATTGCGCGATTGCCGCATTGCTGGCCTTTGTTGCCGCGCTCTTCGCGCTGGTCCTGATGATGCGTCTACTCAAAAGCGTCAGCTACACGCCATACGTTCTCTACCGGATCGCCCTTGGCGGCATCCTGCTCTTTATCGCCTATACCTGACGCCGCATTCAGGCGCGCAGGTTTTCAGCCGATTCCTTGATTGCCTCATACTGACCCGCCGGACGGAAACGCCACAGGTAGTCCGGCAGAACCGCCTCGGTTGCCGAGGGCTCGATCCCGAGATCGGCAAAACCCTTGGCGCCCTCCGACACCACGTTATCGACCCGCAGGCTCTTGACCTGATCGCGGGTGATCTGCGGCGGGACGAGGCCCAGAGTGATGGTCTGCACAAACTCCATCACGCCGGCCATGATACTGGCCGCCCAGAAAGGAATGTTCATGACCATGCGGCGCCGGCGAATGATGCCCAGCATCTCCTGCATCAGCTCCCGGAAAGTGTTCACATCCGGCCCGCCAAGCTCGTAAATGCCGGGCGCGGCGTCGCCTTTGATGCCCATTTCCGCGGCCTTGGCCACATCGTCGACATAGACGGTCTGAAACCTGGTATCGGCGCCGACCACCGGCAGGATCGGCCCCAGGCGGGTCATCGACGCGAACCGGTTGAAGAAGCCATCTTCGGGGCCGAAGATCACCGAAGGGCGCAGGATCACCGCACCTGGGAAATGCTGCAGGATCCCCTCTTCGCCAAGACCCTTTGATTGTGCATAAAGACTGTCGGAACCGGAATCGGCGCCGATGGCGGAAAGGTGCACGAGGTGGCTCACACCCTCTTCGGCGGCGATCCGTGCGACCCGTTCGGCGCCCTCATGCTGCACGGCATCGAAATTGTTGCGCCCCTTGCGGTCAAACGTGCCAACGCAGTTCACCACCGCATCCGCACCCTGCATCACCGCGCGCACGCTGTTGTCGTCTCGGATATTGCACAAAAGCGGCTCGACCTGCCCAACGACACCATAGGGTTTGACATGCATCGCCTCGTTGGGCCGCCGCACCGCAACCCGGACACGCCACCCCGCCTTGGCCATGCGCCGCGCGATATACCGCCCGACAAATCCCGATCCGCCATAGATGGTGACTAGCTTGGACATGTGGTGGCCTCCGCGGCTGACAACTTTACCGTCTCTTCCTACCGCCCCGTGCCGATTTCGACAAGGTGATATGGCGACGCAGATTAATGCGAAAATGGCCGTTGACTCCAACCGGAGCCAGAGATACATGGCTGCCTCACGACACCTGCCCAGGTGGCGGAATGGTAGACGCGCTAGCTTCAGGTGCTAGTGTCCGTATGGACGTGGAGGTTCGAGTCCTCTCCTGGGCACCAAATTCCCGACATTTTACATTTCCGACCCTTGGGATCAGTCCAGTTGTGGCAGGTCCGTGTCGAGAGCTTTCAGGATGGCGCCGGTGGAAACGAGGGTGCTTGCCGCCAGGAGATCCGGTGCCATGAAGCGGTCATCCTCCAGGGCCTCGACATCCTGACGCAACCGGTTGAGCACCTTTTGCAGTGGCGCGCTGGTTTTCAGGGGTGTGCGGAACTCCACCCCGCTCGCGGCGCAGAGCATTTCGACCCCGAGGATCGTGTTCAGGTTGGCCCCCATCCGCTCCAGGCGCCGGGCGCCGTGGGCCGCCATGGAGACATGATCCTCCTGATTGGCCGATGTGGGCGTTGAATCGGTCACGCAGGGGTTGGCGAGATGCTTGTTTTCACTCATCAACGCGGCGGTGGTGACCTCCGCGATCATCAGGCCGGAGTTCAGACCTGGATTGGGAGTGAGGAAAGGCGGCAAATCAAAACTCAGCGTCGGATCAACCATCAGCGCCACGCGCCGTTGTGAAATCGCCCCGATCTCGGACAGGGACAGGGCGATCATGTCGGCGGCAAAACCGACCGGTTCGGCGTGGAAATTGCCCCCCGAAACGATCAAATCCGCCTCGCTCAGGACAAGGGGGTTGTCGGTGGCAGCATTGGCCTCGGTCAGGAGTGTCGCCGCTGCTTGCCGCAGCACATCCATCGCCGCGCCGGTCACCTGCGGCTGGCACCGGATGCAATAGGGATCCTGCACCCGTGTATCACCTTCCCGGTGGCTTTCACGGATCTCGGATCCGTCGAGAATGGCGCGCATGGCCGCGGCTGCTTCGATCTGACCGCGATGGCCGCGCAGGGTGTGGATTTCGGGCTGCAGCGGTGCGGTCGAACCCATGATGGCGTCGGTCGACATGGACGAGATAACGAGGGCATTTCGCGCGGCGCGCCAGCCCTGGAACACGCCGGCCAGCGCGTAGGCGGTGCTGAACTGCGTGCCATTGATGAACGCCAGCCCTTCCTTGGGGCCCAGGATACCGGGGGTAAGCCCGGCCCGGCGGAGGGCGTCGGCAGCCAGCATCACCTCCCCACCGAACTCGGCTTCGCCTTCGCCCATCAGCGCGGCGGTCATATGCGCAAGCGGGGCGAGGTCGCCGGACGCGCCGACCGATCCTTGCGATGGCACAACCGGCGTGACGCCCTTGGCCAGCATGTCCTGCAGCAAGGTCACCAACTCCCAGCGAACACCCGACGCACCGCGACCAAAGGAGAGGAGTTTGAGCGACATCATCAGCCGCACGAGTTTGCGCGGCATCGGCTCTCCGACGCCGCAGCAATGTGACAGGATCAGGTTGCGTTGCAGCGTGGCGGTATCTTCGGGTGCGACCTTGACCGAAGCCAGCTTGCCGAAACCGGTATTCACGCCATAGACCGCCACGTCGCCCTCTGCTGCGATCCTGATCCGGTCGGCAGCCGCCTCGATGGCCGGTCTGCAGGCTTCGTGGAGTTGCACGGCCGTGTCGTTCCAATAGACGTCTTCGAGCTGGGCCAGGGTCGTGTCGCCCGGAACGAGGGTGAGATGTGTCACGTTAAACCTCCTGAAACAGATCCATTTGACGGGCCTTTTCCAAAACAGCGGGCGACCTTATGGCGACAAGGCGTATCATTGAGAACGGGCAACACCTCCCGCGCCACGCCGTTCGTGACCGCATCAAAGCGCCCTCCGGCTCGTTTGGATAGGGCATCCTTGTCGATGTCGCCTTGGGTCATGCTATTGGTATCTGACATTGCATTGACTGGTGGTTCTGTATATCCGCAAAACTGATAATGTCTATACAAATGAGAATGCCATGAAAATCCATGCCAAGACGGCCCTGCTCGACGCGGAATGGACGACGCAGGTGCGGATCGAATGCGCCGATGGCCGGATCAGCAGCCTTGAACGGGGTGCAGACGCGCAGGCAGGGGATTACCGCGTTGATACCTTGCTGCCGTCGCTGAGCAACCTGCACAGTCATACGTTTCAACGCGCCATGGCGGGCATGACCGAGTTCCGCGCGGCGGGGCGCGAAAGTTTCTGGACATGGCGGACTCTCATGTACCGCTTTCTCGATCAGCTGACACCGGAGCAGGTCGAGGCCATCGCCGCCCTGACGTTCATGGAGATGCAGGAGGCCGGTTACGCGGCGGTGGGCGAATTTCATTACGTGCATCATCAACCGGGCGGCACCACCTATGACAGCCTGACCGAGTTGAGCGACCGCGTGTTTGCCGCGGCCCGGACCACCGGGATCGGCCTGACACATCTGCCCGTGCTCTACACCTATGGCGGGGTGCAGCAGGAGGCCCTTGCCGGCGGACAACTTCGGTTTTCGAACGATGTTGACCGGTTCCTGCGCCTTGCGGAGGGGTGCATTTCCAACCTGACGAACCTGCCCGAGGACTGCCGGGTTGGCATCGCCCCGCATTCGTTGCGCGCCACGTCACCGACGGACCTGAGCCGGCTTATTGAAGCGAAACCCACCGGACCGGTGCACATCCACATCTCGGAACAACTGAAAGAAGTGCAGGATGTCGAGGCGGCCCTTGGCAAACGCCCGGTGGACTGGCTGCTCGACAATGCAGAGGTCGATGCAAGATGGTGCCTGATCCACGCGACTCACATGACCGAAGGGGAAACAATCCGCCTGGCCGAATGCGGTGCGGTGGCGGGGCTTTGCCCGATTACCGAAGCCAATCTTGGCGACGGTCCCTTCAACGGACCGACCTACCTGCAACATGGCGGCAGTTTCGGGGTGGGGTCGGATTCGAATGTGCGGGTGTCCCTGACCGAAGAGTTGCGGACGCTGGAGTACTCCCAACGACTGCGGGACATGGCGCGGAACGTGATGGTCGCGGGCGAAGGCTCCGTCGGGCAGACGCTCTACACCGGGGCGGCACGGGGCGGGGCGCAGGCACTGGCGCGCGATGCGGGTGTCATTGCCGAAGGCAAACTGGCCGATCTCGCCGCCATTGACCGCGGCGACCCGTCGCTATGCGCCCTGACCGATGGGCAATTGCTCGATGGGTTGTGCTTTGCGGCCTCGGATGACGTCGTGACAGATACATGGTCCGCCGGGCGCCACATGGTGAAATCGGGCCGCCACGTTGCACGCGATGCCGTCGTGGCGGCATATAAATCCGCCATAACCGACCTGCTTGCCGCGATCTAAGACCGCTTTGCAGAATAGGCAGCAGTCAGTCCGAGGGCTCGGTTGCGGCCACGGTAAGCTGCAATCTTCGCCTCAGATGCCTTCTTCGATCTGACGTTCATATTCAACCGCGTCGAACCAACCCAGGGATTTCCGGACCTTTAGATTTTCATCAAGATCCCACTCTTCCCATCCCGGCACCCGGACCCGATTGCCAGTCTCGGCATGTTTGCCTTCGAGAACCCAGCCGAAGATCACATGATCTCCGGCCATGCGCAGATGATCGAGCGAGACCGTGAGGCCGGGAAATTCGGCATAGAACCCGGCGACCATGTCGAGCAACGCCTGGCGGCCTTCGATCGGATCGCCACGATTGATGGTGATCGACCCGTCATCGCGATAGAACGAGACGACGGCCTCCGGGTCGCCGGAACTCCAGGCGGCGGAATAGGCTTCGGCCATTTCTTGAACTGACATTTTTTTGAATCCCCAAACAAATTTTTCAATGCGGGAAACCTATCAACGTGTCTCCAAGCTGTCATTCGCTCATTCTCCTTGCAGACTCACCCGACCCTCGCTATATCCATCCCAACAGCGGCGCGTTCGGGTCCACACCGGAAGCTCCACCGGGAAAGATGCAACGGGCCGCGCGCCCGTTTTTTTGTGTTTGGACACCATGAGCAACGACCTGATTGCAAAAGCTGCGATTGATCGCCGGATGGCCGAAATCATCACCCCTGTCATTGAAGACATGGGGTTCGAGCTGGTGCGCGTGCGGCTGATGGGAGGCAAGACCCATACGTTGCAGATCATGGCCGAACGGCCCGAAGGCGGCATCGAGGTCGATGAATGCGCGCAGATTTCCACGGCGGTGAGTGCGGTTCTTGATGTCGAGGATCCGATTACCGATGCCTATACGCTTGAAGTGTCCTCACCCGGGATTGACCGGCCCCTGACCCGGCTGAAGGATTTCGAGGCGTTCGAGGGCTATGAGGCCAAACTGGAGACGTCCGAGCTGATCGACGGACGCAAACGCTTCAAGGGCGTGCTGGCCGGTGTCGAGGGCAGCGAAGTGCTCATCAATGTCGAGGAAGGCACCATCGGGTTGGAGTTCGACTGGCTGGCTGAGGCCAAGCTGGTGCTGACCGATGAGCTGATCAAGGAAATGCTGCGTCAGCGCAAGGCCGCTGGTGTCATAGACGAGCAAGATTTCGACGAAATAGAGACTGAAACCGGTTCTGAGGAGGACTGAGAGAATGGCAATCACATCTGCCAACCAGCTTGAGTTGCTGCAAACCGCCGAGGCCGTGGCCCGCGAGAAGATGATCGACCCAAGCCTCGTGATCGAGGCGATGGAAGAAAGCCTCGCCCGTGCCGCCAAGAGCCGCTACGGCGCCGAGATGGACATTCGCGTCAGCATCGACCGCAAGACCGGCAAAGCGACCTTTACCCGGGTGCGCACGGTCGTTGAGGAAGAAGAGCTTGAGAACTATCAGGCCGAGTTCACCGTCGAGCAGGCGAAACAATATCTCGAAGATCCCAAGATCGGTGACCAGTTCATCGAGGAAGTGCCGCCGGTGGACATGGGCCGGATCGCCGCGCAATCGGCCAAGCAGGTGATCCTGCAAAAGGTCCGTGAGGCCGAGCGTGACCGTCAGTTCGAGGAATTCAAGGACCGCGCCGGCACGATCATCAACGGTCAGGTCAAGCGCGAGGAATATGGCAACGTCATCGTCGATGTGGGACGTGGCGAGGCAATCCTGCGCCGGAACGAGAAAATCGGCCGCGAATCGTATCGCCCGAATGACCGCATCCGTTGCTACATCAAGGATGTGCGCCGCGAGGCCCGTGGCCCGCAGATTTTCTTGAGCCGCACCGCGCCGGAATTCATGGCGGAACTCTTCAAGATGGAAGTGCCCGAGATTTATGACGGCATCATCGAGATCAAGGCGGTGGCCCGTGACCCCGGGTCGCGCGCCAAGATTGCGGTGATTTCCTATGACGGCTCGATCGACCCCGTCGGTGCCTGCGTCGGGATGCGCGGCAGCCGGGTTCAGGCCGTGGTGAACGAGCTTCAGGGCGAAAAGATCGACATCATCCCGTGGAACGAAGATCAGCCGACCTTCCTGGTGAACGCGCTGCAACCTGCCGAGGTTTCCAAGGTGGTTCTGGACGAAGAGGCCGAACGGATCGAGGTTGTCGTCCCCGAGGAGCAGCTGAGCCTTGCCATTGGTCGTCGCGGTCAGAACGTCCGCCTGGCGAGCCAGCTTACCAACCTTGATATCGACATCATGACCGAGGCCGAGGATTCGGAACGTCGTCAGCGTGAATTCGAGGAACGCACCAAGCTCTTCATGGAAACGCTGGATCTGGATGAGTTCTTTGCTCAGCTTCTGGTCTCCGAAGGGTTCACCAACCTCGAAGAAGTGGCCTACGTCGAGCTTGACGAGCTGCTGGTGATTGATGGTGTAGACGAAGACACCGCCAACGAATTGCAGGCGCGGGCGCGTGATGTGCTCGATGCGCAGGCCAAGGCGGCGCTGGACAAGGCGCGGGAGCTTGGTGTCGAGGACAGCCTGGTTGAATTCGAGGGCCTGACACCCCAGATGATTCAGGCATTGGCCGAGGACGGCGTGAAGTCACTGGAAGACTTCGCCACCTGCGCCGATTGGGAACTGGCCGGCGGCTGGACCACCAATGACGGCGAGCGTGTCAAGGATGACGGTATCCTCGAACCTTTCGACGTGTCGCTTGAGGAAGCGCAGAACTTGGTCATGACCGCGCGCATCATGCTGGGCTGGGTCGATCCGGCAGAGCTTGAGGCCGAGGCCGAAGAAGAGGCCGGGCTGGAAGGCGAAGAGCAGGAGGCTGAGGCCTGATTTATCAGGCCTCGGAGGCACCTGATGGGTCGCGCTGGGCAACCCAAAGACCGGTCGGACGGTCCTGAACGCAAGTGCATTGCCACGGGTGAGGTGCAGCCGAAAACTGGCCTCATCCGGTTTGCCGTGTCACCGGACGGGCAGGTCGTGCCGGACCTGGCGGAAAAGCTGCCGGGGCGGGGCATCTGGGTTGCGGCGGACCGGGCGGCGGTCGAAAAGGCCGTGAAAAAGGGCCTCTTTGCGCGGGCGGCGAAACAGCCTGTCACGGTACCTGAAGGGCTTGTTGACCTTCTGGAGACAATGCTGGCGCGGCGGGTGATCGAATTGATCAGCCTTGCGCGCAAGGGGGGCCGGGCGACAACTGGATATGAACGGGTCAAGGATTGGCTGTCGAAGGACGAGGCCGAAATCCTGATCCAGGCCAGTGACGGCTCGGAGCGGGGGAAATCGAAGCTGAGCACGCCATATGGCGGCAGTTTCATAGGCTGGCTGACGGCAGAAGAGCTGGGCCATGCCTTTGGGCGACAATCGGCGGTGCATGCGGCACTGGGTGCTGGTGGTTTGTCCAAACGTGTTGTAGAGGAGGCGACAAGGCTGAAAGGCCTTCGCGTCTCGGACGGTGACAAGGGTCACCGGAAAGGAAAGTAGAAGCTGATGAGCGACAACGACGGAAAGAAAACACTGGGCGTTCGTGGTGGTCCCCGCGCGGGAAATGTGAAGCAGAGCTTCAGCCATGGCCGAACCAAGAACGTCGTGGTGGAAACCAAGCGTAAGCGCATCGTCAAACCGACGACGGCGACGCCCAGCCCTGCTGCGTCCGGCAAATCCGCGGCGCCGGGAAGTTCTGCCAAACGTCCCGCCGGTATCTCCGACGCGGAAATGGAACGCCGGATGAAGGCGCTTCAGGCGGCCAAGGAACGCGAGGCCGAGGACGCCGCGAAACGCGAAGCCGAAGAGCAGGCGCGCGAAGCCGACCGCAAGCGCCGCCGCGAAGAGGCCGAAGCCAAGGAACGCGAAGAACAGGAACGCGCCGAGCGGGCCAAGGCCAAGGCCGAAGCCGACGAACGCGCCAAGGCCGAAGCCGAGGCAGCAGCCCAGCAAGCAGCCGCAGCGGCGGCTCAACCTGCTGCACCGGCGGCGGACCGTGGCGCTGCCCCGTCGAAATCCGCTCCGGCCCCGCGCAAGCAGGACAAGGACCGCGATCAGCAGCGCCGTGGCAAGGGCCGTGGCGATGATGGCCGCCGCTCGGGCAAGCTCACGCTGAACCAGGCGCTTTCGGGTGGCGAAGGGGGCCGTCAGAAATCGCTTGCCGCGATGAAGCGTAAGCAGGAGCGCGCCCGTCAGAAAGCGATGGGCGGCAATGTTGAGCGCGAAAAGGTGGTACGCGAAGTGCAACTGCCCGAAACCATCGTGGTTTCGGAGCTTGCCAACCGCATGGCCGAACGTGTCGCCGATGTGGTCAAATCGCTGATGACCAATGGCATGATGGTCACCCAGAACCAGTCGATCGACGCCGACACCGCAGAACTCATCATCGAAGAGTTTGGCCACAAGGTCGTCCGTGTCTCGGACGCGGATGTGGAGGATGTGATCGACCAGGTCGAAGACAAGCCCGAAGATCTCGAAGGCCGTCCGCCGGTCATCACCATCATGGGTCACGTCGACCACGGCAAGACCTCGCTTCTGGATGCGATTCGCGATGCCAAGGTTGTGGCAGGCGAAGCCGGGGGCATCACCCAGCATATCGGCGCCTATCAGGTCACGACCGACAGCGGCACGGTGCTGAGCTTCCTCGATACCCCCGGCCACGCGGCGTTTACGTCGATGCGCGCCCGGGGTGCGCAAGTGACGGATATCGTCGTTCTGGTGGTTGCCGCCGATGACGCGGTGATGCCGCAGACCATCGAGGCGATCAACCACGCCAAGGCCGCCGAAGTGCCGATGATCGTGGCGATCAACAAGGTCGACCTGCCCGCCGCCGATCCGGACAAGGTCCGTTCGGACCTCTTGCGTCATGAGGTTATCGTCGAGGCGATGTCAGGCGATGTGCAGGATGTCGAAGTGTCCGCGCATACCGGTCAGGGTCTGGACGAGTTGCTGGAGGCGATCGCGCTGCAGGCGGAGATCCTTGAACTCAAGGCCAACCCGAACCGTGCGGCTGAGGGTGCCGTGATCGAGGCGCAGCTTGACGTGGGCCGTGGCCCCGTTGCAACCGTTCTGGTGCAGAACGGCACGCTGCGCCAAGGCGATATCTTCGTCGTGGGCGAGCAATACGGTAAGGTCCGTGCGCTCATCAACGACCGCGGCGATCGTGTGGAGGAGGCCGGACCATCGGTGCCGGTCGAAGTTCTGGGTCTCAACGGCACGCCTGAAGCGGGTGACGTGTTGAACGTGGTCTCGACCGATGCACAGGCGCGCGAGATCGCCGAGTATCGCGAGAAAGCCGCCAAGGACAAGCGCGCCGCCGCCGGCGCGGCGACTTCGCTGGAACAGCTGATGGCGAACGCCAAGGAAAACGAGAACGTGTCGGAAATGCCCGTTGTCGTGAAGGCAGATGTGCAGGGCTCGGCCGAGGCGATCGTTCAGGCGATGGAGAAGATCGGAAACGAAGAGGTCCGTGTGCGCGTGCTGCATTCGGGCGTTGGTGCGATTACCGAGTCGGATATCGGCCTGGCCGAAGCCTCCGGTGCGCCGGTCTTCGGCTTCAACGTCCGGGCCAACGCGCCCGCACGAAATTCCGCGAACCAGAAGGGTGTGGAGATCCGGTATTATTCGGTGATCTACGACCTGGTGGATGATGTGAAAGCCGCGGCCTCGGGCCTCTTGGGCGCCGAGATTCGCGAGAACTTCATCGGCTACGCGACGATCAAAGAGGTCTTCAAGGTCACCGGCGTCGGCAAGGTTGCGGGCTGTCTCGTCACCGAAGGCGTCGCCCGCCGCTCCGCCGGTGTGCGCCTGCTGCGCGACGATGTGGTAATCCACGAAGGCACGCTGAAGACGCTCAAGCGCTTCAAGGATGAAGTGCCCGAAGTCCAGTCCGGCCAGGAATGCGGCATGGCGTTCGAGAACTACGATGACATCCGCGCCGATGACGTAATCGAGATCTTCGAGCGTGAGGAAGTCGAACGTTCTCTCGACTGACCTGTCTGAAAACTCAGATAAAGGGGCCGGTTTTTCCGGCCCTTTTTTCGTCTGCGTTGCGGACAAAGCGGACCTTGGGTCGCCATCGCAACAGAGGGCATCGCCCGACCGGGGGTGGGCGCATCCAGGTGGTTCATTGCACTTTATGGTGACGTATACCTCCAACAATCGTCGGGATTGAAACGGCGAAGAAGCGCCCGCCCATGGGGCGGTCGGGCGCTGCCCGGCGGTGCTGCGCACCTTGATTCCGGGCAAGGGCACTGTCCGCAAGTGGCTCGAAACGATCAAACGATCAGAGCCAATCCCTCAGTATCGGAACGAGCGGCAGGTCTGCAGGTGGCATGGGATAGTCGCGCAGCTTGGTGGGTTGCACCCATTTCAGGGTTTGACCTTCACGGCCCTGCGGCTGACCTTCCCATTTTCGGCAGGCAAAGAGCGGCATCAGCAGGTGGAAATCGTTATAGGAGTGGCTGGCAAATGTCAGGGGGGCGAGGCAACTGGCCCAAGTGTCGATGCCCAACTCTTCGTGCAGTTCGCGGATCAGCGCCGCTTCTGGCGTTTCACCGGGTTCGACCTTGCCGCCCGGAAACTCCCAGAGACCCGCCATGGATTTGCCTTCCGGTCGCTGCGCCAAAAGGATGCGTCCGTCGATGTCGATCAACGCAACCGCCGATACCAGAACAGTCTTCATGGCCGCAATTCCGGACGGAAAACCGGCCCCCACTTTTCCTGTAATTGCCCGGATTTCACGAGCGATAATCCGCGTTGATGTCGATATACCCATGTGTCAGGTCACAGGTCCAGACAACCGCGGTCCCGCCGCCCAGACCAAGATCGACATGGATCTCAAGCTCCTGGTTTTTCATGTAGGCGGCGGCGTCGTCTTCGCTGTAATCCGGGTTCACCCAACCATCGCTTGCGACCAGAATATCACCGAAGCGGATCGAAAGGAGATCACGATCCGCCCGCGCACCTGATTTGCCGATGGCCATGACGATCCGGCCCCAATTCGCGTCTTCACCGGCAATCGCCGTCTTGACCAGCGGGGAATTGGCGATGGCCATCCCGTGAATGCGCGCCTCGTCATCGCTGGCGGCACCGGACACGGAAATCTCGACGAATTTGGTGGCTCCTTCGCCGTCACGGACGACCTGATGCGCCAGATCGAGCATCACCTTGCGCAGACCTTCCATGAAACCGACGCTCGCCTCGGTGATGCGGATGCCGGACGCCCCCGTCGCCGCCACCAGAAGAGTATCCGACGTCGAGGTATCGCTATCAACGGTGATGCAGTTGAAAGTCTTGCGGTTCAGGGCGCTGACCATGGATTGCAGTACCGGCTGATCCACAACCGCATCTGTGAAGATATAGACCAGCATCGTCGCCATATCCGGCGCAATCATGCCCGACCCCTTGGCGATCCCCGCGATACGGACCTGTTGCCCGTCAATGGTGACGGTGGTCGCCGCGCCCTTGGGAAACGTGTCGGTGGTCATGATGGCGCGGGCGGCGTCCGCGATTCCGGCCTCCGTCTGGTTGCCGGTCAGGTCTTTCAGTTTCGCGGTGATCCGGTCATGGGCCAACGGCTCGCCAATGACGCCGGTTGACGAGGTAAATACCCGCGCTTCCGGCACCCCTGTGGCCGCTGCGGTCGCCTCGGTCACGGCCTTGACGGCATCGGTCCCGTTACGCCCGGTAAAGGCGTTGGCATTGCCGGAATTGACAAGGATGGCGGCTCCCTCTGCGGTGGACCCACCAATCTTTTCCTGGCAGTCCAGAACCGCCGCCGAGCGCGTGGCGGACCGTGTGAACGTCCCAGCAATCGTCGTCCCCTTGACCAGCGTGGCCAGCATCACGTCCGGGCGGCCCGTGTAACGCACCCCGGCCTCGGCCGTCGCGAAACTCACGCCCTTGATGACTGGCAATTCGGGAAAATCCGCCGGGGCCAGTGGCGAAATAGGAGGCGTTCCGCCCATTCTTAATTCTCCAGAATATCGGTGCTTTTGATAATGGCCTGATCGATACCATCTGCGCCGGCGCGGTCAATTGCCGTCTCGGATTCGCGCTGCGCGATCAGATCGTCAAAAATCTTCTGGCGCAGCTCTTCCTGCAATTCCTCGCGCACCTGGTCCAGGGTCGGAATATCCTTGTCGCGGGTTTCGATCATCTTGATCACATGCCAGCCAAACTGCGTCTCGACCGGTGCCGAGACTTCGCCGGCGTCCAGGGCTGCGGCCGCGTTAAAGAAGCTCTCGACCATCACCCCGGGGCCAAACCAGCCAAGATCGCCCCCGTTTGGACCCGAAGGCCCGGTCGACAGAGTCTTGGCCAGGTCGCCGAAATCCGCGCCCTCATCGAGCTTGGTGATGATATCTTTCGCTTCGTCCTCCGTTTCAACGAGGATATGGGCCGCATGATACTCGGTCTCGGGTTCCTCATCTGCGTAACGCGCGGCGTAGGCGGCCTTCAGGTCGTCCTCGCTGACCGGCAGGTCCATGACGCCCCGGATCGCCTCAGACGCCAAAAGTGCCCTTGTCTCGTTTTCGATCATGAGGCTGGTCATCGGGCTGGGGTTGTCCCCGACGATCTGCATCAGCAGGGTCTGCTGGATCAACTGGTCGAGAATACCGTTGAAAAGCACCTCGTCGGGCAGTTCGTTGTAATGCGGGGGCAGGCCGCTTCGAAGAGCCAACATATGACCCAATGTGATCTCGGTTTCGCCAACTTTGGCGACGACAGTTGCCGCGGTCGGTTCATCTTGTGAGAGAACGGGCGCACCGACAGCGATGGAAACAGCAAAGACGGCGGCAGGCAGAAACCTGGGAGTGGTGAACATGGAATTCTTCCTTTGCGGACGCAGCTCATGAAATCGCGAGGGTGCGCGACGTTGACACTCTTTCAGCAGGCCCTTACATCGCCTTAGGATAAAGGCAATCCCGCTGTCTGACCCACCTTGTACGGCGGCGCGGATTGCGGGGCAAGCAATTGCCATTCACGTATTGTCAAAAGACCGGAACGGATAAAACATGCTGGGTATCGGAACTGTTGCCAGAAAGATTTTTGGCACCCCGAATGATCGCAAAATCAAGGCTGTGCGCCCTTTGGTTGAAAAGATCAACGCCCTGGAGCCCGAGTTCGAGGCGTTGAGCGATGATGGTCTGATCGAAAAGACGCGAGAGTTTCAAAAACGTGTCGCCGATGGCGAAAGCCTTGATGACCTCCTGCCCGAAGCCTTTGCCAACTGCCGCGAAGGCGCGCGCCGCGCGCTTGGCCTGCGGGCCTTCGACGTGCAGCTCATGGGCGGGATCTTCCTGCATCAGGGTAACATTTCCGAGATGAAAACCGGCGAGGGCAAGACGCTGGTGGCGACCTTCCCGTCCTATCTCAACGCGCTTTCGGGCAAGGGCGTGCACATCGTGACGGTCAACGATTACCTCGCCAAGCGGGACGCCGAATGGATGGGCAAGGTCTATGCCGCGCTTGGCATGACCACCGGTGTCGTCTATCCGCAGCAGCCCGATGGCGAGAAGAAGGGCGCCTATGCCGCCGACGTGACCTATGCCACCAATAACGAGCTTGGGTTCGACTACCTGCGCGACAACATGAAATCGAGCCTCGAGGACATGAGCCAGCGTGGGCATAATTTCGCCGTTGTGGACGAAGTGGACTCGATCCTGATCGACGAAGCACGGACGCCGCTCATCATTTCGGGGCCGGCGCAGGACCGCAGTGACCTCTATGTGGCGATCGACAAGGTGATCCCGGAACTCACCGAAGAGCACTACAAAATCGAGGAAAAGACCCGCAGCGCAACCTTCACCGATGAAGGCAACGAATTCCTCGAAGAGGTGTTGCGGCGACACGAATTGCTGCCCGAGGGGCAATCGCTCTATGACCCGGAAAGCACCACGATCGTGCACCACGTCAACCAGGGCCTGCGCGCGCACAAGATCTTCTCGAAGGACAAGGATTACATTGTCCGGGATGGCGAGGTCATGCTGATCGACGAGTTCACCGGGCGGATGATGCCCGGACGCCGTTTGTCCGAGGGTCTGCACCAGGCGATCGAGGCCAAGGAAGGCTGCGAAATCCAGCCTGAAAACGTCACCATGGCGCAGGTCACCTTCCAGAATTACTTCCGTCTTTACGACCGTCTGTCGGGCATGACCGGGACGGCGGCAACCGAGGCCGAGGAATTTGCCGAAATCTACGGGCTTGGCGTGGTCGAAGTGCCGACCAACAAGCCGATTGCCCGGGTTGACCGGGACGATGCGGTTTACCGCGACGCCAACGACAAGTTCAAAGCGATCATCGAGTCGATCCAAAAGGCCCATGAAAAAGGTCAGCCGATCCTTGTCGGCACAACCTCGATCGAGAAATCCGAGATGCTCAGCCAGTTGCTGACCCAGGCCAAGGTCAAGCACAACGTCCTGAATGCCCGCCAGCACGAGCAGGAAGCGCAGATCGTGGCAGATGCGGGGAAGCTGAACGCAGTGACCATCGCCACCAATATGGCCGGACGCGGCACCGATATTCAGCTTGGCGGCAATGTCGAGATGAAGGTGCTGGAGGCGATGGCCGCCGACCCCGAGGCCGACCCTGAAGCATTGCGGACCAAGATCGAAGCCGAACATGCCGACGAAAAGCAGAAAGTGCTGGAGGCCGGCGGTCTCTTCGTTCTGGCCACGGAGCGCCATGAAAGCCGCCGCATCGACAACCAGTTGCGCGGGCGGTCCGGCCGTCAAGGCGACCCGGGTCGGTCAGCGTTTTTCCTGAGCCTTGACGACGACCTGATGCGGATTTTCGGCTCGGAACGGCTGGAAAAGGTTCTGTCCGGTCTCGGCATGAAAGAGGGCGAGGCGATCATCCACCCCTGGGTCAACAAGTCCCTGGAACGGGCGCAGGCCAAGGTCGAGGGGCGCAACTTCGACATCCGCAAGCAGCTTCTCAAGTTCGACGACGTGATGAACGAGCAGCGGAAGGTGATCTTCAAGCAGCGCCTCGACATCATGCGCGCCAGCGACCTGTCGGAAATCGTCAAGGACATGCGCAACGAGGTCATCGACGATCTTGTCGACACCTACATGCCGCCCAAGACCTATGCCGATCAATGGGACATGGAGGGCCTCAAGGCCGCCGTGATCGAGAACCTGAACATGGATCTGCCGGTGATCGACTGGGCCGACGAAGAAGGTGTCGATGACGAGGATATCGCCGAACGCCTGGAAAATGCCGCCGATGAGATGATGGCGCAGAAGGCAGCGCAGTTCGGGGCCGAGAACATGCGGATGATCGAAAAGCAGCTTCTGCTGCAGACGATTGACGGCAAATGGCGGGAGCACCTCCTGACGCTGGAACATCTGCGGAGCGTTGTCGGCTTCCGCGGTTATGCGCAGCGCGACCCGCTTAATGAATACAAAAACGAAGCCTTCCAATTGTTCGAATCCATGTTGGACAGCCTGCGTCAGGACGTGACGCAGAAGCTTGGGCAGATCCGCCCGATGACGGAAGAAGAACAGCAGGAGATGCTGGCGCAGGTTGATGAGCAGCGCGCCGCGATGGAGCAGGCCGTTGCCGATGCGGTGGAGGGCGACGCCTTTCCGGATGCCATCGAGGGATTTGTCGAAGACGATCCGTCAACCTGGGGCAATCCGGGGCGCAATGAACCCTGTCCCTGCGGTTCCGGCAAGAAGTTCAAACACTGCCACGGCAGACTGGTCTGACCCGCCGGGCCGCCACATGGTCGCCCGATTCACACCCAATCCCTGCCTTAAGGCAGCCATGATCCGTCAATAAGACTTAACCAGACCTTAATAGGTGTGGGAAAGTGGAATGTTGAAGGCAAGGATCAATCCCCGTCGCCTGATCACCGTGGGCGGAACGCTGTTCTGTGCCTGGGGGATCGGCTATCTGATGCAGAGCAATGCGCAGGAGGCCCCGCCAGAGCCGCAGGATCTTTCATCGCCCGAAGTCTCGATGGCCCCCTTGCCGGAGGTTGCACCCGTACCTCTGAAAATTTCGGGCATCATGATGACATCGGCCCTTTCGGCACCTTCGCCCAAGCCGGACTTTTTGCCGGACGCGCCCATCGTGCTTGCCTCGATCGCCAAAGATGCGCCGATCATGGAACTGCCCGGCGAAGAGATCGCGCCCACCTTCTCCTGCACCCATGCGGTCACCGCCACGCCCCTGGCCGCCGCAATGGTCGCGCTCGAGATTGACGCGCCATGCATGGTCCGGGATCGCCTGACCGTGCATCACAATGGCATGATGTTTACCGATGTGACCGACGACAATGGCAAGCGCACCCTGAGTGTCCCCGCGCTTGCCAATGACGCGGTCTACATCGTGTCGTTCTCGAACGGTGACAGTGTCGTCGCAACGACAAAGGTATCATCGCTAGAGTATTACGACCGGGTTGTCGTGCAATGGACCGGTGACAGCGGCCTGCAAATTCACGCGCTTGAATACGGCGCGGCATATAACGAACCCGGACATGTCTGGACCGGTGCTGCGGGCGACATGAGCATGGCCGCGCGTGGCGAAGGCGGTTTCGTGTCGCGCCACGGCACATCCGACTTTGCCGATGGCCGTCTGGCCGAGGTCTATAGCTTCCCTTCGGGGACAATCGCCCGGTCGGGCGCCGTCACCTTAAGCCTCGAGGCCGAGATCACCCGCGCGAATTGCGGACGCGATATCGAGGCGCAAACCATCCAGCTTGGCAGCGATGGCATGCTGTCGGTACGCGATGTTGTGCTTTCCGTGCCAGATTGCAGCGCGATCGGTGATTATCTGGTGTTGAAAAACCTGCTGAATGACCTGAAGATCGCCCGCAACTAATCCGCGGCGTTCGGGGGTCTTTTGATGAAAATTCTGCGTGCGGTGGGCCTCGCCGCACTTCTCTCCGTTTTCGGTCTCGGGATGGCGGTGGCACAGGATGTCACGCTCAAATCGCATGATGGCGATGTCGAGATTTCGGGGAACCTTCTGGGGTTCGACGGAGAGTTCTACCGGGTCGACACGATCTATGGCGAACTGACGGTGGATGGCTCCGGGGTGCTTTGCGAAGGCCCTGGGTGTCCAAACCTGGAAAACTACATCGCGCGGGTGACGTTTTCGGGTGCACCGACGGTGGGCCGTGTCCTGATGCCCGCGTTGATCGAGGCCTTTGCCATCCGCGGCAATTACGATATGCGGCGCGAGACTTTGCCTGATGGGCAGTTCCTGATCTCGCTGGCCAGCAAGGCGGATGCAGCGGTGCTGGGGGAATTCACTTTCAAGCTGACCAACACCGATGAAGGGTTTGCCGATCTTCTGGCTAATGAAGCCGACATCGCGATGACCCTGCGCGAGGCCCGGTCGGACGAGATCCAACGCGCCCGTGACGCCGGGTTGGGCAACCTCACGGCGACCGGGCGCAGCCGCGTGATGGCGCTCGACGCTCTGGTGCCGGTCGTCGCACCCAGCAATCCGATCCAGGCGATCACAACACCGCAACTGGCGCAGGTTCTGTCGGGCGAGATCGACAACTGGACGGTGCTTGGCGGACCAAATGCCCCGATCAGCGTACATCTGCACGATGCGCGGTCCGGCCTGGGACAGGCCACGGTCGATCGCCTCTTGGCCCCGCAACGCCTTGATCTGGTGGAGGGGGCCGTGCGGCATGCGGACAGCCGTGCCCTTGCCAGCGCGGTGGCGGACGATCCCTTTGCCCTCGGCGTCACAAGCCGATCCGAAGTCGGCAACACCTGGGAGCTTGGCCTCAAGGGCGAATGCGGTTTTGCCCTCAAGGCGACGCGCCGCGCGGTCAAGACCGAGGACTATCCCCTGACCGCGCCCATGTTCCTTTACCTGCCCGCGCGGCGGTTTCCCAAGCTCGTGCGCGAGCTCCTGGCCTATATGCGCGACCCGTCTGCACAACTGGTGATCCGGCGGGCGGGCTTTGTCGATCAGGCACCGGAAGAGATCGAAATCAACGAACAGGGCGACCGGTTTGCCAATGCCATCCTGCGCGCCGGGGACGAGGTTCGCCTGGCAGAACTGCAACGGATGGTAACGACCTTGGCACCGTTGAGGCGGCTCACGACAACATTTCGTTTCGAGGCCGGCTCGGCCCGGTTGGATGCACAATCGCGTTCCAACGTGCAGCAATTGGCGCGGGCGCTGGAGGTCGGCCTCTACGATGCGCGACGGCTGGTCTTTGTTGGCTTCAGCGATGGTGAGGGCGCTGCCTCGGCAAACCGCCAGATCGCCATGCGCCGCGCCAAAGCGGTGCAGGGCGCGGTGGTCCGGGCAGCCGAAACCGCCAATCTCGACCGTATCAACCTCGGCGTCGAAGCCTTCGGAGAAGCCATGCCCATGGCCTGCGACGACAGCGCCTGGGGGAGACAGGTCAACCGCCGCGTTGAGGTTTGGGTACGGTAAAATACAGGGTTTTCATATACTTATGATTCCACCAGCATCGTTCTTTCGAGATGCAAAAAAGGGCGCATGATCCTCATACGCCCTTGGTCTTTCGCCCGTCACGCGGGATCAGCTTTTCATCGAATCCCAGAAGGATTTGACCGAGGAGAAGAAGCTCTTGCTTTCGGGGTTGTTGTCTTCCGACAGCGCCTCGAATTCGCGCAGCAGTTCTTTTTGCTTCGACGTCAGGTTGACAGGCGTTTCCACGGCGAGTTCGATCATCATGTCGCCGTTGGAGCCGCCGCGCAGCGCAGGCATGCCTTTGCCGCGCAGCCGCATTTGACGGCCTGATTGGCTTCCCGCAGGGATTTTCACCCGGCTGCGACCGCCATCAATCGTCGGCACCTCGATATCGCCCCCGAGGGCGGCGGCGGACATCGACACGGGCACGCGGCAGAAAAGGTGGTTTTCCTGCCGCTCGAAGAGCTCATGCGGCGCCACATCGATGAAGATATAGAGATCGCCCGGAGGACCACCGCGCATCCCGGCCTCGCCATTCCCGGCAAGACGGATTCGGGTGCCGGTTTCGACGCCGGCGGGAATGTTGACGCTCAGCGCGCGGTCCTTTTCGGTGCGGCCATGCCCCTGACAGGATTTGCAGGGGTTGTTGATGATCTGACCCAGACCCGAACAGGTGGGGCAGGTGCGCTCGACCGTAAAGAACCCTTGCTGCGCGCGGACCTTGCCCATGCCCGAACAGGTCGGGCAGGTGGATGGCTCCGCACCACCTTCGGCACCTGATCCGTCACAGGCCTCGCATTGCACGGCGGTGGGGACGTTGATGGTCTTTTGCAGGCCGGTATAGGCTTCTTCCAGCGTTACCCGCAGGTTATAGCGCAGGTCCGATCCACGCGCGGCCCGTTGCCGGCCACCACCTGCACCGCCGCGCCCGCCCATGAAATCGCCGAAAAGATCGTCGAACACATCGGAAAACGCGCTTGCGAAATCGCCTTGCCCGCCGCCGCCGGGACGGCCACCGCCGCCCATGCCACCTTCGAACGCGGCATGGCCAAAGCGGTCATAGGCCGCCTTCTTGTCGGCGTCTTTCAGCACGTCATAGGCCTCGCCCGCTTCCTTGAACTGCCGTTCGGAATCGGGGTTGTCCTTGTTGCGGTCGGGGTGAAGTTCCTTGGCCTTCTTGCGATAGGCTTTCTTGATTTCCTCGGCCGACGCGCCTTTGGATAACCCGAGCACTTCGTAATAGTCACGTTTGGCCATTGAAGATCTCCTTATACCGGAACGGTCGGGGCCGGGCCGGTCTCAAGCTGGCCCGGCCCCATCTGTTCCGTCAGGCGCACGTTCAAGCGCGCTTGTCGTCGTCGAGATCCTCGAAGTCGGCATCGACGATATCGTCTTCACCGGCCCCGGCCTCATCTGCCGCCATCGGCTCGTCTTCGCCGTCTTCCTGCGCCGCCTTGTAGATGGCTTCGCCCAGTTTCATGGCAGCTTCGGTCACGTTCTGGATGCCCGACTTGATCTTGTCGGCATTGTCGGTTTCCAGCTCGTCCTTGAGCGCGGCAATGGCCAGCTCGATCGCCTCGATCGTGGTCGGATCGACCTTGTCCGAGTGCTCCTCCATCGACTTTTCGGTCGAGTTGATGAGGCTTTCGGCCTGGTTCTTGGCTTCGACCAGCTCACGGCGTTCCTTGTCCGCCTCGGCATTCTCCTCGGCGTCCTTGACCATCTTTTCGATGTCCTCGTCGCTGAGGCCACCGGAGGCCTGGATCGTGATCTTCTGTTCCTTGCCGGTGCCTTTGTCCTTGGCCTGAACCGACACGATGCCGTTGGCGTCGATGTCAAAGGTCACTTCGATCTGCGGCATGCCGCGCGGCGCGGGCGGGATGTCTTCGAGGTTGAACTGCCCCAGCATCTTGTTGTCCGCAGCCATTTCACGCTCGCCCTGGAACACCCGGATCGTCACGGCGTTCTGGTTGTCCTCGGCGGTCGAGAAGATCTGACCTTTGTTGGTCGGGATCGTGGTGTTGCGGTCGATGAGGCGGGTGAAGACACCGCCCAGGGTTTCAATACCCAGCGACAGCGGTGTCACATCGAGCAGAACAACATCCTTGACGTCGCCTTGCAGAACACCGGCCTGAATGGCGGCACCCATGGCAACAACCTCATCCGGGTTCACACCCTTATGCGGCTCCTTGCCGAAGAACTTGGTCACTTCTTCGATCACCTTGGGCATCCGGGTCATACCGCCGACCAGAACGATCTCGTCCACCTCGTTCGCGGCCATTCCGGCGTCTTTCAACGCGGCCTGACACGGTTTCAGCGAGGCCTTGATCAGGTCACCCACCAGGCTTTCCAGCTTGGCACGGGTCAGTTTCATGACCATGTGCAGCGGCGCGCCGTCCGAACCCATCGAGATGAAGGGCTGGTTGATCTCGGTCTGCGAGCTGCTCGAGAGTTCGATCTTGGCTTTCTCCGCGGCCTCTTTCAGGCGTTGCAGGGCCATCTTGTCCTTGGTCAGATCAACGCTGTGCTCTTTTTTGAACTCATCGGCGAGGTAGTTGACGATGCGCATGTCAAAGTCTTCACCACCGAGGAAAGTGTCACCGTTGGTCGACTTCACCTCGAAAAGGCCATCGTCGATCTCAAGGATGGTCACGTCGAAGGTACCACCGCCAAGGTCATAGACCGCGATGGTGTGGGTGTTTTCCTTGTCGAGACCATAGGCCAGCGCGGCGGCGGTCGGCTCGTTGATGATGCGCAGCACTTCGAGGCCCGCGATCTTGCCCGCGTCCTTGGTCGCCTGACGCTGTGCGTCGTTGAAATAGGCAGGCACGGTGATGACCGCTTGTGTCACCTCTTCGCCCAGATACGACTCGGCGGTTTCTTTCATCTTGCCGAGGATCACGGCCGAGATTTGCGCCGGGCTGTATTTCTCGCCCTTGGCTTCGACCCAGGCGTCGCCATTGCCGCCGTCGATGACGTTGAATGGCATGTTCTTCTTGTCTTTGGCCAGGTCCTTGTCATCTTCCCGGCGACCGATCAGGCGCTTGACACCGAAGATGGTGTTTTCCGGGTTGGTGACGGCCTGACGTTTGGCCGGCTGGCCGACAAGGCGTTCGTTGTCTGTGAAAGCGACGATCGAGGGCGTGGTGCGGGCACCTTCCGAATTCTCGATGACGCGGGCCTGGCTACCATCCATGATGGCGACGCAGGAGTTCGTGGTTCCGAGGTCAATACCGATGACTTTGGCCATTTGACGATCCCTTCTAACTTAGGCGATGTTCCAGGACCCGACCCATGCTCGGCATCAGGCCCCGATGCGATGGCGACACCGGAATTCCGGTTGCCGCGCTTCTGGGCGTATATAGGCAGGCGAAAGTTGCCCTGCAACCGTTCCGGAGGGGTGGATTCTGCAATTTTGCCCTAAATATGCAGTTAAACAGACACGAGAGGACGCGGAATGCGGGCGCCGACCATAACCATCCGGGGATTCAAGGTATTCAAGGGCTTGCTGAGTGCGCCGGAGCAGCAGGATCTGTTGACGGCCTCGCGCGATGTCGTGGCCGCCGCACCGCTCTTCTCGCCGCAGACACCCTATGGCAAGCCGATGTCGGTTCGGATGACGTCGGCGGGGCGGTTCGGCTGGTATTCCGACCGGCGCGGATACCGATATGCGGACCGTCATCCCGAGGGTGGCGATTGGCCGGCGATCCCCGATCAGGTGTTGGCGATCTGGCGCGAATTGGTCAGTGACACACGCGACCCGGATTGTTGTCTCATCAATTTCTATGGCGAAGGCGCCCGTATGGGGATGCACCAGGACCGGGACGAGGCGGATTTCACCTGGCCGGTGCTGTCGATGTCTTTGGGCGATGAGGGGCTATTCCGCATCGGCAATCAGGCGCGCGGCGGCAAAACCGAATCGATCTGGCTGCAATCCGGCGATGTGGTGGTGATGGGAGGAGAGGCGCGCCTGACCTATCACGGGGTGGACCGGATCAAGTTCGGCACGTCATCTCTGATGCCCAAGGGTGGGCGGATCAACCTGACCTGCCGCGTCGTAGACTAAGCGTTCAGGAATGAGGGGCGCACGGACGCGCGCCCCCCCGCTCTTTTCCGACCGCGATCAGGCGAAATCGCAGTTGAAGTTGAGGTTGATCGACACGTTGAAGTCGAAATTGTCGCCACCCCAGTCGCCACAGGGGGCATCCATGTCATCATTAGTCGCCTCGTCATCGGCGACCATGGGCATGTCATCCTCCATGGGCATGTCAACGTCGACCACCGGCATGTCAGGTTCCATGTCGATCGTGTCGCAATCTTCCGCCGCGATGAACTCGAAGCTGTCGAAGAGATCATGGAGAAGATCACCGAGATCAGCCAGGAACTGCTCGACATCGAACCCGTCATCGGGGCCCTCGGCCACCGGCGGCTCTTCTTCGTCAGGTGTTTCCCCGTCCGGGCCTTCGGCGACCGGAGGTTCTTCTTCCTCTGGCGTTTCTTCATCGGGTCCTTCGGCCACCGGCGGTTCTTCTTCGTCGGGGGTTTCCTCGTCGGGGCCTTCAGCGACCGGGGGCTCTTCTTCCTCCGGCGTTTCTTCTTCAGGCCCTTCGGCGACCGGCGGCTCTTCCTCCTCCGGTGTTTCGTCTTCGGGTCCTTCAGCCACCGGCGGCTCTTCTTCCTCGGGGACCTCCTCGTTGGGGCCTTCGGCGACCGGCGGTTCCTCTTCGTCTGGCATCTCCTCGTCGGGGTTTTCGGCGACGGGCGGTTCTTCCTCATCGGGGTCTTCGATGACCGGCGGCTGCTCCTCTTCTTCCTCCGGTTCCTCGAAGACCGCGTCCGTTGCACCGAAATTCTGGGTGATCATGACGCTGTCGAAACTCTCGAAATCGCCCTGTTCAACCCCGATGCCGATCTCGTCGAAATTCGGGTTAAGAATATTGGCGCGGTGGCCGGGGCTGTTCATCAGGCTCTGGTGAATATCGGCGACGTCGTCGGCCAGACCAGGTTCGCCGCGCTCACTCTGCCAGCCGATGTTTTCGCCCCAGGTCCAGTTACCTTCGAGCGCATAGCCCGCATCGACGATCCGGTCGCCCGCGGAGGAACCGCCCTGACCGGTATGCGAGAACGTGTCCGTGTCCAGCATCCAGGTGCTGTGATCCTCGCTGGCATCATTCAATGCACTGTTGAAGGTCAAAGGGGCAAGATTGGCGTTGGTTCTTTCCTGATTGATCAGGTCCAGCATTTGCTGTTCCAGTTCATTTGCCAATGACATTTCAGGTCCTTTCTGATGGCATATTGGCCACCTTGTTGATGCGGCGGGACGTGCCCGCCACCGAGACAAAGGTTCCCCGTCCCGGTCGCGGCAAGGCGACCGGGATGACCCGCTCTGAACGGATCAGGGCGGATCGTCGGGAAAAGTTGCGTTATGCAGAGCCGGGCGTCGTGGGAGGAGTGTGCCCGGATGCAGGTCGGACGCTATGAGCGACGCCCCGGGGCGGGCAATGTCGGGCGGGATAGTGCCGAAAATAGAGCGCGGTTTTGCCGGATGGCGAAACGTCCTCGGCAAAATTCAGATGAGCCGTTTTTGGCGCAGGACGCGCCTTCGGATTATGTGAAACCCGGTGGTCTCAGCGGTGCAGCGGCAACCATCGGGTGGGGCTCAGCGGCGCGCCTCCCAACTGCGGGACGCATATTGCCGGGTATAGAATTCGCCCATCAGGCCCAGAACGATGAGGATGATTCCGATCATCACCGGATATTCGACCGTGGTGTAGCGTGGCGAGTAATTGACGAACACGAAGCCGCGCGATTGGTCGATAATGTGGAAAAGCGGGTTCCAGTCAAAGATGCTCAGCATGAAGGTCGGCAGCGTGTTCACCACGAAGAGCTTGCCGGAGGCGATCATGTTGACCCTTTGATAGACCGTCTTGAAGATCGTCACGAAACCCGGGAACCACGGCCTGATCGCCATCAGGATCAACCCTGTCGCCACGCCGGTGAACCAGGCGAGCAGGATCATCCCGAAGGCGGGGATCGGCCTGTAGATTTCGAATGGGGTGATGCCGACGTGGTAGGCAAAGAGAATGACGACCAGCGACAGCACCTGAATATAAAGGGAGCTGAGCGCGGCACCGGAAATCGACACAATCGTATTCATCGGCGCGTGCTGCATCATCGGAGAAGACGGGCCATCGGCGCTCAGCACGGCCCCCATCGCCTTGACATGGGTGAGATAGAGGAAAATCCCCGACAGCATATAGAGCAGAAAATCCCCGCGCAGTTTCGCGCCCTTCAGGCCCAGAACCGTGAACATGAGATAGAAGGCGAGGACGAAAATCACTGTGGTCAGGATATTGCTCGCCAAGGCCCAGAAGGCGTTTCCATGGCCTTTGCGCACATCGCGAACAGCGGAATGATAGATCAACTCGACGATAGAAACCGCCGAATGAAGTTTTGATCTTGGTTTGACGTGCTGGAACATGACCCCTTGCCCGTGGCTTCATGTCGATTTCTTGCACGGATTTCTTGCTGTCCCGTTAGCGTCATACCATAAGGGGCCTCGAATGAACTATCAACATGCGCAAATAGCTGCGAAATCGGGAGTTGCGATTTGGACTACGAAAAGCTCGTCACTGTGATGCGGGATCTGGCGCTGGAAGCCGGCGACAAGATCATGGAAATCTACAATGCGGACGATTTCGACGTGAAGGTGAAATCGGATGACAGCCCGGTGACCGAAGCGGATGAGGCGGCCGATGCGCTGATCTCGGCGGGGCTGCGCGCGGCGTTTCCCGACGTCTTGCTTGTGACCGAAGAACAATCCGCCTCCCACGGGGAAAGCGCCGATACCTTCCTGATCGTCGATCCGCTGGACGGCACCAAGGAGTTCATCCACCGCCGCGGCGATTTCACCGTGAATATTGCCTATGTCGAGAATGGCGTGCCGACGCGGGGCGTGGTCTATGCGCCCGCCAAGGAACGCATGTTCTTTACCCAGGCCGATGGCAGTTCGGTCGAAGAGGCAGGCCCGTTTGCGCGCGGCAGTATCGGGACACTCAATCCGATCAACGTCTCCGATCCGGACAATGGCGCCCTGATGGTCGTGGCCAGCAAGTCGCACCGCGATCAGGCGACCGATGATTACATCAACAAATATGCCGTGAAGGACATGAAAAGCGCGGGATCGTCGCTCAAATTCTGCCTGATCGCCACCGGCGAAGCGGATATCTACCCGCGTGTGGGCCGGACCATGGAATGGGATACCGCCGCGGGGCATGCGGTGCTGCACGGGGCAGGGGGCAAAGTCGTCCGCTTCGACGATCACCAACCGCTCGTCTATGGCAAGGACGGCTATGCCAACAGCTTCTTCATCGCCTATTCGCCCCGGGTCGAGTTGAAGGAAGCCTGATGAGCGTTCTGGTTGCGATCCCGGCGCGCTACGCCTCCACCCGATATCCCGGCAAACCGCTCGTGGCCCTGACGGGCGCCAGCGGCGAGAGCAAATCGCTGATCCAGCGGTCCTGGGAGGCGGCCCGCCAGGTCAAAGGTGTCGATCGCGTGGTGGTGGCCACCGATGACGACCGGATCCGCGCCGCATCCGAGGCTTTCGGCGCCGAGGTCGTGATGACCTCCGAGACCTGTGGGAACGGCACGGAACGCTGCGCCGAAGCACTGGAAAACCTGGGCGGCGGCTATGACATCGTGGTCAACCTGCAAGGCGATGCGCCGCTGACACCGCACTGGTTTGTCGAGGATCTCGTTGCCGGGCTGCTGGATGATCCGACCGCCGAGGTTGCGACACCTGTGCTGCGATGCGATGGCCGTGCGCTGAACGGCTTTCTCGAAGACCGGGCGCAGGGCCGCGTCGGCGGAACAACGGCGGTTTTTGGCCATCAGCATCACGCGCTCTATTTCTCCAAGGAAGTTGTGCCGTATACTGGCCTGACATATGCCGACGACGATGAAACGCCGGTGTTCCATCACGTTGGCGTCTACGCGTACCGGCCTTCGGCACTGTCGGCATATAGCGGTTGGCCTGCAGGCCCGATAGAATCGCTCGAAGGTCTGGAACAATTGCGGTTTCTCGAAAACGGGCGCGCGGTTTTGTGTGTTGAAGTTGAAGCGCGAGGGCGTCAGTTCTGGGAATTGAACAATCCCGAGGACGTGCCAAGGATCGAAGCCATGATGAAAGAAATGGGTATGCCCTAGTGAGGAATACCTGACTTGTAGGGAAAATGATTACAATTTACTGCCTATAATTGCGCAACCCTGCGTTTTCTGGCAGTTATTGAGATCGAAAAGACCAAAAATGTCTAATTTTCCCCCTAATCTTCACACAAACAATGGGTTTGTGTTGTACAATATTGAAACACTTAAGCATTGAGGAGCAGGCAATGCGCAAAAAGGTGACCAAGGCGATATTTCCGGTGGCTGGGTTGGGGACACGTTTCCTGCCTGCGACAAAGTCCGTGCCCAAGGAAATCATGACGCTGGTTGACCGTCCGCTGGTGCAATACGCGATCGACGAGGCACGTGCCGCCGGTATCAAGGAATTCATTTTCGTGACCTCGCGCGGCAAAGGCGCGCTTGAGGACTATTTCGACAACGCACCGCAACTGGAGCAGGAACTGCGCCGCAAGGGCAAGGATGAGCTGCTGGAAATCCTGAAATCCACCAATATGGAAAGTGGTGAGATTGCTTACATGCGGCAACACAAGCCGCTTGGCCTTGGTCACGCGGTCTGGTGTGCACGTCGCCTCATCGCCAATGAACCCTTTGCGGTGATCCTGCCCGATGATGTGATTGCAGGCGACAAACCCTGCCTGGCGCAGATGGTTGAAGCCTTCGAGGAAACTCAAAGCAATATCGTCGCCGCCATGGAAGTGCCCGAAGATCAGGCCTCCTCCTACGGTGTTCTGGACATCAAGGAAGACATGGGGGCGATCGTGTCGACCAAGGGGATGGTCGAAAAGCCTGAATTTGGCACCGCACCGTCGAACCTCGCGGTGATTGGCCGGTACATCCTGACCCCGACCGTCTTGCAGAAGCTCAACAAGAAACGCACCGGCGCTGGTGGTGAGATCCAGCTGACCGATGCGATTGCCGATGCGCGCGAAGATGGCGAAGAAGTCTATGGCTACCGCTTCAAAGGCCAGCGGTTCGATTGCGGCTCCAAGGCCGGGTTCCTGCAGGCGACGGTTGCCTTTGCCCTCGCCCGTGATGAACTTCGCGACGATCTCTGGGCGTATTTGAATGACGTTGTCCATTCGGAAAAAGCCGCGCAATAGATCCCCGGGGGGCGGGCATTGACCAATATCCTTGTCACCGGCGGTGCCGGATATATCGGTTCACATGCCTGCAAGGTCCTGAAAGCCGCTGGATATACCCCCGTCACCTATGACAACCTGAGTACCGGATGGGAGGAGGCCGTGAAATTCGGCCCCTTCGAGAAGGGCGACCTGAACGACCGCGCCCGGCTGGATCAGATTTTCGCCGCCTACCAACCCGAAGCGATCATGCATTTCGCCGCGCTCAGCCAGGTGGGCGAAAGCATTCGCGAACCAGGGCTTTACTGGCACAACAATGTCTCGGGCTCCTTGAACCTGTTTCAGGCGGCAGTGCAGGCGGGATGCCTGAACGTCGTCTTTTCCTCGACCTGCGCGACCTATGGCGATCAGGACAACGTGGTGCTGGACGAGGAGTGCGAACAGCATCCGATCAATGCCTATGGCGCCAGTAAACGAGCGATCGAAGATATCCTGCGCGATTTTGAAACGGCCTACGGTATGCGCCATGTGATCTTTCGCTATTTCAACGTCGCCGGGGCCGATCCCGAGGCACAGGTAGGTGAATTTCACCAGCCCGAGACGCATCTGGTGCCGCTGATGCTTGATGCGGTGGACGGCCGACGCAATGCGTTGACGATTTTCGGTACCGATTATGACACGCCGGACGGCACCTGCATCCGCGACTACGTGCATGTTATGGACCTTGTTGATGCCCATGTGCTGGGCGTGAAATGGCTTGAGGATCAGAAGGGCAGCCGCGTGTTCAACCTTGGAACCGGCACCGGGTTCTCCGTCCGCGAGGTGATTGAACAATCCGGCGCGGTGACCAATCGCGACGTGCCCGTCGTCGAAGGGCCGCGCCGCCCGGGGGACAGCACCAAGCTCGTCTCCGGCTCGACCCGGGCCGAGGCTGAACTCGGCTGGAAACCGCATCGGTCCACGATGAAGCAGATGATCACCGATGCCTGGCGCTGGCACCAGTCCGGGCATTATCAAAAATAGAACCGATGGGTTTTGCTTGCGCCGATCCGCGCAATTGCGCAGCGTGATCACATGTCCGGGGAATTGACACTCAAGGCACGCTACCGGTTGCGCCTGACACGAAAACGCCTGCTGTGGCGGGCCTTTCGAAAACGCCGTGAACTTCAAAGCGTGACGGTCAGAGCCACGGAAATCTCGGATGCGCCGATCCTTCTGTTTGCCACGATCCGCAACGAGATGCAGCGCCTGCCGTATTTTCTGGCGCACTACCGTCGGCTTGGTGTCGGTCATTTTCTGATTGTCAGCAATGACAGCACGGATCAATCCGACGCCTATCTTGATCAGCAACCGGATGTTTCCCTTTGGCGGACGCAACATGGCTACAAATCCGCGCGTTTCGGGATGGACTGGCTGACCTGGCTGCAGCGGAAATATGCGGATGACAAATGGATCGTGACCGTCGATGCCGATGAATTGCTGATCTACCCCGATTGGGACACACGTGGCCTTGGCCCGCTGACCGCGTGGCTCGATCAGAACGCCTTGCGGGCTTTGCCGGCCATGATGCTGGACCTTTATCCGAAGGGATCACCGGACGATTTCGAATATACCTCGGACCAGGATCCGCTGACGGTCCTGAACTGGTTTGATGCCACAGGCTACTGGTCCGAGAAACGTGGCAGGCACCGGACCACAACCACGCTAGGCGGGGTGCGGTCACGGTGTTTCTTTGGCGATGACCCAGACAAGTCGCCAACGCTGAGCAAAGTTCCCCTGATCAAATGGCGTCAATCCTATGCCTATCTCAGTTCGACCCATGTGGCTCTGCCGCCGGACCTGAACAGATGTTTCGACCCAATGGGCGCGGATGCGCCATCGGGGGTCCTGCTCCATACCAAGTTCTTGCCCGGTATCGGCGCCAGGGCGCAAGAGGACCAGCGGCGCGGTCAGCAATATACGAAATGGGCGGCACATGATGCGTATTACGATGCTCTCGCGCTGTCCCCTGACCTTTGGCAACCAGGCTCGACACGTTACACAGGCTGGCGGCAGTTGGTGGATCTGGGTCTGATGCGGCGCGGCACGTGGTAGCGTAAGCGCAACAGACGCTTGGGATTTCTACCGGATTTACCCAATCTCGGATCACGGGCTTTCCCTCACCCGGGCAACCTGCCTTATATTTTCCAAAACGTGCAGGGCGGAGTTGCGAAATCAAAAAACTTTTAGTTAATGCCAGTCAGCTAGATGTTTATGCATCGACCATTCGCGGACCGGAGATCTGACTTTTGGGCCTATGGCAATCATATCGCATGAGGTTGCGGCGAAAACGCTACAAGGTCAGGGCGTATCGCAAGCATTTCTCGCTGCGGCCGGTGGCGGACCGGACCGGCGCGATCAAACCGGGCGATGTCCTGCTTTTTTGCACCCTGCGTGACGAGATGGTGCGCCTGCCGTATTTCTTGCAGTACTACCGCGATCTTGGCGTCTCGCATTTCCTTTGTGTCGACAATGACAGCGGCGATGGCGGACGTGAATACCTCGCCGGCCAAAAAGACGTTTCCTTGTGGACCACGCGGGCCAGCTACAAGGCCGCCCGTTTCGGTGTCGACTGGCTGAACTGGTTGCAGAACAAATATGCCCATGGGCACTGGACGCTCGTGGTCGATCCTGATGAACTGTTCGTCTATCCGTTCTGCGATACCCGACCCATCCGCGCCCTGACGGATTGGCTGGACGTCAGTCAGGTACGCTCTTTTGGTGCGATGTTGCTGGACATGTATCCGAAGGGACGCGTTGACCAGGTCCCTTATAGATCGGGACAGAACCCGATCGAGATCGCAAGTTGGTTTGATCCCGGCAATTACACGATCGAAAAGAACCCGATCTACGGTAACCTGTGGATCCAAGGCGGACCCAGGGCGCGTGTCTTTTTCCAGGACGCACCACGGTTGGCACCCGCACTCAACAAGATCCCCCTGGTGAAATGGGACCGGCGCTACACCTATGTCAGCTCCACGCACATGCTTTTGCCGCGCGGTCTGAACAAGGTTTACGAACAACTCGGCGGAGAGCAGGCAAGCGGCGTTTTACTCCACGCCAAATTCATCGACACGTTCACCGACAAGGCCGTTGAGGAACTTGAACGCAAACAACATTATTCATCGGGCGCTGAATACAAGGCCTATGCCGAGCACCTGAGCCAGAGCCCAGAGCTTTGGTGCAAATGGTCCGAAAAGTATATAAACTGGCGCCAATTGGAGATCCTTGGGCTGATGTCAAAGGGGAACTGGGCATGAGAAAAGGGCAGCAAAGGTGAGTGTCGGGATCGTCATGCTGGTCCACACGGCCTTTGATCGTGCCGAGCAGGTGGTTCGGCATTGGTCTGCCGCGGGCTGCCCGCTGGTGATCCACGCCGATAAATCCGTGCCGCAGAAGGAGTACAACGCATTCGTCAACGCGCTGTCGGACGTACCGGACATCCGGTTCAGCAAAAGACACCGCTGCGAATGGGGAACGTGGGGGCTGGTGGCGGCCACGCAGCAGGCATCGCAAATGATGCTCGATGAATTTCCCGACGTGCGCCATGTCTATCTGGCGTCCGGATCTTGCCTGCCACTTCGTCCGGTGCAGGAGCTTCTCGATTACCTGGCCGAGCGCCCGCACACGGACTTCATCGAATCCGCGACCACCGCGGATGTGCCCTGGACCATCGGCGGGCTGGATCAGGAACGATTCACGATGCGGTTTCCGTTTTCGTGGCGCAAGAACAAGTACCTGTTCGACCGATACGTGGCGTTCCAGCGGTTTGTCGGCCTGAAGCGCAAGATCCCCAACGGGATCGTACCGCATATGGGCAGCCAGTGGTGGTGCCTGACCCGGCAGACCCTTTCGGCGATCCTGCAAGATCCCGAGCGCGAGACCTATGACCGGTATTTCAGCAAAGTCTGGATCCCGGACGAGAGCTATTTCCAGACCCTGGCGCGGCAATACTCCCGCCAGATCGAAAGCAGGTCACTAACGCTGTCGAAATTCGACTACCAGGGTAAGCCGCATATTTTTTACGACGACCACCTGCAATTGCTGCGCCGGTCGGACTGTTTTGTTGCCCGCAAAATCTGGCCGTTTGCGAACCGTCTCTATGATGCATTCCTGACCGACCCGTCCGGCGCAATGAAACGGACCGAGCCGAACCCCGGCAAGATCGACCGGATCTTCGCCAAGGCGGTTGAGCGGCGCACCCGTGGCCGCGCGGGCCTCTATATGCAGAGCCGATTCCCGGTGGAAACCCGCGAAAACGGGCTGACCTGCGGGCAATATTCGGTTTTCGAAGGGTTCAGCGATCTGTTCGAGAATTTCGAAGGCTGGCTTGCCAAGGTCACCGGTACGAGGGTTCACGGCCATCTCTTTGCGCCGGAACGGGCGGAGTTTTCCGACGGGCAGTCGGTCATCAACGGCGCGCTCAGCGACAGCGCGCAGCTCCGCGACTACAATCCGCGCGCCTTTCTGGCCAACCTGATCTGGAACACGCGGGGCGAACGGCAGTGTTTTCAATTCGGACCGCGCGACAATCAGGCGATCGAATGGGACATCGCGAAGGATCCCAATGCGCAGGTGTCGGTGATCACCGGCGCCTGGGCCGTACCTCTGTTTCAATCGAACGGTAATTTCTCGGACATCCGGCGCGAGGCAGCCTTGTTGCAGCAGATCGAAAGCAAACACCTGGAAACGCTGCGGTCGACCTGGTCCAAGGCGCGCGTGCGGATCTGGACGATGGCCGAATTCATCGAGGCGCCGATGGAGCCGCTGCAGACCATCATCGACGAAATCGGTCAGCAGCAGGTCCGGGGCCTGGCGGAGGTGCCGAAAATGGCGGACCTCAAAGGCTTTGGGCAGTTCCTCCAGAACCTCAAGAACCAGGGCATGCACCCCTATCTGATGGGCGATTTTCCTGTCGCGCATGATCTGCACGAACCGGCGCCGAGCAAACGCAAACCTTACCTGGTGCGATGACCCAAGATGGCCGGTAAATTCGATTACTTCGTGGTCTTTGCCGAGATGCGCACCGGGTCGAACTTCCTTGAAGCGAATTTGAACCGGTTCGCGGATATCGAATGTCATGGCGAGGCATTCAACCCGCATTTCATCGGCTATCCAAACCAGACCGAGATCCGGGACATGACCCTGGCGATGCGCGATGCCGATCCAGAACGCCTGATCAACACGATCAGGGACAAATCGAGCGGCATCGGGGGTTTCCGATTTTTCCATGACCATGATGCTCGGGCGCTGGAGCTTTGCCTGGATGACCCGCGTTGCGCCAAGGTGATCCTGACGCGGAACCCCTTGGAAAGCTATGTCTCGTGGAAGATCGCGCAGATCACGGGGCAGTGGAAGCTGACCAACGTGAAACGCCGCCGGGACAGCAAGATCAGCTTTGATATTGCCGAGTTTGAACAATATCTCGGGCAATTGCAGGCCTTTCAGGTGCATGTGATGAACTGCCTGCAGATCACCGGCCAGACCGCGTTTTACGTGGCCTATGAAAATCTCAGGGATGTCGATGTCATCAACGGACTAGCGCGGTATCTCGGCGCGGAAGATCAGTTGGACCGGCTTGATGCCTCCCTCAAGAAGCAGAACCCAAAGCCGTTAGAGAGCAAAGTCTCGAACTATCAGGAGATGGAAGAGGCGCTTGCCAAGACCGATTTCTTCAACCTCTCGCGGACCCCCAATTTCGAGCCGCGCCGCGGGGCGGCGGTGCCGGGATATGTCACTGGGGCGACGGCGCCTCTGCTCTACATGCCGGTGCGGTCCGGTCCCGAAGACGCGGTGTGTTCCTGGCTCGCGGCGCTTGATGGGGTGACACCGGGCGATCTGCCGCGGCAGTTCAACCAAAAGGCCCTGCGGCAATGGAAACGCCGGTCGGGTCTGCATCGCAGCTTCACAGTGATCCGCCACCCCGTCGCCCGCGCCCATGCGGCGTTTTGCGAGAAGGTGCTGAAGCAAGACGACGAGGCCTTTGCCGATATCCGCAAGACACTGAAGAATTTTCACAAGCTGCCCATTCCGGGGTCTTGGCCGGATGCCACCTATGACCGGCGTGCCCACCGTCAGGCTTTTGTCGCGTTTCTGGAGTTCTTGCGCGCCAACCTGTCCGGCCAGACCGGGTTGCGCGTCGATGCCCATTGGGCCTCGCAGACCTCGCTCATCCAGGGGATGGCCCGGTTTTCAGTGCCCGACAGGGTGATCCGCGAAGAGGAGATGGAAAGCCACCTGACCGCCCTTGCCACACAGCTCGGGTACGAAAATCCACCGCGGCCGGTTCAGCCCGCGCCGGACACACCCTTCCCGCTTTCCGAGATCTACGATGACGAGATCGAAAGCCTGACGAAAGCGGCTTATCAGCGCGACTACATGATGTTCGGGTTTGAAGCCTGGCAGTAGCGGCGGATCTTACGCCGCCTGCACCGCCTGCGATTCCGTCACGATGGTATAAAGCGTCGCCGGATCCTGGTTCGCCCGCAGTTTGGCACAGATGGATTGATCGCGCAGGGTGCGGGAGACCAATGCAAGCGCCTTGAGGTGTTCGACACCGGCCTCGCGCGGGGCGAAAAGCGCGAAGGCCAGATCAACAGGCTGGCGGTCAACCGCATCGAAGTCGATCGGTGTATCAAGCAGAACGAGCGCGCCCACGACCTTTTCAAGCCCGTCGATCCGTGCATGCGGCAAGGCCACGCCTTTCCCGACGCCGGTTGGGCCAAGGCTCTCCCGTTCATGGAGCGCCTCGACGGCAGAGGAATGATCGACGCCATAGGCCTGTTCGGCGATGCCGCCGATTTCATGCAGCAGGCGTTTCTTGCTGCTGGCGGACGAAAGAACCCGCACGGCCTCTGGTTTGAGGATAACTGACATTGTCATATTTTCTTGTCGCTCCGACAGGATCAGAGCGACATTGCCCAAACCCCAGATTTACGGATCAATCCAGCCGATGTTCCCGTCATCGCGACGGTACACCACGTTCAATCCATCCTTGCCCTCTTTCCGAAAAACCAGAACAGGGGCACCCGCCAGCTCCATCTGCATCACGGCTTCACCTACCGACAGAGACGGGATGTTGGTTTCCATCTCTGCGACGATGATCGGTTGCAGGCTATCGGGTTCTGATTCTGCTTCTTCGCCTTCCGAGGCGAGGATATAAGAGGAGGCTCCGGAGATTTCAACCGGTTCTGACCGATTGTTGTGATGATCTTTCAACCTACGCTTGTATCGACGGAGCTGTTTTTCCATCTTGTCACAGCAGGAATCGAACGCCGCATAGATTTCATGCGCATGGGCCTTGGCCTGCGCGGTCAGACCGGTGGAAAGATGAACCACGGATTCGCAAACGAATTCGCTGGCGCTTTTCGAGAAGGTGACATGGGCGTCTGTTGGACGTTCTGCATATTTCGCCACTGCCGCGCCCAGTTCGTCCTTTACGTGGATTTGCAGCGCCTCGCCGATGTCGATCTGTTTTCCACTGATTTGATAGCGCATCTTGTCTCCTTCATATGACAGTTCGGCAGCGGGCGGGGTGCCAGGCACCTTCCCGAAATTCAGCTCCGAATGCAGAAAAAAGACATTTGATATGCTTGCCCGAAACCCGGCCCGACAAGCGGGGCGACTCTGTTGGACAATTCGCGATACACAAATGTCATGCCCCAATTGACGCCCGTTTTGAGGTGGATGTCAATGCGTGAAGGAGGAATCCGCCCAGCTTTTTCGATCACTTCGGTGGCGATCAGGAAATGCGAAAATTGTCACCAAGATAAACGCGGCGCACGTTTTCGTTTTCGACCACTTCTTCCGGGTTGCCGGACATCAGCACCTTACCGTCGTGCAAAATGTAAGCGCGATCAACGATTTCCAGCGTTTCGCGGACATTGTGGTCGGTGATCAGCACGCCAATGCCGCGTTTCTTGAGATCGGCAACCAGGTGCCTGATATCGCCGACGGAAATCGGGTCAACGCCGGCAAATGGTTCGTCCAGAAGCAGGTATTTGGGGTGCGCGGCCAGGCAGCGGGCAATTTCGACCCGGCGACGTTCTCCGCCCGAAAGGGCCAGTGCTGGCGCACGGCGCAGGTGTTCGATAGAGAACTCGGAGAGCAACTCTTCAAGCCGTTCACGGCGTTTGTGCCGTTGGGAAACCGAGATGTCGAGGATCGCCATGATATTGTCTTCGACCGACATCCCCCGAAAGATCGACATCTCCTGTGGCAGGTACCCGATGCCCAGTTTGGCGCGCCGGTACATGGGCAGGTTCGTCACCTCCCGCCCGTCGATGGTGACATGGCCCCCCTCGGGATAGACCAGACCAGCCACCGCATAGAAGGTCGTGGTCTTGCCCGACCCGTTCGGGCCCAGAAGGGCCACGACCTCACCCTGGTTCAGGTTGAGCGAGACATCGCGAATGACAACGCGCTTGGCATAGCTTTTCCGGAGGTTCTCGATCTGCAGCCCGGTATTCTGATGGGCAATTTTTAAGTCTGGTTTTACCATTTACTCGGTCTCGGATTCCGACTCTGGCCGCAAGACGGTCTTGACGCGCCCGGTCACGCGGGCCGTGCCGGCCTTGGTGTCGATGAACATCTTGTCGCCGGTTAACGCATTCACGCCCTGGATTAGCAGGACGTCACCATACATCTCGATAAGGCCCGTCTGCACGTTATAGTCCGCCTGACGGGCTTCGGCGGCATCTTCGCCGCTGACAATCGTTACACCTCCGGTTGCATTGAGGCTTTCGATGCCGCTTTGATCTTCGAGATAGACAACCAGAACCCTGGGCGCCCAGAGGCGCATCTGCCCCTGTCCAATCAGGACATTCCCGGTGAACACGGCCGTGCCGTCATTCTGATTCACGTTCAGATTATCGGAAGTCACCTCAACCGGCAGATTGCTGTCCTGCTGGGTACTGCCAAAGGCCACCTGTGCACCCTGCGCCGTCGACATCACCGGTGTCATTGAAACACAAAGGGCAAAAACGAGTTTCTGAAAACGATGCACGGGAATTATTCCTTGGGTTCGTTGGGAGTGTATATCAACTTGACGCCCTCTGTAAAAATCAATTCTGCCTGACCCGTCTCGGGGTTCGTCTTGAGGAGCATCTTGCCCGCCGTCAGGTCCCCCGGAGGACCGGTGCCGTCAACCTGTCCAGGCGTCTCGGCATAAAGCTGATCGAGGCGCGTCCACAGCTCGTCTGTCGTCATGACATAGCCGGTTGTCGTGCTGATATGCACATTTCCGTCAAGCGTCGCGGTCAGCTCACTTTGATGCATGTCGGCATTGTCGGATGTGATGTCAATGACAGCGCCCGATGTCAGGTTGAGCTGCGCGGTCACATCCGTTGCCAGCAGGTGTTCGGGGTCTTCCGGGTCGGGACGGGCGCGCACCGATTGGAAGGCCACTTCGTCGCCGTTATCCGTGACCCCGGCAAAAGACGGGTTCGTCGCGCCGAGTTCCTGCGCGCGCTGTTCAAGGTCGATCTGGGCAACCGGGATCGACTCGGTCGGGTCAATGGTCCGCGAGATCAGGAACAAGGTGGACAAGATCCCAAGCGCCGCCAGCGGCAGGATGATTTTCATCCAGGCGACGACGCGCGAGTAGAGATTGTCCGAAAGTGCCATCAATGCGCAAAGATGTCGATTTCCGGCCAGCCTTCAAGGTCGAGCTTTGCGCGGGTCGGCAGGAAATCGAAGCAGGCCTGAGCGAGTTCCATGCGGCCCTCGCGCTCAAGCCGGATGTTGAGTGCATCACGCAGCTGATGCAGGTGCAGGACGTCGGATGCGGCATAGTCAAGCTGCGCCTCGGTCAGGTCCTCGGCACCCCAATCGGACGATTGTTGCTGCTTCGAGACGTCGACATTGAGCAATTCCTGCAGCAAGTTCTTGAGGCCGTGGCGGTCGGTATATGTCCGGATCAACTTGCTTGCGATCTTGGTGCAATAGACCGGCGCGGCAAGTGCGCCGAACGCATGGTACATCGCCGCAATATCAAACCGGCCAAAGTGGAAAAGTTTGAGCACGTCCGGGTTTTCCAGCAGGGCGGCGAGATTTGGCGCCTCGGTCTGGCCCCGTGTGACCTGCACCAGATGCGCATCGCCATCCCCGCCGGACATCTGCACCACACAAAGCCGGTCGCGATGCGGGTTCAGCCCCATCGTCTCGCAGTCGATGGCGACCACCGGCCCCAAATCAAGCCCGTCGGGAAGGTCGTTCTTGTACAGGTGATTTGCCATTCGCGATCCTTTCATTGCCGGGCGGCGCGTGCTGCTCCTACCCTGTAAAGCCTCGATCGTAGTTGGCAAGTGTTTCGGGAAAATTTAGCAAGGCATTGCCGGGGTCAATCTGTTATGCCGCGCTGTCACCTACGCGACATTCCGCGATTTCCCGCACCCGTTGCGCGTTGTCGCGTGCAAGGCGTCCGTCGCGCCCCCAAAGCGAGTTTTCGAACCCGACCCGCAATTTGCCACCCAGCCTATGGGCATGGTCAAGACACGCGGTTTCGCCCCGGCCAAAGGCGCAAACGGCCCAATCCGGGCGCCATCCATTCGTGTCCATCCAGGCCGTGAACGGGTGCAGATCATCTGGGTGGCTTTCCTGACCCGCCGAATATCGGCCCAGGACGAAAAGGACCTGAAACCCGGGATCAAAAAACATCTGTTGGCTCAGGACCGTGCGCAGCAATTCGAGATCAGCCAGATCATAGAGGATGACCTGCAACGATATTGACGCGCCGCGGGCTTCTTCGAAGAACTGCCGGGCTGTTTCTTCATCGGTATCCGCCATGATTTCGCGGATAGATGTCGACACCAGCGACGCCCCCGATGTGAGGGCAACGGCGCGTTGTTGGGCCGAGGTGTATTTGCCGACCGCTTCGGTGGTGATCTGAACCGCCATGCCGGGGACGGCGCGGGATAATTCCTGCACCGCCTCACGGTAACGGCCGCTATCGAGAATATGTGCGCCACCCTCATCGCGCAGATGCAGGTGGAGGCCGTCGGCCCCGACGACGTGACAGTCGCGGGCGGTTGCGACAATCTCATCCAGTGTCAGCGGGATGGCGGGATGATCCGCCTTGCCAAGCCGCGCCCCGTTCGGCGCGACCATCAATGCGGGCAACGGCATCATGAAAGGACGTTTCCGATGGCGATATCGAGCTTCGACACCAGTTCGTCAATCTGCGCATCGGTCACGATGAACGGCGGCGCAAGCAGAATATGATCGCCTTGTTTGCCGTCAATCGTCCCGCCCATCGGATAGCAGATCAGCCCAGCCTCAAAACAGGCTTTCTTGAGTTTCTTATTGATCCCAAGCGACGGATCGAACGGCGCCTTGCTTGCGCGATCTTCGACAAACTCAATCCCGCGAAACATGCCGCGCCCGCGGATATCGCCGATATGCGGGTGCTGTGCGAAGGCGTTCTTGAGGGCCGCGTCGAGTTTTTCGCCCATGGTTTTCGCCCGTTCCGTCAGCCCGCCTTCGGTCAGTTTGGAGACGACGACATCGGCGGCGGCGCATGCGGTCGGATGGCCAACATAGGTATGCCCATGTTGAAAAAAGCCAGACCCGTTTTCGATCGCGTCATAGATCGCGCGCGTGCAAAGGGTCGCCCCGATGGGCTGATAACCGGCCCCAAGACCCTTGGCGATGGTCACGATGTCGGGGCTGATCCCGTCCTGTTCGCAGGCAAAGAAACTCCCGGTCCGCCCCATCCCGCACATCACCTCATCAAGGATCAACAGGATCCCGTGTCGGTCGCAAATCTCGCGGATGCGTTTGAAATATCCGGACGCCGGCGGCACCGCCCCGGCGGTAGCCCCCACGACAGGTTCGGCGATGAAGGCGATGACGTTTTCGGGACCGACCCGCTGCAGCTCTTCTTCCAGTTCATTGGCAGCGCGCAGGCCGTAGTCTTCGGCGGTTTCACCGTCTGCCCGGTCACGATACTCATAGCAGGGCGCGATATGCGATGTGTCGATCATCAGCGGCGCAAAAGGCTCCTTGCGCCAGGCATTTCCGCCCGTCGCCAGCGCCGCAAGAGTGTTACCGTGATAGCTTTGCCGACGGGCGATGAAACGCGACCGCTGCGTCTGTCCGATCTCCAGGAAATACTGCCGCGCGAGTTTCAAAGCAGCCTCAACAGCTTCAGAACCACCCGAGACGAAATACACACGGTCAAGGTCGCCCGGCGCATGTTCAATCAGCCGGTCAGCGAGGGATTCGGCCGCATTCGACGTAAAGAAGCCAGTATGGGCAAAAGCCATCTCGTCGATCTGCGCCTTGATCGCGGCGATCACATCCGGGTCTGAATGACCGAGGCAGGACACCGCGGCGCCGCCGGACCCGTCCAGATACTGTTTGCCGCTGGCATCGAAAAGATAAGCGCCTTCGCCACGCACGGCGCGGGGCGGCAGGGATTTGGTGTGTCTTGGAAAGACGTGATTCATGACAAGCTCCTGATCTACGTCTTTTGAAACAGATGGATCATCAATTGACAATATGTGAAACACCTGAAACATTCACGAATAGTTACGACGGGGAAGGCACGGCATCTTGGAAGTATCGTTCGAACAGAGACTGGCGCGGAAGTATCAAGGCCTCAGCACGCGATTGCGTGAGGCGGGGGACTTCATCGCCGCGAACCCGGTTGCAGTTGCCACCCGAAGCCTGCGGTCGGTGGCGCAAGATGCCGGGCTGGCGCCCGCGACGTTTTCACGGCTCGCACGGGTGCTGGAATACGAGAGTTTCGAGCAAATCCGCGATGTAATGCGCGGCAAGATCGACCGGCGCGTCAACAGTTTTGCGGACCGGGCGGACCGGTTGTGGCACGATCACGAGGCCGGCACGCTCGATTTCTTTCAAGAGCATCGCCGCGCCTGCCTGCGCAATCTCGAAAGGCTTGAGGATACGATTGATATCCGGCAGCTCGACATGGCGGTCGACCATCTTTATGCGGCCCGGCGGGTGCTGGTGTTGGGGGAATTGGGGTCAGCAGGCATCGCGGAATACATGCTCTACATGGCCAGTTTCCTGAGTGACGACTGGCATATGGCCGACCGGATGGGGGCCTCACTCGGCAGCGGGCTTGCCGGGCTGCGAAAGGGTGATGCCCTCGTTATCGTGACCAAACCGCCCTTCGCGCGCAAAGCCCTGCTTGCCGCCGAGATCGCGAAACAAAGCGGCGTTTTCGTGCTGGTCATTACCGACAGCCACACCTGTCCCGCCCTGCGTCATGCGGATGTGGGCTTGCTCGTGGCATCGGAAAGCCCGCATTTCTATTCGTCCTATGTCGCCACGGTTTTCCTGGTCGAGACGCTCATCGGCATGCTGGCGGGCCGTGTCGGACCCGATGCCACAAACCGCATTGCCGAGGTCGAAAGCCGCAACCGCCGGTTGGAGGAGGTGCGGGACATCAGTTGAATAGCCGATGCACCCGGGATACCAAAAAGGCTCCGGATATCCGGAGCCTTGCTGCGACTGCTCAGTTTCTGGAACCGCGGGTGGCCCTCAGTTTGGGAAAGTGAGCTCGATCGACGTGCCGCGTTCACCCTCTTTCGACAACCAGGAAATCTCGCCGCCATAAATCTCGACAATCTTTCGGACAAGCGCCAGACCCATGCCACTTCCTTCGATCTCATCGCGGGGCTTCAGCGTCGTCATCACTTCGAAGACACGCTCGCGGTATTCTTCGGGAATGCCCGGCCCATCGTCGGTGACGGTGATGATGCAGTTCCCCGCCCGACGAACGGACGAGATCGTCAAATGCCCCTCTTTCAGGTCGTGATGTTTGACAGCGTTCGAAATCAGCGCCGAGAACAGCGTCAGGATATCGCGGTCGCCCATCCGGATTTCAGCACATTTCAGGTTCAGGTCGATTTTGAATCCGGACGGAATTGTCAGTTGATCCAACACGATTGCGATGGCTTCGGAGATATCCACCGATTTGACAACCTGCATCCGTCCAGCCCGCGAATAGACCAGAAGATCGATGAGCATCCGGTCAAGACGCCGCGTGTGGATGTTCATCAGGGCGAGATTTTCCTGAAGCGGTTGATTGATGCGATAACCCGCTTCGACAAGATCATCCTGAATCCATTGCGGCACTTCGAGCAGCGCACGAACGGAATTTCGGATGTCATGGCTGAGGAGATAGATGAAATCCTCGAACTCGCTGGAACTTGCCTGCCTGGCCGATGACCCGTCGCCGTCTGAACCGGACGTATTGACTTGACGAATTCCCATGTGACACCTCAATTCCAGCTAGGCCCAAGGGTCTATTTGAGAAGTGATAATTGTTGGTTAATCGCCAAATCGCAGCGTGGGAATTACCCCACAAATTTTGTCTTTCGGCTGTGCCTTGCGCGGCAGCGCCGCAGGCATGGTCCATGCGTCTCGAAGACCCCCTCGCCTGGACTGCGGTTATGATTGGCCTCATAGCCTCAAAGCGACGAAAACGTGGCCACGCGATTTAAACGGGCCATATCAACGACGGAATAACCGCGCGTTCAACTTCGTTAACCGAAGATTAACGAGTTCTCCCTTAAGTTGCAGCCTTGGTTGCCGAAAGCGTTGGGGCATGAGCTATCGCGGGTGAACAGCATTCCATTGGCTTTGACCACCACCGCCCGGCTCTGGGTGCCTACCAAGCTGCTTTCTCCACCGTGGCCGCGATCGTGCCAACACGCAGGCACGAAATTGACCACGGAGACGTTGAGGGCAGGCGATGGTTGCTTTCCCTGAAATCCAGGCGGCTTTCGCGACCAGAAGGGTGAAGTCGAATTGCCGGCCCGGATGACGCCGGTCCAAAAGAGGAAGCGGGCGGCTTGAGGCTGCCGTGAGGGGGAAAACATGACCGCAATCGAGCCGCATCCGGTCGTCACGATACCGACGCAACCGGTCAAGTTCCTGATCGTTGATGACGATCAGGTCAGTGTCCTGGCAATCAAACGCGCCCTGAAGAAGCTCAGGATCATCAATCCGGTGCAGGTGGCGCGGGACGGGCGCGAGGCGCTTGATCTGCTCAGGGCTGAACTGGACGAGGCGCAGGCCCTGCCGCCTTACCTTGTGACGCTTGACCTCAACATGCCACGCATGACCGGCTTTGAATTTCTCGAAGAGGTCCGCAAGGATCCGGCCCTGCATCGGCTGGTCATTTTCGTGCTTTCGTCCTCCGATGCGCCCGCCGACGTGGCCAATGCCTATGACAACAACATCGCGGGCTACATCGTCAAAGACAATCTGGGCGACAGTTTCGTCAGGGCTTTGGACATGATCGACTGCTTCTCGAAGGTGGTTGAATTCCCGCACTGACCTGCGTCTCGAACGCTTCGCATTGCCAACCTCTCTTCGCACGGCGGCCTTTAGGCTTGAGCCAGAGACGCTGCGCCGTTAGACCGGCGCCGAAGGAGCCTTGCGATGAGCCTTAATTCATTCGGACATCTGTTTCGTGTCACCACCTGGGGCGAGAGCCACGGACCCGCCCTGGGGGCGACGGTCGATGGCTGCCCGCCAGGCATCGCGGTGGATGAGGCGATGTTGCAGCAGTGGCTCGACAAGCGCCGCCCGGGTCAGAACAAGAACATGACGCAGCGCAACGAACCCGATGCGGTGCGGATCCTGTCCGGAGTGTTCGAGGGGCAGACAACCGGCACACCGATCCAGTTGATGATCGAGAACACCGATCAGCGGTCGAAAGATTACGGCGATATCGCCCAGACGTTCAGGCCCGGTCATGCCGATATCACCTATCATCAGAAATACGGGATTCGCGATTACCGTGGCGGCGGGCGCAGTTCGGCCCGCGAAACGGCCGCGCGCGTGGCGGCGGGCGGGATTGCCCGGGCGGCGCTGGATGCGCTGGTGCCGGGAATCCGCATCAAGGGCTACATGACCCGCATGGGCGAGATGGAGATTGACCGCACCCGGTTCGACTGGGACGCGATCGACGGCAATGATTTCTGGATCCCAGATGCCGAAGCCGCGCCCACGTGGGAGGCTTACCTGCAAAAACTGCGCAAGGATCACAACTCCGTCGGCGCGATTGTCGAAGTGGTCGCACAAGGCGCACCCGCCGGCCTTGGCGCGCCGGTCTATGGCAAGCTCGACACCGACCTGGCCGCGGCGATGATGTCGATCAACGCGGTAAAGGGCGTCGAGATCGGCGAGGGTATGGCCGCCGCGATGCTCAAGGGAACCGAAAACGCTGACGAGATCTTCATGGGGAATGACGGCCAACCGGTCTATTCATCCAACCACGCAGGCGGCATCCTTGGTGGGATATCGACCGGACAGGACATCGTGGTGCGCTTTGCGGTCAAACCGACCTCCTCGATCCTCAGCCCGCGCAAATCCATCCGCATGGACGGCACGCCCACCGAGGTGGTGACCAAAGGCCGCCATGACCCCTGCGTCGGCATCCGCGCAGTCCCGGTGGGTGAAGCGATGATGGCGTGCGTGATCCTCGATCACCTTCTGTTGCACCGGGGTCAGGTGGGAGATGGCCCACGCGGGGTAATCGGCTGATCCAGCGCGCCTGGAATCTGGATATTTCAGCGTCGCGCTTGCTTTGAAAGCTGGACGGCCAGAATACCGGCGGCGATCACCGCGACCCCCAGCATTTCGCGCAGGCCCAAGGCCTCACCGAGGATCAGCGCGGCGATGACCACGCCGAGGAAAGGATTGAGGAAGTGGAAGGTGGCGGCCTTGACCGCGCCGATGCGGTTGACCAGCCAGAACCAGACAAGCGTTGCCGCCAACCCAGGGATCAGCGTGGTATAGGCGAAGGCGGCGATCAACTGCCAGCTCCAGGTGATCTCGATGGTCTCGGTCGCGGCGGCGGCAACACTGAGGACGGCGCTGCCGACCAGCATCTGCAACCCCACCACCATCAGGAAATTGCCCCCGGACGTGGCCCCGCGCACCATCATCGTGGCAAAGGTCAGGGCGATCACGCCAAGCACGCAAAGGCCAAGCCCCATCATGTCGATGCCCCCTTGCAGGCGCGCACCCATGATGATGATGACGCCGATCAGCCCCGCGATGAGGCCGATCATGCCCAGAGTGCCGACGCGCTCCCCGAAAAAGGCCCAACCTGCCAGCGCCACGAGGAGCGGCATGGTCGAAGCGACAATCGCGGCGAGGGAGGCTTCGATGGTTTGCATGGCGACGAAATTGAGGCCGAGGTAAAGCGCGTTCTGACAGATGCCGAAGATGATCGTCGCCCGCCATTGCGCCCTGGTAAGCCGCCAACTCTGCCCCAACATCCAGGCGATCAGCACGCCCAGAAGGCCCGAGATGAGAAACCGCAGAGACAGGGCGGTCAGCGGCGGGGCCGCGGCGACGATGATCCGTGCCGAGGTAAAGGCGCTCGACCACATGAAGGCAAAGCAGAGCCCCGCCACGATTGCCCGAATGTCCATCAACCTGCTCCGAAACTGAAAAGGGCCGCCCCACGGGCGACCCTTTCCGAAACTGGTCTGGATTACAAGATCAGCCGTTGACGCTGTCTTTCAGAGCCTTGGCAATGGTCATCTTGACCACCTTGTCGGCGTCTTTCTTGATCTGCTCACCGGTGGCCGGGTTGCGGACCATGCGCTCGGGGCGTTCACGGCAGTAGATCTTGCCGACGCCGGGCAGGGTCACGGCGCCACCGCCGGAAACTTCGCGCGTGATGATCGAGATCACGGCGTCCAGCGCGCCACTTGCGGTTTTCTTGTCGCTGCCCATCTCGTCGGCCAGAGCAGAAACAAGCTGGGTTTTGGTCATTGGTTTTGCCATTTTATGGTCTCCTTCATCTGCCCGGCTATTGGGCCTCATTGGCGTAATCTAACGCTATCTTGTGTCCAAACACAACGAATAGTGGCGTAAAGCAAGAGATTTTAGTGTGTTTTTTGCTGATTTACGCCGGGTCAGAGGAAGGCGGTCTCGTCAAATGACCGTAATTTGCGACTATGCAGGCGTTCAAGCGGCATTTCGGCCAATGTCTCCATCGCCCGAATCCCGATCATCAGGTGGCGCGCGACCTGTGTTTTATAGAAATCACTGGCCATACCGGGCAATTTCAATTCGCCATGCAGCGGCTTGTCGCTAACGCAAAGCAAGGTGCCATAAGGGACGCGAAACCGGAAGCCATTGGCGGCAATGGTCGCACTTTCCATGTCGAGGGCAATCGCCCGGGACTGGCTGAGGCGTTGCACCGGGCCGCTTTGGTCCCGGAGCTCCCAGTTCCGGTTGTCGAGGCTCGCAACCGTACCGGTCCGCATCACCCGCTTGAGATCATAGCCTTCAAGCCGCGTCTCCGAGGCGACGGCCTGCTCCAGCGCGATCTGGATTTCCGCCAGCGCCGGGATCGGCACCCAGGCGGGGATGTCGGCATCAAGTACCCCATCCTCGCGCAGATAGGCGTGGGCCAACACGAAATCGCCGAGGTTCTGCGAATTGCGCAAGCCCGCGCAATGGCCGACCATCAACCAGGCATGGGGCCGCAATACCGCGATATGGTCAGTGGCGGTTTTGGCGTTGGAAGGACCCACGCCAATATTGACGAGCGTGATGCCTTTGCCGTCGGCGCGCTTGAGGTGGTAGGACGGCATTTGCGGCATCTGCGCCGGGGTCGCAAGAACACCATCAGGTGCGGTGATCTGCGTGTTGCCGGTGCTCACAAACGCGGTGTAGCCGCTCTCGGGATCAGCGAGGGCCTGCCGCGCATAGGCTTCGAATTCCGAGACGTAGAACTGGTAGTTGGTGAATAGAACATGGTTCTGGAAATGCGCCGGATCGGTCGCCGTATAATGCGCCAGCCGCGCCAGCGAATAATCCACCCGTTGCGCCGAAAACGGGGCCAGCGGCCCGACGCCATCGGGGCCGGGCGTATAGGTGCCGTTGACGATATCATCATTGGTCGTGCTCAGGTCCGGTACGTCGAACTTGTCGCGCAGGGTAAAATCGGCGGCCCCTTCCTGCGGCACGGTGATGCCCGGGTCATTCGCCACCGCGAAATGTACTGGGATCGGGGTTTCCGACGCGGCAATGCAGACCGGCACATGGTGGTTCTCCAGAAGGAGGCCGATCTGTTGTTCGAGATATTTGCGAAAAAGCGTTGGCCGCGTGATCGTGGCCGCGTGGGTACCGGGCGCCGAGACATGACCAAAGCTCAACCGGCTGTCGACCGTGCTGAAAGACGTCGTCGTAATGCGCACTTCCGGATAGTAGGCCCGCACCCGCCTTGCGGGGACATCCCCACCCATCGCCTTGTGAAACTCGGTGCAGAGAAACGCGACAGCGGTCTCATAGAGCTCCACCAACCGGTCCACCGCCGCCTTGGCATCGGTGAACTCCTGTGCCGGATGACGCGGGAGCGTCAGCAGATCCGTGCTCTGGTCGTGCGTGTTCATGATGACGTCCTGCATGGCCTCGCCCGAACCTTGCCAACCTGCGTTTGCGGCCCGGGCGTTGGGCGCACGTTGACACGGCTCTTGGCGAGTATCAAGCTGCCGCCTCATGAGGAGGACGGCCATGGACTACGATACGATCAGCGCCGAGGATTTCGGCGCCTCCCTGACTGGTATCGGTCTGAACCTCCTGGTGCGTGATGTGCCAGCGGAGGTCGCTTTTCTGTCAGAGGTTTTCGGCATGACGGCGCACCAGCCGACCAAGGATTTCGCGATCCTGCGATACCACGGTCAGGTCATGCAGTTGCACAGTGACGGCACCTATCATTCCAACCCGCTGCTGGGGCTTCTGCCCGAGGCCGGTGCGCGCGGTGCTGGGCTGGAAATCAGGCTCTATCATAGCGATCCCGACGAGGCAGCGGCAAAAGCGGAAACCTTTGGCGCACATGTACTCCAAGCTCCGGCGGACAAACCACATGGCCTGCGCGAGACCTATATCTTGTGCGAAAACGGCTATGCCTGGGTCGCGTCTCGACCCCTCTGATCCAGGTCCATCTCTTCGAGCAGCCAATCGACAAAGGCCAGCGCGCCGGGGACCTCCTCTATGTGCGGTGCGGTGACGAGGTAATAGGCTTCCTGCATCTCGGCGCGGTGATCGAATAGGCGCTGCAAACGTCCCTCTGCGATCAACCTGCCCGCGATCGTGTCATGCGCCATGCAGAGGCCCGACCCGGCGACCGCCGCCGACAGGGCCACCGCATAGGTCGTGGCGTAGGTCACGTTCAACCCTGACCAGTCAAGGCCAAGATCTTCGCCCCAGGCCGCCCAGGTGGCCATCAGGTTGGCGCAGTCGAACAGGGTCTCATTCGGGATGTCATCGAGCGTGCCGGTCCATCCGGGCGGCGCCACCGGATAGGCGTAGTCCTGCACCAGCTTTTGCGTGACGATCCCTTCGGAAGGCCGGACGGAGTAGCGGATTTCGATATCCGCCCCGGGGGCGATGCCGGACACCTGCTCCCACAATTCCGCGGTGATGTTGAGGCGCAGATCGGGGTGACGGGCATAGAACCGGCCCAGCCGCGGCGCGAGCCAGAAGGTGCCAAAGCTCATGTTGGCATGGACCTGCACCACGTTCTCGGTTCCGCCGGTCACCGCCATCGTACCCCGGGAGAGCGTGCGGAAGGCATCGCGCACGATCGGCAGGTAGCTCGCACCGGTCACCGTCAACTCCAGAGCCCGCGGATGGCGGTGAAAAAGCGCCCGGCCCATATGACCCTCAAGCGATTTGATCTGCTGACTGACCGCGCTTTGCGTCATGTTCAACTCAGCCGCAGCGGCGGTGAAGGAAAGATGCCGCGCGGCAGCCTCGAACGCGCGAAGCCAGTTCAGCGGAGGGAGCGGTTTGCGCAGTGCCATAATTTATCCATTAGTCATACTAATACTATGACGATAATTTTTTCGTTGGTAAAGAATCGCCACGCCATGCAGCATCAGGGACAAGCAAAGAAGGGAGCTTTTCCGCATGTCCGTCACCGAACTTCGCCCCAATATGGACCATTGGCAGGAGCGCGTTGATCTTGCCGCCGCATTCCGCTGGACCGAACGGTTGAACATGCACGAGGCCGTTGCGAACCACTTTTCGCTGGCGGTGAACGAGGATGGCACGCAATTCCTGATGAACCCGAACCAGGTTCATTTCAGCCGCATCAAGGCGTCTGATCTTCTGCTGCTGGATGCCAATGATCCCAGGACGCTGGAGACACCGAACGCGCCCGACCCGACCGCATGGGGCCTGCATGGTGCGCTGCATCGGATGTGCCCGCATGCCCGATGCGCCCTGCATGTGCATTCGATCTATGCCACGGTTCTGGCCTCTCTTGCCGACAGCACCCTGCCGCCCATCGACCAGAACACCGCGACCTTCTACAACCGCGTCGCGGTCGACGATCATTTCGGCGGGCTCGCGTTCGAGGAAGAGGCCGAGCGGTGCTGCGCCAACCTGACGGACCCGTCCAAAACCGTGCTGGTCATGGGCAATCACGGCATCATGGTCATCGGTCAGACCGTGGCAGAGACCTTCAACCGGCTCTACTATTTCGAGCGCGCCTGCGAGACCTATATCAAGGCGCTCTGGACCGGGCAGCCGCTGCGCCTCCTGTCCGACGAGATCGCGGAGAAGACCGCGCAGGAACTGGAGAACTACCCCGGCCAGGCCGAGCAGCATCTGTCGGAGCTCAAAGCCATTCTGGACGAAGAAGGGTCGGCCTACGCCTCCTGACCCCACGCCCCCGATCCAAGAGGTTGCACCAATGTCTGACACCACAGGCAAACAATCCCGCGAATGGAACTACCACCCCGATCTGCCGCTGCAGGATCCGTCGGTCTTTCGGTGGCCACCGCGCCCCGGGTTCCTCCTGCGCTGGTTTGCCCGCAACTGGCTGACCCTGAGCGAGCGGGTGATGATGGTGATCCTGGCGGTTGTCACATGGCTTACGCTCTACCCCTCGCTCGAGACGGCGCAGAGCTTTGCCGCCGGTTGGATCCTGCAGACCTGGGCGCTGAACATGGGTCTCGTGATCGCGGTCGCTGGCGGCCTTCACTGGTATTTCTACATGCGCAAGGGCCAGGGGATGATCCTGAAATTCGACCGCCGGGGACAGGCCAAGGGCAACCGGCTCTGGAGTTTCTCGAACCAGGTGCATGACAACATGTTCTGGTCGCTGACCAGCGGGGTGTTCTTTCTCACCGCGTTTCAGGTGGTGACCATGTGGCTGATGGCAAACGGCATCGCGCCTACGATCACGCCCGCCAGCAACCCGGTCTGGTTCGTGATGACGCTCGTCCTGTTGCCGATCTGGTCAGCGTTTCACTTTTACTGGGTGCACCGGCTGCTGCATGTGCCCTTTCTCTACAAGTACGTGCATTCCCTGCATCACCGCAACGTCAGTATCGGGCCGTGGTCCGGGTTTTCGATGCACCCGGTTGAACATCTCCTCTATGTCTCGTCGCTCTGCATCCACTGGATTGTCCCGACGGACCCGATCCTTTTGATTTTCCATGTGATCTACCTCGGCCCGGGGGCCGCAATGACCCATACCGGGTATGAGGACCTGCTCATCAAGGACAAACGCAGGCTGGCTTTGGGGACATTCTATCACCAGCTGCACCACCGCTACTACGAATGCAATTATGGCAACCAGGAAATGCCCTGGGACCGCTGGTTCGGCACTTTCCACGACGGCAGCGACGACGCGACCGCCACCACCCGCGCACGAAAGAAAAAGATGCACGCCTGAATTGCGGTTGCCCTTGCCTCTGTCCGCGGGGCCTCTCATTAAGGGGACATGACAAAAACGCTGCTCTCCTTCGGTCATGGATATTCGGCGCAGGCGCTGGCACGGGTGCTGATCCCGCAGGGCTGGACAATCTATGGCACCACGCGCAACCCCGATAAGGCCGAAGCGCTTGAGGAAACCGGCATCATCCCGGTCCTGTGGCCCGATGGCGATCTCGAGGCCGGTTTTGCCGAGGCGACCCATATGCTAGTCTCTGCCGGCCCGCGCGAGGAGGGCGATCCCGTCTACAACCGGTATGCCGACAAGATCAAAGAAGCCGCGCCGCGGTTGACGTGGTTCGGCTATCTTTCGACCACCGGTGTCTATGGCAACCACAACGGCGAATGGACCGAAGAGGAGGCCGAATTGCGGCCCTCCACCGAACGCGGGATCATGCGCAAAGAGGCCGAAGAACGCTGGCAGGCCATTCCCGATCTGCCAGTTCATATCTTTCGGCTGGCCGGGATCTACGGCCCCGGGCGTGGCCCGTTTGCCAAGGTCCGGCAGGGTACCGCGCGGCGCATCATCAAGAAGAACCAGATTTTCAGCCGCATCCATGTGGACGACATCGCGCAGGTCCTGGCCGCGTCCATCGCGCAGCCCAATCCGGGCCGGGCCTATAACGTCTGTGATGACGAACCCGCGCCACCGCAGGATGTGATCGGTCACGCGGCAGAACTTCTGGGCATGCCCCTGCCGCCCGCGATCCCTTTTGAAGAGGCCGAGATGAGCCCGATGGCGCGCAGCTTCTATTCCGAATCGAAACGCATCTCGAACCGCCGGATCAAGAGCGAGCTGGGCGTGAAGCTCCGCTATCCCACCTATCGCGACGGGTTGGCCGCGCTTCTGGCCGAAGAAGGCTGACCCCCGCCTACTTCAGCAACAGCCCACCATCGACCACAAGGTCAATGCCGGTGATGTAAGAGGCGCCGTCCGACAAAAGATAAACTGCCGCGTGGGCCAGTTCCTCCGGTGTGCCGATCCGCCCCATCGGGACCCAGCTTCCGGCCTCGGCGATCTTGTCGGGTGTGTCCCACCGCGCCTGAAGCGGCGTTTCGGTGAGGCCCGGGTAGATCGCGTTGGATCGGATGCCGTCGCCCGCCAATTGCATCGCCAGCGACCGCGACAGCGCGCCAACCCCCGCTTTGGCGGTGGAATAAGCATCCTGCGGCAGGGGATCGCCGCGCAAACATTGCGTCGAAGAGAAATGCACCATCGCCCCGCCCCCGGCCGCCCGCATATGCGGCACCGCCGCGCGCGCCGTGTGCACCATAGACTTGAGATTGGTATCGAACACCTGATCCCAGATCGCCATGTCCATATCCAGAAGCGAGGCATCGTCGCCAAACCGCAGAACACCCGCCACGTTCGCCAGATAGTCGATGCGCCCGAACCGGGCCGCGCCCTGGTCGATCGTCTCGGAGACAAATCCCGGTTCGGTCAGATCTCCCCTGGCGTAAACCCGGCGGTCCGGAGACCCGGCAATCTCCTCGGGTTCCGGTTTGAGGTCGATCATGACCACGCGCCCGCCCGCGTTCAGAATGAGGTTGGAAATGGCAAGCCCCATGCCGCCCCCCGCACCGGTCACCACCGCCACTTTCCGCGAAAAATCATAGGTGATCATTGTCGTGCTCTCCGGCTGAAACAGTCTCTAATCAAGCTAAAATGCCATTGGTCCAGTGCCGATCACCGTGTGGATCCGATAGCCGGGGGCATAGGTCAGCTTGACCGCCGTGATTGGCGCATCGCGGTCCCAGGTGGTCCGCTCGATGACAAAAACCGGCGTGTTGTCCGGGATGTTGAGCCACGTGGTCAACGCCCCTGTGGCGGGCTGCGCGGTGAAACTGATATCGCCATGGGTATAGGGCGCCGTGGTTACCAGCCATTCATTCGCGCTGATCTCGTCAAACGATTGCTCCAAAGCATCAGGAGCCGTCTCGGTGTCGATCCAGCGGTCCTCGAACACATAAGGCATCTCATCGGCCCAATGCAGCGCGGTGATGTGCAAAGCAGCCGCCTCGGTCCGGAGATGCGGCGGCGCGGCCTCCACATTGCGGGAAATCAGTTGATATCGATATCGAAGGCCGCGATCCTCGATCTCCTGCCGGAGGATCGGGATGTCGACCGTCGCCTTGCCGACCGGGTGGAGCGCCACGCGCGTCCCAACCTTGCGGCGCCGCTCCAGCAGGCCCGCGTCGGCCAGCGATTGCAGCGCACGGTTGACCGTCGCGCGGGCACAGCCAAATTCACGGGCCAAGTCAGCCTCGTTCGGGATCGTGTGACCGGGCGGCCATTCGCGGGCATGGATACGGCGCAGGACCTCCGCCTGAATGGCTTGCCAGTTTCGGAAAGGTTGGTGGCTCATCTCGGGTCCCCGGGCGGCGGCGTTTTCTTGGTATACACCGGGCGGTCTTCATCGCAAGCAAGGTCGGTGGCGGTCGTGACGGTTTCGACACAGCCGTTGCGCAGGCGGCTTGATACCAAAGTGTGCCTCCTCCTGCTTGACAGGATTTTTATGTATATACATAATAACGCCAAATGACCCCTTAGCAAGAAAGTTGTTTGCATGCTTTTGCGGAATGCGACCGTGGCCAGGATGACTGGGGATCAGCCCTATGGGTTGATCGAAAATGCAGCAATTGAGGTGAAACAGGGTCTTATTTCCTGGGTAGGCGCCGAGGCTGATCTACCGCCGGAGATGGATGAACCCGGTCAGGACATGGGTGGTTGCCTGATTACGCCAGCGCTGATTGATTGCCATACCCATGTGGTGTTTGGCGGCAATCGCGCCGCTGAGTTCGAGATGCGGCTGAATGGGGCGAGTTACGAAGAGGTCGCGCGCGCAGGCGGTGGCATCGTCTCGACGGTGACCGCAACCCGCGAAACCTCGGAGGCGGATCTTCTGGCCGATGCGCTGACCCGCGTGGATGCCCTTCTGGCCGAAGGCGTCAGTGTCATTGAAATCAAGTCCGGCTATGGCCTCGATCAGGACAGCGAGTTGAAGATGCTACGCGTGGCGCGCGCGATTGGTGATGCGCGACCGGTGCGCGTCCGCATCACGTATCTCGGCGCCCATGCGGTACCCGCGGAATTTGCCGGCCGCGCGGATGAATATATCGACCGGGTCTGCCTGCCGACACTGGAAGCTGCCCATGCGGAGGGGCTCGTCGATGCGGTCGACGGGTTCTGTGAGGGCATCGCCTTTGACACGGCGCAGATCGCGCGCGTCTTTGACAAGGCGCGGGCCTTGGGCCTGCCGGTCAAGCTCCATGCGGAGCAGTTGAGCAATATCGGCGGGACGAAACTCGCCGCCGACTATGGCGCGCTCTCCGCGGATCACGTGGAATATGCCACCGACGCAGACGCCAAGGCGCTTGCCGCTTCGGGAAGCGTTGCCGTTCTTTTGCCCGGCGCGTTTTACACATTGCACGAAACGCAAATCCCGCCGGTTGGCGCGTTTCGCGATCACGGCGTGCCGATGGCGCTGGCCACGGATTGCAATCCCGGGTCGTCACCGCTGACCTCGCTCCTGCTGACCATGAACATGGGCTGCACGCTCTTTCGGATGACACCGGAAGAGGCGTTGGCAGGGGTGACAAAACACGCGGCCCAGGCGTTGGGGTTGGACGATTGCGGGGTGATCGCGCCCGGGAAACGTGCGGATCTGGCCGTCTGGAACGTCTCTAACCCTGCTGAACTTGCCTACCGCATTGGCTTCAACCCCCTAGCGCGCCGCATATTCGGAGGTGAGACGTAACCCGCTTGCCTGCCGCACCAAACCCGCACCGCGCCACACCTGACCTACGGCTGCCGTAGACGACCGAGAGAGAGCTTTTGATGACCAACCCCCGTCACAATACCCGCGACATCTATCCCGATACCGGCCCCGAAATCAGCACCAAGAGCTGGCTGACCGAGGCGCCGATGCGGATGCTGATGAACAACCTGCACCCCGATGTGGCCGAAAACCCGCATGAATTGGTGGTCTATGGCGGGATCGGACGCGCGGCGCGGACCTGGGCTGATTTCGACACTATTGTCGCCCAACTCAAGGATCTGGAAGACGATCAGACACTGTTGGTGCAGTCCGGCAAGCCGGTGGGCGTGTTCCGAACCCACAAGGACGCGCCGCGTGTGCTCATTGCGAACAGCAACCTGGTGCCGCATTGGGCCAATTGGGATCATTTCAGCGAACTCGATAAGAAGGGCCTGGCGATGTATGGCCAAATGACTGCCGGGTCTTGGATCTACATCGGTTCTCAGGGGATCGTGCAGGGGACGTACGAGACCTTTGTCGAGGCCGGGCGGCAACATTTTGACGGCAACCTGACTGGTAAGTGGATCCTGACCGGGGGTCTTGGGGGTATGGGTGGTGCGCAGCCGCTGGCGGCCGTGATGGCCGGGGCCTGCTGCCTCGCGGTGGAATGTGACGAAACCCGCGCCGATTTTCGCCTGCGCACACGATATGTGGACGAAAAAACCCATTCGCTTGAAGACGCATTGGAGATGATCGACCGCTGGACCAAGGCGGGCGAGGCGAAATCCGTGGCTCTGATTGGTAATGCCGCGGATATCTTTCCGCGGCTGGTTGAAATCATGAAGAACGGCGGCATCAAACCGGATATCGTCACCGATCAGACCAGTGCCCATGACCCGGTGCATGGCTACCTACCGCAGGGCTGGTCCGTGGGCGAATGGCGCGCCAAGCAGGAAAGCGACCCGAAAGCCGTGGAAAAGGCCGCGCGCGCCAGCATGAAGACCCATGTGGCCGCCATGGTCGATTTCTGGAACGCGGGCGTGCCGACATTGGATTATGGCAACAATATCCGACAAGTTGCGCTTGAAGAGGGTCTGGAAAACGCCTTTGCCTTCCCCGGATTTGTGCCGGCTTATATCCGCCCGCTCTTCTGCCGGGGCATCGGGCCGTTCCGGTGGTGCGCACTCAGCGGAGATCCGGAAGACATCTACAAGACCGACGCCAAGGTGAAGGAGTTGGTTGATGATCCGCATCTGCACAACTGGCTCGACATGGCGAAGGAGCGGATCAGTTTTCAGGGCCTTCCTGCGCGGATCTGCTGGGTTGGTCTGGGCGTGCGCCACAAGCTGGGCCTTGCGTTCAACGAGATGGTCCGCAGCGGAGAGCTTTCGGCACCCGTCGTGATCGGGCGGGATCACCTCGATTCGGGCTCTGTTGCAAGCCCAAACCGCGAAACCGAGGCGATGAAGGATGGCAGCGACGCGGTGAGTGACTGGCCGCTTCTGAACGCGCTTCTGAATACCGCCAGCGGGGCAACATGGGTCTCACTGCATCACGGCGGCGGTGTCGGAATGGGGTTCAGCCAGCATTCCGGCATGGTGATCTGCTGCGACGGGTCTGAGGATGCCGACCGCCGTATCGCCAACGTGCTCTGGAACGATCCGGCGACCGGGGTGATGCGCCACGCGGATGCGGGATACGACATCGCGCTCGATTGTGCCCGCGAACACGGGCTGAACCTGCCCGGTATCCTGGGGTGAGCCTCGAGCGGTTCATAGACGCCCAAGCTCGCATCTGGCCGACCCCGCTGGAAGAGATCAGGGCGGGTCGGAAAAGGACCCATTGGATGTGGTTCGTCTTTCCCCAATTGCGTGGATTGGGGCGGTCGCCTACGGCTGAGCACTATGGCATCGCGGACATAGCTGAGGCACGTGATTACCTGACGCATGAGCTGCTCGGCGCGCGATTGAAAGAGATCAGCGGCGCCCTAATGCCGCACCGTGGCACACCCGCGCGCGCCATCTTCGGGCCCGTGGATACGCTCAAACTGCGCTCCTGCATGACGCTGTTTCGGGCCACGGGTGATGGATCGGTGTTTGACAACGTGCTGGCGGCGTTCTTCGATGGTCATGCCTGTGACACCACGCTTGAGATGATTGGGGAGGGTTGAGCATGGAATATGCGCCAGGGCGAGAGGCCTGCCCGTTACCCTATTCGCCGTTCAAATCCTGCACTGTGCCGCGCCCGATCGGGTGGCTCTCGACGCTTAGCCCCGATGGCGTTCATAACCTTGCGCCCTACAGCCAGTGGCAGAACCTGACCTTCGATCCGCCGATGGTGATGTTCGCCGCTAACCAATACCCGGATGGACGGCGCAAGGACACGGTGGTCAACGCCGAAGAAACCGGGTGGTTCGTCTGGAACATGGCCACATGGGAATTGCGCGAGGCGGTTAACATATCGGCCATGGCGGTCGGACCGGACGAAGACGAATTCGCGGCGGCGGGCATGACCAAGGCCGATTGCACCGATGCCCCCGGTGCGCGGATCGCCGCCAGCCCCTGCCATTTCGAATGCCGCTACCTGAGCACGCATCGCCTGCCCGGCAATTCCCCGGTGGGCAGCATCGACGTGGTCTATGGCGTGGTCGAACGTATCCATGTGGACGATGCGGTGCTCACCCCCGATGGTAAGCTCGACATCCCGAAGATCAAGCCGATCGCGCGGATGGGGTATTATGACTACACCTGCGTGACCGAAACATTTGAAATGCGCATCCCGGGGGCGTCCGGCGCGGCGGCGGATGGGCTCGAAGGCAAGGCATAATAGAATTGAAGCAAGGAGGAAGTTAATATGAAAAGACGTGAATTTATCCGGGCCGGGGCCGTTGGGTCCGCAGCGGCGGCGCTGGCCAGCCCGGCGATAGCGCAGGATGTGCGGCAATGGTCGATGGTCACCGCATGGCCCAAGAACCTGCCTGGTCCGGGCGTCGCGGCGCAGACGCTGGCCGACCGGATCACCACGTTGTCAGGCGGGCGGATCGAGGTGACGCTGCATGCCGCCGGAGAGATCGTGCCGGGTCGCGGCGTATTCGATGCGGTCTCGGAAGGGACCGCACATCTTTACCACGCGGTGCCGGCCTATTGGGGGTCGAAATCCAAGGGTATCCTGCTCTTTGGTTCACAACCTTTCGGCCTGCGCGCGGATGAGCAGGTGGGCTGGATGGTCCATGGCGGTGGTCAGGCGCTTTATGATGAGATGTATGGCCGGTTCGGCATCAAGCCGTTCCTATGCGGCAATTCCGGGCCGCAATGGTTCGGCTGGTTCCGGGACGAGATCAATTCGGTCGATGACCTCAAGGGCGTGAAATACCGCACCACGGGTCTGGCCTCGGAAATGTGCGCCGAGATCGGCATGGCGGTACAAGCCATGTCCGGCCCCGCGATGTTCCAGGCGTTGCAATCGGGCGCGCTGGATGCGGGCGAATTCATCGGGCCATGGACCGACAGCGCGTTGGGCTATCACCAGATCGCCAAGAACTACTATTGGCCGGGGATCGGCGAGCCGAGTTCGGCCGAGGAATGCGGCGTGAACCTCGCAGCCTATGAAGAACTACCCGATGACCTGAAACTCGTGGTCAGCACCGCGTGTTCGAGCCTCTACAACGACGTCTGGACCGAGTACGAGACCAAACACGCGCTCGCGTTGCAGAAACTGGTGGCCGACGAGGGCGTGATACCCCGCAAACTGCCGGATGAAGTCGTGATGGCCATGGGTGCCGCGGCCAAAACCGTGATCGACGGGCTACGCACGGACGAAGATGAGCTGGTCGCACGGATCGCCGAGAGCTTCGTCGCCTATCGCGATTCGGTCGGCGCCTATATGGTGCATGCCGATAACGGTCAGATGAACGCCCGGGCGATGGTGCTGGGGTATTAAGTCGGACTCGGCCCGGCGTGGGTTTGCCGCGCCGGGCCGAAAAGGGGCAATAGAACCGTGATCGAGCTAACCATGAAACTCCATAGGGCCGCGCCCGAGCCTGGGTGGGCGCAGGCGACGTCAGTTTGGCTCGGAACCCCGGGAGCCTGCGGATCAATGGTGTGGTGCGCAACCTTGCCCATGCGCCCTCCCGGGGGTAGGGTCGGGCGCGGCCCGGCAATGCCGGGCAATCCATCAAATACTTTTGCGGGCGCAGCATGAACCGCCTTGCCGAGCATCTTGATGCCATCAACCGCGCGGTGGGCCGCATTGTTCGTTGGCTGGCGCTTCTGATGGTGCTGGTGCAGTTCCTCGTCGTTGTCCTGCGCTATGTCTATGGGTTCAGCTCCATCGCGCTCAACGAAAGCGTCCTCTACATGCATGCCACGCTTTTCATGCTCGGGGCCGGGTATACGCTTCTGGTCGATGACCATGTTCGGGTCGATATCTTCCAGGCCAAAGCCTCGGATGCGGGTCAGGCGCGGATCGACATTTTTGGCCATGTGGTCCTGCTGATCCCATCGATGCTGGCACTGCTCTACTGGTCCTGGCCATCGGTCCGGAACGCCTGGGCGATCTTTGAGGGGCCGCTTTCCGTGGGCGGCATTCCGGCAGTCTTCCTGCTCAAGACATTGATCCCGGCCTTCTGCATTCTGCTCCTGATCCAGTCGCTGGCGTGTCTGCTGTCCAAACTCGCGACATTGGTCGGGACTGCCCGCACATGATCCTCGAATATCTCGACCTCATCATGTTCGCCGCGCTCATGGCTGCGATCCTGCTGGGCTTCCCGGTGAGTTTCGCCATCGCCGGTGTCGCCATCGGATTTGCCTATCTTGGCTATGCGCTCGGCGTGATGAATATCGGCCTCCTCGGCGCCTTGGGACAGCGGGTGTTCGGGGTCATCACCAATGATGTCCTGATCGCCATCCCGCTTTTCGTCATGATGGGTGTTGTGCTGGAACGCTCCAAGATTGCCGAAGATCTGCTCGACACGATGGGCCGGCTCTTCGGGCAGCTTCGGGGGGGTCTCGGGATCTCGGTCATCCTTGTCGGCGCCTTGCTGGCGGCCTCGACCGGTATCGTGGGGGCGACGGTGATCGCCATGGGCCTGATCGCGCTGCCGACGATGTTGCGCACCGGCTACGACCCGCGCCTCGCTTCCGGGTTGGTCTGCACCGCCGGGACATTGGGGCAGATCATCCCGCCCTCGACCCTCCTCATCATCCTGAGCGATGTAATGTCGAGCGCCTATCAACAGGCGCAATACGAGCAGGGCAAGTTCTCGGTCGAAACCATTTCCGTGGGTCAGATTTTCGCCGGCGCGTTGATCCCCGGCCTGACGCTGGTAGCGATCTACATTCTTTACGTCCTGGTCCGCGGCTGGTTCCGACCCGATGACATGCCGCCGGCCCCGACCCCCGAAGGGCGGCCCGCTTTCGCGGAGGTGGCGGGCGCGGTGGCGCCGCCGGTCATGCTCATCATCGCGGTTCTTGGCGCGATACTTGGTGGGATCGCCACCCCAACCGAGGCCGCTGCCGTGGGTGCCATCGGCGCGATCCTGATGGCCGGGGCGCGGCAGGGCGTGAACCGCAAACTCATCCTCGCCGGGGTCGTGGCGCTCCTGGTGCTCGCAGTTGCCGCGGGCCTCGCGCCGGTGCGGTTGCAGCGAAGCGACGCGGGCGCTGCAAGCTACGCTCTGGCGGTGGTCTACGGCCTGCTGCTGCTGGTGGGCATGGCGGCGATTCTCGCGTCACTCCGGCGGCTGCACCTGCGCGATATGCTGGCCGGGGCGGTCACGACAACCATGACCGTGACCGCGATGATTTTCGCGACCATCGTGATGGCGAGCGTCTTTTCGCTCGTCTTCGTCGGTCTCGGTGGCGACGTGCGGGTTCATGACATCCTGACGGGCTTGCCGGGTGGGCCGACCGGGGCATTGATCTTTGCCATGGCGATCATCTTCGTGCTCGGTTTCTTCCTCGATTTCGTCGAGATCACCGTGATCGTCCTGCCCCTTGTGGCGCCGGCGCTGATCCTCATGGGGCATGACCCGATCTGGCTGGCGATCCTGATCGCGATCAACCTGCAGACCTCGTTCCTCACCCCGCCCTTCGGCTTTTCGCTCTTCTACCTGCGCGGGGCCGCGCCGCCCGAGATTACCACCGGTCAGATCTATGCCGGTGTCGCGCCCTTCATCGTGTTGCAGATCGTCGGAATCGGGGTGATCTGGCTCATGCCCGGCCTGGCCACCTGGCTGCCTGCTTTGGTGTTTTGACAAACGCGGGCCTCGCCGCGGGCCGCTTGGCAAGCCGGTGATGCCCATGGCAAATTCCTGCTTTCGCCTCCGGTTTCACTTGTGCCGGGATGCCATTCCGGGTTTTTGTGCCCAAGAGACGCGTTGAGGAGGCATATCAGTATGCGGCGGTTTGGTGTGATGGCCTTGGTTTTGTTGCTGGCGGCTTGTGGGTCGTCCAATGACCGTACTCCGGCGGAACCGGAGCTTTATCCAAATGAAACACCGGCCCTGCGCAACCTCATCAATATCTATGCGGATCATTACGAGGTGCCCCGCCCGCTGGTGCACAAGGTCATTCAGCGCGAAAGCGATTATCGTCCCCGGGCGCGCAACGGTCCCTATTACGGCCTGATGCAGATCCTGCCCGAAACCGCAGGGCAAATGGGCTTTCGCGGCAAACCGAGCGATCTGCTCGATGCGGAAACCAACCTGAAGTGGGCCGTGAAATACCTGCGCGGGGCCTGGATGGTCTCGGACGGCAATATGGACCGGGCGGTGATGTGGTATGCGCGTGGGTACTACTACGAGGCGCGCGACCGCTGCCTGCTGGTGGAAACCGGGTTGCTGAACCGCGAGATCGCCAAGAAGTGCCGCTAAGCGGTTCACAGATATGTGATCGCGCAGAACCTAAGCCGCGAAACTAATCCCGTCATCTTCCCGTGGTTGTTGTCACTTAACCGGCATCATTCATAGGAGGATATTATGCCATTTTTTGATTTTGATTATGACTTTCAGGTTCTTGACACTGCGGTCGCCGATGTGACCGATTTCGACGAAGCCGACCCAAGCGACGCAGAGGACAGCGTTGAAGATGTAACCGGAAACCTGTCGCTGCACACCGACAAGGCACCGAGCGGCAGCATCGCATGGGACGATGAAAACAAGGATGCGTTCGTGTTTGTCACGTCTGCTTCGGTTTCCGGAAAAACAACGGCTGGAAACGGGCAACAGGGGCCTGGGCCTTATGTCTACGACACCACATCCGCCACCTCGTCCAGTTCATCCTCCGTCGTTGGCTGAGCTCCCTGAGCTTGCGCAGACAGACCATGGCGGGCGCCCACAATTCTGGGCGCCCGTTTTTCGGGGCTATCGCTGCACCATCGTTCGGTGCGGATAAGGGATCGAGATCCCCTTGTCGTCCATCGCTTCCTTGATCTGCTGTGTCAGGGTGAACTTCAGATCCCAGTATTCGGCATTGTCGCACCAAAGCCGCGCGGTCAAATCGACACTACTCTCGCCCAAATTGGTCACACGGACCCAGGGTTCGGGATCTTTGTGAATACGCGGTTCGGCGTCGGCGATCCCCGAAATGAGCGCCTTCGCGGCCTCGGCGTCATCCTCGTAGTCAATCCCGAAGACCAGATCCAGACGGCGGGTCTTGTGATAGGAATAATTCCGGATGATCTCACCCCAGGCCTTGCCGTTCGGCACGATGATCTGAACATTGTCAGGCGTGGTCAGCTCGGTGAAGAAAAGCGCGATCTGCTCGACCGTGCCGGAGGTACCGCCGATATCGACATACTGACCCTGCCGGTAAGGACGGAAAATGACCAGCATCAGCCCGGCGGCCAGATCGCTGAGCGTGCCTTGCAGGGCCATGCCGATGGCCAGCGTCGCCGCGCCCATGACGGCGACAAGACTGGTGGCCTCGATCCCGAAAATCCCGAGGACCGCCATCACCACCATCAGGCGGATGACCCATTTCACCAGGTTGGCGGCAAAATTGCCGATCGTGTTGTCGATATTCTCGTTGGCATTGACCTTGCGACTGACCAGCCGGGCGACAATCCCCGCCACCAGCCAGCCGATGATAAGCACAATCAATGCCTTGGCCGCGTCGATCACGAGCGGCCCATAGCTCAGAGCCTGTTCAATGACTTGTTCCATCCACCTCTTTCCCCAAACAGTATTCGCGCCGCTTCATTGCCACGCAGAGCGACAGACTAAAAGGGCCCGCACCATGGCGGGCCCTTCTTCGGTACGGATTTCCCTAGGCTATTTTTTCGCCAGCGAGTCGCGGATTTCGAGCAGAACATCAAGCTCGCTCGGGCCGGTTTCGACCTCGGGCGCCGCCTCTTCAGGCTTTTCGGCGGCTTCCTTGACCCGGTTGACCATCTTGACCAGCAGGAAGACCACCCAGGCAATGATCAGGAAGTTGATAAGCGCCATGATGAAATTGCCATAGGCAAAAACCGCGCCGTCTTCACCTTCCGACAGGCGCACACCCATGCTCGAGAAATCAATGCCGCCGGTAAACAGGCTGATGATCGGTGTGATCAGATCATCCACCATGGATGTAACGATCGCTGTGAATGCGGCGCCGATGATAATACCTACCGCCATGTCCATGACATTGCCCTTAGCAATGAAGTCTTTGAATTCCTGAATCATGTGTCCCTCACCATGTTTGTTCCCGCGGCCCGTTCGCGCCCGCAGGAAGTTCCTAACACGGAATGCAAAAAACACGCAGACTCTTTTAATGGGAAAAAACGTCTCGTTTTCCCGCAAAGCGAGTTACTGCCGAATTCGGTCGTTTTTGGCCGTGTTAGAGACTATTTTGGCAGGCTACCGTCGAGGACGTAACGCAGGATTTCGACCACCTGGGACGGTTCGCGTGCCACGGCGAGGGCCGTCGCGTCCACCTCCTTGAGCGGGTGATCATGTTCGGGCCGCTGCAGGATGATCAGCGATTTCCCGAGCGCGGCCGCATAGCCCGCGTCGAAGGCCGCGTTCCACTGCTTGTACTGCTCGCCAAACCGCACCACGACCACATCGGCATCATGGATGCCCTTGCGGGTCCGGATCGCGTTGATCATGGCACCCTTGTGATCGTGCCAATACTTGTCGTCTTCCGCGCCCAGGATCGCCACACCGCAATCATCCGAGGCCCCGTGATCTGTCACCGGGCTGGAGAAGCTCACATCCAGTCCCTTCGCCCCTTCGATGATCTGTTCACGCCAATCGGTGTGGATTTCGCCGGAAAGATAGATGTTCAGGGTCATGTCGGGCCTCGTTGCGTTGTGATGCCTTCGCATGTAGCGCCCGGGCGCGACAGGGGCAAATCCTATCGCTTGCGGGCCACCAGGTAACGCGCAGGCGGATTGGCAGGATGGTTGCCGGATTCGATGATGTCGAAACCGGCGGCGGTCACCTTGGCATCCCACGCGCGCACATTCATGAAGTTCACATATGGCGCTTTGCCAACAAGCTGGATCAGTGGCAGCACCAGGCGTATCAGCCGATAACCCAGCGGCGCACCGCTTTCGGGATTACACGGCGTCTTCGAAATGAAAAGCCCACCGGGGCGAAGCCGTCGGTTGATCTGCGCAAGGGCCGCATCCGTATCGCGGACCAGGTGAAGCAGGCTGAACGCCATGACAACATCAAATGACCCTTCGGGGGCGTTGTCGATATCGCTGCGCTCAAAGGTGATGTTGGACGCATCACCTGCCCTGGCGCGGCCGAAATCCAGCATGGCATCAGAAAGGTCAGTGGCGGTCAGATGGGCCACGTGATCCGCAAGTTTCAGGGCAGTGCCACCGGTGCCGCACCCGAGTTCAAGCGCCGTATCGGTCGGCTTGAGGTAGGACCGCGTTCGACTCAGCGTATATTCGTAAGCTGGCACGTCCTTGATCGGTGATTTGGCGTATTTGGGCGCGATACCGTCCCAGAATGTTGCATCGGTCTGCATGGTGTCTCTCCTTTGAGAGCGCATATACTCATACAAATACCATTTATAAATTGCGCAAATCTGCAGTTAGCATATACATATTTGCATGAATTTAGTGCCTGACAATTTTGATTGGAACCATCTGCGAGCGTTCCTTGCGACGGCCGAAGAGGGCTCACTTTCAGCAGCCGCACGCGCGCTTGGCCTGACGCAACCCACGCTGAGCCGTCAGGTCGCCGCGCTGGAAGAGGCGTTGGAAATCATGCTCTTCGAGCGTATCGGGCGATCGCTCAACCTGACCACCGCTGGTATGGAACTCCTCGAACATACCCGCGCCATGGGAGATGCCGCCAGGCGCGTGGCGTTGGCGGCGAGCGGACAGGCGCAATCCATCGAAGGCCGGATCAGGATCACCGCAAGCGATATCTTCTCGGCCCACCTGTTGCCGCCGGTTCTGCGGAAATTGCGGCAGCAGGCGCCGAAACTGGTGATCGACGTGGTCGCTGCCAATGATATCCGCGACCTGATGCGGCGCGAGGCGGATATTGCCATCCGCCATGTCCGACCGGACCAGCCCGACCTGATTGCGCGGCTGGTGACAGAGGCGACGGCGCATCTTTACGCCGCCACCGAATATCTCGACCGTCGCGGGCGGCCCGCAAAACTGACCGACCTGGCTGGGCATGACTTTATCAGCTTCGGCGATGTAGACGAGATGTTGGGGCATTACCTGCCGATGGGCCTGCCGGTCAGCCACGACAACTTCCGGCTCGGCAGTCAGAGCGGCGTCGTCGCATGGGAATACACACGGCAGGGGTTCGGCATCACCGCCATGTCGGACGAGGTGGCGGAAGCCACGCCGGGCATCGAGCGCGTCCTGCCCGGGATGGAACCGGTCCGGTTTCCGGTCTGGCTTACCACCCATCGTGAGCTGCACACCAGCCGCCGGATCCGGCTTGTCTTCGATGCGCTGGCGGATTTTCTGCAGCGGGGTAAGGGGCATTGAGCGATCCACTGTGGCAGTTCGTGAAGACCCGTAAGCTCGTTGTGCATCTGGGCGCGCACAAGACGGCGACGACCTATCTGCAAAACGCCCTCAACACCAAGCGGGAAGATCTGAGGCGGGCAGGCACGGCCCTGATCCTGCCCCGCGACCTGCGGCGCGGTGAAAAGGCCGCCCGTGCGGATGGTGCCGAAAAAATGCCAGGCGTGACGGTGCAGCTTTCGGCCTTGGCAGCCGATACCACCACGCAACGGATCGTGTTGTCCGAGGAGAATTTCATCGGCTCCACCGGCCACAATCTCGCGCAGAAATCACTTTATCCCGGCATTCGACGCCGCCTGTCGAAGCTGCCGGCGGCATTGAACCATCCCAACGTGACGATTCTCTTTTCGTTGCGGGATTACGGCCCTTTTGTCTCGTCGAATGTCACCACGGCACTGCGGTTTGGGAGGATGTTCGATACCGAAGACCTTCAACTGGCGTTTCTCCTGATGGACCGGAGTTGGATTGACGTTATTGCCGACCTGCGCAGCGCCTTTCCGGCGGCACAACTCAAACTCTGGCGCTACGAGAATTTTGCACAAGTCGAGCAACAGGTTTTCAAAGAGATGGTCGGACCGTTCCGCGCGGCGCCGCAGAGACGCGCCAATCAAACCTTGTCGGGACGTGCGGTCGCGAAAGTCCAGGCCAGGTTGCAGGCGGGCGGCCCGGACCTGAAGCCGCGCCAGATTGTGCGCAGGATCAAGCGCAAGTTTCCGATCTCCGACGCCAATCCGACCTATTCCATTTGGACCCCGGAGGAAGCCGCGTTGTTGACCGAAAGCTATCAGGCGCATTGGGATGAAATCTGCGACGCCTATCCGGCGCTGCCGCTCGACGGTGGCTGATTGTTGATGTCCGAGGTGTTTCGTTAGACGCTATAAATCGAAGGCCATATGGACCTTCACCCCGTCCCGCCGGGTGACTTTCCACCCCAGATGCTCGTAGAGCGCCACGTTGTGGGGCAGGTCGCGATGGGTAGCAAGCTCCATGGTCGTGTGTCCGGCTGCCCGCGCCGCCTCAAGCGCCGCCGCCATCAGCGCCCGGCCGACACCCCGCCCCGCGGCGCCGGGATGAACGGCGATGTTCATGAGATCGGCGGTCTCACCCCGGACCGACAGGATCACACCGCCCAGGATGTGGGTGCCATCCGCGGCGACCCGGACAACATTGTCGCGGATGTCCATCAACACGCCCTCGGATACCGGGGGCAGGTCGATGCCTTGCCGGACGTAATCCGCATAGGCGGCCGTGATACAATCGGTCAGGGTTGCGGCATCCGACGGCATGGCGCGGCGAATGACATACCCCATCCGCACTACCCCCGGAGGGTGCCGCCCGTCGCTTTGGTCACCTTTTCGACGATCTTGGCGCTGACGGCCTCGATATCCGCATCTTTCAGCGTCGTCTCGGTCGGTTGCAGGCGCACGGTCATGGCAAGGGATTTCTTGCCCTCGCCCAGGCTGCCGCCGATGAATTCGTCAAAGATGCGCACGTCTTCGATCAGGGCCTTGTCGGCACCCGCCGCCGCATTGACCAGGGTCAGCGCCTCGACATCCGCATCGACCACGAAGGCGAAATCGCGTTCGACCGCTTGCAGATCACGCAGCTCGAGCGCGCCACGGTTGGCGGTCTGGTTGCGCGGCTGCGGGATTTCCGCAGGCCAGATCGTGAAGCCCATGGCAGGCCCTTTGACATCCATCGCCTTGAGGATCCGCGGATGGATCTCGCCAAAAATGCCCAACACCTTCTTGGGCCCAAGGCAGATCATGCCGTGGCGGCCCGGATGCCACCATTCGCGCCCGCCGCGCAGGATCTGAACCTTGGCCGGGGCGCCAAGCGCCGACAGCACCGCCTCGGCGTCGGCCTTGACGTCATAGATATCGACCGCCCGCGCCGCGCCATGCACATCCTTGGGGCCCGTCTGGCCGACCAGAAGGCCGCTGACCAGCAAATGCTGCTCACCCGGTTCGCCGCCATGGAAGGCCTGTCCGACCTCGAAAAGGGCGACGTTCATCTGCCCCCGCGCCTGATTACGGGCGGCGGCCTGCAGCAGACCGGGTAGGAGCGCCGGGCGCATATGGCTCATCTCGGAACTGATCGGATTGGCCAGCATCGTGGCATCGTCGCCACCACCGAAGAGCGCGGCACTGGCCTGGTCGATGAAGCTGTAGGTGACGCATTCGTTGTACCCAAGCGCCGCCGTCGTGCGCCGGGCGATCTGCTCACGTTTCTGCGTCAGTGACAGGATCGGCTTGGGCACACCGGTTTGTGTACGGGGCATCGGTTTCCCGACGAGTTTCGTGAGCGACGCAACCCGCGCCACCTCTTCCACCAGATCGGCCTCGCCCATCACATCAGGGCGCCAGCTTGGCACCTGCGCCTGGTTGCCCTCCATGCGGAAGCCAAGGGCGGTCAGGGTCTGACGTTGCTCGGATTCGGGAATGTCCATCCCTACCAGTGACTGCACCCGCGCGGGGTCGAGCGTATAGGCCCGGCTCACATCCGGCACTTCGCCCGCAACGACGAGGTTCGATGGCTCCCCACCGCAGAGGTCGATGATCATCTGCGTCGCAAGATCCAGCGCCTCCATGTTGAACGCGGGGTCGATGCCGCGCTCATTGCGGTAACGCGCGTCGGAATTGATCTTGAGCGCACGGCCCGTGGTCGCGATCTGGATATGGTCCCACACCGCGGCCTCAAGGAACACGTTGGTCGTCGCCTCGGTACATCCCGTGGCGAGGCCGCCCATGATGCCGCCGATGCTCTCGATGCCCTCATCGTCGGAAATCACCACCTGACCGGGGCCAAACGTGTATTCCTTCTCATCAAGGCCCACGAGGGTTTCGCCGCCTTCGGCGCGGTGCACCCGCAGGTTGCCCTTCACCTTGTCGGCGTCAAAAACGTGCAGCGGACGGTTGCGGTCATAGGTGAAGAAATTGGTGATATCGACCAGTGCCGAAATCGGCCGCAACCCGATGGCGCGCAGCCGCTTCTGCAGCCATTCGGGGCTTGGCCCATTGGTAACGCCCCGGATCAGGCGCCCACCAAACACCTCGCAGCCGCCTGTTCGCGTGTCCTCGTCAATCGTGATCGCAATCGGGCTGGCGAACTGGCCTTCGATATGGGCAGTCTTGGCCGGTTTCATGGTGCCAAGGCCCCGCGCAGCCAGGTCCAGCGCAATACCACGCACGCCAAGCGCATCCGGCCGGTTCGGCGTGATCGCGATTTCGATCACCGGATCGACCTTGGACGGATCATTCGCCGCCAACCAATCCACGAACCGCTCGCCCACCTCGCCCGAGGGCAGCTCGATGATGCCGTCATGTTCGTCGCTCAGTTCCATTTCGCGTTCGGAACACATCATGCCGTGGCTTTCGATCCCGCGGATCTTGCCGACGCCGATCGTGGTGTCGATCCCGGGCACATAGGTCCCCGGTTTGGCGATCACGGCGGTGATCCCGGTCCGCGCATTGGGCGCACCGCAGATGATCTGCAATTCACCCTCGTCGGTCAGAACCTTGCAGACGCGCAGGCGGTCCGCATCGGGGTGCTGCTCGGCATGGATGACCTTGCCGATGGTAAAATCCGCCAGCCGCTCGGCCGGGTTTTCAACCCCCTCGACCTCAAGGCCAAGATCGGTCAGCGCCTCGGAAATCTCGGTCACCGATGCGGTGGTCTCAAGGTGGTCATGCAGCCAGGACAGCGTGAATTTCATGGTCGGTCTTCCGCGGGTCTATCAAACGTCCCGTGCGCTTTAACGGATATGCGCAAAGGTGGGAAGCCCGGAGCGGGTGTTGCCGGCAAAAAGCGGGGTCACGGGTAGGCGGGTGTGCGGCCAAGGAGTTGATCCAACTGCCACCCGATCCAGCCATGCGGGATGAAATGGCCACCATCGTGCAGGTCGAGCGTGACCGTACCTGTGGCGCACTCGCGCCAGGTGATCCGCTCAAGCGTCAACCACTCGACCGCTTGCCATGGGCCGTCTTTGCGCGCCGCGCCGCAGCCGAATTTCTCCCGCCAGAGTGCGACGGGAAAGGTTCGGTCCCCGCCCGGCCCCATGGGGAAATCCATCACCGTATCGGCGGTGCCATGGACATGGCGTACTTCCCGCGGCGCTTCGGGGCAGGTCTCGTCCTGCCGCAAGGTGCCGGAAATGGCCAGCAAGGCCGCAACACCCGCGCCGTTTTCACAGGCATAGCGCCACGCCATGGCCGAACCGTAGGAATAGCCCGAGACATAGATCCGCGACCGGTCGATGGGATAGCGTTTGGCGGCGTCCTCGATCACCGCGGCGGCGAAGGCCACATCATCGGTGTCATCGTCCCAGAAATCCCAGGTCTTGCGATGGCCGTTGGGCGCCAGGAGCAGAACCCCGCGCCGCCGCGTCGCGCCCGAGATACGCTGGTGTTTGACGATCAGGCTGCCTTGCCGCATCCAGCCGTGGAAATGCAGCAGAACGGGCAGGGGCGAGGTGCCATCCCAACCGTCCGGTTCCTTGACGTGGTAAGAGCGATCACCCAGTTGGCAGGGGATTTCTTCATGGCAGGCCGGGTTCGCCCTGTCAGTCGCGAACGCCGGAAGGGCGAAGAGAACCAAGAGCACCAAAACCAGCTTTCGCATCATACATTCCCGTCTTGCTTAACGGGAATGTATCCAGTGCGCCCGAGTTGTCACGTCACAAGACTGTTAGAGGACGCGGAAGTAAGGCACCCTGCGCGGAACCAAGGCAAAGCCGCCGCACGATCGCCAGACCGCCCGCAAGGGCTGGCGATTTGCAGGTGTATGCGCCGTGTCACGAGGGTTTGCTGACTTGGTAGGGAAAAGTGCGCTCCACAATCGTTGCATCGCCATCCCGCGGTCTGGCCATCGCGTTTCGTCGATTTCGAAGCAAACCTTTCTTACTTCCACTTGGTCTTTTTCAGCAGTTCTTGAACCTTGAGGCTGCGTTGCCTCATCTCACGCTTTATCTCATCCTGCCGCTGCCAATACTTCGAATGTGCAGAAAAGAACTCCAGCAAAGCAGGCGGAATAACAAACCCTCCTGTCAACAAGAAGATCAAGTTAAACGGCGTCGGCAAAACCAGAATTATGACGCAAACCGTGGTGGCAACACCAAAAAATACTGCATAACCAATCCATCGCTTCAGACGCGGCTGAACGGCTTCGCACCAATCGATATACCGAGCGATCAATACGCCCAGATAATACATTTAGCGCGACAACCCGCCATGCAGCGTCGGCACGTCGAGGCTCGCAAACCCGTAATGCCTCAGCCACCGCAGGTCTGAGTCGAAGAACGCGCGGAGGTCGGGGATGCCGTATTTCAACATGGCGATGCGGTCGATGCCAACGCCGAAGGCGAAGCCTTGCCACTCGTCCGGGTCGATATTGCCCGAGCGCAGCACGTGGGGGTGGACCATGCCAGACCCCAGAATCTCCAACCAGTCATCGCCTTCGCCGATCTTGAGCGTACCCCCTTCCCACGAGCAGCGGATATCGACCTCGGCCGACGGCTCGGTAAAGGGGAAATGCGACGCGCGGAAGCGCAGTTCCACATCGTCGACCTCGAAAAACGCCTTCACGAATTCCTCAAGGCACCATTTCAGGTTCGCCATGGAGATATCCCGGTCAATCGCCAGCCCTTCGACCTGGTGGAACATTGGTGTGTGGGTCATATCGTAATCGGCACGATAAACGCGGCCCGGGGCGATCACCCGGATGGGCGCGCCGTGTTCCTGCATCGAGCGGATTTGCACCGGCGAGGTATGGGTGCGCAGCACGTGCGGCGGGCGATTATCACCTTCCTCGCGGTGCATATAGAACGTGTCCATCTCTGCCCGCGCGGGGTGGTGGCCGGGGATGTTCAGCGCGTCGAAATTGTACCAGTCGCTCTCAACCTGCGGCCCCTCGGCCACCGAGAAGCCCATATCGGCAAAGATCGCGGTCACCTCTTCGGTGACCTGGCTGATCGGGTGGATCGTGCCGGGGCGGCGGCGATGGCCAGGCAGGGTCACGTCCAGCCATTCAGTCTTGAGCCGCTCGTCGAGCGCCGCATCACCCAGGGCCTGTTTCTTGGCGGCCAGCGCGGAGTTGAGCTCGTCCTTGAGCGCGTTGAGCTTGGGCCCGGCGACCTGACGCTCCTCGGGCGTCATCTTGCCCAGCTCGCGCATCTGCAGGCTGACCTCGCCCTTCTTGCCCACGGCCTGCACGCGCAGATCCTCGAGCGCGGCCTCATCGGCAGCATTGGCAATCGCTGTCAGGTATTTGTCGCGTAGATCGTCCATCACTCATGTCCTGCAAATAAGTCCGAAGGCGGGTTACCCCGCATGGCGCGCGCTTGCAAGACTGCGCGCTCTCTAACCCGGCTTTGTCGCAATCAGGCTGAGATAGGACATGAAGCCGTAAAACCGGTTCTCGGCGATCCGTGTTTGCGCCTCGGACAGCAATCCTTGCGCGCCCTTGGGCGTCAGCAGCCCCTCGGATTGCATCCGGATCAGGGCCCGGTCGATCACGGTCATGAAATAGGCGGCATCACCATGGGCCAGGTAACTATGGGCGCGCAATTGTCCCGGGATGAACCCGGCCGCTGATACCAGCGGCACCAGTTTGCGCGGCAGCCAGAGGTTATGGACATTCACGTCAATCATGTATTTCACAACCGGCTCCAGCGGATCGAAATCCCCGATGGCCACGGTTGTGGTGTCATAATCGCCATCGAAGACGGCCAGTATCCCGCCGGGTTTGAGGATGCGAAACGCCTCGGTCACCACGTCCTCGGCGCCCGGCACATGGCATAGCAGCGTGTGCATCAGCACAAGATCGACACTGTCATCGCCCAGCCCGGTTACCTTGGCATCGCCCACCTGAAACTCCAGCGCGGCCAGATCCGAGTGGTGCTGCCGTGCGCGGTCCGTCATGATCTGCGACGGCTCGATACCAAGCGCGTGTTCCGCCCCGACCAACGTGACCAGATCACGGGTGACATGGCCTGTCCCGCTGCCCATTTCGACGGCAAAGGCACCGGAAGGCAGTGTGATTTCCGACATGTAGGCATGGCGCATGGCAACCTGCGCAGGATCGACACTGCGCGCATCCATGGCATCGGCAATGGCGGTTTGTACGGTCTCCTCGGCATTCCCGAGATCTGCGTATGGGTCTGACATGTCTCCCCCCGGTACCCTTCTCACGGGTTCAGTCTAACCGGGCAAGCGACGATCTCAAAACGCGTCGCTCTGTTGTCTCAGTCGAGACTGCGCATATACTCGCGGGTGAACTCGACATACCCATCCGATGTGACCTTGTGACGACCCTGCATATAGGCATGCAGGACGGGCAGTTTGTGAAACGGCACCTGCGGCAGGGTGTGGTGTTCGACATGATAAGGCATGTTCCACGCGAGGAAGCGCACGATCCGGTTGGTATAGGTCGTGCGGGTGTTTTCCAGCATGTCGGCGACAAAGGCGCAGCGGCCATGTTCAGCCAGAAGGTAGAGGCGCAGGAAGGGCTGCCCCAGAAGGCAGGGCAGCAGCCAGACCCAGAAGAGGAAGGGCGTGACAAAGAGGCTGGCAATGACCAGCCCATAGATCAGGAGCATCCAGCGCGCCTCGGCAATCACACGGGCATGGGCGCGTTTCGGGACGAAATCGCCCGGATCGCGACCAAAGGCGCTGCCGATGATCCGGTCCAGCATGTCGACCCAGAACGGGATGCCAGTGACATGGACCAGATAGGCACCGATGGTTTCGGGTTTCGCCCCGGCGAGCAATTCGGGGTCTTTGCCGGGGATGTTGGTGTGCCGGTGATGGGCGAGGTGAAAGTACCGGAACCATTCAAAGGGCAGCGCGATCAGCACGCCGCAGACCCGCCCGACCCATTCGTTGATCTCTTCGTTCTGAAACGGGGTCTTGTGGGTGGCCTCATGTTCAAGGGTGAATAGGAAGCAAATGGCGATCCCTTGCGCAACGAGCACCAATTGCCAGAATGGTAGACCCAGCGCGATCCAGAACCCGAAGCCCACGATCAGTGCCGCGTGACCCGCAAGATGCCGCAGCCCCGGCGCATCCGCCTTTTCGTTCAGGGCAGCAATGGTATTGGGCGGCAGGGTCTCGATGAAGGCTTTGTGGTCCATTCGGCGATCCGTCGGTGTTGTCTGGGCAGTATATCACGGGTTTTTCATTCGGGGCCAAGGGCGTGGCAATAAAAACCTCTCTGGTTGGTTTTGTTGCCAAAGTTTGCTTTGAGCCCATTGCGGTCACTCAAGTGGCTTTCGTAATGCTGCGGTCGCAACCCGCTTAGCGGTCATTCGCCGCGACTGCGAAACCCAAACGGACACGAACATACAGATCGCGGACATATCAAACGTTTGCGTGTAGAGCGCCAGTGTCAGCATGTTCCGTCCAGGCTGTTGAAAAACTGTTTGTTGTAGTGCGGCAAGCCGTTTGATTCACTCGATATATCGAGATGGGGAAGATCGAGCGATGATGGGGATTCAAAAGGTTGAAGCGCAGCTGTTTTCTGGGTTCGATTTGGACGCACATGTCCCGCCCAATCACGTCCTGACAGAGATCGACCGTTTCCTCGACGTGGGCGACATGCGGGAGAGGTTAAAGCCCTTCTATAGCTACAAGGGCCGCCCTTCGATTGATCCTGAGCTTATCGTCCGGATGCTGGTCATTGGCTATGTCATGGGTATTCGTCCAGAGCGTCGGCTTTGCCAAGAAGTACATCTCAGTTTGGCGTATCGCTGGTTTTGTCGGCTCGGACTGGATGACAAGGTGCCAGATCACTCGTCCTTCTCGCGGTACCGACACGGCAAGTTCCGGGAAAGTGACATGCTGCGTCACATCTTTGAAGCGATAGTTGAGCGCTGCCTTACCGACGACCTCGTGCCCGACGAAGGCTTTGCTGTCGACGCCAGCCTGATCGCTGGTGATGCCAACAAAGCCCGTTCCATTGCCATCAAGGATTGGAACGAAGATGTCGCTCGAAACGCAAGTAAACGTGCGGCTAGAGAGTGTCTTGAAACGCTTGACGATGCGGCCTTCGGTGCAGCCTAGCCGGTGCAACCTAAGTTCTTCGCCAAGTCGGATCCGGCCGCCCAATGGACACGTGCCGAGGAGAGCAGACCCTATTTCGCTTATGCCACGAACTACCTGATCGACACGAAGAGTTCTGTTATCATGGACGTTGAGGCAACGCGAGCCATCCGACAGGCCGAGGTGGGTGCTTCGCAAACCATTCTTGATCGTACCGAGCGACGGTTTGGGATCAGACCAGACTGGCTAGCAGCGGACACGGCATATGGTTCAAGCGGTAACTTAGGCTGGTTGGTCAAGAAGCGCGGGATCATCCCGTTCATCCTGGTTATTGATCATTCGAAACGCAAAGACGGGGCATGGACGCGGTTCGAGTTTGAATATGATGAAGCCAACGACCAATACATTTGCCCGGAAGGCTTCGCGCTCAAACAGTTTCGACGAAACTACTCCGATCCCAACCTCGGTAAGTCCACACCTGGCTATGTGGACACATCCATGAGAGATGTTGCTGGGTGGGAGAAGGCGATCATGGATCGATGCGCTTTGTCTCCAACCAAAGAGGTTTTCCAGGAGAGAGAACAGCATTTGATCCTTCAGGTTTGATGGCAGTTTGACCCATTCGATCGCCAAACGTATCAATTGTACACGCTTCGCAGAGAAGCTTGATGGTAACCATAGGGGCACAGTCGTGTTGTTATTTGGACACGACTTGGAATCAGCAAGTTCAAGACTGTTGAGGGAATCAGCAATCCCACTTAATTGAAGACCTCCAATTGGTTCATTGGACCCAAATCGTAACCCCCAACAAGGAAAGGGACATACATGCTTATTCGTTATTTCGCCCTTTCGGGGCCGATCAACACCTAAGCTGAAATCAGATCAGGTTTGATCCAGTTCGCCGGCTTGCTGCTCGCGCATCTACATACGTTTATTGGGTACTATCACATGGGCAATTCTGTCTTGGATGGTCGTGTGTCAGCTGTGTCCGGCGACGCCATCATCACAAAATTCTATACATCTGCGGCCTGGATCGAAGGACGGGCCGAACAACAACTCGAAGAGATCGCTGGCTGGACCGGCGTGCAAAAGATCGCGGCTTTTCCAGATTTGCACCCAGGCAAATTCGGGCCCGTTGGTTGTGCCGTTCTGGCGGACCACATTTTCCCGCAGCTTATCGGCAATGACATCGGCTGTGGCATGTCGCTATTCCAGCTTGATCTGCCTGTGCGGAAACTGAAACTGGAGAAGGCGCTGCGCCGGATGCGCGTTCTTGGCGAACCTGCATCTGAAGACCAACGCTGGAGACTGGAAGAAATTGGTCTGCCGACCGATCTGTTTGCCACATCGCTCGGCACGGTTGGTGGCGGCAATCATTTCTGCGAGGTTCAGACCTTGGCCGAGGCGGATGACAGCACTGGCCTCTATACATCATGCCTTTATCTGTTGGTGCATTCCGGGTCGCGTGGTTTTGGCAATGCCGTTCTAGAGGTAGTGCCCCAAGGGTCCTACGCCGGACTGCAAGAGGATAGTGACGCAGCTCAGATCTATCTGAAAGATCATGACAAAGCGGTTCGGTGGGCCCGCCTCAATCGTCAGGTCATTGCAGAACGGGCAGCGGAGGCGCTGCGAGCAGATCTGATGCTGTTGGTCGATGCCCCGCACAACCTGCTTGTGCAACATGGTGATCGCTGGTTGCACCGCAAAGGCGCGGCAGTCGCCGAGCAAGGATTTGTTCCGCTTGCCGGGTCGCGGGCAAGTGCCAGCTACCTGATGTTCCCCATTGGCCATGTTGATGCGCTTCGCAGCCTCGCTCATGGTGCCGGGCGGCGCTACGACCGATCCTCGATGCATGGTCGCGTGCGGGCCAAGAAATCAGACCTTGAGGCCATGCAGCGCAACACCTTCGGTGGCCGAATTCTATGCGAAGATCGCAACCTTCTGATCGAAGAAGCGCCCTTGGCTTACAAATCGGCCAGGTCCGTCGCCGAAGACCTGGACCGCACAGGTGCTGCGCATTCTGTGGCGGAGTTCCATCCGCTCCTGACCTTCAAGAAAACGCGTGACGGGAGACGATCATGACTGCCCCCAGACATATCTCACTCCTGGTCACCAGTGGCAGTGGCCCAGCAGAGTGCCAGCAAGCCGTTGCGGGCGTGCTGGAGGTGATGCGCCGTGAAGCCAAATTCTTCGCGGTCGATTTTGATACCAATGGGGCGCGTACAATACATGGTTTCAAATCTGCGGTGGCTGTGATCAGCGGCGCAGATGCAGATGCTTTCGCCAAGAAATGGCGCGGTACGATCCGGTGGCGGGCGCAAAGCAATCTGCGTCCAACGCATAAGCGGGCCAACTGGTTCATCGGGGTGTACGACCTGCCTGCATCGGTGCGGACGCCTGAACGCATTCAAGCGAGCGACGTCACTTTTGATACCTTCCGGGCGGGCGGCCCTGGTGGGCAGCACCAGAACACAACCAACAGCGCGGTGCGGGCGACGCATCGGTCAACGGGGCTTTCGGCGGTGGCGCGCGAAGAGCGTTCGCAGCATCGCAACAAATCACTGGCATTGGAACGCCTGCAGCATCTGATGGCCGCCCAAGCCGCAGCGGATGAATCCGCCCAAAAGGCGAGCCGTAACGAGCTACACTATGCGCACGAACGCGGCAATCCGGTGCGGTGCTTCAAGGGTCGCGGTTTTCGCGAAGTGAAAGGGGGCTAAGATAGACGCATTCGATCAATTCCTGACCAGCGCCCTGACCAGCGATTTTTTCGCGGGCGACGTGGCGCTCGGGGCATTTGGGGTCGCGGCAGCCTTTCTACGCGTCGCATTCATGGCCCTGTACCGTGTGATTGTTCGGCGCGTCTGGGTGAGCCTGACACTCGACAACCGGAGCGCCGCCTATCGCCATTTCTGTATCTGGATGGAGCAGAACAACGTTCTGTCCCATTCGCGCCATGTGCGTATGACGGATGGGAAATGGGCACGGGGAACAAAGGGCTATGCGCCCGCACCGGGCCAGCATTGGTTCTTCTGGCGAGGGAAAATCTGTCGTCTGGGGCGCGACATCAATGAAAAGTCAAAAGTGGGCGCATCGCACAACCAGCGGCCAATGGAAGTGCTGAACGTCACCGTTCTTTTCGGAAAGGTCGAGACGATACTGGGCTGGATCGCCGAGGGACGCGCACTTTCCCAGACCAGGGATCGCATCGGCCCTGGCCTCCATATTCTGAAGGGGGATTGGTGGGATCATGTCGGCGATGTCCCACGCCGTTCCATCAACACGGTGCTGGTGGATGACGATCGCATCGAGAAAGTGCTGGAGGACATGCGTTGGTTCTATAGAGCTAGCGACTGGTACGCGGAACGTGGTGTTCCCTGGCGGCGTGGGTATCTGTTTTACTGCCCTCCGGGCACGGGCAAGTCGAGCCTCATTCGCGCGCTGGCGTCAGACCTGTCATTGGATATCGCGTCGCTGGATATCGGGCGCGTCACGCTGACGGATGATGATCTGCGTGAAGCGATGATGTGTGCCCCAAGGGGTCGCTGATCGCAATCGAGGATGTGGACGCTGTGTTTACGCAGCGCGAAGGTGGCGAGAAACGCTCGGGCGTCAGCTTCTCGGGCTTGCTCAATGCCATCGACGGCGTCGCAGCTCAGGAAGGGCGTGCCCTGGTTATGACAACGAACCACAAGGAAAAGCTGGACCCGGCCCTGATCCGACCCGGCCGCGCCGACGTGCACACCGAACTTGGAATGGTAAACGCGGCTACAGCCCGCCGCCTGTTTGAACGCTTCTTCCCCGGTGAAGATGATTTGGCGTCGGTTTTCGAACAGCGGTTAGGAGGTCAAAAACACAGCCCTGCACAGATTCAGGGTTGGCTTTTGGCCAATAGCGCCGACCCAAAGGTGGCTGCGCATGCGTCGGGGCTAGAAGGCCGCATACAAGATATAGCCGCCGAATAAGTAAGCATGGGCGTCCGGATATCTCGCGTCCGTCTGGCTAGATTGCACCCCACTCCAAACCAAACTTTCCAAGATATTTCCGCAGCCGATCTGCATCGTTCTGGGTTTTTCGTTTGCTGCGCGACACGGCAAACAAGGCGCGCCCGGCGGCGCTTAGGCTTGAAGACTTGCGGCAGGTCCGGATCACCTCGGCCAGCTGAACAAGATCAAACGGATCCACATCAGAAACGGCGTCGCCCATCACATCTGCAACCAGCTTGAAATCATCATTCGACTGGGCCGATTTCCAATCAGTTTGAAGCGTTTCGATTTCGGTCGCGACCATCGCCCTTGTGATCCGCCCGCGTGGTGCAAGCGTGCACAAACGACGGATCGAGCCCGAGAAGTCACGGAAGTTTCCCGGCCAATGGGTGCCCGGGTCTTTGGCGAAGGCCAGATATTGGGCGCGGGCATCGGAGTTGAAACCGACATGTGTGCCCAAATCTCTTTCGCAGCGATCCAGCTCGTGCAGTAGATTTGCTTCGATATCCTCGGTGCGATTGCGCAGCGCGGGCAACGTGAAGCTCCATGTGTTCAGCCGGGCCAGCAGATCAGGGCGAAACTGTCCAGAAGCCGTCAGACCACGCAGATCTCGGTTTGCCCCGGCGATCAGGTGAAACCGGCTTGAGATTTCGTGGTCGGACCCCAGTGGATAAAACCGCCCGGTTTCAATCGCATGCAGCAGAACCGACTGCATGTTGGTGTTCAACTCGTCCACGTCATCCAGAAACAGGACACCGCCATCCGCTTCGCGCAACAACCCGCTGCGTTCAGTCCCTGCCGCCCCAAGGTAAGAGCGGCGCTGACCAAAAAGCGTCGCCATGGCATCTGGCCCGTTCAATGTTGCGCAATTCACGTGGACCAGACGGCCTTTGACGCGGCGTCGATCGAGTTTGAGGCTATGAATTCGCTCGGCCAGTTCGGTCTTTCCAGTGCCGGTTTCGCCGAGCAGCAGGATAGGTTCGTCGGAATTGCTGGCGACCAACTCAACCCTGTCAATCAGATCGTTGTATTCTGTATTGCGTGTTTCGATCCCACCCTTCAGCTGGTCGCTATGTTCCCGCGACAGCTGATCGAAGCGCTGCTGAAGTGCGTTATAGCGGCTCAGGTCCAGGTCGATGACATCGAACTTTGGCACCTCCTCATCCGGTCCGGGTGGGCCGGTCTGGATCAGTCGCGCTGGTACATGGCGGCTTTCCGTCAGCAGGAACCAGCAGATCTGCGCCACATGTGTCCCGGTGGTCAGATGCACATGGTACCGTTCGCGTTCATCGTCAAACCCATAGGACCGCGCGAAGTCGAACAGCTTGCCATAGACCTCCTGAAAATCCCACGGGTCGTTCAGGTCAAGCTGCTGAAGCAACACTTCCGTCTCAGGTGACGTTTCCTCGATCTCACGCTGAACCTGCTTGGCTAGACGATTGAATCGCATGTCATAGAGAATCTCGAGCCGATCCACCTTGAAGTGATCATGGCTGACAAGGCTAGGTGTCGGTTTCCAACGCCTTTTCTTGCCCATATCCAACTGGGTTCCGAGAAAGCCGATGACCACGTTCTTCATTGCGTATCCAAGTTTATAAATAGCGATACCATTAGATAGTATATGTGCGCGTACGAAAACTCAAACTCCATATTTTTACTTTAATATCAATGAATTGATTGAGTGTTCGATTTTCTTTCAGGTGAACCGAACATCATGCCAAAACGTCCTCACCAAATATGAGGAACAAAAAAATGGCGAACAAATCCGTGTTTGCATCGATCAAAGGCCGGTTGCCGCCGAAAGCAACTGCAAAGAATGCCCACGCGGCACCGGCCTACGCTTATTCCGATGCCCATGCTCTGGCTCAAGTCGCTGTAACCGGCACTTTCGGGGGCATGTTCTATCAGTCGCCGCAGGAGGAACTGGAATATGTTCTGGACGTGGCCGAGTCTGTTGAACCTCGTTATCTGGCGCAGGCTGCAATCTATGCCCGCCGTTCGGGATACATGAAGGATATGCCTGCCGTGTTGCTGGCTGTTCTGGCCCGGCGTGATCCGGTCTTGTTCCGTTCGGCTTTTGGCCGTGTGGTCGATAACGGCAAAATGCTGCGTACCTTTGTGCAGGTTATCCGTTCCGGCCAGACTGGTCGTAAGTCATTGGGTTCTGCGCCTAAAGCTATGGTGCAGAACTGGCTGAACACCGCGTCTGACTGGGCGCTGCTGAACGCCAATATCGGGAACGACCCGTCTTTGGCTGACGTGATCAAGATGGTGCATCCGAAACCAGTATCGGCTGAACGGGAGGCGCTGTTTGCCTGGATCGTCGGGCGGCCGTGCGAGGTGGCTTTGCTGCCACCGGCTGTGCAGGAGTGGATGGCATTCAAGGAAACCGGCAAAGGCCCGGTGCCTGACGTGCCGTTCCAGATGCTGACGCAGTTGGAATTGTCCTCCGCCCACTGGGCGCGGATCGCACGTAAAGGCTCGTGGCAGATGTTGCGCCAGAACCTGAATACGTTTCAGCGTCACGGTGTTTTCGGCGTGGCAAAGAACATGGGTCACGTGGCGGCATTGCTGCGCAACCCCGAGGCTATCGCCAAGGCACGTGCGTTTCCGTACCAGTTGATGGTGGCGGCGCAGAACGTGAACAGCGAGATGCCGCGCGAGATCGTTGACGCCCTGCATGATGCGATGGAAATCGCGGTGCAGAACGTGCCAAAGATCGCGGGTCAGGTGATCGTGTGTCCGGACGTCTCCGGGTCCATGACCTGGTCTGTGACCGGGTATCGCCCAGGCGCCACCTCGGCCGTGCGTCACGTGGATGTAGCAGCCCTTGTGGCCGCGTCATTCCAGCGCGTGAACCGTGGTTGTCAGGTTCTGCCGTTCGACTTCGACGTGCGTGACGTACGTCTGGAGCCGCGCGACACGATCCTGACCAATGCCGAGCGTCTGGCCGCTCTGGCTGGTGGTGGAACAAACTGTTCCGCGCCGCTGAAGTGGCTGAACGATCGTGGTCGTGCACCGGATCTGGTGGTGTTCGTGTCTGACAACCAGTCGTGGGTAGATGCCCGCGCCGGCGGACAGGGCACGGCGATGTTGAAGGAATGGGAAGCGATCAAGCGTCGCAACCCAAAGGCCAAGCTGGTCTGCATCGACATCGCTCCATACGGGACCACGCAGGCGCAGACACGTGGAGATGTGTTGAATGTCGGCGGGTTCTCGGATGCGGTCTTTGACCAGATCGCGGCGTTTGCCAACGGTCAGACCGGCCCAGATCACTGGGTTGGTGAGATCGAGAAGATCGAAATATGAAAGAGGGTCAGGCGGAATGCCTGTGGGACTACATTTTTAGGTAATGTCGCCGTCTCACAATCAGACTTGTCCGCCTGACCCATCCGAAACGAAACAAAAAAGGAAAGAACATCGCGTTTAGCGCAGACAGTGCGGGGGCACGACCAGAGGAACTTGGCGGTTCGACTCCGTCACTCTTGCGGGCGCTCTCTGGCATGGGCGGGACCTTATACCGCGCTGCTTGCCTTAAATGCGAAAAATCTCGGCGAATGCCGGTGGAACTACAGATCATAATCTCCGTGTCGCGGGTTCGAATCCCGCCATCGCGTTGCGATGTAGCTCAGTCAGGTAGAGCAGGTTCGTTTCACCAACACCTTGTCGCCGGGGCACGCGCCCGAAGCTCAGTGGTAGAGCAACCGCCTTTTAAGCGGTGCGTCGTGGGTTCGATCCCCATCGGGCACATCAGATGAAATGAATGAAAGGAAACAAATGGCGAATGCCGATGGAACTACAGTCCACCCCGGAGATGCGCGGTTAGCGACCACGTTGCGCCGATGCGGCGTATAGCTCAAATATGCAGAGCACCGGGCAAATTGTTTCATCAACCCCTTGTCGCCATACTATCAAGAAAACCCCGGCGAATGCCGAAGGAACTACATTGCAGCACCCTTCCGGGGTACACCGAGCGGGTTCAACTCCCCTCCTTGCAGGCGCCCAGACGGCAAACGCATCCACCCATTCGGATGCGGGGCGGGTCCCGGGTTGTTTCTTCTCCTTTGTCGCCGGGGCCACAGAGCTATTCCGGGGAAAGTGGAAAACGGTTTCCCGTATGGAATAGCGATCAAGAGAACATATTCGGCTGTAGCTCAGCGGTAGAGCGCCTGACTGTTAATCAGGATGTCGCAGGTTCGATCCCTGCCAGCCGAGCCAAAGAATGAAAGGAAAGCATCCGGGGGAATGCCCGTGGGAGTACATCGCTTGAAACGAACCGCCGAAAGGCCTCTCACGAACCTCTTGTCCTCCGGACCCGAAATATCACGGCGAATGCCGGTGGAACTACATAATCACCTGGTCGCGGGTTCGAGCCCCGCCATCGCATTCCGCGATGTAGCTCAGTTGGATAGAGCAGTTGAAAATGTTTCACCAACCCCTTGTCGCCGTGACCGATGTTAGAGTGAGATGGATAGATGAGTAGCGAAAACACAAACTACCCGATTACCGGTGAACACCTGAAGGAATGGGGGCATCGCCCCGGCAAGCAATTCCCGGCGCTGTTGGCGCGTGCGAATGAGATGCGCACCGAAGGGTTCGGACTGGTGCGTATCCGGCAGGAACTGGAGGGCGAGATTCCTCCCGCTCCGGTGACGCTGGACCTGCGCGCGCCCGGTGAAGTGCCGTTTCATGAAAACATCGACATGGATCATCCGGACGAGGAAGACAATGTCGACAAGGTACGCGAAACCATGACCGCTCTGATGCGCACGCCGACAATTGAGGCGGGAGCCATCATGCCCGATGCCTGTCCGGCTGGGCCTGTTGGCACCATCCCGGTTGGGGGTGTGGCAGCGGCGCGTAATGCGATCCATCCGGGGATGCACTCGGCTGACATCTGCTGTTCGGTCATGATCACCGATCTGGGCAATGCCGATCCCAAGGCTGTGTTGGATGCGGCCCAGTCGGTCACGCATTTCGGGCCCGGCGGTCGGCCTCAGGGCCAGCGGTTTACGACCTCGATGAAGCTGATGGATGCGTTTCGCGAAAATCGGTTTCTGGACAACCCGAAATCCCTGCGCATGGCGCAGGAGCACATGGGCACACAAGGAGACGGGAACCACTTCCTGTTTGTCGGACGCTCGCGCAAAACCGGACGGACCGCGATCGTGACCCACCACGGGTCGCGCGGACCGGGGGCGGTTTTGTATAAGCATGGGATGCATGTGGCCGAGAAGTTCCGCAAAGAACTGTCGCCCGAGACTGCCAAGCAGAATGCCTGGATCCCGGCAGATACTGAGGAAGGTCGTGACTATTGGGAGGCACTGCAGCTGATCCGTAAGTGGACCAAGGCCAACCACAACGCCATCCACCAAGCAACGGTCGAGGCCGCGCGCGTGGGTGATGTGGGCGAGCGGTTCTGGAACGAGCACAACTTCGTCTTCAAGCGGGGCGATATCTATTACCATGGCAAGGGCGCGACCCCTGCCTGGGATGGATACGCCTCGGATGCGACAGGGCTCACGCTCATTCCGCTGAACATGTCCGAACCCGTACTCGTTGTGCGTGGCAAGGACGCCGATCATGGTCTGGGCTTCAGCCCGCATGGTGCAGGGCGCAACTATTCGCGTTCCGAGCATAAACGCCGGATGGGATCGGTCACGCCTGAGCAGATGCTGAAGGCGGAAACCGAAGGTCTGGACGTGCGCTTTCACGCCGGTGGCGTGGACGCGTCGGAGCTGCCGTCGAGCTACAAGAACGCCGACAATGTGGTTGCCCAGATCAAATCTTATGATCTGGCCGAGATCGAAGACTATATCGACCCTTACGGCTGCATCATGGCAGGAGATGTGCCGCCGTTCTGGAAAAACAAGAAGAAAGGCCGCCGGTAATCACTGGCGACCTTTGCAGCCCATTCATGGGCGTTAGGCTCCAGTTTGAACACAGAACGAATTCGCCGCCTTGTATCCGCCCAAATCGACATTTAAGCCTTAAACTTCAAAGCGTTCTTGATTGACCACATTATGCAGATCGAAATTACTCTTACCGCAGCCGATGATGCTGATTACGCCGCGAGTGATCTTGGATTCTTGCTGCACAAGCATCCTGACCACATGCATACACGAGATACGTCGGTCGGTGAGGTCACGATTTTCTATCCGGAAAAATCTCAAGACCGGACAACAGCTGTGATGCATCTCGATGTCGATCCGGTCGGCCTGGTGCGTGGAAAAAACCGGCACAGCGATGGTCTACTGGCGCAATATGTGAATGACCGCCCTTTTGCGGCAAGTTCATTTCTGTCGGTCGCGATGGGGCGGGCCTTTGCCCAGACGATAGCTGGGAAATCGAAGGATCGACAGGCTCTGGCGGACCGTGCGCTCCGGTTCGAAATCCGCGTTGTGCCTGTCGCCTTGTCGGGTGATCTGAACCTGGTCAAACGTTTGTTCGAGCCATTGGGCTATTCCATACTCTCACCGTCAGAGATCGGCGAAGCGCAGGTTGTCGATCTGCGTCTGGCCGCAACACTGCGCCTCGCGGACATTCTCAAGCATCTTTATGTGCTGATGCCCGTCCTGGACAACTTCAAGCATTACTATGTCAGCGAAGAAGAGATCGACAAGCTTCTAGCGAAGGGTGACGGATGGTTGTCCGAGCATCCGGACAAGCAACTCATCACACGGCGCGCCTTGAAGCATCGTAGATCATTGATGAATATGGCCCTTACCCGCCTCGAAGAGACGGCGCCGCAGGAAGAAGAACCGGAGGAAGCTCCGAAGATCAAGCCTGAAGAGCAGCTTGAAAAGCCATTGCGCTTGCATGCGTTGCGGTTGGATACGGTGGCAGAGGTGCTTAGGCAGAACAATGTCACTTCGGTTCTTGATTTGGGATGCGGTGAAGGCAAGCTGATGTCGCGGCTGATCAAGGAACGCGGGCTGGCGCGCATTGTTGGCGTGGATGCGTCAGTGAGAACCTTGGAGGCGGCGCATCGCAAGCTGCGGCTCAATCAGGCCGGGGACGCCATGGCTGAGCGAGTCAGACTACAAATGGGCAGCCTGACTTATGGGGACCGGCGTTGGCAGGGCTTTGATGCCGCAACGCTGGTCGAGGTGATCGAACATATCGAACCACACCGCTTGTCGGCGCTTGTTTTGTCGCTCTTTGCCGATGCCCGTCCGCGCATGGTGGTGATGACGACACCCAACCGCGAATATAATGTGCTGTTCGACGGTCTGAAGGACGGCAAACTGCGCCATCCGGATCACCGGTTCGAATGGACCCGGGCGGAATTCGAAAGCTGGGCCAATAAGGTGGCTGAAGAACATGGTTATAGCGTCAGTTTCACGCCGTTGGGGCCGGTTGACGACACCCATGGCGGCCCATCGCAGATGGCTGTGTTCAAACAGGAGGATGCCGTATGAGCCTGCCTGTTTTTGTCCCATCCGTAGCGCCGGATATCGAAGCGATCATTCAATCCAAGCTAACTGCCTTGGAGGCCGATCATGGTGTGCGTATCCTCTTTGCCATCGAAAGCGGCAGCCGTGCCTGGGGATTTCCGTCGCCCGACAGCGATTACGATGTGCGGTTCATCTATGCCCGCCAACCTGACTGGTATCTCAGCATTGAGCCCGGTCGCGATGTCATAGAACTGCCCATCGAAGGCGACTGGGACATCAACGGCTGGGATATTCGCAAAGCGCTTGGCCTTCTGATCAAACCCAATCCGGTGATGCTGGAATGGCTGTCGAGCCCGATCCGGTATCGCTGGAATGATGCGGTCTGTGACCGTCTGATCCAATTTGCGGACAAAACCACATTTGGCGAAAGCTGCCTGCATCACTATCGCAACCTAGCGGTTAAGCAATGGGACAAGCATGTCGGGAACAACCCAGATGTGTCTTTGAAAAAATACTTCTACATCCTGCGGCCCGCTCTGGCGATTTCATGGATCAGGCAAAACCCAGCGGTACAGCCACCTATGAACCTGCAGGCGCTGGTCCAGGGACAGTCTCTGGGTCGGGAACTCATCGAACATATTGAACGGCTTCTGGTCCTTAAATCTGCAGCCAAGGAAATAGGGCGTGGCGCGCGTATTCCGATGATTGATGCTTTCATTCACGATCAGATTGCTTGGGCTGAAGTCGTGGCAAAAGAGGAAGAACGGTCGGACTTGATGGCAGAAGGCGACGAATTGTTGCGGCAAATCGTAAATGGCAGAGCTTTCGTGGGGGGTGCAGCATGACCAAGATTTCCATCCCCGATTTTGCTCTTGTTGTTCTGATCGGCGCCACCGGCTCGGGCAAGTCCGGCTTTGCGCGCAAGCATTTTCTGGAAACCGAGATTGTGTCTTCTGATGCCTGCCGGGCGATTGTTTCGGACGATGAAACCGATCTTGCCGCGACGGGCGATGCTTTCGATCTGCTCAATTACACGGCATCCATTCGGCTGAAGCGCCGGTTGATGACCGTTATTGATGCCACATCAGTGAAACGCGAGGATCGGGCAAAGCTCGTGCAGCTGGCACGCAAATATCATGCGTTGCCTGTGGCGCTGGTGCTCGATATCGACCCCAAGATTTGCCATGAACGCAATCAAAACCGCCCTAACCGCGACTTTGGGGAACACGTGGCACGCAATCATGCCAAGTCACTCAGACGAGGCGTGCGCGGTTTGCAGAAAGAGGGCTTCCGTCAAGTTCAGATCATGAAATCCCCCGAGGAAGTGGATGCGCTGGAGATTGTGCGTGAACCCCTATGGACGGACAACCGCACTGATCATGGTCCCTTTGACATCATCGGTGACATTCACGGCTGCTTTGATGAATTGACCGAATTGCTTGGAAATCTCGGATATGTGATAGACCCATTCGAAACCGGTTCCGAGGACCTGATCCGCGCCCGTCATCCGGAAGGCCGTACGGCGTTCTTTGTCGGTGATATCACGGACCGGGGTCCGCGCAATCTGGATGCTTTGCGCCTTGTCATGGGCATGTGCGATGAAGGCTCTGGCCGCTGCGTGATTGGCAATCACGACTTCAAGCTGAACAAATGGCTGAAGGGCCGGAATGTGACACAGGCACATGGTCTGGATCTGACCGTCGCTGAGCTTGAAAAAACCTCGGAGACCTTCCGCAGACGGGTCTCGGACTTCATTTGGGATTTGCGCTCTCATGCCTGGTTGGCCGATGGCAAGCTGGTCATTGCCCACGCCGGCCTGAAAGAAGAAATGCACGGGCGCGGCTCCGGTCATGTACGTAATTTCGCGATGTTCGGCGAGACAACTGGCGAGGTTGATGAGTTTGGCCTGCCCGTGCGTTTGGAATGGGCGCGCGATTACCGTGGCAAGGCGGATGTCGTTTTTGGCCACACGCCAATGGCCGAGGCCGAATGGCTGAACCACACCATGTGCATCGACACGGGATGTGTTTTTGGCGGCAAGCTTACCGCATTGCGGTGGCCCGAGCGAGAAACGGTTTCCGTTCCTGCGAAAATGCAATATGCGATCCCCGCAAAACCTTGGGATGCTGACCAATCCCTGTCCGCACAACAGGATCATGACCGTCTGCTTTATTTCGACGATTATGCAACCAAGATGCGAATCGAAACACGGTTCAAATCCACCTTGCAAATTCCCGAAGAAAACAGTCTTGCCGCGCTGGAGGTCATGAGCCGTTTTGCCGTTGATCCCAGATGGCTGATCTATCTGCCGCCCACGATGGCCGCATGCCCAACGGCACCAGAAGGCCCTTTTCTGGAACATCCCAATCAGGCGATGGACCATTTCGCTAGCCGGGGTGTGACCGACCTGGTTGTCGAAGAAAAACACATGGGATCGCGTGCCTTGTTGGTGGTCGCCAAGGATGCGGACGCCGCAAAGGCCCGATTTGGCGTGGAAGACGGCAAAGCAGGCGTGAACTATACGCGTACCGGGCGACCCTTCTTCAAGGACGAGTCCGAAGAAGCCGCAGTTGTTGCGCGAATTGGAAATGCAATGCATTCAGCGGATCTGTGGGAAGAACTTCAGACCGACTGGGTGCTTCTTGACGCTGAACTTATGTCCTGGTCTGCCAAGGCGCAGGAGTTGCTCAAACGGCAATACCTGCCAACGGTGACGGCGGCAAAATCATCCGCTTCGGCATTGCTCGAGGCAATTTCCAAAGCTGGGGAAATCGATGGGCTGGATGCGTTGAGCGCGCGTGCAGAAACCCAGTTTTCCAACGCGGAACTCATGGGACAGACAATCGACGGGTACTGCTGGGCAGCGGACATTATTGAGGACTACCGCATAGCGCCGTTCCACATCCTGGCGAGCGAAGGCATGGTTTATGTGGATCAGCCCCATACCTGGCATATGGAAACTCTGGGAAAATTGGCCGCCACCGATCCGATCCTGCAAACGACCGGCTGGAAACGCATTGACCTGAATAATGCGGCTGATCGCGAGACGGTCATTGACTGGTGGATGAAACACACTGGCTCGGGAGGGGAAGGGCTGGTGTTCAAACCCAACGCATTTATCCTGCGTGGCGACAAAGGTCTGATCCAACCTGCAATGAAAGTGCGCGGACGTGACTATCTTCGGATAATATATGGTCCCGACTATGACCTGCCTGAGAATATTGAGCGCCTCCGGCAGCGCGGGCTGGGCCGCAAATTCTCGCTTGCAGAACGGGAATTTAAACTCGGTTTTGAAGGGCTGCATAGGTTTGTTGAAGGGTTTCCACTTTCCAAGGTGCACGAGTGCGCATTGGCAGTGCTTGCGTTGGAAAGTGAGCCAGTCGACCCAAGATTGTAAATCAGAAACGGTCGCTTCGGGAGCGAGATGGGTTCGTTCTCACGGTCAGCCTGTTGGAGTGGAACGTGGTTTGAGATCACGAAGTCTGATTGCAAAAATTCTGATACCGAGATGGGCGAGAATTGCGGCCCAAAGCCGACCCTGACGAGACATCCAGCATGCTACGCTGCGGCCCGTCGAAGGAGACATTCGCTGCGGAAGCAAAAAAATGCATGATTGGTCACTACAAGTGGAATGTTAGATTGCTAGGCATGTCCACTTTAGGTAGTTCCAGTCGATTGCATCAAACCGATCCTTGCCAATGACCCTTGGCAAATAGCGCCCCAAGAGCTTGGAGGCCTCCCAACCCAAAACGAACTCGTCCGTCGCATCGGCGGCCCCGCCGGCGTCGAAAACTCGCACTAACAACTCTTTTCGGTAACTATCGTTCAGAAATGTATCCACTTCGCGCCGCTTCAAGGATCGCCATATTGCAGCGCGAAGAAAGGACTCATTGTATACGTTGACGCCAAAACACGATTGCTGATCCAGCAGGTATTGAGCAGGAGTCTTAGAACCGTAATCATCGCGCCAATACTGTAACGCAGATGCAACCGCGAGCATTATGTCCGCCTCCGACTCGGATAGCCCCTTTTCTCGCACAACTGACCAGTCGAACCACAAAGAACCTTTGTTGAATTCGAACTGGTGTTCAGGATATCGCTTAAAGAAAAGGTTGTTCCTTAATCCCTGACGCCGGCCTTCCGCGAGGAGTGTCAAACGACCTTCAATGTATGCCTTCTCCTTTCCTGACATACCGTCCAGAGCATGCTTTGACAAAAGGAGGGTATGTAATTCGCGCTCTTTGCACCAAGGGCATTGTGTGTGATCCCAATTTGGAAGCAAAACCTCTTCAACAGAGTTTACAACGATTTCCCCGTGCCTAGTAGGGCAGCTGAGTCTTATCATCGTCCCGTTGTCGCTGGTGATTTTTGCACTTAGGTCTGGACGCAAAAGTCCCACCAGAAAAGAGATCCTCGACGGATACTCGCTCAAACCTTGCGTACTTAGTCCAGACCGAAGCCCTTGTTCGAAGTCTTGAGCAGTGCTTTGACCGCTAATGTACATTGCATCGAGGAACCAGACGTTGGCGTTTGGGTCCGCAAGAACCCGTAGGATGTCTTGCCTCTTAGGAATACGCCGATATCCCGAGCATTCAATCAAATCGATCGGTGAATCGTCAGGAAAGCACTCAGATACGACTTGGGCGAACCTTGCATCCGCAGGTTTCTTCAGATGAACGATGTGTGTCGGACGGTCGAGTGATTTGACAAGCTTTGCAATTCTCACCCGAAACTCACTAGACGACACCAGCTTAAGGATGTCTACATGGAACGCATGGTGTCGCCGCAAATTGAGCTTTGTGTTCGAAGAGCCATCTTTGCAAACAGAAAAAATCTGGTATCCAGCATAAGTTTCAAAAAACTGTTTTGACTTCGCCGTGAATTTGCTCGGAGTGAACCGATGTTCCTTTGGCTCAAAATATCGAGGAAAGTAGGTCTGCGCATCAATCGTGAAGATCTTTTGCCCTTCTTCCAGACTGACATCATCTACTAAGCCATGAAGACCTCGCGCTTCGAGGATATCCGCCAGACTACACAGCACAAGTACGTCAATGCTAGCTTCCAAATCGGGGGCTAAACTTTGGCCTAGCAAATAGACTGTGACAACAGAAGGTTTTTCATCTTCAAACAACGTGCCGAACGCCTCCACATAGGTGCGAAGGCTTCTGCCGCTTGAAAGAGCGCTGACGAGGAAAATCGGTGCGATGCGGCCGTCTGAAGCCTGCTCGAGCAGTTCTAGTACTTCGCTGGACGAGGCAATGTCTTCGCTAAGGTACTTGGACAGGTATTGGCAATCATATCGTCTTCCTGTGTATTGTTCGGCCAATCTAGCAAGGTACATGCCCAGAGTGGATATGCTCCAAGTGTCACAAATTATTAGATTGGTTGTCTCTAAACTTGGTAGCGCCCAAAAGGCCAGAATGTGCAAGGATTCCCGCCTGGCCAAGCAGTTGCCGGTACGTAGGAAGAAGTCTGCTGTTTGACCGGACGGCAACCTGAAGAAGTGGAACCGGTTGCCTTCGTACAATGCGCCCGATTCATTGGCTAGTTTTCGCAGTTCTTCTTCACGAAGATCAGTGATCAAACTGGCTTCGTTAGGTGGCACTTTGCCGTTCATCGTTGTAAGGTGATGCTCAAAGTCTGCACAAAACAGTAAGTAGCATTGCGCTTTTGGAAATCGGCTGCTCGCCAACTTTCGAAGTGAATACGCTACCTCCATGAGTACTTTGCGGTGCGAACTCCAATTGATCGACGGATCCAGCCGAAAGTATGCGGAGCTTACGGATGCAAAGTCTACATTTTCGTTGCGTAGCCTTTCGTAGAGAGAATTGATCGCGTGTTTTAGAGATCGCTTCAGAACCGGTTCAGTAGGAACCAGCTCCCCAATACCTACCTCTTGAATCTGAACAAACTTCACTCAAATTATCCTGGAAAAATAAGGCTCAAGTGGGTGCCAAACTTGAACTCCGTAGTAGGTTCGCTGACCAATTGAGAGTTTGTTTGAGGTGAAATGAAGACCCGTTCTCCACCCGAATGGATTGACACATATCCGGCTACGTTCCTAGCCTCATCAATTACAATTGAGTATCCTTCTCCCTTTCTCCGCTCAGGTCCAACGTCCCCGCGGATCGAAAGATTTTGTTCTATTGCATCTTTGAGTGTGAACTCAGTGCTCGGGAAACGCCCAAACTGCCTAAGGTTTTCAACAATCCCCCTGCCATTATCGAAGTAGTCTAACTTCCAAAACCGAGTTTCCTGTCTACCTGTAAGCTCCGCATGACTGGAAAGGTAACCGCGCAAATCTGGGCTTTGGTTAGCAAAGCTTGTCTGAAGGTGCGTTGAGTAGGAAATTCTCGACACACGAAATACGAGAGTGTCTCCAAATAGTTTCTGGTTCCGCTCTGTCTTGTTTGGGTTCTGTGGGTAGTCCATCCAATGATCGATGTTGTCAATGACTTGATGGTGTATACTGCTGATAGCATCGAAGAGTTTGGTGCCCCTTCCATCATTTCCAAGCAGGCTTCCAAAGAAAGTTTTCTTGTTCTGATCGTCGAACCTGTCGAACACCCGAAGAAGCTTTCGACGGATTCGAAGTTCTTGGTTAGGCCGACTAATATCCTTCCGCAATGCCGCAAACACGTCGTCACCACGTGAAATAGTCCCTTGGTAGGCCAAAAAGTTTACAGATCTCTCGTCGAAATTTGTGACGCAACGTCTCGACACCAAATCATCCGCGAAACGATAGAAGTCTTCAGTGCCAACTTCGTCTCCCTTCTGGCGGGCCATTCTAAGAAGCTGAAAACGCAACACTTGGTCATTTGGCTGGGTCTTGTGAGTGATGGTCTGCTCATAGTGCTTCAATAGTCGGATTGGATCAAAGCTTTCGGCCGTTCTGAGAAACTCGGAAAAACTGTCGTAACCGCGAAAAAAGACCAATGGATCACTCGCGTAGACCCATCCTTTGTTTAACTCAGTCACCAGACGATCTTGATCGATCATCACACAAACTCCCGCACAATAAGACAATGCAAAGCATCCATGAAGTTTTCCCAAGCCCAGGTTCGTTGCCACATCCCGCTTTGTCCATCGTAAATAGTCGCTTGCCAGGACCTCAGCTTAATCGCCAAATCCTTCCTTACCATGTAGTGTTTTTAAGTGTCGACACAGGTTTCATTGAATGGTTGTTTTGCAACCCAAGAGTTTGCCGCACTGTATTGTCTTACGGTTTCCGAGAAGCTGATATCGACTCGGTGGCGCGTTCAAGGTTAGCAGTTACCCAAGCTTGAAAAGAGGACTAGGGTTCGTTTTTGGAAGAACTATTGCCAACGACGATTTGGCACGGCTGAGTGCCACATAAAGCTTGCATCTTCCGTAAATCGTGTTCCCAAAGCTGGCACGGTCACAATGCATGATCATGGTATTGCTGCACTCGAGACCCTTAGCTTTGTGAACGGTAGAAAGCGTCTTCGGTAGGGGTTTGGGTCGCATTACACTGCGGCGCATAGTGATTTCGGCGTAGCCTTGGGAGGCGTCTTCATGCTGTACAAGCCTTTGCGATTCCCAGAACTCGCGCTTTAGATCGACCTTTACGTCAGAGAAACCCGCGGCGGAGCTTTCGATGAATTGATCAATTGCTGCGATCGCTTTCGAAATGCCTAAGTGGTTAGGCTCGGCCAGCAGCATCCTGGCTAGACCTTGTATGTTTCCGGGTTTGCCTTTTCGGGTTTTACCGCACTCGCTTTCTATTTCAGCTTTCAATGTGTTGCCGTGCTGACCTGAGCCCCAAGTTTCCTCCACCTTGCGGAGAGTCCTTGGTTTGGGTTTGATCGCCTTACGCGGCCAGTTTGT
>NZ_JASHJC010000005.1 GCF_030733385.1 Roseovarius sp. MMSF_3359 | reverse complement strand
CACCGTCGCCGTGGTTATCGCCATCGCCGTGATTGTCACCGTCGCCGTGGTTGTCGCCATCGCCGTGATTGTCACCGCCACCGTGATTGTCGCCACCGCCGTGATTGTCACCGTCGCCGTGGTTGTCGCCGCCGCCATGGCCATCACCGTCGCCATGGTTGTCACCACCGCCGTGATTGTCGCCACCGCCATGGTTATCGCCATCGCTGTGGTTGTCGCCATCACCGTGATTGTCGCCGTCGGTATGACTCAGGTTCGCGTTGGTGATGGTCTCGCGTTTTCCTTGGGAATCGGGTCCTTGCCACTCCAGTTTCAGCGTCTGAGTTCCGCGGTTCTCGATGTAGTAAATCTCGATCTCGTGCGATCCGGCGTCCAGCGTGATCGACTTGGAATTCGTGCGCGGGCTGTTCGAGTCCGAATGCCTGTTGAAGACGACCTGTTCGCCGTTGATGTAAAGCTTTGCAAAGTCGTCCGACGATAGGAAAAGTTTGTATTTCCCGCCTTTATCGACGTTCAAGTTGCCACTGAAATGGGCCGCAAAGAAGTTGCTCTTGCCATTCTCGACGAAGGGCGCATTCGTACGGTTGAAGTTGAGCGCGTCCACCTTGCCGGTCAGATCAGGGTCTTTGTCGAAATCGACACCGCCCAAATTCGTGGCTTTCTTGTTCAAGGAATAGAACGCGGCTTTCAGGCCGTTTCCGCTTCCGCCATTTTGGTCGTGATTTCCGTTATGCCCATGTCCATCATCGTGGTCGTGGTCGTGGCCTTGGTCATGATCGTGACCATCATCTTCGTCTTTTTGCTGCGCGCGTGCCTTGCGTTCGGCGGCAGCCTTTTTGATGGCTTGTATCTGCTGAAGCAGCAATGCGGCGATGTTTGCCTGATAGCTTGCGACGCCTGGGAAATTTCCGAGGTACGAGCCATTCTGGATTCCGGAGAAATACAACTGGAAGACCAGCTTTTGGAAGTGGTTCATCGCAGACTGCTCCCGTGTTTCATACCCATCGTGGTTAATCCTTCTTTCACATTCTGGACTTTTTTGAGGCCAGCGCGCGGCAATATAGGGCCAGCACGGTTGAGGCTCAGTTACGGAAAACATTCACATTTGATACAAAACAAACACTTTTTCGAATGGAGATTTTCCAAACGAAAACAGGAACTTACACAACACAACGGGGGTGCCGGCTTGAACGAACGTCAAGCCGCCAAGCGACGGGCATTCTGGACAGTGTGGTCTGCCGCCACCTCAACGAGTGGATTCGCTCCACTTCTCGTCTGGGCGGACCTTATGGCTGTTACTGATTCAGGGACAATTGCGAAGCGTCAGACAACCAGAAGTTGGCATTTTCCTGCTGAAATCCGTCACGGCGATGGGGGTTTCCTGCCAATTCCCGCCATCTATACCAATGGGGAGGTTTCACTTTTGGAAACAACCTCCGGAAAATCAGCCGGCGAAGCAGAATTCGTCCTTGTTTAAGAAAGCCGACATCCGGTCCCTTTCCGACTTAAGGAATACCGGAGAATTTCTTAGCTCGGCAGTGCGCTGAGCGAGTTTGTCGATCTGCACGACACGGGGCAATTCTGCGCGCGCCATGGGATCCTCTTGCGGGATGATATCCGTGCCACGCAGAACGTGGAACAGACCTTCGCGGGTTCCGACAAGATGTTCGGGCACGCGATTTGTAGAGATTTTAGCGTACATGTTCAGATTACGGCCTTTTTTGAGCCCGACGTGAGCGGTTCGGGAATCATTAAAGAACAGTTAATGCTGGCCAAAAAAGGGCAGGTTATAGTGGATATTCTGAACAGGCTGTTTCCAATTTTACACAAATCATGTGTATGAAATCTTTGTCTCGGGCGGGCAAATAGCCTAGTCGTGGGCCGCCAGAACGTCCCGGTAGATTTCAAGAATCCGATCGACTTTCTTTTCCCAGTCAAATTCACGCTTGATCTTGTGTTTGCCTGCCTTGCCCATACCATACCTTGCTTGGGGATCATTGGCCAAGTCGGAAATCGCCTGAGCCAGCCGATCGGCGAAACTATGTCGAGGCGCGGGATGGACCAGGATGCCACAGCTCGGATCCAGGTAATCCGCGGGCCCGCCCCAATCCGATGCGATGACCGGTTTACCCAGGCTCATGGCCTCCAGCACCACAGCACCGCCACATTCTCGGAGCGAATTGAGAAGCAGAGCGTCGGCCTTGGCCAGTATCTGCGCACATTCCTCTTGCTTGAGGAATCCATGAAAGGTGATGTGAGGCCCGAGATCCAGTTCCCCGATCAGCCGCTCCATCCCCGGCCGCTCCGGCCCATCGCCCAGGATCTCCAGGCTGACATCCAGACCTTTGTCCCGCGCCAGCCGGACGGCCTTGAGAGAGACATCCAGTGCTTTCCAATCCACCAGCCGGCCCATGAAGACCAGGCGCAACACGCCGGGTTCCTGTGATTGACTGATCTCATCCGGGCTTTGCCAAATCCCGAGATCGACCCCGTTCTCCACCAGGGTGATAACCTTGGAATGATCGCTCAGTGGCAACCCATCGCGGGTCCGGTCGTTGGCGACCAGCAACGCATCGGCGCGGCGTTTGCCGGGAATCATCACGTTGACGAGCCTGGCCATCATCCGGCCCAGCGGAATCAGCGTCCGTGCGATCCGGTTTTCGTATTCCTCATACCCCTCGGGATAATCCATGTTGCCGTTCATCGGCCCGATCACCACCGGCACACCAAGTCCGTAAATGCGCGAGGGTGCCCGTGGGGATACCGGAATGGGCTGATGGATCAGGTCTACCTTGCCCTCCGCCTTGAGCTGCCGGATCAGGCGTTTCTGGTAGACCTCGCTGATCTGGTTGACGAGGTTCCCGATTAGCGGAATGCGGATTGCATCGGGCAGCAGTTTGCCGATCTTCCAGATCCAGCGGTGATACACACTGTCTTCGACATAATGAATGTCATCGGTATAGGCACTAAGCGCCTCGTCAAGGTCGGCGCGGTTGCGGGCATGGGCAATCAGGCTGACTGTGACGCCGCGCTGCTTGAGGATCTGGAAATACTTGAGCGGCAGGAATGCCTCCCCACCCATGCGAGAGGACGCATTGGGCGCCACGATCAGAACCTTGGGATGAGCTGGCGTGTTCATATATCCGTCCCGCGCCGTATCAGAATATTCAATTCAATCACCTGAAACCTACCAGATCAGCGACCATCTGCGGCAGGGATGTCTCTCTGGCCGCGGATACTATCCATAGCGCCCTTAATGACAAGCAAATAGGCGATTGTTGGGCGCGGATCGGGCGAGACGGCAAAATATCAGGCATGACCGCAGCAAAGCCGAAATTTCTTCTATTTTCTCACGCGGTGAAACATAACAGTGCCACAAACCCGGTGTTTTTTGACGCGCATCGCCTGCGCACCACAAGGGCGGCGTATTGAGCAAAAGGTTATGGTAATGAACAAACCCCTGAAGACCGTCGCTGTCGAAGGCAAGAACACGCTTGGGTTCCTGGATCAGGTTTTTCGCCTCTATGACGCGGGTCAACTCTTTACCGTGCAACGTCCCGGGCTGGACCTGACGCGCTATGCCGGTCTTGAGGTGATCGAGACGATGGCTGTCGGCGATGATCTGGGCTGGGGGCAGCAGAAATTCACACCAGGCACCTCCGATGCACCGGCGCAGATACTGTTCTCCTCCGGGACCGAAGGTTTGCCTAAACCGATCGTGCTGAGCCAGCGCAACATCTCGGACGTGGTGCAGCGCCTGAACGCGGCGATGGAGCTTGACGAGAGCGTGCGTGAATATGTGGGCGTGCCGTCCACCTATTCCTTTGGCCTTGGGCGGATACGCGCGGTATCTGCGGTGGGCGGCAAATACTACCTGCCCGCGCGGTTCGATCCCATCGAGATCCGCGAGATGCTGGAGCGGGGCGAGATCAATGCCATCTCGGCGGTGCCGACGTTATGGCGGGTCATCCTGCAGGCGCCGGATGTCATCGGGCCCGCCGGTGACGCGGTCAAGTGGATCGAAATCGGCTCGCAATACATGTCCGGCGGGGAGAAAGAGGCGCTGCGGCGGGTCTTTCCCAAGGCGCGGATCGTGCAGCATTACGGGCTGACCGAGGCGTCGCGCACGACCTTCCTCAACATCAGTCAAAGCCCGGTAGCGGTTCTGGAAAGCGTTGGGGCAGCCACGCCACCTGCGGAAACCCGGATTGGGACGGAAGACGAGATTTGCATCCGTGGCGACCACGTCGCACTGGGTCTTCTGGCCGAGGATGGCCAGGTAGAGCCGCTGACCGATGACGACGGTTGGTTGCATACCAAGGACAAGGGCCGGATCGAGGGCGGTATGCTCTATTACGAAGGGCGGCTCGACGACCAGATGAATATCGCCGGTGTGAATCTTAACGCCGATAACCTGGAGCAGGAGATCAACCGGATCTGCGGCACAAGCGGTCAGATCGGCGTGACCCGAACCGATGATGCACTTCGCGGTGATGCTGTCCTGATCGCGATCCGCCGCGATGCGATGGACCGCGCCCCGATGATCGAAAAAGCCGCCGAGATCGCGATGGCCAAGGCGGGGATCAATCAACCCGGTGGTGTCCATATCTTTGCTGTTGACGAAATCCCCGTGACCGGCACCGGCAAGGTGCAGCGCAAGAAAATACAAGAGATGTTCACGGCGCAGCCCGATACCGGTGCGGACGACACCCCCCTGCAGGACACGACCCTGACCACGACGGAGCAGAAGGTGGCCGATGTCTGGCGCAGGGTCGTGGGCCCGGTGAGCATCAAGGCCGATGACACCTTCTATGACACCGGTGGTGATTCGCTCAGTGCGGTGCAGATCGGGCTTGCGATGGAGAAAGAGTTTGACCGTGCGGCCGTTCGCGCCACGCTCGAAGGGCAGACATTGCGTGACATTGCTGCGCTTCACGAAAGTGACGCATCGCCCGCCGGTGCCGCTCTGCCCGAACGGACGGCGCGCACATGGGCGATCAACATCACCCGTGGTCTGATGGTCCTTGCGGTGCTCTTTTCCCATTGGGGTCCGGGGCTTTTCAAACGCCTCGGCATCGGCGAGCAGGCGGATTATTTCCTTGGCTGGATCTACGTGATGGGCACCGAAGGCTTTGCCGTGATCTTCGGCATCGGCCTCGCGATCTTCTTCCTGCCGGGATATGCCCAGAACAAACCGGCCGTGCGGAAGCGATTACGGCTCTCGTTCTGGCTTGTGTTGTCCGGGTTGACGATCATGGCCGCGTTCCACCTGACCCACTTCGCGCTGCGGGGCGAGGCGATTACCGGGCTCCGGATATCGCTCTCATTCTATAACATCCTTGCCTATTACGTGCTGGCCTTCCTGACCGTGCGCTTCTGGCTGGACTACCTAAGCGGCGGGGATAATGTGATTTTCCGTGCGCTTCTGGTCTGCGCGCTGGCCATTCCGATCTATTGGCTGGCCGCAAATGTCGCGCCCGGACGGCAGGACAGCCTTCTCGAATGGCCCCGCCTGATGGCGGTGGCGGGCTACAGCTATTTCAAAGTGTCGGCCTTCGTCTTTGCCGGGATCGCTGCGGGCTATTGGTATGGCCAGCAATCAGACACCCGCCGGGCCAGCCATCTCTTTGCTCTCGGCGGCATTTTTGGCATGGCGTTCACGATGATCGTCGGCGCCGATGTCCTGCCTGAATCGCCCTTTGCCTCCCGCAGCTCGCCCTTCTTCGGCAGCCTCATGGGCTTTGCTTTCTACTTCTTCCTGGTGATCTTCCTCGTGGGCGCGTTCGAGGGTCTGTTGCGCGGCTGGACGGGCCTTGGGTCGCTCACCCGCGGTGTGTTGCAGGTAATGATCGTCGTCGGTGGTCTGGCCCTGCCGATCTATGCGTTCCACGGCGTGGTCATTCCGGCCAAGGACATCCTCAAGATCCTCGGCCTGCCCGGGGCGATTGCCCTGCTCATTCCGCTTTCGGCCTTCCTGTCGCTGATGGCTTATTTCGGATGGCGCCTGCGGCGGATGTATTTCGGGTGATCAGGACGCCTTGCGGATCAGGTCAAGCAGCGCGGCGGCGTTCTTGCGCACGTCGTGGCGGTCCATCACTCTGGTGCGGCCCTCGGCTCCCTTGGCCTTGAGCGATGCGGGTTTGGCGGCCAGAGCTTCTTCCATCGCGTGGGCGATATCGGCGACCGACCCTGCGGGGATGATCCAGCCGCAATCTTCGTCCACCAATTCGGGGATGCCCGCGATGTAGGTCGAGATCGCAGGACGGCCCAGCGCCAGCGCCTCCATGATCACCACGGGTAGACCTTCGGCAAAGCTTGGCAGCAGGAGCGCCCGGGCGCGGCCCAATTCAGCGCGGACGGTTTCGTTATCCTGCCAGCCCATCAGCGTCACGTTGTCGGCAATCCCATGCCGCACAATCGCGGCCTCGACATCCGCGCGGCTTTCGCCGTCGCCAATCAATGTCACGCGAATCTCGGGGTGTTTTTCCGCCACCTGCGCCACGGCCTCGACCACCAAAGTCTGTGCCTTCTGCGGGCAAAGGCGCCCGACTGACACGAACGGCGCGGAGGCGTCGAACGGCGCGTCGCTGGGCGCGAATTCGTCCACGTCAATGCCGCAGCCGACGATGTGCAACCGGTCCCAGTATTCCATCCCCGCCGCCCGGGCCAGCAAGACCCGGCAATAGTTCGAGATGGCGATGGCAAAGCGCGACTGCGCCACCTTGAGGCCGAGCGATGACCGCCCCCAATCAACAAACTCATCTGGGCCATGGGCCGTAAAGCTATAGCCCGGCCCGCCCAGCCGGTTCGACAGCATCGCAACGGCGGCGGAGTTGGTGGAAAAATGCGTGTGCAAATGGCTGATCCCGTCCGCATTGGCCCGCCGCTTGAGCGAGACTGCCTCCAGCAGATAGGCCACATGCGGTACGAAGCCCCGGCCCGCATTACGCCAGAGCGTCCACCAGGTGCCGAGCGCCCGGCTCATGCCCGCGGGATTGGTCACGCATTCCTTCGCGAAATCGCCCAGAAGCCCGCCCAGCCGGCCCACCAGCAGATAGAAGGTAATGTCCTTTTCCGCCTTGTCCTGATCGTCGACCAGCGCCTCGGACCAGGGCCGGATCGCATACCGCTTGACCTCGACGCCCTGCTCTTCGATCGCGTGGATTTCGCGCCGGATAAAGGTCGTGCTGGTCATCGGATAGGCGTTCATCAAATAGCCAATGCGCATCGGATCAGCCCTTCCTGATCTGTTGGCGCGCCTGATCGAGCACGTCCTGGGTAGCGAGTGACAGCTCCAGCGGGGCAAGGGTGCTTTCGGTCCGGCCTGCGCGGATCAGATCGCGGAAATGCTCCAACATCGGCGCATATTGATCGGCCCCGTGGGGGATGAACTGCGCCGCGCTGGCATCTTTCAGCCGTTTGAGTTTGCGCAGGAAGCCGTTCGATTTTAGCCGATCCTTGAGGCCCGGGGCGTGGACATGAATGCTGTCGCCCGTCGCGGAGGCGCCTTCTGGTGTGACCTGCTGGCTCAGGAACGACTCCGAGCCCACCACCGGCGCGCCAAGCTGCATGAACCCGTGGGTGCAGGACAGTCCGGCGGTGTTTGCCATCAGGGCGTTCAGCGAAACGGTGATTTGCGAGGTGGCGCCGGAATAATGCTCCAGCGTCAGGTCGGTGGTCAGATCAACACCGCTCTCATCAAGCTGCGCGCAGGCCTGGACCTGATGCACGGCGCCCAGCAGATGCACGGCCAGCGAAACGCCATAGACCCCGCGATCCAGAAGCGCGCCGCCATCCCTGGAATCGAAAAGGGATGGGTAACCCTCGGGCGTGACGGGATAGCCGAAGGAAAACTGCAACTGCACAGGCTTGCCATAGCTTTGGCTGTTCAACCCCTCGGCCATGCGCCGGTAGGATGGCAGCGCGAGACACCACAGGTTCTCCAGCAGCAGCACATTGCCCGCCCGCGCCGCGTCGGTCAGCCGGGTGGCATCATCAAGGTTCGTGGCCAGCGGTTTTTCCAGCAGCACAGGCTTGCCCGCTTCGATTGCAGCTAGCGCATCGGTGACGTGATTGCCCGTCCGGCCGCAGATATAGACCGCATCGACCTCTGCCTGCGCCGCCAACTCCTGCGCCGAGGTGCAGTGGGCATTGATGCCGAATGCCTCGGCGAATGCCCCGGCGCGCGCGGCGCTGCCGGACGCAACAGCGGTTACGGTGAAATCCGGCACGGTGGCAAGCGCCTGCATCATCCGCGATGCCATGCGCCCGGTCCCCACGATGCCCAATCGGATTTGGTCTGCCATCATCCCAACCTCTTGGCCCAGGGCATCGGTTCAATCGGATCGCAGCGGGTCACCATCTGCTGCGCGCCGCTATTGTCACCCGCCCCCTGGATGGCGAGCGTCACCTCGGTCAGATGCAGCGCAAGGTCGATGGACATCCGGCTGTCGCGGCCCTCGCGGATCGCCTCGGCCATCTCGGTCACGCCCAGCGCGAAATTCATCGACGCCGATCCCCACCTGCCGACCTTGGGGTGGGTTTCCCCGCCCAGCTTCAGGCGTTTTGCCACGGGCGATTCCATCAACCGGCGGCGCAGGTTGAAGCGGCGGCGGAACCGGACTTTGGCGGCATTGTTCCACGCCTCATCAAGCTCGATCACACCGCGGTCGCCAATGACGCGCAGCGAATGGTTATGCGGACCGATAATGGTGCAGGTCAGACGCGCCACGACGCCGCTTTCAAAAAAGAGCGTGGCGACAGAGAAGTCCGGCGCCGGGTCATCCACGGGCAAGAGGTCACTCACCTGCCGGGAGGAGGCCGACACAACCGTGCGGATCGACCCAAAGATCGAAATCAGCCAGGTCAGGTAATAGCCCGCATGTTCCAGCGTGCAGCCCACTTCGAATTCGTCTCCTGCGGGCCAGGGTGCGCCGCTTTCGCTGATCCAGTCGGCGTAACGCGCCTGCGGGATGAACCCGTCATCAAGCTCGGCATAGATCACGCGAACCTTGCCAGCGACACCTCCGCGGATCGCAGCACCCAGGGTCTGAGCCGCCTCGCCCAGGAAACTACAGGGCGCGGAGGCCAGCATCAGGCCCTTGTCGCGCGCCAGATCGCAGAGGGTTTGCGCATCCTCCACCGTCATGGCCAGCGGCTTTTCCGTATAGACATGGCATCCGGCCTCGAGCCCCGCCATGCCAACGTCGAAATGCGACGACGGGTTGGTCAGGTTCAAAAGGATGCCGCCTGGGCCGATGGCTGCCAGCAATTCCTCCTGCGAGGCAAATGAAGGCTGTTTCCAATGGGCGCAAAACTGCGCCAACCGCTCGGCCCGGCGATCGTAGGCGCCGATCAGCTCGAACGTCGTGCCAAGCTCAAATGACCGCATGTACAAATCGGCCACAAACCCGGTTCCAATGATGCCAACCTTGATCATGCGGATGTCCTGCCGGTCTCTCTTGTCAGTAATGTGGCCCGATTGGGGAAAACCATGTGTTTCAAACCTCTCTGGTGCCGCCCGGGCGCGCATTTGTCCATGCCAATCGGTGATTTCGGCCCGCTTTGGGCAAAATGATGTGACGCCGGACCAACAGGTGGGCGTCTTTCGCGCCCGCTGGTGGTTGATTATCGACAAAGCCACTCTGAAACGGGTAACGGTCAGGGGAAGATATGAAGGACGGTCAGCACGAATGTCGAACGCGGTGGATCAGGCAGGTCAGGGGGACGCAAAGGCCCTGATGAACGTGATCATCGCCGCCCGAAACGAAGAAGCCTATATCGGCGCATGTCTCGAGGCGTTGCTTGGGCAATCGGACGCGGCTGGTCCGGTCGAGACCATTTTGGCCGCAAATGCCTGCACGGACCGGACCGTCGAAGTGGCGAGCGCGTATTCATCCCGGTTCGACGCGCGCGGCTGGACGCTGACGATCATCGACGTGCCCGAACCCGGCAAGGTCAATGCGCTCAACGCAGCGGACCAGTTGGCGACAGGGCAAGCGCTGGTCTTTCTCGATGCGGATGTGCGGCTTGATCCTGATCTGCTGGCGCAGCTTCGGAAGGTTTTGTGCGTCGACAAACCGCTTTACGCCACGGGCCGGCTGCAGGTCGCGCCGGCACGAACCTGGGTAACCCGGCGATATGCACGATTCTGGGTTGAGCTGCCTTTTGTCAAAGGGGGCACCGTGGGGGCGGGTCTATTCGCGGTCAACCGGGCGGGGCGTGAGCGTTGGGGCGCGTTTCCGACAATTATCTCCGACGACACATTTGTCCGGCTTCAATTCGGCCCCGACGAGCGGGTCGAGGTGCCTGCGCGCTATCACTGGCCGATGATCGAAGGCTTCCGCAATCTTGTCCGCGTGCGGCGACGGCAGGATGACGGTGTGCGCGAAATCCACCGCCTCTATCCAGAGATCATTGAACACGAAGCGAAGGCGCCCGTGAGCCGAGGCGATCTGTTGCGCTTGCTTGTCAAAATGCCAGTGTCCTTCGCGGTCTATGCGCTGGTGCACGTGGCGGTTCGGCTAAAGCGGTCGAATGCCGGCTGGGACAGGGGGCGGTAGCGGATGGACAGGCACGTGATCCTGACCCTCGGGCGCAGCGGCAGCAACACGCTCTGCGATATGCTCAACCAGAATCCAGCGGTCCTGAACTTTGGCGAGGTTCTGGGCGAATGGAACGCCGTGCGCAAGCTGCAAAGGCGGGTGCCGTTGACCCCGCGCGGGGACGAGGCGTTTCTTGACTGGGTGCTCTATTCCGGGGCTTTCCTGCGGATGGTCAACTCGGTGCGGTCGCTGCGCAAGACCATGAGTGGCAACCGTGCCGCGGCGAAACCGTTGCGCGATATCGAGACCTGGGGGATCAAGGATTTCTCGCTCAACTTCACGCGCTTTGGCCTGTCGGACTACCTCGATACCCGCCCGGACCTGAAGGTCGTGGGCCTTCTGCGGCAGGACGTGGTGGATCGGATGATCTCGAACGCGATGCTGGGCGCCACCGGGGTCATCAAGACCACCAGTGCCAATAGTGGCGGGCGCAAGACATTGCGGATCGACCCCGGGCAGATCGCGGCGCTTTTGACCGATATAGAGACGGAAAATGCCGAACTGGAAGAGATGCTGGATCGTCTTCCAGACCCCCGAAAACATGTCATCAGTTACGAGGACCTGTTCACCGATCCCGACCGGCGGCATGAGACCATGACCGGCGTTTTCGACTTCCTAGGCGTCGCGCCGATACGGACCGAAGAGCGCATGGTCAAGATCATCCGGACGCCTGTCAACGAGGTGATCGAGAATTTCGAGGAATGCGTTGCGGCGGTCAAAGGCACCCCGCATGAAGAGCTTTTGCGGCAGGCGGCGGCGCGCGGCGCGACCTGATCTACTTGTACTCGACCAATCCGCGCGGACGGCCCAACAGGCGGCGGATCCAGTATTCGAGCACACCGGTCATTTCCGCGAACTTGCCGACGACAAGCAAGGCGGCGCGTTCCCATGCGGTCGAATCGCGCCCTTCGCGCAGGGCCAGCCGGATGATCTGCGCCGGGTAGGCAAGGAAGAGGTAAAGCGCCTTGGGCGTGAAGATCCACGCCGAAAGCAGGATGACAAGCGGCAGGACAAGCCCCCAGATCACCGCCTTGCGGGTCTCGCGCACCCAATGCCGCTCCGGCGGCAGCCCGTGGAGTGCGGCACCTTCGGCAAAGGCATGTCCCGCACGGTGAGTACGTTTCCAGAACTGGCTAAAGCGGGTCATATCCGCGTCATGCAGGGTCATTTCATGATCCAGCCGCCAGATCTGCCACCGCCAGGCGCGGAGCCGGACGCAAAGCTCGGGCTCTTCCCCGGCGATCAGGGTCGGGTCGAACCCGTCCACATCCTTGAAGGCGCTCACCCGCATCAGCGTGTCACCGCCGCAGGCATCGACCATGCCGATCGGCGTGTCCCATTCCCAATCGCAAAGCCGGTTATAGATCGACTTTTCTGGGAAGCGTTCACGGCGGCGGCCAAAGGCGACTGCGGCATCGGAATGCTGCACCAGAAAGGCGCTGGCATGGGCGATCCAACCTTCTTGCAATTCGCAATCGCCGTCGATGAATTGCACGAAATCCACGTTGTGGTTGGCGGTCAGCGCCTCGAACCCGGCATTGCGGGCGCGCGCGGCGGTAAAGGGCTGGGTCATGTCCAACTCGACCACCTCCGCCCCGGCCATGCGGGCGCGCTCGACACTGCCATCGTCCGAGCCGGAATCCACATAGACGATATGGGGGATCTGCGCGCTCACCGACGCAAGGCAAAGGCCCAGGCGGTCGCCCTCATTTCGGCCGATGATGACCGCGCCTATGACCGGCTCTCTATCCATGGGGCACAAACGGGTAGCTTGCCTGAAGATCGTCCCGGTCCGGGAAAAGCGCGCGCAGTTTTTCGAAGTCGCGGGCAAAGGTCGATTGCAGTTGGGCCTTCACGTGATCCGGTAATTCCGGCCGCTCCTGCATCTGACGCTTCTTCTTGAGCCGGTCCCGCAGGGATTGCGGTACCAGCGTGCGGCGCAGCGCCGCCGCGACGGGGTTACCAAAGATCAGCCAGTGCAGGGGAAACTTGCGGATGCGCTCCGCCGAGACATTCATTTGCGCGCGCTCGTCAGACCAGACAGGTTCCTGATCGTAGCCCAGGAAATCGCAGACCTGCTCCAGCACCTGTTGCGGTTCGGCCTTCATTGTCTCCAGGTTCAGGATCAGCACGTTGTCAGCGCCATAGGCGTCGATATACGGGGCAATCTGCTCGGCATAGCAGCCGTAGGACACAAGCTCCGGGTGATTGGCAAAGGCCTGTTCGATATCCGACGACATCACGCCCATGGTCCATTCATGGATGTAATGCGAAACTGCCCGGACCATCGGGTCACGGATCAGGTAAATGATCTTTGGCGCATCCAGCATCTCCTGCATCCGCGGCAGGGCGTCTGGATGGATGGGGCTTTTGGTGTAATGCGTGCTGGCCTCGCCCTTGAGATCGTCCGGCGCCGCTCCGGCAAAAAGGTCACGATACCAATCTGCGCCTTTGGCAAAGATCGCGTCATCCGAAAAGAAATTCGGTTCTTTCGGATCGGTCATGAAAATCCCGGGCTGTGCGTCCAACTGCGCCGCCAATGTGCTGGTGCCGCACTTCATGGCGCCGACGATGATGAAATCCGGTAGTGCCATAGTCTAGTTCTTCGATTGACGGCTGTCGCCAAGCGGGGAAAAGAAATTGATCCAGATATCGCGGTATTCCTGTTGGTTGCTCGGAGGTATCTTCTTACCAGCTAACACGCGCATAAGGGCAATCGCACGTCCGAAAAACCACGTGAGGTTGGCAAGCAATAATCCGCCGGTGCCGTACATCTGGTAAAGGATGCGGGTGCGCGAGGCATAGTAGTATGCGGGCAAACGCTTTTTCGCGACGGCCAGTGATTTGACCGGACCGCTGCCACCCCGGAAATGGATCGCCCGCGCCTGCGGCACATAGCGGATGCGCCATCCGGCTTGACGCGCCCGCCAGCAGTATTCGACATCCTCGAAATAGAGGAAGTAACCCTCGTCCATCGGCCCAAGCTCTCCTGTCATCTCCGCCCGCAGCAGGATGCAGGCGAAACTGGCCCACTCGATGTCCTCGGGGCTTGGCGGCATCTCCAACGCGACGCGGCTTCTGGCCAGAAGTTTCGTAACTGGCCCGCTTTCCGCCGCGCGGATCATCTCGCTCCTGGGGGACATGAACCGGAAACAGCTGATCTGCTGCCCGCCATCGTCGTAATCAATCCGCGGCGCAAAGAGGCCGATCCGTGGCTCGGCATCGGCGGCCTTGAGGATTTCATCAATGAAGCCGGGCAACAGGACCGCATCGGAGTTGAGGATCAGGTAGTATTCCGCCGGCATCGCGCCCATGCCCTGATTGTGTCCGCCGGAAAACCCGGAATTGGTATCCGACGCCACGAGGTGCACCCGGTCCGAATGGCCGTTCTCGGCAATCCAGTCCGAGATCTTTTCGATGGACCCGTCATCGGAGCGGTTATCGACAATCACGACATGACCGTCCACATCGCCCAGGCAGTCCAGAACCGATTGCGTGCATTGAATGGTCAGATCGGCGGTCTTGTAATTGATGACCGACACCGCAATTCTGGCGATCCGGGCAGGCGGGTTGGATGATGTCATCAAAGTTTCCGGTTCCAAATGACAGCAGGCCAGGGGTTTGCGTCTTCATGCGGCAATCCCGGGACCATGCCAACCGCTTTATTCACCATCCCGGCGGGTATGGAAACAATTGCCGCGATGCCGCCCGGATTGTTGGGAAAGGATGTTGCAATTGGGTCTTTTTGCCCGCCAGATCCCGCTTAGTGGTTTCTTGCCCATGACAAAATAGATACTACAGCAACGAAAATAAGTTACTGTTCCTGGTATGGCGACGCAACTCGCAGATCTTGTTCTTTTTGGCTGGCCGCTGGTGGTGTTTTACCTCTTCAAGCGGTTCCAGCTTACAGAGGCGTTATGTTATTCGATCATCTTCGGCTACCTGCTGGTCCCGCAGTTCGTCGGGTTCGATCTGCCTCTGGTCCCGCCCTATGATAAGGAGCTTGTGGTCAACGTATCGGCCGCGGCGATGTGCATTGTCATGGCGCGTGCAGCTCTGCGGCGGCCCATCGGCAGTATGGCGGCGGTCTCTAGATTACAGCAAATGACGGCCAAGAAACAGCCTGCGCCGTTTGTCGCGCGGCGAGGGCACATTCTCTTCTGGTCGTTGATTGCGGTGTTGTTTGGCTCCACCATCATCACGACCATGGGGAACAGCGAACCGCTGGTGCGGGGGACCCGTATCCTTTCTGGCATGAGGCCTTACGACATCCTGTCGGTCGATATGGCGCTTCTGATCATGATAACGCCATTTCTCCTGGCCCGCCGATATCTTGCAACGCCTGAATCTCACGTTGTTTTGCTCAAGGTCTTTGTGATCGCTTGTTTGTGCTACTCGCTGCTTGCCTTATGGGAAATGCGCATGAGCCCGAGGCTCAACCGACAGATCTACGGGTTTGTCACCCATGAGTTCAGGCAGAGTGTTCGAGGCGATGCCTATCGTCCGCTCGTGTTCCTAAATCACGGGCTCTGGCTCGCCATTCTCTTTGCCATGTCCTCTCTTGGCGCAATGGCGCTTTGGCGGGAGAAACTCAAATCCTCCGACGCGGCCAAGTGGTTCCTCGCGTCGATCTATCTCTTCGTGGTCCTGTTCATGTGCAGCTCGCTTGGCGCGTTGATCATTGCCATTCTTCTGCTGCCACTGATGTTCCTCTTTGGGCCGGGCATGCAGCTTTTCCTGGCGGCATGTGTTTCGGTGGTCATCCTCCTTTACCCGGTATTGCGTGGATCCGACCTTGTCCCAACACAGTCGATCCATAGTGCCGTTGCCAATATTGATCCTAAACGTGCGGAATCGCTGCTGTTTCGGTTTGATAACGAGGATGAACTTTTGGCGCATGCCAACCGGAAGCCGTTGGCCGGATGGGGAACCTGGGGCCGGAACCGGGTCTTCAACGACAAGGGCAGCGATGTTGCCGCGACCGATGGCTATTGGGTGATCGTTGTCGGCGTCTATGGCTGGTTGGGATACATCGCACAATTCGGATTGATGGGGATTGCGACGATCCTGTTGGCGGTCAATCGACGACGATTGCAGGTCACGCCGGCCACGGCGGGTGTGGCGATGGTGATGGCCGCGGCCATGATCGATCTGATCCCCAATGCGACGACGTCACCGGTGGTCTGGCTCTTTGCCGGTGCGCTCATGGGCCGATATCAAACCGCTGAAGCGATGGTGAAGGAAACCAATATCCGCAAGGCTGCCCAGATGCGCAAGGAACGCGCCCCGTCGCCCGTGGCGGCGCGAAAAGACGCACCGGACGTGGCCACGGCGCAACCGGCCCGCGGAAGGGCCGACAGACCACTGCATCAACGGCGACCCCGCGAAGGTTGAGGCCGCGCGCCATGGCCCGTTGCCTAAACCTCGGAAAGATACGAAACCTTGGGTAAAATCCCCTCGCCGGTCACACAATTCAGTGGGTTCTTGCCCAAATTGAAAGCAATAGGCCCGGATTCGCGCAGATGGTGTTTTTCCTGACTTCTGTCTCGCGGTTTTTTCGCTTAAAGAACGCGAAGTTACTGAATCCTGAGAAAAGAGCCGAGTTTTTCACCGCTACGCGCCGCCTGCGTCAAATTATAGACACAAAAACACGGCAACTAGCCCCCAACGAATAAACCTCACGAGCGGTTATGAGCAAAACAGTAAAAATTGCCGTTGTCGGCCTTGGAAAAATGGGCCTGTCCCATTTCGCGCTGGTCAACGCACATCCTGACACGGAAACCTATGCCTGCGACGCAACTGGCTTCATGGTCGATGTCCTGAGCAAGAACATCCCTGCGAAGATCTACAAGAAATATGACGAGATGCTGGAGACGCAGCCCTTGGATGCGGTGGTGATCGCCACGCCATCGCGCCTGCACGCGCCGATGGTGCGGGCTGCGCTCGACAAGGGTATCCATGTGTTCTGCGAAAAGCCCTTCTGCCTGGACCCGGCGGATGCCGAAGATCTGGCCGCATTGGCCGAAAGCAAGGGCCTCATCAACCAGGTCGGCTATCACAACCGCTATGTCGGCGCATTCGGCAAGATGAAAGAGATCGTCGATGCCGGTGCGCTGGGCCGGATCACCCATGTTCTGGCCGAGGCCTATGGCCCCGTCGTCCTGCGCGCGAAGCGTCAGACATGGCGCACGCAAAAGACCGAAGGCGGCGGGTGCCTTTACGACTACGCCGCGCATCCGCTGAACCTGCTGAACTGGATGTTCGGCGCGCCCTCGCGCGTGAGCGGCTCGGTTCTGAACTCAGTTTTCTCCGAAGGGATCGACGACGAGGTGTTCAGCACGCTTCAGTTCCCCGATGGCCCCACGGCGCAGCTTTCGGTCAACTGGAGTGACGAATCGCACCGCAAGATGACTACCAAGATCAGCATGATCGGCACCAATGGCCGCGTGAATGTGGACCGGCAGGAATGCCAGGTCTACCTGCGCGAACCGGTTGCCGCCCTGCCCGACTACAAGAAGGGCTGGACCGTCAAATACACGACCGAGCTGACCGAGGACCCGTGGTTCTATCTGCGCGGTGAGGAATATTCGAACCAGATGGACGATTTCATCCAAGCCGTGCGTGACGGGCGTAAGGCGGCGGGTCAGAACGATTTCCGCTCTGCCGCGATGACCGACCGGTCGCTTGCCATGATCCTTGATGACAGTGCGGGCATCACCCCCGCCAAACCGCAGGCAACAGCAACAGAACCGGCGCGCAAACGCGGCTGGTTCGGGCGGTCGTGACAATGGGAAAAGAGACCACGATGGACCGTTTGCTTTTCGGCGATAACCAGTTTTTCGGCATCAACCATATGTCCGAGGAGAAAGCGCGCGCCCAGGCCATGCGCTTTCAGGAGACCAGCGCCATCATGGACGTGCTGGACACGGCCTATGACGAAGGCATCAAGACCTTCATGTGCACGACGCACGATCGTATCGCCGAGGTGGCCGATGTTGTCCGCGCGAACCCGGACCGCTACCCGGATTTCACCTTCTATCCCTGCATGCCCTACGCCCATAAATATGCCAACGCGGTAACCGACTACGGGATGTTGGGCGCGATTTCGCATTTCATGCCCGAGGATGGGTTTTTCAAGACTGCGCTGACCGGCGGCAAGGCGCTGGCCACGAAGGATGTGGATGGCATCGCCAAGGTGCTGATCGACGCCGAGATGAAGATGTTCAAGGGACTCAAGACGCCCGTGATCTTCATGCAGAACGTCTTTACCGATCTGCTTCTGGGCATGGGGTTCACCGGCGCGTTCCGCGTGTTCCATGACCACATCAAGGAAAAATACGACGCCGAGCCTGCGTTCATCACGATGAACATGCCGCTTCTGGTGGATACGCTCGAGGAGCTTGGCATCGAGAAACCTATCGTCTGTTCGAACATCAACAAGCTCGGGTTCCGGATGTGCGGTGGCCTTGATTCATACGTCAAAACACTTGAAAGCGGCCGTGTCCGGGCGATTGCCATGTCGGTTTATGCCTCGGGCGCGATTTCCGCCGAAGAGGCGATTTCATGGATTTCCGAACTTCCGAATGTCGAATCGATTGTCTTCGGCGCGTCGAGCGCCGGAAATATTCGCAATACACGTGACCTTGTTAATCAGTATATGTGGAAGGAATAGAGTATGGAGGGTGGTTTTATCGCCGCGCAAGATGACAGCATGATCGTGTCGGGGGATGACGCTTCGCCGCGCGAAGTGGGTTACAAGAAGGTGCCGCTTCTTAATGCGTTCGTTCACGATGTGACGATGGATGAGGTCGTGCGCGATTTCAACGAAGGGCTGATGCTGACGCTGCATGTCGACATGATCATGAAGCTGCAACAGGACCCGGAATTCTACGAGATCTTCAAGAAATTCGACCTCATCACCTGCGACAGTCAGATCATGTATTTCGCCACGAAATTCATGGGCACGCCGGTCAAGGAGCGTGTGTCAGGCTCGGATTACTTCCCGAAATTCTACATGCACCACAAGGACAACCCGGATGTGACGGTGTTCATGTGTGGCGGCAAACCCGGCATTGCGGAAATCGCAGCGGAAAAGATCAACGCTAAGGTCGGGCGCGAATTCATCTGCGGCACCTATGCGCCGAGCTTTGATTATGACCAGAAGCCCGACGAGATCGAACACATGATCGACCTCATCAACGCTTCGGGGGCCACGGTCCTGTTGGTGGGTCTCGGTGGCGGACGGCAGGAGAAGTTCATCATCAACCACCGCGACCGCCTGCCCAATGTGAAACTGTTCCTGCCCCTCGGCGGAACCATCGACTATGAGGCCGGGACGTTCAAACGCCCGCCCGCGTGGATCACCGAGGCCGGGTTTGAATGGCTCTATCGTCTGCTCAAGGAACCCAAGCAGCGGTGGCACCGGTACATCGTGCACGAGCCGCCGTTCCTGTGGAAAATTCTGTTGCAGCGATTTGGCCTTTACCGCGATCCCTTTGCCAAGAAGTAACGACGGCATGGGCCCTTCGCGCCACATGGCGTGAAGGGCGCGCCAGCAGGGTCACTTCGCGTCGGTATTGCGCGCCACGATCAGGTATTGCTTTTCGAAAAACGCCCGGAAGATCCCGAAGGTAAAGAGGTTCGTCCATTTGTGCCAACGGGCGACTGATCGTTTGCCGACCACTTTTTCCGCTTTCAGGCCCGAGCACTCCATCAGGCCAATGGCGCTTTCGCGGGTGAACCAGCGCAGATGCGTCCGGTCGCGGATTCCGCGGTCGCGGAGTTCGAACTTACCCTTCAACACCAGCGGACCCACCAGGTTGATATGGCGCATGTTCGGGATGCTCGCTACGATCACACCACCCGGTGACAGCCCCTTGTGCAAGGCGGCGACCACATCCCAGGGTTCACGAAGGTGTTCGAGCACGTCGAGGCAAAGCACCGTGTCAAACGGCCCCTCCTCATCGATGATCTGCTGCAGAAAGGCCGGATCATCGAGGTTCCCGGCAAAGGCGTTGTCGATATCCGGGTCGTGATTGTCGGCAACTAGATCGGTCAGCACGACATACTCCGCGCGCCCGATTCGCTTGATCTCGGAACTGGTGCCCCCATAGCCGCCACCGATATCCAGCAGTTTTTTCGTATCGGCGGGTACAAACGAGAAGATCTCTTTCCTGACCAGGCCATAATAGGGGTCCGACATCCGGTAAAATCCTCACTGTTTCAAATAAGCTGCCAAGCCTTGATGCACCGCTTTTTGTGGCAAGAATAGGTTATCGGAAAGTCATTGGCAGATTTTGGCGCAAAAGCCCGTCATTTTTCGCATTGGCGTGTTCCGCAAACACCACTCCCACATGTGCCCGACGGCCGGATCAGAACCACAGCGCCATTGGTTTTTCATGGCGCTTCAAGAAGGTTTCGGCATCATCACGAATTTTGGGCATCACTCTTTTGAGGAGCGCGTCGTTCCAGACGATATCGGCCTTGACCTCTTGGCTGATCTGCTTTTTCAGCATCAGTTTGATGCCGTCCGGCACAAGGGGCTTGAGCCGTTGGAAACTGCGCACACCGCGCAGCTTTTTCATCAGTGGCGGATCCACGATCTGCTCGCTTCGGGTGTTGACGGGCTTACGGTTGGCATAAACCGATGGGTCATCTGCAACGCCCAGAAACCTCAGGAGCGCCGAGAGCGTCTTGGCCTTGTTGTTCAGGTAATCCTCGAAAAAGATCACATGAACATTCTCCGGTGAAAACGCCTCCGCGAAAATCCGGTAGTTCTTCTCGTAAAGGCTCCCGTCCAGAAGGTTCCAGTCGAACACCGCCTGCTCAAAGCTCAGGGGCCTGCGGCCATTGGCCAGCTCCTGCACGTATTCCGATTCCAGCCGCTTCAAGGGGCTCCGGGTCATATAGATCACGCGGGCATCCGGAATATGCCGAAGCATTCGTTCCACGGTGAGTTGCGTCTTGCCCCGCACACTGTACTCGGGCGACGCTTCCATGACGATTTTCTGACCCGTCGGACGGAACAGGGACCGGTAATGGTCAATGCCCATCGTGTAGTTGAACGAAAAGAAATGGGTTTCCTTCGTTGGGTACATGTAGATGTCGGGGTGTTTCTCAAGATCGCGGCAAAGGCTGGTGGTGCCTGCCTTTGCGGCGCCGACCAGGATCGTATTGGGCAGTGCTGACATTCGCGTCCTCCGCCGTGACCGACCCCCGGTCCGGAGAGCGACAAGCGAAGGCGTCGGTCAGTCCGGCGACCCCATGTCAAAGAGTGTCAGGGCCGTCTTCTGAACGTGCTTGTCAGCAACCACCGTGCGGAACGTCGGATCATTGCTACTGCTTCGCCAGCGGTCAAAAACGCCGGCCCTGACATCGGCAACCTGTGTCTGGTAACCATCGAAAGAGCTGCCATGCCCGTATAACGGTACTTCATCTAATCCATCACTACCAGAACGAATATACAACTTGCGCGATAATTTTTCCCGGTAAGCGGGATCAGCGACAAGTGGGTTGTAGAGGATGGGAACGACCGGTTCCTCGCCGAATACGGGCTCCGGTTTTTCGGCCAAAGCTGCGTGACTATTGTATAATTCCTGCTGACGACGGATATCGGTATCGGTCGCAAATCGTTCCGGCCACTTTTTCAGGCGGCTCGCGAATAGGTTGTAAGGATCACGGAGGATGACCCCGGACAGGATACGGACATCATGCCGTGCCGCCCGATCGGCCAGGAATTCGGGCAACGGCCCTTCCTTGATCTCGGATGCGGTCAGGTCCTCATAGCTCAGGATGATCCGGGGGCGGGTGTTTGGGAACCTTACGCGGAACTCCCGGCTACCGACGTCGAACGGGTGACCCTTCTGGCGGATGTTGTTGTAAAAGACGGCGCTTCCCGGCACCTGACCAAGGATCCAGTTGATCGCCAGGTGATTGCCCGACCGCCGCATCCCGAAAAGCACGAGGATATCGTAGGACCGTCCAGCCGATATCCACCGCTCCGTCAAGCCACAGCCAAGTTTTATCAGGCCGGGCTTGAACGGCCGGGCGATCCGGCGCAGCGCAGCGAACCGGCGGCGTTCCGGGGAATTTGCCGCACTCATGCCGGGATATCCGAAAAGGCCGCGTTACTCATTTGCAGCCATACGACGGAACGTGTCGCTATTGGCGACAAGCTCGTCAAACGTGCCGGACGAGGCAAGGCGCCCCTCTTCCAGCAGGAAAATCTGATCGCATTTCCGCACCGTGCTCAGGCGGTGGGCGATCATGATGATGGTCTTGTCGTTGCGGATGTTCTGAACCGCTTCCATCACGGCGCTTTCAGTCAGGTTGTCGAGGGCCGCGGTTGCCTCGTCGAGGATCAACAGGGACGGATCGTGATACATCGCCCGCGCAATCCCGATCCGCTGCCGCTGCCCACCGGACAGCCGAACGCCGCGCTCACCAACGATGGTGTCGTACTGCTCCGGCAACTCTTTCATCACGAAATCATGCAGCACGGCGGTTTTGGCCGCGCGTTCGACCGCAGCCATGTCGATGGCGTCCTTGGGGACACCAAAGGCGATGTTCTGGGCGATCGTTGCATCGGTCAGATAGATGCTCTGCGGGACATATCCCAGCGACCGCCGCCAGGCATGCATGTTGTCACGGTCCAGCGTCACGCCATCCACCTGAATGTCGCCGCTGTCGGGCTTCAGAAGCCCGAGGATCAGGTCGGCGACCGTTGTTTTGCCGGACCCGGTGCCGCCGACAATGCCCATTGTTGTAAAGGCAGGAAGGGTCAGGCTGAGGTTGTTGATGGCGCGTTTGTGGCTCTTGGCATAGCCGAACGCGATGTCGCGCAGCACGATCTCACGTTCCAGGGGCAGCTTGTCCGTACCGTCGGCATTGGTCGGCTCGTCCGCCTTGTGTTTCATCGCATCGGCATAATCTTCGTGGATATGGTCCAGCACCGGCTTGGCGTTGCGTATCTGCGAAATCGCGGCATAGACCTGCTGCAATGCCGGCAGCAGCCGCATCACCGAAATGGCAAAGACGCCAAGGATCGGGATCGCCGCGGTAATGTCACCGTTGTTGCGGAAGATCATGAACAGAATGACGGACAAAAGCACCGCGAAGGTCAGCGCCTCGAGCGCATAGCGGGGCAGTTGATTGATGACCTGTGCCAACGCCACACTGCGGGCCAGACGTTTCGCAGGCTTCCGAAAGCCCGAGACATAGCTGTCCTCGAGCCCCAGCAGTTTGACCTCCTTGAACCCACCGGTTGCTTCTTGGGTCAGGCGGAATCGCTCTTGGTTCGCGGCAAGGATCTCTTCACCGAGGACAAGAAGTTTGACCCGCAGCTTGATGTAGATTGCCGCATAGGCTCCCCCCAGCAAAAGTGCCGACACGATGGCAACGCTCGGATCGACAAAGAGGAGAAACGCGATGATGGTTGCTGCCAGGATGATGTTCGACAGAAGACGGCTACCGGGAATGACGATCTGATTGATGAGGTTTTGCACCTCAGCCAGAACGCTTTTCGACACGTCTGCGCTGTTGCGCTCCAGAAACCAGGTATAGGGCTGATGCAGGTAGGCCTGTAGCAGACGGCTCGACAAGGTAAAGCCGCGCATGGTCGAAAACCGTATGATCGCGTAATTGCCACCCGCCTTGATCACGAGGCTGACCATAAGGATCAGCAGGACCATGCTGGCCATGAAGATCTGGAAATAGAAGATCTCGGAAAACCCAAGCCCCTCATAAACCCAGTTGAGATACTGGTTGTCGAAAATCGTGGCAGGATCCGACAGGACACGCAGCAGGATCAGGAACGTCGAGATGCCGGACACTTCGGCAAAGGCAACAAAAACCATCAGGCAGATCAAGACGTAGAAACGCCTGCGTTCGCGCTCCTCGAACAGTGCCATCAGTTTCTTGAAAACATCAATCATTCGCGATTCCCAAACTCAGGACGGTACATGCAGTGTCCGAAAGGCGGCGATGGGGCAAATCCTTGGCACTATGGTGGTGTTCCAAGGGGACCAACGGCACACATTCCCGAGCCTTTTCACACTATATGGCCGTTTTGCCAAGGGCGTTGCGGCACTTGGTAAAGGCCGGGCGGCGGCGTATCGGGGACAGCCTGTTTCCGCGATGCGACTTGACTGGCGTGTTCTATTATATTCTACAGCCTCATGTTCAACCCAGGTCTCCTGCCCGGGCAAGAACCTCTATTTGTTATGGATTTTGAAACCGCGCTGGTGAGAGAAAGAGTTGAGTGCCGTGACATCGCAAACATCAACGACCAGCTATATGCCGCTTCTGCGAGAGGGGATCGCCGCCGCATTCAAGGGCCGGTCGCCCAAGATGCTCTGGCTGAAATCCCGGATGTTTGCCGCCGGTATCCGCCATCGTGAGGCGTTGATGCGGATGCGGAACGCACCGGCCGGTTCTTCGCTGCGCAACGCGCTGGACGGGCGCAAGCAGATGCTGGGCCTGCTCATCTGGCCGTATCAATGCGCTACCTGGGATGCTGCCAAACGGCTGGACCGATTTGAGGCCCATTACGCGGAAATCGACAAGATCGGCGGTCCGGTGCGGTTTGATCTCGATGAAAAACTGGTCCTGGCCAGCCTGGACGAGCAATATCCCGGCCTGCGTGTCATCCTGCATCAGCCGCTATGGCTCATGCGCGAAGGTGGCCTCACGATCAGCCTCTTCAAGGATGAGACGCTGATCTTTGCACTGACCTTTTCGCTCTTCGAGGCGCCCGATGGAGGTCGCGCCGCTTTGATCGGGGGGTGTCAGGGCCGCAACGTGGACGGGATCCTGGATGTGTACCGCGATCTGACCAAGGCGCTGCACGGGCTCAGGCCGCGCGACTTCCTGATGGAGTGTTTCGGCATCCTGTGCCGTATCCTCGACGTGAAACACGCCTATGCGGTCAGCGACAAGGAACGCCACCGCCGCCATCCGTTTTTCAACCAGACCGGTGATTTCCCGCAGGATTACGATATCCCGTGGCAGGAAAGAGGGGGCGTTCTGGGGGACGACAACCTCTACAAGTTTCCGCCGCACCCGGTGCGGAAAACGCTGGAGGAAATCAAGCCCAAGAAGCGATCGCTTTACCGCAAGAGATTTGCTTTTCTCGACGCTTTGGAACCGCAGATGGCGGAAGCGTTCCCAAATCTGAAACCGATTAAATTCAGAGAGCTGTAACCAAGCTCCCGGTGTCCTCGGGTGGTTCTTTGGTATCCAACGCGGCACTTGTGCTGGAGACAGGCGGAACCGTGACTTAAGCAGACGTCACCTCCTGGACAACACAAATTTTACTGGCCAAACCTGATGTTTTTGGTGAACATTTAGCCCATGAAGAGTTTGAAAATGTTTTCCCCGCGACGTTTGATTGCGACCTCGCTTGCCCTTGTTACATCCGCTGCCGCGTTGCAGGCCGATCCCGGTGTCGTGACCCGCGAAGACCTGGTCCCTTTCGGCCAGGTGGCGTGGACCGCGCCGAATTTCGAGATCCCCAAAGCCTCTCCCAATCTGCCGATCCTTGATCTGACCGACACCTCGCCCGAAGCGACCCTGCTGCGGCAGCTCTATAACCGGGGTCTTGCGGCGGGGTTCGACAACGTCGTCTACGACAACCATGATCGTGGGCATTCCCTGCCGAAAGTGGGGTCCTTTCCGCGGGTCTCGAAGCTTGTCTTTGGTCGTGAGCTGCAGGAGCTTAACCTTGACTACGGTCTTGCGGGGAAGATCATCCTGCCCGCCATCGTGATCGGGAATTCGTCCACCGCCATCACCAGCGGTCAGCGCAAACGCAGCCAACCGCGATTGGCGATGACGACGCCCGCGGGACCGATGCGGGCGTTTCTGACCTATGTGACCAACCACCTTTATATCTATCCGGAACATCGTGATTACGACCGTCAGGATGTCTTTCCGGCAAGCTGGCCCTACATGGTCATCACCCAGGGGTCGTCCTATTCCGACAAACCGTTTATCCGGGCGATGCTCCTGTCGCTTGCTGCGATGCGCCCCGACACCCAGAAAGTTCTGCAAGACAAGAACCTGATCGCACCGACCTTGCAGATGATCCTGCGCCGCAGCCTCAAGGCCGTTTATTCGCGCGAGGCGTACCTGACCGGCTTTGCCCACCCGCCGGTTTTCTCCAAGAAACAACTTGCGCCCGAGCGGATGGTCTCGCTCGCCGCCTCGCTGCAGCCGGATCAGATCCCGCCGATGGTCTATATCGAGGTTGAAGACGAAGATTTCCGCACCGCCGCCGGCTTGGCCGAGCTTTCCGAAATTCTCTTTGATACCCCCTCCGCCGTCGCCCGGGTCTGGCGCGGTCTGGATTTCACCAAGCGAATGGTGGTCTCCGCGGGCAAAACCGCCGATCCCAACGGGCATGAATTGACGTTCACCTGGGTCGTCTTGCGTGGTGACCCCGAGCGGGTGCGAATTTCGCCCATCGGTGACAAAGGCGCCAAGGCCGAAATCAGCGTCGATTGGCATGACACCTGGAAAGTGGTGCCGACGACCGACCGTCTTTCAAACCGCGTCGATATCGGCGTTTTCGCCTCCAACGGCTTTCACGACAGTGCGCCCGCGATCATCTCGATCGGCTTTCCCGGCCACCAGGAACGCACCTATGAACCGGATGCAGGTGGTCAGAACATGCGAATCGCGTCGGTCAACTATGATGCGACGTTCCGCAAATCCTTCTACGACCCGGTGATTTTCTGGACCGCGACCTGGACCGACCAGATGCGCTATGACGACAGCGGCGGTCTTGTCGAAGTCGAACGCCAGTTCCGCAAGAAAACGCAGACGCTCAAAAACCTGTACGAAATGCCGGATGGCCAACAGGTCCGCTATGTCCTGCATGAGCGCGAACGGCACCGGAAGCTCAAGATGAATATTGGCGCGGCCGAGTAAACAGTCCGTTCAAGCGGTACCGACCGGAATGGCTTTCCTTTCGACACGATCCATTGCATTAGACATCCAGCGATTGGAGTATTTGGTTTGCGGCAGATCGAAAAACGAATTCCCGCCCGGGAGGCAAACGGGTCCGCGACCTGCGTTGCTGGCAGCATTCCGGCCATTATTCATCAGACCTTCCTGTCCACGGAACTGCCGGATCGCACCTATGAGGCGGCGCAAAGCTGGCGCGATCACAATCCCGAATGCGAATACCGCTTCTATGATGACGACGATCAGATCGCGCTTCTGTCCGACCGGTTCGATTCGGACGTGCTGGCCGCCTACCACAAGATGCCGCGCGGGGCGCACCGGGCCGATCTTTGGCGATACTGCGTGCTGTTCGAACATGGCGGGGTCTACGCTGATATTGATACGGTCTGCCAATCCAGCCTCAAGTCCGTCCTGCGCCCGGACGACAGCTTTGTCGTGCCGAACACCGGGACCGTGCCCCATGCGGTTTTCAACGCCTTTATCTGCAGCAGCCCGGGCCATCCGATCCTTGAAAAGGCGATCGCGTATGCGACCGAAACCATCCTGAACACCCGGAAATTCGAAGGCTACATGATGGCGGGGCCCGGCGCGCTTGGCATTGCGGTGAACCTTGCGATCGGCCGGGATGCACATGACCCCCATGAGCTTGGCCCGCATGAGGTGGGGTCTGTGGCCTATCGGATCATCGAAAAATGCGCCCCGAACGGCGATCAGCCCCGCCGCGTGGAATCGGATGGCAAAACTGTCATGCTGACCAAGTATGACGGGTATCTCGACGACCTCGAAAGCGCCGGCGTGACCCATTGGGCGCATGGCAAGCCGACCGGTGGACCGGTTAAATCTGCACTTAAAGCGTTGAAGCGGCTTATAAAATAGCCAGCGCCGGTAGCGTCAGCTATATTCCTTGCCGTATTCTTCGTGTTTGCTGAGATAGCGGCACTTGTTGAGAACGACGCCAAGCACGTTTGTGCGCGCGGCCAGTTCCTGCTCGCATTTGTCGATCTCTTCGATGGTCGATTTCTCGGCCTCGGCGACCAGAAGAACGCAATCGACCTGATCGAGGAATGCCAGCGTGTCATCGCCCGCAAAAACCGGGGGCGTGTCGAACACCATGATGTCGGGCTGAAACTGGGCTTCGATTTCGTCGACGACCTTGCCGGCATTTGCCCCCTGCAGGAGTTCGGCAGGGTTGCGCACCGTGTTCTTGTTGCAGCCGAAAAACAGGTTCTTGCCGTAACGGCGCAGGTGCATTTCCGCCGGGTCCTCGCCGGACAGGACGCGCGAAAACTGGCAATCGTCGTTGATCTTGAGCGCCTTGGCAAGTGCGGGCCTGCGCATGTCGAGCTCGATCAGGGCAGCAAAGAAATTGGTCTGTCGCGCGAGGCTGAACGCAAGATTGACACAGGTCAGTGTCTTGCCCGCGCCCTGCGACGGGGACACGATCGCCACCCGTGACCATTTATTGGCCCGCATCTGATGCAGAAGTTTCGTCCGCATCACGTCATAAGGGACAGAATCGTGGCTTGAGCGATAGGCCACGATCCGGCTGCTGGCCAGTTGTTTTTCCTTGGGGTGGAACGCCGGGATTCTTTTCCAGACCTCTTCGCGGCTGGCGACAGACATGTCCTTGGGGATCACATAGGTCTCAAGCGGCGCGTCCTGCGTGCTTTCGGACGCAGGCGCGGCGGCCTCTCGGTTCTGATTCTCGCGCTGCTCTTGCCGGGCCTTACGGGCCTTGTTGAGGGCGGACTGAATACGTTCCATCTTTACCTCTCCAAACTAGTTACCAAACGACTGCCGGAACTGCTTCACCAGATCGGCAATGCCCGTCTTCTCGAGGGCTTTTTCGATCAGCAGATCCATCGGCAGATAATATGTGTGCAGCAGGAACAGGGTGATAGGTATGCCAAGACCAACAATCACCAGTGCCAGGAAAATGATAAACCGTCTCAGGTTCGCCTGACGGCGTGTTCGGATATAGGGCACGGCCACAAAGGGCGCGATCCCCAGCCGGTTCGTCAGGTCAACGGATCGCCGGACGGAATTGTTCAGAAGCTCGATCAGCACGACCACCGCAAGACCCGCCATGATGCCGCCGGCAATACCAGCCGAGGCGATTTTCTTGCGTTTCGGGCTGGTTGGGTTGAGCGGTACCACGGCCTGTTCGATCACGGTGATCCGCTGACCGCGCGACTGCGCCTCGATCTGATCGCCCGTGCGGGCGGCGTTGAAATCGGCCGTCGCCTGATTGTACTGAAGCTGAATATTGTCATAATCCCGCTGAAGCGAGCTCAGTGTGATCGCGTTTGCAGGTGTCCGGTCGATTGACAATTCGAGTTCGGCCAACTCGTCTTCTACGGTCTTCTTCTCCTCAAGGAGAAATTCCATCTGACCATCGAGATCCGCAAGCTGAACCTCGTAGGCGGACATCGCTTCGCCGCCCGAGCCACTCTGCAACGATGCGACCTGTTGCTGTGCGGCATCGACCTGCGCCTTCAGAGCTTTCACCCGCGGGTTGGTTTCCGAATACAGTACCAGGGCCGAGGCCAGTTGGTTACTGAGCTCCTGAAGGCGGAGTTCTTCGGGCGAAAGCTGGTCACCGGTTATCTGTACCTCGCCGGTGCGCTGATAGAGATCGACCAGCCGCATGCGGCGGTCCCGCAGACTGGCCAGTTCCCGTTCCATGTTGAGAACGCGCTCCTGCAAGGACGCCTGCCGGTTCCGGCGAAAATCGAGGCTGTCGGGCAGCGCCCCCTGGTTCTGGCTCTTGAAAGCGAGGATTTTCTGGCCTTGCTCGGCCAGTTCTTCGTCCAGCTTCTTCACCGTGTTCTTGAAGAAATCCAGTGTCTGACCGCTGACCGCGGTTCTGATGGCGGTGTTTTCCTGCAGGATCAGCGTGACAACCTCATTGGTGACCTGCGCTGAGGTCTCGCCTGTCTTTGCCAGGTAGGAGACCAGCACGAACGAAGCCGCATCCCGCCTGCCGGGCAGGGTCATCTTGATGCGTTTGCGCATGTCCGCGACAATTTCGTCGGCGCTGATATTGCGGTCATCTTTGTAGAGGTCGAACTTACGGGCGATATCCAGAAGACTGGCGCGGGTCAGGATCCGCTGCGCGATAATCTCCAGAAGCTCGGCAACACCGGTCCGTACGGTCGAGGACGCAAGATCCCCGGGGATCTGCGGTGATTCAACCAGCAGCTTGGCTTTGGCCTCATATCCGGCGGGCAGGGTATAGGCGACGGTCGTCCCGAAGGCGGAAACGGCGATCGCCACCACCAGGAAATAGTGGAGGCGTCGAAGGAACAGCGACAGGAAAAATTTAAAATCAAGCATCATTACGCGGTCTCGTCGTTCTTTTCCGGTGCAGGGGCGCCGAAGAAGGCGCCATCTTCCAGAACCTGTTCAACAGTCAGCAAGGTTACGGTTTTCTGGTTCTTCGCAAATGCATAGACCATGGACAGGTCACATAGTTGGTTCACAAGTCTTGGCACGCCGTGGGTGTTCTTGTGGACCAGTCTGCTGGCGCTTTCGGTAAACAGGTTCCGCGGCGCACCGGCCTTTTTCAGTCTGTGGCCAATGTAGGCTAAAGTTGTGCTTTCATCCATAGTGTTCAAGTGGAAACTTGATGCAACCCGTTGCGCGAATTGGCGAAGTTCGGGTTGCTGGACAATTTCGCGCAGTTCGGGCTGGCCGACGAGGACAAGCTGCAGCAACTCATCCTTATTGGCGTTGATGTTGGTGAACATCCGCAGCTCTTCAAGCGATTCCTGGCTCAGGTTCTGTGCCTCGTCGAAAATCAGGATGACGCGATTGCCGGCGGCGTATTCCGAAATCAGGTATTCTTGGAACTGGTCGAAGAGGTCGACATAAGTGGCGGCCTCGCTCGCCGGTTGGTCCAGCGACATCAGAACCCACCGCAACAACTCCCCGCGTGAGCCATGGGCATTGGACACCATGCCCACTTTGAAGTTCTCATCCAGGTTCTTGAGGAAATGATGCAGCAGCGTCGTTTTCCCGGCGCCAACCTCACCAGTAATAAGAGTGATCGGCGCGCCGGTGAGTGTTCCGTATTCCAACATCGTGAAGGCCCGCTGGTGGGCAGGGGACCAGAACAGAAAATCCGGGTCGGGCAAAAGCGTAAATGGTCGCTCTTTCAGCTCGAAATGTTGAGTATAAATTTCAATCGTACTGTTCATGGGATTCGTGTAACTCGAATTGCGTGGACCTTCCATTAATTTAACCAGCGGCGAAAGTGCACGGCTTTTGCGCATATAGGGCTTCTTATCCGGTTGATGAACGGCATCTCCCTCTTTTTTTACGGGTTCGTGCGTGTCGCGCCGCGGTGTCCGGCTGCTGGCGAAGGCTGCAGGGTCCGGCGGGTTCGCGCCGGTGGCCTCGGGATCGGGTGCAGATGATGGCTGCTCGCCCTCCGAATCTCCTGATTTGAAGATGTTCACCACTTCCGGCGGCATGGCGGGTGGCGCAAACCTGAAAATCTTACCGCTCATGTCCACCTCTTCACTGCAATGTGGTGGCGCGTTTTCCGGTTCTGACTCGGAATCCTTGCGTCCGCTTCAAGCCAGATCAAGGCGCTTTGTTCAAAAGAAGACAGCTGAATGGAAAAATCGTGGTTTCGGGACGGATCTGCCAGGCAAGATCAAAATAGGCGGTGATTCGCCGAAATTGCCAAAATTCCGCCTTAATATTGAATCCAAATGGCCGAAACTTTTACACAATAGGATTTAGAACCCGGATTGGTCACAAACTGTGCACAATGCACAAGTTACGGTTGTATTATGCAATCTTAACATGTAACAAATGTGTTAATCTCGGAATATCCTTTGAATGTTGCTCTGCGAATGGTACAAAATAGTTAAATAAAAATGTCGTCGATCTTGTCGTCGATTATAATAAAATCTAAGTCGATAGAGCAGAAGTTGTGTGGCCCGTTTTTTCGGGCTGTGAGTATGAACCGTGGTAATGATTAAGGACGCTGTGTACGATGAGCATCCAAGACAATGATTTTGAAACAAGATTTGCATTTGCTGAAAAAGTCGCCCCATTAACTGACTTTAGTAATCTGCAAAAAGGCGCCTACAGACATGTGTTCAAACGCCTGTTCGATTGCGCTCTTGTCCTGATTTCCGCGCCCATCGTGGTGCCGGTCGTGTTGTTCCTGGCCCTGTTGGTTGCCCGGGATGGCCACAACCCCTTCTACAAGCAGTCGCGGATCGGCAAAAATGGTCGCGTCTTCACCATGTGGAAACTGCGGACGATGGTTCATGACGCCGAAGCGCGCCTCGAGAACCACCTCAAGACAAACAAAAGTGCCCGCGCCGAATGGCAAGAAAAGCAAAAGCTTGCTGAGGATCCGCGGATCACGTCGACCGGACAAATGCTGCGCAAGACGTCGCTGGACGAACTGCCCCAGCTTTGGAATGTCCTGATCGGCGACATGAGCATCGTGGGCCCGCGCCCGATGATGCCCGAACAACGTGACCTCTACCCGGGCCGCGCTTACTATGCGCTGCGTCCTCGCGTGACCGGCTACTGGCAGATCTCCGACCGGAACAAGTCGACCTTTGCCGCCCGCGCGAAATTCGACAACCGCTACTACGAAGACGTCAGCCTGTCGACGGATGCATCGATCGTCCTTTCGACTGTTGGTGTTGTACTGCGCGGAACCGGTTGCTAAATTTCACCACAATCATTGGTTACTGATAACGCTTGCGCTTGTTCGCGGGCGTTATCTATCAATTTGGTGAAGCTGCACCGAACGGCCGGTGCCGGCGGAATTACATGAAAGTGGGTCAATCATCATGCGTCTGCGTTTCCCCCCTGCGTCAGCTCTTCTTCTCACGGCCTTCGTGGCGCTTGCCGCCTGCGAAAGCTCGGAGGAACGAGCGGAAAGACACTTCCAGACCGGAATGGCATTGTTGGAAGAGGGGGATGTGTCCCGTGCTCTGGTCGAGTTCCGGAACGTCTTCAAGCTGAACCCGCAACATAAGGAAGCGCGCCTTGCCGCGGCGCGCGCGCATCTGGCGAACGGAAATCGCGGTCGCGCCTATACGCAGTTTACCCGCGTCGCCGAACAGTATCCCGACAATATCGAAGCCCGGACCGAACTGGCCGAAATGGCAATCACCGGAAGTGACTGGGACGAAGCCAAACGTCATGTCGAAGCGGCCTATGAACTGGCCCCCGATGACCCGCGCGTCAAAGTCGTCAACACCGCGCTGCAATATGCCCAAGCCATCACGGATGAAAATTTTGACAAGGCCGACAAGATCGCCATGGATGCTTTCCAGGCGCTTGAGAAAAACCCGGACAATTTCATCGCCCGCCGTATCGTTGTCGATTTTCTGATCCGGAATGAACGGTACGAAGAAGTCATTCCCGTGCTTGATGTCGGCCTTGAGCAGCAGCCTCAGAACTATGATCTGCACTCGACCAAGGTCAGTGTTCAGGCCAATTCCGGCCAGATGGAAGCCCTGGGCGATACGCTACGCACAATGGTCGAAACCTTCCCCGAGGACGAACCCGCCCGCCAGCTTCTGATGGGGTGGTATGTCAATCAGGGCGACAATGACGGTGCCGAGGCGTTCCTTCGGGAATTGGCAAATCGTCCCGATGCGGATGACGAAGCCCACATGGCCGTTATTCAGTTTCTCCGCCTGACCGGTGGCGCCGAAGCGGCACGTGCCGAAGTGGACCGGCTCGTTGAAACCCTCGAAAACCCGATGCGGTTTGTTGCAGTTCAGGCGTCGATGGATTTTGACGATGGCAAGCAGGACGAGGCGATGGCCCAGCTTGAAAAGCTCGTCGATGGTGTCGAAGAGCCGGATGAGGTGACCAATAATGTCAAACTTCTCTTGGCGCGGATGCAGACGGCCACTGGTAACCCCGTGGGCGCCCGCGCGCGGATCGAAGAAATCATCGAAAGCGACAGCAGCCACGTTGGCGCGTTGAAAATGCGCGCGGCCTGGTACATCGACGAAGACCAGACCGGTGACGCGATCATTGATCTGCGGACCGCCCTGGCGCAGGCCCCCCGGGATGCCGAGATCATGACCCTGATGGCCGCGGCGCATGAGCGGGCCGGCGATCGCGAGCTTGCCGGGGAGCGGTATTCGCTTGCTGTTGAACTGTCAGAACAAGCGCCGGCGGAATCGCTGCGCTATGCGAATTACCTGACGGGTCTTGAACGGACCGAGGCGGCCGAAGCCGTTCTTGATGAGGCTTTGCTGAAGAACCCAAACAACCTTGAACTGCTGCAGGCCATGGTCGCCATCCAACTGCAGAACAAGGATTGGAACGAAGTGCAGCGCATCATCTGGAAGCTGCGCTCGATCGAAACCGAAGAGTCTGAGAACATCGCCAATGCGGTGCAAGCGGAAATGATGCTCCAGCAGGATCGTGTCGACGAAACGGTCGAATATCTCCGGCAGCTTTCGGAAGGTGAAGATGGCCTGCCCGCCTTTGCCGCGCTCGTCGAAACCCAGGTTCAGGCCGGAAATATCGACGAGGCCGTAACCCTGGTCGAGGCACGTCTTGCCGAAAGCCCGGAGGATGGAAACCTACGGAACCTGCGAGCTGGTCTGCACCTGGTGAAGGATGAACGGGCCGAGGCGGAGGCGATTTATGTTTCGCTCCTGAACGACTTCCCCGGAAACGACCGCGTCCTGCGCACCCTTTACAGCATCTACATGGCGAGTGACCGCGAAGATGAAGCGCGCAAGCTGGTGGATGAGCAGGTGGCAATCGCCGATCAGGTCCCCGGTGCAACCGACGTGTATTTCCTCAAGGCGGAAATCCTTGAACGTGACCGGGATTTTGACGGGGCGATTGCGATCTACGAAGATCTTTATGAGCGCAACAGCAACAACATCGTCATCGCCAACAACCTGGCGAGCCTGATCGCCACGCATATGGATAGCGAAGAAAGCCTGAACCGGGCCTATGCGGTCGCGCGTCGCCTGCGCGGCATCGAAATTCCTGCGTTGCAGGACACCTACGGCTGGATCGAATATCGCCGTGGAAACTACGAAGAGGCCGTCAAACACCTTGAACCCGCTGCGGAAGGCCTGCCGAACGATCCGTTGGTGCAGTATCATTTGGGGCGCACATATGTCGCCCTGGATCGCAAAGAGGATGCCAAAAGGCAGCTGCAGAAAGCGATCGACATTGCCGGAGAAAACCCCCTGCCGCAACTGGTCAAGGCGCGTGAGATCCTTGAAGAGTTGGGCGCCCCGGCGACCAGCGAATAACCCGAGGGGTCTAACCAATTATTGAGGGCGTCCCGGTAGCGGGGCGCCCTTCTTCGTTGGTGATCGTCACAACTTCGCTGCCTCGCCAAAGCTCTCCTCACGGCTATCTCGCTAGCCAATCGACGCTGCAACGGTCAAGCCGCCTATTGCCTTGGACGTGCCTAGCGGAGATCTGAGAATTGCTCTGTGGGGCGCTTTACCCAGGATCATTGGTCGTGGGGTGCCTGCAAGATGCGCATCGGTGGTCGACGCGATGGCGGGTTGTTTGCCCGTTGCAGCGCCGGGCCATCCGCTCGTTCTTGTGCGACCCGAGAACGACGATCGCACAAAAAGAAAGGGGCCTTGCGGCCCCTCTCAAAACTCTATGAAGAAATCCTTAGGCTTTCTTCTTGCGGCGAACCACTGCGAAGCCACCCATGGCGCTCAGCAGAAGAAGACCACCCGCCGGAAGCGGAACAACCGAAATCCGAACGACCATGTCGTCATAGTCCGAGTCGCCGCGGCCGTCGCCGAAGAACGCTAGAACGTTTTTCGAGTTCTCTTGGTAGAAGGCCATCGACAGTGACGGATCAGTTTGACCGACATTGTTCGTGATGCTTTCAGGACCAGCGTCCTTGATCGTCTCAAACGCCAATGCAATCCAGTCCGGAAGGTCCACAGCCGAAATTGTTGCGCCAGCAGCCCCATTATTTGACAGACTTCCGCCTGCAAGATTGAAGACTGTATTGGACGCATTGGCATCTTTGCCAAGGAACATGATGCTAATCTTGCTCTTATCGCTCAGCGCCAAGCCGTTGTTGGTGTCGAATGCGTCACCTCCAAAACCAAAGGCTTTGATTGTGTCGCCGTCACCGACGGTCGGCACCAAGGCGGGATCAAATGCCGCAAGCGGTGCGTAGTTAGGATTATGGCTACCATCCAGGGTAACGTCCGCACCCCCGACAATAGAAAGTGATGCTGCACTTACAGCAGTCGCCAAAAACAGCGAACTGATGGCTGCGCCAATTGCTAGTTTCATTGTAAACTCCCACAATATGGTTACTCGTTTCGACCTGCCCCCCAAAGCACTGCACACTAAATGGATCAGTCCGAAATCATTTACATTTTTAGTACATTATGCGGCCAAAAAAAAGCCACATCTCCAGTTATACACCCTAGGCGTGTATATTCTAAGGTTTTTTTCAAAGTTTTTAAAAACTGAGCCGAAAATCCTCAAAGAATGACCGTTTTACTGGTCTGAGATCGGCGACATTCGCTGAAAAAACAGGTTTCGTTTCCAAATCAGAAACAATTCCCACCCAAGTGATTCGATTCGGAATGAGGCATGCTGCCGAAGATCTGTTATCGGCAGCTACATCAAGGACTATCAAATGGCTGGTGTCGGGAAATAGATCTTTGTATCTAAAGGCTTATGCGGTTGTCGTCAGCGGCTCGTCAGAGCCCTTGAGGTGCAGGCAAATCACCGCCCGGACCAGTACCAGCGCCATCGCTGAGATGCCTACGCCGACATAGATCGCGAAGGCCAACAGGAGGGACATGCCGGAGATGAGAGCCGCGATTGCCGCGACCAATCCGCAGAAAACACTCGCTAGTACAAAAACAACCATTTCAAGCCAGCTCCTCATAAAAGGCTCCCAACCCTCAAGATCCGATTGAAAGCAGCCTGCGGGCCGAGACGTGCAATTCTTGGTCATAATTGGGGCAAAACAATGAAAGGACCGTTAAGGTATTTCAAAGTTGATACAATTCGGGTCTGGCACCAAAATTGTTGCGTGGCTGGCACGAGTGGCGCAAGAACAGGGGCAATTCGTGCCTATTCGTTAAAAAATGCTTCCGTAACTTTGGATTACAGCCTATTTTTAAGGCTAAGCGTATTGATATTGAAAGAATCGAGAGTTCATCATGAAACGTATCATCACACATCTCCTGGCAGTTCTGCTGCTTGTTCCCGTGATCTCGGCAACGGCGTCCGCTCAAGACAGCTATCGGATCAAACCCGGGGATGTGGTGCGTGTCGAAGTTCTCGAAGATGCGACACTCAACCGGGATGCCATCGTGTTGCCGGACGGGCGGATTTCTTTGCCGCTCGCAGGCAACATCAAGGCGGGCGGCCGCAGCGTCGAAGAAGTGCGCAGTGACGTGATCGCCACGTTGGCGTCGAATTTCGCCACCGAGCCCACCGTTTTCGTCTCGCTGTCGCAGCTTGCCGCGCCGAAGGCGACCGTAAGCGCCGCCAAAAGCACCAATACGATCTACATCCTTGGTGAAGTCGCGAACCCGGGCGCCCATGCGGTCGAGCGTGGCACCACCATGTTGCAGGCTCTGGCGCAGGTCGGAGGCTTCTCGCAATTCGCCGCCACAAAGCGCATCCAACTCCGCCGCACGGACAAGTCCAAGAAAGAGCGGATCTACAACGTGAACTACAAAGACATCCTTGCAGGAAAAACCAGCATCGGCACGACGGTCATGGAATCGGGCGACGTGATCATTGTGCCGCAAAGACGATTGTTCGAATAAAAACAACCCGATCTTGAGGGGGCAGTATTGGCAAAACAACAAATCGTTCGCGCAGCAGCAGCGAGTGGATTGACGCTTTTCATTCTTCCGGCGCTTGCCCAGGAAGAGAGCGGGATTTCCATGACACTGGGTGTCGAGCAGCGGTTCGAAACAGGCGATAACCTGGGTCTGGAAACGCCCGAAGAAGGCAACACGACCCTGTCCACGACCACATTAACCTTTGGTCTTAACACGGCGACGTCCAACCAATCCCTCGGAGTTAACGCGGGGATCAAGTTGCGCGCCGGAGAATTGCCGTCGAACAGCGATATCGACACCGGGATCGTCGAACCGCAGCTATCTTTCAACTACATGCTTCAGAGCCCCAACGCCGTTCTGAACGTCGATGGCAGCTACCGTGAAAGCGACATTTCCTTCACGCCGGCGATTGGCGATCTGACCGACGCCAATGGCCAGCGCATCCTGCCGCCCGATTTCGATGATCTCGAAGGGTCGGGCATCCGACGCAATTATGATCTTGGCGCCAGCCTTGAAACCGGACGCAACGCGCCGCTCGGCTTCGTGTTCGACGCAAGTATTCGCGGCATCAGCTACGATCAGCAATCTGCTAACCTCGAAGACAATTTCCGCTATGCCGCGGGCGTCCGTGCGAATTTCCGGTTCACGGAGGTTACCACCGGGTTTGCGTCTTACAATTTCGATCATTTCGAGGAAGACGACGCCCTGAATACCGAGCGTGACACCAATGCGGTCGAAATCGGTGTTAGTCAGCAGTTGTCGCAGCGGGCCAGTTTCGAAGCCGCGATCGGCTATACGGAAATCGACGAAGAACTGAATGGCATCAGTTCGACAAGCTCGGGCGCAACGGGGCGCCTGTCATTCAACTATCTGATGCCGGATGGGTCGATCAACACATCCTATTCGACATCCCGCGATCAGGATGGCGCGCGGCACACGGTCAATGTCGGTCGTACCTTCACGTTGCCCACCGGCCAGTTCGCCATAGAGATTGGTGCGACACAGGATGAAAGCGGCGATCCCGACCTGGTCGGGAGCTTGAATTACACTCGGGACATGCCGACCGGTGTCATCAGCGTCGGCCTGAACCGGAATGTCTCGACCAGCAGTGAAGACGAAGAGCGGGTCACAACCACCGCCGACCTCGGGTACGATCACGAGATCAACAGCATTTCGAGCATCGGTTTTGATTTGTCCTTCGGCCTTTCCGAAGCGACGGGCGGCGTCAATAACGACGACACCCGCCGAACCGATGTTTCGGCGAGCTATAACCGCCGGGTGACCGAAGATTGGAGCATGTCGACCGGGGTCGAATACCGGATCCGTGACGAGGACCTTGCGGGCAAATCGGACTCGACGTCGATCTTCCTGACCCTGAACCGTGATTTCAACCTCCTGCGCTGAGATGCCATGGCATCGCCGCAGGGGGCCGGATCAGGACGTTGAAATCCGGGTTCCGTGATGGACGACGACGCGAAATCTGGCATCTGGTCCCCGGTGATCCTGTTCTTCCTGCTGAGCTCGACCTTCGTTGAACTCACGTTGCAACTGGCCGATGCCGGCCTTTTGGGCATGCCTCGCCTGAGGATTCTGACCTATCAGAACGCGGCATTCTGGCCGGGCCTTTTACATGGCTGGATTCCGAACTATGCGGCACAGCCCTTCACCATGTTTCTGACCTACGCCTTCGTGCATGGCGGCCTCATGCACCTCATCTTCAACATGGTCACCCTGGTGTCGCTCGGGGTGGCCGTTATCCGCGACGTCGGCCAGATCGGATTTCTCATCGTCTATGCGGTTTCTACACTGACGGGGGCGTTGGTGTTTGTCGTTTTCACCACGTCGTTCCAGCCGATGGTCGGCGCCTCCGGTGCCCTCTTCGGGCTTGCCGGTGCGCTTGTGTGGTGGAATATAGTCTATACTTTTCAAACAGATGCAACAATCGCGGTCAAAGCGGCATCGGTGATTTGGCCTGTCACGGTCCTGATCCTGTTGAACGTCTTCATGTATTACGGCTTCGACAAGAATGTCGCCTGGGAAACCCACCTCGGCGGGTTCGTCGGCGGCGTCCTGGTGGCGCTTTTCTATCGCGATCACCTCGTCGAAGACGCTGGTGAGTAAGTTCTACCGACCTTACTCCACCGCGATCTGATCGACGGTCATCACCGAATTGCGCGTCACCTCATCGACCACCTCTTCGTGGCCGACGCCAAGGGCCACCCGTAGCGCGATATAGGCATTGGCCAGGTCCCGTTTGTTTGCCGCCAATATTGCCCGTGCATTGGAAACTGATCTCTCGCGGTCGATCAGGTCAAGCACTGTCGTATCCCCGTTTTCCACCAACAGGCGGCGGGTCAGATCAAGTGACCGCTGGTTCAACTCGACCACCTTGCGGGAGGCGCGCACAGCTTGGTTTGCAGCGCGCAGTTCGGCAAGGGCGGTTTCCACCTGCTCGATCGCGACCAGGACCGTGCGCCGCCAGACCAGGTAGGCCTGCTGCGCCCGCGATTCTGCACCCTCGGCCGACGCCTTGAGTGAAGGTTGCGAAAAGACCGGCACGGACAGGCCCGCAACGATACTTTCGTTCCATGATCCACTGTTCAGCGGCGCGGTGACCAGACCGCTCAAGCTGAGGCTGGGATAACGTGACGCCTCTGCGACACCGACATCTGACACAGCCGCGGCATAGTTCCGTTCGGCCAGGCGGATATCGGGCCGCGCCCGAAGCAGATCCGCCGGCACGCCCATCTCTGCCACGCCTCTGGGCTGCGGTTGCGTCCCCTTGTAGCCCAGATCGACGCCCAACTCGCCAACCGGCACGCCCAGCAGGGTCGAAATCCGATTGCGTTGCTGGATGATGTCCGCGGTGATGGCAGGAATCTCCGCCTGCGTTTCGGATACCAGCGCCTCGGCGCGCAACACGTCCAGCTTGGTTGCCGCACCGACATCCAACTGCTTGTTCAGATCCCGCAACGTCCGGCGGCGCGACCGCAGGTCCTGCTGACGGGTCTCAAGATTTCTTTGCAGGAAACGCATATCGACATAAGCCGTCCCCAGGTTGGACAGAAGCAGACGACGCGCTTCGCCCACACCGATTTCGGCCGCTTCGAGCCGCTGATTTGCTGCCCTGGTGGCCCATTGCGTCCGCCCACCAAGACCAAAAGCCCCTGTCAGGCTGACCTGCACATTCTCGCCCGCGCGGCTGTTGCCGGTCGCCTCGACCTCGCCATTGCCGGAAAGGGCCACACTGTCCCGGCGCACATTGGCCTCCGCCTCGCGGACACGTTCACGCGCCTCGGCAACATCAAGATTGCCTTCCATCCCTTCACGCACCAGCGTGTTTAGGACCGGATCGTTGAAATCTGTCCACCAGTTGAGGTCGCGGGTGCTGGCCTTGGTAACCGGGGCCACAAGGGAATACCGGTCAGGCAAATCAATTTCGGGTGTCTTGTACATCGGGCCAACGGTACAGCCCGACAGGATCAAACCTGCCCCGATGGTTAGGACAATGCGCATAGGAACTGCTCTTTTACTGCCTCGTTTGACCCTTTTTGCGACACTTTTGATGTGCCTTTTTCGTGGGCCTTGGCGAAAACCTAGCAAAGTTAACGGCTTGGCGCCACTTCCGATGGCAATTGCGCAGAATTCGAAAAATCTGTTGCCCTGTTGCGTCAGGTGTTGTCCGGGGCTTGATCGCTTTTGCTGCGCGAAATGACACCGGCCACTGGATCCAACAGGAGCCGCAGGACCGATCTTTCGCCGGTCAGGAGAGAGACCGCCACCGGCGAACCGTTGAGCAACGCCAACCCCTCGACCTTCGGCAATTCGCCTGACCGGGGCTGCAGGAAAATCGTTGTGCCCCGATCCTTGCGGGTGATGGCGATCACTTCCGCCTCAAGATCCAGCGGAGGGGCATCCGACACGGATCGGAGATGCAATATCGCCTCCTGACCCTCTTCAACCTGTTGCGAGGTCCAGGGATCGAGCTCTGCCCTGACGCTCAGACCCTGTGTTGTATCGGCGGCCTGTCCCGAGTGCAGCACCAACATTCCCTGAAGGGGAATTTCGCCGGAAACCAGTCTCTGTTCGGCCCAAAAAACGGCAAATAGACCAAACATCAGAAGGGAGATAACAGCCGCCACCAAGGGCGTGGACGCGCTCCAACGAGGGTCAGGATCGTGAACAGAGCCCGCCTTCATGGGGCCGACCTCTTTGCGGCAATCTCGCGGATGCGGCTGATGTTGGGATAGGTCTTTTCAAGCACATCATTGCGCGGACCGAAGCCTTTGATCACGCCGCCTTCAATCACCATCAACAGGTCGCATTGCGCAATCGCCTGCGGGCGGTGGGTCATGATGATGACGGCTCTGCCATCCGCCTTCAACTCTTGCACGGTGCGGTTCAACGCCTCTGCGCCCTCTGTGTCGAGCATCGAGTTCGGCTCATCCAGAACCAACATGGCCGGATCGCCATGAAGGGCTCTGGCAAGAGCGATGCGTTGACGCTGCCCACCCGACAACACGCAGTCATTACCCTCAAGATAGGTGTCATACCCATTCGGCAGGGCCATGATCATCTTGTGCGCATTGGCGCGTTTCGCGGCAAGAATGACTGCCTTGGAATTCGGCTCGGGCGCCATGCGGCGGATGTTCTCGGCAACGGTCCCCTCGAAAAGTGAGACGCTCTGCGGCAGGTAACCGATATATCTGCCGAGATCATCGGCACGGTACTGGTCGAGCGTTGCCCCATCGAGCCGCAACACACCTGATGCTACTGGCCAGAACCCGACAAGGGTCCGCGCCAGTGACGATTTGCCGGAGCCGCTTGGCCCGATCACGCCGAGTGCCTGTCCTGGTGCGATCTCGAAGGTGATCTCTCGCAACAGAGGTGTCCGACTCCCGGGTGGCTGGATGGAAACACTGTCCAGTGTCATGCGTCCCTGCGGCGGTGGCAAAACGGTGTCGGGATCGTTCGGCGGCATCTCCGAGAACAGGTTGATCAACGACCGTCTGCCCGCCCGAGCCCTTTGCAACACCGGCCAGTTGCTCATCGCTTGTTCAACCGGTGCCAGCGCCCGGCCCAGCAGGATCGAACAGGCAATCATGGCCCCCGGGCTCAGTGCCCCCTGGATCACGTAAAACGCCCCGAGGCCCAGGATCGCGGATTGCAGGAACAGCCGGAACGCCTTGATGAGTGACGTAAATACACCCGACGAATCATTTGCGCTGATATCCTCGTGTTGCGCCTGGTTCCTGAGGGTCTTGTAGCGGTCGGTCATGCTCGCCCGCATGCCCTGCGTCAGGACGATTTCACTTGCCGCCTGGGTCTGATCGGCAAAGGCTTGCGCCTGCTGCGACGTCATTTGCGCCCGCCGCGCCTGCTTGGCGGTCACAATCTGGTTGATCGCGGTCAGGGCAATGATCGCCGCGCCGCCGGCAACGGCGAGCCATCCAAGCGTCGGGTGAAACAGGAAAATCGCCGCAACAAAAAGGGGGGTCCATGGCATGTCCATCACGGCAATCAGCGCCGGGGAGAGAAACAAGCGTTGTATCGCGCTCAGATCACGTAAAGCACGCGTGTTTGCCTGCCGCGACTTAGGGTTGGCCGACCGGCGCATCACGATGTCAAAAAGCCGCCCGTCCAGGTGGGTCTGAAAACGTGCGCCGATACGGGCAAGGACACGACCGCGCACATAGTCCAGCACCGCCATCAGCAGGTAAAGCGCCATGACCAGCACGGTCAGCGCCACCAGCATATCGACCGAACCGGAGGTCAGCACCTGATCGTAGACCGCCAGCATGTAAAGCGGCCCGGTCAGCATCAGCATGTTGACGCAGATCGAAAAACCGAACGCCCAGATCAGGAGGACGCGGCCCTTGCGCCACGCCTGACGCAGTTTTGACCGGCCGGTATCCGCACGCGCCGTCATCTCACTCCAAACCCTCCGGGCCACCCATCATGACATCAGCGCATCACAACGGACCCATCTTTTGCCATCTCACGATTCGAGCATAGCGATTTGGGTGGATGGTGATAAATCAACTTATGTTCCCGATGCGGAAAGCTGTGATGTATTACCTTAGTTTCAATTGGTTACGGACCTGATCTATGCCGAACCCTTTTCGGCTCCTTCCCCCATGGCGGCACAAAAGCCGCGGTTTCGACGCGCCGATTGCGCCAAAGTCCACCTTTGCCGTGATCGGCGATGTCCATGGGTGCGATGCCCTCCTGATGCGGGTCCTGGAGCAGCTCCGGTCCGAAGTGCCGGGGATACCAATTGTCTTCGTCGGGGACTACGTGGATCGCGGACCGGAGAGCGCCGGGGTGCTGTCGCGGGTCCGGAGACTCACTCTCGGCTACCCGGAAAACATGATCGCGCTTAAGGGCAATCACGAGGCCATGATGCTCGATTTCATCGACTTCCCAGCCAGATCGGGCCACCGGTGGCTGATGAATGGCGGCGATCGCACATTGGAGAGTTGTGGCATTCCTGTGCCTGCCGACATGCAGAATGAAAGTGATCTGATTGCCGCCCGTGACGCATTGATGGCGCAGATGGACCCCGCGATTATCACCTGGCTCAGGGCGCTGCCGCTCATGTGGCAGAGCGGCAATGTTGTCGTGACCCATGCGGGTGGTGACCCCGGAAAGCCGATCGAGCCGCGCCGCGGTCATGGTCTTTTGTGGGGGCATCCGGATTTCCTGCGAAAGCCGCGGCAGGACGGGTTGTGGATGGTTCACGGGCATTTCATCGTGGACGAAGCGGGGGTGACCGCAGGGCGTATCGCCGTCGACACAGGCGCCTATCGCACTGGACATCTCAGCGCCGCGATCATCGAGGCGGGGGAGGTCCGTTTCATCGGAACATGAGGGCAGACGATAGGGCGCAGGCATGAAAAAGGGCCGCCCAAGGCGACCCTTTCCATTGGATGATCCCCGTGGATCAGATGCTTTCTTCGATCCACCCCTGAAGGGCCGCCTTGGGGGCCGCGCCGGTCTTGTTCGACACGACCTCGCCATTCTTGAACAGGAACAGCGCCGGGATGCCCCGCACGCCCATTTGCGACGGTGCGTTCGGGTTTTCATCGACATTGACCTTGACGATCTTGACCTTGCCGTCGAGCTCATCCGACAGCTCTTCGAGCGCCGGGCCGATCTGTTTGCAGGGGCCGCACCATTCCGCCCAGAAATCCACCACAACGGGGATGTCCGAGTTTTTGACTTCGGCGTCGAAAGTATCGTCGGTTACGGCAACAGTGGCCATGATCAGTTCTCCTGAGAGTAGCAGCGGTTCGTGCTGAACCTATGGAGGCGGGCGGGGCGCGTCAAGATATCTGGGTGGTGTTGAGGGCATCTGTCACTAGATCGTGTGGCAGTGACATAAGTTGTGCCGTGCGGGTCCAGAGAATCGCGGTGGCGATCCGGCGGTCCGGATAGATCTGGCCAAGCGCATGGGCATAGGCCCCCAATTGCCGCAAGATACCGTCGGGTACACTGTTCGGCGTGTCGGGCACGACAGCGTTGGTCTTGAAATCCACTGCCAGGATTTCGTCTGGTGTCAACACGAGCCGGTCGATGGTGCCGTGGATGCGCCTGCCGCCAAGCGCCGCAAGGTTGGCGGTGATCGGCACCTCGGCCAGAGTGCTGTCGGCAAAGAGATGGGAAAGCGCGGGGCTGGTCAGCACATGAGCGGCTTCGCTCAGCAATGCGTCAAGCTCCGCCCCGGTCGCGGCATCTGTGCCATGGGCCAGAAGATACCCGGCGGTCTCCGACCAGAGCGGCTGACCGACTTGCGGCAGGAATTCCAACAGCCGGTGTATTTGCCGTCCCCGGCGTTTGGCGGCCTCCTCATCCAGCCCGTACTCATCCGCAAGCGCCTTTGCGCCGCCCAGTTCCGACGGGCTAAGTGTCTTTGGAGCCGCCTTGGCAGGGCGTGCCGGATCGCCGAAGAATGGATCCAGAGTCACGGGCGCGTTCTCTTTTGGATCCACGTGATTAGGCTCTATTTCTGCCCAATCACCGTATTCGAGGCGTAATCCTTGACCTTCTGCAAACGCGAAAGGCATCGCACCGCTCGCATTCATCCCGGCCTCGATCTTCTCGTACCAGGTCTCGCCCTTGTTGCCTTTCTCCCCCGCCGCGGCCACGATCAGCCATTTCTCGGCGCGGGTCATGGCCACGTAGAGCAGGCGATCGCGCTCCGCGATCTGCTCTTCCTTGGCTTTGTCGACGGCTTCGATGATCTGGCGCGGCGCGGCATCCGCCGCTGACCGCCAGAGCGCGGTGTCATCGGACGCTATGATCTGATCCCGGATGACCAATGTGCGCTTGCCGGTATCGGGCAGGATCACCACCGGCGCCTCCAACCCCTTGGCGCCATGAACCGTCATGACCCGGACACGGTTGCCCGCCGCATCCATCTGCCGCTTGATTTCCATATCGTCGGACTCGAGCCAGACCAGGAAGCCCGTCAAACTGTCCACCGACTTCTGCTCATAGCTCATCGCCTGGCTCAGAAGGGCATCAATGCCCTCCCCCGCCTCTGGACCCAGGCGCGAGAGCAAGCGGTGGCGGCCCCCGTGGCGCGTCAGGATGCGTTCGATGAGGTCATAGGGCCGCAGGAAATCGGCGTGGTCGCGTAGGTCGCGCAGGATCTCGATCGTGTCCGGAAAATCCGCTGCGCGGTTGTCCAGCTCCCGCCACAGGTATCGCGCCGCCCGCCCCTGCGCCAAATCATAGAGCGATCCTTCGGACCAACCAAAAAGCGGCGATTTCAACGCGACAGCCAGGGAATAGCTATCCTCTGGGAGGGCGAGAAACGACAAGAGCGCGGCCAAATCCCGCACGGCAATTTCCGCCCCGACCTTGAGCCTGTCTGCGCCTGCGATGGGCAGGTCGAGCGCTTTGCACTCGCGGATGATCTCGTGGAACAAATCGCTCCGGCGCTGCACAAGGATTAGGAAGTCACCGGGTTGCGCGGGCTTCGATCGGTGTTTGCCATCTGTCGGATCACTCGACGGGATCGGGTGGCCGCTACCCACCAGGCGCTTGATCTCGGTCGCGATTTGCCGGGCAAGAACCACGCTCGGGTCATTGGCTGATTTGACATCGACAGGCGTATGCCACGGGGGTTTCTCCTCCGCCTCCGGCGGGGCAACGTAGGGCCATAGATCCACCCGTCCGGGTAAGTTCGATTTATGCGCTTTGTGACCCTGTTCCGGCGAAAAACCCGATTTTTCCGCACCTTTGAAGGTCTGGTCCACCAAGGACAGGATCGCCTGAGAGGAACGAAAAGAATATTCCATTTCCATCTGTTGCAGGGGAGTACCGGTATCCTTCAGGCGCGCCGCGAAGTCCGCTTGCATCCGATCAAACTCATTGGGGTCCGCGCCTTGGAACGAGTAAATTGATTGCTTCTTGTCACCGACCACAAAGATCGTGCGGGGCCGGTCGCTTCGACTGCCGTGGCCACTCGTGAACTCCTGCGCCAGACGTTCGATCACCTGCCATTGGACGGGGCTGGTGTCCTGCGCCTCGTCCACAAGGATGTGGTCGATCCCACCGTCGAGCCGGAACAACACCCAGGCGGCCACCTGAGGATCGACCAGCAGATCCCGTGCCCGCAGGATCAGATCGTCGAAATCGAGCCATCCGCGCAATTGCTTGGCGTGGTGATAGGCGGGCAGGAATTCCGCCGCAAACGCATGCAGAGCCTTGGTCTTGGCAATGGCATCGCAGGCCAACCGCGCCTCGCGGGCATCTTCGACGCGCTGCATAAACGCCTCGATTTGCGGCATGATCCCCGCAATCGCGGCCCGGCAGTTTTTCGTCGGAAAAGACCCTATCTTGGCCGAAAACGGGTCTTTCGCACCGGCACCGGTCAGGAAAACCGACTCCAGCACCGGCAATGCCTCCGCGTCCAACATGGTCAGGGTTTGGAGTTTGTCCGCGGCTTTCTGATCGTTGACCCCGCTGGCGGAGAGCGCCGGTATCAAATCGTTCAGAAGCGCACGCTCGCTGCCAAGAAAGACGGTATCGGCGACGCCTTCGGGGGTGAGATCGTTAGGCTGACCGAAGACCGCGGCGAAATCCGTGCCGCCCGCCCCCTCTTCAAACCGCGACCGGTGGCGCACGATCTCGGCGGTCAGATCCTCGAAACTGTCGCCGGAATAGTACCGGGCCACCGTTTCCAGGCGGTGCGCCTCGGCACCGTCGGCAATCTCTTCGACAATTTCGGCCCGGAGCAGGGTGGCGGCGCGATCATCCATTTCGGTGAACTGGGGGCTGACACCGGCCTCAAGCGGAAACCGCCGCAGGAGCGCGGCACAGAAGGAGTGGATGGTTTGGATCTTAAGGCCACCGGGCGTCTCAATCGCCCGGGCAAAAAGCCGCCTTGCATCCTGAAGCCGTTCGCCACCGATGCCCCCGGGCAAGCCAAGTTGCACCAATTGTCCGGTCAATTCCGGGTCTGACAGCATCGCCCATTCGCCCAAACGTTTGAACAGGCGGTTCTGCATCTCGCTCGCCGCGGCCTTGGTATAGGTCAGGCAAAGGATATTTTGCGGTTCGACACCTTCGAGCAAAAGCCGTGCCACCCGGTCGGTCAAAACGCGGGTCTTGCCAGAGCCCGCATTCGCCGACAGCCAGGTCGAGCGCCCCGGCTGCGCGGCGTCAATCTGCCGTTGGGTGGCCGCATCGCGGGTCATGGCAGCTTCACCTTGACCGGCGGTTCGGTGATGTCCCACTCACCGAACCGAGCCAGTTGATCGTAGTCGCCCCGGTCGCGCTTGCTCTCCATCGCGCGGCGCGACGGGTATCCGGTATCATCCTGCAAATAGGCCGCTATCAGGTCATGGAATTCCGCCCAAACCTGTCCGGTCGGCTCGCTCTCCAATGGGGCGTCCACCTCCTTACCGCCGGACCCAAGCCCGATGTAAACCGCGCGGACGACCGACGCGGGTGCGATCTCGTCAAAGCCAGTCCGCTCCGCCATCGCGGCCTCTAGCAGGAGTTGTTTGTCATAATAGGTCTGCTGATCCTTGCTGGGCGGCGCGCCGGTTTTGTAATCGTAAAGGTGGAGGTTGCCGTTGCGATCAATGTCGATCCGGTCTGCCGTCGCGGTCAGAGTGAAGTCCAGGTCCGGCAGTTCCGTGCGGGATTTCGCCTCGAACGCCGCCGGGTCGGCCAAGGTTCGCCGCGCGATCTCGCCGTTCACGAACCAGTCCGCAATACGCTCAAGCCGGGCCAGCCAGGTCGCGCGCGCTTCGGCCCAAGGCACGTTTTTGGCGAGAACAGAGACTGAAATCGCCATCAGACGTTCCTTTGTGCACGCTTCCGGGGCGTTGCGGGTTTCGCGGATGAATTTCTCCAGAACCTCGTGCAGCACGATCCCGCGCAGCAAAGCATCGGGCGCGCGCATCAGCGGATCGAGCGGGCGCAGATCAAGCACATGTTTGCCATAGATCGCATAGGGATCGCGGACGAGACGCTTGATTTCGGTCACCGAAAGCTGCTTGGGCCGGGCGGCTCTTGGCGGACAGGGTGCAGGGCGATGGGCCGGCCTGGTCTCTCCGGGCTCTTCCAGTTTTGCTGCCCGGTCAAGCCATTGCCGCCCTCGCGCGCGCATCCGGTCCAGCGCCTCTGTACCGCCCTGCTCCGGCAGGCCATGCAGCAGGTTTTGCAACCGGTTGAGCCACCGCGACACCACCGTTTCGGCATCATCCGACCGGATCGATCGGGACAGCCACACCTCGGGCGCCGCCGCTGCTTGTTGAAAATCATGGGCCGACAATCCGATCCGCCGCTCCGGCAGGAGCAACCCGGCATCGTTGCGCAACGTCCGGTTAAGCCACGGATCGGGCGTGGGCGCCTCGGGCCAACTCCCTTCGTTCAACCCGGCGAGGATTAGCAGGTCCGCCCCCTGCACCCGAGCCTCAAGTGTCCCCCAGATCAGGATATTCGGATGCGGATCGGTGGGATTGCGAACCTCTTTTCGGCTCAAAATAGCGTGAAGAAGGCTGGAATAGTCACTGGAATTGATGTCACCGCCATGCGCGGCTTCGGTCAGGAGTTCCTGTGTCGCCACCTGCGCTTCACGTCCCGCATCCCCGTTCCAGAGCTTGCCCGATCCGTCGTCACGGCTGCCCTGCGCAAGACGTTCGGCAAGCGCCAGGTGGCGCGACACACGGGCCTCCAACGGTAACGCGCCCCCCGGCTCGTGACCCGTGAAACAGGCGCAGACCCAGTTGATCCAATCGGGCGCAAGCTCTTCCTTGCGGCTCTTCCCCCAAGTTCTGAGATCCTCAGCGGTCGGAAAGGGCGGGCCGTAGCGGCGGAGGTGCAGTTCCAATTCGCGCGACAGAAGCAGATGGGGACCACGCGCGCCGCCGCTATGGGTCAGGGGGTGTTTGAGTAGCGTCAGGAGCAGCTCGGCACTGAGCCGTTTGCGAAAGAGATCGCCCACATGGCGCAGAAAACGCCCGGGTGGCGAGAGATGAAGCGGCGTGCCGGCGCTGTCATCGGGCAGGATGTTCCACCGGTCCAGCGCCGCCGTGACCTGCCGCGTCAAGTTCCGGTCGGGTGTGATCAGTGCTGCCGTCTGCCCTTCTTCCGCGGCCTGACGCAACCGCATGGCGATTGTCAGCGCCTCCTGCCGGGGCGTGGGCGCCTCAATCAGAGTGACATCCTGCATCGCAACGTCGATCTGATTAAGTTTCGGGCCATCGCGGAGCCATTGATCGGTGACAGGAGCAGGGCGCAGGGCGAGGGACATGACCCGGTTGCGTGGCTCGTTGACCGGCACATGATCCACCCAAGGCGCCACCCTGCCCGGGGTCATGCCACGCTCTGTCGTGAACTTATAGAACCGGTATTGCGGATGATCCTCGGCGGGCAGGGACGCCTGCCCATTGCGCATTTGCGGGGCCAATGCCTCCCAAACAGGGTCGGGCATGTCGAAATCGAACCCCGGCAGGATCACCGCCCCCTTGGGCAATGCGGCCACCGCCTTCATCAACATATGCGTCGCACCCCGCGACCCGGTTGACCCGGCGACGATCACCGGATGATCGGGAGGCGCCTTCTGCCAGCGGCGGATCGTGTGTTCGATCACCATACGTTGACGTGTCTCGGCATCCGGGGTCTCGGTCCCGGTCTCGAAATAGTGTCTAACAATGCCCAAAAACGATTTGATCCGTTCCCAATGGCCGGATTGGTCGGAAACATCCAGGCGGTCGATGGCATCGGGCGAGACACCTTCGCCGTGCATCTCGTCCATCAAGGCGGCCAGGCTGTCGGCCAGATCGTAGAGCGATGCGCGCGGCGCCAGATCGGGCGCGCGTTCCAGCAGCGCCGAGAGGAGTTGAACCAGTTCAAGGCGGCGGCGCAGGGGCGGCACGGCATCGGGAATATGGGCCAGGTCCCAATGCTCCCCCAGATCGGTCACCAGGTGAATGCGCGGCAGCAGCAGCGCCGGACCGGCATCGAAAAGCGACCGGATGCGCCGGGCCATGCGCCGCGTGTTGACGATCAACTGCACCCGGGCCAGGGCGTCGGGCGGTTGGTCCCGATGGCGCTCGATCAGGCCCTCGACCAGAGCGCGCGGGAAATCGACCCCCAACGGCACGCCAAAGACGCGCGGCGTCTCCGACGGGTCAAACATCGCCCCCCTCCAGGAGCCGTTCGGCCAGCGGGATGCTTTCGGGCTGCCCCACATCGCACCATTGCCCGGGATACGACGCGGCAAAGAGGCGGCGGCGCCCCAGCATCTCATCCCAAAGCAGATTGAGCGAGAATTTGCGGTCGGAGACCGCCGCGAGCCCATCGGTCCGGATGATCTGCAGCCCGGAGTAGATATGGCCCGGACCGCGGGTGGCGCGACCCGTCTTGTCGATCCGGAAATCGCCCGCACCGCTATGGCCCAGGGCTTGATCCCCGGGAATGCAAAGGAGCAGGGCATCCATCTCGGTCGGGTTCCAGCGTTCCGCGAGAAAGGACAGCGGGTTCGGCCCGCGCCAGACCGCATCGGTGTTCATCGTGAAGACAGGCTCGGGGCCGAGCTGCGGCAGAGCCGCCCGCAACCCCCCGCCGGTTTCAAGGATATCGGGCACCTCGTGCGAAAAGCGGATTCCGCGCCCCTCCAGATGCGCTTCGATCTGATCGGGCAGGTAATGCAGGTTGGCGACGATCGTTTCAGGATCATATGCGGTGACCCACCCGAGCGCATGGTCGATGAGCGCCGTTCCGGCCACGGGAATGAGCGGTTTCGGCCGATCGGCGGTCAGCGCCCCCATGCGGGTGCCGAACCCGGCGGCGAAGAGCATTACAGAGCCGGGACGGTCGCGCATTTATCACTCAGTTTCTGCAAAACGGCGGGCGTGGGTTCCGGCAGGCCATTGGCAAGGATAGCTGCGACCTCCGACAATGCCGGATGGGTCAGGTCCGCCTGCAGATGGTGCCAGACCCGCGGGATCAGGTCGATATACCCGCGCTTTCCGTCGCGCATGCACAGCCGGGCGAAGACCCCGAGTATCCGCAAATTACGTTGCGCCCCGAGGCAGCGATAGGCGGTTTCGAACGCCTCCCGGTCGGCACCGGTGACGGTGACGTAATGGGCGATCATCTCGGCTTCGATTGCGGGAGGAACGTCGCGCCGCGCGTCCTGCAGGAGCGAGACGAGATCATAGGCGCGGTGACCCACCATCGCGTCCTGGAAATCCAGCAACCCAACGCGGGCAACACCGTCACGTTCCGGCAGCCAGAGCAGGTTTTCGGCGTGATAGTCTCTTTGTATCAAGACTTCCGCGTCGGCGGCGTGCCGGATTAGAACTGCGTGCATGGCCTTGTGAAACGCCTGACACGCCCCCTGGTTCGGCACGCCCGCGCCGGTCGCATACCAATCAAAGGCAAGCGCGGCCATATCCGTCATGATATCGGCATCATAGGCCGCGAGGCCGGGCGGTGTGGCACCCTCATGCAGCACTATCAGCGCATCGGTCGCCGCGGTATAAAGCGTCGGCTCAAGGGTTGGGTCCTCGGGGATTGCGCGCGCAAAAAGGGCATCGCCCAGATCTTCGAGGAGAAGGAACCCATGCTGCGCGTCCTCGGCAAAGATGCGCGGCGCGCTGAGCCCGACAGTTGTAAGATGCTGTGCGATGCGGACAAACGGCCTGACATCTTCGCCCTTATCCGGCGGCGCATCCATCAGCACGGCGGTTTCCGGCGACCCCTCTCGCCAAAGCCGGTGGTATTTGCGGTTGGAGGCATCCCCCGCAAGCAGCGAGGATGTGGCATCGGCCCATTCGGTCTGCGCCAGAAAGGCCTGCGCCAGCGCCGCGCGATCAGTCATTGAGCACCTTGCGCATCTTGTCGTCCCATCGCGGATCTTCCCAATCCAGTGTCGCCACCCGTCTATCATCGCCGGAGGGCGCTTCCAAGGACAGGCTGAGGGCGGGACGGGGCGCGTAACCCCCAAGGCGGTCGGGCCATTCCACAAGGCAGATCGCGTCGGTAAAGGCCTGCGTCAGGCCAAGCTCGTCAATCTCGCCGATATCGGTGAGGCGGTAGAGATCCGCGTGCCAGATCTCTCCCGCTATGCCATCGTAACTTTGCACCAGCGTGTAGGTGGGGGACGGCACGTCCTCGGGCGTGTCCAGCAACGACAGGATCAGGCACCGGGCGAAATGCGTCTTGCCCGCGCCGACACCCCCAGACAGCAGCACCGTGTCGCCCGGGACGAGATGCGGCCCCAGGGCGCGTGCCAGATCGCAGGTTGCCTCCGGCGTGTCGAGGGTGAGTTGACGGGTGTTCGCGGACATGCCCCGACACTACACGCGCGGCACCTGCCTGCAACAGGGATCAGGAGGCGACGGGTTCCGGTTTGACGCTCCGGGCGGGCTGCGAGATCGGGTGGCAGATGATCGCCGCGCCGCCCACCACGGGCACGAGGCGGCAATGAAGCGGCCCGGCGGTCTCGGTGTCGATCACCTCTTCGACAGGCCCAGCCAGAGACGGACCGGTGACCAGCGTCTCGACCGTTTGCCAGAAGTCCGGATGCGGGTATTTCTGCGCGCAGATGGTCACAAGATCGCGAATGCCCAATTCGGCAAAGCTGGTATCCGGGTCAACGCCGAACATGTCCGTCCAGGTCGCATTGCAGAAGATCACCACATTGTTCGCTGCGATCACCGCCACCGCATGGTCGAGTTTGTCGATCACCGACTGGCGCAGGTCATTTTGCGCCCGGAAACGGCGGGTCAGGGAAATCTCAGCCGTGATGTCTTCGAAGAGAAACGCAACCGCGCCATCGGGGTGCGGACGGCCCGTCACGCGATAGGTGACCCCCGAGGGAAGAGACCAGGTTTCCTGGTAAAACCCGTCCGAGGCGGTTTCGATCATCGCGTTGATCTGCGCCCGCCAATCCGCGTAGTTCTTTGGCTCCGGCATCACCTGCCGGTCTCGCAAGTTGTCAAAGAAGCTCATGAGGCTCGGCCGGCCGCTCAGGAATTCTGCGGGCAGGGCCGTCAGGTCGACCAGCGCCGGGTTGAACAATGCAAGTTGCTTGTTGCGGTCAAAGATCGCCAGGCCGGTCGTGAGATTGGCAAATGTCTTGGTCAGGGTCTGGACGAATTCGCGCTGCGCCGCTTCGGCATGGACGGCGTTGGTGACATCCGTGGCGTAGTGGATCGCGCCGCGTTCTGTCGAAAACACATCCACATCGCACCAGATCGTGGCGTTGCCATGGGGATGCGGGATTGCGATCCGTGAACTGGCGCTGTCGCTGGGTTCCTCAGGGATCTCGACATTCTCCATCACATGGCCCAACTGCTCGCCCAGCAGGCGGGTGCAGGCCGCGTTGCGCCAGGTCACCACCCCTTCGGTGTTGGTCTTCCAGATCGCGCAAGGGGCGGTCATCAGTGCAAGGTGATCTTCGGCCTGCGCGGTCTTGAGGCGCATGGCCTGATGCCGGTCCACGGGCTGGCATTCGATGGGATCGACCAGAGTGACACAGGTCATGCCCTTGCTGGCGGCGATGGTCACGGTCGCCTCGTCATTGATGCGGTCATGGGTGTGGTAGGTCGATGTCTGCGTCTGATCGTCCGGCAGGTATTCCGGCAGATCGGCAAACCGGTCACTCAGCCAGGCGCGCAGGTCATTCCAGTCCTCGACCGTTCCAAGGGCACTGAGCGCATTCAGGTCATGGCCGTCGATCACGCCATTTCGAAACAGGATCGTGTTCTCGGTGACTGCCTGTGACGCGAGGGTCCCTTTGGATCGTCGTCCACTGCCCAGAACCGCGCCGAAAATCCAAAGGACGACAAGCGATCCGATGACCGAAATCGCAAAAATGCCGGCCAGGTTGAAGACAGTATTTCCATCCATAGACAGATTCCCTTGCTGGACGTCCCCACCTGCAGATTGCCTTCACTTGGTTAAGGCAAGGTTAACCAAGGTAAACAGCCTGATCATTTGTCAGATCGTGAATTGCTCATTCTTGGCCTCTGGCCGCCGGTTCTGATCTGACATCGCGTCGATGTCCTGCCGGGGCCATGACAATTCGACAACCGCCCCTGTCCGCGCGGCGCCCGCGGCATCGGCGGGGGTCGTTTCCGGCCCGTTTGCAAAGCTGATATCCGCGCCGGATCGCTCCAACAGTGTCTTGGCGATAAATAGGCCCAATCCCATCCCCTCATATCCCGGTCTGCGCGGATCGCTTTGGGACCGGCGTCTGACAAAAGGCTCGCCCACCCGTGACAGAACCTGGGACGGAAACCCCTTGCCATCGTCGATGATCCGCAGGGTGATGCGCTCGTCAGTCCAGCCGCTTTCGATCCAGACATTCGCTGCGGCAAAATCGACGGCATTTTGCACCAGGTTGCGAAGCCCGTGAATGATTTCCGGACGCCGCAGGATGATCGGTTGATTCCGTTCCTTCTCGGGGTCGAGATCGACATCGAAATGCACGGTCTTGCCGCGCTCCAGATGCGGCTCGGCCGCCTCTTCGACGACCGACATGAGCGGTGCCTTGCGCAGGTGCAGGTCGTCTTTGCCCGCCCGTCCCATGGAGCGGAGAATGTCGCGGCACCGATCCGCCTGCTCGCGGATCAAAAGCGCATCATCGCGAAGCTCGGGCGCGTCGTCCAATTCGTCGGCCAGCTCGGAACTGGTTAGTTTGATCGTGGCCAGGGGTGTTCCCATCTCATGGGCGGCAGCGGCGACGACCCCGCCAAGGTCGGTCAGTTTCTGCTCCCGTGCCAGGGCCATCTGCGTCGCCTCCAGCGCGTCGGACATGGCCTGCATTTCAGATACGATCCAGCGGGAATAGACCCCAAGAAAGATCACCGCGATCACGATCGCCACCCAATTGCCGAACCGGAACACATCCGGGACCCGCAGAACGAAACCCTGCTCGGTCTGCAAGGGAAGGTGATAATCCATCAGCATCGACACGATGGCAATCGCGGCAAGGCCAAGGAACAGGGTGGACCGGGATGACAGCGCCGAGGCTGCCACGGTGACCGGCCCGACGATCAGGATCGAAAACGGGTTGTTGAGGCCCCCCGTCAGATGCAGCATCAGACCGAGCTGCAGCATGTCGAAGAGCACGAACAGCATGGTCTCCGTTTCGCGCAGCCGCTTGTTTTCGGGGTAAACGAAAAAGGCAACCAGGTTACTGAGCACCGACACGCCGATAACCAGGAAACAGAGCCCCATCTCGAGATCAAGCGCATAGACCCGCTGCGCAATGAGCAATGCGGAAAGCTGCCCGGCGATCGCCCACCAACGCAGCAGAACCAGTGTCCGCAGACGAATCCAATTGCCCCTGTCGCGTGACTTGATCGGGTCCGTCGTCATATCTGTCATCTGCGCGCCTTGGTCCCGTTGTGGTTTCCGTTCGCGGTGTTAGATATGCAATCGACAACACCATCATCGACCAGAGTAAGGATTACGCCATGACACGCAATGTTGCGATTTTCGCCGCCGCTCTGGTGGTGCTCGGCCTTGCAGGAATGTACGCCGCAACGAGTTTTTTCGCGCCGGATGACGAATATGCCCAATGCCGGGCCACCTCCGTGGCGGGTGGCGCCGCGGCAATCGGCGGCCCTTTCACGCTGGTCAGTGAAACCGGTGACACGGTGACCGAAAAGGAGGTGATAGATAAGCCAACGCTGGTTTATTTCGGCTATACCTTCTGCCCGGATGTCTGTCCGATTGATGCCGCGCGGAATGCCGATGCGGTCGCCATCCTCGAAGAGCGTGGCCTGATGGTGAAACCGGTGTTCATTACCGTTGACCCCAAGCGCGATACGCCCGAGGTCGTGCGGGAATTTACCGACTATATGCACCCGCGGATGCTCGGGCTGACCGGCTCCGAGGAACAGATCAGCGTCGCAAGCAAGGCCTATCGCGCCTATTCGAAGATCCACGAACCCGACGAGGGGGACGAGGAGTTTTACCTCGTTGACCACTCCACGCAGAGCTACCTGATGTTTCCCGAAAAGGGGTTCATGGAGTTTTTCCGGCGCGAGGACACGGCCGAAGAGATGGCCGAGCGCATCCAGTGCTTCATGGAGATCGGCTGAGTGGCACGGGTAGGTGTTTGACCTGACCTGCGGCTCGGGCTACGCTTTTTTGAACTTGCGCCGAATGGGAGTGAACGATGGCTGAAGACCTGCGCGACATTGGCGAGGATAAATCCATTCTTCTCCTCGATGATGACGAACCATTTTTGCGTCGGTTGGCCAAGGCCATGGAAAAACGTGGATTTGCCGTGGAAACCGCCGGATCGGTGGCCGCAGGCAAGGCGATTGCGACGGCCCGGCCGCCGGCCTACGCGGTTTGCGACCTCAGGCTTGAGGACGGCAACGGCCTCGATGTGGTCGAGGTGATCCGCGAACGTCGCCCCGACAGCCGGGTTGTCGTCCTGACCGGGTATGGCGCAATTGCCACCGCCGTTGCCGCCGTCAAGATCGGGGCGACGGATTATCTGTCGAAACCGGCGGATGCGACGGATATCACAAATGCCCTGCTGGCCAGCGAAGACGAGCTGCCGCCGCCGCCGGAAAACCCGATGAGTGCGGATCGTGTGCGCTGGGAACATATTCAGCGGGTGTATGAGCTCTGCGACCGCAACGTCAGCGAAACTGCCCGGCGGCTCAACATGCACCGCCGGACGTTGCAGCGTATTCTGGCCAAAAGGTCGCCCCGTTAGTCCGCAGACCAGGGCGCTGGCACCGTTTCCTGAAAGCTGGCCCGGTCGCCAAGGCGGCGGATCAGTTCCGTAATGACCTCTGGGTGCTTGCAGTCGATAGGTCTGCGGGAATCGACCCAGTTCAATATACAACCCAACGCAAACTCCGGCGCGCCCGGCGTTTTTGGGTCGATCCTTTGGGCAACCCAGTCGAGGAATGGCCCTACCCGTTCAAGGTTGCATGTCGCCGGATCAAACCCGAGAGCGTTTTTCTTCGGAACCGGAACCAACCCGGCCCATTCCTGGTAAAACGCGGCCACTAAACTGTCGGCCCATGATAAAAGTGCGGCCAAGAGCTGCGTATCGTAGGGTTTCTGGCCGGTCGCTTCGGATAAATGGGATGCAATTGCGGCCGTTGGAAACAGCACCTTCTCTTTTGTCCGCAACACAGGCACCTGACCGAGGGGAGACAGGTCAAAGAAATCGTCTGGAAGGGGAAAGGGCAGTTTGACTTCGGTGGTGGGATAGGTCCACTCGCGCACCAAAACTCGGATCAAACGGGCAAATGGCGATCCATCGACGTAATAGAGTGTGCCTTTGGGTTCCTGTGACATGGCTCAGATCAGCGCGAGCAATTCCGCGTGGCGGGCCAGATAATCGTTCCGCGCGTCCATCGGCGGGCGCAGACGCAGTTCCAAACCATCTATGATCGACGCATCCGGTTTGCCGAAGAACCGGTTGGCCTCTGCCTCGGAAAAACCGGCGATGCGGGTCGCCTCCATCCATGCGCTGATCTTGTCGGCTTTCTTGATCTGCTTCTTGACCGCAAGCGGCACCGCCGCAGGCAGGCCAAACCGCAGGTGAATGGCCGCGGTCAGCCGCAGGTCCAGCTCCCCATATCCCGGCCCAACGGCGTTTTTCACCGGCGAAATCATGTCGCCGATGACGTATTCCGGCGCATCGTGCAAAAGTGCGGCGAGTTGCCATTTCGCGGGCGCCTTGGGGTTCAGACGGCTATAAAGATTCTCAACCAGCAGCGAATGTTCGGCCACCGAATAGGCAAAATCCCCCTGCGTTTGCCCGTTCCATCGCGCCACGAAGGACAGCCCATGGGCAATATCCTCGATCTCGATATCCACCGGGGTCGGGTCCAGCAGGTCGAGGCGGCGACCGGATAGCATCTTTTGCCAGGCACGGGGTTTTCGCACGGGGGATTACTCTCGCGGGTTGGGTTCGATACTCGTAGCCTCACCCGCCCGGTTTTGCAAAGCCTTCGAGGATGGCGCGCAACAATTCCGATTCCGCTCGCGCCACCAGAAAATTGTAACCCTTGAAAGGGTCCGTCTTGACCGCGCGGATCTCTGCCACGGTACAGAGCTTCCGGGGCGTGTTTGAGACGAAATAGACACTGTTTTCGGGGTTTTTAAGGACATGTGCGCTCGGCAGGCACGCGGGGTCATTGCCGTGATCCTCGTAGATGAACACCGACCCGTCCGAAAGCGCCCGCCCTGCACCATCGAAGGCCGCGATTTCTGCCCCTTCAACATCGAGCTTTATCAATGCCGCCGTCCCAGATGGGATCAGGTCATCAATCGCAATGGTTTCGACGGTTTCATCGGCACCCTCGTTTGCCTCCGCGATCCGGGCCGATGCGTGGCTGAGCGGGACGTTCAGGAATTGCAACTTTCGACCCGATTCCGCGTGAATCGCCCGTTTGTGACGGGTGACATTCGGCAGGGTGTCGACATTCTCTGTCAGGGACGCGAACGTCCCGGCCGCCGCCTCGACCGCATGAATCTGCGAAAAGAGCGGCGCGGCCCGGACCGACCAATACCCCTTGTTGGCGCCAAGGTCGCAAAAGACATCCGTATGCCCCGCCGCGTGATGCAACACGGTCTCGACCTCGGTCTCATAGTCGGTGTGATAAAGCGCAAACCGGGTCCAGTAGCCGTCGTTGAGATAGATCTTGAACGGCGGCTCGTCGCCCTGGCGGACAAAAACCGCGTTTTGCGGCGAGAACACACGGCCCAGACCCCGCGCGAAACGGCCATAGAGGCCGCGCGTCACTGCCAGCCGGAAAAGCCCCATGAGCAAGAGGTATTGCACCCGCGCGGCGGCGCTTGAAAAGCCGATCTTCCGGTTCTGTGACATGGTTCATCCCATCCTTCGCGGTGTTTTCGTGCCTAGCCTGCGGGGCTGGCCCATGTAAATGCGTCATCAGAAGCACAGCTAGGCATCGGCACCACCGGTTGCCACATTTCTGCCACATTTCGGTCGCACTCTTGCCTCACGATCTGCTGCCATTTCGTGATCGGGACTTGAACATTCGTCACGTTCGCGAAAGAAGCAATGCAGTTTGGGGGGTACGCAATCCTCCCTTTGCGTACCGCCCCCTAAAAAATGAAAAGGAGCTTGCAATGTACAAGCATCTGATCGGGGCGGGGTTGAGCATCTCTCTGATTGTGGCGTCCCTGCCGGCGTTTGCCGCGAATTGTGCCAAGCGCGATATGGTCGTCGAGCGGTTGAAGACCAAGTATTCAGAGAGCTTCGCCGGTGGCGGGCTGCAGGCCTCGCAAAGCAAAAGCTCGGTGGTCGAGGTTTGGGCGTCGAAAGAGACCGGCACCTTCACCGTGATCCTGACCACGCCGGAAGGCATGGCCTGTATCGTCGCGACCGGCACGGATTGGTACCAGGCGCATCTGCTCGATGAGCCGGAAGGCACCGAGAGCTAACTCCTGACCGCTGAGCGAACGGCGACACGGGACGGGCGGTCATACTGTCGCGCGATGACGCATAATTGATTGCCTGCGCGGCATCAAAACACCACGATATTGCGGCCTCTGGACGGCACCGCGATGCCGACGCTCGGGCGCGCCGCTCGAAGCCGCATTGCCGAACCGGGACTCTGATGCTATCTGCCCCACAAACAGATTGCTTGAAGGAGCCACGGGTATGGCGAAAGATTATATGGTCAAGGATATCAGCCTGGCGGCGTTTGGCCGCAAAGAGCTCGATATCGCAGAGACGGAAATGCCGGGCCTGATGGCGCTGCGCGACGAATACGGTGAGAGCAAACCCCTGAAAGGCGCGCGGATTGTCGGCAGCCTGCACATGACGATCCAGACCGCCGTTCTGATCGAAACGCTGGTGGCTCTGGGGGCGGATGTCCGCTGGGCTTCGTGCAATATCTTTTCGACGCAGGACCACGCGGCTGCCGCGATTGCCGAAGGCGGCACGCCGGTCTTTGCGGTCAAGGGCCAGACGCTGGAAGAGCATTGGGATTACCTCGACCGCTCCTTCATGTTCCCCGAAGGCGCGAACATGATTCTCGACGATGGTGGCGACGCCACGCTTTACGTCCTGCTGGGCGCGCGAGTCGAGGCGGGCGAGATCGGCTTGATCGAAACACCGACCTCGGAAGAAGAAGAGGTCATCTTTGCGCAGATCAAGAAGCGTATGGCCGAAACACCGGGTTGGTTCACCAAGACCCGGGATGCGATCAAGGGCGTTTCCGAGGAAACAACCACAGGCGTGCATCGCCTCTATGATCTGCACAAGAAGGGCCAGTTGCCCTTCCCGGCCATCAACGTGAATGACAGCGTCACCAAGTCGAAATTCGACAACAAATACGGCTGCAAGGAATCGCTGGTCGACGGTATCCGCCGCGCCACCGACACGATGATGGCGGGCAAGGTTGCCGTTGTCATGGGTTACGGCGATGTGGGCAAAGGCTCCGCTGCGTCCCTGCGCGGGGCCGGTGCACGGGTCAAAGTCACCGAAGTAGACCCTATTTGCGCGCTGCAGGCCGCCATGGACGGGTTCGAGGTCGTGCGTCTCGAAGATGTTGTCGATAGCGCCGATATCTTCATCACCACCACCGGCAACAAGGACGTGATCCGCATCGAGCATATGCGCGAGATGAAGGACATGGCGATCGTCGGCAACATTGGCCATTTCGACAATGAAATTCAGGTGGCGAACCTGAAGAACCACAAATGGACCAACATCAAGGACCAGGTGGACATGATCGAGATGCCGTCGGGCAATCGCCTGATCCTTCTGTCCGAAGGGCGTCTTTTGAACCTCGGCAATGCCACCGGGCACCCGTCCTTCGTGATGTCGGCGAGCTTCACCAACCAGGTGTTGGCGCAGATCGAGCTTTGGACCAAGGGCGATGAGTACGACAACCAGGTCTATATCCTGCCCAAGCACCTTGATGAGAAGGTTGCGCGGCTTCACCTTGACCGGATCGGCGTCAAGCTGACCGAGCTGAGCGTGGATCAGGCGTCTTACATCGGTGTGACCCCCGAGGGACCGTTCAAGCCCGAGCACTACCGCTACTGAGCGGATGCGCTACGACTGGAAAGCATTCCGCCCGGCCTTGCGTCGGGCGGTTTTGCGTTTGGGTCTCATCGTGGTCCTGTTCGGTGGATATGTGACCCTGTTTCACCCGAAATCGCCACTTCCGGACCCCTGGCACCCCTTCACTCCGCTTGATGTCGAGGCCCCCCTGACCGGCCTGACAAAATGGAAACTTCGCAACGCGCTTTCCTCCGATGCCGCCTGCTTGCAGGCACTGGAAGGCGCGGCATTCACCCGCTTGGCGCCGTTACAGGACAGTCCGCAATGCCACATCACCCCCCGCATTGCCTTGACGGAGGTTGGCAATGCCCGGCTGCCCCGGGTTGAGACGAGATGCCAAACCGCCTTGCGCCTCGCCATGTGGGAAAAGCACGGGCTTCAAGTCGCGGCGGCACGGCATCTGGACACGCAGGTGAGCGATATCCGCCATTTCTCAAGCTATAATTGTCGCCAGATACGAACCCCCGGCGGTTCCGGTGGGCGCATGAGCAGTCACGCAACGGCGGATGCGATCGACATCTCCGGCTTCCGCACGAAAGATGGCCGGGTGATCCGGCTCAAAGCCGATTGGGATGGCGAGGACGCCACCGCACGCTTCCTGCGAGATGCGTTTGCCAGCGCATGCCTCTGGTTCCCGGTCAGCCTCGGCCCCGATTACAACGCGCTCCACGCGGACCATTTTCACCTGCAGGGCAGCGGGTGGGGTTTGTGCCGTTGATGGCCGACGGGGAGAAGCCATCAAGTTTTCCCTTTGAGCAGATGGCCTCAGTGGTTATCGTGTCGCCAGCACCGCTTGGGGCTGAATAGTGGAATGAGCCGGCATGTTGCCGGACAGGAGGGAGACTTTAATGGGACGACGTGACGATCTGATCGCACAATATGCGGACGACCTGCGTAACAAATGCGGCATGACACCGGATATGGATCTGCTGACCAAGGTGACAATCGGCTGCGGCCCGGCGATTTACGACGCCGACGCATCGACCGTGGCCGCCGGACAACCGGCCGAGCTTGAAACGGTCAAGGATAACTTTCTGGTCAAGAAACTGGGTCTGGCCGATGGGCCGCAATTGATGGACGCGATCAATCAGGTGATCGACACCTATGGCCGTTCCGAGCGCAACAAGTATCGCGCTGTCGTCTACTACATGCTGACCAAGCATTTCGGGAAAGAGTCAGTCTACGGCTGATATCTTGCCATCCGAGCATGAGATGCGCCCGCCCACCGGCGGGCGTTTTGCTTTGCGTCTTTTGAGACGAATTCTAACTACTTGATGTTTGTGAAAAAACCGAACCTGGTCTATGGTCCACCGCATAGGCCAGTATGGCCGGAACCTAATTCGAGATACGCGTGTGGTGTGTAGGGAGCACGTGGGGAAACGGAGGGTGCCGGCGTATTTGCCTGCATCCTCCGTTCGTTTTTGCGCCTCAGAAAAGCGTCAGGACCGCGCCCATGATGGCGCTGCCGAAAGTGACGTAGCCTGCATCGATCAAGGTCAGCTTGAAGGGCCTGCCCCCGAACGCATAGCAGGTTGCAAGCCAAGGGCTCGACATGAAAAGCCCGATGCCAAGGCCCGAAACCAGCCCCTTGCCAAAGGTATCAATCCCGCTCAGCGCAAAGACATGCCGCATCATGCCCGCGACGATGATCGCCATGACAAAGGCGATCAGGTACGGCACCGGGTTTGAATTGTTGGCGGGTTTCCCATCGGCGCCAACCTCAACCCCAGAGGCTTCCATCCACGGCTTGGACAAGGTCATGTACCATGCCGCGCCAAAGGCATAGGACGCAATCCCCGCCACCAACACGTTCAGAATTTCCATCTTTCCCTCCCTCGTCTTTCAACCTGTTTCAACGCCCCGCCCTAGGGGTCGACTCCGGCCATCTCACATACGATCCGCCATTCGGCCTCGGCCACCGGTTGAACCGACAGGCGCGAGTTTTTCACCAACACCATTTCGGCCAGACGCGGATCATTTTTGATCATCTCCAACGTCACGGGTGTCTTGACCGGGCTGATGGCCTTGATGTCCACGCATTCCCATCGTTCATCGTCGGTGGTGCTGTCGGGGTGTGCCAGGGCAACAACCTCGACAATGCCCACAACCGCCTTTTCGGTCTGGCTGTGATAGAAGAACCCGCGATCACCGATCTCCATCTGGCGCATGAAATTCCGCGCCTGATAGTTGCGCACGCCGTCCCATTCCTCGCCGATATCGCCCTTGGCCATCTGGTCGTCCCAGCTCCAGGTGGAGGGTTCGGATTTGAACAGCCAGTATTGCATCGCTCAGATCACCTTGTTCCATTGGATTAGTTGCACATCGGCAAAAAGCCCGGCATGGGCATACGGGTCCTTGTCGGCCCAGGCCCGCGCCGCCGCCATGTCCGGGACATCCAGCACGATCAGCGACCCGCACATCTGCCCCTCGTCATCCAAAAGCGGCCCGGCCTGCGATACGCCGGTCTCCTTGAGGTAGGCAACATGGGCATCGCGCGTATCCAGACGGATTTGCAGGGCACCGGGTTTGTCTCGGGCAATCAGGGCAATCAGCATCATTCTTCCTTTAGTGGTCGTGAGAGCAGCATATCCATGGCTTGGTCGACACGCAATTTTCCATCTGTCAGGGCCACGACCGTGTCGGTGATCGGCATGTCGATTGTCATCGCGTTGGCCTGTTCCTGCACCGCTCGGGCGGTCGCCACGCCTTCAACCGTGATCGCGGCGTCAAAAGGCTCGTTTCGACCCAAACTCTGCCCAAAACGGTAATTTCGGGATTGTTCCGAGGTGCAGGTCAGCGTCAGATCGCCGAAGCCGGAAAGACCAGCGAGCGTGTCCGGTTCGGCCCCCAACGCGGCGGCCATACGCGACATTTCGGCGAAACCGCGGGTCATCAAGGCTGCTCGCGCGCTTTCGCCCAGGCCTGCGCTCATCGCCGCGCCGCAGGCAATCGCCACGACATTCTTCAAAGCACCGCCCAATTGCGCGCCTATGGTGTCGGTGGTGCGGTAAAGCCGTAGATTGGGAGTGGTCAGCGCCTGCTGCAGCACCTCCCCTGCTGCGTCATCGGCACAGGCGAGGGTCAGGGCCGTGGGCATTCCCTTGGCAATGTCATGGGCAAAGCTCGGCCCGGTCAACATCGCAGGGACCGCTGTTGGCACGATTTCGGCGATGATCTCAACCGGCCCCAGACCGGTTCCATGCTCGACGCCCTTGCAGCACGCGACCAGATGCGCATCGGAGAGGTGTTCACCGTGCTCGGTCAAAAAACCACGGAGTTTCTGTGTCGGGACCGACAAGAGGCAGATATCGGTGGCTGTCACCTGCGGCATCTCCGCGGTGACGTTCATTGGCGCAGGAAGGGCCGCACCGGGCAGACGCGCGGCGTTTTCACGGGTTTTGCCTATTTCGGTGGCGTTTTCTGCATCCCGCGCCCAGAGGGTGACCGGACCATTCCCGGCAATCGAGATCGCCAGCGCGGTCCCAAAGGCACCTGCTCCAAACACGTAAATCATGCCTTGGCCCCCTTCTTGCCGCTTCCAAGCAGCGCGGGGCTGGATTTATCCAGGGGCCATCGGGGCCGCGCGGCAAGGGTCATGTCGTCGCGCTGACCTACTGAAAACAATTCGGCCCCGGCATAGGCGATCATCGCCGCGTTATCGGTGCAGAGCGCGAGTGGAGGCGACATAAACTGACAACCTGCCGTGGCGCAAACAGTCTCTAACCCACCTCGAATCGCCCTATTTGCCGCAACACCCCCGGCGACGGCCAGACTGGCCACTCCCGGTTTCTCGGCGAGATAAAGCGCCAGCGCCCGGCGTGTTTTCTCAACCAGCACATCCGCCACTGCCGACTGAAACCCGGCGCAGAGGTCGGCGCGATCCTGGCGCGATAGGCCGCTTTTCTCCGTCACAACCTGATCGCGGGTGCGCAGCAAAGCGGTCTTGAGACCGGAAAAGGACATGTCACACCCGTCGCGGTCGAGCAGGGGGCGGGGAAACCTGAACCGCGTGGCATCACCCTTGGTGGCGGCGCGCTCTACCGAAGGCCCCCCGGGCTGTGGCAGGCCCAGAAGGCGCGCCGTCTTGTCAAATGCCTCACCGGGGGCGTCATCGATGGTGCCGCCCAAACGGGTGAAATCATCAGGGCCGCGAACGATCAGGAGCTGGCAATGCCCGCCAGAAACCAGCAGCATGAGATAGGGATAAGGCACGTTGTCCGTCAGGCGCGGCGTTAGGGCATGCCCGGCCAGGTGATTGACCCCCACGAGGGGCAGACCGGCCCCCGCCGCAATCCCCTTGGCGCACATGATACCGGACATCACGCCACCGATCAACCCCGGCCCTGCAGTCACTGCCACGGCATCGAGATCGTCAAGGCCGCAATCGGCTTCAGTTAGACACTGTTTCACGCAAATATCGAGTTTTTCGGCATGGGCACGTGCGGCGATTTCGGGGACAACACCGCCGAAATCTGCATGCAGGCTTTCCTGCCCATGAACGACGGATGACAGGATTTGCGCGGGCTGGCCCGGTACGATCCGCACCACCGCTGCCGCCGTATCGTCGCAGCTGCTTTCAAGCCCCAGAAGTGTCAGCGCCGTGCTCATTTGGTCGCCCGTTGCGTGTTGCCCCTCTGGCAGGTATCACCGGAGCGTCCGGCAAACAACACCAGAGCTTTGATGACGCCCACGATCCTGATCACCCGGCCCGACCCGGCAGGCGCGCTGTTTGCCGACGCGATCAGGCAGCGGGTCGGATGTGGCGTCGCCATCGAAATCTCACCGCTGTTGAAGATTGTTTTTGCCGGGGAATTGCCCGATCTGGACGGCATCACACGGCTGATCTTCACCTCGCGCAATGGTGTCGAGGCTTTTGCAAGGGCCAGCGACCGGCGCGATATCACCTGCTATTGCGTGGGTGACGCGACGGCGCAGGTGGCGCGCGATCATGGGCTGACCGCAATTTCATCCTCGGGCGCCGCGGATGATCTGGTCGTGCGCGTGCAATCGGACGCCGTGACCGGTCCGTGCCTGCATATCCGGGGTGACCGATCCGTGGGCGATATTGCACGGCGGCTTGGCGCAAGTGGCATTCCAACAAGTGAGGCGGTGCTTTACCGGCAGGTGCCGAATCCGCTGTCAGATCAGGCGCAACGGCTGCTTCGGGGGGATGGACCGGTCATTCTTCCCCTGTTCTCGCCCCGCACCGCGCAATTATTCTTCGCCAATGGCAAGGGGCGACCTAAAATGACTGTTGTTGCCCTGAGTGCTGCGGTGGCTGCGATGGTGCCGGATGGCTTTGATGGTGAACTCATCGTGGCCGAACGGCCCGATGCCGCCGCGATGCTGGATGTGATCCAGCGGCTGGTCGATCAGGGGAAGTCGCTTGAGACAGGAAAACGGGCGCAGTAAGGTCGTTGAGGTGTCGTAGCGGTGCGAGATTCGAAAAGGGTGGCTGACGTTGGCGAATAAAAAGAAATCTTCGAAGGTTGAGAAATCCGAGGTCGAAGAAATGGCCGCTGATGATGCGACCGAAGTTCCCGAGAGCGACCAGAAACCCATCGAAGACGTGGTAGATGCCGAGATCGTAGAGGAAACCGATCCGGTTGAAGCGCCCGAGGAGCCCGGGGCGGAAATCGAACACGCAGACGATGAAACGGCCGCTGAGGATGCCGAAAACGCCGAAGAGCAACCCGACCCGGCCGAGCACAAATCCGAAGATGACACCGAGGGTACGACGGCTTATGCCGCCGAGGATGCACCCGCGCCGCGTCCGGCACCCGAACCCGTTGTCATTCGGCAGGGCGGCTTCGTACCCATGGTTCTGGGCGGGCTGGTTGCGGCCGCGATTGGTTTTGGCCTGGCGCGTTTCGTGCTGCCGGAACCCGGCGCGGATCAGGCCCTGATCGCGGAATTGCAGCGTAAGATCGACGATCAGACGGCCCTGTTGTCCGATTTGACCAGCCGGGCCGAGGCGCTTGAACTGGGGGGTGACCTTAGCGGTCTTGAGGATGCGCAATCAGACAATCAGGCGGCCATTGCCGGCCTAGCGGACCGTATGACCGAGCTGGAGTCACGCTTGTCGAATCTTGCCAGCGAGCCGGTTGGCGACGGCGCCTCTGGTGCGGCGCTGGCCGCGCAGCAGCAGGAACTCGATAACCTGCGTGCCGCGGTCGATGCGATGACCGAACATTCTGCGATCCTCGAAGAAAACGCCCAGGCTGCCGCGCAGGCGACGTTGCAGCGGGCGGCGCTGACCCGGGTCATGACGGCGCTGGATGCCGGGACGGGGTATGATGCGGCACTTGCGGATCTCGAAGGGTTGGGCGTAGCCGTGCCGGACGCGCTGGCGCAACCTGCCTCGGGCGGCGTGGCCTCTTTGACGGCGCTGCAGGAGAGTTTCCCGGATGCGGCCCGCGCCGCGCTGTCGGCATCACGGGATGCCGCCGGAGACACCGAAGGCAGCGGATTTGGTGCGTTTTTGCGGACGCAACTTGGGGCGAGGTCACTGGAGCCGCGTGAGGGCAACGATCCCGACGCGGTTCTGTCGCGGGTTGAGGCGGCGGTGCGCGAAGGCCGACTTGCCGATGCCCTGGCCGAGATCGAAGCCCTTCCCGATGAAGGCCGCGCAGAGTTGGCGGGTTGGACCGGCCAGGTCCAAAGCCGCAAGGATGCCGTTTCCGCCGCGCAGGAATTGAGCGCGAAGCTAAATTGATACCGAGAGGGCAAGCGTAATGCTGTGGTCGATTACCAAGATAGTTGTTTTCATTGCCCTTGTCGCGGCAGCGGCCTTTGGCGCGGGTTACCTGCTGGAGCTTGAAGGGGGCGTCCGGATCGTGATGGCCGGGCAGGAATTGAACCTGACACCGATCACCGCCGTTGTTGCCCTTCTGGCCCTGATTGTCGCGATCTGGGTTTTCCTGAAACTGGCCTCTCTTCTGGTGGCGGTCCTGCGGTTCATCAACGGCGACGAAACCGCAATTTCGCGGTATTTCGACCGTAACCGGCAGCAAAAGGGCTACCAGGCCTTGTCCGATGGCATGATGGCGCTTGCCTCTGGCGAGGGGGAGTTGGCCATGTCCAAGGCCAGCCGCGCGGAACGCTATCTGCGCAAACCGGAGCTGACCAACCTGATTACCGCGCAGGCCGCGGAGATGTCTGGCAACCGGCGCAAGGCCGAAGAGGTCTATAAGCGGCTGCTGAAAAACGAACGGACGCGGTTTGTGGGTGTGCGTGGGATCCTGCGCCAGAAACTTGCCGATGGCGACACGGACACGGCGTTGAAACTGGCTGAGACGGCCTTTGCGCTGAAGCCGAAACATGCCGAGATCCAGGATACACTGCTCACCCTCCAGGCGCAGAACGAAGATTGGACCGGCGCGCGCAAGACGCTCAACGCCAAGCTCAAACATGGCACGCTGCCGCGCGATGTGCACAAGCGGCGCGATGCGGTTCTGGCGCTCTCCGAGGCGCGCGATATCCTGGACGAAGGGAACGATATCGAGGCCCGCGAAGCCGCGATCGAAGCCAATCGTTTGTCGCCCGACCTGATCCCCGCCGCCGTTCTGGCCGCGCGGGGGTATATCGAAAAAGGGTCAAACAGATACGCCGCGCGGGTCATCAAGAAGGCATGGGATGCCCGGCCGCACCCGGACCTGGCCGCGGTTTTCGCTGAAATAGAGCCGGATGAGACGCCGCAGGCACGGCTGAAGCGGTTTGCTAAACTGCTCAGGACCCACCCTGAAGACCGTGAGACCAAACTGCTCGAAGCGGAGCTTCATATCGCTGCCGAGGATTTCCCCGCCGCCCGCCGGGCGCTTGGGGATCTGGCCGAGGTGGATCCGGATGCCCGCGCCTTGACGATCATGGCGGCGGTCGAACGGGGTGAGGGCGCGTCCGACGCGGTGGTCAAAGGGTGGCTGGCGCGGGCGCTGTCGGCGCCGCGGGGACCGCAATGGGTCTGCGACAATTGCCATCATATCCACGCGGAGTGGGTGCCAGCCTGCGACAATTGCCAGTCCTTCGATACGCTGAGTTGTACCGCGCCGCCCGCGGCACCGGTGAGCAGTTCGACCGGGGTCGAGATGTTGCCGCTGATCGTGGGGGCCATCGAAGATCAGACCGGCGATGAGGGCGAAGACAATACCGTGCCGGTGTCGGATCCCGATGTGCCGGATGCCGAACTGGTCGATGAAGAAGACGTCGAGACCGTCAAGCAATAGGCGGTTGCCACGCGCCAAATCGGGCGGGAGCCGCGGACAGCAGCGGTCGAGGCGATTGACAGGCGCACCGGCACTTGGTCAGTCTTTGGTCAGGTTTTCCCAAAGGCTGCCACCCCATGAATGACCCCTATTCCATCCTGTTCGAACCGGTGAAAATCGGCCCTGTTACCGCCAAAAACCGGTTTTATCAGGTGCCGCATTGTACCGGGATGGGACATTTGCATCCGCAGGCCGAGGCGACGTTACGCCGGATCAAGGCCGAGGGCGGTTGGGGCGTGGTGTGCAATCAGGAAACTGAAATCCACCCGACATCGGATCTGTCACCCTTTCCCGAGCATCGGCTGTGGGACGATAACGACCTGCCGCCTTTGCAACTGGTGACGGAGGCGATCCACGAGGCCGGATCGCTGGCGGGAATCGAGTTGGCCCATAACGGCTATCACGTCGCCAATCAGGTCACTCGCGCCCCGATCCTGGCCCCGTCTGATGCGGTCGTTCATGGCCTAAGCCCGCGGCAGGCCCGCGCCATGGACAAATCCGACATTCGCGCCTTCCGCCAATGGCATCGCGACGCCGCGCGGCGAGCCAGGGACGCGGGGTTCGATATCGTTTACGTCTATGCCGGGCATCGCATGACACTCTTGCATCATTTCCTCCTGCCGGACCTGAACGACCGGATGGATGAATATGGCGGGTCATTGGAAAACCGTGTGCGGCTCCTGCGCGAAGTGCTGGAGGAGACTTGCGAGGCGGTCGGCGACACATGCGCCATCGCCATGCGGTTCGCGGTCGATGAGATGAGTGGAAGCGACGGCATGCAGGCGGCGGAAGAAGGCCGCGCCGTGGTGGAGATGTTGGCTGAAATGCCGGATCTCTGGGATGTGAATGTCTCGGACTGGTCCAACGACTCCGCCACCTCGCGTTTTGAGCCGAACGAGGGTTATCAGAACCCCTATATCGACTTCGTCAAACAGGTGACGACCAAGCCGGTCGTGGGGGTCGGGCGGTTTACCTCACCGGACATGATGGCGTCGCTGGTCCGCAAGGGTGTTCTGGATTTCATCGGTGCCGCGCGGCCCTCGATTGCTGATCCGTTCCTGCCGCGGAAGATCGAAGAAGGACGGATCGACGAGATCCGCGAATGTATCGGGTGTAATATTTGCGTGTCCTGCGACAATCTCTGCATCCCGATCCGCTGCACCCAGAATCCGACCATGGGCGAGGAATGGCGGCGTGGCTGGCATCCCGAGAAAATCGCCCCCAAGGTTCGTGAAGACGCCGCATTGGTGGTCGGCGCAGGGCCTGCGGGCCTTGAATGCGCCATGCAACTGGCAAAACGCGGTTATGAGGTGACCCTGGCGGAGGGTACCGGCCAACTTGGCGGCCGCGCCGCGCGGGAGGCCGGGCTGCACGGCCTCGGGGCGTGGAAGCGGGTCGCGGATCATCGGATCCATGACCTGCAACAGCGTGCAAATGTCTCGATCTATCGGGAAAGTGCGCTCACTGCCGATGATATCGTGGGCCTTGGCATCCCCAACGTCTTTGTGGCGACGGGCGCGCGGTGGCGGCGCGATGGCGTCGGCCGTCATCGCCGCAAACCGCTGCCGATGGCCGAGGGGATGGCGATCCTGACACCGGATGATATCATGGAAGGGCACCTCCCCACATGCGGCCCAGTCGTGATTTATGACGACGATCAGATCTACCTTGGCGGCGTGCTGGCCGATCATCTGAGCGTGGCGGGACACGAGGTGACTCTGGTGACGCCATCTCCCATTGTCTCGCCATGGACGGAAAACACGCTGGAACAGACCCGCATTCAGAAATCCCTGATCGCGCGGGGCGTCAGGATCATGGCAAATCACGCCGTGACTGCCATCGGGGCATCGTCCTGCGACGTCGCTTGCACCTATTCCGGGGCCGAGACGTCTCTTCCCTGTGCCGCGGTGGTGCTGGTGACCGAACGGCAGCGCGAGGTCGCGCTCTTTGACGCGTTGCAGCGACGACAGGATGCGGACGGCACGCCGTTCAGGACGCTGGAGTTGATCGGGGACGCGGCGCAACCGGGTCTGATCGCCGATGCGGTTTATGCCGGTCACATGGCCGCGCGCAATTTCGAGGGTGACCCGGATGAGGTTGCGCGGCAGATTTTCAGCCGAGAGTTGATCGACCTCGCAGACAAGGACCGGCCACGCCGTTAGTGTTGGGTGATCTGTGTCAGCATGCACCGACCCCGGATCATCCAAGTGATGAGTCCAAGTTTCCCACGACCGGCGCCCAAATATACACCGAACAGCGACATCGACGCATTGTCTGAAGTTACAAAACTGCTACGGCTTTTCGCTTGAGTTATCGCAAACGCTGCTTGATGATCCATGGGAAACAACACGGGAGACTGACATGAACTGGACGATTCTATCTATGAGTGCATCCGCTTTGGCCGTCAGCGCCAGCGTGGCATTTGCTCAGACCGAGATTCAATGGTGGCATGCGATGGGCGGCACCAACGGCGAGCGGGTCGATAAGATCGCCGCGGATTTCAACGCCAGTCAGTCCGACTACAAGGTCGTCCCCAGCTACAAGGGCAATTATACCGAAACCATGACCGCTGCGGTTGCCGCCTTCCGCGCCAAAGAGCATCCCCACCTCGTGCAGGTGTTCGAGGTCGGCACAGCGACGATGATGGCTGCCGAAGGTGCGATTTATCCGATTGAAACCCTGATGAACGACGCAGGCGAAGCCTTCGACAAGTCCGACTACCTGCCCGCGGTGATCTCGTATTACCAGACCCCGGAGGGCGAATTGCTGTCGATGCCGTTTAACAGCTCCACGCCGGTATTGTGGTATAACGCCGACGCGCTTGAGGCCGCCGGTGTGACCCCGCCCGAGACCTGGGAAGACGTTGAAAAGGCCGCACGGGCGCTGGTCGACAGCGGCATGGAATGTGGCCTCTCCTTCGGTTGGCAATCCTGGGTGATGATCGAAAACTATTCGGCCTGGCACGATATTGGCCTCGGTACGAAGGAGAACGGCTTTGCCGGGTTCGACACCGAATTCACCTTCAACAACGACAAAGTTGCCGCGCGTCTCGATAACGTGGCGGCAATGAGCAAGGACAACCTGTTCAAATATGGCGGTCGTCGCGGTGACAGCCTGCCGATGTTCACCAATGGCGAATGCGGCATGTGGATGAACTCGTCGGCCTATTATGGCTCGATCAAGTCGCAGGCCGAGTTCGAATTCGGTCAGACCATGTTGCCGATTGACACAAGCGTGGCCGATGCGCCGCAGAACTCGATCATCGGCGGGGCCACGCTTTGGGCGCTGGCCGGACATGAGGACGAGGAGTACAAGGGCGTGGCCAAGTTCATGACCTATCTCTCCTCGCCCGAAGTGCAGGCCTGGTGGCACCAGGAGACCGGCTATGTGCCGATCACCACCGCGGCCTATGAGTTGAGCAAGACGCAAGGGTTCTACGACAGCAACCCCGGTACCGACACCGCGATCAAGCAACTGAGCCTGAACGAGCCGACGCCGAATTCGCGCGGGCTGCGTTTCGGCAATTTTGTGCAGGTGCGCGATGTCATCAACGAAGAGATGGAGGCGCTTTGGGCCGGGGACAAAACCGCACAAGAGGCGCTTGATGCTGCCGCCGAACGCGGGAACGCCCTGCTGCGCAAGTTCGAACGCTCCGCGAACTGATCACCGCGGAAAAGTACGGCTCGGCGGTCAGGATCGCCGGGCCGTCAAAGTCAATGACGGACAATCTCACCTCAGATGCTTAAACGGGTCCATTTTCCGGCGTCCCTGCTGCCCTATCTGCTGGTCGCGCCGCAGATCCTGATCACGCTTGTCTTTTTCATCTGGCCCGCCAGCCAGGCGATCTATCAATCCTTCCTGATCGAAGATGCCTTTGGCCTGTCGACGGAGTTCGTCTGGTTCGAGAACTTCCAACTGCTCTTTGGCGACGATCAATACCTGGCGACCTTCTGGCGCACGATGTTCTTTTCCTTTGCGGTGGCGGTCCTGTCGATGTCGATCGCGCTTATCCTCGCGGGTTTCGCCGACCGGGTCGTGCGCGGGGCAACCACCTATCGCACCCTGCTGATCTGGCCCTATGCGGTCGCCCCGGTCCTCGCGGGCGCGCTCTGGGTATTCATGTTCAACCCGACGCTTGGCATCTTTCCCTTCCTGCTCGACATGGTCGGGGTGGACTGGAACCACTATCTGAACGGCAAGCAGGCTATGACGCTGGTGATCTTTGCCGCGGCGTGGAAACAGATCGCCTATAACTTCCTCTTCTATCTCGCCGCGATGCAATCCATCCCGCGCTCGGTCATCGAGGCCGCCGCCATTGACGGTGCCGGACCGGTGCGCCGGTTCTGGGATCTGATCTTTCCACTGGTCTCACCCACCACCTTCTTCCTGCTGGTCATCAACGCGGTTTATGCGTTTTTTGATACGTTCGGGATCATCCACGCGGTGACCCAAGGTGGTCCGGCAAATGCCACCACGATCCTGGTCTACAAGGTCTTCAATGACGGTTTCGTCGGCCTCGACCTCGGCGGATCGGCGGCGCAATCGGTGATCCTGATGATCCTGGTGATCGCCATGACCGTGATCCAGTTCCGCTATGTCGAACGGAAGGTGGAATACTGATGGTCGAAAATCGCCCCGTTCTGAACCTCATTACGCATCTCGTTTTGATCCTCGGCGTGGCCATCGTGGCGCTGCCGATCTGGATCACTTTTGTGGCAGCCTCGCACGACGCGGTGCGCATGACACAAGCCCCGATCCCGATGCTGCCGGGCCCCTATTTCTGGGAGAACTTCAAACAAACGCTTTTCGGCGGCGGCCTGTCGGGGACCGAGGTCGCACCGGTCTGGCGGATGCTCTTGAACTCCCTGGCGATGGCGCTCCTGATCGCCTTTGGCAAGATCGCGATTTCGCTGATCTCGGCCTTTGCGATTGTCTATTTCAAGTTCCCCTTCCGCATGGGTTTCTTCTGGATGATCTTCATCACCCTCATGCTGCCGGTGGAGGTCCGCATCCTGCCCACCTTCGAGGTGGTGGCCGATCTGGGCATGCTCAACAGCTATTGGGGCCTGTCGATCCCGCTCATCGCCTCGGCCACGGCCACCTTCATGTTCCGGCAGGTGTTCCTGACCATCCCGGACGAAATGCTGGAAAGCGCGCGGATCGACGGCGCAGGGCCGATGCGGTTTTTCTGGGATATCCTGATCCCGCTTTCGCGCACCAATATCGCGGCGCTCTTCGTGATCCTCTTCATCTATGGCTGGAACCAGTATCTTTGGCCGCTTCTCATCACGACCGATACCGACATGACCACCATCGTGATGAGCATCAAGCAAATGCTTGAGGCGGCGGAACAATCCCCGCAATGGAACATCATCATGATGACCGCGCTGCTGGCGATGATCCCGCCGGTGTTCGTGGTGATCGCGATGCAAAGGCTCTTTGTGCAGGGCCTGACCGAGACAGATAAATAGGCAGAGAACCATGGCGTCCATCACCCTCAAAGAACTGGTCAAAGCCTATGGCGACACGGAGGTGCTGCACCATATCGACGGGCAGATCGAGGACGGCGAGTTTATCGTGATCGTCGGCCCGTCGGGCTGTGGCAAATCCACGTTGCTGCGCATGGTGGCGGGCCTTGAGACGGTGACCTCCGGCGAGATCAGCATCGGCGACAAGAGGGTCAATGACCTTGAACCGGCAGACCGCGACATCGCCATGGTATTCCAGAACTACGCGCTTTATCCGCATATGAGTGTGCGGCAGAACATGGCTTATGGCCTCAAGATTCGCCGGATTTCCAAGGACGAGATCAACCGCCGCGTTGAAGAGGCCGCCGATATCCTCGAAATCCGGCCCTATCTCGACCGCAAGCCACGGCAGCTCTCCGGCGGGCAGCGGCAGCGGGTGGCTATGGGCAGGGCCATTGTGCGTGACCCGCAGGTTTTCCTCTTTGATGAACCGCTTTCAAACCTCGATGCCAAGCTCCGGGTGCAGATGCGCCTTGAAATCCGCAAGCTGCAACAACGGCTCGGGGTCACTTCGATCTATGTCACCCACGATCAGGTCGAGGCGATGACATTGGGCGACCGGTTGATGGTGCTGAACGGTGGATATGTTGAGCAATTCGGCACGCCGATCGAGCTTTATGACCGCCCGCAGACCGTGTTTGTGGCCGGTTTCATCGGCAGTCCGGCGATGAATTTCCTGAATGCGACGGCGCAGAGCGGATCGCTGACCCTCGGCAACGGGGCCGCGATCGACGTCACCGCCCCTGTTTCGGGGCAGGTCACGCTTGGGCTGCGGCCGGAACATCTCGTGGCGGATGAGGCCGGTCCGATCAAGGTTCGTGTCGAATTGTTGGAACAACTGGGCGCCAACACGTTGCTGCACGGACTTCTGGAGGGTACCGACGATCAGATCGTCATAAGCCTGCCCGGCCATGTCACGTCATCTCCGGGCACGGCCATGTCCTTTGGGTTTGAGCCCCGGAACATCCACCTTTTTGATGCCGAAAAGGGCACCCGGATCGAGGTGACCTGAGCCAGGGTATTAAGGCTTTTTGGCCTTTCATCGACGGCGCAAACGAAAATGGTGCGACGTCGTCTCAACGAAACGCCGATAAGCGTCAGTCGGCGACCGGCAGGATGGCGACATCAAACAGAAACTGCTGCAGGTAGAAGATGACCTTGAAGAACTCTTTGAGGTCCATCGGCTTTTTGACATAGGCGTTGGCGCCGTGCCGGTAGCATTCGTCAACGTCGCGCTGATCCGTGGATGAGGTCATGATGATGACCGGGATGATCCGAAGCGCCGGGTTTTTCTTGATCTGAATCAGCACTTCGCGACCGCTCATCCCCGGCAGGTTCAGGTCCAGCAGAATGAAACCCGGTCGCACCCCGTCATTCGGCGGCGCATGAGGACCCTCCGCCAGGAGATAGTCGAGCGCGTCTCGTCCGGATGTGCACCTGACGACCTTGATGGGCGTGTCCTGACGTTGCCGGAACGCAACTTCAGACGCTTCGAAATCGTCATCATTATTCTCGACAACAAGAACAACCGGCGGCGTGTCGTCCCTTGACATGAATGAATGTCCCTTGATTGATCCGGAAGCATGCCATTTCCGGCTAAACCAAAAGTTAATTTTCCAGAGAGCGGCGCGATTTCCGGCGGGTTCGATCCCTGATCGCCCTGGTGTTTTCGGGGGGTGCAGTGCAATCGAACGGGCTACTATCCCGCCATCGGAAGGGGAAAATAGAAGGTGGATCCCTCACCCGGGGCGGAACGAATGGTGAGGTCGCCCTTTTGCTCCTCGATGATCCGCTGCACGAAGGCAAGGCCCGCGCCCGTCCCCTGGCCAAAGCTGCTTTCGGCGTTCAACCGGGTGAAAATCTCGAAAACCTTCTCATGGTACCGGGCGTCGATGCCGATCCCGTTATCGCTGACATAGAAGACGTTCGACAGCGGCCCACCATCCATCACGATCTGATCGGCAAAACCGACCCGGATGATCTTGGGATTTGACTGGTTGTATTTCAAACCGTTGGACATCAGATTTTGAAACACTGTGAGGACACGTGCGGGATCGGCTTTTACATCCGGCAAAGGCGTCTCGACGACCAGTTGCGTCTTGTCACCGTCCTTGAATTCCTCAAAGAGGTCGCGGCTCTTTTCGATGACCTCCGCGACATTCACGATCTGATCCACGTTCTCGTCGCGCCCGAGCCGGGAAAACCGCAACAGATCCGCAATCAGGCGCTCCATGCGCATGCTCAACTCGACAATCCGCTCGCCTCTTTTGCGCACGGGATCGGTGATCTCTTCGTCCAGAAGAAAATTCGCGTTGATCGCAATCCCGCGCAGGGGCTCTTTGAGGTCGTGCGAGGCGATATACGCAAACTCGTCCAGCGCCCGGTTCGACCGCTCCAGTTCCGAGACCAGCGCCGCCAGCTTGCGGGAGGCTGTCTGGAGCTTTTCGTTTTCCCGGACCTTCAGGATTTCGAGGTGATACTTGACGGAGAATTTCACCTTGGCCCGGAGGCTTTCGACCACGATGGGTTTGAGCATGTAATCCACGGCCCCGAGGTCATAGCCTCGGTTGACCTGAAGCTCCGCCTGTTCGTGACCGGTCAGGAAAATAATCGGGATCTCACGCGACAGCTCTCTTTCGCGAATGGCCTGCGCGGTCTCAAAACCGTTCATCCCCGTGAGCCACACGTCAAGGATGATCATCGCGAAATCCTGACGCAGGACCTCGCGCAGGGCATCTTCGCCCGATTCCACCTCGACAACGTCGATATCGAGATCGTCGAGAACCGCTTTGACGGCCGTGCGCGACCCGGCATCGTCATCGACGACCAGGATGCGAGGCTTGGGTTGTGCGTCGGTCATGTCGGCCTCTCCGGTGCCAGGAATTTCAGAAGATAAGCGCCGATTTCGGCCGGAGATAACACCCGCGCCGTCGGTACATGCTGCAAGGTGTTTTGTGGCATGACCGGAGAGGCAGCCGTTGCCGGGTCTTGCACGAGAACCCGGCCGCCGCGGCGATGGATACATGCCGCCCCGCGGGCGCCGTCGCTATTCGCTCCGCTGAGAATGATGACAATGCAACGCGGACCATAGGATCGCGCCACCGATCCGAAAAGGACGTCGATACTTGGCCGGGCATGGCGAATTGGCGGATCTACCGACAGGCTGATTGCGGTACCATCCACCAGCATGTGATAGTTTGGCGGCGCAAGATAGACAGCACCGCTTGAAAGTACCTCTTTGTCATAGGGTTCGATAATCGCCGGCATGCCCGGGCTCCTGAGCAGGCGCAAAAGCGTCTCCTGCGAGTCCCGGTGCCTGTGCAGGACGATTGTCACCGGGGCTGGGAAGGTCTTGGGCAGGCCCGCCAGAATATCGTGGAGAACCTCGATACTGCCGCTTGACCCCCCAATACAGATCATCGGATGCGTCATCAGTTCACTAATTGAAACAGTCGTGTGCCATCCCCGTGTTCGGAATAGAGCTTCCGAAAACTGGTCGGGAAAATCGCCTCTTTCACGCCCAATCCCAAGAAGCCCAGGGGTGCGATGCTGTCGTTGAAGAGATGCATCACGTGTTCCTGGAGCTTCTTGTTGAAGTAGATCATCACGTTCCGGCACAGGATCACGTGAAACTCGTTGAACGACTGATCGGTGACCAGGTTATGTTGCGCAAACGAGATCTTTTCGGAGAGGAATTTCTTGAAAATCACCTGACCGTATTTCGCCGAATAGTATTCGGAAAAATCCCGGTGCCCGCCTGCGCGGATATAGTTCTGGGTGTTGGTCTTCATGGATTTCAAAGCGACGATGCCGGATTTGGCCCGTTGCACGTTCTTGTCGGAAAAATCCGTCGCATAGATCCGGCTTTTCTCCAAAAGCCCCTCTTCATGCAGCAGGATGGCCAATGAATAGGCCTCCTCGCCGGTCGAACACCCCGCCACCCACAGCCGGAGATAGGGATAAGTCTGCAGGCGCGGGATCGCATGTTTCCGCAAGGCCTGGTAAAATTCTGCGTCACGGAACATCGACGTGACATTCACCGAAAGCGTGTCGACAAGTTTCGACATGGCGGCACTGTCGTGCAAGACGCGGTTTTGCAGGGCAGAGACCGTGGGAAGATCATGATCGCGCATGAATTTCCTGAGCCGCCGGATGACACTTGCGCGGGCGTATTCGCGAAAATCGTATCCATATGTCTGCTGGATGCCCTGCAGCAGGAGGGTGGTCTCTATGTCCTGTATATCACTTCGGGTGGAGGTCATTCCTTTTTTGCTCATTTGTACAACCAGACCCGCATCAGCGAGACAAGCTGCGGTGCGTCGACCGGCTTGACGATGTAGTCCGATGCACCGGCCTCGATGCACTTGCTGCGATCTTCCGGCATGGCCTTGGCGGTCAGGGCAATGATCGGCAGTGACTTGAAGCCCTTCATCTTGCGGATCTTGCGCATCGCCTGGTAGCCGTCCATTTCCGGCATCATGATATCCATCAGCACCAGGTCGATATCCGGCGTGCTCTTGAGCAGGTTGATGCCGTCCTGACCGCTTTCGGCATTCACGACGTTCATCTTGTAGCGTTCAAGGATGCTGGTGGTGGCAAAGATATTGCGCGCGTCATCATCGACAATCAGGACCTTCTTGCCCGCCAATGCCGGATCGGTCAGGTAAAGCTCGCGGATGATCTTCTGCTTGGAGTCGGGCAGGTTGGCCTCGACCCGATGCAGGAACAATGCCGTTTCATCCAGGAGACGCTCCGGCGAATTGACGCCCTTGACGATGATGCTGTCCGTGAGCTTCCTCAGGCGGGTCTCCTCGCGGCGCGACAATTCCTTGCCGGTGTAAATCACGATCGGCAGCTTCGCGAGCGTTTCGTCATCGCGGATGTGCTGGATCAATTCGAACCCGCTGATGCCCGGCAGCTTGAGGTCGATGACCATGCAGTCAAACTGCTTCTGTTTCAGTACTTTGAGCGCCTCTTCGCCGCTCTTGACGCCATGGGACACGACATCGCTGTTGCCGATCAGGTCAACAATCGCCTGTCGCTGTACCTTGTCATCCTCGACGATCAGCAGGTTGCGCACCTTGCGGTCAACAAAGTTGGAAATACGCTCGATCGCGATGTTCAACGCCTTGGGATCGAGCGGCTTGCGCACGACGTCAATGGCACCGAACTGCAGGCCCCGCTCGACATCCTCGTCCACGGACATGACATGCACGGGGATGTGCCGCAGTTCGGGGTCATGCTTGAGACGGTCAAGGATCACCCATCCGTGCATGTCGGGCAGGTGAAGGTCCAGCGTGATGGCATCGGGCTTGTATTGCTGCGCCATCGCCAGACCATCCTGACCCGTACCCGCAACCAGCACCTTGAAGTCATGTTTGCGCGCCCGGTCCATGAGGATTTTGGCAAAAGACAGATCGTCCTCGATGATGAGCAGGGTGCGGCTGTTTTCATCAACCTTTTTCCGGTCATCGCCAAGATCGGACTTGGCCTTCTTGGCGGACTTCGCAGGAGGTTTGGTTTTGGTCTTTGGTTCGGGGACAATCTCGGCGTCCTCGATCTCGTCAACCTGTTCCGCAAGTGATGGTGCCTGATCCATCTGCGTCGGCAGGAAGAGCGTGAAGGTCGACCCTTCGCCCGCCGTGCTTTCGACGATCAGGTCGCCGCCCAGCATGTTGGCAATCTCGCGGCTGATCGACAGGCCCAGACCGGTACCGCCATACCGGCGGCTCGTGCCACCATCGGCTTGCTGGAAGGCCTCGAAGATCACACCCAACCTGTCCTTTTCGATTCCGATCCCGGTATCGGTGACGGCGAATGAGATCACTTTCTCGGCATTGTTGAGCGCGGCAATGGAATGGCGCCACCCGGTTTTCACCAGATCGACCGATAGTTTGACGGAACCGGTTTCGGTGAACTTGAAGGCGTTGGACAGAAGGTTGCGCAGAACCTGCACCAACCGTTTCTCGTCCGATTTGATCGCTTCCGGCAGGTCCTTGCCGAAGGTGATCTCGAACTTGAGCTTCTTGTCCTGCGCAATCGCGTTGAAGCTCTGTTCGATCCGCTGACGCAGGGAATCGAGACCCAGGTCGGCGACTTCGATTGCCATCGTCCCCGATTCCACCTTCGCCAGGTCGAGCACCTCGTTGATCAACGAGAGCAAATCGCGACCCGAGCTGAAGATGGTCTTGGCATGTTCGATCTGTTTGGTGTTGAGGTTCTTGTCCGGGTTGTCGGCAAGCTGCTGCGACAGGATAAGAAGGCTGTTCAGCGGCGTACGCAATTCATGCGACATGTTCGCCAAGAACTCGCTCTTGTATTTCGATGTGAGGGAAAGCTGTTTCGCTTTCTCTTCCAATTCGGCGCGAGCGTTTTCGACCTCGATATTCTTCCGCTCAACCTCTTCGTTCTGTTTCGTGACCTCGCGGGCCTTTTCTTCGAGCTCCTCGTTGGTCTGCTGCAGTTCCTCTTGCTGGTTCTGCAACTCCTCGGTCAGGCGCTGCGATTGCTTCAGCAACTCTTCGGTACGCTGACCGGATTCGATACTGATGATAATCGTGCCGAGTGTTTCGAAGAACTGCTCAAGGAAACTCCGCTCGATATCGGTAAACTCGTGGAACGATGCCAGTTCGACAACACCTTTGACTTCGTTCTCATAGATGACCGGATTGACCAGGATGTTCGTCGGGGATTTCTCGCCCAGTCCCGAATTGATCTGGATGTAATCCTCGGGCACCGTCAGGACGTCGATCCACTGCTTCTCAAGCGCGCATTGCCCGATGAGGCCTTCGCCCAGCTTGAATTCGTTCGCGACATTCTTGCGCTTGCGATAGGCATAGGACGCCACCAGCTTCAGGCGCACCTCCTCGTCCACGGTCTCGGCAAGGTAAAAGGCGCCGTGTTGGGCGTCGATCACGCGGGCCAGTTCGCTGATGACCTTCTGCGCCACGGTCGCAAGATCACGCTCGCCCTGCAGCATCCGCGTGAAGGCCGCCAGGTTGGTCTTGAGCCAGTCCTGTTGTTCGTTGATCGCAGTCGAATCCGACAGGGTCGAGATCATCTGGTTCACGTTGTCTTTCAGAAGGGCAATCTCGCCACGAACCTCGACCTGTACCGATTGGCTGTAATCGCCCTTCGTCACCGCAGTTGCCACCTCGCCGATTGCGCGGACCTGGTTGGTCAGGTTCCGGGCCAACTCGTTCACGTTGTCGGTAAGGTCGCGCCACGTGCCCGACGCGCCCGGCACGTCCGCCTGCCCGCCCAGTTTTCCCTCGATACCCACATCGCGGGCCACGTTTGTCACCTCGTCGGCGAAGGTCGACAGGGTCTTGATCATGCCGTTGATCGTGTCGGCCAAGGTCGCCACCTCGCCCTTGGTCTCGAGCGTGATAATCTGGTTCAGGTCACCGTCGGCCACCGCGGTCACCACCGTCGCAATGCCCCGCACCTGTTCGGTCAGGTTCCGCGCCATCGAGTTCACATTCTCGGTCAGCGAGTGCCAGATGCCCGACACGCCATCCACCTGTGCCTGCCCGCCAAGAATGCCTTCGGTGCCGACGTCGCTGGCGAGTTTCGTCACCTGATCGGCAAAAGACGACAGTTGCTGCACCATCGTGTTGATCGTGTTTTTCAGCTCAAGAAGCTCACCGCGCACCTCCACGGTGATTTCCTTCGACAGATCGCCCTGCGCCACCGCCGTGGTCACCTGCGCGATGTCGCGCACCTGGTTGGTGAGGTTGTCGGCCATGAGGTTCACGTTGTCGGTGAGGTCGCGCCAGGTGCCAGACACACCCCGCACATCCGCCTGCCCGCCGAGTTTCCCCTCGACCCCCACATCCCGCGCCACCCGCGTCACCTCGTCCGCGAAGGACGAAAGCTGATCGACCATGACGTTGATCGTGTTCTTCAATTCAAGAATCTCACCGCGCACTTCCACAGTGATCTTCTGGTTCAAATCACCCTGCGCCACCGCCGTGGTCACCTTGGCGATGTCGCGCACCTGCGCGGTCAGGTTGCTCGCCATCAGGTTCACGTTATCGGTCAGGTCGCGCCAGGTGCCCTCCACACCTTCCACCCGCGCCTGTCCGCCAAGATTGCCCTCGGTCCCCACCTCCCGCGCCACCCGCGTCACCTCGCCGGCAAACTGCCGCAACCGGTCCACCATCGTATTGACCGTATTCTTGAGGTCCAGAACCTCGCCCCGCGCATCCACAACGATTGTCTTCTCAAGATCACCCTGCGCAATCGCGGTTGCTACTTGCGAGATGTTGCGCACCTGATCGGTGAGGTTGGTGGCCATGAGGTTCACGTTATCGGTCAGCTCACGCCATGTCCCCGAAATCCCGCGCACCTCGGCCTGCCCCCCGAGCTTGCCTTCAAGGCCCACCTCCCGCGCAAGCCGCGTCACCTCTGACGAGAACGACGAAAGCTGATCGACCATGACGTTGATCGTGTTCTTCAGTTCGAGGATTTCGCCCTTGGCTTCCACCGTGATCTTGCGCGACAGGTCACCCTGCGCCACCGCCGTCGTCACGTCCGCAATGTCACGCACCTGATCGGTAAGGTTCGTGGCCATCAGGTTCACGTTGTCGGTCAGTTCTTTCCAGAGGCCGCGCACCCCTTCGACCTCGGCCACCCCGCCGAGTTTGCCATCCACGCCCACCTCGCGCGAAAGCCGCGTGACCTCCGCCCCGAAGGAGTTCAGCCGGTCCACCATCGAGTTCACGGTTTCCTTGAGCCCAAGCACCTCGCCGCGCGCATCCACCGTGATCTTGCGCGACAGGTCGCCCTGTGACACCGATTGCGCCACCTCGGCAATGTTACGCACCTGGTTGGTCAGGTTGTTCGCCATCTGGTTCACGTTGTTCGTCAATTCGCGCCAGATACCGGCCACATCGCGGACCTCGGCCTGCCCGCCAAGAACCCCCTCGGTCCCCACCTCGCGCGCCATCCGTGTCACTTCCGACGCGAAACCATTGAGCGTATCCACCATCTGGTTGATCGTCTGCTTGAGCTGGTTGACCTCACCGCGCACCTCCACGGTGATCTTGCGCGACAGGTCGCCATTCGCCACGGCGGTCGTCACCTCCGCGATATTGCGCACCTGATCGGTCAGGTTGGTGGCCATCTGGTTCACGTTTTCGGTTAGTTCGCGCCAGACGCCCGACACGTCGCGCACTTCGGCCTGCACGCCAAGCGTGCCTTCGGTACCCACCAGCCGGGCCACGCGGGTCACCTCGGACTGGAACCCCTGCAACCGGTCGACCATTGCGTTGATCGTGTCCTTAAGGGTCCGGATCTCACCCTTCGCATCCACGGTAATCTTGCGCGACAGATCCCCCTCGGCAATCGCGGTGGCAACGTCGGCGATGTTGCGCACCTGATCGGTCAGGTTGTTGGCCATGGAGTTCACGTTTTCGGTCAATTCGCGCCATGTCCCCGACACGCCGCGCACCTCGGCCTGCCCGCCAAGCACGCCGTCGGTCCCCACCTCGCGCGCCACGCGGGTCACCTCGTCCGCAAAGGACCGAAGCTGATCCACCATGGTGTTGATCGTGCTCTTGAGGTCTTGGATCTCACCGCGCGCGTCCACGGTGATCTTCTTTGTCAGGTCGCCCTGCGCCACCGCATTTGTCACTTCCGCGATGTTGCGTACCTGGCTGGTCAGGTTGTCGGCCATCTGGTTCACGCTGTTGGTCAGGTCGCGCCATGTACCGGCGACGCCGCGTACCTCGGCCACCCCGCCCAGCACACCTTGCGTCCCGACTTCGCGGGCCACGCGGGTCACCTCGTCCGCGAAGGATCCAAGCTGATCCACCATGGTGTTGATCGTATTCTTCAGCTCCAGGATCTCGCCCCGGACCTCAACGGTAATTTTCTTCGACAGATCGCCCTGGGCCACCGCCGTGGTCACCTGCGCAATGTCGCGCACCTGGTTGGTTAGGTTGTTGGCCATCAGGTTCACGTTGTCCGTCAGGTCCTTCCACGCCCCCGACACCCCTTTGACATGGGCCTGCACGCCCAGCTTGCCGTCAACGCCAACCTCGCGTGCGACGCGCGTCACTTCGGTGCCAAACTCATCGAGCTTGTCGACCATCGAATTGACCACCTTGGCATGGCGCAGGAAGTCCCCCGCAAGGGGTTCGTCGCGGTCGTCGATGTCGATTTTGTGGCGCAGATCACCCTTGGCAACCGATCCCACAACCGTCACGATCCCGTTGGCATGACCGGCAAGCTCATTGGCAATTTCGTTGACGCCATCAATCCCCGCGGACCATCCCCCGCGCCGGCGCGCCTTGGAAATGCGGGTCTTGAATCGCCCGTTTCCGATTGATTCCGCCATAGAGGTGATCTCGTTGGCAAAGACTTCATTCATCTCCGCCAGGTCGTTCAGTGCATCTGCGACCTTACCTTCGAGACCTGTAAGCCCCTCCGGCACCCGTTTGGAGAACTCGCCGCGTTTCAGCGCGGTCAACATTGTCAGGATCGCCCGGTAGTCGAGTTCGGGCGGTGTTTCTGCTACGGGTTTCTTAGATGTCGCCAATTTAATCCCCTGTCGCTAATCTCCGCGTACTCTCCGGGTTCAACCGCTAACGAAGAGTGAGATCTTGCGACGGGGGCTTAACCAATCATCAACCTTTTTGTGCTGCGAAAAGGAGAAGCGCGTCTCCATCGGGGGAACGTCATGTCTGTGCTGGTGAAAAAGTGCCTCTGCGCGCTGTTGGGTGGCCGTGCTCAATTGCGCCGTAGGCGACGTCTTGAACAGGTGCTCCCAGGTCTTGACGACTTAGTTCTTGCGGGCGCGGCGTAGCTTGACAAAGAACTTACTGCCTTTGCCGGGCACGGACTCGCACCAGATCTCGCCACCGTGCCGTCCAACGATTTTCTGGCAGATGGAGAGGCCGAGCCCGGTACCGGCATATTCGTCCTTGCTCCATAGCCTCTTGAGGGGCTGAAAAATCGCCTTGTGATCCGTCGGTGCGATACCGACGCCGTTATCTTCCACACAGACCGTGACAGTGTTGTCGGTCTCGTCTGCCAAACCTACGCGGATCTCCGGCGAAGCCGCCTCGTTGAACTTGATCGCGTTAGTGATGAGGTTTTGGAACAGCTGGCTGATTTGTGGCGAATGGCCTTCGACGTCGGGAAACGTATCAAAGCGCAGCTTCACATGCGCACTTTTCGAACCCGACCGCAGGATCTTGCCCAGAAGGTCGAAGACGTCATTCAGATCGACCGTCGCAAAGCCCACTTCGTCATCCAGCAGAGCGTAAGCCTGCAAGGTCTTTATCAACGCCTCTGCGTGGTTGAGCGCCGCGGTTTGCACATCGACCAGGGTGTCAATGTCATCGAAGCTGCCTGTCCTGAGGTCCTCGACCAGCATGCTGGTTGAATTGCGGATATGAATAAAAGGCGCGCGAATGTCATGCACGAGCGTGTTCAGAAACTGTCTTTGTTCCATCTGCTTGGTATTCGCTTTGCGGAATTCCTTGCAGCGTTTGATTGTCCTTTGGATGGTGGTGCGGACTGACAGCCCGGAAATGCTTCCTTTGACGAGGTAGTCCACCGCACCGGATTTCATGGCGTTGGTGGCAATTTGTTCCGATCCCTGACCAGATATCATGATCGCGGCGCAGAACGGATCTACCGCCTTGAGGCGTTCCAGGATTTCCAACCCGTTTTCATGGGCAAGGCGGTAATCGACGATGACGCAGTCATGTCCGCGGGTTTCAAAGGCGGAAACAGCCTCATCTCCGGTCTTGACCGTCTCAAATGTGAATTCCCCGCCCGCGCTTTGGATTAAAGAGATCAGTTTTTCCTGGTCTTCTTCGAAATCATCAACAATCAAGATCTTGGTCTGGTCCATCGAACGGTCGGCTTTCCTCGGGCATTAAGGTTGTTTGCTTTGAGAAAACGCCAGTGCAGGTCTCTGTTGATCCGGTTAGCCAAGGCCATTGCCCTGGGCAGGCTGGTCTGCAGTGATAGACCGCGTGTTTCTCGGGGCGTTAGTGAAGCGAGAACCTGTTAACAGCCATATAATCCAACGGCCTAGGCGGCAAAACACCGGGTTTGACCCCGCGTTCATGCAGGTTGATACTGATCGCACCAAGCGCGCTGCTTGTTGAAATGGGACACTGATATGCAGGTAAGCTGCCACTCTGAGCGGGGCAATTGGCTCTAATCGGATAGGTCATTCAAGGTTGGTTCCGGAAGGTCATTTATATAGGATAATGAATGCCCAAATATAGTCTTAATTCACTTTTATAAGTATCTCGTACCGATTCGTGTTGGACGGTATGCGTAACGAGTGGAGTAGTTTCTTGATGAGTTTTCTGTGTGATCACTCTTCGCTTCAGCAGGGATGCAAGGTTGTGTCCCCTGCTGAGGCGCAGTTGAGTGGAGACGAGACATTGGACGATTTCGTGCGCATGATCCGCCGGATGGAAAAACGCCGTGCCAAACGTGATCGCTTGCCTGACCTGGCGCCGAGCGAGACCGCGAACGAAAATACGCGACCTCTGATACAGCGTGTCAGACAAAAGATCCGCTGTTTGCAGCAGTAAGCTGCCCTTTTTGCGGATCAAAATCGTCGCCCAAAAAATGCTGGATCAGGACGCTTCGCGATCTTCCGACTTGTCGACAAACTGTCTCATCTGTTCATGGCTCAAGGGCTTGCCGAACAGGAAACCCTGCGCTGCATCGCAGTTTTCTGCGTTTAGGAAACTCAGCTCATCTTCAATTTCGACGCCTTCAGCCAGAACGGGAATGTTCAACGCATCCCCGAGGATGAGGGTGGATCGGACAATGGCGGCGCGTTGCTCGTTGTTGTGCACGTCCTGAACAAAGCTGCGGTCGATCTTGATCTTGTCAAAGGGAAACGCCTGCAACGTCGCAAGGGACGAATAGCCCGTGCCAAAATCATCCATCGCAATGCGAACGCCAAGTGCCTTGAGCTTGTGCATTGCCTTGAGCGCTGTTGCCTGATCGTCGATGATGCTGGCCTCGGTCACTTCAAGTTCCAGCCGTTCGGGGTTCAGGCGTGATTCCATCAAGATATCCGCGACATGTTCGACAAATGACGGCTGCACAAGTTGTTGCGGGGCGACATTGACCGCAATGTCAAAGGGCGATTTCCATTCCGCGGCTTCGAGGCAGGCGGTGCGAAGAACCCATAGTCCGATTTCCCGGATCAACCCGGTTTCTTCTGCAATCGGGATGAACTCCGACGGTGGAACGCGCCCTTGCGTCGGGTGGTTCCACCGCAACAGGACCTCGAACCCGGTCGCCTCGCGGGATGAAACACTGTTCTGTAACTGATAGACCAATTCGAATTCGTCATTCGGAAGCGCCTGCCGCAGATCATGGATCAGCACATTTCTTTCATGGCTTTGTCGATCGACCTCGGCGTTGAAAAGGCAGATGTGGCATTCCGGCTCTGATTTCGCCCTGTACATCGCCAGGTCGGAATTGTGCAGCAACTCATCCATGTCGCGCCCGTCGTCCACGCTTGTCGCGATGCCGATCGCAGCGCCCACGTTCGTCGAAACATTGCCGGTTTGAATAGGTTCGACAACGATCGCGTGAAGCCGTTCGGCAAAGGCCAAAATCTGGTCAACCCGGCGAAAACCGCGTTTGAGCGCAACGAACTCGTCCCCACCGGCCCGGGCGATGAACTCATCCTCCTCAAGGCCAGCGGAAAACCTTGATGCGAGGGTGGTAAGAACCGTGTCGCCCGCCGCGTGACCATATAGGTCGTTCACCTGCTTGAAGAGGTTCAGATCGATCGTCAAGACGGCGACCTTTTCGGTCTCGCTGTTCTTCAGGCGGGTCGCGAACTCATCCATCTTGCGGGATAGTCCCATCCGGTTCGGCAGACCTGTCAGTGGGTCATGCAGCGCCGCATGTTGGAGTTGCCCCTGCGTCTCGCGTTCCAAATGGGCTTCGATACTGAAAGACGCAAAACCGATCAGGAGGATGACAAGAGTGACCGCCATGATAATGGCACTGAGGGAGGCGTCCGAGATCACTTCGGGCGGCACCTCGCGGGCTGAATTCAATTCGATGGTGAACGCGCTCATCCCGGTGAAGTGCATGGCGCAGATTGCGCCGACCATCAGAACCGTCCCTGCGAGCCAGGGCCGCCGCGTGACGGGGCGATTGATCTGGCGATAGGCAAGGGCGCCCAGAATGGCGCCAAGTGTAACTGACACTGCTTGCCGATCCTGTTCCCAGATAATGTCGCCGGGCAGGAGGTAGGCCGACATGCCGGAGTAGTGCATTGCCGAAACCGTGAGGCCGAACATCCCGCCGGCGAACAGGTCTTTGGCCGGATGACGCCCGAAGGTGAACACCGCATTGGCGATCAGCAATCCGACGATGGCAACTGCCAAAGAAAGCACGGTCAAGCCGGGTTCGTACCCATGTCCCACGCCGGGATCATAGGCGAGCATCGCCAGAAAATGCGTCGACCAGATGGTCGCCCCGGCGATGATGCTGCTCAACCCCATCTGCAACGCCCTGCGCTGGCCGGACGCGCCGACAAGCCGCTTGGTCAACAGCACCGAGATGAACGATCCGGAGACGCAGACGATGACCGGCAGCAAAAGCAGCCAGAGATTATGATCTTGAGTGATGCAGGCGACGACCCGGTACATGAAACATTCCGCTCAAAAAACTAACGCAGGGGTCAATGCCACAAAGACTTTAAGAACGTGCCTAGGGCGAAACGGAATCAGCCGAAAATTTCAGTTGTATTTTATCAATATCGCGGCGCGGCATGATCATTGCGACCGGTCACCCGACATAAGTCATACATGTCTGCAGGCCTGTCAGACACCCGGCGTCGCCTCAAAAAAATCGGCCTTCGAAACAGCCATGTGCGAGGAAGTGATCCTTTGCCTTCGCCCCCGTGCGCGCGATATCCGGGTTGAGCACATAGTATTGCGCAGCATCGAATGATGGCGGCAAACGTCGTTTCGGAAACGGATCGGGCTGACGCAGGATTTCGCAGAGCGCCCGGGCGAACCCTTCGGCATCTTGCGGGAGACGTTTGAACGCCTTGCCGCCCTGCGCGCGCAGGAATTTGCAGGCATCTGGCAGGGTGTCCTGACAGATTTCAAACAGGTCTTCAGACCAGTCAAGCTCGTGGCTGGCCTTGCTGCGGCTCCGCGCATAGTCGTGGCCACACAGGTTGTCGAGCCAATCCAGGGCCTCCCCGTTGGCGGCGAACAATCGGTTGGCAAAAGCGTCTGAGAGCCCCAGCTTACCGGCACCAAACTGATACATCAGGATATTGAAATAGGCCTTGTTCCTGGTGAAATTCGGATCTCCCCGAGGGACATCGCCATAGTGTGACAGGGCTGCAAGGATTGCTGTTGCCTCCGCGCTGAAGCTCTGGTTGAGCTTGATTTTCTGCGCCTTGGAGGGCTCAAGGCGCATACGGTGGCAGAAATCGGAGACGATATCGCCATCTGTCATGCGGTGGCGGTCGTAAACGGCAAGCTCAAGCCGGTCGCCCGACAGAAGTTCGCGCCAACGCGACAGGTATTCGGCATCGTGGAAGGTCAGCTCATCAAGGCTCTGCAAAACATCGTCCGCGAAGAAAAGTGCCGGGTTGGTCTGAGCCAGACGTTGCTGAAAACCTGACACCAGCCCGCCGACGCAGGGCCGCAGATAGCAAATGCCATGGATCAATTCGAAACGATCCTTGAGCGCCGCGACCAGCCCCGTGGCACTGTCATCGCCGGAAAAGAGCGACTCCGCCGAATAGATGATCCGGCGATGGGGAACGTCGTCAATCGACTTCTCAAACGCGGCTTGCACGGCGGCCATGTCGGGCGCCTTTCCCTCTCGGAGGAAAAATTTCATCGGGATGGATTTCGGCCATTTCATCGTGTGGCCCCCGGCGGCCCATTGCCGGTAGTCTTCGACCCTATCCGCTACACCGTCTGGCCCGAGCCCCATCAGGGTGAGCGGTTCGCTATGGTTCGGATTGTCCGGTGAGGTAGGAAACCTTGCGTAGGTACTCACGCCATCATCATAGGTCGCCAGACCAAACTGCAACGCGGTCGTCCCGGTCTTGGGCGCACCGATATGCAGGATAGATGTCTCTTTTTTCTCGGCCATTCCGCAATCCCGACGGTGCCCATGCGCACCGACAACTCCTTGCCTTGCGGCCTAGCACAAAACCCTTGCGATCCTCGACCCCAAATGCGGCCTGGGCACACAACGCGGATTTCATCGTTGTTGACAAAAGGCACCGAGCCAATACCATTTGCATACTAACAATCGTTGCTGGAGGCGCGGTGGCGTATCACAACCCGACGGATCTTGACGTTGCCTTGCAGATCGCCGCGCAGCGCGGCGGGCAGGTGATCGCGGGCGGCACCGATGTCTATCCGTCGGCGCAACAGGGGATCGAACCGGCGCATTTCCTCGATGTCACGCAGGTCGATGGCCTGACGGGCATCTCCGAGACAAGCGACGGTTTTCGGATCGGTGCGGCCACCACCTGGTCACAAATCCTTGGTGCGAAGTTGCCGCCCGCCTTCGAGACATTGAAACAGGCCGCGCGTGAGGTGGGCAGCGTTCAGATACAAAATGCTGGGACAATCGCCGGAAACCTGTGCAATGCCTCCCCAGCGGCAGACGGTATGCCGCCTCTTCTGACGCTCGATGCCCGGGTCGAAGTCGCAAGTGCAGCTCGCGGCAAACGCATTCTGAGCTTGGCCGAGTTTATCACCGGTGTGCGGCAGACCGCCCTTGCCGGTGATGAGCTTGTCACCGCTCTAATCGTGCCACCGCCCCCAGAACGCGCGCATTCCGCCTTCGAAAAACTCGGAAGCCGTCGATACCTGGTGATTTCGATTGTCATGACGTCGGCGGTGATTTCCTGCGATGCCAGTGGCCGCATTGAAAATGCGCGCGTGGCCGTCGGTGCCGCATCGCCGGTCGCGCAGCGGTTGCCCGGGTTGGAGCGGGATCTCCAAGGGCAACACCCGCAGGAGATCGAAATCACAAAGCAGCATCTTGCGCCGCTGACCCCGATTAACGACGTGCGGGGCAGTGGTGCCTATCGTCTTGACGCCATCGCCGAACAATGTGTCCGCGCCATCCAACGGGCCGCAACCCATGAATGAAGCCACCACCCTTCGCAGCACGCGCTTCACCCTCAATGGTGAGCCGGTCGATGTGGTTGCAGCACCGGGTGAGCGGCTCTCGCACATGCTACGGGAAGGGCTGGACCGGCGGGACGTCAAAATCGGCTGCAATGCTGGCGACTGCGGCTCCTGCACCGTATTGGTCGATGGGCAATCGGTCTGTGCCTGCCTGACCCCTGTCCAGCAGGTTGCAGGGCGCAAGGTCGAAACCGCCGCCGGGCTGCATGCTGCCGATCCCATTGCAAAGTCCCTGGGCGAGCGGTTTCAGGATCACGGTGCCGCGCAATGCGGGATTTGCACACCGGGCATGATTGTGTCTGCCGTTGCGCTTCTGAGGCAGAACCCGTCGCCTTCGGAGGCGGAGGTGAAAGATGCGCTGGGCGGTGTGCTGTGCCGATGCACCGGGTATCGCCGGATTATCGCCGCCGTTCTGGGCGCGCCTGCGCTGACGACCGATGGGGACGGAACTGTGGGGGACGCGATCCGTCGCCTCGATGGGCCGGACAAGGTTACGGGCCGCGAAGCATTTGGCGATGATGTCGCCCCGACGGGGACATTGGAGGTTTTCGTCATCCGCGCGCCTTATGCCCGCGCGACGTTCACCCTGGGTGACCTTGATGGGTTTCTGGCGGCCAGCGAGGGGATCGAGACCGTCCTGACCGCCGCCGACATTCCCGGCCGCAACGAGTTTGGCGTCATCCCGCAGTTTCACGATCAACCCGTCTTTGCCGAGACCGAGGTTCGTTTTCGTGGCGAAGCCATCGCCGCGATTGTTGGCGCCCCTTCCGCTATTCGCGCTTTCAACCCTGACGACTTCCCCGTCACCTGGGAGGAGCTGTCACCGGTGAGCAATGTCACCATGGCCAAATCCGATACCGCGCCGTCCCTGCATGAGGGGCGAGAAAAGAACCTCATGTGTGGTGGTTTCGTGTCCTGCGGCGATGCCGCGGGCGCGATCAAAGAGGCGGCGGTTACCGTCACGGGCCATTTCACCAGCGGGTTTGTCGAACACGCCTATATCGAGCCTGAGGCAGGTTTTGCCGAAATGGTTGAGGGGCGCGTCGAAGTTCACGCCTGCACCCAGGCGCCTGTCATGGACCAGGAGACATTGGCGATTGTCTTGGGGATGGATCAGGAGCAGATCAGGATCATCCCAACGGCTGTTGGCGGGGGGTTTGGGGCCAAGCTGGACGTGAGCGTGCAGCCCTATCTGGCGCTTGCGGCGTTGAAGACCGGCAAGCCCGTGCGCCTGACCTATTCGAGAACGGAATCGATGCAATGCTCTACCAAGCGCCATCCATCGGATATCCGCGCGACAATTGCCGCGACCAGGGATGGCCAGATCACCGGGATGGCGTTCCAGGGGGATTTCGACACTGGCGCCTATGCAAGCTGGGGCCCGACTGTGGCCACCCGCGTCCCGGTCCACGCATCCGGCCCTTACCGCATCCCGAACTACCGCGCGGAAGCCAACGGGATTTACACCAACAATCCACCCGCCGGGGCATTCCGGGGGTTTGGCGTGCCGCAGGCCGCCATCGCGCAGGAATCCCTTTTCGATATGTTGGCGGAAAAGTTATCAATGGACCCGCTTGACTTCAGGCTGCGCAACGCCCTGCAAAACGATACTCCCACTGTCTGTGGTCAGGTCTTCAGTCAAGGGGTCGGCATCGGCAAATGTCTGCAAGGCCTGCGGTCCGCGTGGGAAGCCGAGCGCGCAGAAGCGGCCGATTTCAACGCGGGCAACGATGTTTTCAAACGCGGTGTGGGACTTGCCGCGGGTTGGTATGGGTGCGGCAATACCTCGCTTCCCAACCCCTCTACGATCAAATCCGGTATCCGGCCTGATGGCACGGTGGTTTTGCACCAGGGCGCGATGGATATCGGGCAGGGCGCGAATACGGTGATCGCACAGATCTTTGCCACGGCCTTGGGTGTCCCCGCCGGGCAGCTGGAGATCATCGGCCCCGATACGGATGTGACGCCTGATGGGGGCAAAACCTCAGCCTCGCGGCAAACATATGTTTCGGGCAATGCCGCGCGGTTGTCGGGCGAGGCACTGCGCGCGAAAATACTGGCGCGGATGAATATCGCGACCGACGCGACACTGCATATCGCAGATGGCGTGATACGCGCCACGGATGCCGCGGGAACCCATGAGATGCCGCTGACCTCCCTCGCCGCTGATGCCGAAGGGTATATTCTGCGCGCCGAGGAAACCTATGACCCGCCCACCAAACCACTCGATGAAAATGGCCAGGGCGCCCCATATGCGCAGTTCGGCTATGCCGCCCACCTGGCCGTGGTCGAGGTGGACACAAGGCTCGGTACGGTCAAGCCGATGAAATTCGTGGCCGCCCATGACGTGGGGCAAGCAATCAATCCGATGCTGGTTACCGGGCAAGTCGAAGGCGGCATTGCGCAGGGTCTCGGCATGGCATTGATGGAGGAATACCTACCCGGCCGGACGGAGAACCTGCACGACTACCTGATCCCGACTATCGGGGACATGCCGCCGGTCGAAACGATCATTGTCGAAGAGCCTGACGGGCATGGTCCCTACGGCGCCAAAGGTCTGGGCGAGCATGTCCTGATACCCACGGCCCCCGCGATCTTGAACGCGATCTATGCCGCCACCGGCGCCCGCATCACTACGGTCCCTGCCACGCCGTCACGGATCCGTGCGGCGATCAAGGCGGTGCGGTCATGAAACGCGTGGCGAGATCCGAAAAGATACGCTGCGATGCCTGCCCGGTGATGTGCTACATCGCCGATGGCAAAGCGGGGGCCTGCGACCGCTATGCCAACCATGGCGGTGAATTGGTGCGGCTCGATCCACTGACGATCATCGACGGCACGGATCAGCAGCTTGTGCCTTTCCTGACCGGCGATGGGGCCCGTGACTGGGATGGCAATATTGTCCGCGCCGACCGGCCCTTTGTCACGGCGGTCGGGGCAGGCACCACCTATCCCGACTACAAACCCGCGCCTTTTATCGTTAGTCAGGATGTCGAAGGCGTGGATATGGTCACCGTGGTGACCGAGGGTATCTTTTCCTATTGCGGTGTGAAGGTGAAGATCGACACCGACCGGCATATCGGCCACGAGCGCGATGTCGTCTATGCCGATGGCGAGCCGATCGGTCATGTCATGACCTCGGAATATGGCTCCAAGATGTTGTCGCTCGGCGGCGTCGAACACCTCACCGGCGGTTCCAAGAAAGAGGGGCGCGTGACCTGCGACGCGCTGCTGCGGTTGTGCAATCGCGAGGCGGTAGAGTTGGTCATCGGCGAGGCCGACCATGCCAATAGCGTCGTGGTCGAGGCCGGAAAGGCGCCCATCATCAACGGCGAGCGCGAGAAGCTGATGCGTGTCGGTTGCGGTTCCGCGGCAATCGGGATGTTTGCCAAACAATGGCTGAACGAGGCCGATGAGGTGGTTGTCGTCGATGACCACATCACCGGCGTCCTTTCGGAACATCAGGCGGGCAAGGAACTTGATGTGCCGCCCACCGGTATCAAGATCTTGGGGCGCCGCTCAACGCCGGGGCGCTATTTTCAGGTGGCCGAACCGGGGACGGGTTGGGGCGGGACGGATATTGACGACCCGCTGACCATCCTCGGTCCGTTCAACCCCAAGATCGCCTGGCCGGGCCTGCGCCTTTTGATGGTGTCAACGACCGGTGAGCAATCAGGGTATTACGAGTTGGATGATGCGCTTCTCCCTCAGCCCGCCGAGATGCCCGATGCCCTGCGGAAATCGGCCGATCTGATCGCCGAGAATTGCGAGCCTTCGGTCTGTTCCGTGCTTTTCATGGGTGGTGCGGGCGGTAGCCTTCGGGCGGGTGTCACCGAAAATCCCGTACGGCTGACCCGATCCGTGCGGGAGGCGCTGACCCATGTCTCCTGCGGTGGGGCGCGTGCCTATGTCTGGCCCGGGGGTGGGATCACGGTGATGGTCGATGTGCTCGACATGCCCACGGAGTCCTTTGGCTATGTCCCGACCCCGGCTCTCGTCGCGCCGATCGAATTCACCTTGCGCGTCAGTGATTATCGCGCGCTTGGCGGCCACATGGATCAGATCAAACCCGTCGAGGATCTGGCAAGGGACGGTCTTCGCCAACTCGACAAGTCCCTACATGACCACGATCCCATGTCGCATGACAATTACCGGTGGAAAAAGACGGACAGGTCCGAATGACGGCGCAAGCATCCCTTATGCCATGCGGGACCAGGCTGCACCTGCACCACGGACCGATTGATCTCGTGATCGGTGCGGATGGCGACAGGGGCGCGGCCTTTGCCGCCGCACGGGACCGTTTTGCCACGGTCTTGCAGGAATTGGTCGCGGAACTTCCCGATCTGCGCGCCGAGATGTTGGCGGACACGTCGCGGCCCGATGGGCAGATCGCCCGCCGCATGGATGCGGCCACGCGCGACGTGATGCACGACGGGTTCATTACACGCATGGCCGCCGTGGCCGGGAGTGTCGCCGACACCATCCTGCAGGTAATGACTGGCGCGGCGGAGTTGACGCGGGCCTATGTCAACAATGGCGGTGATATCGCCATCCACCTTGCGCCGGGCCAAAGCTATGCCACGGCCATGGCTTCCCCGACGGGGGGTGATCTGGGCCGTATCACGATCCGGCACGGCGATGCGATCCGGGGCATTGCCACAAGTGGCCGTCATGGGCGCAGTCACAGTTTGGGGATCGCCGATAGTGTCACGGTCCTTGCCAGAACCGCGGCGCAGGCGGATGTTGCAGCAACCCTGATCGCCAATGCCGTCGATCTGCCTGGTCATGCCGGGATACGCCGCCGCCCGGCGTCGGACCTAAGCGATGACAGCGACCTAGGGTCTTTGCCAGTGGTCGTCGGGTGTGACCCGCTGTCCGAAGCGGAGGTCGCGGCGGCCCTTGCGTGCGGCCTCGACCGGGCGCAGTCTTTCGTGGACCGGAAACTGATCGCGGGTGCGGCTCTCTTCCTGCAGGGCGACAGCCGGATGACAGGCTGCCGCCATTTCTCGAGTGCCCAAAGGAGGGTCGAACTTGCCTGATGTCGTACTGCGCAAATGTCTCTACATGACCGAAGAGATCTTCCACGAAGGCGGCCCGCCACCGGCAACACCGCTCCGGCGCGCCGCGGCGCTGGCCATCATCGAAAACCCGTTTGCCGGGAGATACGAGCCGGAGATTCAGGGATTCATGGAACATCTCAAACCTTTGGGTCTACGGATGGCCAGGGAACTGGTCGGTTTGCTTGGCGGCCCGGATCAGGTCGAAGGATATGGCAAAGGCGCGATGATCGGCGAGGCGGGCGAATTGGAACATGGCGCGCTCTGGCATGCGCCAGGCGGGTACGCGATGCGCGAACTTCTCAACGATTCCAACGCGATCGTGCCCTCGACCAAGAAAGTCACCGGTGTGGGCGGGCGACTCGATGTGCCGATCACCCATATCAACGCCTCCTACGTGCGCAGCCATTTCGACGCGATGGAGGTCGGCACCAATGATGCGCCACGTGCCGATGAAATGGTGCTGGCCCTGGTGATGACGACCGGCGCGCGTATCCACAACCGCGCCGGTGGCCTGGACGCCGCAGATATCAAAGGAGAGGATGGACTAAGATGACCGCAAAGATCAGGAAAATCGCCGTCACCGTCGAGGAAACACATCGCGAGATTGGCCGCGACATCTCTCCGCCGACCCGCAAGGCGGTTGCGGTGGCGGTGATCGAAAACCCCTTTGCCGGTGCCTATCACGACGACCTGTCAGAGTTGATGGAGATCGGTGCCGAACTGGGCGCGCTCTTGGGCCGGAGATGTGTCGAGGCCCTGGGCATCACACCGGCGCAGGCCGAAAGCTACGGCAAGTCCGCGATGGTCGGGGAACAGGGTGAATTGGAACACGCGGCTGCCATCCTGCACCCGAAACTGGGCGCGCCTCTGAGGGCTGCCGTCGAAAAGGGTGCGGCTCTTGTGGCGTCTTCCAAGAAGATGGGCAGCCCCGGGCAGGTGCTGGATGTCCCGCTGGGTCATAAGGATGCGGCCTATGTCCGCAGCCATTTCGATGGGATCGAGGTTCGGTTGAACGATGCCCCACGGGCTGCCGAAATCATGGTGGCCGTCGCGGTGACCGATAGTGGCCGCCCCCTGCCGCGCGTTGGTGGCCTGACTCACGAGGAGGCGAAGGGCGAAGATGGATTGCGCTGACCCGATGGACGCGGTGAACCTGCGATGAGCCAATCAGACCAGGCAACGATCGAACTGGACTACGTTCTTGAGGATCAGGTAGGCTATCTGCTGCGCCTTGCCAACCAAAGACACGCGGTGATCTTTCAGAAACACAGTATCGAGAACCTGACACCAACGCAGTTCAGCGCGCTGATCCGGTTATCCGAAAACGGCGAGATCTCGCAAAATCACCTTGGGCGGCTTGCCGCGATGGATGTCGCGACGGTCAAAGGGGTTGTGGACCGCCTCAAGGACAAGGGGCTGGTGCAATCGACACCGGACCCGGCCGACAAGCGCCGCTCGATCATATCGCTGTCGCCAAAAGGGGCCTCGCTGGTCACGGATCTGCGGGGGATCGGTTTGCGGATTTCGGAGGAAACGCTCGTGCCGCTCACCCCGGTCGAACGCCGCACGTTGGTGAACCTCCTGCGCAAGATCTCCTAGAGTATCTGCTCGGGCAGACGCTGTGCCGGGGGCGTATTGCGGGACCGTTCCGAGCGGACGATACCATCAATGATCGTCATCCCCACGCCCGGCAAATTCCCAAGTTCGACAGATTCAAGCATTGTTTTGCCGGGGGAATGTTGCGCCTGATCCAGCAGTACGAAATCCGCGCATTTCCCCACGTCGATCAGCCCGGTATCGAGGTCGCGCTGCAGGGCGGTGTTGCCGGTTGCAAAGCAAAACGCCTGCTCTGCGGGGACATTGCCGAAGGCTGACAACATCGCAACCATGCGCAATATGCCAAGCGGCTGAACCCCTGATCCGGCGGGTCCATCCGTTCCGAGGATCACCTGATCGAGCTTGCCCAACTCCCGCGCGGTATTGAGGGCCAGAACGGCCGACCGTTCGTTGCCATTGTGGACGATCTCGAAGGCCGAGGTGCAGCTTTCGCACAGACAGATGATCTGATCGTCGGGCAGGGCCGAGTGGCCTCCATTGATGTGGCCGATAACATCCGTCCCGGTCTCCATCACCATATCGGCGTCTATCAGGCCCGACCCGGGGATCGACGGGCCGCCGGTGTGAATGGTGCTCTGGATGCCGTATTTCCGCGCCCAGCCGACCATCTGCTGCGCGGTCTTGCCGTCTTTGACCGTGCCAAGGCCAACCTCGCCGAGGAGTTTCACGCCAGCCTCTGCCAGATCCTTGAAATCCTCCTCGACCATGCCGTGTTCGATCACCGGTGCGCCCGCGTGAACCTTGACGCCCGAGGGGCGGAAATTCTCGTACCACCGCTCTGATGCAATCGCCATCGCCTTGAGGCCAATCACATCCTTGGGCCGTCCGGGCATATGCACTTCGCCTGCGGAAATGAGTGTCGTGACCCCGCCATGGAGGGTGCTGTCAATCCAGTGTAGTTGCTGTTGCCGCGGGGTGTAATCACCGACGACCGGATGGATATGACTGTCGATCAGGCCCGGCGCTAGGGTCACCCCGTGGGCATCGACAACCGTGGTCGCCCCCTCGCAGTCCAGATCCTTTTCGGCCCCCCATTGCGTGATCTTGCCGTCCACGGCGATCAGGCAATCCCCCTCCAGAATAGGTTCTTCCAGCTTGCCCGACAGTATCTGCCCGATGCCTTTGATGACGAGTTTTGCCAAGGTCCCACCTCCTCCGTTTCGTTAGTATACGAATAACGGGTCCGGATGCGTCAAGCCGGATGTGGTGACGATGCCCCGGTGCCGTTGATGAGTGCAGAGACGTCTGGCTTATCGTCACTCGCGAAATCTGGGGCGAGCGGATGGTGACTTCTCTATCTTGGGCATGCCCATGAGCGTTTTCTGGTGATCCTGAAAAAACCATAGCCAGCATCTTACACTCGCAGCGCGACCTTGGATTCGGCGGTCAAGATGATGCCTTGCGAAACGGCAGGATTATGCGTTTGGTCTCATCTGGTATTTGGAGAAGATTAGCATCGCCACAACCACTCTGCTACGATAGTCACAGGGGATTGTAAGATAGCACCAGTTTTGGCATCTGAAGCTCCATAATATCTTTATATTTTAGCAAGTTAGATTCACTGCATCAACAAGAAGATTGGCGCTTTTAGACGGAAAGTATGTCGCTTTACCACATCAAACAGCGCAGATAGCCGACCGCGTGAAACCACCCTGCCAGGGCACGGCAGGCTGGGTGAAAAGAGTGATTTCGTGGAGGAGTTAGCGTTTCTCGCGAGCACCGAGACTTTGCTTGATGACATCAATCTCGCTTTGAAGATGCGAGCCATTGTAGACGATTGACGTTTCATGGCGGGCATATCGGCCTTTTCGATCAGCGCTCAGCCAATTGTAGGATCCGATGCAAAGACGGTTGGCGTCGACGATGACAATCTTACTATGCAGCCGACGCACCTCGTGAACACGAACACCCGCTTCCTGCAGCGCCGATTTTGCTGCTTCCAGCTGTGTTGCGCCATCGTCGTACTTCAATTGGTTCAACAGAGGATCCGCGAACACATCGATTTCTGCCCCGCGCGCCACCGCTCTTTGGAAGGCATCGAGCAACCCAGCACGTTTCATTGTTGAGGCAATGACCCATGGGCTGACGATGGTCATTTCGCGGGCTGTGGACAGGGCATCTTTTAGGAACCGGTCGTGTTCTTCTGCGTCTCTCAATGTCGAAAGCGGGTGACTTGAATCCTGAAGATCGGAGCGCGGTTGCGCAGTAAACTCAAGCACCCCCTCGCGTTGAGAGAACAGACATTCAGCCAAGACCGATCTAGGCGTACCTTTCACAGCTGACGAAAACACGTCCATATCACCAAAGACAAGGAAGCTGTCTTTTGCGCGAGACGCGGTCACATTCAGCATACTTGGTGACATGTCGATGAAATGCCCGTCGGCGTGTTTGGAATAGACTGGTGAAAATAGGATGACCGGTCGTTCAGCCCCTTGAAGTGAGTGAACCGTGCCAACGGTCATTTTCGCGTCAATGCCTCGCTCGGCACAAGCGCGTTTGATTTCTTGCACCTGCCGTCCGAAGGGGGTGACTACACCGACTATATCTTCCAGTTTTTTGTTGTACTGGCCTTCAAGATCCTGCCGACTTTCCGCGAGCCAGTCTGCAATTGTTGCAGCCTCAGTCGCATTTGCGCGGCTGCCGCCATAGCTCACGGCCATACCATCGATATGTAGGTAGCCCATCGACGGTACAATGCGGCCCTCAGGCGCATTGCCCCGCATCGGTTTCAGCGACCCCTTATAGCAGAGCTTGTTGCTGAAATTGATGATTTCGTCATAGCAGCGCCGATGTTCGAACAGGTAAAGCCCACGCTCCAGTTCCGGGTAAGGCGCGTAGGCGCATGCTTGCTGGGCGAGACGCATTATGCTGCCGTCAACACTACGCATGCCAGCAGCTGACAGTGTCGCCAAATCGGCTTCAGCATAGGTTTCTTTTAGAAAACCCGCACTTTGCAGGTTGCCGATATCGACAGCTTTAGACACCGATGAGATTGGCTCAATCTGTTGGGTGTCGCCAATAACAATGGTGCGCTTTGCCAACGCGAACGACGGTGCCGCAACCTCTGGCAAGACTTGTCCGGCTTCGTCAACAATCAGCAAATCGATGAAGTCGAATAAATAGCCTTTGCCCCATTCACCGCCAGACTTGAGACCAAAGCTCATTTTGCCTGGCAAGCTCGCAAACGTGGAGACAGCACAGGGTGTCAGCATCATACGGCGGTGCCAGCGTGGTTCGACGGTTTTCCGCCCGGTTTTCCGATGCGACGCCACGATGTCGTCCAGATTATCTTCTATTTCCAGAAGCCACCGTCCCTCCCAATAATGGCAAGCCAGTCGGAAAAGAAGAAACCGGATGTGACAATCGGCAAACCTATCGACGACCACTGCATCAGTCACAGGAACGGCCGGTGCTTTCAGATTTTCCGTTGCGCGCGCCCACGCTCTCTGTCCCTGATCTAGATTGTCTAACGCAGATCGGGCTGCCTCATATCTGGCACCAGAGGATTGAGCAGCCTCCTGTGCGACACGAACCGCATCTCGAAGGCTATTCCCTAGACTTTCAACCGAGCGATTATCGGAGAAATCCAGCGTGCAGCCCATGGCTTCCAGCGCAACACGCCCTTTCATCACTCTTTTTCGAGCCACAGATGGAAGAAAGCTAAACATTGCGAGAAAGACAGATTCATCAGCCTGATGTTTGGCCCACCCGGATTCCCAAGCCTTGTGAAGCTCAAGCTCTGCAGCGCCGTCCTGCATAGCTTTTTCCAGCTGCAGCAAAGCTGTCTCGGCGTCATCGCCCAACAGGTTAGCAACTTTCGATGTTGCCTCTTCAACCCATTTCCGCGAATTGTCCGCATCAGACAGTTTCGCAACCTCTTCAGAAATCCGCTTATGCAACGACGATACGATCTCTTTCACATCGGGATTTTCGAGGTCAGGAAATGCCGATTTCCCAGCCTTTAGAAAAGCGTCTCTGGCCCGGGGAATATATTCATGGCTTTCTAATTCATTGAAGAACCGCTCAGTTTGATACCGGCGAGCAGCCTCGGCCTCTTTTGATTTTGCTGGAAGAAACAACCCGTAGCTTTTGAGGTCAGGCAACCAACGACCCGCAAATGGACCTTCGCCTTCGGAGAAGTCCTTGCCGAATGCGTCGATAATGTTTGTTACAGCCTGGTTGTTGGTGGACGCCGCGACGACAACGGGCGGTGTGCTTTCCTCCAGCGCCGCGCGAACCCAGGCATCTGCAATGGCCGACAAGAGCATAGTCGTCTTGCCTGTTCCGGGAGGCCCGTTGACAGCAAGCACATCGCCAGGTTTTCCGGTTGAAAGATATGAAAGAACCTGACGTTGATGATCTGCGAGCGGAAATTCATCGCTGGCATGTCCTAGTCGATTTATGAAGGTCGCTTCTGTCTGAGGGGAAAGCCCCTTTTTGGTTGAAGGCGGTCCGGCCAGATTCTGTAAGAGCGGCGCGTTGAGTTTTTCGCCAAGTAGCGTGTCGTAGAGGCTGATAACCTGAGCAATAGCTGCGGCGGCCTCACCAGCGACAGCCATAAATCCCACACCAGCAGAGACATAACTGTCATCGTCAGATGGCCATCCAGGCGATACGGCATCGAGCATTGCACGACAGTGTTTTAGATATTCGTCCCATACATGGGAATTTTCACCTGGCGAGAAAGGTGATGCTGAAAGAAAGGTATCGAAATCTTCAACCTTGCCGAGTGAAAATACATCGTTGGGTAGTGGTTTCAGAACGTCTCTCGCAATGACATTTCGGGATGGGCGAATGTTGCCGTCTCTATCGACAATCGCCTCCGTAACTACAGGTGCGACGATTTCTGGAAAACCATTGGATATAGTCGCACCGTGGGAAGTTCTCCGGGCCATGACCATCGGCCAGATTTGTACGGCTACCACCTTGGTATCCGGCTTCTGTCCTTCAAAAACTTTGCGGACCTGGTCCTTAGGCAGCACTCCATCGCGCAGCGTGTTTTTCGACAGTTCGATGAAATCCTTCCGATCCCGTTGCCTGAAGCGACCCCGCCCCAATGCACCATCCGCCAGCGATGCACGCCAATAGCCTAAAGTCTCATGGAACCCATTATTCATCGCATTCTGCCAAATTTTGTGCGCGCACTGTACAATGGGCTGGCGCAAGGTAGTTATTCAATACAACCCTAGGCATAGCCTGATTTTCAGATAGTTGACAGGCCCTTCCGGGCGGTTTTCCACCAAGCGTGGGTGCGTGGAGCTGCTTTTTATCAATCCACCGCTCGGCATGTCCTTGGGAATATAAGCGAGGACGACCAGAAAGTAGAGATTTACCCGCTCGCGTCGTAGGTCCGGGAGTGGAGGGATGATTTTCTGACAATCGTTCTTGAGGGGCAATAAAGCTGCTCAACTTGATTGTCGCGGCCCTTAGTGGACATTCGTGACCGTTCAAACTGTCTGCGCCTGCAGCCTGCATAGCCGCCGTTCGCTGCTCAAGCGAACTCCTTGCGTAGTTGAAGGACAGGATTGCAGGTTGCAGGCGCAGATTAGCTTGCCACGACAGTCGGGCGATCGCGCGCACGAGACGCCAGCAAACAGCCGACCAACGATAAACCTGCGCCAACCGATAGTAGTGGAATTAGGCCAACTTTATCCAGACTTGATACTCCCGCTCCGGCGATAATGAGATAGAGAACAGCCTCTACTCCCACGAAACTTGCAAGCTGTGTGGCTTGTTGCCCGGGTGAGCAAAGTGGCATCAAAACCGACCGGCCCGCGGTATACGCAGCAAAAACGCTGAAATTGGCAAACAGAACAAGCGTGACGATCGCGGCGGCCCCGGGCTCTGTTCCGAGGCTCAAGATCAGACAAATCACGACGGTCACGTTCAAGCCTGCCAGCAACGTGAGCGCGAAGTAACCGCCTTTTCTTTCGATCAGCGGTCGGACAAGCAATGCACCGCAGAAACCGGCCGCATTCCCAGCGACGATGCCTATCAACCCACTGTCGGAAATTGAAAAGCCTGCATCTATCAGCAATACCGACTTGGAGGCGTATGGAATGACCACCGCGGCACTGACACTCACCGAAACAAGCAACAATCGTCTGGCGCGCGCGTCCTTGAACACCGAAAACTGGTCCCACAACCTGGGCTGCTTTCCCCGAGATGCCGTCGCGTTGTGATCAAGGGTCAGGGCCAGCGCCGCCAACACCGTGATCGCCAGACAGACTGTAAACAAAGCCCAGACAACCGGCCCCCAGCCGAGCGGGCCAATCAGGTACAGCACGCATCCGCCCAGCACCATGCCCGCCGCGGCAGATGTTGCCGCCTGAAGGGAGGCGCCGCGCGGATAGAGGGTCGCGGAGAGACCCTCCACCAAGAGACCCCCTAAGGCGGTTTGAAGCGTGCCGAGCACGAGCATCGCCGCGCCGACAACCAATATGATCAACAGAGCCTGTTCTGACGGTTTCAGGACAGCGAGAACAACCAAAAGCAAACACAGCGCGGCATTGGAAACCAGAATCCAACGGTCGAACCGTCCCCTGCCACCAAGCGAACTGCGGTCTATGAGCGGCGCCCAGACAAAGCGCAGCGTATAGGGAATGGCCGCCAGATAGATCAGGCCAATGACGTTTGAGGCGACCCCCGCATCGCGCAGAAAAAGCGACACCCCCTGCGCGAAGAACTGCGCGACAAACCCGGCCGAGAAGGTCAGGACGGCCACACTTTTCAGGACGTTGCGTTCCTCAACCGTCACCGCTTCTACCATCGTGTCGTCATCGTCAGTCCAATGGTCATGGGGTCGGTCACATCGGCAAATGTTCTGCCTGCGACGAACCTTGTGACGCCTGTCTCGTCAAAGAGGTTTTTCACGTAGCCGCGAAACTCGGTATTGCCCTTCCGTGCCGTGACACCGACATCCACGATCCAGTAATCCCCGACCTTGTCGGCGGCAATGTTGTTGAAATCGTTGTAGGATTCCCCACGGTAAGTGGCGCGTGTATCCATGCTCCACACACTGTTGAACGCATAGTCCGCGCCAATCGAGAGCGTCAGGCTCGGATCCTGTCCAAAGGAATTGCCATTCAAGCCGGGATTGCCGGTCTGCGGCTTCGTAATCTCGGTTTCAAGCAACCCAAGTGATCCGGACAAGCGCAACCGGTCCGTCGCCTGAATGCTACCATCCAGCTCCAGGCCGTAGCTTCTGCCTTCCTCTTGGTTGATGACCTGCAAGGAGGCACGATTACCTGGCACCAGCTCTGCGTATAGCTGTGGATCATCGAACTCGTTGTAGAAACCCGTGATCCCAAACTCATAGCGTCCGTCTGCCGCTTCTTGCCGATAGGTCACTTCTGTGGTGACCACGCTTTCGCTGTCGTAGGTAAAGGGTTGTCCGGTAAAGATATTGACCGAAGATCCACCGGGATTGAAACCGGTACGAACAGAGCCGCTGAGCACTTTGTTTTCGTCAAAATAATACGCGAGGCCGAGAGCCGGGAGCAGAATGCGTTCGGTATCATCAAAGATCTGGGTGCCGGTTGTCGGCCCGAACGTGGATGTCTGACGCCTGCTGTCTTCGAACTTCTGGGCGCGCAAACCACCGAAGACCGTCAGTTGGTCAGTTATGCCGTATCGCAGGTCAACAAAACCTGCGGTCGATTTGGTTTCGATATCACTGACAAACTGAAACAGGCCGGAGATATCGGTCTGCTGTTCGCGATGTTCATATGAAAACCCTAGCAGGCCTGAGAGCTCACCAGATTTGACACGTTCATCGGGTCCGAACTCATAGAGAAACTCCTGCGTGTAGGTTGTTTCCGTGACGTCGAAGGGAAACGGATAGACCTGCTCGGGGATGGATTTGTAACCGTCATCCACGTAGGACGTGATCGAACGCAGAGTGCCGTGACCCATGTCCAACGCGGCATCAAACGACAGCACATTCGTGTATGTATCAAAAGTGCGCGCAGGGATGCCCAGCGGACCCGAGGCTGCGTTGACCAGCAGTCTTTGGTCAAGCGGGCGCCCGGTAAGCGTGGACGTCTGTACGGTATTCCTCGTCTGAGGTGTCTGCCCTGATTGATGTTCTGCCAACAGGTTAAGTGTCAGGCCACCCGCACCTGTCTCGAACTCTCCCAACAGTTTGCCGCGAACCCGGATGTTGTCGTAGTCAACAATCCAGTGGTCTCGCACATCCGTGGCGCGTCGCGGATCGGACCCGTTGGCAAACTCGAAGGTCAATCGCCCTGCGATGTTTTCGGACAGCGTGCCGGAGACCATGCCGTTGGCCACCGCGTTGATGCCGTGAAAATCATCATGCTCAAACCCGAATTGCAGGGCGGCCTCGGGTTCAAAAGTTGGAATGTTGGTCGTGACGATGATCGCCCCCGCATAGGCCGAACGCCCGCGCAGCAATGATTGTGGTCCCCGCAACACTTCGATCTGTTGCACGTCCCAAAGAGACGAACCGCTTGAGTTGGGCAGGACCACCGGCCGGGTGACGCCGTCTATGACAAATGACAGACGTGGCAAGGCACCTGTCAGGCCCGCAGAAACGGTGCCGCCAGGTCCGCCGCCTTGGATGCCGCGCAATGAGGGGACCTCGCTTTTCCCTTCGACAAAAAGGTTGGGCGTTGCAGTCAGTGTTTCATTGATGTGTTCGCCGACAGTGGTCTCTTTCAGGTCGTCCCCATCCAAGACGGATGCGCCGACATAGGTTTCCGACAACGCCCGTTCCGTCCGTTCCCCGAGGACGATGGTTCCAAGAAAACCATCCTGTCCTTCTTGCGCCATGCCGATCGACGTTGACCCCAGCAGCATAGCGACGAGTGTTAAGCTCCGTTTCATTGCACCCTCACATAAATCCCGATTGATTTACTAAGGTACCTGCTTGTCGGAAAAAACAGAGCCGTTCCGGCAATTCAGACATTTATTCTGACAATTCGGACGGCGCACTCTGCCGGAGGGCACGCGCCAGCGTCTCGGCACCACTATAGTTGAGGCAGTGCGCAACATCCTTCAGGCCCGTGCCTGTGCTCAACATCCTGCGTGCCAGTTGTAGCCGCTTCTCCTTCATCACAGCGCCAATCGAACGGCCCTGCGATGCGCGGAACAGCGATTTCAGACTTGTAGGAGACATCCGTGCCGCGCGCGCGATCTGCGAAATGGTCACGTCCGCACCAGGGTTCTGCGCAATGTAATTCAGCGCAAATTCTATCCGGTCATCCTCGGTCGTTTTCATCGACACCTTGGGCAAGACCTCTGCAAGAAGCTCCATTGCACAGCCCGCCGCGCTCAACTTTGCAGAAGGCGCCGTGTGGTCGATGTCCAGAAGTCTCTGGGCCAGGCAAATTGCGTATGGCGTTGCGGCCTCAATTGAAATGCCCTCTTGATGCATCAAGGTGTGACACCGCTCCGCCAACTCGCTGTCGCTGTCATTCAGCGCGTCCAAAAAGGCATCACCGCATGCCATGGCGACGGTCCTGAAGCTTTCCTGTGCAGGCGCTGTCACGTGCCACAACGCGGGGCTGGGGCAAGCCGTGATCTCGACCGAGCCAGCGCCAAGTTCCGCGCATCTCGACCCGCCGATTTCTCGCGTCCGGGAAACACCATCCAGCCGCACTTCGACGATAAGACCCTGATGGCCTTGCAGGGTCGCTTCATAGGCCACTTGGCCGCGCAGATTGGCCCGCATCATCTTCAGGCCCGGCCAGATCGGTATGCTTTCGATTTGCCCGATGCCAAGCACGTTCGACTTGGCGTTCACCGAACGGAGTTCAAAGTCCTTGTCAAAATCAGCCGCGCGCGAGGTCGTGACGTCTCTCGGGAAGGACGGTTCAGAAACCATGGTTCAACTCCCGAAACCCGGGCGGCCACGTCGCCAATAGGCGGTGCTGATCTGCGTGGTTTTGTCCAATGACAAGACCCGCTTGAAGTGTTTCCTTATTGCTTGGGCATTCGTAAATTCACCTGCAAAGAAGCCGTAATCTATGGGTTCTTCGTCGGTTAACTGCTGCATGAGCGGAACGACCTTCTCTTCGAACTCTGCAGGGTCCAGCGTGTGCACCTTCAAGGATGACGGCGGCAGGTAGTCGACGTTTTCGGGCAGGGCCACCACGACGTCGCCGCAAGCGTCAACGGGCATCTTTTCCATCAGCCGAGCGACCGCAGGCAACCCGGTGAGGTCCGCGCCCAAAAAGTACCGCGCATGAACGGGCAGGCAGTCCATACCCGCGGGACCCATGCAACCGACAACCTGGCCTTCGCGCGCTGTTTGGGCAAATTGAGAAATTAGACCGGACTGATGCCGTACAATGTCAATGTCGATCTCGTTGTCATTTGGCCTCATGTTTTTGATCGTGACGAACCGGGCGTGTAGTTTGTCCCGCCCTTGTGGCCAAATGGGGATACCGTTGGCGCCCATACGGGGCCAGACCGGTGCCCGCCCGGTTTCAAGCGGCATCATCAGGCGAACATGAATGCCCTGACCGCCGTCTTCGGCAATGTCCGGGGCGTAAACAGTGACACGCTGCATCCCGTCAAACAGCAACCTGCTTTGCAGAACGGTCATTAGCCGAAAATTAGACGGCAACTCCCCTTCCTGGCCGTTGTCTTTGTCCTGGTGCCAGCGGATCGCTGCGGCAGCCTCGGCATCAATCTCTTCGACATGATGAACGATTTCTTCTTTGAAAAAGATCAGCGCGCTATCATTGGGTCTCACCACGCGTACCCGCAAACCATCCGCCTTCACGCCAAACTCAACGCGGAAGACTTCCTGCTCTATGAAATGCGTGCCGTCGGCATCTATCGAAAACTCCATGCCATGATCGTCACGGATATGTTTCGAAAACAAATCCAACATGTGTTGAGCGTTCTGTGTCGGAACAACAGTTTCAGCGACGGATGATGAGGCGACCATTACCAGCTCCAGTTTTTGGGACGATTTGTCGCTGGCTTCGGTCAATGCTTGATGGCATCGGCTATTTTGCTGGCACGGAGTCAGTAGTCTTTTTTTTGAGCATTAGCAATCTGGCCAGCCAACGACTTCCATGCGAAGCGTACGGTATTCGAAATTTATGCTACTGGAAAAACCGGCCCATACTTGCCGTTGGTAGATGGGCTGGGAGGCTGCGGTATGTCCCGCGAACTGTGAATTTCTCTGTCTTCAGATTTCGCACGTGCGGCGAATGGCCGGTTTGACGGGCCGCACCACTTTCGGCGCGAGAATGTGCTTACGTGTTGGGCTTGCGGGATACAGAACACTCAACTCAAATTGTCAGGCCAAGACGTCAGCGACCTGATCCCGCACAGGACAGCAAGCACAGCAATTCGTGTGCAACTTGAACTGCAGCAAGAGAGGTCGTTTGAGCATGATCGTAACAAGGGGCCACTTCGACAATGTCGATACCAACAATGTTCAGTTGCTGTTTCGTGCAAAGCTTGCCCATTGCCCGGAATATCTCGAGCACTTGTAAGGTGCTGATGCCGCCGGGGATTGGCGTACCCGTACCCGGTGCATAAGCCGGGTCGAGGCAGTCGATATCGAAAGAAAGATAGCACGGCATATCTCCGACCCGGTCCAGGATTTTCTGAGCGGTTTCCGCTGCCGGGACATTCATGACGTCGGGCGCATGAACGCGCAGATACGCATCATCCGTCAGATAGGAGGTGCGAATGCCGATCTGAATAGATTTGTCGGCGACTATGGTTCCCTCTTCATCGGCGATACGGAACATCGTGCCATGCTGAACCTCTGGTCCCTTGCTGGTATCGGTATGGGCATCGAAGTGGACAAGTGCGACCGGCCCGTTTACTTCGCTAACTCCATTGATCGAGTGGTAGGTGACCCCGTGGTCACCTCCCAAAGAGAACGGGATTGCCCCGGCAGCGGCTACGTCGCGGGCACGATCATGGGCGGCCGTCGCAAACTCCTCACGTACTGCATAAGTGTATTCGATATCCCCAGCATCCAGAACGGCAAGCCGGTCAAAGGGATCAAATCCCCAGGGCCAGACATCCCCCCAGGCAAGCTGGAGCGAGGCCTCTCGAATGGCACGAGGTCCAAAGCGACATCCCGGTCGATTGCTGACCCCCAGATCATAAGGCAGACCGTAAACAACCACATCAGCATCGCCAAAATTCATACCGGCATGACGCCGGAAGAAGGTGGTGGATCCCGAAAATGAATTGGCTGTGATCGGTCCCTTGAAACCATCCGTTGAATTTTTTGACATTGGCTATCCATTCTGGGCAAGGCATCGCGCAACCGGGTTCAATAAACAAACATTTACCTTGTGGTGGCTTCGGTGCAAGTCTCTCGTCTAGGATAGATACGGGAAGGCACAGTGTCATCTTGTGCCGCCTGAAGGGAAACTCAATGAACGTTTCGGACATCTTCAGCGAATTTACCCCTCCGCAGATTTCGGATACGGAAGCGGCGCAAGTTCTGGACAAATATTATGGCGTGCAGGGGGAGTTTATCCTCCTACGGGGTGAGCGCGACCAGAATGTCCGCGTGCAGACAGATTGCGGCAGACAGCTTGTTCTCAAAATTTCTGGACAAGCCGAAAGTATCGATGCGATTGATTTTCAGGCGCAGCTTTTTGATCATCTGCAAAAGGTGGCACCTGACCCCTCGATACCGAACAACATTAGGACGAAAGACGGCGCGCTGTATTGCGATCATGTTTTTGACAATGGCGTTCAGCATGCGATGCGTTTGGTGACATACGTGGCCGGCGACCCGCTGGAAACGAAAGGTTCTGTGGGCCGGAACACGCTGATCGATGTTGGTAGGTTTCAGGGCTATATCTGCCGGTCTTTGGCAGGCTTTTTCCACCCTGCCGCCCGTCGTCCGATGCCTTGGGACATGTGCAACGGGCTGGCCTTTTCCGATGAGCTGTTAGGATTTCTTGATCCCGAAGTAACAACTTCGATTGCCCCACATTTAGACCGATTGCAGACCGAAACACTCCCTGCGCTGCAGGGCTTACGCGCCCAGGTCATTCACAATGATGTGCATCCGGGCAACATCCTGACCGGGACTGGTGGCAAAATCAGTGGCCTGATCGATTTTGGAGACGCGATTTTTGCACCACTGCTTCAGGAATTGGCTGTTTCTGTCGCAAGCATGATCGAGCGCCACCCTGACAACCCCGGCGCGATCCTCTCTGCGCTCGAAAGCGGATTTAACGACACGTTTCCGCTGTGGCCAGAAGAGAAAGAGCTTTTGCTTGATGCCGCAATCCTGCGCGGTCTACTGAGCGTCGGACTTGGTACTTGCAAATACGCTTTGCTTCCAGCCTCGCAGCGTCAAAAGGACGTGCTTGACGCCTCTAAATCTGGCCTGCTGGCATCACTGTCACTTCATGTCAACAAGCTCCACACCGGCGCGGTCCCTGAAGCCGCTGAGCGTTTGCTGGGCCGTCGGCAAAGAGTGATGAGCCCAACTTACAAGCTGCACTACAAGGAACCCATTCATGTCGTCAGAGGTAAGGGTGTTTATCTGTATGACGGGGAGGGTCGGAAATATCTGGATTGCTACAACAATGTCCCATCCGTAGGGCATTGTAACCCGTATGTCCTCGACGCCCTGAACCAGCAAGTTGGCACACTGAACACCCACACACGGTATTTGCATGACGAAGTGGTCCGTTATGCCGAGCGGATTTCAGCCACGCTTCCCGATGAAATCGATACCTGCATGTTCGTATGCACGGGATCGGAAGCCAACGACCTCGCGTATCGGATTGCCCGAACCGTCACTGGCAAACAGGGTGTGCTCGTGTCCGAGGGCGCGTATCATGGCAATACGATAGCCGTGGCCGACCTTTCGCTGAACGCGGCGGATCGTGCCAACTACCCATCGCACGTGGCCACGATCCCGCTACCCGATACGTATCGCGGTCAGGTCGGCCCTGACGAAACAGACATCGGGGAAAAGTTCGCAGCGCTGGCAGACGGCGCCATAGAAGATATGGTGCAATCCCCGCACGGACTAGCGATGGTGATGATTGATGCCATTTTCGACAATCCAGGGATTTTCTGTGCCCCTCCCGACTATCTGCGCAAGCTGTTCAAAAGGGTCAGAGGTGCCGGGGGGCTGGTGGTTGTCGATGAGGTCCAATCAGGACTGTGCAGACTGGGCGAGAACTTTTGGGGATTTCAGGATTCCGGAGTGGTGCCGGATATCGTCACGATGGGAAAACCCATGGGCAACGGTTTTCCCATCGCCGTCGTCGCCGCAAAACGCGACATCATGGATGAATTCGCCGCCAGAGCTGCGTATTTCAACACATTCGCAGGCAGTCCTGTTGCAGCAGCCGTCGGCAATGCCGTGCTTGATATCGTCGAGCAGGAGAAAATTCTAACCAGTGTCAACAGTACGGGCGACCGACTGATATCGGGTTTGCGCAGATTGAGCGTAAGTTATGATTGCATTGGTGACATCCGTGGCAAGGGGCTGTTTCTTGGTGTCGATCTCGTCGAGAACGGCAACACGCGAGCGCCTGCGAGCAAATCCGCGCACGCGCTCGTGGACGGTCTGCGAAGTCGGGGCTTTCTGTTGTCTGTGAATGGCGCTTTCGACAATGTCATCAAGATTCGTCCGCCCTTGGTGTTCTCGTCCGAAAATGCGGATCAACTGCTAGAAGCCATGAATGCTGAGCTTGCATCAATGGTCGGGACGTAGCAGTTCAGGCCTCAGCAAAATGGCAACAGGGTTGACGCTCTTATCTCCGACTGCTGAATCCTACTACTTGCAGACACGTTTATCGTGCACAAAAAAAACTTCGCTCTTGCAGTATAACAAAGTCGGTAGCACAGCAGATTCCGCAACGTGAGAATTCGATAATTTGTAGTTTCTACAGTCTGTGTGAACGACCCAATCCGGACGTTCGCCGCACCTTCAAGGTGCTGCGTTCGCAGCCTACATTGCGTTCATTCGCCGCACCTGCTCAGTCTTGGTGGCGGTACTTGTCTGAACCGCAGACTAAGCGGCCATCGGATCAGTGTCCGTTTCCGCTCGCACGACCCTATAGTTCGATCAGCCGTTCTTCGATTGGTGACGATTGAACGATAGACGAATTGGTTGCACCGAACGGCACGATCCGGTCGATCACGGCCTCCATCTCGGCCACGTCGCGGACATGCGCGCGGGCCACGAAGCAATCCTCACCAGAAACGCGGTCGCAAGTCACGATCTGAGGCGTCTCCTGGATCGCCTCTATCATATTCTTCATCTCACCCGGCACCGGGCGCGCACGGATCAGGATCGTCACGCCATAGCCAAGACGGGCCGGGTCGATGCGAGCGCCGTATCCGGTTATGACGCCTACATCCTCAAGGCGCCGCACACGATCCGCCACGCTCGGGGCAGACAGACCAACACGACGAGACAGCTCTGCACGGGGAATACGGGCATCCGCACAAAGCTCGCGAAGAATCGCGGCGTCGACGCTGTCAAGGCCCGTTTCTTCGGATCGAAGGCCATCAGACCCTCTTTCCTTCTTTCTTGCATCTAATTCAGCAAATGACATCGTTAATCTCCATGTCTCGATCTATCTCCACCTTGCATTATGGATGCATGACAGATCAAGCTCCCGCAAATCCCGCCATCGCCAACGCCTACGGAGCAATGTCGCGAATGTCTCAGGCCGTTCCCCCTCACGCGTGGTTCGGCGTTTCCGCCGTGTTCCACTATCTCGGCCCGGCTTTCGCGGTTCTGCTTTTCCCAGTCGTAGGTGTGCTTGGCGTTGCCTGGTTCCGCATCGCTTCGGCCGCGCTGGTCCTCGCACCGATCACGAAACCCTGGCGCACTTTCAAGAAATCTTCGCCCCGCGAGCGCCTGCTTCTTCTTGCGCTCGGAGGCTGTCTCGCCGTGATGAACTGCTCTTTCTACCTGGCCCTCGATCGGCTTCCGATATCACTCGTTGCTGCCATCGAATTCGTCGGCACCATCGGAATCGCCCTCTGGGGTCTCCGCACGGGGCGCAACTATCTGGCCTTCGCCTTCGCCATAATTGGTGTGGCCCTTTTGATCGATGTGCCGTCGCTACTGGCGGCGGAAGGTCCTGATCTCACATCCGACCTACTTGGCCTGCTCTGGGCCGTGCTGAACGGGTCGCTCTTTGTCTTCTACATCATCCTCGGCCACAAGATTTCCGAAGGTGGCGCTTCTGGCGGTGTCGAACGTCTTGGCACTGCCATGACAGCGGCATTCATCTTCGTGATGCCCATCGGGTTCCTACAAGCTCTCGAAGCCTTCAGCGCGCCTTTTCTGGTGCTGGCCGGAATCGGCGTCGGCATCTGTTCCTCCGTGATTCCCTATGTCTGCGATCAGCTCGCGATGGCCCGTCTGCCACGCGCCGGCTTCGCGTTCCTGCTCGCTCTCCTTCCTGCGGCCGCCACGATCATCGGCGTCATCGTCCTGCGCCAGATTCCAAGCGCAGTTGATGTCCTTGGCGTGGTCCTCGTCATGATCGGCATGGTCGTTCACAAGCCCGCGACGATGCCGGTTCCGGCGGATAGCGACCTCCAATAGCGGCCATTCGCTGGAATCTGACAAATGAGTATGTTGGACTCGTTTCGAACCTTAGCTGCATGGATTCCATAGACAACTAAGCGGGACTTTGCGGAGTTTCACGAACTACGGTTCAACGGTTGTCATAGAGTTCACTTGCCGCGATGCTAAACGACGACTTCTATCTGAAAGACATCCGCCTCAACCTGGCTTCGAGCAATCGTGCTTCTTCCTTCATAAATAGGATGACACGACCACTTCGGGAGAGAATTCTAGACGTCGCTTTCGATCCGAACAGCGGAATGCAAAAGCGGTTCCGCTTCACTGTCGGCGACATTCAGCCCCGTTTCGCATCTCTGGCATTTAATGGAGAAGCCGTAGCCAAACCGCCGAGCGCGTTGGCCAGCGGCACGGCAAGCCAGTTGCATTACGTATCGAAGCTAAGCGAATGTTCGACGATGGCTTCGAATTCTTCTGTGCAGACAATGTTGTTTGGCTCAAAGATAACGTGCCTGCAAGCTATCTTGGATTCGGGCAAACTGTCTGACAAAAGCTAAAAACTGAGCCCGCTTGCTATGAAATCTGCCCAAAACGATCACGCTGCTTTGCGGTGACATCTACCGCTAAACGCGGCAATTGCACGCTTATGCGCTAATGACAATATTTTGTAGTGGTGAGCCGTGCAGGATTCGAACCTGCGACCCACTGATTAAAAGTCAGTTGCTCTACCAACTGAGCTAACGGCCCACTAGGCGGCCTATCTAGAAAGACGCGACCCGGGGGTCAAGCCCGAAAATCCAAGTAAATCGACTGTTGTGCTGGATTCATCAATTCGCCGGGTTTATATGCGCCTCGATGGCCGCTGACAGCGATAACACGTTGCCCTTTATGAAGATGCATGGGCTGGGAAACGATTTTGTCGTGCTGGATGGGCGCGCGCGGCGGATCGACGTGACGCCCGCCATGGCGATTGCGATTGGTGACCGACGGTTCGGGATCGGATTCGATCAGTTGGCCATCATCGAAGAGGGTGCGGCGGACGCACATCTGACCTTCTACAACGCCGACGGCACCACGTCGGATGCTTGCGGCAATGCGACCCGCTGCATCGCGCGCTATCTGATGGATGAAGGCGGGCGCGATAGCCTGCGCCTGACGACGGCGCGCGGCGACCTGTTTGCCCGGGACGCGGGCGGCGGGCTGACCTCGGTCAATATGGGTTTACCGCAGCTCGACTGGTCCGAAATTCCCCTGTTGGAAGAGATGGATACGCTGGAACTGCCCATAGAGGGACACCCGACGGCGACCGGCATGGGCAACCCGCATTGCACGTTTTTCGTCGAGGATGCCGAGGCGATCCCGCTGGAACAATTCGGGCCGCGATACGAGACCCATGCGCTCTATCCGCAACGCACCAATGTGCAGGTCGCCAGTGTCATTGGGCCTGACCATATCCGCATGCGTGTCTGGGAGCGTGGCGTCGGCATCACCCTGGCATCGGGGTCGTCTTCCTGTGCGACGGCGGTGGCGGCAGCGCGCAAGGGGTTGACCGGCCCCGCGGTGCGCATCGACCTTGATGGCGGTCGTCTTGATGTCGACTGGCGCGATGACGGCGTCTGGATGACCGGGCCCACGACCCATGTTTGCGACGGTGTTCTGACCGCCGGTTTCCTTGGGGCGGTATGATGGCAAGCGCGCCGGTCTTTACCACACTGGGATGCCGCTTGAACGCCTATGAGACCGAGGCGATGAAGGAGTTGTCCGACGCTGCCGGTCTGGAAAACGCGGTGATCGTCAACACCTGCGCCGTGACCTCGGAAGCAGTCCGCAAGGCGCGGCAGGAAATCCGCAAGCTCCGCCGCCAAAACCCCGACGCGCGGCTGATCGTGACCGGGTGTGCGGCGCAGACGGAGCCCGAGACCTTCACCGCCATGTCCGAGGTCGATGCGGTCATCGGCAACACAGAAAAAATGCAGCCTGACACCTGGAAAGGGCTGGCCGCGGATTTCATCGGCGAGACCGAGGCGGTGCAGGTCGATGACATCATGTCGGTGACAGAGACTGCCGGGCATCTGATTGACGGGTTCGGCACCCGGTCGCGGGCCTATGTGCAGGTTCAAAATGGCTGCGATCACCGCTGCACCTTCTGCATCATCCCCTATGGCCGCGGGAATTCGCGCTCGGTTCCCGCCGGTGTTGTTGTCGATCAGATCAAGCGGCTTGTGGATCGTGGGTATAACGAGGTTGTGCTGACCGGGGTGGACCTGACGAGCTGGGGCGCTGACCTGCCAGCGGGGCCGAAGCTGGGTGATCTGGTGATGCGTATTCTCAAGCTGGTCCCCGACCTGCCACGGCTGCGCATTTCTTCCATCGATTCGATCGAGGTGGACGAAAACCTGATGCAGGCCATTGCGACCGAACCCCGGCTGATGCCGCATCTGCATCTGAGCCTGCAACATGGCGATGACCTGATCCTCAAGCGGATGAAACGGCGCCACCTGCGCGACGATGCCATCCGGTTTGCCGAGGAGGCACGCCGCCTGCGCCCGGAGATGACCTTTGGGGCGGATATCATCGCGGGTTTCCCGACCGAGACGGAGGCGCAGTTCGAAAACTCGCTCCGGCTGGTCAAGGAATGTGACCTGACCTGGCTGCATGTTTTTCCCTATTCGCCGCGTCCGGGCACACCTGCCGCGCGGATGCCGCAGGTCGACGGCACTGCGATCAAGGACCGTGCGGCACGCTTGCGGGCCGCGGGCGCGCGGCAGGTCGATACCCATCTTCGGGGCCAGATCGGTCAGCGTCACCAGGTTCTGATGGAAAATCCGCGCATGGGCCGGACCGAGCAATTCACCGAGGTGGATTTCACCTCGGATCAGGCAGAAGGGCAGATCGTCACCGCAACGATTCGCGATCAGAACGGGCAACGGCTTGTCGCCTGATCCGATGGCGCGTCCGATCCTCTGGTCATTTCGCCGATGCCCCTATGCGATGCGCGCCCGGTTGGCACTTGCGGTCTCGGGTCAACGGGTAGAGCTTCGCGAGGTGGTCCTGCGGGACAAGCCCGATGCGTTTCTCGCCACATCGCCCACGGCAACGGTTCCCTGCCTTGATACCGGGGTGGAGGTGATCGACGAAAGCCTCGACATCATGCTCTGGGCGCTGAGACGACATGACCCCGGCGAATGGCTGGATATGCCGCCCGAGGGCCACGACCTGATTGCGTGGAACGATGGCCCGTTCAAGACGGCGCTGGACCGGTACAAATACGTCACGCGCCATAAAGATGTGGATATTGGGGCGGAGCGGTCAACGGCCGTTGAATTCCTGGCCCGGCTGGACGGTCTCCTTGGTCATGGGGAGTGGCTCTTCGGGAAGCGGCCCGGTTTGGCGGATATGGCGATCCTGCCCTTTGTCCGGCAATTTGCCCATGTTGACCTGTGCTGGTTCCATGCGCAACCGCTGCCGCATGTGGCGCGTTGGCTTGCAGCCTTCAAATCCTCCGGGCGTTTCGCGGCAATCATGCGGAAATATCCGCCGTGGACACCCGGGGCACCGGCGGTGCTTTTCCCCGATGATGAGTTGAAACAGACATGATGCGTGACTGAAACAACTGATCGCTTGCAAAGGCGAAGCCGTTCGCCATGATGCGCGCGATTGTTCCGAAAGGCCGCGCAATATGCACCCCAATACCATGTTCCGCAAGGAGACCGAGGCGCAGAATATCGACTTCGCGCGCGAGCAGGGCTTTGGCATTCTTGCCGTGACGACGCCCGATGCGCCGTTGATCAGCCACATCCCGTTTCTGCTATCGCCGGATGGCACGGTGACCGAATTCCACCTGGTCCGGTCGAACCCCATCGCACGGGCCCTGAAGACTGCTCCGCTCAAAGCGCGGCTGGCGGTGCAGGGGGCGCATTCCTATGTCTCGCCGGATTGGTATGACGTCGACGATCAGGTGCCCACATGGAACTATGTCGCGGTTCACCTGACCGGTGAGATCACATTGCGCCCCGTCGACGAGATGCGTGATCTGCTCGATCGGCAATCCGAGCTTTTCGAAAAGCGCCTTCTGCCCAAGACTCCGTGGACCACGGGCAAGATGACCCCCGAGGTGCTTGACCGGATGATGCGGCAGATCGTCCCCTGCCGGATGCAGGTCGACAAGATCGAAGGCACCTGGAAACTTGGTCAGAACAAGCCCGATAAGGTGCGGCAGAACGCTGCGGATCACATGGAGGGCTTTGGGATCGGCAACGAGGTGCGTATCCTGTCGGCATTGATGCGCGGTGTTGCACCAACAGGGTGAGTCGTCGCCGCGGCGGCGGACCCAAAAAATCTAGGAGACCACGCCATGAAACTGCTTTCTGCCGATGCCTCCCCATTCGCACGCAAGGTGCGGGTGTTGTTGCACGAGGCCAACCTGACCGATGATGTCGAGTTGATCGCGGCGGCGACCACGCCGCTCAACACCGACCCCAACGTGGCGGCGGCCAATCCGATGGGCAAAATCCCGACCCTGATCCGCACGGATGCGCCGGCGCTTTATGACAGCCGGGTGATTACCCGGTTTCTGGACGATCATGCTGTCTCGGGCCTTTATCCGGCCAACCGCCTTTGGGACACGCTGACGCTTGAGGCGACGGCAGACGGGATCATGGATGCCGCTGTGACCATGACCTATGAAAAACGCCTGCGCCCGCCCGAGCATCAATCCGAGGATTGGCTGGATGCGCAGTGGAAAAAGGTCGCCGGTGCCGCCGCGGTGGTCAACGAACGATGGATGAGCCACCTGTCCGGCCCGCTGGACATGAGCCATATCGCCATCGGTTGTGCGTTGGCCTATCTGGATTTCCGCCATGGGGACCGGGGATGGCGCAAGGGCAATGACGCCCTTGACGATTGGTTTGCCGTCTTTGCCGAGCGCGACAGCATGAAGGCCACCGCGCCCGAATAAGCCCGTTTACTGGTCCTGCAGCAGATCGAAGATCACCGCGCCCAGCCGGGCGATGGTGGCGTTTCGGGTATCAAATGGCTGATTGTTCTCGGCAAGGTAGATGGCGATCAGCACCGGTTCGGCCTCGGGCGGCTCGACAAAGGCGATGATTCCCCGCGCACCATATCCGCCCGCGCCTGTCTTGTCGCCGATCCGCCAGCCATCGGGAAGCACCGACCGCAGCAGCGCATCAGCCACCTTGTCGTCGATCATCCATTGGCGCAATTGCTTGCGGGACGAGGGCGATAGCGCCTCCTGAAACGCCAGCTTGTTCAGGCTTCGAAGGATCGCATCGGGCGTCGTGGTATCGCGCGGATCGTTTGGTGCCCCTTCATTCAGGGCGGTTTCCCAGCGATCAAGCCGCGTGGTCGGGTCACCGAGATCGCGCAGGAACTGTGTGAAGCCTTTTGGACCGTCCATCGTCTCAAGAAGGAGATTGCCAGCGGTATTGTCGCTGATCGTGACAGTGGCTTCGCAAAGCGCCGCGACGCTCATGCCATTTCCCACGTGGTTCTCCGTCACCGGGGAGTAGGAGACGATATCGTCTGAGTCAAAGGAGATGACGCGCTCCAGGCTCTCTTGCCCGGCATCCACCCGCGCCAGAACCGCCCCGCAAAGCAGAGCCTTGAAGGTGCTCGACATGGGGAACCGTTGATCCGATTTGTACGAAAAGAGAGTGTTGCCCTTCAGATCATGAACAGCGATGCCGACGCGGCCGCCGATTTCGGCCTCTATCGCGGTAACCTGCGTTCTGAATGTCTCTTGCTGGTCAGCGGCTTGAACGCCGCCCACGGGTAAATTCGCCAATAACAGGACGGCACAGAAAAACCGTCCGACAACCTTGATTGTCATCTCGCCTCACGTTTTTTTAGGAGTTTGAACCGATGCACGCCGGGCCTGCATCGGCTGATTTTGGTCGCGTCAGAAGCTGTAGCTGATCCCGAAATTGACCGCGTGGGTCAGGATCTCGGTGCTGATCTTGCCGGGAAGCTGGCCGGGAACGAGCGGATCAGCGTCGATCGTCAGGTCATTGTCGGACCAGGTGAACTGGTACTCGCTGAAAAGCGCCCAACGCTCGTTGATATCATACTTGATGCCCGCGATACCGCGCAGGGCAGGGCCTGTCGTTTCATAACCGAAGGTGCGATTCGATGCGCCGTTGACGGTGACATCCACATGCGGGATCGCCACACCGGCACCGGCGCCGACATAGGGCGTGAAGCTCTGGTTGCCGAACGCGCCGGGCCACCGTTTCATGATGTTGGCGGTGATGATGTTATGGCCGTCCGACAGCTCGAAGCTGCTGGCGCCGATGGCGACAAGGTCCGCATCCGACGCGTAGGCCTTGGTATGGGTGCCTTCGATGCCGAAGCCGAGGTTTTTCTGTGTCCACCACATTGCCCGGCCACCGTAGTAATAGGGGTTCTCAAGCGGCCGGCCTTCCCAGTTGAAGCTGCGGTTGACGGGGGCGCCGCCAGGGAACGTACCGGATCCCGAGCCTCCCTGAACACTTTGAACACCAACATAAAGGCTGAGTTCCATCTCGGCCGCGGCAGGAGCGGCGGACAGAACGAAAGCGGCAATCGCGGATTTCAGAAATTTTGTCATTTCGGATGACCCTTCTGGGTTGATGCGGTGATTTGCTTTTGCTTACACCCGGAAAACGGTACTCTCAAGCGCGACACATGCGCGCCCTGTTCAATTCCGCGCCATTGTGCTCTGGACTGGCCGGAAAAGCACAGTTAAACATCGCGATGGAGAGGTTGCGGGATTCCCGCGGCCCTACTTTGCATTGAGCCGCATTCGGCACCAGAATGGAGTAAACCTCGTGTCCCACGCAGACGATCACGAAGGCACCCGAAGGGATTTCCTTTATTACGCAACCGCCGGGACGGGCGTCGTTGCAACCGGCGCGGCCGTATGGCCGTTGGTAGACCAGATGAACCCCTCGGCGGATGTTCAGGCTCTGAGCTCGATCCGCGTTGACGTCGGTGGGCTTGAAGCGGGCTCACAACTGACCGTGAAATGGCTGGGCAAACCCGTCTTCATTCGTCGCCGTACCGCGGAAGAGATTGAAGAGGCGCGTGCAGTCGACCTCGCGGAGCTGCCCGATCCCGACGCGCGCAACGCCAACCTCGGCCCGGCGCCGGGCGATGATGGCAACCGCACGCTGCCGCCGTTCGGTGGTGCCGAGGATACAGGCGAATGGCTGGTTCAGATCGGCGTTTGTACCCACCTGGGTTGCGTTCCGCTTGGCGATGCCGGTGAATTTGGCGGCTGGTTTTGCCCCTGCCACGGGTCGCACTACGATACTTCAGGACGGATCCGCAAAGGGCCGGCGCCGGAAAACCTGCCGGTGCCAATAGCCGAATTCGTCGACGAAACAACGATCAAACTGGGATAAGGGAAGCGCGCACATGTCCGGAATTCCGCACGATCACTACGAACCCAAGACCGGCGCTGAGAAGTGGCTGCACTCGCGGCTGCCCATCGTCAGTCTGATGTATGACACTTTGATGATCCCCACGCCCAAGAACCTGAACTGGATGTGGATCTGGGGTATCGTCCTGACCTTCTGCCTGGTGCTGCAAATTGTCACCGGCATCATCCTCGTGATGCACTATACCCCGCATGTCGACCTGGCATTTGCCTCGATCGAACACATCATGCGCAACGTGAACGGCGGCCATTTCATCCGCTACCTGCACATGAACGGCGCGTCGCTCTTCTTCTTTGCCGTCTATATCCACATCTTCCGCGGTCTCTACTACGGATCCTACAAGGCCCCGCGTGAGATCACGTGGATCGTCGGCATGCTGATCTACTTGATGATGATGGGCACCGCATTCATGGGTTACGTTCTTCCCTGGGGTCAGATGTCCTTTTGGGGTGCGACTGTTATCACCGGCCTCTTTGGCGCGATCCCGTTCATCGGCGAAAGCATCCAGACGTGGCTTCTGGGCGGACCGGCGGTGGATAACGCCACGCTCAACCGCTTCTTCTCACTGCACTACCTGCTGCCCTTCGTGATCGCAGCACTGGTTGCCGTGCATATCTGGGCCTTCCACACCACCGGCAACAATAACCCGACCGGTGTTGATGTCCGCCGCGGCTCCAAGGCCGAAGCCGAGAAAGACACGCTGCCGTTCTGGCCCTATTTCGTTATCAAGGACCTTTTTGCGCTGGCCGTCATCATGGTGGTGTTCTTTGCCATCGTCGGCTTCATGCCCAACTATCTCGGTCACCCGGATAACTACATCGAAGCCAATGCGCTTGCGACACCTGCACACATCGTACCGGAATGGTACTTCCTGCCGTTCTACGCGATCCTGCGTGCCTTCACCTCGGACGTCTGGGTGGTGCAACTGGCAAGCTGGATTACCGGCGGCATCATCGACGCCAAGTTCTTTGGTGTTCTGGCGATGTTTGGCGCGATTGCGGTTATGGCCCTGGTGCCTTGGCTTGACACATCGAGCGTCCGTTCGGGCCGCTATCGTCCGATGTTCAAATGGTGGTTTGCCCTTCTGGTCATCGACTTTATCGCGTTGATGTGGCTCGGTGCGCGTCCGGCGGAAGAGCCTTATGCGACCTACTCGCTGATCGCCTCGGCCTACTGGTTTGCCTACTTCCTGGTGATCCTGCCGCTTCTGGGCGTCATCGAGAAGCCAACTGCCGCGCCTGAGACCATCGAAGATGATTTCAACGCGCATTACGGCAAAGCCGAAACACCGGCTGAATAAGAAAGGATCGGGATAATGATGAAGAAAATCAGCATCGCCGCTGTAACCGCCCTGACCCTTTCTGCCGGGGGCGCAATGGCCGCTGGCGCGGAAGGCCACGTCCATGACGTCGACTTCTCCTTCGAAGGCCCGTTCGGCAAGTTCGATCAGAACCAGCTTCAGCGCGGTTTGCAGGTCTATACCGAGGTCTGCTCGGCCTGCCACGGGCTGCGCTATGTCCCGCTGCGGACATTGGCGGACGAAGGCGGCCCGCACCTGCCCGAAGATCAGATGCGCGCCTATGCCGAACAGAATTTCGAGGTTTTCGACCCCGAACTGGACGACACGCGCCCTGCGAAACCGACCGATCACTTCCCAGGGTCGAACCTGGAAAACGCACCTGACCTGAGCCTGATGGCCAAGGCGCGCGCCGGGTTCCACGGCCCTGAGGGCACCGGTATCAACCAGCTGATCAAAGGCATGGGTGGCCCTGAATACATCGTTTCGCTTCTGACCGGTTACACCGGCGAAGAGAAAGAAGAGGCCGGTGTGACGCTCTATGAAAACACCGCCTTCCCGGGTGGCTGGATTTCGATGGCCCCGCCGCTCGTGGGTGAGGATGTTGAGTACGCCGACGGTCACAGCAACGATTTGCATCACATCGCCGAAGATCTGGCAGCGTTCCTGATGTGGACGGCGGAACCCAAGATGATGGCGCGCAAACATGCGGGCCTGACCGGGGTGATCTTCCTGACGCTGCTGTCGGTTCTGCTCTACCTGACCAACAAACGCCTCTGGGCGCCGGTCAAAGGCAAAGGCCACAAGGCAGGCTAAGCCGCGCCTCTTTCGAAAAACCAAGCCCCGTCCTTCATCCGGCGGGGCTTTTCTTTGTCGGCTGCATTGTCAGTATTCGCGCAGCAGCCGACCCAGACCCGGTAGCTTGTCGTCGATACCGGCCATCCGCAGGCAGTCCCAAAGCATCGCCTGATTGCTGCAGATCACCGTCTTGCCGAGGCGCTGTTCGATCTCGTCAACGACGTCGATGCTGCGCAACGCACCGCAACTCAGAAGCACCGTATCCGCCTCGGGCGTGTCGATCGCGCGAGCATAGTCGATGAGGTATTCCGGTGCGACCCGGATCATCTCCGTGTCGTAGTTGAGGCCCATGCCGTGCGCGGCGACAACATCGAACCCGGCGGCCTCTAGATAGGCCGCGACGTTGTCGTTCAACTCTGCCACGTAGGGCGAGCCAAGCGTGATCCTGCGCGCGCCTGTTGCCGTCAATGCCTTGCGCACGGCCCCGGCCAGTGTTGTTGGCCTGGCACCCGGCGCACCCTTCGACAACTCGGCGCAGGAGGCATCTTCGCCGACCGCCACGGTTCCCGAGGTGCAGGCAAAACAGATCACATCGAGCCCGTCATCCGGCAGGATACGTGCCGCGGTTTCGGCCAGCGATCCGCGCAGTTGTGCGAGGCTGTCGGTCGAGATTTCGCGGGGCATCGTCGCGCGGCTGAAATACGCCCCGACCCCTGGGGGCAGGTGGCGGATCATATCCTCCTCGATGGTCTGTTCGTTTGGAATGAGGACAAACCCGATCCTGGCCCGTCCGCCCCGCCCTTCGTCCATACGGACGCTGTCGAGCACCGCTTGCCGGGCTGCCTCTGACATGTTGTGGGCCTCGTTCATGGCACCCTCCACCGTGGTTTTGGCACCATTCTACCCCGCAAAACCCGCCTGGCAATCGTGGTGCGGGTCAGCGTCGCGAGGTGGGCGGAATGCGACGGCACTTCAGAAATTAACCTTTTGCGAATCGGAGGGGCTTCCCAGGGTGATTCGCGTCTGTTAACCTTTCGTTAATAAAAAGACTAAAAGGCAGGCTAACGGGCAATGAAAACGGGCTTTAGTGGCACGTTTGTCATCTCCTGGACGCAGACGGAAGTGGACGGGTTAGAAGCTGCACCGGTGCAGTCGCTGAATGTGGGGGCAGCGTGGTCCTGGCGAGGCGATGTTGTGCGGGTGGACGGTCCAAGTGAACTCTTGCGCCTCGAGCGGACAGACGGCGACATAACGAACCGCAAACGCGCGGCACGGATGGTGCGGCGTCTGCTTGGGGCGGCAATCACCCACAGAACGGATATTGAGCGGATCGAGGTCGAAGAACCGCTGATCGACAACGGGTTCGTCGTGACCGATGGCGCGCAGAGCTATACCGTGACGCTGATCGAAACCGGCACAGGCGCCCCGCCCTTGCTCATGTTCCTGGACGAGATCCCGCCGCGGGATACGGAGATGTGGATCGTCCATCATTCCCTGGAAGGGTTGCGGAGCACCGGGCCGCAACAGACCACAAGTGGTGTGATCTGCTTCACTCCCGGTACCCGGATCGAAACGCCTGACGGCCCGCGCCTGGTTGAAGAGCTTGAAGAAGGCGACCGGGTGCAGACCAAGGATAACGGCGCGCAGCCGATCGAATGGGTGGGCAGCAGGCGGATGACCGGTGCGCGCCTCTTTGCCATGCCGCACCTGCGCCCGATCCGTATTCGCGCCGGTGCCCTTGGGGTCGAGCGGCCGGATCAGGAATTGCTGGTCAGTCCCGAGCATCGGATGCTGGTCAAGGGCGACGTGGCGCAATCCCTCTTCAACGTGCCGGAGGTCCTGGTCTCGGCGCGTGACCTTATCAACAACAACACGATCTCGGTCGATCTCGCGGTGCGGGAGGTCACGTATATCCATCTGCTGCTGCCCCAGCATCAGGTGCTCTGGGCCAATGGGGTGGAAACCGAGAGTTTCCATCCGGCAAGCACGTCGTTGGACATGCTCGATGCTGCGGACAAATCGCGCCTGCTGGCGTTGAACGGGCGATTGGAACGCGATCCGCTGTCCTATGGCAGCTTTGCCCGGCGCAACCTCAGCAGTTCCGAGGCAGCCATCCTTGCACATGAGGCGGCATAGCGTGAACTAGTTGGGATTTGGGGCTTGACTAACGCCGCTTCAGCGTCTCACCAAAGCTGACTGTCGGTTCCAGAACAATCCGCTGTGGCGCATCATCGCCGCCCACACGATCGACAATGACCTGCGCGGCGCGCTTGCCGATTTCAAGGCGGCAGGCGTCCATTGTGGCCAATTCCTTCGGCAGTCCTTTGAGGAGGTTGACACCATTGAATCCGGCCAGACCAATCTGCCCCGGGACGTCGATCCCCTGGTCGAGCAGGTAGAGCAAACCGCCGGCACCGATGATGTCGTTCGAGTAATAGAGGAAGTCGATCTCTTCATTCCTCTCAAGGATTTCACGGGTCATTTCCCGCCCTTTCACAAGCGCAGACCCGCCGGTGTAGAACTCCTTGTCAACGATCTCGACACCGGCCTTGGCCAGTGTTTCCGTGAACCCTTCGAACCGTTTGCGCGCCCGGTGATCCAACGACATCTTCGTCCCCAGGAACCCGATCTGGGTGTATCCGGCCTTGAGGATCGCGGTTGCCATCTTCTGCCCGGCGAGGCGGTGCGAAATGCCGACGACCGAGTCCACCGGAGTGCCGTCCACATCCATGATCTCGACCACCGGAATGCCCGAAGCCGCCAACATCGCGCGCGACGCCTCGGAATGCTCCAGCCCGGCGATAATCACGCCCGAAGGCCGCCATGACAGCATCTCGTAAAGCACTTTTTCTTCTTTTTCGCGCTGATATCCGGTCACGCCGACCACCGGTTGCAATTCGGTGTCGTCGAGGATCTGGCTGATCCCGGTCATGACCTCGGGAAAGACCATGTTGGACATCGAGGGTATCACGACAGCAACGAGGTTGACCCGGTTGGACGCAAGGGCCCCGGCGATCTTGTTGGGGACATAGCCCAACTCCTTCGCCGCCTCCAACACCCGCTTCCGCGTCGCATCGGAGACATCACCCCTGTTGCGCAGAACGCGGCTCACGGTCATCTCGGAGACACCGGAAGCGTCGGAAACATCCCGGAGCGTCAGCGGGCGATTGTCATTATCTGTCACGGTGGCATCATCCTCGACGTTGTTTCTCAAGTGTTACCGCGAACAGTCTTTGCGGATCAAGCGGCCAGCGATGCCAACTTTCCGAATTTATGACCATGACAAACCGAAACCTTATGATTATTGAAACGATGAGTGGCCCCGTGGCTCAACTGGATAGAGCAGCCCCCTCCTAAGGGGCAGGTTGCAGGTTCGAATCCTGCCGGGGTCGCCAATACCTTCAAAATAAATAAATATAATCAATATGTTAGATGGATATTGCCCTTCAGGACGTGACACAATAGGTGACACATGGGAAAGAATTGGTTCCAAGTTGGAATGGTGAAGATGACGATTCAGTACGTTCAGTGGCGCAAGGGCCTCGCCTACTACAGACGCCGCGTGCCAGATGATCTGAGCAAACACTATGGGAAGAAGACCCACCTATTCTTCTCTCTGAAAACGAGAGACTTCGGTGAAGCAGCTAAGAAGGCTGCTGAGGCCACAAGGGACCTTGATCGAGAGTGGATGCTGCTTCGTTCATCAGACGGAACAGACATCGAAACTCGCGCCAAGGCGATGGCCATCCTAAGGAGCCACGGCTTAGAACCAGGCCAAGCGTCTGAATACGCGAAGTATGACCTAGAGCCAGATGGCTTAGTTCACGAGTTCTTGGTGCAGTCTCAGGACGGCTCAGGCATTGACAAAGGTATTGTAAAGGAACGCCTGCCGGAAGACCTCAGGCTTGCAGCAGAGCTCTTCTATGCCACACCTGATGAACTACGGAGGCTGACTGTTCCCTGCTTCAGCGAAGTAAAGGAAAGGCATCTTTACTTCAGCCCCAAGCGAGCGACAGACCCACAGTTCAATCGTTCTGTTGACCGCTTCATTCGCATCAATGGCGACCTTCCCATCGACAAGTATCGCCGGGAACACGGCAATGCCTTCGTGAAGGACCTTCTGGACAGCGGACTGAAGAAGGCTTCGGTCAAGCGCTACGTCAATCAGGTCAGGCCAATCTTCAACACAGCGATCACTGAACTTGAGATCGAAATGGCCAACCCGCTTTCAAACATCAAGATACCAGACGATGGACAGAACGAGGATGGTGGTCGCGAGTCTTTCGCTTTGCCTGAACTTTGGGCAATTCAGCGAGCTTGTCGAGACAAGGACGATCAGCGCCGTTGGGTCATTTCGATGCTTAGTGACACAGGCGCTCGGCTAGCGGAGATAGCAGGCTTGCTTACTGAAGACGTGTGCCTTGATGGCCCGTTACCCTATCTGGAAATCAGGCCAAATCGCATTAGAGGAGTGAAGACACTGGCTTCTGAGCGCAGGGTACCTCTGGTAGGTGAGGCCCTCTGGGCGGCCAATAGAGCCTTAGAAGAGACCGACAGTGACTACTTGTTTCCCGATCTCGTGAAGAACGACAGCCTCAACAATGGCTCAGTGTCGGCAGCTCTGAACAAATGGTTGATGGACAACAACCTCAGAAGTAGACACCAACCGCTGCACAGCTTCAGACACACGCTTCGTGATCGCCTGAGGAACTCCCAATGCCTGCCAGATGTAGCTGACCGCATCGGTGGTTGGAAACGGCAGGGTGTTGGCGAGGGTTACGGCGCTGGGCACGACTTGGCGGTTCTAAACAACGCCATGCTTGCGATGATTGAGCATGAAAAACGACAGTTCGGCACCCTCGAAATCACTTGACTGACCACCGGTGCCAACGCGTTTCCTTTGAACTGGTCAAATAGAGATTTGTTTGTCTATTTTTCCATCAGGTACGCGTAGTCACCAAGCCGAGAGCCACCCCTAGTGACGTTAAAAGTACTCACTAGGAGGTAGCAACCGGCAAGACGCAGCTTCGAAACTGATTCGAACGGGCGGTTTCTCCCTCTCTGAAATCAACCCCATCGCAACGCCCCAGGCATCATGTACATGGTGTCCGATTGCTTGCGCGTTCGATTAAGTATGAGAGAAAACATGCAAGACTTCATCTACGATACGACAATCACAACTCTGGTAACGGACCACATTGATCATTCCGAACACGTGCGCAATCGCCTCGAAGCGAGCATCACAGAACTAATCACGTTTAAGAAGGCAACGAAGATGCCCATTGAAGGGTATCTAGCGATGGGTGAATACCTTCACTACCTCGCAATCGACGTTCCATCCACAAAGCTCAGGCATAAAAAAATACTGGAAGACTTCCCGGGGTTCCGTCGCTTCGACAAACCGGTACGGTCAAATGCCAAAAGGCTTTGGGAAGCATTAGAGGGCTACAGGGACGAGGACATCCTTACTGTTCTCGGTGTGGCGGATATCAGCGATTACTACACCAGCAATCCTACCGTGATAATCCGTGACTACAGGAACAAAAAGAGACCTGCATAACTCTATCCTGGGGTTGGTTCTGGAGTGGCTTGATTGCTCTGAGCCGACCCCAAGTAGCCCTTGAACCACTCCATCCAGCGCCTGGTCTGAAACCTGCATTCGGATCATCCGGCTGGCCAACCCCATCCAAAAGAGAGACCCGCCAATGCCCTTCGATGCCACTGGCACGGAGCAACTATCCGTATGCCCTGCCTGCAATGAAACCTTCAACAGAAAGAGGTCTAACCAAAAGTTTTGTAGCCCCAAGTGTAGGAAGAACAACTACCAACTTAGAGACCGAAAGGAGAACCCAAAGAACGCCCAGAATAGCCCCGATGTAAAGCGCACGAATATGCAACAACGTGAACGGGCTTCGTATCTGGCAGAACTATTCTACAGTAAGCCGCCTTCTGAAAGATTGGGTTTTGTCAAAGAACTCGTTGATGCTGCCCGAAATGGAGACGCCTCACTTAAGAGTATCCTGACAGACCCAAGGTTGCTCAGAGCATCTCCAGATGAGAAAAGGATGTTCCATAGGAAAGCCCCACAGAGCTACCGTACGATTAGTCAGGCGGCCAATGCCTACTGCAAACAGTTTTGGGGTGCCAGTGTCGGCCCGGTAGTTAGAGGTGAGGTTCCAGAACCACCGACTGGTGAGGTAATGGAATAAAACGTCGTCATCATACTAGTAAGGGCAAAAGAACCTACTAGGATCGCCACAAAGTTCGCCAAAGCTTGCTATCGCTTGGCTATTTCAATGGTTGATCAACTTGCCGATCACGCAGCGTACGGTAGTGTGAATTTTTGTTAACGATTAGACTGCTACTGAAGTGCAGGCGAAAGCGAAGGAGCCCGTTACCATGTTCGCGCAAAGATACTACGATACGATTCTTGAACCGCTTCTGATGAAGTATAGGTCAACGCCCAACGATGATGATCTCGCCTACGCATTGGCGGCCCTACTCGAACAGGTGGTAGATCATATTAGAATCGACACTGGTCGTTCGCTCAATGACATCCGGAAATCTCTGCAGAACAGATACACTGATTTCATCTATCTTCGCACGGTGGCCATTAGTACAAAGAATGTCTTCACGGACAATATCCCTGGATTGAATGTACAGACTCGTGACTTGGTTGAATTAGAAGTGGGGCCGAGAACAGCGATACAAGCTGATGGTAGTGTGCAGCAAAAAGCAGATAGCCAAACTCTGATTGTGACCGGCCAACGTAGGATGTTCAGATTCAAAGATGGCAAGGAAATACCTGTAGCGGATTTGCTAGAGGAATCCTTTAGGGCCATCACCGACGAGATTAACTCCGTTGAGCAATGATGCTCTCTCTTAGATCAGCGTAGTTGCGATGCCATTAAACAGTATCCCGGAACCTGAACTCCGCAACCACTGCCGGAGAGTAATAGAAAACCTCGAAATGTGGCTGCGTCGGTTGGTAGATGAGCAATTTTCGAAGTCATATGGCGATGATTATTTTCACGCAAAAACTGAAAAAGGCGAGAACCTACTGGCCCGTTCTCGTGTCGCAGAAATTGAAGATCGCCGATCAGCAGATACACTTCGCTTTGCGAGATTAATTGATGCAACGTATTTCGATGATCTCGTTTATTGCGTTTGCCGAGAAGACCTATATGCCAAGCACTTTCGTGTTGCGCTAGATACAGCCTTTCCCGGAGGCGCTAACTTCGCTCGTGGGCTCCTGAAAAAGATACAAAGAGCTCGCAACCAATTGTGTCACTCGAACCCTATTTCTGTAAGGAGTGCTGAACAAGTTGTCTGCTATTCCAATGACGTTATTGAAAGTCTCAAATTGTACTACAAAGAGCTAGGCATGACTGAAGAATACAATGTACCTTCTGTGATTAGAATAAGAGATAGTTTCGGCTCCCTCACTCCAAAGCAACCCCGCCCTCCACACGCGAGAACTACGAAAGAGCGCCGTAACAAAGACCAAAGTTCTTACCTGCGTCCTGGTGAGGTTTTGACAATTGAGGTTGAAGTTGACCCATCATTTCCATCAGATTCTTATGAAATCAACTGGTCGGTGGGTGGGACAAGACTCTCCGGGCCCAAAATCACAATAGAGCTAGATAAGACGCACGTAGGGGAGCGGCTTAGGTTCTTTTGTCGCGTCGTTAGCAATGAGGATTGGCACCGCTATGGAGATTGCGACGACTCCTTGTTTATTGATTACAAGGTTTTGCCGCCACCCAACAACGCCTAAGACCATGCTTCAGAAGTAGTCAGTTCGTCAGCAAAGAAACGGCAATTTTTTCACCGACAATAATAACAACAATAACCCCCATTTTTTGAAGTCGGTTTTCTAGACCCCCCACCCCCTCAAATCGCCCCAGAAAATCTGACCCAATGCCCAGCGCCTAAAGGCTCCGCCAATAGACCTTGCCCATGTGGTAGTCCGACGCTGTGTGGGAACTGTCTGTATATGAAGTGGTCTTTCAGCTTTTGGCAGACCTTTGCCACCACTTCCGAAACCCTAAAGTCAGACAAAGGAGGGCATTTACATGCTCATCGGATACGCACGCACATCAACCCTGGAGCAGCAAGCATCCCTAGAGACTCAGAGAGAGTCACTGAGCGCCGTTGGGTGCCAAAAGGTATGGGAGGAGCAGACAAGCTCAGTGGCCTTCAGAGAGTCTCTCAGAGCCGCTGTGGACTATGCCCGCGAGGGTGACACTCTGGTTGTCACGAAGCTGGATCGTTTGGCTCGGTCCGTAAGGCACCTTGGGGAAATCGTTGAAGAGCTTGAGGGCAAGTCTGTGGGACTTCGTATCCTGGACCTAGGATTGGACACATCGAACGCTACAGGAAAGCTAATGCTGAACGTCTTGGGCTCCGTGGCTCAGTTCGAAAGGGAAATGATGTTGGAACGACAGCGTGAAGGAATTGCGAAGGCCAAGGCGCTGGGCAAGTACAGGGGGAGGCGTCCTACAGCCCGTGAGAAGGCTGATCAAGTTCTTGCGCTGCTAGCCAAAGGCATCAGCAAGAGAGAGATTGCCAAGAGGTTGTGCATCTCTGAAAGGTCGGTCTATCGAGTGTTAGACAGTCATCAAAAATCGTAGCGGTGGAGTTCGGTGGTCGCCATACGGTTGGCGGCCTCCTGTACTTCCGGACGATCACAAATGCCCACGATCTGCTTCGAGCCGATAGGCGACATTGGGACAATGCGTATCGAATATCTCTTCGTCGTATTGCCAATTCGCAGGCCAGTACTTTCGCAAAGCATAGTTCTGAAATGGCAGCAAACGACATTTCGTTTAGAGCGAAAAACAATTACGTATCTTCAAAGACGCCGCTGTCGTAGTCACTTCAGAAAACTTGTAAAATTAGCCCTCAGCAACCAAAAGCATCGAATGACGATACTGTGTCTGGTAATAGACAAGAGAGATGGAAGTTGGGCGGCGTTTGCCGACTGCCTAATCACTTCGGACGCCAATGACCAAGGCCTGTCTTTGGAATCACCGCTACGCCCAAGATACGAGAATAAAAACACCATCGGATTCTGTGAAGTCGCATTAGAAGAGAAAATTGGATTTATCGAAGAAGGTGTACTTTTCGGATGGGTGAACGCGCGACCCGAAGCCGTCCAAAAGCTTCGAGAGCTAAAGTCTCGGAAATCTGATGAAGAAGTTAGAGATATAATTCCTGGTGGAAGGAACTGCTATTTTCTTGCCGGTAATCGCAAGAGCGGCGCGTTGTCTCCTATGTTTTGTGGGCCATCTGAGCAAATGCACCGCATTGACTCAGGTGACTATGAGTTCATCTTTGCAGGAAGCGGTAGCCGAGTTTTGCAGGGGATTGAGTTTACTTCGCATCACCAGCCGCTTGCAAAGAACGCGCCTAACGTCATATGGGCAACAATTTCAGCGGTTTCCCGATTTTTGTCGGAGGAAATGGCAGGGCAAACTAGCCAGTTCTACAGCCTCAGGACAGGCGGGCATTACCGGATTTTCTATAACGCACCGGATGGAATACGTCAGCTACACTTCGCTGTAAACCATTGGTTCAAAAACTCCGATAATGAACCAGTCGTGACAAATGTCATCCTTCCCTTTCTGGGAAACCGATACGAATGCTTGGTTGAGTTTGAAGTCGGAACGCAATGGCAAATGAATATTTCTAAGGCAGTCGCAATAGCGCCATTACTTCAGTCGCCAAGGGTCGAAGAGACGTTTAGAATTAGAGCCCTCGATGTTCTGCAAGCCAAGCTGTCGGAATGCACATTTCATTTTTGTTGGAATACCGAGGCGCACAAGGCCTTTGTGGTTCAAGGTCAGGAACCGAAGTTCCAGTTGAGCGATTGCGCTTTTGAGAAAAGAGCACATAGACAAACTACTGTTGAGATGGTTAGGCGTCTTCTCGGTGAATAGAACGATCTGCTCGCATTGTCTGCTTAGCTGGCGTCTGATCGTATCTGTATCGACGCACGGAGATACGAAGCTCGTATAGTATTCATTGATTGTGGACATTCCTGCTTGGTCAAATTGAGGCATATGGCCGAAGTGGAGTAGTGACACACGGAGTAACACACTTCATATTGTTCGATCTTAAGTCACTGAATTTAAAACATTTTAGAAGAATTTTTTTGTGACAAACGTTCTTGCGGCATCAACTGCCGTCAGTCACGACGGAGATGCCAAGACCCTAGATTGGTTTTGTACCAATTTAAACCATCGCCTGCAGGCTTAGTCTCTCCAGTGAAAGTGATCTGGGGACTCGGACCACGATCAAATGAAGCGTCGAGATGTGGAGGGTCAATTATCTCTACTTGTGTTACCTCGGGTCCAAAGGCTTTCTTAGGCTCAGGTACTCTAAGCTCTAGGGAAACTGTCTCTAGGTCTGCCAGCTCGGAAAGCAACGCTTTTCGCCGGTTTCCAGCATTGTCACGGGGCGTCACGACCCGAAGATTGATGGGTCTATTATCCGAGGGGTTATGGTTTACGTGGTCTACATCATAATCTCTAGGAACCCATTTTCCTAAAGTTATTGCTGCAATGAAGCGGTGAGAAAGTATGGATTTTTCGCCGTGTTTAAACCAAAGGTAGTCGTGACCTTCGCGGCTTTTTCTACCGTTTGGCAACTCCCCGTCCACGATTCCAGCCAAATAATCGACCGACGTTTCTCTCACGACTTCTGTTAGATTTGGATAGGGCATCTCGTGCGGGTGTTCCGTTGCATATTCCGTAGACAAAACGGCTTGAACATATTCCGCATCTTTCATTTCAACGCTTCTCCCTGAGTTCACAGTCATACCTAGTAAGAGCAACTGAGATTTAAAGCGCAGCGTTGAATCCGTATACTGGACCTTGGATCGAGCACATCGAACGGCGCAGGCCAACTCATGCTGAACGTCTTGCGTGCCGTGGCTCAATTCGAACGTAAGATGATGTTGGCGAGGCCGCGAAAAGGTAACGCTAAGGCTAAGGCGCTGGGCAAGTAAAAGGGGAGAAGGCCGACAGCTCGTTAGAAGGCTGGTAACAATGCTGCACTACTGGCTAAAGGCATCAGCAAAAGGGAATTTGCCAAGAGTCTAAGTGTTACTGCGAAATCAGTGCTCGGGGTAATAAGCGCAAAACGCAAAATGAACTAAAGCTGTAATAGCAAGTCTTCTTTGCTAGACGGTCTTTCAAAAACTAATCGTAAAAGAGGGTTTAGCGAACCGACAGTGTTCACTTTGCCTCTGGCTGGCTCTCTAGATAACCAATAGCGACGTTTGCAAAACTCTTCCGAAAATAAGCCGTGTCGGTTCTTTTCCAGTTATCAAGCAATACGACTGCGTTCTCTAAAACCAGTTCTTCATCCAAACCACGTACCAACTCTTTGCGTTCTCGTACCAGTTCCGGATCATTGAGGTTCAATACGTCGATCATTTTATTGGCGTTTGCTGCTGCGGAAGCTATTTCTCCAGTCGATTGATAGGAAAATAAGGACACACATCTAGCTTCAGGAAACGGGGATACGTGGCATTTTTCGTCAAACCAATTTCCCTTTTTGTTGCCACACACCTCCAAGGCGTTGCCATCGTTATCCATTGGACCGCAACTCATGAACAAATTTTTGTAGTCAAGTTCCAGTTCTGGATAGTCACTCTGCGGACGAAAATGTTCTATATGAGAAAATCTAGGATCATTCAGGTCCAGTTTTCTTCCACAATACACACACTGCCCTGTTTGTTCTCTCAAAAGACTTAATCTTAAATCCGTTTTTTCAGCACCGCTAAGCGCATTGTAAGTTGCCGTCCAATCTTCGTTGTCTTGACCTAAAGCCAACCATTCGACAAAAGTTGTTGGTGGTGGTCCCTTCGAAGAACCTCTCATTGAGCTGCGAACTTTCGTTCAAACTTACTTCGCAACGTAGCGACCAGGGATGACTCACCTTCGACCTTGGCCTCGATTTGCTCTAAAGCTGATTTTGTGCTCTCCAAATCACCTTTGTCATACGCTTGATCGAAACTTTCAAATAACTCATCGACATCAAGCTCTCTTTCTGAAGTGTCAAGCAATGCTTCTAGAATATAGTTCGTGTCACGACCTTTGGACGCACTTGGGATTCTCACAGAAACATGGCCGCTACTATCAGCATTCAATACACGAATATTTCTTGCGTTGACCCCGCCCATCACCTGGGGAGAGTGGGTCGTCACAATGAATTGGCAAGCTGGAAAAGACTTTAGCAGTTCAGTCAGTATTTTCCTTTGCCATGCAGGATGTAAGTGAAGTTCAACTTCATCAATCAGCACTAAACCTGGACGTTCATTCATCGGTAAACTTGGATATTCTAGAGACAACCTTCTCGCTAAGTCGGCAGCAAGCAGGAAGTAAACTCGCTCACCACTGGAAAGCTCATCGAAAAGAACCTCGATACCATTCTTGATAAAAAGCAGTTTTCGCGCAGATTGATTTTCATCGTAACGCGAAGTGATTGAATCAAAGTTCTCCATCTGCTCAAGAACCGACCTAATCGCATCCAATTCTGGATAGCTAAATCCAAAGTCCTTTCGCTTCTGCACTTCGCGAGCTTCATCACTCTCTCTTTCGAAAAACCAATTCTCAAACTCGCCAACAGAAGTGACGGATGTCTTTAAAGAACTATCTCGGTTTCCCCGCGAGGTTGGTTGCTTTCGATCTGCAATGCGCTCTTGCGAATAGTAGACGATGAGGCTTGTTTCCATATCCTTCTGACGCTTAACATAATCGCCCATCTGCCTGAGGTGCCGTGTGCCAAGGTGTTCTTCAAAACAAAGCTCAAAGTATTCAGTGTCTTTTTCTGAAGCAGCGCGAAAATGAGCTTCAATTTTTCCTTTGGTGGCCGTGCGTCGTCTTGAATTTAGGTCTAGGTGAAAAATGGGATACTTAGAGCCGCGTTCAGTGCTTACCCAAACCTGTGTGGCGGTAGCCAAGACGGCTTCCAAAATTGATGTTTTTCCAACGCCGTTTGAACCTGCAATTACAGTTAGCGCAGGATCAAAGTTTAGTTCGAGAGACGCTATCCCTTTGAAATTCGATATTTTCAGCGATGAAACAAAGAGACGGTTTCTCAAAGGACTTCCTCATACTTGTTTTCTTGAAAACTACTCGTGAACCTCCGCAATGTGAACAAAATAAGCTTTTCAAACGCGTAATGGCCCTAAGTATCCAGTTTAGGATTTGTGTATGTGTAGGCACGCCCAGATGAGTTGCAAGAACCTGTAGCTCGATTAAAGGTGACACATTAAGTTACACAAGTGAAAAAGACCATTGCCAACACTTTGAAAATAAACAAAAACTGATATCGAAAATTATCCGAATGGTCCTGCCGGGGTCGCCAGGGTTGTGCTGTTCTATGCGTGCCAAGATGATGAGGATTTATCGAAAAAACGCAGCATATTTTCTGATCTGTTAAAACGCATCGTAACCTGGTCACCGGATACTGCTGCCAACACCTACTTTGGGGCACGGTCTGATGGCACATGTAATTCCGTTCGAAATCTTTGGTTTGCACTATGTTCTCAGCTGCTCGGATGATCCGAGCGCGCCGGGGTTGCAGTTTCGCCTGCGGGATGAAAGCTTTTCGAGCCCGGTAAAAACCTTCTCGGCCTGGTCTTTTGAAGACCTCTTTTCCAAAGTTGAGGAACACATCGGACTGCCTCTGGCATTTGATCTACGCAGTTTCTTGAGAGAGCAGGTCGAGACGGCAGAGGCGTCAAGCAACTGGGTTGGCGACATGGCGGTTGCGCTTGGCAGGCCCGTAATCGCGCAGTGCCCGACAGCGATCAACAAGATCGCAATTGGCATGCGCTGAATGGTAGATTTGTGACGCTTGGCCTAACGAGGTTCATCCAACGGTTTCGATGGTTGAGCAACCCCCATGCGTCCCTCCATTTCCTTGAAAAATTGATAGAACTCAAATTCCATGGCCCAGAATGACTGCAGGTTCCTCAACGCCCGGTCGGAGAGTTGATCCGTTGTTTCCGGGTTGGCGTGGCGCGCGTCGGTGTCGGGCAATTCGAATTCCTCAATGCCGATCGCGGTCAGGAAAAACGGCAAGTCTCTCTGTAAATTCTGCGTGTCAATGCAGGTAATGATATTGCCGGTTTCGTTCGCCAAGGTTTTCAGGCTTTCGAAATGGAAGCTGTAATTTGTCTTGATGTGCATGATCGCGTTGAAGGCAAAGAAGGCAGCAGATTTGTCCCTTTCGTTGCTGCTGTCCAGGGCTTCGGCGAGCTGGTTGGCGGTGTCGAAAAACAGGAACGATGTCGCCTCTGCCGGGGACCACATTCGACTATAGGTGGGTCGCCCTTGCCGGCGCCTGCTTTGAAAGGCCGAAACGAAACGCGCCACCGGATCACGAAACGTGAAAGCAAGCTTACGATCCGAGCCGAAATCCCGCAGCGTGGAGGTGATCGTTTCGCGGTGGGACAGGAGTTGGATCGGGCGCGACCAGCGAGATCTGTTATGGCGGATCACCGACTTCAGATAGGTTCCGCCGGTCTTGCCGGGATGCAGGAGGCAGATCGGCGTTAAATCCTCTTTGGTCGTCACTGGTGTCTCTCGGGATCTTGGGTTTCGGCTTTCTTCAACTAGCGGCTCATCGCGGGGCTGTCGAGGGTGCTATCCGATGATCCATTACAGTGTCCTGACCCACATCTCTGGCACCTCTAAAATGCAGCATAAATGCTTCATGCTTTCCTAGCCGATATTGGCAAATCATTAACTGGCTTTGGCTCATAACAACGCCGGGGCGATTTGTGGTGAGCGTGCGTAATGGCGTATAATGTCAGATATGATTTTGAAGGTGGTGCGACCGTTGGGTCCGTCATCGGGGCAGAGCATTTTGGAACGAACTACCTGTTTCATCATGATCGCGTCGGTGCCGACAGCACCTTTCCCGAGATCATGGATCGCGTCGGCATTGACCTGATCCGGTATCCCGGCGGTACGGTCACCGAAGAGTTTTTCGACCTTTCCAACCCGACGGCGACCCTGCAGCCAAGCATCCTTGGCCGCAATGATAGGGATGTAACGCCGATCCAGGAGTTTCTGAACTACGCGGCGCAGTCTGGGTCCAAAGCGGTCATCGTTCTGCCAACCTACAGGTATTTCGACCAGGATACCCGCGAGATTGACCCGGCGGCCGAAGCCATCATCAAGGATTTCGTGCGCGCGGTTCTGGCGGGGGATTACGGGGACGCGCAGATCAGTGGCTTTGAGATTGGCAATGAGTGGTATCAGGACAAGTTCAACTGGTCCGCGGCCGAATTCGGCGAATTGCAGAGCAAGATGGCACTCTGGATTGATGAGGTCATCCAGGAAGATGCGGAGTGGTCGGATACCGGCGTCTACATCCAGGCTGGCCGTGGCGACGACGACGGCAACGGCATTGAAGACGATCAGGAACTCGCGGCGCAGTTCACGCAGCAGGAACTGGATGCCGTCGATGGCCTGATCTCGCATTTCTACGCCTCGACCAGCTCCGGCAACTCCATGATTCTCGGCGGGAACGTCAACCGTCGCCTCAAGGATATGGCGGATTATTGGGACACCTCCGATGAAACCGGGTTGGATCTGGTTGTGACGGAGTGGAATATCGGCGGCAACGGCCCCGACGACACGTCGGTCACCGGTTTGATGCGCAATGTGGCGTTGCTGAACGTCTTTTCCAACATGATGGAGCAGGGCGTTGACATGTCCGCCATCTGGACCGCGCAAGCGCCCGGCCCCGCATCGCTCAGCAATAAGGAAGGGGATGACCACCTGACGTCGACGGGGTTCCTCTATCGGATGATGCGCCGTGAACTGGTCGATACGCAGGCTGTCGAAACCGTGCAGGGTGATGAAATACTCGCAGGCAACGGGCAGGAAATCGGGCGCACTTATGTGTTCCAGGGTGACGGCAAGACGGTTCTCTATCTCGCGTCCGGTGTTGGGGAAACGATCAACCTGAATGTCGATTTCGGGCAATACATGACGGCCGGTTCGCATATCCATGCCACCGTCCTGGACGCCGCCGAAGGCGCATCCGCCACCGACTACCGCGTTGAAGCGACGATGAAAACGATTAGCCATGGCGAGATCGGCAACAGCGGCAGCTACACTTTCTCGCTCGGTGACTACGAAGTCGTGCAGGTGGTGATCACCAATGGCACGGGAGTGCGCCTGTTCGGGGACGATCAGAACGCCACAAATGACACCTTCGATGGCACGGCCCACGCCGATGAGATCTGGGGCCTCGACGGGGATGACGAAATCAACGGGTTTGACGGTGATGACCTGATCGATGGTGGCGCCGGCAACGACGCGCTGTCGGGCGGGGCGGGTGACGATCTTATCGTGGGCGGCGCCGGGTCAGACACGATCGACGGTGGCGCGGGCGAAGATACGCTGGACTATTCTGACAACGCCTCAGCCGTCCGGATTTATGCCCGCGAGGGCGTCGCCGAAAAAGACGAAAGCGGCGAAGCAGATGCGTTTGCCAATGTCGAGCATTTCATCGGTTCCGACCACGATGACACGATCTTTACGGGCGAGTCCACGGCATCGGTCGACAGCGGCGCGGGTAAGGACTTCGTGCGTATACTGGGCGGTGACGATGTTGAGGTTGAGACCGGTGACGGCAATGATTTTGTCCTGGCCGAATCCGGTCGTGCCAGTGTCGATCTGGGCGAAGGTAACGACAAGCTGCTGGCCTATTCCGCCGATGTGGATGTCGATGGGGGCGCGGGAGACGATGTCATCCATGGCGGCAGCGGCAATGACACCATTGATGGCGGCCAGGGTAACGACGTCATGTCCGGCGGCGATGGCCAGGACACGTTCGTTTACAACAACGACGGTGGCACCGACACGATCCTTGATTTCGACACGTCGCAGGACATTCTGGACCTGACGGATCTTGATATCACCTTTGCCGATATCGAGGTTGTCGAGACTGACCGTGGCGTCGACCTGCGCGTCGCAGGGCAGAGCATCGTTCAGCTTCAATCCGTCACCGCGGAGGAAATCGCCACAGATATGTTCGCGATGTAAGCCACCGGGCGTTTCGGTCGCTGTAACGCGGTCCGCCAACCTCGGCCTGAGAGATAAAATTTGCAACACTGATGGCTTTCCATCACGACAGCGTTGAATCTTGTCCGCGGTTTGGGGACATTGGCACCAAGGCCGCCGCGAAATCGGCGGCGAGGTCGTGCCAACAGCAGGTGAACGGATGGCGAGGAAGACGGTACATGTCCATCTGGGGCCGCACAAAACCGGCTCGTCCGCCATCCAACGTGCCTTGAAGGAAAACGCCGACGTGCTTGAGGCGCGATGTGGCCTGACCCCGATCGCAACGCCGCTCCTCGCCAAGGTCGCTAAACTTCTGAATGCGGAGCGGGCTTTCGACGCCGCTGATGCGCTGGAGCAGATTGCTGATCTGTGCGGTCAGGCACCGGGGGATTGCATCCTGTCCTGCGAAGACCTTTCGGGAATTTTGCCCGGGACCCGCCGGGTGCGGGAGGTCTATCCGGCGCTTTGGCGCAATATCGCCGCTCTGGACGCGGCGCTCGAGGCGTTTGATACCCGCTATTACTTCTTTCTGCGCGACCCGGACGACTGGATCAAAAGCGCCTATGTCCAGAACCTCAAGCACCGGCAGAAATTCAGCAAGCTCGAGGGGTTTACCCAGTTCCTCAAGAGCGACGGTCTGTGGGATGGCGTGACCGCCGAGGCCAGTCGGCACCTGCGGGAACGGTTCGTGCTGATCGACTACCCGTCGGGTGAGAAGACATCCGCCATGCAGAGCCTTCTTGCGGCGATCCCCGGCCTGCGATCCGCGGATATCGGTGCGATCCGCGAAAGCCGCGCCAACGTGTCGCCAAGCGACACGGAGGTTTTCCTGATGGAGCGCATCAACCGCTCAAGCGCCTCGCAGGAGGCTAAGCGGTTGGCCAAACTGTCGCTGCTGTCGCCCCGCGAAAACGACACCCCAGCCGAGGTTACCGTCCAAGACAACACCGATTGGTTCCACGTACCGGACAAGCCCGAAAATTTGCCCAAAGTGCTCGACCCCCTGTGGCGGCGCGTCGAAAAACGTGTGCGGCAGCAGGATCAGCCAAATCTGATGCCTGACCTTGATATTGATCTCAAACCGCTCCGGACGCAGATCGTCGAAGCCGAAGGCGACCTTCCCGAGATTGGTCGGGGGCGGATGAGCAATCAGGCGGAAATCCTAGTCTATCGCTTCCGCGATCAACCGGAGATTTGTTTTCTGCTTGGGCTCGCGATCAGTTACTTGCGCCGGGATACGCCCCACACCGCCCATGCCGCGGCCCTGTTCCAACGGCTCTGGGCCGAAGAATATCCGCTTCTGCTGGGGCTTCTGCCCACTCGTTGGCTTATTTCGAGTTTTCAGACCTTCCTAGATCACGGCGTCAACGAGGATCAAAAGATCATCGGCGCCAGCGCCTATTTCTACGCCAACATCCTCAAGGCCTACGAGACCGAACGCGCCTTCGAGGACCTGCCACCGGATGCGACCTACCCTCACAAGCTGCCACAGACAAAGATGGGGTTTGCCGGGTTGGATCGCTTCAGGTTGGGCGGTTCCGACCTGATCCTGAACACGAACGCCTTGTTGTTGGAATACTCTGCGCGTGATGCGATTGCAGGGCGCGTGGTGCAGGAATTCATGGCGCGCGCCAAGGCTGCTAACACGATCTTTTCGAGGATGGACCAAAGCCGTAAGGCCCACGGGGTCAACATCCAACAATTCTCGAACTGCTGGAGCTTTTTCGACGAACCCTGACGGGATACGGCTTCAGATCACCTGGATCACATCTTTGTCGATCGCCAGCATATAGCCACGGCGTGCGATATTCTTGACCAGCAATTCGCTGACCAGCTGATTGCCCAGCGTATCCCGCAGGCGCTTGATGCGCGTGGCACCGGCGGCCTCTTCGCAGTCGCTGGCGCTGCGGCCCGAGATCATCGCCTCGATCTCGGCACCGGACAGAACGTCATCATCCATGCGCGCCTCGGCCAGGATGGACAGCGTTTCCATCGCCGCATCGGTCAGCTTGAACCCCATGTTGTTGAGGTACACGGTCTTTTCTTCGCGGCTTATCAGCAGTGAGCTGACCTGAATACCCGAGCGTTCGATCTGTGCCATCCGCCGATTCATCGCGATCAGCATCACCAGGAAAACCAGCGCCGCGACCAGGAGGGCCGCAGCAAACACCAGCAGCACGAAAATCACCATCCGGTAGCTGACAAGCGTTTCGGAAAACGCCGTACCGGAAAGCGCGAGAATTTCGAGCAGCTTGATTTCCGCATCCGTGGTCAGCGCATCGTTTTCGACAAAGATCCGCTCGACCCGTGCGTTGAACGCGTTGGCATCCGGCAGGCTAAGGAACAACAGAACCGCCGCGACCGACAGGATCAAAACCACCGCAGCCATGCCAATGACCACCGCACGGCTTCCCGTACGGCGCGCATCTGCGGCAGAGTTCGTCAATTCATGCAAAACCGATCCTTCCCGACCCTATTGCTTTTTGACCGATAGAACCTTGAGCAGGGTCAGCCCCTTTTTCTTTAGCCTCTTCTCGAGCTTTTGTGTAACGGCGGCAATGTTACAGTCGCCATTCACCTGTGCAACATCGTGAAAGAGCTTGAGCGGGTTATCGCGCTTGGCCTTGTATTCGACCGAGCAGGCGGCATTGGCCGCCTGGGCGCCGATGGTCAGGGCCATGATGGCCACGGGGATGATCAGAATGCGTTTCATGCGGCAAACATGCGCGACTGTTCACAGCTATTCAATAACATGTGCGCGGAAATGGCCCCGGAACAGCCTGTTATTAGATAACATTGTGTCGATATTGCCTGTCTCGGGGGCAAAACCGCATTCTTGGATCATCGAACACACGCCCCACCCGCCGGAGCGACACAACCCGATGATGCCTGAAAGGAAAACCAATGATGTACCGCAGATTCATAGCGACAATTCTGGCCACAGCCGTCGCGATCACCGGACTGACCGCGGCACCTGCGCGCGCTGACAATGACGATCTTCTGAAGATCCTTGGCGGTGTCGCCGCTATCGCGATCATCGGCGCAGCGATCAAGGAAGCGCGTGATGACGACAAGGTATCGCGCAATTACCCCTATTACGGTCACCGCCCCCATAAATCGCATCGCAAACATCGACGCCATACTTACCAGGGGAACCGCTATGACAATCATGGCGCGCGCCCCCTGCCGAAACGGGTACAACGCAAGCTGCTGCCGGCATCCTGCCGGGTAAACGCGCGCCGCAATGGCCAGCGATTTGTCGGGTACAGCAACTGGTGCCTGGACCGGAAATTCCACTACACCAACGCCTTGCCGCGTGAGTGTGCTGTCACGGCCCGTATCCTGCGCAACAACAAGCGTCGGCTTGTCTATCGCAGTGGCTGCCTTGGCCGATACGGATATGCCGCTGCGCAATACTGATCCACGGCATAATCGAGCAGTAGGGGGAGGGTTCCGGCTCTCCCCTTTTGCATTGCGGGCGCAACTGTGGTTTGTGGCCGCCATGGATGGGCCGGATTACTCTTTGGAACAGAACGCTTTTGACACCGGGGTACGTGTCATCGCTGGTGTGGATGAGGTGGGCCGGGGCCCGCTGGCCGGGCCGGTCACCGCCGCGGCGGTTGTTCTGGATCCGGCCAATATTCCCGAAGGTCTGAACGATTCAAAACGGTTGACGGCGGCACGGCGCGCGGCGCTCAATGACGCGCTGATGGCTTGCGCCGATGTGTCCATCGCTCATGCCAGCGTGGCCGAGATTGACGATCTGAACATCCTCCGTGCCTCGCATCTGGCAATGGAACGCGCGGTGGCCGGGTTGCGGCAAAGGCCGGACCTGGCGTTGATTGACGGCAATATGATCCCGAAGGGTCTGACCGTTCCGGCGCAATCCATCGTCAAGGGGGATGCCATTTCGGTGTCGATTTCGGCGGCGTCGATCGTTGCAAAAATCTGCCGGGATCGGATCATGTGGGATTTGGCGCAACAGTATCCCGGCTATGGATGGGAAACAAACGCGGGCTACCCGTCAAAAAGCCACAGAGAGGCTTTGCAAAATCTTGGGGTGACCCCACACCATAGACGTTCGTTCAAGCCCGTCCACAATATCTTGTATCAAGAAAATAACTAAGCATTTGATTCAAAAAAGAATTTGACGGCGAATCGCCTTTGACTCATCTTTGACCTCAGCGAACCAGAGCGCAAAAGCGCCGGGACCAGAGGCAGAAAATGACGACGAAAAGTAAAACAAAGGGCGTCGATGCGCTCCCGTTGAACACGATTCTTGCTGGTGACTGTATCGAAATGATGAACAGTCTGCCGGCGGAGAGCATTGATCTGATCTTTGCCGATCCGCCCTATAATCTGCAGCTCAAGGGCGACCTTCACCGCCCGGATAACAGTCAGGTGGACGCCGTTGACGACGCCTGGGATCAGTTTTCGTCCTTTGCCGCTTATGACAAGTTCACCAAGGATTGGCTGGCGGCCGCGCGGCGATTGCTGAAACCCGATGGGGCGATCTGGGTGATCGGGTCGTACCACAATATCTTCCGCGTTGGCGCGGCGTTGCAGAATGCCGGTTTCTGGATCCTGAATGATGTGGTCTGGCGCAAGTCCAATCCGATGCCGAATTTTCGCGGCAAGCGGCTGACCAATGCCCATGAGACGATGATCTGGGCCAGCAAGCAAGAGGGTGGCAAGTACACTTTCAACTACGAGGCGCTCAAGGCGCTCAACGAGGGTATCCAGATGCGCAGCGACTGGGTGCTGCCGATCTGCACCGGGCATGAACGCCTAAAGGACGACAAGGGCGACAAGGCGCATCCGACCCAAAAACCCGAAAGCCTGCTACATCGCGTTCTGGTCGGGTCGACCAATCCCGGCGATGTCGTGCTGGACCCGTTCTTTGGCACCGGGACAACTGGCGCCGTGGCCAAGATGCTGGGCCGCAACTACATCGGGATCGAACGCGAAGAAGCCTATCGCACCGTTGCGGAGAAACGCCTGAAGGCGACGCGCAAGTTCGACCGGGAGGCGCTGCAGGTTTCGGTCAGCAAACGGGCGGAACCCCGTGTTCCCTTCGGTCAACTGGTCGAGCGCGGAATGCTGCGCCCGGGCGAAGAGCTTTATTCAATGAACAAACGTCACAAGGCCAAGGTGCGCGCAGATGGCACGTTGATAGGAGACGATATCAAGGGGTCAATCCATCAGGTCGGGGCCCATCTCGAAGGTGCGCCGAGCTGCAATGGCTGGACCTATTGGTGCTTCAAACGCGATGGCAAAACCGTCCCGATTGACCTGTTACGGCAACAGATCCGCGCCGAAATGGCGAACTGAATTCAACAAAGAACACCGCCGGTGCCTGTGGTCTGACTTCCATTTGCACCATACCTTGCCCCGTCTGTCACAGGCGGGGCTCTTTTTGATCTTAAGAGCGTACCGGGTTTGACCCGCAGGCGAGCCGTTCCAAAAGAGGCGCGCTGCAACGTCAAAAGGACTCTAGTTGATGAGTTTGGGCTTTGGCCGTGGACCGAAGGTTGTGCCACGCCCAAAGCGCCGACGAAAGAACTCGGCCAGTTTCGCCTGAAGCTGATCGTTCTTGTCGATGATGGGCAGCCCGGCAGCCTTCGCCTTCGCCCACATGAAGGGCGATGGCCACCCGGATACGATCACGATCGGAATGTCGAAATAGCCGGGATCGTTCGACAGCGTCTGCGCAAAATCCGTCCCGTTGCCATCGGGCAGGTTGTTGTCGCACAGGATCATTGAAAAACGATGTGTCGCCAGGATGCGCCGCGCGGCTTCCAGGCTGCTGGCAAACAGAACATCGGCATCAACACCCGCGCCACGAATCATCCGTTGGATCATGCGCTGATCGAAAACACTGTCTTCGATCACAAGGCATTTTGGTTTTTGAACCGTCTGTTTCAATTGCGCATACATCGGCATCGTCCTGTTTTGCCCCGCGACACTGTCACAAAGGGCTTAATCAGGGCTTAATCGCCGCGGGCCTCGGTACGGCGAAAAACCTTAGAATTGCCAAGGTTTTATTCCGTCATGCTTAGCGCGGCTGCGGGTTCTGCGCCTTGTTATAGGCTTTCCAGTTCGTGATCTCGGGATAGTACATCTGCCGCCACCTGCGGACGCGCGGGTTCATGACCTTGCGCCACAGGGGCGGGATCATCGCCGCAATTGTCATCACCGGATAGCCAAAGGGCAGCTGTGGTGCATCACCGTCCGAATAGGTCTGCAGCAGCGGGAACCTGCGGTCCGGTTTGTAGTGGTGATCGGAATGGCGCTGCAGATTGATGAGCAGCCAGTTCGACGCCTTATGGGCGGAATTCCAGCTATGCTGCGGTTTCACATGTTCGTATTTGCCATCGCCCAGGTGTTTGCGGGTCAATCCGTAATGTTCGATATAGTTGACCAGTTCGAGTTGCCAGATCGCGACAAGGGCCTGCCAGATGAATAGCGCGAGGCCGGTCCAGCCACCGAGCAGCAGGGCAAGGGCCATCATCCCGGCCTGAAGCGCCCAATAGCGGAAAAACGGATTTCTCAGGTGCGTCCAGGGCAGACCTTTGCGCGCCAGCATGTCCTTTTCGGCGCGAAAGGCCGAGAGCCAGCAGGATTTGAGGACACGTGGGAAAAAGCGGTGAAACCCCTCGTTATAGCGGGCAGTAACCGGATCGCGCGGCGTACCCACATAGCGGTGATGCACCAGCAGATGCTCGGACCGGAAATGCGAATAAAGGACCATGGCAAGCAGGATATCCCCCATCCAGCGTTCGGTCTTGTCCTTCTGGTGCATCAACTCATGGCTATAATTGATGCCGATGGAGCCGGTGATCACCCCCACGCCGAAGAAGAGGAAGATGGTCTCGAACGGTGACAGATGCGCGTCACCCGGCCCGTTGGCATACCAGATCATCCAATAGAGCAGCAGGAACTGCACCGGGGTCCAGATCAGGGTGATGGCCTTGTACCAGCTCAGGTGCTCTTCGCCGATCTGGGGGTCGGCATTGTCCAGCTCAAGCCCGAGAAATGCATCGAGGATCGAGAACAGGAACCACGTCAGGATCGGGATCAGGATCAGCGTCCAGCCGCCATGGGTGGCGCTGAAGAGAGAAATCGGGACAAGCAGAAGCGACACCCAGAACGGGAGGGCGCGCTGGTACCGGGCGACTTGTTGCGAGTTGAGCATCGGGTGGCTCCGACAGGGGTGTTCTGTTGCGGCAGAGTTTAGCCCAAATCTTCGACTGCGACACGGGCAAGATCGAAAACCTTGCGCATGACGGTGGGTAACTCCGAGGGTTTGAATGCTGCGGCGGGCAAAAAGCGACCGATTGGCGGGTCCGTGAGGTCATCCACGCGGGCGACGGCGATTCGTAGGCGGAGGTGAAAATGCGTGAAGGTGTGCCGCGCCTCTTCGGACAATATCTGCCACTCGGCCTCCAACGGTGGTGCGAGGGCGGGCGCGTCCACCGACCATTCGCTGCCGGGCCAGCCGAGCATTCCGCCCAGAAGCCCCTTGTCAGGCCGACGTTCCAGAAGCCATGCCCCATCTTCACGCTGCACCACATAGGCGATGCCCACGCGCGTCGGCTTGGCTTTCTTCGGCAGCTTTCGGGGCAGGTCGGCTTGGCTTCCCGCGACACGGGCTTTGCACGGAGTGCGCCAAGGGCAGATCCCGCAGGCCGGTGAACGCGGGGTGCAGATCGTCGCTCCAAGGTCCATCACCGCCTGGGCGTAGTCACCGGGCCGCGTTGCGGGGGTGAGGGCTGCTGCGCGCTCGGTCAACTCCGGCTTGGCGGTAGGAAGCGGGGTGTGCACGTCAAAGACCCGCGCCATGACCCGCTCAACATTGCCATCCACCACTGTTTCCGGCCGGTCAAAGGCGATGGCCGATATCGCCGATGCCGTGTAGGGGCCGATGCCGGGCAGCGCCAGCAAGGCGTCGCGTGTATCTGGAAAGACCCCGCCGAAGTCGTCCGCCACGACCCGCGCGCATTTCAACAGGTTGCGCGCGCGGGCGTAATAGCCCAACCCCGCCCATTCCCCCATGACGTCGCCATCCTCCGCCGAGGCCAGATCCATGACCGTGGGCCACCGGGCGGTGAAGCGTTCGAAATAGGCTTTGACCGTTGCGACGGTGGTTTGCTGCAACATCACCTCGGAGAGCCAGACGCGATACGGGTCAGGCAATACGCCCTCGGCCCGCGCCGCGGGACCGACACGCCAGGGCATGACGCGGGCATGGCGGTCATACCATCGCAGCAGATCATCGGCCTTGGCAGCTTCACACATTCGTTATCCTTGCGCGAGTTTAGGGGCTGGTATGCCCCGTCACATGCCTTAAATTAGGGCATGAGTACAGGAGGTCACCCATGACAGAGCGCACGGCTACGACGCGCGGGTTCACCCGCACCTCGTCGTTGCTCAAAAAGCGCATCCGGCGCGCATCGGAAAGCCGCGGCTTTTCGGAATCGCGCGTGTTGACCCATTGGGCCGAAATCGTGGGGGCTGATATCGCCGCCATCGCCCGCCCTGTCGAAGTCAGCTATGGTAGGCAGGGACTGGGTGCGGCGCTGACGGTGCTGACCACGGGCGCGCAGGCACCGATGCTTGAAATGCAGAAGGAAAAGCTGCGCGAGAAGGTGAACGCGGTTTATGGCTACAACGCCATTTCGCGTATTCGCATCACCCAGACCGCGCCAACCGGTTTTGCCGATGGCAAGGTCAGCTTCGACCACCGCCCGACCAAGCAGCCATCCACGCCCGCGGATCCTGCGGCGCGGAAGGCGGCGGCAGACCTGACCGCACCAATAGACGATATGTCGCTGCGATCTGCCCTTGAAGCCCTGGGTCAGAACATCCTATCCAAACCCAAACAGTGATCACCGGAGGTGAGCCAGATGAATCGACTGATACTAATCGGAGCTGTTGGCCTTGCCATCGCGGCGGGTGCCACATACTGGACCACAAGTTCCGGCACCGGGCCGGGTGACGCCGCGCAGGCGGCGGATATCGACACGTCGTCCGTCGTTGAAATGACCATGGGGCCCGAGGACGCCAAGGTCACGGTGATCGAATACGCCTCGTTTACCTGCCCGCATTGCGCCACCTTTCACAAGGGGCCCTTCAAGCAGTTGAAGGCAGATTACATCGACACGGGCAAGGTGCATTTCATCTATCGCGATGTCTATTTCGATCCGCTTGGCGTTGCCGCTTCGCAACTGGCGCGCTGTGCCGGGCCGGACCGGTTCTTCGGCATCGCCGACATGATCTATAACCGGCAAAGCCAGTGGGCCGAACGCGGTGCATCGCGCCAGCAGATTTTTGACAACCTGACCAAGATCGGGAAGGTGGCCGGGCTGGGCGAAGATCAGATCCAGGCCTGCCTGAACGACGAAGAAAGGTCCAAGGTTCTCGTGGCCTGGTATCAGCAGAACGCCAGTGCGCACGGGGTGGATTCCACGCCGACACTCATCATCAACGAGCAGAAATACTCGAACATGAGCTATGGCGACCTCAAGAATGTCATCGAAGAGAAGCTGGCCGAGTAATGTCTGCGCCACTTGCCGGCCTGAAGGTTGTTGAGCTTGCACGTATTCTGGCCGGTCCCTGGACCGGGCAGATGCTGGCCGATCTCGGGGCCGAGGTCATCAAGGTCGAAAGCCCCGAAGGCGACGATACCCGCAAATGGGGTCCCCCCTTCATCGACCGCGGCGACGATCATTCCGCGGCCTATTTCCATTGCTGCAACCGGGGTAAAGCCAGCGTTACCGCTGATTTCCGCACTCCCGAGGGCCAGGCGGCCGTGCGCGATCTGGTGCGTGATGCGGATATCCTGATCGAGAATTTCAAGGTGGGCGGCCTGACGAAATACGGGCTCGACTATGACAGCCTGTCCGAGATCAACCCCGGCCTGATCTATTGCTCGATCACCGGTTTTGGACAAGACGGACCTTACGCGCATCGCGCGGGCTATGATTTCATCATCCAGGGCATGTCGGGCCTGATGTCGATCACCGGCGATCCGTCAAGCCAGCCGCAGAAGGCCGGTGTGGCCACCACGGATGTCTTTACCGGCGTCTATGCCAGCACCGCGATCCTCGCCGCCCTGCATCAGCGCCACGCCACCGGCAAGGGCCAGCATATCGACATGGCGCTGCTCGACGTGGCCGTGGCGGTCACGGCCAATCAGGCGATGAATTACCTCTCCACCGGAAAGGCGCCGACGCGGATGGGAAACTATCACCCCAACCTGTCGCCCTATCAGGTGTTTGATTGCGCCGACGGGCATATCATCGTCGCCGTCGGTAATGACCGGCAGTTCCAGCGGTTTTGCGGCCTTCTGGACCTGGTCGAGCTGTCGGAGAACCCGGATTACGCGACCAATGCCGACCGGGTGACACACCGCATTCGCCTCACCGAACTCCTGACCGAAAAGACCTCTGCCGTGTCCAAGGCGGACCTGTTGGCCGCTTGCGAAGATCAAGGGGTCCCTGCAGGGCCGATCAACCATATGGATGAGGTATTCGACGACCCGCAGGTCAAGGCGCGGCGCATGCAGGTTGCACCGGATGGCGTACCGGGCGTTCGTTCGCCTTTCCGTTTCTCGGGCGCGGAACTGGCCTTGGAGCGGGCGTCACCGAAGCTGGGGCAGGACAATTAGAACACCGCTGCCGTCCCGGACTTGATCCGGGACCTGTTGTTTGGGTCGGACGACCCCAGGGCGAAACGGTCACATGCAGAGACCGCTCGGCATGACCTTTGTCCAAAATCAAAACATCCAAAGGCGGGATTTGTTGGCCGCCTGATGCAGCCTCATTGCCGTTGGATCGTCCTTGGTCTCGGCAATTCAGGTGTCCATTACACCCGCCGTCTTCAGTGCCGTGTCAATTGGTCCCCAATCTTCCACCTCAAGACGTACCGGCAAGGTAATGACCTTCTGACGGAACTCGGGCGGCAATCGGACCGCGTCTTTTTCAGTGGTGACCAATTGCGCACCCACCTGCCGCGCGTCGTTTTCCAGCCGCGCCATGAGGGCCGGTGTAAGCGGTTGATGATCGTCCAGGGCCTCGGTAACAAGCAGTGTCGCCCCGAGTGACTTTAAAGTGGCAAAAAATTTCTCGGGATGACCGATCCCGGCAAAGGCCAGAAACGGCGTGTCCTGCCAATCCATGCCGGTCTCAAGCGGTGCCAGATGGCCCCTGACAAGCGGCACGTCAATCTGCCCGCGCCAAAGCTCCGCGAAGTTTTTCTGCGCCGCCTCTGGCCCGATGGACAACAACAGATCAGCCCGTGCCAGGCCCGCCCCGACAGGTTCGCGCAACGGGCCCGCAGGCAGGCAGAGGCCGTTTCCAAATCCCTTTTTCGCATCGACAACCACGATCGAGAGATCCTTGACCAGCGATGGATTTTGGAACCCGTCATCCATCACGATCACCTCGGCCCCTGCGGCCTTGGCCGCCGCAGCCCCTGCCGCGCGGTCCCGAGAGACCCAGACCGGCGCGAAAGCAGCGATCAGGAGGGGTTCGTCCCCGACCTGATCCGGGCCATGGGATTTCGGATCGACGCTGACCGGACCCGACAACGACCCCCCATGCCCGCGGGAGATGACATGCGGTACCACGCCCATGGACTGCAGGTGCTGTACGAGGGCAATCACCGTCGGTGTCTTGCCGGTCCCGCCCGCATTCAGGTTACCGATGCAGATGACCGGGGAGCCGGGTCGGACGCCATCATCCCGGGCAAGTCGTCGCGCCGTTGCCCGCCCATAGAGCGCCCCGAGCGGCGAGAGAAGCCTGGCGGCAATCGACCGGCGATCAGGCGTGGTGTACCAAAAAAGTGGAGGCTTCATGGTCGGCTGTCCACAACGTCCAGGGTGTCCTGCACCAGGTCGAGAATGCGGTCCATGACCTCGGCCCCTTCCGAGGCCACATCCCACGCGGCATGAGCCATTTCCGCAGATTGATCCGGCGCGATCAGCCGCTCCACGGCGGTTGCCATTGAGACCGCATCGCGCACCAGGCAGGCGGCCCCGGCCTCGGCATAGCGCGTATAGCCCGTCACATAGCGGCTGACATTCGGCCCGTAGAGGATCGCAGATCCATGGGCGGCAGGTTCATTCGGATCGCGGCCGACCTGGCCCATGGCAAGCGAGCTGCCCATGAAGGTGACCGATGCCAGGAGATACCACAACCCAAGCTCATTGCGCGTATCCGCCAGCAACACCTGCGTCGCCTCTTCCGGCAGATCCCCCTCGGACCAGATCGCATGGCGCCAGCCGCCATCGGCCAGTATCTTTCGGAATGCGTCGCCCTCGGTAATGTCGTCGGGTACGATCACCAGGAGGGCGCGATGGGCAAGTTTGCTGACGCTCTTGTGGGCTTCGAGAATTGTGCGCAACTCATCGACCTGCGCCATCGCCGCCAGCCACACATGCCGTCCCCGCAGTAGGTTTGACAGCTCGTCATGATCCGACTGGTCATAGGGCAAGGCCACCGCCCCTTCGAGAAACGGACCGGTCACCGTCACCTCGGTATCGCCGGTCCCGATGCGGCGCAACTCCCGCGCGGCATTGGCCGAGCGCGCCATGATCGCCGAGAACCGGGAAAACAGCGCCTTTGGTAGATCGGGGAACCAACGCCACCCGGGTCGGATCAGCAGGGATTCATCCGCGTCGATCAGATAGAGCGGGATGTTGCGCGTATCGGCGCCACTGATCAGCGCAGGCAGCAGGTTGCCACCGGTCCACAGGCAAAGGTCAGGCGCCCAATGATCAAGGAAAACCTCGGCCGCCGCAACTGAGTCCTCGGGCACCGTTTGCCAGATCACGTCCTCTCCTGCGGGGCTGTCTCGGTGCAGCTCTTCCGCGCTGGTCAAAAGCATCGTGATCCCGGGCCGTTGCTGAACCAGCCGCTCGGCCAGTTGCAACAGCGCATCCGCACGGCTGGCATCCGCGGCGTGGCCCCAGACGAGTTCGCCAGCTGGACGGGGAAGCGATGGCGGCACACCTTCCCGGGGCGTCCCGCGCGCATAAGCCAGATAGGCAGCCAGGCTCAGAGAACGCCCCATGTGTCAGATTACCCCAATATTTCAAAATGGCGGCAAGGGCTCCGGGCTGGGTTGACGCGCTCTCGATCAGGGATCGGGGAAAGGCGTCGGTTCATCGGATGGCCCTTGCGAGGTATGAATTGACGCGCAGGGTATTCGATTGTCGGGCGGGGTCAAGCAACGGTCAGCACTCGGGGCGCGGGCAGGCGCCTTGACGACAAGGTCGGAAAGGGGCAACCAATGCCGATCATCTGTCGAAAGAAACCCATGCCCAAACCCTTCCTGATCCTCCAGTTGCGCCCCGAAACCGAAGCCGCTGATGACGAATATGCGGCCATCCTGCGCAAAGGCGGCCTTACCGCGGAGGAAACCTTGCGCATCCGGCTGGATCAATCGCCCTTGCCCGCGGACCTGCGGCTCGACGATTTCGCAGGTATCATCGTCGGCGGCGGCCCCGGTTGCGTGAGCGACGCGCCGGAACAGAAATCCGAGGTTGAGGCGCGGATCGAAGCGGCGGTGATGTCGTTGATGCCCGAGGTCACCACCCGCGATTTCCCCTTCCTTGGCTGTTGCTACGGGATCGGTATCCTTGGCAAACATCTTGGCGGCGACGTGAGCAAAGCGGCCTTTAGCGAACCGGTCGGCACGTCCGATTGCGAAATCACACCCGATGGCCAGGGGGAGCCACTTCTTGAAGGCGTACCAGAGCAGTTTCAGGCCTTTGTCGGGCACAAGGAGGCGATGCAATCCCTGCCGGATGGATGTACCCACCTGGTGAGCTCGCCGACATGTCCCTACCAGATGGTCCGCCATGGCCAGAACGTCTATGCCACGCAGTTTCATCCCGAAGCCGATGGCGATGGCTTCAAGACCCGTATCCTGATCTACAAGCACCAGGGGTATTTCCCCCCCGAGGCCGCTGAAGAACTGATCGAGATGTGTGCCGCCGCAGACGTGCATGCCCCCGAAATCGTACTTCGGAACTTCGTGGACCGTTACCGCGCGTAACGGTACTCCGGCTGAATTGGGGCGTCACCTGGGTCAAACAGACCCCGAGGAAAGAGCCGGAGGCGATTGACGAGATACTCGGCGTGCGCGCATGCGCACTCAATGTGGTATCAGGTCGGTCTCCATGACGGCTGAGACCCATTCCAACTGTCGCGGCAAGCAGATTGATGCCAGGTCAAACCGCTCACGGGCCAGCGTCCGCGCGGCAGCCCCCAACCGGCCTCGCGCCGCCTCATCCTCCAGAAGCGCGCAGATCTCGGTCACCAAACCGTCGCCGTCGAAGAAGTCAACAAGCTTGCCAGTCTCGTCATGGGCAATCACCTCGCGCACCGGCGCCGTGTCGCTGGCAACGATTGCCGCCTCGCAGCTCATCGCCTCCAAAAGGCTCCAGCTCAGCACGAACGGATAGGTCAAATAGACATGCACGCGGCTGACCTGCAGCAGCCGAATAAACTGGTCATAGGGAATGCGTCCTAGAAATCTCACACGCGCCCAATCCGCATCCGGTATCTGCCCCCGGACCTCGTCGATGAAAATCTGCTTCCAGGTCTTGCCCGGCTCGGGTCGCGCGCCATAACTGACCTCATCGCCACCGACGATCAGGATCTGCGCATTCGGTCTCTCCTTCAGGAGCCGCGGCAGCGCACGCATGAAAACATGATAGCCGCGATAGGGTTCCAGGTTGCGATTGACGAAGGTGATAACCTCATCGTCCCGCGTCACATCGCACACCCCCTCGATCTGCAGCCGCGCATCGGGGTCCGGTACCGCCGTCTTGGTGTCGATCCCGTCATGGCTCACGGTGATACGGTCGCGAAACTCGGCAGGGAAAGTCCCCGCCTGAAACTGCGTCGGGCTGATGCCCGCCTCGGCATGGGGAAAATGCAGATGGTTGTTGAGGTTCTTCAGCCGCATCCGCAGCACTTCCGTCGCCGGATTGGCCTTGTCGAATTCGGGATCGAAATTCAGATGCGGGTATTTCGCATGATGAAAAAGCTCGCAATAAAGCCCCATCCGCGCATCGGGCCAGACATCGCGCAGAAACATCGCTTCGCCCCAACCCGGATGCGCCAGGATCAGGCCGGGCGTGAACCCTGCCTCCTTCATCTTCACCGCCGCGCGATAGCAGGCTTCGGCCCGTGTCACCTTGCTGTCCAGATCGAGGATCCAGGGATGCACGTTCTGCCCCGACCGATCCGGCAGCTTGTAGGGCAGAACCCGCACGCCGTTCCATGTCACGGGCTCCTCCACGCGCAACGTCAGCGCCACACATTGATGCCCCTTCGAGGCCAATAGCGGCGCGAGATGCTTGTACTGACCCGGAAAATTCTGGTGGATGAAGAGGATTTTCATCTGTTTTGTCGCCTGCCTGCCCCTGACACGGTTATATGCGGCCCACCGCAGCCTGCAAAGGCCCGGTTTTTGCGCTTATCACTGGACCATGCCCGCCCATGCGCCTATCACGCTCTGGACCAACGAGATGACCAGAGGAGCCGACGCCGATGTCGCGCTATTCCGCCGCTGAAATCGAAGCCAAATGGCAAGAGGCCTGGGACAGGGCCGGGATCTTCCGCGCCACCCACACGGATGACAAACCGAAATACTATGTGCTCGAGATGTTTCCTTATCCTTCGGGCCGCATCCACATGGGCCATGTGCGCAACTACACGATGGGCGACGTGATCGCGCGCTACAAAATGGCCACGGGTCATAACGTGCTGCACCCGATGGGCTGGGATGCGTTCGGGATGCCTGCGGAGAATGCTGCGATGGCCATCGGCGGCCACCCCAAGACCTGGACCTATGACAACATCGCCGACATGCGTGGGCAGATGAAACCGCTGGGCCTTTCCATCGACTGGTCCCGCGAATTCGCCACCTGTGATCCGGAGTATTACGGGCAGCAGCAGGCGCTGTTCCTTGATTTCCTGGAAAAAGGTTTGGTTTATCGCAAGAATGCGGTGGTGAACTGGGATCCGGTCGACATGACTGTGCTGGCCAATGAACAGGTGATTGACGGCAAGGGCTGGCGTTCTGGCGCCGAGGTGGAACGCCGTGAGCTGACCCAATGGTTCTTCAAGATCAGCGACTTTTCCGAAGAGCTGCTCGAGGCGCTCGATGGGCTCGACAACTGGCCTGCCAAGGTCCGCCTGATGCAGGAAAACTGGATCGGCAAGTCCCGCGGCATCGAAATCCCGTTCCATCGCACCGATGGCGGCGATCCGGTCGTCTGCTATTCGACCCGCCCCGACACGATGCGCGGCGCGAGCTTTATCGCGATCTCGCCCGAACATCCGCTGTCGCGCGAACTGGCGGAAAACAATGCCGACCTCGCCGCCTTCATCGCGGAAACCCGCAAGATGGACACGACTGAAGCCGCAATGGAAAAGGCCGAGAAGAAGGGCCTGGATACCGGCATCACGGTCAAACATCCCGTCTGGCCCGAGGTCGAATTGCCGGTCTGGGTCGGCAATTTTGTCTTGATGGATTACGGCACCGGTGCGGTCTTTGGCTGCCCCGCCCACGATCAACGCGACCTTGATTTTGCCCGCAAATACGGCCTCGACGTGCGCAACGCCTTTTATATGCCCGGTGACGAGACCGAGGTCGAGAACGACGCGCTTGTTCCGGTGAAGTCCGAAAAGGTCACCTATATCGACCATTTCGCCGACATCGGAGAAGTCACCAGCCAGGAGGGCATCGACGCCACCATCGACTGGTTCGAAGCCAAGGATCTGGGTACTGGTCAGGTCAAATACCGCCTGCGCGATTGGGGTCTGTCGCGACAACGCTACTGGGGCTGTCCGATCCCGGTGGTGCATTGCGATGACTGCGGCGTGGTGCCCGAGAAAAAGGAAAACCTACCGGTTGAGTTGCCAGACGATGTAACGTTCGACATTCCCGGCAACCCGCTGGACCGCCACCCCACATGGCGAGACTGTTCCTGCCCGAAATGCGGAAAACCGGCGAAACGCGAGACCGACACGATGGACACCTTCGTGGACAGTTCGTGGTATTTCGCGCGTTTCACCGCGCCCCGGGCCGAGACGCCGACCGAGATGGCTGAAGCCAAGTACTGGATGAATGTCGATCAGTATATCGGTGGCATCGAACACGCGATCCTGCACTTGCTCTATAGCCGGTTCTTCGCCCGCGCGATGCACATCACCGGCCACTTGCCGTCGACGGCGATCGAACCCTTCGACGCACTCTTTACGCAGGGCATGGTGACCCATGAGATCTACCAGACCCGCGATGGCAACGGCCGCCCGGTCTATCACCTGCCCGAGGATGTGACCGACGGGAAACTGGTGGATGGGACCGAGGTCGAGATCATCCCTTCGGCCAAGATGTCGAAATCCAAGAAGAACGTCGTTGATCCGGTCAATATCATCAGCGCCTATGGTGCCGATACTGCACGGTGGTTTGTCCTGAGCGACAGCCCGCCGGAACGCGATGTGGAATGGACGGCGAGCGGTGCCGAGGCCGCGTTCAAGCATCTTTCCCGTGTCTGGAACCTCTGCGACCGGATTGGCGCGATGGACGCGGGCACCAAGGGCGAGGGCGACGAGGATCTCCTGCGCGAGATGCACAAGACCATCCGCGACGTGACGCTTGGCGTTGAGAGTTTCGGCTTCAACGCGGCCATCGCGCGGCTCTATGCCTTCACCAACGTGCTGTCGAAATCCAAGGCGGGTCATGCGGCGCAGAAACAGGCGATCATGACGCTAGCGCAGCTCATGTCGCCCATGACCCCGCACCTCAGCGAAGATATCTGGGCGCATCAGGGTGGCGAGGGCCTGATCGTGAACGCCCCCTGGCCGCAGGCGGACGAGGCGATGCTGGTCGATCAATCCATCACCTTGCCGATCCAGATCAACGGCAAACGCCGCGCCGAGATCGCGGTGCCACCCGATATGGACGAGGCTGAGGTTGAAAAAACTGCGCTCGCCACCGATGCTGTGGTCAAGGCGCTGGATGGGGCCCAGCCCAAGAAGGTCATCGTTGTCCCCGGCCGGATCGTGAATGTGGTCATCTGACAAAACTGATAGCGTGGGCCGCGCATGAAGCTCTCGACCCGCGACGCGCCCGGCTATTTCGCCCGGCCTGATCCCAGCCGCACCGGGCTCTTGATCTATGGTGCTGACGCCATGCGCATCGCGCTCCGGCGGCAGGAGGTGATTGCTGCGCTCGTTGGTCCGGATGGCGAGGAAGAGATGCGCCTGACCCGTATTCCGGCGGGCGATCTGCGCAAGGACCCGGCGATGCTTCTGGATGCGATCAAGGCGCAGGGGTTCTTTCCTGGCCCGCGCGTGGTCTTTGTCGAAGATGCCACCGATGCGATGACACCCACGATCACCGATGCCTTGTCGGATTGGGCGGAGGGCGACGCGCAGGTGATCGTGACGGCGGGCACGCTCAAGGCGTCGTCAAAGCTGCGCAAACTCTTTGAGGGGCATCAAAACGCATATGCCACGGGGATTTACGACGATCCGCCGTCGCGGCAGGAGATAGAGGCGACGCTGGCCAAGGCCGGCCTGACCGGTGTGGGCAGTGATGCGATGGCCGACCTGACGGCGCTGTCGCGGGATCTTGACCCGGGCGATTTCCGCCAGACCATGGAGAAACTCGCGCTTTACAAGATGGGGGATGACACGCCGGTCACCTCCGACGATATCGCGGCCTGTGCGCCGACCTCGACCGAGGCCGACCTTGATGATGTGCTCAACATCGTGGCCGAGGCGCGGGCCGGTGAAATCGGTCCGGTGATGAAGAAGCTGAAGGCGCAGGGGGTGCAGCCCGTGGGCCTTTGCATCGGCGCCACACGCCATTTCCGCGCGCTTTATACGGCGGCTTCCGACCCGGGTGGCGCGGCGCAGGGGATTGCCCGGATGCGCCCGCCCATCTTTGGCCCGCGCCGTGACCGGATGCTGCGGCAGGCGCAGAAATGGGGCGCGCCGCGGCTGGAGCAGGCGCTGAGCCTGCTGACGGATACCGATCTGCAACTGCGCTCCGCCGGGCGCAGCGCGCCGGAGATGGCTTTGGTTGAACGAACGCTGATCCGGTTGGCGATGATGGCGGCGCGGGGGTGAGGGGTTACTGCCCCTCGCCCGCTTGCGCGAACATCGCCATGACTTCCGCCTCGGTCATGCCTTTGAGGTTACCGTCAAACGCATAGCCTTCGGGTTTGAGATCGGTGAAAATCTCTTCGGTCACGGTCACGCCATCCGTGTCGTCCAAAGTTCCCATGCCGATGTGATAGGTCCCCTGATAGGGGCCAGGCGCGGTCACGCGGTAATAGATATTGCTGCCGCATTTCCCGCAAAACCCGCGTTCCGCCCATTCCGAAGAAGCGAATGTCGTGACATTTTCCGATCCCTCGATTTCCATCCCGTCGCCGGGCACGGCGATCCCGATATAGATGCCGCCGGACCATTTCCGGCACATGCCACAATGACAGGCACCCGCATGGGTGATCTCGGATTTGACGGTATATTTCACGGCGCCGCACAGGCAGGATCCGGTCTTGGGCATGACAATTCCTCTTTTGATGACTGTGGCAATGGGTGTCTTCTGACAGAGTGTCGTGACAAAATTTGTCAGTATCGGGTGTCTCCCCCGAGCGTTATCCAGGACTTATCAGATGCCCTGTGTGGCGTCAAAACGGGCCGCTGCCCGTCCCGCCCAATGCCCCGTCGCCAGACAGGCGGTCAGGAGGTAGCCCCCCGTCGGCGCCTCCCAATCCAACATCTCCCCCGCGGCAAAGACGCCCGGTCGGGAGCGGAGCATTAAATTTCTGTCCAGGGCATCGAAGCGCAGGCCCCCGGCGGTGGAAATCGCCTGATCCATCGGGCGCGGCCCAAGCAGGGGGATCGACAGCGATTTGATCAGCGGGGCGGGATCGCCGGGCAGCGGGTGGGCGAACTCCATCAGCAGGGCGACCTTGACCGGATCCAGCCCGAGGGTTTTGCGCAGATGGTTCGTTACGCTCGCTTTCCCTCGGGGGCGGGAGAGGCGCTTGTGAACACCGTCAACCGATATGTCCGGCATCAGGTCCAGCACCAGCGGCGCACCGCTCCTAAGGGCGCGCGACACGCTATAGACACCGCCCCCTTCAATCCCGGTTCGGGAGATCACAAACTCACCGCGCGACCGGGTTTCACCTGCATGAAGCGCCACGCCTTTGACCGGGCTACCGAAATGGCGTTGCATGTGATCGGACCAGTCAATCTCAAATCCCATGTTGGCGGGCAAAAACGGTGAGGTTTCCGCGCTCGGCAAATGCTCAGCCCACGCGCCACTAGAGCCTAACCTTGCCCAACTCGCCCCACCGCAGGCTAAAACCATTACCTTTGGTGTCAGGTTTTGTGGCCCGCCCGGCGTGTCGAAAAGGCAATCCTCCGCATCCCATCCACGCCAGGACCAGCGGGTCCGGATGTTAACGCCGAGATCGGCCAGTGACGCCAACCATGCCCGCAGCAGGGGCGACGCCTTCATCGCCTTGGGGAAAACACGGCCGGTTGAGCCCGTAAACAGGCTCTGTTCCAGCGCAATTGCCCAGTTCTTGACCTCCTCCGGGCCAAACGCCCGCAGCATGGGGGTAAGATGTTCTGCCTCCGGGCCAAAGGCCGAAAGGAACCGGTCAAAGGGTTCGTCCTTGGTCAGATTCAGGCCGGATTTCCCCGCCATCAGCAGCTTTCGCGCGACAGAGGGCTTGCCTTCGGCCACCACCACGCGGCGACCGGCCCGGGCCAGCTCTTGCGCCGCCATCAGCCCTGCAGGGCCCGCGCCGATGACGAGGGCATCCGTCATGAGACGGGCGGGAGCCCCTTGTGATGCACAACACGCTGCGGATAGGGGATTTCGATGTCATGCGCCTTGAGCGCGTTCCAGATGGCAAAGAGAACCTGCGGCGTGAACCGGTTCTTGCCGTCGTCGATGCCATTGACCCAGAATTCGACCGCGAATTCAACGCCGCTATCGGCAAAGGCGCGCAGTTCGCAATCGGGTTTGTCGGGCTCTTGTAGGATGAAATCGAGCTTCGAGACCGCCTCTTCGATGATCCCGGGGACAAGGTTGATATCGGTGTCGTAGCTCACGGAAAACGGTGCCTCGTAGCGGTTGGCGCTGCCCGCATCGGAATAGTTGACCACACGGGTCGTGATGAAATCCTCGTTCGGGACAACGATCCAGCGGCCATCGAAGGTCTCAAGGATCATCGCGCGGGCGGTGGTCTTGACGATCGTACCGGCCTCGCCGCCGTCAAGCTCGACATAGTCCCCGACCGTCGCTTGCCCTTCCAGAAGCAGGATCACGCCCGAGATGAAGTTGGCCGCGATCTTCTGCAGACCAAAGCCCAGGCCCACACCAATCGCGCCGCCGAGTACGGCAAGCGATGTAAGTGAAATACCGAGGATGTTCATCAGGATCAGGAAAGCCGCGCCGAAAATGGCAATTTCTGCGGCCTTTACAGCCAGTTGCCGGGTCGCCGGCCGCATCTCTTTCTGCTGTTCGATGAAGCTGGCGGACTGGTCATTCGACCACCGTCCAAGCCAGAAAATGACACCGCCCATGACGATGGCCTTGATGAGCCACAGAAGATCAAAGGACATGTTGCCCAAGGGCACGATCGTACCTTCGAGCCAGGCGGTGACCTCATCCAGAAGGCCGATTGTATAGATGGCAGCGACGGGGATCAGGACATACTTGCCCAGTACTTTCAGGAACGGATCCTGGATGATGCGATGGACCAGAATGCGTACCGCCAGGAACAGGAAGACGCGCTTGCCGAAGGCGATTACCTCGCCCGAACCAAAGACCGAGCGGGTGATGTTTTCGGCCATCCCGGTAAAGCCGTAAGCGAGCAAAGGCAGGAGCAATGGCACAAAGAGCATCACGAACCGCCGGGCGCGGGCGATGGCATGGTGCTGATCCTCGGGCGGGGTCAGGAGATTGCGCAGGATCGGTTTGAGCTTGCGGGAGAAGACAACGGCAACAAGGTAAGCCACCACCAGCAGGGCGAATTGTGACCAGGCGGCGGGCGACAGCAACCACTCCTTCGCCAGTTCCCAGCCCTGCATGGCATAGCCATAGGCCTGCTGGACAATCTCGGGTTGGTTCTCCCAATCCATCACTCACCTCTTGTCATCTTTACCATTAACACCATTCTCTTGCCCCGCAGAGCGAAAAGGATCAAGCCATACCATCAGATATGCCCATATGCCCCTTGTGCGGGCGGCCTATTCCCGCCGACGCACGGCAGAGCCTTCATCACCTGATACCCAAGCTGAAGGGCGGAAAGGGAGGGCCAACCGTGTTGCTGCACCAGATTTGCCACAACGAAATTCACGCGACCCTGACTGAAGCCGAGCTGGCTCGGGACTACGCGACGATCAATGCATTGCAGGCTCATCCGCGGTTGGCGAAATTCATCAGATGGGTCGCCAAGAGGCCGCTGGATTTCCATTCGAAGACACCCGGGCGGCGCCGAAAACGGTGAATTCAGGTGAAATAGACCCTGTTTTGGTCGGTCAGGGCACTTTTCAGAGCATCGCTCGCCCCTTCCACCTCAAGCCCGCCATAAGCGGGGTTTGGTCGTGGGTTGAGGCCATCGACGCTTTGGATTTCAAGGGTCGTGTAGGGGCGTCGCCAGAGCCATTCACGGTTTTCAAGAGCTTCGAGGTCGGGATTGGGGGGTGCATCCGACGTGAACGCCCAGAAATGCAGCGTGAAGCCAAGATCCCGGACCGGTTGAACTGACAATCGACGGAGGCCCAGATCTGCATAGGGCGCGGGCAGGGTGACGTTTTCGCCGCTGCGCAGGGTAACCTGGCCAATCACGGCGCCCCCGCCCAAAGGTAGCCGCGCGTTACCAGCGGACATCGGCCGGTTGGGCGCGAAATCATGTTGCAGCAATTCGATCTGGAAGCCGGCAGGATCGCTGAGGTGACACATGTAGCCAATATCCCTGAACTGATTTGGCGTGCTGACGTCGATGCCTGCGTCGGTCAGTTGCGCATGGGCAATATCCACATTGGGCAGTGTGATGCCAATCTTCCAATAGTCGTCTGCGCGGGAATGCGAATAGGGCGCACCGCCGGGTAGAAAGATCAGATCCGCATCGCTACCGGGATATCCAACCCGCCATTTCTCGCCGTCCTGGGTGGCGGTCATACCCAGGTAATCGACATAGAAATTGGCAAGTTCAGCCGGATTAGACACTGAAAGCCGTATGCCGGACAGACGCGGCATCAATGGCAGAGCCCCTTGATGCCAGCGACATGATCCACCGTAGCGGATAGGGTGTCCGCAGCAAGCTCGCGCGCGGTTTGCAACAGCGCGTCGGGCTCGACCACACGATCGAAAAGGCCCCATGCCAGGGCTTCGTCGGTCGCGATTTTTTGTCCGCCCATCAGGATCATCTTGGCCCGCGACGGCCCCACAAGCCGAGTCAGGCGGGCAGGGTCAGAGGGCTGCGGCAGGAAGCCAAGCCGCATGACCGGATAGAAGGCCCGCGCCCCGGAAGCCGCAATGCGCAAATCGCAGGCCAGGACCATGCCCATTGCCCCACCGGCCACGGTGCCGTTCAGTGCCGCGATGGACAGGCCAGGCAGGGTCGCGATGGCCGAGGACAGCCGTTCCCAGACCGGAGATGTCGGCAGGCCGGTTTTCGCCGCTTCCAGGTCCATCCCGGCGCTGAAACTGCGGCCCCTGCCGGTCAGGATCAAAACCCGCGCCTCCTGCGCCGCCTCGGCAATCTCGGCCAGTTCGGTCAGCATCGCTTGGGTCAGTGAATTGGCCTTTTCCGGGCGGTTTAGGGTCGCAATCCAGAGGGCACCGTCCTTTTCCAGCTCGATCATGACAGCCCGACCCGCTGACGGATATCCGGATCACGGAGAGAGATCTCCTGCCCGATGAACGCATCGGCATCACTGCTGCACATCCATAAAAGCGCCTTGGCGGGCCATTCCGGCGGTATGTGATCGGACCAATCCAGTTGTGCCACGGGATTGACGCCGCTTGCCTTGATCTCACGCTGCATTTCGGTGGCGACGGTCCCGGGCGACAGGCCCATGGCCCGAATGCCGTGTTCGCGCCCTTCCTTGTCGGCACACATGGTGAGCATCGCCGCACCGGCCTTGGAGCTGCAGTAATGGCTCCACCCTTCCAGCGCGTTGTGGGCCGCACCGGAGCTGATGGTGATGATCGTGCCGCCCCCGGCGCCTTGCATGATCGGCATCGCCGCGCGCATCCCGTAAAAGACACCCTTGAGGTTGATGTCGATCACACGGCCCCAGGCCTCGGGATCGGCGGTGGACAGATGCGCCACCGGCTCGATGACGCCGGCATTGCCGATCAGCACATCAAGACTGCCGAATTGATCGACCGTGGCCTGCACCGCCGCCTCGACCTCGGTGTGGCGGCTCACGTCGCAAGGGATGGCAATGGCCTGCGCCCCGATCTCGTCCGCGAGTGCGCTGATTGCGTCCCGACCCCGCGCGAGAAGGGCGACATTCGCCCCTGCGGCGGCAAATTCGCGGGCGGTTGCGGCGCCGATTCCCCGGCTTGCACCTGTGATTAACACCGTCTTGCCTTGTAAGTTCATAATCTCGCCCTTTTATTGATACAGAAGTCGTAAATGTCCTGATGCCAACGGTCCAGTCAGATCGCCACTTGACCCCATGTGGCGTTGGGCAGAAGTTGGTACCGGATTTCTAAGTTTCAAATCGAAAGGGCTCATAATGGCGCACCAAGGAACTGCCGCAGTATCGGCGGCAGCCATAAGTATTTTCATGACGGGATCGGCGGCATTTGCCGATGTAACGGCCGAACAGGTTTGGCAGGACTGGAAAGAGTACATGGCCGGTTTCGGCTATGACATGCAGTCGGACGAAAGCTACTCGGGCAATTCGCTGGTTGTCAGCAATCTGACAATGGCTATCCAGATCCCCGAGGAGGATGCCGAGGTCAACGTGGCGATGGGGGATTTCACCTTTACCGATAACGGTGATGGTACCGTGTCGATGTCGATCCCCTCGGAAATGCCGATCACGATGAACATGAAGGGTGTCGAGGGTGAAGATGTCGATGTGAAGGTCGACTACAACACGTCCGGATATTCGGTGGTCATTTCCGGTGACCCCGATGACATGACCTACAATTACTCCGTGGCGGAGATGACCATCGCCTTGGCCGAGGTTGCCGTGAACGGCACCAATGTGGATTTCGGCGATGCCAGCATTTCGGCGGGTGACCTCACCGGGTCGTCCAACATGAAAAAGGGCGAAATGCGCAGTACGACACAGCGGATGAACACCGGGCCTGTGACGATTGACCTCGATATCATTGATCCCGAAGGATCAGGCCGGATGAAGTTCAACGCCAACTACAACGGCATGGGTTTCACCGGTGGTGGCACTTTCCCGCTGCAGATGGATCCGGCCGCAATGTCGGATATGCTCGAGGCTGGATTTGCCTTTGACGGGCAGTTCAATTTCGGTCCGGGCAACGCCGAATTCGATTTTGCCGATGCCGGTGAATCGGTCCAGGGTTCCAGCAGCACGGGTGGTGGTACGCTCGACATGGCGATGGATGCCGATCGTTTGAGCTATTCCGGTGAGGCAGTCGACTACCAGATCGCGCTTTCGGGCGGTGAATTCCCCTTCCCGATCGAGATGGCCATGCAGAAAGCCGGGTTTAACCTGCTGATGCCGGTGGCCAGTGCCGAAGAAGAACAGGATTTTGCGCTGGGCCTTACCCTTGGTGATTTCACCATGTCCGACATGATCTGGAGCATGTTTGACTCGGGTGGACAGTTGCCACGTGATCCCGCAACAGTTGCACTGGATCTGACGGGCAAGGTCAAACTGCTGGTCGACCTGATGAACCCCGAGGACATGGAGGCCGTCGATCGCGGCGAGAAGATGCCTGGTGAGTTGAACGCGCTCGACCTCAACAACCTGACCGTCAGCGTGGCCGGTGCCGAACTGACCGGTGAGGGTGGCTTCACCTTTGACAACAGCGACATGGTCACCTTTGGCGGGATGCCCGCGCCGACCGGTTCGGTCGATCTGAAACTCGTGGGCGGTAATGGCCTCCTGGACAAGCTGGTTGCCATGGGTTTCGTTCCCGAAGAGCAGGCGATGGGCGCGCGCATGATGATGAGCATGTTCGCAGTCCCCGGACAGGGCGAAGATGAACTGACGTCGAAAATCGAAGTGACCGGCGACGGTCAGGTCAAGGCCAATGGCCAGCGCCTGAAGTAAGCCGCCGGGATATCTGCAAAGAGGGGCCGCAGGCGTTTGCTGCGGCCCTTTTTTCGTGCTCAGCGGGTGGTTGGGAAACTGTTGCCGGTTCTGGCAATCCCTGCCTGTCTCCGCGCGGCCTTGCACCCCGGGGGCGCAAGCTCTACCTCTGTCGCAACAGGAGACCGACCATGCCCCAAAACCTGCCCGACCTGACGGACGCCCTGCTCTCTGCTGCCCGCAAAGCCGGGGCGGAGGAGGCCGATGCGCTGGCCGTGCAAGGGACATCCCTTTCGATCGACGTGCGCGCCGGGGCGCTGGAGCAGGCCGAACGCTCCGAAGGGGTCGATATCGGGCTGCGGGTTCTGATCGGCAAACGGCAGGCCAATGTTTCGGCCTCCGATACGCGGCCCGAGACGATCACCGCGCTTGCCGAACGCGCCGTCGCCATGGCCCGCGAGGCACCGGAAGATCCCGATATCGGCCTGGCGGATGCCGCCGAGCTTGCGCAGGATTGGGATGTGGGTGCGCTGGAACTATTCGATGCGACACCGGAGCCGTCCCCCGCCGATTTGCAGGAGGATGCGCAGCAGGCCGAAGCAGCCGCCCTTGCGGTCAAGGGGATCAGCCAGGTTCAGGCTGCGTCGGCGGCCTATGGCAGTCGGCAGATACATATGGCCGCCAGCAACGGGTTCTCGGGCGGGTATTCACGCACCGATCGCGGTCTTTCCTGCGTGGCCATCGCCGGCACAGGCGCCCGCATGGAACGGGATTACGACGGTGACAGCCGGATTTTCCAGGCCGATCTGCGATCACCGGAGGAGATTGGCCGCCGCGCCGGGGAACGTGCCGCCGAACGGCTGGACCCGCGCAAACCGCCAACCGGCAGCTATCCGGTGCTCTTCGACGAGCGCATCTCTTCGACCCTGATCGGTCATCTGCTGGCGGCGGCGAATGGGCTGTCGGTGGCGCGGGGGTCGTCCTGGCTTCTGGACCGGTTGGGCGCGCAGGTCTTGCCTGAAAACCTGTCGATCACCGAAGATCCGCACCGGCCCCGTGTGTCGGGGTCGCGGCCCTTCGACGCCGAAGGATTACCGACCCGCCCGCGCCAGATCGTGAAGGACGGCATCTTGACCGGCTGGACACTCGACCTCGCCACCGGGCGCAAACTGGGCATGGTGTCCACCGCAAATGCCAAGCGCGGCACGTCGGCACCGCCATCCCCGGGGGTCTGGAACACCGCGTTGACGCAAGGAGAGGCCAGCCGGGACGATTTGATCGCGCAGATGGGCACCGGATTGCTGGTCACGTCGATGATCGGCTCGACCATCAACCCGAACACAGGCGATTACTCGCGCGGCGCGGCAGGGTTCTGGATCGAGAGTGGCGAGATCACCTATCCGGTCAATGAATGTACCATCGCCGGATCGCTGCCCGAGATGTTGCGGCGCATCGTGCCCGCCAATGATGCGCGGGACCACCTGTCGCGCGTTGTGCCGTCGCTCCTGATCGAAGGGATGACCCTTGCCGGAAACTGATCTTGATCTCCTCATCCAGGCGGCGCGGGCCGCGGGCGAGATTGCGACCGGATTTAGCGGAGAGACCGCGCGGAGATGGGAGAAATCCGACGGCGCGGGCCCGGTGACCGAAGCGGACCTTGCGGTCAACGAGATGCTGGCAGGCACATTGCGCGGTGCACGACCGGACTATGGCTGGCTTTCCGAGGAGACCGAGGATGACCTGTCGCGGCTCGACCATGAAAGCGTCTTTATCGTCGATCCAATAGACGGCACGCGCAGTTTCATCGAAGGATCGCGCACCTGGGCGCATGCGCTGGCGGTGGCGCGGCAGGGGGTCGTGACCGCCGCGGTGGTCTATCTGCCGATGCGCGACAAACTCTATGCCGCCGCCGCAGGCGAGGGTGCGTCGTTGAACGGGGCACCTATTCATGTGAGCGGCAGGGCAGAGATGAGCGGCGCGACGATGCTCGCTGCCAAACCCAATTATAACCCGGAGCATTGGCAGGGCGAGGTGCCTGCGCTTGAGCGTGCTTATCGACCCTCGCTGGCGTATCGGACCAGTGTTGTGGCAGAGGGTCGGTTCGATGCGATGCTGACCCTGCGACCAACCTGGGAATGGGATGTGGCGGCGGGTGATCTGATCCTGCGCGAGGCGGGGGCGGTGACGTCCGACCGGCGCGCGGCGCCTTTGCGGTTCAACAACGAGCGACCCAAGCTCGATGGGATGTTGGCGGCAAATCCGCGGCTTCATCGGGAAATCGCAAACGCCCTGGCGCGCTAAGGGTAACCAAAATGAGGGCGCTGACGCGCACGCCTTATATCTCGTCATTCGCGCTCCGCGCTGCTTCCTCGGGCCGCCAAGTGGCGCCCGTGGGGACCCCGTGTCACAGTGGTGTGTGTGTGGAGGGCGTAACCCCTGCCGCTGTAACGCAGCGTTCCGGGGTGACATTGCCGGTCCGCCGGGCCATTTTGGCGCTGTATTCGCCCGGAGGATTTTCATGACACACTACCCGCACCTGCTTGCCCCGTTGGATCTGGGTCATGTGACCCTGCCGAACCGCGTGTTGATGGGGTCGATGCATACCGGCTTGGAAGAAACCAAGGACTGGAACCGGGTTGCGGAGTTCTATGCGGCCCGGGCGCGGGGTGGTGTGGGCCTGATGGTCACCGGCGGCATGGCGCCCAATCGCGAAGGGGGTGTGTTTCCCGGCGCGGCGGGGCTTTTTTCGGACGAGGACATTGCCAATCACAAGGTGGTCACCGACCGGGTGCATGACGCGGGCGGACGCATTGCGATGCAGATCCTGCATGCGGGGCGTTATGCCTATGGGCCGGAATGCGTGAGCGCGTCGGGGATCAAATCGCCGATCTCTCCCTTCCCGCCCAAGGAGTTGGATGAAGCGGGGATCGAGAAGCAGATCGCCGATATCGTGACCTCGGCCAGCCGCGCCCGTGAGGCGGGGTATGACGGCGTCGAGATCATGGGATCGGAGGGCTATTTTATCAATCAGTTCCTCGTGCGGCATACCAATAAGCGCGAGGATCGTTGGGGGGGATCGTATGAGAACCGGATGCGGCTACCGATTGAGATCGTGCGGCGGACCCGGGAGGCCGTGGGGGCTGATTTCATCATCATCTACCGGCTCAGCATGATCGACCTTGTGCCCGATGGCTCGACCTTTGACGAGGTGGTCCAACTGGCGCAGGAGATCGAGAAGGCGGGGGCGACGATCATCAACACCGGCATCGGCTGGCACGAGGCGCGTATCCCGACGATCGCCACATCGGTGCCGCGCGCGGCCTTTACCTGGGTGACGAAGAAGCTGATGGGCAAGGTGGGCATCCCGGTCATCACATCGAACCGGATCAATACGCCCGAGGTGGCCGAGGAAGTGCTGGCCGGCGGGGCCGCGGACATGGTCAGCATGGCGCGACCTTTCCTTGCGGATGCGGATTTCGTGGCCAAGGCGATGGCGGGGAAATCAGATCAGATCGCGCCCTGTATCGCCTGCAACCAGGCCTGCCTGGACCACACGTTCAGCGGCAAGATCAGCTCTTGCCTGGTCAATCCACGCGCCTGTTTCGAGACCGAACTGACGATCACACCCGCGGATCAGCCGAAGACCATCGGCGTTGTCGGCGCGGGTCCAGCGGGCCTGTCGGCGGCGATGACGGCGGCAGAGCGGGGTCATCAGGTCACGCTTTTCGACCGGGCGGACGATATCGGCGGGCAGCTCAACATGGCGCGGGTGATCCCCGGCAAGGAAGAATTCCACGGGCTGGTTGATTGGTTCCGGACGATGGTCGCGGAACACGAGATTTCGCTGCAACTTGGGCGTAATGTTGCTGCGGGCGACCTGGAAGGGTTCGACGAGGTCATAATCGCCACCGGTGTGGTGCCGCGTGATCCGGGGATCGACGGTCAGGACGGGCCCAATGTGCTCTCCTATATCGACGTGCTGCGTCACAAGGCGCCGGTGGGCGACCGGGTTGCCATCATCGGCGCCGGCGGGATCGGGTTCGATGTGGCGGAGTTCCTGGTGCATGAGGGTGAGAGCCCGACCGAGAACCTGGACCTCTGGCGTGAGGAATGGGGCATCGGAGACCCCAGCGAAACGCGGGGTGGTCTGGCGCCGGAAGGTCCGCAGCCCGAAGCGCCCGCGCGGCAGATCACGCTTTTGCAGCGCAAGGCCGAGGCGCCGGGGAAACGCTTGGGCAAGACCACCGGATGGATTCACCGCGCCGCGCTGCGCATGAAGGATGTGAAGATGATGGGCGGGGTCAATTACGAGAAGATCGACGCGCAGGGCCTGCATGTCAGCCAGGGCGAGGCGCGCGAAAATCCCACCGTGATCGAAGCGGATACGATCATTCTCTGTTCGGGGCAATTGCCGGAACGGACGCTGGCCGACGCGCTTGAGGCGCAGGGTGTGGCCTGCCATGTCATCGGCGGGGCGGATGTGGCCGCGGAACTGGACGCCAAGCGTGCGATCAATCAAGGGACACGCCTGGCGGCCACGCTTTGAAAAAATCCGGGGCCGTACCTGGCCCCGGCACTCGTTACCATACGGAGCCGGTTATTCGACGGTGATGCTGATCACGTCCGACATGACGGGTTCTTTGTGCGGTGCGTGGTTCAGATCACCGAGAAGCAATTGCAATGTATGCTCTCCCGGGGGGAGTTCGATTGTCGTTTCGGTCTGGCCCCCGCCGAAATGAACGTGGTTGTCATCTGCGTAAATGCCGTATTCCAGCATTTCCGCATCCTCCGGGCCATCACCGAAGGGCGGACGGTTGATGAGCAGATGATGGTGACCGGTATTGTCGGCCTCTGTCCCCGCAGGGGCGACCCCCATGCCGGACAATCCGAACACCACCTTGACCGGGCCGCTTACCGTTGCACCGTCTTCGAGATTGACGAAATATACGGCCGCGCTGTCGGGGGCCGGGGTTTCACCGGCCATCAAAGGTCCTGAAATCACTGTGAACATGGCAAGTGCCGCAATGGTCTTTTTCATAACTGTCTCCTATCATCCTGTTCTATTCGCGGGGCAGCCGCGATATTAGGGAAACAACGGCGGGGGCGTTTCTATTCGGATAAAGTCATCACATATCGCTGACAAAACCGTCAGAGACGGGTTACCCGACTGCTTTCCAAGGCTGTGGCGGTTCTGTCTTTCGCTGACCGGACGGCGCGACATGGCGGATGATCTGGCGCAGATGACCTGCACGCGCGCGATCGAGAAGGCAGAGCATTTCCAACCCGGCACACATCTTGACCGGTGGCTTTTCGTCATGGCGCGGCGGCTCTGGCTGAACGAGGTGCGCCGCGATGCCATTCGTGGGTCGGCGGGTTTTCTGTCGACCGAGGAGGTGGAAATTTCTGACAATTCTGCACCGGCCGAGACGAATATTTTCGCGCGCCAAGTGTTAAACCAGGTGAACTGTCTGCCCGAAGCGCAGCGGGTAACGGCATTGCTTGTCTTTGTCGAAGGATACAAATACGCCGAAGCGGCAGAAATTCTGGACGTACCGGTCGGCACGATCATGAGCCGCGTGTCGGCCGCGCGCAGCACATTGGCCACTCGTCTGGCCCAAGCAACGGGAACCGAGACATGACGGAACGCACCGGGTTCTCCGATCAGGAGCTGAGTGCTTACCTGGATGGGGAAGCGCCCGAAGACGTGTCGGGCGCCATCGAGGAAGCATTGCCCGGTGATCCGGCGCTGGATACCCGTCTGGAGCGGTTGCGCGCGGCGCAGGACGGTTTTGTGGCGGCGATGGAAGCGGCCCTTGCCGCAGCCCCCGACATGCCGGCATTGCCGCAACCCATGGCGCAGAAAACAGTCGGTGCCTGGCCTTATGGCCTTGCCGGTGTGGCAGCGGGCGCGGTGTTGGCGCTCGGGCTGGGCTGGAATGTCTGGCACCGACCGGATCCCGGTTGGCGTGACGTGGTGGCGAACTATCAATCCCTGTATGTGACCGAAACCCTCGCGCCCATCGAGCAGACGCCCGAGGCGCGGCAGGCGGACCTGCAACGGCTCTCGGCAGGGTTGGGTATTGACCTGACCGGGCTGCCTGAGATCTCGGGGCTGTCGTTCAAACGGGCGCAGCAACTGGGCTTCAAGGGCAAGCCGCTGGCGCAGCTTACCTTCCTGACGGCCGATGGCGGCCCCGTCGCGCTCTGCATTCTGCGCAATGGAGCCGAGACAAGCCCCGGCATCACCGCCGAAGTCCTGAGCGGCCTTGATACCTATAGCTGGACCGAAGACGGGTTCGGCGTTCTGCTGGTTGGCCCCAAGGGGAGTGACGGGCTCGAAAATGCGGCAGAAATCCTTCGGGATGCCCTGAAAAACACCTCCGCTTAAGGAAAATCGCCTAGATTGGCTGTTCACGTGCCATGAACGATCCGCGACAAAACCAAGATATTGTCCGTGATCTGCCGCAGTTGTGCCTGAATTGCATTTGATAAGGTTCGGTGACTTTGAATGACGAGGTATGAGTATGGATCGCCTGACGGAAATGGAGGCCTTTGCCACGGTTGTGGACCAGGGTGGCTTTACGGATGCCGCCCGGAAGATGGGGATTTCCAAATCCGCCGTTTCAAAACATGTCTCTTCGCTTGAGGCACGTCTGGGCGCTCGTTTGCTCAACCGCACGACCCGTCGGGTAAGCCCTACGGAAATCGGACTGGCCTATTATGATCGTGCTTTGCGTGTCCTGAACGACGCCGGTGAGGCCGATGCGCTGGTTAGCTCGATGCAATCGGATCCGTCGGGTCTTTTGCGCATCTCGGTCGCCACCGATTTCGGTGTTAATCACCTCAGCCCGGTTCTGGGCGAATTTCTTGATGAATTCCCGGATATCACCGTCAACATGGTGCTGAATAACCGCTATGTCGAGCTGATTTCAGAAGGGTTTGATATGGCGATCCGCATCGGGGAGCTCGAAGACAGCACCCTGCGCGCCCGCAAACTCACCGAAACCACCAAGCGCATGATCGCGAGCCCCGCCTATATTCAGAAACATGGCCGTCCGCTCAAGATTGACGACCTAAACGATCATAAACTTCTGCATTACTCCAGCCAGGCGAATGGCTCTGTCTGGAAATTGACCGCACCGTCGGGAGAAAAGCGCCAGGTGCGCACGGCCGGTGGGCTGTCCGTCAATGACGGGCAATCCCTCTTGAACGCGGCCATTTCGGGGCTGGGTATCGCCTATTTGCCCAGCTTTCTTTACGCCAAAGCCATGGAAGACGGCCTGGTCGAGGATATCATCCCCGATCTGCCGGTCGAAACCCAAGGCATCTATGCTGTTTACCCCCCGGGCCGGTTCACCCAGCCCAAGGTTCGCGCATTTATCGATTTCCTGGTCCACGCCTTCGCCGAGAAAGGCCCGACCGACTGGTAAAGTTCCCCCTCAGCCTGATTTTGGCTAACTTGCCCCCGGGTGTTTCTGACACCCGGGGTTTTCTTCTTGGTAACGTCCCGAAGGAAAAGCGGCGTTGGCGCCTCAAACTGCCTGCAAGCGCAGCGGAAAAGCGTCGTTGATCCGCATTAATGCACCATTTCAGAAAATTGCGCAGGATATGTGCGGCCACGCATATTGCCAGAACCTGTCAATCGAACCAGATTACCGCCAACGGAATTTGGATTTGAAAGGTAGATCACATGTCCACGCCCAAACTGCTGACGATTTCCGGCTCATTGCGCAAGGGATCGTATAACCGGATGCTCCTGAAAGAGGCGGCAAAAGCCTTTGGCGATGCTGAGGTTATCGAGGCTGACCTCGATCTGCCGCTTTATGACGGCGATCTGGAGGCGGCCGAGGGTATTCCAGCCCCGGTTCAGGCTCTTGCGGATCAGATCAAGGCGGTAGATGCCATCGTGATCTCCTCACCGGAATACAACAAGGGCATCCCCGGCGTCCTCAAGAACGCGCTCGACTGGGTCAGCCGGGTTGAGGGTGCCGTGCTGAAGGACAAACCGACGGTAGTCGTCTCGGCGGCAGCGGGACGCACCGGGGGCGAGACCGCGCAGTTCATGGTGCTGCATTGTCTGACGCAGTTGCAGGTCCGCCTGATGCCGGGGCCGGCGGTTCTTGTGGCTGGTGCGATGAACGAGTTCGACGAAAGCGGTGCGTTGCAGAACGAGCTATACCTCAAGACACTCGCCACCCGGATGCAGGCCCTTCGCGCCGAAGTCGCCTGACCTCAGACACCCTGCGTCGATATCTCGATCAGGTTGCAATCAGGATCGCGAATATAGATTGAGTTGAGCGGCCCCGTGGCCCCCGTACGCGGAACCGGGCCGTCTTCGATGACAATGCCATGATTGCCCAGGTGACGTGTCCAATCCGCAAGCGGCGTGTCCGTCAGAAAACAAAGGTCGGCCGATCCGGGGACGGGTTGGGCGGCCTTGGGGTCAAATTCGGCGCCGGCTTTGTGCAAATTGATCTTCTGCGCCCCGAATTTGAGCGCCCAACGGGGTGGGCTGCCCTTGGGTGTGAACTGCTCAGCGGTCATGCCGAGGATATCGGTGTAAAACGCCACGGTGCCGTCGATATCGGCAACCGTCAGCACCAGATGATCCAGGGCGGTAAGCGATGGCTTCATGATGGATGTGTTCCCCGCATCGGTCAGTTCGTGTTTGCCGTCGTCTCGGGCTGATTATGCGCCGCTTCGTTTGGTTCTATCGCAGGCGATGGCCACCCAATACGCCATGACAGCGATTAAACCAAAACGGTCGAAGGCTGTAGCGGTTTGGCGGTGCATGGCTTGCTCTTGGGCCAAAAACAGGCCCTGTTGGTCGAACGGGCGACGGGCAGGTCGCAGCGTTGCGCATGTCGAGATACTGCACCGCCTGTGCATATCGAAGCGGCCAGGTTCTGCTGGCAAGGCGGCAATGCGTGGGCGCGTCATCCGGATGGACGCCAAGACAGGACCGCAAACGCCAGTAGCTGACGGGCGGTGGCCCGGCATCATGGCGCGTCAATCGCAGCGTCTCGCCGATCTCGGCCCTTAGGTCGCCCCCGTCACGGAGATGGCAAAGCCCGCTATCCACCATCAGCTCCGACGCCATACGTCCGTTGCGGCGACAATCGACACTATCCTCGCCAAACCGGGTGCAGGTAATGCCGCCGGCATGTTTCGTCCCCAGCATAAAGGTGTTGAGCAGCGCCTTGGCCTGACGCCCCCGGTCGGTATCGGGCGCGGGGCAGGTCACGCCACGCAGGTCAAAAACCTGTTGGTCCAGCTCCACCTGATCCCCCGACAGCGCCCGCCAGATGCGCGGGACATTGTCACGGGCCGGGGCGGCTGACTCCGACGCAACAGCACCCCCCGGGAGAAGGCAGCACAACACGATCAGGATTGGACGTCTGAGAAACGGCATGGGAGCAGGATATCAGAAGGATGCCTCCGGGCGGAAATCACAAGGTATTGTATCGCGCCCCTCCAGCACCAGATCGGCCATAACCTGCCCGACCTTGGGCGCCATGCCAAAGCCGATCTTGAACCCGCCATTGGCAATGAACTGACCCGGGTGCAGCGGATGCGCGCCCAGCATCGGGGCGCGGGACCGGGTCCGCGGACGCACCCCTGCCCATCGTTCCACGATCCGCGCGCCGTGAAGCACAGGGACCGCCTGCATCGCGCGCTCGATCACCGCGTCGAGCTGCGCATCGGTGCTGCGCGGGTCGTCATACTCCCGCTCGCTGGTCGATCCGATGGCCACGGTTCCGTCCTCATGCGGCACGATGTGGACCGTATCGGCAAAAAGCTGCGGCATATCGCGCGCGTCGAAATGCAGCAATGCGCCCTGACCCTTGACGCCATTGCCCACGGTGCGCGTACGGCTGGCGGTCAACTCCTGCAGCCCGGCCACCCCGGTCGCATGGATAACCCGCCCCTCTGCATCGCCATCAGCCACGATCTCGCCACCCCGGGTGGTGATCGCCCCGGCCAGAGCCGCGCACGCCCTGCGGGGATGTACCCGCGCGCTGAGCGTGTCGTGGATCAGCTTGCCGGTGGGTGTGATCGGGGCCCAGTCGAAATCGGCGGCCTCGACAACCTCCCAGATCGCGTTCGCCTGCCAGAGTGCCACGGCGGTCTTTGCCCGGGCGTTTGCAAGCGCCAGCGCCGCCTCATCCGGCACTGGCTGCAGCCGCCCCAGCCGCGCGTATCCAGCTGAGATGCCCGAGACCTCCTGCACACCGCGCCAGAAACCTTCGGCGCTCAGAAGGCTCTCTAACTGGAAGGCTTTCTTTTCGTTCCAATTCTCCGGCACATGCGGGGCCAGCGCGCCGACGATACCGCCCGACGCCCCCGCACCCGGCCCATGCGGGTCGATCACCCGCACAGATGCGCCGCGAGACTGACAGCACCACGCGATCGAAAGCCCGAAAATACCGGCGCCATAGATGGTGACATCGGCCATTGCCAATTGTGTTTCTCCTCTGCATGGTCGGCCAGGATTACACCCTTCCTAAAGGATGCCGTGATGCAGGGCCAGCGGGCTGACATAGACTGGCGGGCCGGCGATGTGCCGGTCTCGACCCGGTTCGATGACCCGTATTTCAGTCTTGAGAATGGGTTGGAAGAGACACGCTACGTATTCCTCGACGGCAATGGTCTGCCGGGCCGGTTCCGGGATGGGTTTCATGTGGCCGAACTGGGCTTTGGCACAGGGCTGAATTTCCTGACGACGTTGCTTGCCTGGCAGGCGTCTGGCGTCTCCGGGCGTCTCTTGTTCACGAGTTTCGAGGCTTATCCGATGGCGGCACCGGATATGGCACAGGCCTTGTCCGCCTTTCCTGAACTTGTCGAGCCAGCGGGGCACCTGATCCGCGCCTGGGACCGTGGCGAGACCACCGTCACCCTGCCGGGAGGGGTCGAGCTGCGTATCGTGGTCGGTGACGCAAGGGCAACCCTGCCCGAGTGGCAGCACAAGGCGGATGCGTGGTTCCTCGACGGGTTTTCACCGGCCAAAAATCCCGAGCTTTGGGGGCCGGACCTCATGGCCGAGGTCGGACGGTGCACTGCGCCCAGCGGTACGGCCGCGACCTACACGGCGGCAGGTTTCGTGCGGCGCGGGCTTGAGGACGCCGGCTTTGACGTCACCCGGCGGCCGGGATATGGCCGCAAGCGCCACATGACCGTGGCGACATTGAGGGCGACATGAAAGAGCAGAACGCACGGCTTGGTATCCTGATGATGGTCGCGACGACCTTCGTGTTCGCGGTGCAGGACGGGATTTCGCGGCACTTGGCAGCGGAATATAACGTGCTGATGGTCGTCATGATCCGGTATTGGTTCTTTGCCGCTTTCGTTATCACGATTGCCGCGCGCAAGGCGGGGGGTATTCGCGCTGCGGCAACCACGAAACAGCCCTTGGTGCAGGGATTCCGCTCGGTCCTTCTGGTGGCGGAGATCTGCGTGATGGTGCTGGCCTTCACGCTTCTGGGGTTGGTCGAAAGCCACGCGGTTTTCGCCTGCTATCCACTGTTGATCGCCGCGCTTTCCGGCCCGGTTCTGGGCGAACATGTGGGCTGGCGGCGCTGGGCTGCGATCGGCGTGGGGTTTGTCGGCGTCATCATCATCCTAGAGCCCGGGTTCGGCGTCTTCAAACCGCAGGCCATCGTGCCCCTGACCGCCGCCCTTATGTTCGCGCTCTACGGATTGCTCACCCGCTATGTCGCGCGCCAGGATGATGCGCAGACCAGCTTTTTCTGGACCGGCACTGTCGCGTCGGTTGCCATGACGGCGGTCGGCATCTGGTTCTGGGAGCCGATGACCGGCCCCGATTGGGGGTGGATGGCGGCGCTCTGCGTGACCGGGGTCCTGGGCCATTTCACCCTGATCAAATGCTACGAGGTGGCCGAGGCCAGCTCAGTCCAGCCCTTTGCCTATCTGCAACTGGCCTTCGTGAGCGTCATTGGGATCACGATCTTTGGCGAGACAATCCGCCTGAACGTTGCGCTGGGCACCGCCCTCATCGTCACAGCCGGCCTGTTTACCCTTTGGCGGGAACGCAAGCTGACCAGGCGTTGATGACGTTTCGGGGTGATCTGGGCAGGGCGCATGTGGGCGAAGCTGCCGTTCGATTTTCACCTCCCGCGCGGAATCAAGGCCGCAGGCCGCCGCGCAATCGCCAGACCGCCCGCAAGGGCTGGCGATCTGGTGAGGCTACGCTCTGAATTTTGGTTTTTCGGATTTGGCAAAGATAAAGCGCGTTTGACGACGGTTGATCGCCATCCGCGGTCTGGCAATCACGCGACTTTGGATACAGGGTGGAGATGTCTGCTCCGGGCTCTGAGCAGCCGTTCAGTCACTGACAATCGTGCGCAAGTCTGGCGTGACCGTCCTGCCTTTTAGCTCCTCGCTGAAGGGTACGGGCAGGGGGTCGCGGCCCAGGCGGGCGCGGTAGACGGGCATGCTCTCGGTCACGCGCATCACGTAGTTCCGGGTTTCCCGGAAAGGGATATGTTCGATCCAGTCGATAATATCGACGTCTGCCATGCGCGGATCACCCATGGCTTCGATCCATTGGCGGGCGCGGCCAGGCCCGGCGTTATATCCTACCGACATCAGGACCAGATTACCGTCAAGCCAATCTGCCAGCTGCGCCAGATAGGTGGACCCAAGGGCGACATTGTAGCGCCAGTCCTGCAAAACGCGGGCGCGGCTGTGGGCGAGGCCAAGATCGCCTGCGACCTCCTTGGCGGTGCCGGGCATCAGCTGCATCAAGCCCTGCGCTCCGGCGCCGCTGACGACGCCAAGGTCAAACTCGCTTTCGCGCCGGGCAATCGTCAGGGCCAGTTCCGCGGGTACAGGCATGTCAACCTCGGCCATAGGGTGCAGGGCATAATAGGCGGCGGGCAGAACGATCGCGCGCCGGGCGGCGGCTTTGCCCACCATCACCTGCAGATGCGGCTGCTCCATCTCGGCCAGCGCATGGGCCAGTTGACCCAACTCTTCGCGCTCAAGGTTCTTCGACAGGTGCACGAAAAACTGCTCGGCCAAAGTTACTCGACCCGTGGCCAGGGCAAGAACGGCGGCCTGATAGACCCGCGATTGGACGAACTCCGCCTCCCGCCAGGGGGCAAAATGTTCATTGCCGTCCAACATCGGATCGAGCGGCATACCGGCACGTTCCGCGGCGAGAAGCCCGTAAAAGCTGGTGGAATGCTGCGCCCCTTCGGCATAGGCGATCTGCGCGGCTTCGGTATCGCCCAAGGCCTCCTGTGCGCGGCCGATCCAATATCCCGCGCGGCCGAGCGAAATCGGTGTGACAACCGCGGCCCGCAACCGTTGAAAATGGTCCAGCGCCAATGCCGGTTCATCCAAGAAACGCAGCGCGAGATAGCCCGAGAGCCATTCAAGATCGGCATATCGCGCCCCTTCGGTCAGTTGGTGAACCGAGGCCAGATCATAGGCAAGCTGATGATTTCCCGCCCGCATTTGCGCCCGCGCCAGGGAGCGGCGGTTGTTGGACCAGTGATGCGGGCTGCCGAGGCCATCTTCGATCCGGCTTTGGCGCAGCATCAGTTTGATCGCGCGGTCGGTTTTGCGCTTGCTCATCAGGTGGTTGAACTCGGCATAGGCCACATGCGCGTCACGGCGGATGGGCGCGGGTAAATCCGAAATCCACTTTTCGAGCGCCTTGCGGCCCTTCTCGATGGTTTGCCGCGCTTCGATCCGTTTGCGCAATTCGGCAGAGACGAGCGGCTTCATCAGCTTGACGTCTTTCAACCCACGCCACCTGGCCATGTGCATCCGCGCCGCGTGGTGCGGTTTGAGGATATTGGCATAGGCGGCCATGAAGGCGTCATGTTCGTCGGTCGTCAGGTCCATCGTGCGCCAGGCCACCACGATCGTGGCCTCCGCCTCGCCCTGCTCGCCCGCTGCCATCAGTGCGCTGGCATAGGTGAGCGCGCCAATGCCGGTCTGCGGCGGTGCGTCGGTATAGAATTTCAGGATGGCGTCATTGTCGGCCACGATCATCCGCACCTCGTTGCGGCGGCGCAGATAGTCGAGGCCCGGCCAGTCGGGATTGCGGTCGAGGAAGGCCTGGATCGCCTCGGCGCTGCCGCGCCCCGAGCGCAAACGATACCATTCGATCAGATCCGCCGCCGCCGGTCCGTCACGTGCGGCGAGTTCCGCGGCTACGTCCCACCGGTCTGCCTTCATCGCATGAAACGCACTTTCGAGCGGGCGTGGCGGCATTTGCGACAGATCGCTTGGCACAGGCTCTGCCGCCCAACCCGGTAGGGACAGGCAGATCAGAGCCATTATTTTTGTCACCAAACGCGACATCTCTTGCATTTCCTCGCCCAGCGAAGGATAGACAGCGCCAACCTAAGCACGCGCTCCGGACCCGTCCATGCACAAACTTGGCACCCGGGCGGCATCCCGCTAATGTAGCGCGCGTTTATGAACCGCCCATTAGGGTTAGAACACAAATGTGGAAGGAGCGTGGCATGTTTAAGGGATCTTTTCCTGCACTGGTGACGCCGTTCAAGAATGGCGAGCTGGACATTGATACGCTCAAACACCTTGTAGAATGGCATATTTCCGAAGGATCGCACGGTTTGGTGCCGGTTGGCACAACCGGTGAAAGCCCGACGCTGAGCCATGACGAACATGAAACAGTTGTTGAAGAGGTGGTCAAAGCCGCCGCCGGGCGAATCCCCGTGATCGCGGGTGCCGGGAGCAACAACACCGTCGAATCAGCACGTTTCATGCAACATGCCGAACGCGTGGGCGCATCCGCCGCGCTTGTGGTGACGCCTTACTACAACAAACCGACCCAGGCCGGGCTGATCGCGCATTTCACGGCGCTGCATGATTGCTGTGAGCTGCCGATCATCATCTACAATATTCCCGGCCGGTCGGTCGTGGATATGTCACCGGAAACAATGGGCGAGTTGGCCAAGCTGCCGCGGATCATCGGGGTCAAGGACGCGACCGGTGACCTGGCGCGGGTGTCGTTCCAACGGATGACCTGTGGTGCCGATTTCATCCAGCTTTCGGGCGAGGACGCCACCGCGCATGGCTTCAATGCGCAAGGTGGCGTCGGCTGTATCTCGGTCACGGCGAATGTCGCGCCCAAGATGCTGTCGCAGATGCAGGAGGCGACGCTGGCCGGTGACTACGGGACGGCACTTGAGATGCAGGACCGTCTGATGCCGCTGCACAAGGCGATCTTTACCGAGCCGGGCCTCGTGGGCGCGAAATACGCCATGTCGCAGCTTGGGCTCTGCACGGACGAGGTGCGTTCGCCTTTGACCGGGTTGACCGATGGTACCAAGGCGCTCATCGACGACGGGATGCGCCACGCCGGGTTGATGAACTGATGCGATGGGCGGGCGGTTCCGTATCGCCCGCGCCTATCTGTTCACCTCACTGTCGTAGAGGTCCTGCATGAACTCCTTGCCCAGGGCATCCTTGATCGGCCGGATCTCGGCATCAATGGGGCCGAAGTCGATATCCGCCATATTGATTGCATCTTGATCGACCTCCGCCGGAAGCGACCGCAGGAATTCGATCCGCATCACTGTCGGGGGATGACTGGCGTCAACGCACCGCTTTTCCTGAGCAGCTTCGGCCAGAAAACGATCCACTGTCTCCAGGCTGGCATCTGATACTGCCGCACCAATGTGATCGAATATCCGGCCACTTTGATCTTTGGTGTAGGGATAGAGATCGACAATCGCCCTTCGCGCCAGGTCATGCCGCGTGAGCATTTCCAGTGACGTGATGTTTGCCGCGTTCCCCGACACCCGCGAGGCGAAGGCATCGGCGCGATACTCTGCACGTTGCGATTCAAAGAACCAGTAGCGGGACAGCAGTTTGATGTAGCCGCCGACGACTGCCAATCCGATGATCTGGGTGAAACCGCCATCCATATCGTTGTCGAGGTTCATCTCGAACGTGTCGTACCAGTTGTTCAGCACCCAATTGGCGCGAAAGAACACGCCGTGTCGCATCGGATCCTCATTGACCTTATGGGCCAGTTCATGCGCCAGATGCGCGATGCGTTCGGCAGGCGAGGACGCTTCCCACAGGATCAGGCCGATCCCCAAGATCCATTCCTGCCTGCGCCCGGATGGTGCGGTGAACTGCCCCATATAGGCGTTGAATTCATTGTCGAAATGCACCCCGTCGGGTGCCGTTGTCCCGAGGCGGGCCGCGATGTCATCAAGCAGCGCGAAAAGGGCCGGCAAATCCGCACGACGATAGGTCTTTTGCGTGTTGCGATTTCGTGGTGGCAACAAGACATAACCGAAGCCGATCAGGATCAGCCCAATGATGATCGAAAAGAGGTTTGCCCAGGTGATCCAGATCAGCGCTCCGCCCCCGATAATCAGGAGAAAGGGGGTAAGAAGCACCAGGATCGACAAGATAAAGGCGATCATCAGGCGACCGGTCAATCTTGGGCGAGGGTGTCCAATTTCGCGTTTGGCCTGTTCCAGCAGGCGATGGGCAAAACGGGCTTGCAGCCTGTCGGTGACGCTTTCGATCATATGTGCAACTCGTCACATTTCTCTGCCGCGACGCTCGTCATCGGGCCTTGCGTGTCATTTTGCGAGAGCCCCTGAACCCCGGCAAGGGTGTTGGTCGGCACGGGCGCCGGGGTGGTCAGCGCCCGTGTTGCTTTTTGCTGGTCGCGTCTATTCTGCAGGGGCCTTGCCGGTCCATGCGGTGCGGTCGAGTTCAAGGTCGGGATAATCATCCGGGTTCAGGACAGGCCGTGCGATACCCGATTTGAGCTGCGCACGGAAATCCTTGAGGATGCGCAGGCAGGTGGGCAAGAGCATCATGATGACCACGAGGTTGACCACCGCCAATATGCCCATCATCGGATCCGAGAAGAAGAAGACCGACGTCGCCCCGGGGGCGGTTGCGCCAAGGAAAACGATGCCGATGATGACAACCCTGAGCACGTTCAGCGCCGCGCCGCTTTTGGTGATCACGGTCAGGGCATTTTCCCCGAGATAGTAGTTGTAGATGATCGAGCTGAAGGCAAAGAGCAGGATCATCAGCGACAGGAAATACTGCGCCCACTCGCCCAGGTGGGAAACGAGCGACTGCTGGGTCAGTGCAATCCCGTCGATCCCTTCGGCGCCTGGCACATAAACATCGCCCAGCAAGATCACGAAAGCGGTGCAGCTGCAGATGAAGATCGTGTCGATGAAGACCGAAAACGACTGCGTGATGCCCTGGCTGATCGGGTGACGCACATCCGCCGTGGCGGCCACGTTGGGGGCCGACCCGAGGCCCGCTTCGTTGGAGAACAATCCGCGGCGCAGGCCTTGCGCGATGGCAGCTCCCATGCCGCCACCCACAGCTTCCTCGAAACCGAACGCGTTCGCGAAAATCGAACTCAGAACGCCAGGCAAGGCGCCCGCGTTCATCACGATGATGACCAGCGCCATCAGGATGTAACCCATGGCCATGACCGGCACGACCACATCTGCGGCCTTGGCGATCCGGTGGATGCCGCCAAAGACGATGAAGCCCGCGATCACCGCCAGAACGGCGCCGGTCACCGTGCGGTTGATGCCCATGCTGTCTTCCATCGCGCCCGCGACGGTGTTGCCCTGGAAGGCGTTGAAGCCCAGGCCGAAGGCGGCAATCAGGCAGACCGCATAGATCACGGCCAGCCATTTGAATTCATGCCCGAGACCGTGGATGATCGACCGGGCCGGACCGCCACGGAATGTCCCGTCAGGCTGGCGTTCCTTGTAAAGCTGCGCCAGCGAGCATTCGACAAGGCTCGTTGCCATGCCGACAAGCGCAATCGCCCACATCCAGAAGACGGCACCGGGACCACCCAGCGTGATCGCCACCGCGACACCCGCGATATTACCGCCACCGACGCGCCCGCCCACTGAGACCAGCAATGCCTGCCGCGCGGAGATCGCGTTCGGGTCGCCGGACTGGTTCTTGGATGACAAGACGCGGAACATCCGCTTGAAAAACCGGAACTGCACAAAGCCGGTCAGAGCCGTGATGAAAATGCCGAAAATCACCAGAAGCGGGATGAGTGACCATCCCCAGGTCAGATCACCGACCAGGCCGAAAAAACTTTCAATGGGTTCCATGCGCGCGTCCTCTCGTTTTTGTTATTTCGAAATGGTTGCAGCAATGGAACTGAGTGTAAACGCCTTAAGGTTGTTTTTCATCAGCCCCTTTCGTCTGAGCCGGGCGGATTGACAGGAGCGAACGTCTTGCCCGAGGGTGGCGTGGTAGGGCAGATCGACCGGGGCCGAAAAATGAAACTGAAACTCCACCACCTCAACCTGAGCACCGACAACGTGGCGCGCATGGATGCGTTCTATCGCGATGTGATGGGTCTTGTGCCACCCACGCGCGACCTGCCGACATTGGAGAAGAAACAGGGATATGCCGGGGACGTGGCGTTTGTGTCCGATGGCGATATCCAGGTGCATCTGGCACAAAAGGACGTTCAGGCCGGGTTCGCAACGGGGCAGATCGTCAACCCGGTCTCACATGGCCATATCGCCTATCGCACCGATGACCTGCCCGCGTTCAAGGCGCATCTTGAGGCGCAGGGCATTCCTTATTCCGATTGGGGCAACGCAGCGGTTGCGGGCTGGCACCAGATCTTCTTCTACGACCCTGACGGCAATGTGATCGAGGTGCATCAGGTAGAGGCCTGAATCCGTAGTTCATGGTGCTCGGCGCACCTGCGGTTGACTGCCAGCAACGAACTTGATTTCAAATCCATCAAGCCTTTCGATAAGTGTGCTTAGCTTGCCGCATCCATAGGTTCTGGTGTCGAACTGAGGACGATCCTTTTGTAGTTGCTGACCAAGTTGACCAAGATGATACCATTCACCTTCCGGATCAATTTTTGTCATTGCATTGATGAGTAGCTGGCGCGCCTGTTGTGCTGCTGGTTTAGTCATGGTTGTTGATGGCTTGCCGTTCGGCGCTGGCTGTACGCTTGTGGCGATATTCTCGATTGTCACGAAGCGGTTGCAGGCTTGTTGAAAGGACTCCGGTGTTTTCTCTTCCCCTATGCCGATCACCGTCAAACCCTGTTCGCGGATGCGGCTGGCCAGACGGGTGAAGTCGCTGTCGCTCGAGACCAGCACGAAACCGTCGAAATGCCCGGCGTGCAGGATATCCATTGCGTCGATCACCAGTCCGATATCCGAGGCGTTCTTGCCCTTAGTATTGGCGGCTTGGTGATGTGGTACAAGCCCGAGGTTGCGTGCCGCTTCGGTCCAACCGCTCAGATGTGGATTCGACCAGTCGCCGTAGACACGCCGGAGGCCGGCTTCACCGTGGGCGGTAATCTCGTCAATAATCGCGGACGCAAACTTGGCCGGCACATTGTCGGCGTCGATGAGGACAGCAAGCAAAGCGGTTTCAGCGGGCATGGAGGCTCCTTTTTGCGGCCACCATGCCTGCTTGTGTCAGATTGTAAAACCCGGAATTGATGCCCCGGGGATCAGGCTGCATCCCCGATCTTGTCCTGCGTCTTGGTCTCGAAGTCGCTGGCATCGTGGCGCTCGTGCAGTTGCTCTTCCAGCGCGCCAATGGCCCGGTTGACCATGCGGCCCCGTTGCACCGCCGGACGCTCCAGCAGCTTCTCGGCCCAGGCCACGACATTGGTATAGCTTTTGACGTCGAGGAAGGTGCCCGCATTGTATTGCCGGCCAAGCGCCAGATTGCCGTACCAGGGCCAGATCGCCATATCCGCGATGCTGTATTCCTTGCCTGCCACGAAGGCATTATCGGCCAGCTGCTTGTCGAGAACATCAAGCTGGCGTTTGACTTCCATCGTGAAACGGTCGATCGGGTATTGCCATTTCTCCGGGGCGTAGGCGTAGAAATGGCCGAAGCCGCCGCCAAGGTAAGGCGCGCTGCCCATCTGCCAGAAAAGCCAGTTCATCACGGCGGTGCGTTCCGGGCCCGATGCGGGCAGGAAAGCCCCGAACTTCTCGGCCAAGTGCAGAAGGATCGACCCGGATTCGAAGACCCGCAATGGCTCCGGCCCGCTGCGGTCCATCAGGGCGGGGATTTTCGAGTTGGGGTTGATATCGACAAAGCCGCTGCCGAATTGATCGCCGTCGTTGATGCGGATGATCCAAGCGTCGTATTCCGCGTCGTGACCGGCGGCCAGAAGCTCCTCGAACATCACGGTGACCTTCACGCCGTTGGGCGTGGCCAGCGAATAAAGCTGGAACGGGTGTTTGCCGATGGGCAGTTCCTTGTCATGGGTCGCACCGGAGATCGGGCGGTTGATGCTGGCAAACTCGCCACCGTTCTCGGCATCCCATTTCCAGACTTCGGGCGGTGTGTAGGTATCATCACTCATTGTCGCGTTCCTTCGCCTTGATCGTTGAGAACAAAGCTAAGCAATTTTCCGGGGCCATCAACGTGCAGGGCCGCACAATTCCCTGTGCGGCCCTGTATTCGGTGCGTATTGGCGGAGGTCTGTCAGTAGACGACCACGCTGCGGATGCTCTCGCCCGCATGCATCATGTCAAAGCCCTTGTTGATCTCTTCGAGCTTGAGGATGTGGGTGATCATCGGATCGATTTCGATCTTGCCCTCCATGTACCAATCGACGATCTGCGGCACATCCGTTCGGCCGCGCGCCCCGCCAAAGGCCGTGCCGCGCCAGCTTCGGCCGGTGACCAACTGGAACGGACGGGTCGAGATTTCGGCACCTGCGGGCGCCACGCCGATGATGATGCTTTCGCCCCATCCCTTATGCGATGCCTCCAGCGCCGTCCGCATGACGCCAACGTTGCCGGTGGCGTCAAAGGTGTAATCCGCGCCGCCGCCGGTCAGCTCCACGAGGTGAGCGACCAGATCACCCGAAACATCGCTTGAGTTGACGAAATCGGTCATGCCGAATTTCGTGGCCATTTCGACCTTGCCGGGGTTGAGATCGACGCCGACGATCTGATCCGCGCCGGCCATCCGCAGGCCCTGGATCACGTTGAGGCCGATGCCACCGAGGCCGAAGACGATGCAGCGCGAGCCGATCTCGACCTTGGCGGTATTGATGACCGCCCCGATGCCGGTGGTCACACCGCAGCCGATATAGCAGATCTTGTCGAAGGGTGCGTCCTTGCGCACCTTGGCAAGCGCGATTTCGGGCAGAACCGTGTGGTTCGAAAACGTCGAGCAGCCCATGTAGTGCAAGATCGGCGTCCCATCGAGCATCGAAAAACGCGAGGTGCCATCGGGCATGACGCCCTTGCCCTGGGTTTCGCGGATCGCCTGACACAGGTTGGTCTTGGGGTTCAGGCAGTAGTTGCATTCCCGGCATTCGGGCGTGTAGAGCGGGATCACGTGATCGCCGACCTCAAGCGAGGTCACACCCGGGCCAACCTCGACCACGACACCGGCACCTTCATGGCCGAGGATGGCGGGAAACGCACCTTCGGGATCGGCGCCGGACAGGGTGAAATCATCCGTGTGACACAGGCCGGTGGCCTTGATTTCCACAAGGACCTCGCCCTCTTTCGGCCCGTCGAGGTTCACCTCCATGATTTCCATCGGCTTGCCCGCTTCAAGGGCAACGGCGGCTGTGGTGCGCATGATTACTGTCCTCCCAGTTCTGTATTTTTCGCGACTTTGGGCGAAACCCTGCGATTTTTCAATGCCACAGCGTCAGTTGGTTGCCATTGTGCGACGCATTTCGGAAGGCTTGCCGCAAAACCAAGGAGATTTGTCGTATGCGTTTCACTATTGCCGCCGCCTTGTTGGCGCTTGCCGCCTGCGTCCCCGACGAAGAGCCGCCAAGCAAGCAGCTTTCGGAAGCAGATACCTGTGGTGCGGAGCCCTTGCAGATTCTGGTTGGGATGCCCTTCGAGCCACGCGACTTCGAGGAGGGTGAAAGGCCGATCCGGGTGCTGCCGCCGGACTCGGCCATGACGATGGATCACCGTGTCGACCGGCTGAATGTGGATCTGGACGAGGAAGGCATGATTACCCGCATCTGGTGTGGTTGACGGGAGTGGCGGCGTCAGGGTGTGAAGTCGCATCAAGGCGTGTGAGCCTTGTGTTTGCGGCAGACAACGTGGCCGCGAATTCTCAGGCTTGAAGATACGCGCGCTTGACACGTGCAGGTTGCTGATGTTCTGAAAAATGCGTGGGGACCGCGACACGCAAACAAAGGAACATCCAGTAAATGAATCTCACCAAGACAGGAGCCGGCGCGCTCCTCGCCGCCCTTTTTCTGAGCGCCTGCGCAGAGACCCCTCAAACCACCGAAGCGCCGCAAAAGGCAAGCACCACGGAAGCCCCGGAAGCGGTGGTGGAGCAGCCCGCTGCGGCAGAGCCCGCAATGGCCGCTGCAAGTGGTGACGGCGAAACCAAGATCGTCATTTACCGCACGTCCTATGCGGGCTTTGCGGTGCAGCCGAAAGTGTTCGTGGACGGGAAAGAGGCCGCGACGTGTACACCTGGTCGCGCAACCACCGTTAAGGTGGCGCCCGGTACGCACCGTTTGACCGCCCGCACGCTGTCCGAAAAAGAGCTGACGGTATCGGTGGCCGAAGGCGGCACGTCCTATGTCCGTTGCTCGCTGACCATTGGTCTGGTTGTCGGCGGCGCCAAATTGACCGAGGTTGCAGCGGCAGAAGCGGCTCCCAAAGTCGCGAAGCTGAAGCAGAAGTAACAGGCGCGCGTCCCGGAGCGTTCTTTGAGGAGCGCGTTCGTGACGGACTGTTCGCCGAAAATATGGCCATGCCGCCCACAACGAGGTGGCATGGCCTTTTCTTTTGACGTGAGCTTCGATGCGCGCGCTTGGTGTCAGCCGCGTTCTTCAGTCTTGGCCTGATCCCAGAGGGCATCCATCTCGGCCAAATCTGACTGCGAAGGTGTTTTGCCGCGCTCGGCCAGGAGGGTTTCGATCCGCTCGAAACGCCGGGTGAACTTGGCATTTGCACCGCGCAGGGCGGCTTCGGGGTCGATTTTCATGTGCCGCGCGAGGTTGGCCATGACGAAAAGCAGGTCGCCGAATTCCTCTTCGACCTTCTCGGGAGTGAGGTCTTCTGCGGCCTCCCGCAGTTCATTAGCCTCCTCGGTAATCTTGTCGAGGACATGGGACGCATCGGGCCAGTCGAATCCAACCCGTGCGGCGCGTTTCTGCAGTTTGACCGCACGCAGGAGCGCAGGCAGGCCGATGGCCACACCGTCGAGCGTTCCGGTTTGCGCCTTGGCGGCGCGTTCGGCGGCCTTGACGGTTTCCCAGTCGCGGGTCTGTTGCTCGGCGGATTTGTCACGGCTTTCGTCACCGAAGACATGGGGGTGACGATCGACCATTTTGTCGGCGATGGCATTGGCCACATCGTCGAAGGCAAAGATCCCCTCGTCATCGGCAATCTGGGCGTGGAAGACGACCTGCAGCAGCAGATCGCCAAGTTCGCCTTTTAACTCGCCCCATTCCTTGCGCTCAATGGCATCGGCGACCTCGTAGGCCTCTTCGATCGTGTAGGGCGCGATGGTGCTGAAATCCTGTTCGATGTCCCAGGGGCAACCGGTCTCGGGGTCGCGCAGGCGACGCATGATCTCAATGAGGCGCGGCATGGCCTGGCTGGCGTCATGGATCAGGGCGTCATCGGGCATTGCGGTTCCATCCTCTTTCGGGTTGAGTGGACCGTGACAAGCAATGGGAGCGAAGTCCAGACCATGGCGGTAATCAATCGCATCGCCGGATTTGCCGAGGAAATGACCGGCTGGCGGCGGCATCTTCATGCGCGCCCCGAGCTGGGGTTTGAGTGCCATGAAACCGCGGCTTTCGTGGTGGAGCGCCTGCGCGAATTCGGCATTGACCAGATCGAAACCGGCATCGCCACCTCGGGCGTCGTGGCGGTGATCGACGGACAGGGCGACGGGCCGACAATCGGCTTGCGGGCGGATATGGATGCGCTGCCGATCGACGAGGCGACCGGAGCGATCTGGGCGTCGGAGATACCTGGTGTGATGCATGCCTGCGGACATGATGGCCACACGACGATGTTGCTGGGCGCGGCAAAATATCTTTCAGAGACGCGGAATTTCAAGGGTCGCGTCGCGTTGATCTTTCAGCCGGCCGAGGAAGGGCCAGGCGGCGGTCGGGTGATGGTCGAAGAGGGCATTCTTGACCGTTATGACATTGCCGAGGTCTATGCGCTCCACACGTTGCCGGGCGTGGAGGCGGGAGGGTTCTATACCTGTCCGGGGCCAATCATGGCGGCGGTGGATACATTTCACATTGATATCCAGGGCCGAGGCGGTCATGGCGCCTATCCGCAGGACACCGCCGATCCGGTTGTTGCGGCAGTGGGCATGGTGCAGGCGATCCAGACGATTGTCAGTCGGAACCACTATACGCTGCAGGATCTGGTGGTTTCGGTCACGCAGATCCACACCGGCAGTGCCGAGAACATCATCCCCGACACGGCCTATATCAACGGCACGATCCGGACCTTTGACGGGGACGTTCAGCAGATGGTTTGGACCCGGTTGCGTGAGATCGTGGAGGGGCAGGCGGCCTCATACGGGGTCAGTGCAGATTTGCGCATCGAACAGGGATATCCGGCCACGGTGAATGATCCCGACCGGGTGGCGTTTGCCGCCGGGGTGGCGCGTGACGTGGCAGGAGAGGCGCCAGTGGTGACGGACCGGACCCGCGAGATGGGAGCCGAGGATTTTTCCTTCATGTTGAACAAGCGCCCAGGCGCCTACCTGTTCCTGGGTCAGGGGGAGGCCGCGGGGCTGCATCACCCCGGTTTCGATTTCAATGATGCGGTGGCCCCTGTCGGGGCTTCCTTCTTTGCCCGCCTCGTTGAGCAAGCACAGCCGGTGGCATGATGCCTTTCAGAGCGTCGCCCACCCACCAACCCCGCCACTCTGAAAGGCATCAAAATGGCACTTGAAGACGCAAAAAAGCAGGTCGATCAGGCGTTTACACGCGAGGACACGAAGGGCCTGAGTTTTGAGAACACCTTTGGCGGCGCGACCTCCATGTTTCGGCGGCGCTACTCCAAGGATCTGCGCGGTGTGGATATTGCCATCACCGGCGTGCCCTTCGACCAGGCGGTGACCAACCGCACCGGCACACGTCTTGGCCCACGCGCCATTCGCGATGCCAGCGCCTTGCAGCCGTTTGATCCGCCTTATGGGTGGGATGGGTTCAGCCCGTTGGAGGAACTCAGTATCGTGGACTATGGCGACCTCGCGTTTGACTACGCAATGGTCAGCGATTTCCCCGATGCGTTGACGGCCCATATCAAGGGTATTCTTGATGCCGGAGCCGCGAGCATTTGCCTTGGCGGCGATCACTATATCTCTTTCCCGATCCTCAAGGCCTATGCCGAGAAGTTCGGGCCGCTGTCGCTCTTGCAGTTCGACGCTCATTCCGACACCTGGGCCGATGACAACATGGATCGGATTGACCACGGGACGATGTTCTACAAGGCGGTGAAGCTCGGGTTGATCGACCCGGCGCGGTCCGTGCAGGTCGGGATCAGAACCGTCAATGAAGACACGATGGGGTTCAACATCATCGACGCGCGCGAGGTGCATGAGACCGGGCCGGTGGCGGTGGCGCAGAAGATCAAGTCGATCCTGGGTGATCACCCGACCTACCTTACGTTTGATATTGACGGGCTGGATCCGGCCTATGCGCCAGGCACTGGCACACCTGTCTGGGGCGGTCTGACCTCGGCGCAGGCGTCGATCATCCTGCGCGACATTGCTGGGATCAACCTTGTCGGTGGCGATGTGGTCGAGGTCTCACCGTCTTTCGACACGACCGGGGCCACGGCGGTTGCCGCGGCGCATGTGGCGATGGAGCTTTTGTGTCTCTGGGGCTGGACCCGGCGGACAGCCTAGATGCCTCCGTTGGGAGTAGTTTTGGCAAGATGAAAACGGGATTGATGATGTTTCTGCTGGCGGTCGTTCTTCTGCTGGTGGCTACGGTGGCATGGGTGCGCCTGGCGCCGCTGGATGCGGAACGCTGGCACAGGTTGCCTGACGAATTGGAGGCCGGCGATCAGTCCAATGGTGCGATCCGAGTAGTGGATGCGGGCGAAGACGCCCTCATGCGCTTGGACGACATCATCCGTACCACACCCCGGACCGAATGGCTTGCCGGGAGCGTGGAGGACCGAATGCTGACTTACGTGACACGCAGCGCGGGGTTTGGCTTCCCCGACTATACAACGGTGCGCTGGCGCAATGGCGCTCTCGAAGTCTTCGGCCGGGCGCGATATGGCCTGTCAGATCTCGGCGTCAATGCCGCCCGCATCGACGGATGGCTGAACGCTTTGCGGCAGGGAGGATGACAGGCATCCCTCGGATACCTCGCGCCACATCGGCACGTTGAGCGACATCTGACACTGCGCCATGAACATCCGTCCGTCTACCTGCAGGCAGGTCATTTCGCCCAGTTCGACGCGCTCGCCCTGTCGATCGGTGCAGTAGCAGTCGATCGTCTTGCCGTTGTTCTTTACATCAGCCAGCGCCGGGCTGGCGCCGATCAGGATAATCAGTAACCATCTCATGATTCATTTATATCACGTTCCGCGCCCTTGACCAAACCCGCAGGATAAGGGACATGACCCGCCATGATACCTTTGGACAGATTAGAGCAAATCACCCAGCGTTTCGAATTTATCGAGGCGCAGATGTCCGAAGGTGCGGGCGATATCGCGAAACTTGGCAAGGAATATGCGGAGCTGCGGCCGGTGGTCGAAGAGATCCGCGCCTATCGGCAGGTTCTGTCTGATATCGAGGGCGCGCGGGCCATGCTTGATGATCCTGAGATGCGCGATCTTGCAGCCGAGGAACTGACCGAGCTTGAGGCGCGGCAACCAGAGATGGAAGCGGCGTTGCAACTGGCGCTTCTGCCCAAGGATGAGGCCGATAAGCGCCCCGCCATTGTCGAGATCCGTCCCGGGACCGGGGGCGATGAAGCCGCGCTTTTTGCCGGTGATCTGCTCAGGATGTATCAGCGTTATGCCGAGGCGCATGGCTGGAAATTCGAGCTGATCGAGGAGCAGGTCAGCGAATTGGGCGGCATCAAGGAAGCCGTGGCCCATGTGAAGGGCGAAAATGTCTTTGCCCGGCTCAAGTTCGAAAGCGGCGTGCACCGGGTGCAGCGGGTGCCGGAGACCGAGTCGGGCGGACGTATCCATACCTCGGCGGCGACCGTGGCGGTGTTGCCCGAGGCCGAGGATGTGGACATCCAGATTGACGCGAATGACCTGCGGATCGACACGATGCGAAGCTCGGGCGCGGGCGGGCAGCACGTCAACACCACCGATTCCGCCGTGCGCATCACGCATATCCCGTCGGGGATCGTTGTGACCTCTTCCGAGAAGTCGCAGCACCGCAACCGCGAGATCGCGATGCAGGTGCTCAAGACCCGGCTTTATGACATGGAACGGCAGAAGGCCGATGATGAACGCTCTGCCAACCGTGCGGCGCAGGTCGGGTCAGGCGACCGGTCCGAGCGCATCCGGACCTATAATTTCCCGCAAGGGCGCATGACCGACCACCGCATCAACCTGACGCTCTACAAGCTGGATCAGGTCATGGCGGGCGATCTGGACGAGGTGATTGACGCCCTGACCGCCGATGCGCAGGCGACGATGCTGGCGGAGATGAATGGGTGAGTGAGGCCGAGGCCATCGCCAGGGGTGCACGCCTCTTGGCCAAGCATGGTATTCCGGATCCTCAACGCGAAGCGCGTCTGCTTTGGCGTGCGGCTTTTCCGCGGCGCCATGTTGATTACGAGGACGCGACGAATGGCGGCATGGAGCGGCTGTTCGACACGCTGATTTCCCGCCGTTGCGACCTTGAACCGATGTCGCATCTGCTGGGATATCGCGATTTCTATGAACACCGCTTTGAGATTAGTGGGGACGCCCTGGACCCACGTCCGGAAACCGAAACGCTGGTGATTGCGGCGCTTGAGGTGCCCTTTTCCGACGTGCTCGATCTGGGAACGGGGTCGGGGTGCATTCTGCTTAGCCTTTTGGCCGCGCGACCTGAAGCCGCGGGTGTCGGCACGGATCTGTCGGACAAGGCGTTGGCCGTTGCGCGCCGCAATACTGCCGCGCTCGAGTTGGACCACCGGGTGACCCTGATCGCATCGGATTGGTTTTCGGAAGTGCGAGGCACGTTCGACCTGGTCGTCTCGAACCCGCCTTATATCGCGGCGGAGGAGATGGCGGCGCTTGCCCCGGAACTCTCTTATGAGCCGCGCATGGCGCTGACCGATGAGGGTGATGGGTTGAGCGCGTATCGGGCCATTACAAAAGGGGCGGGCGCGCATCTTGTTGCAGGCGGTCATCTGATGGTCGAAATTGGTTGGACCCAAGGCGCCGCGGTCGCCAAAATGTTCCGGGAGGCGGGATTCCAGGAGGTTGGAATCGTTCCGGATCTTGATGGTCGGGACCGGGTGGTCAGTGGAATTTGGCGCGGATAAACGCCCAGAAAACCGTGATTATCCGGCCTAAAACCGCACAAAACGGTTAAAAACCGCTCTTTGGCCTTGTGCGATGGGCATTGGCATGCTTATTGGAAGGCAGATCAAGACGGAGGATGCCCTTGGGCGGTCCCGCTTGATACCAAGCCAAGACATGTCGGATCCGGGTCATTTTATCGGCACAAGGGGTGCCAATCGGGTCAGAAGACGCATTGAGCATAGGGCTGCACAGCAAGTAACATGAGATCATCGAAGTCACGTTCGCGGAATAAGAACAACCGCAACAACCGGTCGGTTGGCAATGTCGTAAACCGGGTTTTTGACAGCTCGGGGCCCGAGGGCAAAGTGCGCGGCACACCGCAGCAGATCATTGAGAAGTACAACCAGTTGGCGCGGGACGCGCAGCTTGCGGGCGACCGGGTTGCCACGGAGAATTTCCAGCAGCACGCGGAGCACTACCTGCGTCTTCTGGGGGCTGCCCAGAAAGAACAGGAAGCGCGTCGCGAGCAGCAGGAACGTGAAAACCGCGAGCGCCAGCAGGAGCGTGACCGGGAACGCGCCAAGCGCCAGGAACGCGAAGCGAACGCACCGCCCTCGTCAGGTGATCCCGCCGATGCGCCGCAGCCCGATGTGATGGAGCAGCCCGAGGCCGGGGATAGCGGGTTGGTGGAAACACCGGAAAGCCAGCAGCCGCCCAAGCCCAAGCGGGCCCGGAAACCCCGTGCACCCAAGTCCGAGAGCGCCCCGTCTGATGCGCCAAGTGGCGAACAATCCGCCGCGCCGGCCCCGGATTCTCCAGACGCGCCGGAGGCGGCTGAGTAACATCGGGTGTTCTTGTCAGAATTTAGGCGCCGTCCGTTTGGGCGGCGTCTTTATTTGTCAGGGTCTTCTTGAGGGGCTGGTTCCTGCCTGATGCGGACGTTTCACGAAAAATGCCCACGCGGAATCAAGGCGTAGCTGGGCCGTCCTCACGACAAGTCGATCCTACCTACCGCGTTACTTTTTCATTTGGCGGGCCAGGGCGCAGAACTGTTCCAGCCCGACGGTTTCCGCCCGATCCGTGGGTTTGATGCCAGCGGCGATCAACCGGTCTTCGATATCCGGCGCAAGGCCCTTGAGCGCGGCGCGCAGCATCTTGCGGCGCTGATTGAAGGCGCGCGCCACGACCATTTCAAGTGTCTTCTGATCCGCGTCGAACCTCGGCGCCGGCAGTGCCTTCAGATGGACAACCGCGCTTGAGATCTTGGGCGGTGGCGTGAAAGCCTCGGGCGGCAGGGTCATGACGATCCGTGCGTCGCAACGCCATTGGGCCAGCACCGCCAACCGACCGTAAGCCTTGCCGCCGGGCTGGGCCACGATCCGGTCCGCGACCTCGCGCTGGAACATCAGGGTCAGGCTTTGCCAGAAGGGCGGCCACGCGGGCGGCGTCAGCCAGCGGATCAGGAGTTCCGTGCCGACATTGTAAGGCAGGTTAGCCACCACCCGGATGGGCGGTGTCAGATGCGCAAGCGGGTCAAGCTCCAGCGCGTCAGCGTTGATGACCTGCAGCCGCCCGGGCGCGGCGCGGGCAATCTCGTCCAGCGCGGGCAGGCAGCGGGCATCCTTTTCGACGGCGAGAATACGGCGCGCCCCCTCGGACAGCAGTCCCCTGGTAAGTCCGCCGGGTCCGGGGCCGATTTCGAGCACATCGCATTCGCTCAGGTCCCCCGCCTGCCGCGCGATCTTGGCGGTCAGGTTGAGATCGAGCAGGAAGTTCTGCCCAAGCGATTTGCGCGCGGCCAGACCATGGCTGGCAATTACCTGACGCAGCGGGGGCAGGTCGTCGATGCTCATGCCGCGCGCGCCGTACCCATCCGCGCGGCCATCTTCAGGGCCTCGATCAGCGAGGTCGGATTGGCAATCCCCTGCCCTGCAATATCGAGGGCGGTACCGTGGTCCGGCGACGTCCGGACGAAAGGCAGGCCGAGGGTCACGTTCACGCCCCGGTCGAAATCCAGCGTCTTGATCGGGATGAGCGCCTGATCGTGATACATTGCAACCGCCGCGTCATATCCCGCGCGGGCGGCGGCGTGAAACATCGTATCGGCTGACATCGGCCCCCGCAGATCAAGGCCATCGCTGCGCAGACGATCCAATAGCGGCGCAATGATTTCGATCTCTTCGCGACCCATCTTGCCGCCTTCGCCCGCGTGCGGGTTCAGCCCGGCAACGGCAAGACGCGGATGGGGGATGCCGAAATCGCGGATCAGGGCGGCATGGGTGATCCGGATCGTCGCCTCCAGGCTTTCATCCGTCAGGTGCTCCGGCACGTCGGCCAGCGCCATGTGAATCGTCGCAGGCACGACGCGAAGCTGATCGCTGGCCAGCATCATTGCCACGTCATCGACCCCGGCCAGCGCCGCCAGGTATTCGGTATGCCCAGGATAGGCGAATCCGGCGCCATCCTGCAGGGCCTGTTTGTGAATGGGCGCGGTGCAGAGGGCCGCGGCCATGCCCGATTGCACCAGATCGACGCCGCGGGCGATCACGTCAATGACCCCTTGAGCATGATCCGGGTTTGGCGTGCCAGGTGTCAGTTTCCCGTGGAAGGGATGCGGCAACACGGGCAGCCCCGTCTTGCAGGCCTCCGCCGCCTGTGCGGGGTCGTCGATCTCAACAACCGGCCCACCCGGAAGATGCGCCGGGTCCCCAATCAGGAAAAACGGCAGGTCCCGGCCCGACGCCTCCCAGGCGCGCAGCGCAAGTTCCGGTCCGACGCCCGCCGGTTCACCGCAACAGAGCGCGACGGGTTGTGTCATTTTTCGACGATCCGAGCCTCGGCCCGCAATTGCTCAAGATACCCGTCAGAGAAGGATTGCAGACGCTGACCGCGGATGAACCCAGTCAGGTCCTCGTCGGACGGGCCATCTTCTGCCAGCTGCGGCGTACGTCCGCACAGCATCAGGAACACAAGGGTCTGTCCATTGGCACGAGTCAGGGCGGTAGACACCTCGCCCGGGTCCAGCTTGGCCAGTTCGATGGCGATATCCGTGGGGAGCTCGTCCGGCGCCTTGGTGCCGCGATCGAGGACCGATTCCGGTTGTCCATGTGCCACGCCGTAGAGGTCATCGCAGGTATCTACGTCTGCTTCAACGCGCGCGGCGCGGGCCAGGGCTTGATCGCTGCGCCCACCGTCGATGTAATAGGCGGCGTACTCGATCGCGGAGTATTGCGGTGCTGGCGCGTCGAGCTCTTCGATGTCGCGCAACTGAAAGAGGGCGACGGCACCATCAAGGGGCAGCGGCTCGGTCACCTCACCGGGGGCAAGCGCCAGCACGATGGACCGCAGAACAGGGGGCAGATCGGTGATTGACTGCCAGGGCAGGCGGCCGCCCCGATCCCGGGAAGCGGTGGCAGAGTGCCGGCGCGCCTCGGCCGAAAAGGCCGCTTCGCTCGTCAGTTCCGAGATGCGCGCGGCGCGTTCCTGTACCGCCTGGGGGTCAACGCCGCTTGTGGGCATGATGATTTCCGACAGCAGGACACGCACGCCGGTCTGGCCCGAGACCGCCGACTTGGCACGTTCAAGATCAGATTCGCTGACCGAAACGCGGCTCGCAAACCGCGCCTGCGTCAGTTCCCGCCATCCAAGACCGGCCCTGACGAACTCGCGAAAGCTCGCCTCGTCCACACCGGCGCCGGCCAGCGCGCGGACCATCTGATCGTAGTCCATGTTCACACGACCGGCGAATTCTTCCATCCCGGCGCGCACATCTGCGTCCTCGAGGATCAACCCGTTGGCCAGGGCGGCATCGAGCTTCAGCCGGTCTTCGATCAGCTGCTCACGCGCCAGCTTCTGCGGATCACCAGGCGCCCGAAAGAGCGACAGCATGCGCGCGCGCTGCTCGAGCTCATAGCGGGTGATTGACTGATCGTTGACGGTGATGACGGTCTCGAAGAGGTTCTGCGCCGATGCGGGCAGCGCGGCGATGGCTCCGAGAGTGGCCAGAAAAGCGGCCCGGAAAAATGTCACGAGGGGTTTGCGCATCGTGCTTGTCATACTGCTTACTTCCTGCATTTCCGAGTATAGGATTTGTCCTCGGTTGTGGTACTGAACCCTCTGAGCCCTATGGTGAGGCCGATATCGGTCGACGCTTCGAGATTAGTGGACGTGGTGAAACGGCGTAAGGCCGAAAGCTCGATTTCCACGCACTCATTGGTGTATTTCAACCCGACACCCGCCCGAACACTTTTGTCTGTGACAACGTCATAACGCCATTCGGCGCTGCCCGTCCAGTGCCGCGCCAGCCTGTAACTGCCGTCAAACGCCCATTCCGAAATGGTCCGGGCCCGCGCTTCTGCCGGGTCGGCCTGCAGCCAGATGAAGGTCGCGCCCAGATCGGCACGCTGATTACGCCAATTGGCGCGCGCCTCGGCCTTGGTGGTGTCGAAAGCGTCGTCAAAGATGCTGCGGGCGGTGAAGGAGATGCCGTTGGGCATCTTGATCTGACCGGCAATCAGGTAATCCGAGAACCTGTCCTGCAGGCCGGAGGCGTTGGTGAAACTGGTTGTGCCATCCACTTCGACTAGTACTTCGTCGCGCACCACCTGCCCGAAGGTCAGCGACGATTTCCATCCGCGCGGATCGTGGCGGGTCCAGTTGACGCCGTAGGCGAGGCTGGCGCCGCGCTCCCGCCGGTCCGGTGCGGTGAACCGTGACAGGGACAGAAGGTTGCCCTCGTCGAAATCAATCCGCGTGCTTTCGTCGTTTGGCACGTCCGGATTGCTGCCGCCGACCCAGGCCAGTTGCAACATCGGCTCAATCACATGGGTCGCCCCGGTCGGTGTCGATTTGATCAGCGGCATCCTGAGCACCAAGGAGGTCGATGGCGTGATCTCACTTGCCTCCGACCGCGATGTCCCGCCGGTCTGACTGATCCGGAAGGTGTCGAAGGCGACGCCAGTCTGGAACTGCGAAAGGATGCCATAAGGCAAGATCCAGCGACGGTGCCAGTCAACGCTAGCGGTCAGGCGATTGACGTCACGCCCGTCGGCAAACCGGTCCACATCCAACCCGTCCACCGAAAGATCGGAACTGCGGTAATGCGAATGCGCCTCGATCCCGAACCGCAACTCGCCGCCGAGGCGTTTCAGATGCACGCGCCGCTCGTATTCCGCATTGCCCACCACGGTTGGGAAAGTTGAGTTATTCTCCCCCACCACCAGCGTCTTGAAATGCGTGATTGCACCACGGATGAATTCATCCCGCCGGGCGCGCGAGATCGAGATTTCGCTGTCCAGCCGGTTCTTGGCGGTAATCCCGTAATCTTCGAGATATTCGTCGTCATTGACGGCTTCGAGATCGAACCTCAACTGGAAGTCGCGGGGCAGGCTGAAATTGCCGTCGATGAAGAGATAACCGCGATTGGTCCGGTTGCCCGCCCGATCATTTGAGGCGGCACCGTTGACTTCGATATTGCCATCGCGGAACGCCTGGCGATACCGGAATTCAAGCGTTGTCGACTCGGTGGCGATAAACGGTGTCAGGGTCAGGTCGCGATGATCGCCGAGCTTGATGAAATAAGGCACCTTGACCCCGAAACCCAGCTCGGTCGAACTGTGGACCGACGGGATCAGGAAGCCGGTGGCGCGTTCCAGGGTCGGGTCCGGCAGTCGCAGGCGCGGCAGGTAGATGATCGGCACGTCGAGCACCCTGAACTGCGCATCGTGAAAGTAAAGCTGTCTCTCTTCCTGGTCGTGGATCACGCGCTTGGCCCGGATCTGCCAGAGCGGGCGGTTGCCTTCGTGGCAGATGCGGCAGGACGTGACCGATACCTTGTGCAATTGCGTGTATCGCCCGTTGACCCGCGTCATCTTGTTCGCGGCCATCTGCAATTGATCGTCTAGCACAACCCGCGCACCGGTCAGCACACCGTTATGAAACTCGCGATCCAGTTCGCCGGCATCAGCCAGGACCAGCGTGTTCACCCCGTCGTCCAGAACAATCGGCCCCTCAATCGACAGGATCTCCGTGGTCTGGTCATAGGTGATCGACCGTGCCTGCAATCTCTGACCCTCGTAGACCGCTTCGACATTGCCCTCGGCGACCAGCTTCTTGTCACCGGTGATATAGACCTCATCAGCCACCAGCAGCGCGCCGAGGTCCGGCGTGTCCTGCGCTTGCGCGGTCAGAGGCGTAAGCAGCAGCGCGGAAATCGCAGCGAAGAGGCGGAACACTCGGGTCATCCGTCCTCCATATGCAGCACGATCCCCAGTGCCAAGAGCAGTGAGGCCACCGGCGGCGCCCAGGCGGCGAGAAGGATCGGAATCTGCCCGTTTTCCCCCAGGATCTGCGCGAAATTGCGGATGTAATGCAAGCTGAAGCCAAGCATGACGGCGGTCAGAACCGCAACGCCGGTATTGCCAAGGCGGGTATGGCGCATGGTGAAGGCCGCGGCGACCAGAACGAGCGCCGTCAGGAAAAGCGGGCGCGCCAATTCCATCTGAAACCACATTTCATACCGGCGGGCAGAGAAACCGGCCTGTTCAAGCTGCGCGATGAAACGCGGAAGATCCCAGATTGGAATGTACTCGGGCTTGCCGAAACTCTCCACGATCCGGGCCTGGGTCAGGGACGAAGGGATGGTCATCTCCGCGCTGGCAATTGCCCTCGATTCCGGGTTGGTGCCGCGGCTCAGATCCCATTTCTTGGCCTTGGACAGCTGCCATTCCCCGTCCGCCAGGGTCGCTTTGCGCGCGGCAATGCGCGAGAGCGGCTCACCCTCGGGGGAAAAGGAAACGAAAGTCGTATCGAAAAGGACGCTGACATCCGAACTGGCGCGCGCGGCATGGATAACCGTCTGACCCTCGGATGTCCCCTGACGCAGCCAAAGCCCCTCGGCCGAAATCGCCAGGACGTTCGAGCCAAAGCCGATATAGGTGTTGACGAGGTCATTGTAGCGTTTGGACGAGGCGGCGACGATCGGATTGAACATGGTCACCGACAGGATGCCGATCATTGCGGCGACGGTCAGTGGCGCAATCAGGCTGCCAAGCGCCGATCGGCCCGCCGCCCGGACCACGACAAGTTCGGATGACCGCGCCAGCCGCACGAACAATGCAACCGAGGCAAGGATGACGATCAGGGGCAAGATCTCGTAGTTGGCCTTGGGCAGTTTCAGCAGCACGATCTCGAGCACCTGGCCGAAAGCCAGATCCGGAAAATCCTGTAACTCGTCCACAAGGTCGATCAGGCCGAGCAGCATCACGAAAACGAAGAAGATGCTGAGAAAGGTCCAAAGGAACCGCCGGGCAAAGTAGAAATGCAGGATCATGCGGCATCTCCCGACGCCTGTCGGCGCCTGAACACCCGGCCAAATCCCGGATTGGCGGAAATGTAGAGCAGGATAACCGTCAGGACCCCACCAATCGCCACGGGAATATACAAGAGCGGCCAGAGCGCGGCATTCGACAGAACCGGTCCAGATACGACCCCCTCGACCACCTTCAGGCCGACCAGCAGGAAAAACGCGATCACCACCTGTCGCCAGACGCCAAACCTGCTGTAGTTGCCCAAGAGCAGAGTCGCAAAACCTACCGTCGCCGCGACAACGCACATCAATGCCTGGGCAAACCTGTTATGCGCTTCATATGCGACCTCGCCCACCCGGATACCTGCTGTTTCGGCCATCTCCTCGGGGCGGCGCAGCAGGTCCTGCGTTGCGGCAAAGCTGATGTCGTTCAGGTTGATGGCATTGCGCGAAACGAGTGTGCTGATGTCATAGGAAAAATCGTCGAAATGCGTGGTGAAAAGCCGGTTGTCCTGGCGGTTCAGGTTCTGCGCCAACCCCTTGACCATCACCAGCTTGGTGCCACCACCCTCCTGCACCAGGTAGGCGGTGGAGGAGGTATAGGCCACGGGATTGGTCTGATCACGCCGGTCCGAAAGAAACACGTTTTGCAACTCCCCCACTGGCGTGATGTGGCGGATGTAGAAGGTGATGCCGGGAGCCGGATGCAGGAATTCCCCGGCGGTCAGCAGCTTGGCAGTGATGTTCTGGCTGATCTCGGCGCGGCGCTGCTTGAGTTGCGAAAGGCTCGCCGGGATCAGGAAGTGGGTAAGGATCGACATCATGACTGCGATGATCATGCCATAGACCACCACGGGCCGCACCAGCCGATAGGGCGAATACCCCGTGGCCTGCATGACGGTCAATTCGCTTTCCGTGCTCAGCCGGTTGGTGACATAGACCGCCCCCGCAAAGGCCGCGATCGGCAGCACGATCCCGATGACACCCGGCAGGGTCAGAGCGGTGAATTCAAGGAAAACCCAGGCAGGTTGTCCGTCGGCGATCAGGCGGTCGAACATACGCACCGCCTTGTTGATCCAGAAGATCGACACGAGCACCAGCGCGAAGAATCCGAAAAGCACCATGAATTGCGACAGCATGTATCTGTCGAATCTGGTCACACGCATCCCCCATCAAACTGCCTTACGGGGCGAAGACTAACGGAATTGATCGCCCGGGAAAACTGCTATCTGGCAATGTCGGCAATGGCGCGCTAGGACTCTGGTCAACAGCAGTTAGGAGCAGATGCATGACCAGCCCGGCCACAGTAGATTTTCAGGAAACCAACATTGATCTTATTGCCGGGGCCGAGGGCCGTGTGGCCGTCGTCGTGACACCCGATGGCAAGCTTGATGCAGGTGCGCGCAGAGTCAACCGCCTGACCAAGGGTGCCCTGGCGCGGCTGGTCGAAAGCGAGACCTGGGAAAAGAAAAAGGCCGGTGATGTAATCTCCGTCGCCTGGCCAACGGGCATGGCCGCCGAGGCGCTCGATGTCATCTGCCTGCCGCGCGCTGCCAAGCAGGAGGAGGTGCGCAAGGTCGGGGTGGCGCTGGGCCGGGCCAAGGGGAAATCGGCGCTTCTGGTGCTGGCGGGGCAGGTGCGCCGCCCGGTTGACCTGATGCTGGGCATCGTCTTGCGCGCATACGAGTTCACCACCCACAAAACCGCCGAGGACAAGGATGCCGGCGCCGTCACCTTGATGGTTGCCAAGCCCGATGAGGCCAAAGCCGATGCCGCCGCCGCGATGGCCGTCGCCGAAGGCGTGTTCATGACACGTGACTTGGTCAGCGAGCCCGCCAATCACCTGACCACCACCGAATTTGCCAACCGGATCGAGGCGATGGGCGATCTGGGCCTCAAGATCACCATTCTCGACGAAGACGAGTTGGGCAAGCTGGGCATGAACCTTCTTCTGTCGGTGGGCCATGGCTCCATCACGCCCTCGAAGGTCGCGATCATGGAATGGAACGGCGGCAAGAAGGGCGATGCCCCGCTGGCGCTTATTGGCAAAGGCGTCGTATTCGATACCGGCGGGATCAGCCTCAAACCGGCGGCTGGCATGGAAGACATGACCATGGATATGGGCGGCGCGGGTGTGGTCACCGGTGTGATGCGTACCCTGGCGCTGCGCAAGGCCAAGGCCAATGTCGTGGGTCTTGTCGGGCTGGTCGAAAACATGCCCTCCGACCGCGCCACGCGACCCGGGGATGTGGTCACGTCGATGAAGGGCGATACGGTCGAGATCATCAACACCGATGCCGAAGGTCGGCTGGTTCTGGCCGATGTGCTCTGGTACGCGCAGGAGACCTACAAACCCTGCGGGATGATCAACCTCGCCACCCTGACCGGCGCGATCATCATCGGCCTGGGCCACGAAAATGCGGGTGTCTTTTCCAACGATGACACGATCTCGCGCAACTTCCTCAAGGCTGCCGAGGCGGAGGGTGAGGGCGCCTGGCGCATGCCGATGGGCAAAGCCTATGACGATCTCCTCAAAAGCCAGATTGCCGATATGAAAAACGTCGGTGGCCGCGCGGCGGGGTCGATCACCGCGGCGCAGTTCCTGCAACGCTTCGTCAAGGATGACTGCCCGTGGATTCACCTCGATATCGCGGGGGTCGCTTCGGTCAAATCCGAGACCACCTATGCCCCCAAGGGTGCCACTGGTTGGGGCGTGATGTCGCTCAACCGTCTGGTGGCGGATGTCTACGAGGGCGACTGATTTTGGGGGCCGCCTATTTCTATCACCTGACGCGCGGGCCGGTGGAGGTCACGCTGCCCATGCTTTTGGGCAAGGCGATGGGGGCGGGCTGGCGTGTGGCGGTGCGGGGACGTGATCCGGCGCGAATCGACTGGCTTGACCAAAAGCTGTGGCTTGGTCCCGAAGAGGGGTTCTTGCCCCACGGGGTCGCGGGAAAACCGCATGAGGCCGATCAGCCGGTTCTGCTGACCACCAGCGCCGATATACCCAACGGTGCCACTTGTTTGATGAGCGTCGATGGCGCCGACGTAACGCCGCAAGAGGTTGCATCACTCGACCGTGTCTGCGTTCTCTTCGATGGCAACGATCCCGCCGCGCTGGACACGGCGCGAGGGCAGTGGAAATCCCTGACCGACGCGGGGTGTTCCGCGCAGTACTGGTCCGAAGAAAGCGGTCGCTGGGAAAAGAAAGCGGAAAAATAACCCTCGCGCGCGCAGCGCCGCCTGAAACCTGCTCCTTACCTGATTGAAACAAAATTTATCGCACCCCGACGCAAAACTGAAACGTGGCGTTGGCATATCTCCTGCCTGTTAACCAAACCAATCCACATTGATCCCACAGGAGATTTGAGACATGAAACCGATTACTTTCACCCTCGCACTGGCCTTGTCCTTTGCCGCCACGAGTTCCTTCGCCGTAGGCTCCGTCGTCGGCGCGCCAACGCCCACGCTGCATTTTCCCAAGGATCACGTCAAAGATCAGACCGTGACCAAGGAAAAGAGGTCACTCGCAAACTGATCCCGAGCGCGATGGTGGTCCGTGAATGCAGGGACACCGCAAGTTTGTTTCTTTAACCAGTGCCGCCGCGTCACCGAAAGGCCAGGCATGTTCCGGGCCGTGGGTGGTGACGTGGCGGATCTAGTACCCGTTTGATTTATAGGCAAAAAATACTTTAGTGACGTCTTCGATGATGTCCCATGTCACACGGCTGCCATCGCGAACGAAAAGGCTGTCGCCGGGCGCGAGTTCGGCGACAGACCAATCATGATGCTGCGTGATACGGCATCGGCCTGTCAGGATCGTCATCAATTCATCGCCCTGCTCGGTACAGTCAAAAACACCCTTGGTGCAGCGCCAGATACCGTTGCGCGTGACATGACCCGGCCCGCCTGCGTCGATCCGACCGGACGCACGGGGCGCGCCATCGCGGATGACATAATCGCTTTCTGGGGCGTCGAAGGGCCAATCGTCCAACGGTCCGATCGGATCGCCTGGTTTGTAGGGGGTCATCACCGGCCTCCGCTGATTTCTGGTCGGGTGAGCCTAGCGCAAGATGTGGGTGAATTCGACACCTCTGCCGAGATCTGAAACCGAGCGCGGCTTGCCTGCCCGAGACACGGCCCCAGGCGCATAGCGGCTATGATTTGCGTTTCGCGTCCGGATGCACAATTTATGCGCCGTGGGAGGAACCACTTGAACTCAGGAAGAGACAAGATCATGGCTGACGCCCCCAAATTCTCCACCCCACCGACCCCACAGGAAATTGACCGTATCATCGCTCAGGCGCATGAAATGCGCGCGGAATATACCGCAGAAATGCTGCGCAAACTGGTCGCGGGCCTCAAGAGCCTCTTTCAGGGTCCTCGCCATCCCTCCGATCTGACCACCTGAAGGCTGTGATGCGGCCCGCCGGTATGGTGGCGGGTGCCGAAACCCGGCACCCCTTGGCACACACGGGGTTGCTTGGGTCGAAAAACCCTTGATTAACCGGCGATTTGGCGCAAACTGGCGGTATGAGTTTTCAATCCCTCACCCCGTTTCCGGGGCCGCAAAGCACCTCGCAGGTGGCTTTTCACAGAACCGAGCTTTCCATTATTTTGTCCCTCTACGGTCGCATGGTTGCGGCGGGCGAATGGCGCGATTACGGCATATCCTGCCTGCGCGATGTGGCCGTGTTTTCGGTTTTTCGCCGCACCGCCGAGACACCGCTCTACCGGATTGAGAAACGTCCGAAACTTCGGCTCAAGCAGGGTGAATATGCGATTATCGGCCCGGAAGGGCAGGTTCTTAAACGCGGCTCTGACCTCAGGACCGTCCTGCGCATTCTCGAACGCAAGCTGATCCGCGCGGTCGAATGACCCTGCGCGCTGCGCTTGTCCTCTTGCTCTGGCCCGCGATGGCTTGTGCGGATATCTGTTCCGACCTGCGGGACCTGGTGGATCACGCGGAGGGCGGAGATTTCCAAATTAGCCAGATCGAGATCGCTGCAGGCACCCCGGAGTGTTCGGTGTCCCAGGACGAGCGTGGCGGCAGGACAACCCTGTGTTTTTGGACCTTTGCCTATCGGGATACTGCCGCAACCACGGCTTTCGAGAGGTTGGACCAGGATGTCAGACGCTGTTTTTCGGACGCCACAATTCTGCCCGCTGATAGCACAGTTAATCATCCCGACAGCTATCAATTGCGTCGCTATCAGCGCGGTCGGCTGGTGATCTCTGTATCCCTCAAGGACAAGGCCGCCCTGAGCCAAAGCCTCGTTTTTCTGCGCATCGACCGGCAGTGATGACGCTCAGGCGCCGGTTCCCGATGCCCGGATGAGGTTGAGCCGCGCGGGCACGCGAACCACGTCACCCGAGGAGAAATCCGCAAGGCGGGTAGCAACCAATGCCTTGACCTTTTGGGTGTCCGCGTCGTTGCCCCCAAGATCGTCGATGATCCGTGACGCCGGTCCAAGATGCGTGGCAAAACCTGCGACGTCGGCCACCGTGCCGGGCGGTGTCAACTCAACGCCGATCTCTTCGATCGAGACATTGTGCCACCCGGCATCGCGCAAGATGCCGGCCACATAGTCCTGTTCCTGAAAGGCCATCGGTCCCGGTGCGCGCGGATCGGAAGGTTCTGGCGCGCCAAGCACGTCGATCGCCGCCTGCCGCGGGATGGCAAACCATGGGTTTGCCGACAAGCCCGCCCAGGCCAGGAACACCATCGTGCCGCCCGGTTTGAGCGCCTTGCGAATGTTGGCGAAGGCTGCCACCGGATCGCCAAAGAACATTACGCCAAAGCGGGACATGATGGTGTCATAGGCCGCATCGCCGAAGTCGTAGGTCTGCGCGTCGCTTTCCAGAAAACGCGCGTTTGCGATCCCGGCGGAACGGGTCCTGTTCCGCGCCAGATCCAGCATGATGCCGGAGATATCCGCGCCCGTCACATGGCCTTCCGGCCCGACGACCTGCGCCGCGGCCATCGTGCTGGCCCCGGTGCCACATCCGATGTCGAGCACCCGCACGCCCGGTGCCAACGCCGCCTCTGTCAGAAGCCGCTCGAGCACGGGCTGCATCATTGCATCAAGTGTTTCCTGCTGATCGACCCATTGCTGGGCCGACCGCCAATATTCGGACTGATCGGTATCGGGCGTGTCTGGCATCTGGTCAGGCCCCGGCTTGGGCGGCCATCACGCAGAGGATTTCGAACATGATGGACACACCCAGAAACGCCGTGCCGCCCGATGTGTCGAAAGGCGGCGACACCTCGACCATATCCGCCCCGACGATATCGAGCCCTGCCAGCTCGCGACAGACCTGCAGCGCCTGATAGCTGTTTGGCCCGCCCACCTCGGGCGTGCCGGTGCCCGGGGCAAAGGTCGGATCGACGAAATCAATGTCATAGCTGACATAGGTCTTGCCGCTTCCTGCGATCTCACGTGCCTCGGCCATCACGTCCTCGACCCCTCGGGCGTGGAACTCTTCGATCAGGATCAGGCGGATACCGTTCGCCGCGGCAAAGTCGCGATCCTCGGTGTCATACATCGTGCCGCGCAGGCCGATCTGCACCACGCGCTTGGGGTCCAGAAGCCCCTCTTCGACCGCGCGGCGGAAGGGCGTGCCATGGGTGTACATCGTGCCGCCGAAATAAGAGTGGAAAAGGTCCGTATGGCTGTCGAAATGTACCATTCCCATGGGGCCATGCACCTTGGCCAGCGACCGCAAGACCGGCAGCGAGGTCAGGTGATCACCCCCCGCGGTCAGCGGCTTGATCCCCGCCGCCAGAACCTGATCGTAGAAGGCGGTGATGCGGTCCATGCTGTCGATAATATCCGCCGGGTTCGGGCCTACGTCGCCCAGATCGGCACAATTCGCGGCCTCGTAAGGCCGCGTGCCGTTTACCGGATGTTGCGCGCGCATCATGGTCGAGGCATCGCGCAACTGCCGCGGGCCATGGCGCGGACCGGGCCGGTTGGTGGTGCCGCTGTCCCAGGGAACGCCGATCAGCCCGATCTGCACATCGCCGTAACGCTCATGACCATGCGGCACGTAAGGCAGCCGCATGAAGGTCGGCACGCCGGCAAAACGTGGCAGGTCGAACCCCGAAACGGGGTGAAAAAACGGATCGCTCATGAAACTCCTCCCAGGCGTTTGCGCGCGGTCACCGGGCCATCGCCCTGTGCCTCGATACGGGTGATGGCCTCCTGCATCGGTTCACAGACCACGGCCATGTGATGCGCATTGGCATGAAGGATGGTACCTTCGTCAACCACCCAGGCGACATGACCCTTCCAAAACAGCAGATCGCCCCGGCGCAGAGGCGTGTCTTCGGGCAATTCCTGACCCAGCTCTGCCTGTTGCAGGTCGCTGTCGCGCGGGGCGGCAAAACCGTGCGCATAGGCCGCCAGTTGAACAAGCCCGGAACAGTCTATCCCGGTGGCCGTATTTCCACCCCAGAGATAGGGCGTGCCCAAAAATAACTCGGCAACGCCCACCATGTCATCAGCCCGCCATGACAGCGGGGCCAGATGGGGTGTTGCAATGTAACCGCCACCGGTCAGTGCAGAGAAGCGTTCTGTTTCCGGTTCTGCCGTCACCTCGGAGAAAAAGCTCAGCAAGCCGATTTCAGGCGATTTGAAATCCGGTTCCGAATAGACATGCGCCAAGAGGGCCTTTACCCGGTGGTTTGGCGCGTCCGTGTTTCCGATGGCGTTTTCAGGCAAATAGCCGACATAGCCATCAACCTCGTCAAACCCGAATGCCCAACCGTCATGGACATCCAGAACCCGGAAGGGTTGGCCCAGCAGAAGCTGCTTGTCCCGTGCGCCGCCGGCGGTGCGGCAGAGGTCGACTTGCGGCAAGATACAGCGTTTCGTTTCGCCTGCCACGAATGTCGCCGCTTCGATCTGACCGCTTAAGCTGTCATGCGCCACACGGTCATTTGCAGCCAGAAGTCGTCGATCCGTCATAACTCCAATACCTCAGGTAGGGCCTCTAACACGGCCCGCGCGCCCATGCCCACGCCGCCCTTGGGTCTGGCAGGTGCGGCGGTCGGGGACCAGCCGTAGATGTCGAAATGGGTGTAAGGGACGTCGCCCGCGAACCGACGCAGGAAAAGTGCGGCGGTAATGGACCCGGCAAACCCGCCCTTGGGCGCATTGTCGAGATCGGCGATGCCGGGTTCGATCATCGCCTCATAGGGCGCGTGAAACGGCAGGCGCCAGACCGGGTCGGCCATGCGCGCCGCCGCGGTTTCGAGCGCCGATGCCATGGCACCGTCATCGGTATAATAGGGCGCAAGGTCCGGGCCGACCGCCACGCGCGCGGCCCCGGTCAGCGTTGCCATCGAAATCATCAGGTCGGGCGTATCCTCTGCCCCAAGCGCCAATGCATCGGCCAGCACCAGGCGCCCCTCGGCATCGGTGTTGTTGACCTCCACCGTCAGGCCATTGCGCGCGGTCAGGATGTCGCCGGGGCGGTAGGCATCGGCGCTGACCGCGTTTTCGACCGCCGGGATCAGCACCCTGAGGCGCAGGCCGAGGCCAAGACCCATGATCATATGCGCAAGGCCCAGGACCGTGGCCGCGCCGCCCATATCCTTCTTCATCAGCCCCATGCTGCCGCCGGGTTTGAGGTTCAGCCCGCCAGTGTCGAAGCAGACACCTTTCCCCACCAGCGTCAGCGTCGGGCCAGCATCGCCCCAACTCATGTCAATCAGGCGCGGCGCGCGGGCCGCCGCACGACCCACCGTGTGGATCATCGGGAAGTTCTCTTCGATCAGCGCCTCACCCGCGATCACGGAAATCCCGGCGCCGTGTTCCTGCGCCAGCTTGTGGCAGGCGTTTTCAAGGTCATCCGGGCCCATGTCCGACGCGGGCGTGTTGATGAGATCACGGGTCAGCGCCTCGCCGGCCGCGATCACTTCCAGTCGTGCGGCATCCACCCCCTCTGGTGGGACCAGTTTCGCCTTGGCTGGTTTCTGCTCCTTGTACCGATCGAACGCATACCCGGCGAGGAGCCAGCCGAGCGCCTCTTCCTCGGCGCGATCCGTTGGCAATCTTTCCAACCGGTAATTCCCTTCCGGCAGGGCCGACGCCGCGGCGGCCAGGTGAAAACGCCCACGTGATCGCGCAGCCTCGGTGCCATATCCGGCCAGTGCCAGGGCGATACCGCCGTCGCCGTCCGGGATCAGGAGTGTGGCGCCAAGAGATCCGGAAAACCCTGATGATTTTACCCATTTCGTGACGTGATCCGGCTGCGACTGCAGCCAGGCGTCAAGCGCATCCGCCGCGACGACATGTACGGAGATCGCATCCGCGGTTGCATCGGAAAAAGTCAGGGACATCGCGCGGGCCTTCCTGCCGGGTCAAATTCGGACCCAGCCTATCGGTCTGCGCGGCGCCTGCAAGGGCTCAAATAGAAAGATCCTGAAGATCCCAGATCTGCGTAAGCGACCGTTCCCCGATTCGCAGCAGACGCGCCATCGTGGCCGATAGGGCAATCTTGTCACCCGCGTCGATGCAGATCGTCACGTCCAGCGCGACCTGCGCCAGCAGGGACATGCCGATCTGTTCGGCGATCGCCACCAGGCTGCGCGCACTTTTGCGCATGTCATGGTGGCGCATCTCGCGAAAGCAGCGTTCGGTATGAGACAGGCGCGCGGCAAGCTCTTCGAGGGCACGGCACACGACATCCTCGGCCCCTGTTTCGCCCAACTGGCGATACAGTTCCTCGAGCCTGTCGGGATTGACCCGAACCACCTCGTCATGTCTCAGCGTAGTTACTTGTTCCACAATCTCACCTTATGCTTCTTCGCCCCCATAGCTTTGGCCATCCTGCCTCAGAGGGGTTCCCAAATCGTTGCGCGGTGGGGTAATTCTCTCTCGAATTCTTCTCGAATTTCTAATAACTAGCGGACAAACGACCAGCGAGAGTGAAAAACAGATGGAACACGCCCGGCCATTGCCCACCTACCTGATCCAGCGGTTTCACGGCTGGAAGGCGACCACCTATGCCGAAAATCAGGCCTGGTACAAGCGTCTGGCCGAGGGGCAGCACCCGCGCGCGATGGTGATCTCCTGCTGCGACAGCCGGGTGCATGTCACCTCGGTTTTCGGTGCGGATCAGGGCGAGTTCTTTCTGCACCGCAATATCGCCAACCTGGTGCCCCCCTACGAGATCGACGGCGGCCAGCATGGTACATCGGCGGCGGTGGAATATGCGGTCACCGCGCTCAAGGTCGCGCATCTGATCGTGTTGGGTCACTCCAATTGCGGCGGCGTGAAAGGATGCCATGACATGTGCTCGGGCGCGGCCCCGGAACTGGAAGAGAAATCATCGTTCGTTGGCCGTTGGATGGATATCCTGCGGCCCGGTTACGAGCGTGTCAAAGACATCCAGGATCCGACGGAACGCACCGCGGCTTTGGAAAAAGAGGCGGTCCTGGTGTCGCTCGAAAACCTGATGACCTTTCCCTTTGTCAAATCGGCTGTCGATAGCGGACACCTGAGCCTTCACGGCCTTTGGCATGACATCGGCGAGGGCGGGATCGAGCAATACAGCAAGGACGCGAAAAAGTTCATCCCCGTCTGATCAAAATGCAGTTGGCAAGGGCCGGTCTTCAGAACCGGCCTGCATTGATCCTGAGCTGTCTTGCGCGTGCAAGGATGGCATCTTCGACAGCGCGCTGCGTGGCGTCACTGACCGGGCCGCGCTGCGTCTGAAGCGCCACTTTCAGAGACCGTGCATCAAGGGCAGGATCACTGATGAGGACAGTTGCGCGATAGGCCTGACCGCCGCCGGGCGGACGCCCGTAACCGGTCGAGATCACGCCGGTAAAGGGATCGGCTGTCTGCACCGGCAGAAAGCTCAGAACGTCCAATGACGCGGTCCACAGGAAGCGGTTCACCTTGACGTTCGATTGCCCGCCCTTGAAGGCGTCCAGAAGGGACGACCCATCACCCACACGTTCCGGGCCCTTGGCTTCGCGCCCGGACTTTACCCTCGGGTCGGGCGTGGTGGTGTTTTTGAAGCTGTCTCTGAGACCACCGCAGGAGGCGACCATCAAAACACAGGCCAGTGCCAGGCCAACTTTCTGCAAACGCAATTGGATCATTTTACCATCCGGAACTGTTTCCTTAACCCTACTATCCAACGCGGGACAGTGGGGCAAGGTGTTTGCTGCACCGGGTGGCGGTCCGGCCCGCATCCGCGTCCTTGGCAAAGACAGTTTGCATCCCTCATCCCACCCGGTCTATCCCTGTGACGACAAATCCCGATGCCCCTGGCCATGAACGGAGATCAGATTGAGCCTCTCAGAAATCACCGCCCGTATTCGCAAAGCCGAGGCCGACGCAGGCCGCGATCCGGGCAGCGTGACGCTTATTGCGGTCTCCAAGGTGCAACCCAATGAACGTGTCGAGGCCGTGCTTGACGAAGGCCACCGCGTCTTCGGCGAAAACCGGGTGCAGGAGGCCGCGGGCAAGTGGCCAGACTTTCGCGACCGGTTCGAGGGGATCGACCTGCACCTGATCGGTCCGTTGCAGACAAACAAGGCGCGCCAGGCGTTTGAGCTGTTTCAGACGATCCACTCGGTTGACCGTCCGAAACTGGCCAAAACAATCGCGCGGCTGGCGGATGAGACCGGCCATTGCCCGGATGTCTTCCTGCAGGTCAATACCGGGGAAGAGGATCAGAAAGCGGGCGTGATGCCTGCAGAGGCCGATGCGTTCGTGGCCGAATGCCGCGGGCTGGACCTGCCGGTGCAGGGATTGATGTGTATTCCGCCTGTTGACGAAGAACCCAGCCTGCATTTCGCGCTTCTGGCCAAGATCGCCGCGCGCAACGGCCTTGAAGGCTTGTCGATGGGTATGAGCGGGGATTTCGAAAGTGCCATCGCGCTTGGGGCGACCCATATCCGCGTCGGCAGCGCCATTTTCGGCGCCCGGGATTACAGCGGCTGACCAGGTCGCCAGCCGCAATCCTTTGCCCGCGCCACCGCTATGGTGTCGCGAGGAGGTGATAGAAGTGACATGTCTTGAACAGCGCCTGCTCGAATTCGATGGCAAGGCTGTGTCCTGCCTCTCTGAGGCAAAGGCGGCGTGTGGTGCCGGGGCGGGCTACTTGGACGATCTGGTTCGCCTTTGCTTCGATAGACGTCCACTGGTCTCATCTGGCGCGACCTGGATTCTGAAAGCCGAGCTGGAGGCAGGCAATCGCCTTGGGGACAGTCAGCGTGGCGAAATCGTGCAGGCGCTGCATCGCATCACGTCATGTCAGGCGGCGTTACATCTGCTGCAGGTCGCTGATCTTCTGGACCTGTCGGCGGCAGAGGGCTCAGACGTTGCCGATTGGGCGGGTCAATATGCGGATCATCCACGGCCCTTTCTCCGGGCGTGGAGCCTGCACTCGAGGGTCACGTTGGCGCATCGCTTTGCTGGACCGGGCGTTGACGTCCAAGAGCTCCTGGCCAATGCGGCCGAAGATGAGGCCGCGTCTGTACGCGCCCGCGCCGGAAAGCTGCGAAAGGCGTTAAAACTGCCGGAGGGCTGACAGCCGGAGTAGCAGTTGGGTCAGTCCCGGACGATCAGGCGGCTTCCGATGGTGAGCCGCCGCGCAATCCAGCGGAGGTGTTCACGCCGAAAGGCCACGCAGCCTTCGGTCGGAAATCCCGGCCTGCGCCATTGGTGGATAAAGATGCAAGAACCGTGACCCCTCTTTGCATAGGGCCAATTCCAATCGGTGATGATAATCAGATCATAAAGCGGGTCGGCCCGGCGCAACACTTCGTGACTGTACCCGTAAGGGGCGCGCACCATCAGGTTATAATCCTCATGTGCCACATCGTCGGACCACAGGTCGCCGGGGCGGATCGGCACGGCCCAATCCGTCGGACGCGCCATGCGGTCGGGGCGGTAAAGGAGCCCGACAATCCGGTGTGTCCCCACCGGCGTTGCCCCGTCGCCTTCGCGCTTGTCGGCGCGGATGCCACCCCGCCCGATCGAACAGGGAAACCGCCGGCCCCGGAACCGCAGGCCCGTCGGCGTGAGAAGAAGATCATTCGGCGTCATCGCCGCCACCATGGCCGAGACGGCCGTTGTTGAAAAGCGCGATTGATTGCGCACCGGATTTCGTTGGCTCGGATACTGTTCGGCCCCCTGGCCGTACGTCAAATAACTGTTTCGCGGACCACAGCTTCCGTTCGACTTTCACCTCCCGCGCGGAATCAAGGGCGAAGCCCGCCGCGCGATCGCCAGACCGCCCGCAAGGGCTGGCGATTTGGGTAGGTTGTGCTCCGAACTGAGGTTCTTCGGACTTGGCAAAGATAAAGCGCGTTTGACGACAGTTGATCGCCATCCCGCGGTCTGGCAATCACGCTGCTTTGGACGCAGGATGGAGATGTCCGCTTTGAGCTCAGAGCGGTCATTGGTGGCTAAGCGGAGAAAGTTGCAGTTGCCAATCTTGAGCGCTGACTCAATAAGCGCCGTGAGCGAATTGGGAAAATTAGATGAATAAGTATGTGCTAGGCGTAGTTATCGCGGTATTCGGAACCCTCGTGATTGCAGTTTCAGTGGGTCTAAAGTACTCGCAGGCCTCGCTTTTGTTTGGCCTGGTTGCTGCGGTTTCCGCACCTGTAGTCATCCATAAGATATCTGACGTAGGCTGGTCTATTGGTATGCTTATGGGTTTGTCATTTTATGCCAGTTTCCCAATCAAAAAGCTCTTTCAAATCGATGGCATCATCAACGAAATCCCAGTGACTCTCGTGTATGTCGCAGTACTTTGGGTAATTGGTCTCGGTTGGAGGCGGAGCTGGCGATAACTCCCCAACCGAAACATCAATGGTTGAACAGGGCTCGAAACAAACATTGGCTGCTCTGCGGGACAAAGCGGCCGTTCGATCACCATCAAACCTGAGGGCATTGCCCGCCCATGGGGCGGTCGGGCGCTGCCCGGCGGTGCTGCGCACCTTGATTCCGGGCGGGAGCAATGTCCGCTTTGGGCTCAAAGTTACCCTTGCGATGGCGAGGCAGCTCCTGCGTGCAAGGCCGCCGCGCCGTTCTTCTCCGGTTATGGGTTGGCAAACCCGCCAGACTTCCCTATAGAGCGCCGTCATACATGCGCGCGATGCCCGCTCAGGCAAGAATCAATCCCGAGAGATCGGGACCCGGTTCGGGACATGTACGCGCAACGCAATAGTCACTGAACCAGATCAAGGGTTAGATTCACATGGCCAACTCGGCACAGTCCAAGAAACGCGCACGTCAGAACGAAAAGCGTTTCGCCGTCAACAAAGCGCGCCGTTCGCGCATCCGTACCTACATCCGCAAAGTCGAAGAGGCGATCGCCTCGGGTGACAAAGATGCCGCAACCACGGCCCTGCGCGCTGCCCAGCCCGAGCTGATGCGCGGTGTGTCCAAGGGTGTCTTCCACAAGAACACTGCCGCCCGCAAAATTTCGCGGCTCTCGGCGCGCGTGAAGGCCATTGGCTGAAGAAACGCACCTAAGGTATTGATCAAAAAAGGCGCCGGTTCTGTTGGCGCCTTTTTTTGTTTCGGTCGTGCCTGGAGGGGCGACAGATTCTTTTTGCCGAAAGCGCTTGTCAAGGAAGAAGAGTAGTTGCCCGAGCGCCTGACAGCTTGTTAGTTTCGGCTGGCGATTCACGCTTGGGGGGACAGGCTGCTAGCGAATCCGGACCGGCTTATGGGGATATGTCCGGCGGATTCGAACGGGGGAAACCCCGGCCATGTCTTACAGGTTTGTACCGCGCTACATGAAGACCAAAGCAATAGCCGCCCTTCGGGCGCGATGCGGGATTTTTCATGCAGGCGAGGTGCATTTTGGCCGGTAAATAGGCTCTTCGTCGATTGCCACGTGCAATCGGGGTGGTCCTCTTTGCCTGATCCGAGGTGAAACGCTGAGCAGCGGAGGTCGGGGAGTACCTACGCAAAACGGACAGGTGCAAGCGTTTGAGACGGGGAAGTATGACACAGGAACAATGGGGCGAACTCAAAAAGGAATTACTGAAATCGGTTGGATCGAACAGCTACAAGAACTGGATTGAGCCGCTGGAATTCGACGGGGTAACCGACGGAATTGCTACTTTCAGCGTACCGACCAGCTTTCTGGGCAACTATGTCTCGCGCAATTTCGGCGAGCTGATCCTGTACCAGATGACCGCTCGCTCCCCCGAGGTGAAACGCCTCAACTTCCAGGTGGCGGCCAATACGACCACGCGACCGACAACTGCCGCGCAACCTGTAACCAAGGCCGCGCAAAATCCGGTCGACGGCTTCCTGCCCGCCGCGCCCCTTGATGACCGTTTCACATTCGACACATTTGTTGTTGGCAAACCCAACGAATTGGCCCATGCCGCCGCCAAGCGCGTGGCCGAAGGTGGCCCCGTCACCTTCAACCCGCTCTTCCTCTACGGCGGCGTGGGCCTCGGCAAAACGCACCTGATGCACGCCATCGCCTGGGAGCTTCAGGCCCGCCGCCCTGACCTCAATGTCGTCTATCTCTCGGCGGAACAATTCATGTACCGCTTCGTGCAGGCCCTGCGCGACCGCAAGATGATGGACTTCAAGCAGATGTTCCGCTCGGTCGATGTGTTGATGGTTGACGACGTGCAATTCATCGCCGGCAAGGATTCGACACAAGAAGAATTCTTCCACACGTTCAACGCGCTGGTCGATCAGAACAAGCAGATCATCATTTCCGGCGACCGCGCCCCGGGAGAGATCGAGAACCTGGAAAACCGTATCAAGTCACGCCTGCAATGCGGTCTGGTGGTGGATCTGCACCCGACCGATTACGAATTGCGTCTTGGCATCCTGCAATCCAAGGCGGAACTCTTCGGCGCGCAATATCCCGACCTGCACATGGACCAAGGCGTGCTCGAATTCCTCGCCCACCGGATCAGCACCAATGTCCGCGTGCTCGAAGGGGCGATGACCCGGCTATATGCCTTCGCGTCGCTGGTCGGTCACCAGATCACGCTGGAGCTGACGCAGGATTGCCTGGCTGATGTGCTGCGCGCCTCGGAGCGCAAGATCTCCATCGAGGAGATCCAGCGCAAGGTCTCCGACCATTACAACATCCGCCTCTCTGATATGATCGGCCCCAAGCGGGTGCGCAACTTCGCGCGTCCCCGGCAGGTGGCGATGTATCTCTGCAAGCAGATGACCAGCCGCTCGCTGCCGGAAATCGGCCGCTGCTTTGGTGGGCGTGACCACACGACCGTTATGCACGGCGTGCGCCGTATCGAGGAGCTGCGCGCGCAGGATGGCCAGATCGCTGAGGACCTGGAGCTGCTGCGCCGCACCCTCGAAAGCTGAGTCCTTTTCACCACGCTTCCCCGCCCAGGCATCGCTTTGGGCGGGGTTCTCTTGACCCTCTGACGAATACAGCCGAAAAACCCAACAAAGGGCTTGAGCCGGGGTGTGAAGTTGATACCTTGCCCTTCCGGCATCAGACCGGCACCTGGACAGGGAGCGAGGGTATGAAACTCAGCATCGAACGTGGCACATTGCTCAAGGCCGTCGCGCAGGCACAATCGGTTGTCGAACGGCGCAACACCATCCCGATCCTCGCCAATGTCCTGATCGAAGCTGAAGGCAGCGACGTGAATTTCCGGGCCACTGATCTTGATATCGAAGTGGTCGACAAGGCCCCGGCACAAGTGGAACGCGCAGGCGCTACAACGGTGTCCGCCGTGACCCTGCATGAGATCGTGCGCAAACTGCCCGACGGCGCGTTGGTGACGCTGACCGATGATGGCGCCTCGGGCCGGCTGACGGTTGAGGCTGGGCGGTCGAACTTCAATCTTGCGACCCTGCCCAAAGAAGATTTCCCGGTCATGGCGTCCTCGGAATATGCCTGCAACTTCTCGGCCAAGGCGCCCGATCTACGGCGGCTGTTCGACAAGTCGAAATTCGCGATTTCTACTGAGGAAACAAGATATTACCTGAACGGCGTCTACATGCATGTGGCCGATGCCGAGGGCGGCAAGCAGTTGCGTTGCGTGGCGACCGACGGCCACCGCCTTGCGCGCATTGACGCTGATCTGCCCGATGGAGCCGCGGACATGCCCGGCGTGATTGTGCCGCGCAAAACCGTGGGGGAACTGCGCAAGCTCCTGGAAGACGATGACATGAAAATCGCAGTGTCCGTCTCTGAGACCAAGGTGCGGTTTGCCACGCCCGATATCACGTTGACCTCAAAGGTCATCGACGGGACCTTCCCTGACTACACCCGCGTCATTCCGCAGGGCAACACGCGCAAGATGGAGGTTGATGCCAGCGAATTTGCCAATGCGGTGGACCGCGTCGCGACCGTCAGCTCGGAACGCTCCCGCGCGGTGAAACTGGCGCTGGACGAAGATCGCCTGATCCTGTCGGTCAACGCACCGGATAGCGGTGCCGCCGAAGAGGAACTTGCCGTCGCCTATGGTGATGAGCGGTTGGAGATCGGGTTCAACGCCAAATACCTTCTGGAGATTGCCGGCCAGGTTGACCGCGAAAACGCCGTCTTCCTCTTCAACTCTGCCGGTGATCCCACGCTGATGCGCGAAGGCAATGACACATCGGCCGTGTATGTCGTCATGCCGATGCGGGTATAACAAAGGTCCGTTTAGCGGACAAAGCCGTCGTTCAACTTTTACCTCCCGCGCGGAATCAAGCCCGTAGGGCGCCGCGCGATCGGTTGCTCATAGAAGGCGCCATTGGTTCGAGCCCAATGGGCGACACCGCCCGCAAGGGCTGGCGATTGGGAGAACTCGCACACCGCTCCGAGCTTTTTTCGGACTTGGCTGAGATAAAGCGCCATTGACGACGGTTGATCGCCATCCCCCGGTCTGGCAACCCCACGGCTTTGGTTCCGGGATGGAGATGTCCGCATTGGCCTCAGTTGCCATCATGATTGTGCAGGAAACGCTGACGTTCGGCGTGTTATTGGCACTGGTAAGCATTCAGGTCTCGCGCTACTCAATTTGCATGACGCTACACCTCACCCGGCTCGCGCTTTCGCACTTCCGCTCGCATAAATCCGCGACGCTGGACCTGGATGCGCGACCGGTTGCCATCTACGGGCCAAACGGCGCGGGTAAGACCAACATTATCGAAGCGGTTTCACTCTTTTCCCCGGGCCGGGGTCTGCGTCGTGCGTCCGCGCAGGATATGGCCCGGCGCCCGGAGGCCTTGGGTTGGAAGCTCACTGGTATCCTGAACTCGCTGCACCAGGTCCACGAGATCGAGCTGTGGTCCGAAGAAGGCGCGGCACGGCAGACACGGATTGATGGCAAGGCGGCGGCGCAGACGGCGCTTGGCCGGATTTCGCGCGTGCTTTGGCTGATCCCGGCCATGGACAGGCTCTGGATCGAAGGGGCCGAGGGGCGGCGGCGGTTTCTCGACCGAATGACGCTCAGTTTCTTCCCCGGCCATGCCGAGGCCGCGCTGACCTATGAAAAGGCCATGCGGGAGCGCAACCGGTTGCTCAAGGATCAGGTCCGGGATGGCCATTGGTATGTCGCCGTCGAACGGCAGATGTCCGAGGCCGGGGTCGAGATCCATCAGAACCGGCTTGCGGCGCTGGCGCAGGTGGCTGAGGCGCAGGCACGGGCCAGCACACGCTTTCCCGCGGCCGAACTTGAACTGACCCAGACCGAAGGGGAAATGCCCGCGACGGTCTCCGACCTGCGCGATGCGCTGAGCGAAAGCCGGTTTCGCGATCTCGCCGCCGGGAGGACGCTTGTCGGCCCCCACCGGGCCGATCTCTACGGTGTCTACGTCGCCAAAGGGGTGCCTGCGCGGGATTGCTCCACCGGCGAACAAAAGGCGCTCTTGGTGTCGTTGATCCTCGCCAATGCCCGCGCGCTGGCGGATGAATTCGGCGCGCCACCTCTTTTGTTGCTGGACGAGGTCGCTGCCCATCTCGACGCCACCCGCCGTGCCGCGCTTTACGACGAAATCTGTGCCCTCGGCGCCCAGGCATGGATGACCGGCACCGGAGATGAGCTTTTCGCCGAACTGGGTGCGCGGGCGCAACATATCGAGGTCACCGAAGATGGGGGCCTGTCGTCAGTACAGCAGGCGTGAATTTCGCTCGGTGAGGCCGACAAGTGTCATGGCTGCACCGCACGGAAAAACTCGCACAAACGGCCTGCCATCCACGTTGTTCACGGCGCAACGAAAACCACAAAATATTGTGGTCTGAGCGTGACAATCCTATTGAAAAATCGTATAAAATCGGAAAACGACCAAAGGAAATACGCATGGCTGAACCCGCCGCGGTGCCCGAAGAATATGGTGCCGATTCCATTAAGGTTCTCAAGGGCTTAGAGGCTGTTCGCAAACGCCCCGGCATGTATATCGGTGACACCGATGATGGCAGTGGCCTGCACCATATGGTCTATGAGGTTGTCGATAACGGCATCGACGAGGCTTTGGCCGGACATGCGGACCGTGTGACTGTAACAATTCACGCGGATTCCAGCGTCTCCGTGAGCGATAACGGGCGCGGGATACCGGTCGAAACCCACGAGGAAGAAGGCGTCTCGGCGGCCGAGGTCATCATGACCCAGCTTCATGCGGGCGGGAAGTTCGATAGCAATTCCTACAAGGTTTCCGGAGGCCTGCATGGCGTGGGCGTTTCGGTGGTCAATGCGTTGTCGGATTGGCTGGAACTGCGGATCTGGCGGAATGGCAAAGAGCACGTCGCCCGGTTTGAAGGTGGTGATACCGTCGATCATCTGAAGGTCGTGGGCGAGGCCGAGGGCCGCAAGGGGACCGAAGTGCGCTTCCTGGCTTCGACCGATACGTTTTCGAACCTCGAATATAGCTACGAGACCCTGGAAAAGCGTTTGCGCGAGCTGGCGTTTCTCAATTCCGGTGTGCGGATCGTCCTGCGCGATGAACGCCCTGCCGAGGCGCTGGAGACCGAGCTGCACTACGAAGGCGGGGTCAAGGAATTCGTCAAATACCTTGATCGTCACAAGTCCCCGATGATGCCCGAGCCGATCTTCATCACCGGCGAAAAGGACGAGATCGGTGTCGAGGTCGCGATGTGGTGGAACGACAGCTATCACGAGACGGTGCTGCCCTTCACCAACAACATCCCGCAGCGCGATGGCGGCACGCATATGGCGGGCTTCCGCGGCGCGCTGACCCGGACGATCAACAGCTATGCCCAGACGAGCGGGATCGCCAAGAAGGAAAAGGTTAGCTTTACCGGCGATGATGCGCGCGAGGGGCTGACCTGCGTTCTGTCGGTCAAGGTGCCGGACCCGAAATTCAGCTCGCAGACCAAGGACAAGCTGGTCAGTTCCGAGGTGCGCCCGGCGGTCGAAGGGTTGATGAACGAAAAACTGGCGGAGTATTTCGAGGAAAACCCGAACGAGGCCAAGTTGATCGTCGGCAAGATCATCGAGGCGGCCCTGGCGCGGGAGGCCGCGCGAAAGGCCCGTGAACTGACCCGGCGCAAGACGGCGATGGACGTGAACTACCTTGCCGGGAAGCTCAAGGATTGTTCGGAAAAAGATCCGTCCAAGACCGAACTCTTCCTCGTCGAGGGTGACAGCGCCGGGGGATCGGCGCAGACGGGCCGGGATCGCGGGACGCAGGCGGTGCTGCCGCTCAGGGGTAAGATCCTGAACGTGGAGCGCGCGCGGTTTGACCGGATGCTGTCGAGCCAGGAGATTGGCAACCTTGTCATGGCGCTTGGCACTGGCATCGGCCGGGACGAGTTCGACATCTCGAAACTGCGCTACCACAAGATCGTGATCATGACCGATGCGGACGTGGACGGCGCGCATATCCGCACGCTTCTTCTGACTTTCTTCTACCGGCAGATGCCGGAACTGATCGACGGCGGATATCTCTACATCGCGCAACCGCCTTTGTTCAAAGTCATGCGCGGCAAGTCCGAGGTCTATCTCAAAGACCAACCCGCGCTGGAGGATTACCTGATCGCGCAGGGCACCGAAGACGCCGTTTTGCGCCTTGGATCGGGCGAGGAAATCGTAGGTCAGGACCTTGTGCGCGTCGTCGAAGAAGCCCGCCAGGTCAAACGCATTCTTGAAGCGTTCCCGACCCATTATCCCCGCCATATCCTGGAACAGGCCGCGATTGCCGAAGCGTTCGTTTCTGGCAAGGTCGATGCCAACCTGCAGGGCGTCGCCGATGATGTGGCGCGCCGTCTGGATCAGATCGCGTTGGAGTATGAACGCGGCTGGCAGGGCCGTCCGACCCAGGACAAGGGAATTCGGCTGAGCCGTAGCCTGCGTGGTGTCGAAGAGGTACGTACGCTTGATGGGCAGGTGCTCCGCTCGGGTGAGGCGCGCAAGCTGGGGCAGATGTCCGCCTCGGTCCGCGAGGTCTATGGCATGCCCGCGTCGCTGGTGCGCAAGGACCGCTCGCAACTGATCCACGGGCCGCTCGACCTTCTCGATGCAATCCTGAAAGAGGGCGAAAAGGGCCTGACGCTGCAACGCTACAAGGGCCTGGGCGAGATGAACCCAGATCAGCTTTGGGAAACCACGCTTGATCCCGAGGCGAGGACGCTTCTGCAGGTGCGGGTCGATGATATGGCCGAGGCCGATGACCTCTTTACCAAGCTGATGGGGGACGTGGTGGAGCCCCGCCGCGAGTTCATCCAGCAAAATGCCCTGAGCGTCGAAAACCTCGACTTCTGATACCGATTTTCAGATGTGGGCAGAGGCCCCGGATCATGTCCGGGGCGCGACCCGTTTTACGTCAGAGCGGCCAGAACACCAGGATTGCCGGGATCGAGACAGCCACCACCAGTACCTCCAACGGCAGACCCATGCGCCAGTAGTCCCCGAAGCTGTAGCCGCCGGGTCCGAGGATCAGCGTGTTGTTCTTGTGTCCGATGGGGGTGAGGAAGGCCGAGGATGCGGCCACCGCCACCGCCATCAGGAACGGGTCGGGCGATACGCCCAGCGATTGCGCCATCTGGATGCCAACGGGAGCCGCGACGATGGTTGTGGCCGTGTTGTTGAGTACGTCCGACAAGCTCATCGTGACGATCATCAGGACGGTCAGGATCGCCCAGGGTGGCAGGTTGCCGGTTAGGCTGATGAGGCTTCCAGCGATCAGTTCCGTTCCGCCGGACTGTTCCAACGCTGCGCCCAATGGGATCATGGATCCGAGCAGGACCACGACCGGCCATTCGATATGGGTGTAGAGCTCGCTCAGCGGGACGATCTTGGTCAGGACATAGGCCACCACCACCAGCCCGAGCGCGATCGGCAGATACAAAAGCCCCACGCTTGCCGCCAAAACCGCCGCAGCGAAAAGGCCGATGGCCAGCCATGTCTTGCTGTCCTGGGTCACCGCCAGGCCACGGTCCGCGAGGGGCAGGCAGCCGAGCCAGTCGGTAACAAGGCCGCCGGTATCCTTTGGGACCAACAAAAGAAGGATATCGCCGGGCCGGATCACGGTCTTGCGCACCTGCTGCGTGATCTTGCGGCCCTGCCGGGAAATCCCCATCAAGACCGCGCGGTGCCGCCAGTTAAGACCGATGGAGAGCACGGTCTTGCCCGCGACCCGTGCTTCGTTTGGCACAACGACCTCGACGATATCGAGGCCCTCTCCCTCGGCCTTCAGCTTCTCCTCCCGGTCCTTGTCCGAAAATGCGAGCGACAGGGCTGCGCGAAATTCGTCGAGCGCGTCGGGGGAGGCTTCCAGCACCAGCGTATCATCGGCCCGCAACGGCGTGTTTCGCGAAGTCCCATAGCGCCGTTTGCCATCGCGGATGAGGCCAAGGATCGCCACGTCGGTTTTCTGGGCTGTCTCGTCAAGCTCGCCCAAGCGTTTGCCGATATGGTCCGACCCCTCCGGCACGGTCAGCTCGGCGATGTATTGCGCGATCTCAGAGGCGTTGATCGTCGCGTCCTCGCGCTTGGGGATCAGCCGCCAGCCAATCAGCGCGACGAAGGCCAGCCCGGCAATGGCGGTCAGCCCGCCCACGGGGGCAAAATCGAACATGCGGAAAGGGGTGCCGAGCGCGTCTTCGCGAAACGACGCGATGATGATGTTGGGCGGGGTGCCGATGAGCGTGGCCATCCCGCCCAGGATGGTTGCGAAGCTGAGCGGCATGAGGCTCAACCCCGGGGAGCGTTTTGCCTTGCGTGCGGTCTGCACATCCACCGGCATCAGGAGCGCAAGGGCCGCGACATTGTTCATGAAGGCCGAGAGGACACCGCCAATGGCACCCATCAACGCGATATGCGCCCCCAGGGCGCGGGTGCTGTCCACCAGCGTACGGGTGATGAGAAATACTGCACCGGAGCGGACCAACCCCGCAGAGACGACCAGGACCAGCGCGACGACGATGGTGGCCGGGTGGCCGAAGCCGGAAAAGGCATCCTTGGTGTCTACGACGCCCAGAACGACACCCCCCAGCAGCGCGGCAAACGCCACGAGGTCATAGCGATAACGCCCCCAGAGCAGGAGGCCGAATACCAGCCCGAAGAGGCTGAAGAGGATGATCTGATCGGTGGTCATGATGCCCTTTCGCGTTCCCCGAAGCCAACCGCATCCGGCGCATGAAAGCAACCGGCTTGCGAGGGGACATGCCCCTGCCGTATAGAGACGAAAACCAAAATCTCTGATCGGAGGCACCCGCATGGCCGGCCACTCAAAATGGGCAAATATTCAACACCGCAAGGGGCGGCAGGACGCGGCGCGTTCGAAGCTCTTTTCGAAACTGTCCAAGGAGATCACCGTGGCCGCCAAGATGGGCGACCCGGACCCGGACAAGAACCCGCGCCTGCGTCTTGCGGTCAAGAGTGCAAAGGCGCAATCCATGCCCAACGACAATATCGACCGTGCGATCAAGAAATCGCAGGCGGGCGATAGCGAGGATTACAAGGAAATCCGGTATGAGGGCTATGGCCCCGGTGGTGTTGCGGTGATCGTCGAGGCGATGACCGACAACTTGAACCGCACGGCGAGCAACGTGCGGTCGACCTTTACCAAGAATGGCGGCAACCTTGGCGAAACCGGCAGCGTGGGTTTCATGTTCGAACGCAAGGGCGAGGTGACCTACACCTCCGAGGCCGGCGACGCCGACACGGTGATGATGGCCGCCATCGAGGCCGGTGCCGAGGATGTGGAATCATCGGAGGACGGTCATATCATCTGGTGCGCCGATACGGATCTCAACGAGGTCAGCAATGCGCTCGAGGCGGAGTTGGGCGAAAGTGAAGAGACCAATTTGGTCTGGAAGCCAACCACCACGACCGAGCTTGACCTTGAGGGCTTGCAAAAGCTGATGAAGCTGATCGACGCGCTTGAGGATGACGACGACGTGCAGCGCGTTACCGCCAATTTCGAGGCCAGCGACGAGGTCATGGAGCAGCTTTGATGGCTTACAGCCCGTCGGCGGCAGCCGCCTCGACGAAAGCAAGCGCATTCCGGGACGGGAGCCGGTCCCGGAAGACCCATTTCATGTCAATCGCGCCAAAAATATAATCCGGCATGATTTCGATCAGCCGCCCTTCGGCCAGATCTTCCCGGACGCTGTCGCGGATGACCAGCGCCGCCCCCAACCCCTGCCGCGCCCATGAGATTGCCGACAAGTGGTTGTTGACCGCGACCGTACCCGCAAATCCGATCACCTCTTCACGCCCCGATTCGACCGATACCGGTGAGAACCAGCGTTTTCCCGAGACATCTATCAGGGGCACCAGGAACCGCTCGCCGTCGCGCGTCGGGGCTTTGCTTGCCACCATCGTGAGGTCGAGGCTCATGGCGCTCTCCGGGTTGGATTGGCCCGACGAGTAGGTCGTGCGCAGGGCGAGTTCGATTGGGCTGGTGTTCAGGGTTTCAAGCTCGTCGGTTGCGGTAATCCGAACCTCGACCTCCGGTGCAATCTGACGAAACCGCCGCAGCCTTTCCGGCAACCAGAAGGTGGACAATTCGACCGGTAAGGTGATGTGCAATGTCCCGGACAAGGGGGTGTCACGGTTCAGTTTGGGCAGGCTCATGGCCAGTTCAACGATCTGTTGAGACACGCCATGCACATGTTGTCCCGCCTCGGTCAGTTGAAATCTGCGGGTGGAGCGCGTCGCCAGCGAGACCCCAAGATCCTCTTCGAGTTCGGACAAAGCCTCGGAAAGTACCGGAACGGAAAGGCCCAGATGCTCTGCCGCGCCCCGGATCGACCCGGCCGTTGCGATCGCCTCGAAATAGACAATGCGGCGGAGGGTCTGATGCGAAAGGAATGGCTTCATTTGTTAGATTATACAGAATAATAAATTTGGTACTTCTGTACTACAGCGTAATTCCTCCCCGGTCTAGGCATTGTCCGTATTGCTAGAAAGGAAACCAAGTCCATGACGTTCAAGACAATGCTGACCAGCCTCACAATCGCCGTTCTCGGCGCAACCCATGCTCTTGCGGATGATCTGCAGGTGGTGCGCAGCTTCTATGCGGATCTCCTGACGACACCGGCGGATGTCACCCCCGAGGAGGTGCGCGCGGTTGTCACCGAAGATTGGGAATCCATCCCCACGCCCCGCGGCGGCCCCGGTGCCGAAGGTCTGTACAAGACGCTTGGCGGCTTTGGCAGTGTCATTCCCGATCTGGCCTGGGAGCCGCAGGAAATCCTGCAGGATGGCAACCGCTACATTGTCCGCAGCATCGCCACCGGCACGCCGACCGGGCCGATTTTCGGGATTGATCCGGCAACGGGTAAAAGTTTCAAGATCATGACCATCGACATTCATACCGTCGAGGATGGCAAGATCGTCAAATCCTACCATGTTGAAGAATGGGCCAAGGCCATTCAGCAACTGACCGCCGAATAGGCAAGGCACCACTCACGGCACGCTGCTGAAGAGCTTTGCGGCTCTTCAGCGATCGCGGAACTGGGCTTCGCGTTTTTCGGTGAAGGCGGCCATGCCTTCTTTCTGGTCTTCCGTGGCAAAAAGCGAATGGAAGACGCGACGTTCGAACAAAAGCCCTTCGCGCAGGGTCATCTCATAGGACCGGTTCACCGCCTCCTTGACCGCCATGGTGGAGATCATGGATTTCTCGGCGATCTTTTGCGCGGCAGACATCGCCTCCTCACGCAGCTTCTTGGCGGGAACGACGCGGCTCACCAGCCCCGAACGTTCGGCCTCTTCCGCGTCCATGAAACGCCCCGTCAGGTTCATGTCCATCGCTTTGGATTTGCCGATGAACCGCGTCAGGCGCTGGCTGCCGCCCAGGCCCGCCATGACGCCGAGGTTGATCTCGGGCTGGCCGAACTTGGCGGTATCCGAGCAGATGATGAAATCGCACATCATTGCCAATTCGCACCCGCCGCCCAGGGCATAACCCGACACGGCCGCGATGATCGGCTTGCGGATGCGCATGATCGCATCGCTTTCGGGACCAAAGAAATCCTCGCCGAACATGTCGACGAAGTTCTTGTCGCTCATCATCTTGATATCGGCTCCGGCGGCAAATGCCTTTTCCGAGCCGGTGATGACGATGCAGCGCACTTTTTCGTTCTCTTGCGCCTCGTTCAACGCCACGACCAATTCGCCGAGCAGTTGGTCGTTCAATGCGTTCAGAGCATCGGGGCGGTTGAGTTTGATGAGGCTAACGTGGTCTTCCAGTTCGACGATGATCGTCTCAAAGGCCATGAAATCTGCTTTCGCTTGTTTCAGTCAGGACCGTTTTCTTAACACCGTTGTGGCTGGGTTCAACCTATCTTTGGCATAGGGGGCAATAGAAAGAGGACCGGCCCGACTGCACGATGCGGGTCACGGACCGGGTGCAACCCGGGGTACGGCAGGGGTCACCCTCGCGGTCATAGACATCGAAACGGTGTTGAAAATAACCTAGTTCTCCATCGGTTTGCCGGAAATCGCGCAGGCTTGAGCCGCCAGCCTCGATTGCTTCGGCAATGACATCACGGATGATTGGAACAAGCCCTGCCACGCGGGTGGCGGATATACGCCCGGCGCGGCGCTTGGGGGAAATTCCGGCCCGGTAGAGGGCTTCGCAGACATAGATATTGCCCAATCCTGCGACGATTCGCTGATCCAGAAGAGCGGATTTGATCGGCGTGTTCTTCCCGTTCAACGCGGCGGTCAGATAGGCTTCTTGGAAGCCATTTCCAAGCGGTTCTGGTCCGAGTTTGGCCAGCAGCGGATGTGCCTCTGCCGTGGCGGTCGGCATCAGGTCCATCGCACCGAACCGGCGGGGATCGTTGAACGTGATCTGCGCGCCGTTGGCCATGTGAAACACGACGTGATCGTGTTTTTCCGGCGCCGGATGGTCATGCACGAACTGCCCGAGGGGATCGCCCGAGATCAACATCCGCCCCGACATGCCTAGGTGGATGAGCAGGGTTTCATCGCTGGCCAGATCCGCCAGGATGTATTTCGACCGCCGGCGCAGACGCAGAACCGTCTGCCCGGTCAGCCGTTCGGCCATACGCGGCGGAAAGGGCCAGCGCAGATCGGGACGGTTCACATCGGCCTGCGCGATTACCGCGCCCTCCATCGTGGGGGCCAGGCCGCGGCGAACCGTCTCAACCTCTGGCAATTCGGGCATTTCAGGCTTTCCTTTGTTTCCAAACGGCGCATTGTCACCGCGGGGCAGCGCCCTATAAGAAGGTCGGGAAGAAGGAACGGCAAGACCCATGACCGAGAAAACCACACATTTCGGATTTGAAACCGTGCCCGAGGCCGAAAAGGCCGGTCGGGTGCAGGGGGTTTTCGGGTCGGTCGCGTCGAAATACGACGTGATGAATGACGCCATGAGCTTTGGTATTCACCGCATCTGGAAAGACGCGATGATGGATTGGCTGGCACCGCGCCCGGGGCAGAAGCTATTGGATGTGGCGGGCGGCACCGGCGATATTTCCTTCCGGTTTCTGAAACGCGCAGGCGCGGGGCATGCGACGGTCCTGGACCTGACCGAACCGATGCTGATCGAAGGGCGCAAGCGGGCCGAGGCGGAACACTTGGGCGCCAGCCTCGATTGGGTCGTGGGCGACGCGATGGCGCTGCCGTTTGAGGACAATACGTTCGATGTCTACACGATCAGTTTCGGTATCCGGAACGTGACCCGCCCTGCCGACGCGCTGGCCGAAGCGTTTCGCGTTCTGCGCCCCGGCGGGCGGTTGATGGTCCTGGAGTTCAGCCAGATCCCTAATGACCTGATGCAGAAGGTTTATGATCTCTATTCTTTCAACATCATCCCGCGCATGGGCCAGGCGATTGCCGGAGATCGCGAAAGCTATCAATACCTGGTCGAATCCATCCGGCAGTTCCCGGATCAGGAAACGTTCCTGCAGATGGTGCGCGCTGCCGGGTTCGAGAACGCCAAGTATCGCAACCTGTCGATGGGAATCGCCTGCCTGCACTCGGGCTGGAAACTCTGAATGAGAGGACCGCATAACATCCTGCGCCTGATCCGCACGGGCGCGACGCTGGAACGCACGGGTGCCATGGGCGTGGTGATGGACGCCATGGACGCACCGCCCTTGGTGCGGGGGACGATGCGGTTCCTGGCCTGGCCGTTTCAATGGCTGGGCTATCGCGGCGACACCGCCATGCCGCCTGCCACGCGGGCGCTGACGGCACTCGGCCCGGCCTATATCAAGTTTGGGCAGATCCTGAGTACGCGACCCGATCTTGTCGGCGAAGAGCTGGCGACGCAGCTGCGGGTGCTGCAGGACAAGCTGCCGCCGTTCTCTACGACCTTGGCCAAGGAAAGCGTCGAGTCCGAGCTGGGCCGGGCGGTCGAAGACCTGTTTGACGAGTTCAGCGAACCGGTTGCCGCGGCCTCGATCGCGCAGGTGCACCGCGCACGGATGCGCGACAGCGGTGACGAAGTGGCGGTCAAGGTGCTGCGCCCGGGCATCGAAAAGGCCTTCCGCAAGGATATCGACGCCTTCTATTTCGCCGCCCGCATGATCGAGCTTCTGTCGCCGGCCTCCCGGCGGCTCCGCCCGACGGATGTGATTGCGCATTTTGAAGGCGTGGTGATGGGCGAGCTCGACCTGCGGCTCGAATCCTCTTCAGCGTCAGAATTTGCCGCAAATACCGAGGGCGACGAGGGTTTTGAACTGCCCAAGGTGCAATGGCACCTCTCGGGCCGCCGCGTCATGACGATGGATTGGGCAGATGGCGTGCCGCTTGGTGATAATACCGCGCTCGATGCTGCCGGTCACGACCGGGTCCGCCTTGGGGAACGGGTGTTGCAGCTTTTTCTCTCCCACGCGCTGCGCGACGGGTACTTTCACGCGGACATGCACCAGGGCAATCTCAAGGTCGCCGCAAATGGCAACATCATTGCCTATGATTTCGGGATCATGGGCCATATCGACGAGTATACGCGCCGGGTTTATGCCGAAATCCTCTATGGTTTCATCAAGCGCGATTACCGCCGCGTGGCGGAGGTGCATTTCGAAGCCGGGTATGTGCCTGCCGACCGCGATGTGGATGAATTCGCCCGGGCCTTGCGTGCCGTGGGGGAGCCGATTTTCGGGATGGACGCCAGCCGCATTTCGATGGGCAGCCTGCTGAGTTATCTCTTTGAGGTGACTGAACGGTTCGGCATGGAAACCCGCACCGAACTGATCCTGTTGCAGCGCACAATGGTGGTTGTCGAAGGTGTCGCCCGCAGTCTCAGCCCCGACATCAACATCTGGACCGTCGCCAAACCGGTCGTGGAAAGCTACATCAAGGAAAGCATCGGTCCCGCCGCGGCTCTGCGTGACCTGGGCAAGACGTTGACCGTCCTGGCGCGGTACGGGCCGCGCCTTCCGGTGATCGTGGAAAACGCCCTGATCCGTCAATCCATGCCCCAGGAAACGCCTGCGAGGTCAAATTGGCCCGGCCGGTTGCTTTGGGGCGGGTTCGGCGTTGCGGCAGGCGCCGCAGCGATGATTTTGGGGCTAAACCTGCTCTGAAAAAGTCTCTTTCAGCGCTTCGACTTCGGCTGCGTAGCCTTCGGCGGCCTGTGATCCTCCTTGCACCCCTTGCCACAGGCAATAGGCGGCCATACGCCAGTGATACCAGGGTTCCAGCCGCCGATACCGGTCGATGGCCGCGCGATCAGGATAAGCCGCCAGGAACGCGCGCTTTTCCTCTGCCGTCAGCGCCACCCCGCGATAAGCCAGGTGCATCGCAGGTGACAGGAAGATCGCGATATCCTCGCACGGGTCACCGATCGCCGGACATTGCCAGTCGATCAGCGTCAGTCCGCCGGCGTGGTCGATGATGTTCGTTGATACCGGGTCGGCATGCAAAAGACGCTTCAGACCGCTGGCGGGAATGTGATCCAGCGGTTCCAGGCGCCGTAATTCGTCGGCGGTGTTGGTGGGGCAGGCGCTCAATATGGTCTGCACCTGTGATCGCAGCGCGTCGCTACCATCGGGTGTTTGCCGCAGGCCGCGCGGCGCTGGCGTGAGGTGCAGGCGGTGCAACAAAGTGGCCACTTGCGCGCAATCCGACCGCCATGAAAACCCTTCAAGATGCTGATAGATAACGACAGACCCAATATCTGCCTGGAAGTACTCCAGTAGTATCGGCGAGAGATTGTATGCGGCCAAATGTTGGAGAGCCCGAACCTCGCTCATGGGATCATTTGGAAAGAGCGGGTTTCGGGCTTCAACGTTGTAGAGTTTCACAACGATGTCGCCGTCCGGCCGCGAAACGCGCCAAAGCCGATTTGTCCGCCCGCCTTCAAGCGACGTCCACTGCGCGTTTTCTTTGAGCACACCCCGTTGACGCAGGTGAGCTTCGAGCACCTTGGTGAATTTGCTTTGGATGTCGTTCAAGTGGGTTAGCCCGGATGGATGGCGCAAGGTCGCGGGACGCTACGCCACTCCAGATTGCCGAACAAGCCCCTGTTGCGACGTCAGCTCGCCGTTTCGCGAAGGCCGAGGATATCGGACGCGGCGATTTCCTGCCCGCCAGACATGACCAGTACGGTCTCGCCGTTTTCGTTTCGTGCTTCGACGATCCGGTCGTGAACCACGACATCACTGGCACCGAGAAGTTCATCGCCCTTGTAGGACTCAAACGAGATCGCATAGGTTCCGGCCGGCAGCGGCGCGCCGTTGTCATCCAACCCGGTCCAGGCAATATCGCCGCTTTCGGCTGGTACGGCTTGCCGCAGGACGACATTGCCCGCGTCGTTGCGCACCACCAGTTCGGCACTATCCGCCTGCGCCGCGGCCTCGACCGACAAGGTCACCGGCGTGCCGGCAAATGAAACGGGCATCTGCGCCCGGGCCGTCATGCCGACCCAACCAGAAAGTTGCGCCACACCCAAGCCGCCGACGCGATCCGCCAGGGATGTCAGCAGGTCATTGGTTTTCACCTGCTGTTCGACCGTCGAAAAAGTGGCCAGTTGGACGGCAAAATCGGCCGATTCGATCGGATTTAGAGGATCCTGATTTTGCATCTGCGTCGTCAGCATCTTGATGAAGGTCTCAAAATCCGAGCTTATCGCATTGCGGGGTTGCTGCGTTGCACCGGATGTTTGGGCGGATTGCGCGGCGGTTTGTGTGGTTGAGGAAACTTCCATGAGAAGGCCTTTCTATAGTCGAATATCGACGCGGTCGGAATGGAGGGGCAGTGGGGCCGGGGCAGCAACGTCTGCGGCATCGTCGATGTCGCCCTGTGACGACGGCGAGGAAAGGCCGCCTGTATCTGCGCCATCGCCACCCTGTTTGCCGTTTTCGGCAGCGTTTTGGCCAAAGGCAAACTCGGCCGTCCCGTAACCGATTTCGTGGAATTCCTGCGCGAGGATGTCGATGTGACGGCGCATCAGGTCGAGGGTTTCCGGCCGGTCCGCCATGACGTGAACCGTCATGGCCCCGTCACCGGCCAGCATCGAAATCCGTACGCGACCCAGTTCTGCCGGGCTCAGCACCAGCTCCATCGGTCGGTCAGCGCCGCCCTGCCGCATGGCCTGGGCGATCTGGACGGCAATGTTCCGTGGCAGGTCAGGTTGTTGCAAGAGGGTGGATTGCTGCAGCCGCGATGTCGCGGGCATTTCCTGCGCCGCGGCCTCTGATGTGACCCGCGCCTCGGTTATCCAACGCACACCTTGGTCCTCCAAGGACACGTTTTGCGCTTTGGTGCTGGTGGCCATCTGCAACTGCGCCGCAAAAACCGGATTTGTTGCGACCCCTGACGCGGTGTTCCGCCGCGTCGCGAAGGCTGGCATCGGATCTTCAGACGCCAGACGCCGCTCAATAACATGTTTGGGTTCTTCATCGGTCATGACGGCCTGCGCCATGGGCAATACGGCCTTTTCCGTCCCCTTGACCTCTGGCTTGATTTGTTGGCCGTTGCCCTCCCTACCGTTTGCCGCGCGCGCGGCGCCCGGAAGGACTTCACGGGCTTCAACCTTAGCGCCGACCATCTGGCCGGTCGCCTCTGTCGCTCTTGATGTCGAGAACCATGCCGGCGTCGCTGTTTCCGCCTTGCTGATCGCCGGTACGCCCGAGTCCGGCGATGCCGTTGGCGAACCGGTGTTGGTGCTCGCTTTGATCGCTTCGGCTGCCTCAGCAACCAGTTGAACAACATCTCCCGACGTCAATTCCCGGCGCGGTGTTTTCTGCTTGAAAACCAGCTCATCAGCGTCATTCGCGAGAAACTCCAGCGCCGCTTCATCATCCGGGACGACCTCATCGACCGGGGCCTGCGTAGTATCATCATCTGCCGGAACAGTTTCCGAATCGGCTTCGGCGGCCTTTTCATCGGTTGGAGCTGCCTGTTCTGGTTTCGGTGTCTCAGAAGCCTCCTCAAGAACCGATTGGAAGGATTCGCGATCGCCCGCGTTGTCGTTGCTGCGATTGCCGTTTTCCTTGCCAATGGCGGCAAGTATCGGATTAGACATTGGGCCTTGGGTGGCCGGGCCGATCTGGGACTGCATGTATGAACTCTCCGGGATTCTTCCACGTGAGCCGGACCATTGCAGAACACAGTTACTGCTTCTTTACCGAATTCGGTTTGAATGCAGCAGAGTTCATCCAATTCGAGGTAATCCCGTGACAGAATCTTTACCAATTCAATCGCTGCGTACGCCCAATGCCCCTATCACCAAGCCGGTGTCAGCGCGGCAGGCCGCGGAGAAACTCGAGGCCACATTCCTGGCAGAGATGCTGAAATCCGCAGGTTTCGGTGAACAGGACAACAGCTTCAGCGGTAGCGCCGGCGAAGATCAGTTTGCCTCTTTCCAGCGCATGGCGATGGCCGAACAGATGGTCAAGAAGGGCGGGATCGGGCTGGCCGAGGCATTCTACAAGTCAATGATGGAGAAGAACGATGAAAACTGAGACAGCCCAAAGCATTATCAACCGTCTCGATGATCTGCTGGAGGCGGAGCGGGATGCCCTGCTGCAGGGCGATCTCGATAAGATCCCGGTCATGCTTGAAGAGAAAGAGAACCTGATTGACGCTCTGAACGACAATGGTCCCGAGACAAAGGCCGGATTGCAGGAATTACAGGTAAAAGTTGAACGAAATCAGGCGCTACTTGATGGCGCTCTGCAAGGTATCCGCAAGGTTGCTGCGCGCATGGCGGCGTTCCGTCGTATTCGCCGTTCCCTTGAAACATATGATGAAAGTGGCCAGAAGCGCACGATTCAAGGCGATGTCGAACGGCGAGTCGAGAAACGAGCCTGACCGGATTTGTCTCAAATGCCGGTTAGTTAGCCGGTGCCATTTAGCACTCCATTAGCACTTCACAACCATCCTGCGCGAGCATCCGAAAACTCGGGTGGCGCGGCAGGGTGAAAACCCCAAGCTGCAGATGTCAGAAAGACAGCTAGGCCGTCTTCCGAGTGGGGGGCGGGACGTGAAACTGGCGCAAAAGCGCCAAAGCTAAAGGAATATGCTATGTCAAGCATTCTGACAAACAACAGTGCGATGGTTGCGCTGCAAACCCTGAAAATGGTCAACAAGAACCTGGCCGACACGCAGGGCATGATTTCGACCGGTAAAGACATCGCCTCGGCCAAAGACAACTCGGCCATCTGGTCGATCTCCAAGGTGATGGAATCTGATGTGAAAGGCTTCAAAGCCATCTCGGACAGCCTGTCGCTTGGTCAGTCGACAATCGCCGTGGGCCGTCAGGCAGCGGAAACCGTTACCGACCTGCTGACCGAGATCAAGGGCAAGATCGTCGCCGCTCAGGAAGACAACGTCGACCGGACCAAGATCAACGACGACGTCACCGCCCTGCGCAATCAGATCGCATCGGTTGTGAGCGCAGCGCAGTTCAATGGTCTGAACCTTGTCGATGGCTCAGCCGGTACCGCATCCATTCTCGCATCGCTTGACCGCGACGCCAGTGGTAACGTCACCGCGTCGTCGATTTCGGTTGCCAGCCAAGACCTGTCGACCGGTGGTTACACTGCCAAAGCAGTTCTTGCCGGTTCTGACGGTGCAACCACCGACAACGATGTCGCTGGCTTCACCATGGATAAGGCTGGTGGCACAGGCGATATCGTGATTGACAGTTCGACCGACAACTTCGCCGTGGGCGACAAGGTGTCGATCACGGTCAGCGGGCAGACCGTCTCGTACACTGTGCAGGCTGGTGATCTGGATCCGTCGGGTACCTATGATGAAGCGTACACCGACGCGATCGTTGCTGTTGGCTTGAAGAACCAGTTTGATGCGTTGGGCATCACAGGCGTCGCAATCGACTATGATTCCGGTTCGCCGAATACCCTGACGTTCGTGACTGGTGCTGCCGCTGCTGGTGCTGATGCAGATCAAGACGTGACAGTCTCTGCTCAGTTCACCAACGCGGGTTCAGGCGGCCTTGGTGCTCTGTCCAGCATTGATGTTTCCAACGCTGCTGCTGCAACAGCATCCTTGGACACAATCGAAACACTGATCGATACCGCCATTGATGGCGCTGCCGCCTTTGGTTCGATCGAAGGACGCGTTGAGATTCAGGCCGAGTTCATCTCCAACCTGACCGATTCGCTGACAACAGGTATCGGCGCACTGGTAGATGCCAACATGGAAGAAGCGTCTGCGCGTCTTCAGGCCCTGCAGGTTCAGCAGCAGCTGGCAACGCAGTCGCTGTCTATCGCGAACCAGGCACCGCAGGCCATCCTGCAGTTGTTCCGGGGTTAATCAGAACTTTTGGGGGCGCCTGATCGGCGCCCCTGATCTCCGAACAAGCTGAAGCTTCTCCTGGAAGGAAACTAAATGAACGCGATTACCAAGGCGCAGAACGCGTACCGTAATGACGCACACCTGGTCGCAACAGACCGAGATACAGAATACAACGCATTTGCCAAAGTCACTCATCGTCTGAAAGCAGCCGCCCGGAAGGGCGACGATGGTTTCAGGGACCTGGTTTCGGCACTGCATGACAATCGAAACCTATGGACGATCCTGGCGGCCGATGTCGCCGACAGGTCGAACCCGCTGCCAAAGATGCTGCGCGCGCGGATCGTCTATCTGGCGGATTTCACACACCAATACAGCAGCAAAGTGCTGACACGCAAAGCCAGCGCAGATGCGCTCATCGAGATAAACACTGCGATCATGCGCGGGTTACGCAATGAAAGGGTCAAATGATGACCGGTCTTGTCCTGAAACTGAGCCCCAAGGAACGTGTTTTGATCAATGGGGCCGTGATTGAAAACGGCGACCGCCGCTCTCGGCTGTCAATCATGACGCCAAACGCGAATATTTTGCGGCTACGGGATGCCATTCACCCGGAGGATGCAACGACACCGGTGCGTCGCGTCTGCTACGCGGCTCAGCTTGTCTTGTCAGGGGATGCGGATCCCCAAGAGTCGCGCTTGAAGCTGCTCCGGAGCATCGAAGAATTGAGCCAAGTTTTGACCGATCCGGATAGCCGAATGCGGTTGGCCGAGGCAACAAGTGCACTACTTGAAGATCAGCACTACCAATGCCTCAAGGCATTGCGCGCGCTCCTGCCGCGCGAGGAGCGCCTGTTGGCGCAGTGGCCGTCGTGAATTTTCAACCTCTCCTTCCCGTTGGCGGCTTGCCGGGTTGGGTGTTGCTCAACAACACGCTCGACCGGCAAACCGATCTGTTCAACAAGTCGCCGCAGATCGTTCGCGATACGGAGTATTTTGAACAGAATATCGGGAATGTGCGTACGGCGGACGACCTCGTGTCGGATCGTCGGCTGCTGCAGGTGGCACTTGGGGCCTTTGGTCTGGGGGATGACCTCAACAGCCAGGCCCTGATCAAGAAAGTCCTCGAAGAAGGGACAAGTGATCCAGGATCTCTGGCCAACCGGCTTGCCGATGAGCGTTACAAGAAACTCTCTGATGCCTTCGGATTTGGCGAACTCGGGTTCCCGCGTACCGGACTTTCGGGCTTTGGCCGCGAAATTACCGATCGGTTTCGCAGTGTCGAATTTGAGGTGGCTGTTGGCGCCCAAGACGAGAGTTTGCGGTTGGCGATGAATGCCAATCGAGAGTTGGGCGAGGTTTTACAATCCGAGGGTACCGAGGATGCGAAATGGTTCACGATCATGGGGACCCCGCCTTTGAGGAGAGTGTTCGAGACCGCGCTTGGCTTGCCGTCCAGTTTCGGGCAGCTCGATATCGACCGGCAGTTGGAAACTTTCAAGGAGATGGCCGTTGACAAGCTGGGCATTGATTCCCTGGACGATCTGAATGCAGACGAGGCCAAGGAAGATTTCATCCGGCAATATCTGCTACGTGATCAACTTGCTTCTTTTCAGGTCCAGTCCAGTAATTCGATTGCACTGACTCTTCTGCAATCGACGCCCAACCTCTTCCAAACTCAGTAAGATCGTTACCAGGCCTCTTCGAGGCCAAAAGGAACCAATGCCAACTATGTGGGCTCCCGGAGGAGCCAAGTAGATATCGTGTGAGGGTCTTGGGCGAAACTGCGCGCCATTCCGGATCTTTCGCTTCCTACGCCTTCGGGTTTGGCTGATTTTGTCTCGCACTCGCGAGATTCGTGCCCGGTCTCTTGGGCGCAGTTGTTTGAGTGGTGGGTCGCGGAGTCGGACCCGGCGCTGCATTCGCACCGGCGCGACGCAGGATGATCGAGAGCCGGTCGAAACTATTTGCGACGGAGCCAGCCTCTTTTTCAGCCATGAAGCCGTCCAGCTCTGACCAGACCTTCAACGCCTGGTCCAGCTCGGGGTCGGTCCCGTCCGCGTAGAGCCCGGCTTTGACCATCGTCTCAGACCGGGCATAGACACCAAGCAGTTTCCGGACGCGTTGGATCAAGGCATTTTCGTCCTCGCTGGCTGCGGCGGGGAGGCTGCGTGACACCGACCGCAGCAAATCTATCGCCGGATACCGGCCGCGCTCGGCGATTTGCCGATCCAGAACCACATGCCCATCCAGAACACCGCGCAGGATATCGGCAATCGGCTCATCCATGTCCGATCCGGCAACCAGGACACTGAGCAGGGCGGTGATGTCGCCGCGGCCGTCCTCTCCCGGTCCGGCCCGCTCGCAAAGCGACATGATCGTATGGGCGGTGGAGGCGGGAAATCCCCGCAGGGCGGGAATTTCACCGGCGGCAGTTGCAACCTCGCGATGGGCTTCGGCAAACCGCGTGATCGAATCGGCCAGAAACAACACGTGATGACCCTGATCGCGGAAATGTTCGGCAACACTCATCGCGGCCCAAGCGCAGCGTCGGCGCACGAGCGGAGATCTGTCGGATGTCGCGGCGACGATGATCGAACGCCGCATGCCTTCCGGCCCCAGAACATTCTCGACAAAGTCGCGCAACTCACGCCCGCGCTCGCCGATCAGGGCGAAAACGACGATATCGGCCTCCATGTTGCGACCAAGATGCGCCAACAGGCTCGATTTCCCGACCCCGGACCCGGCGAAAAGGCCCACCCTTTGACCGCGAACAATCGGCAGAAGCGTATTGAATGCCGTCATGCCGGTTTCCAGACGCTCACCCAAGGTCTTGCGTTGCGTTGCCGCAGGGGGCTCTGCGCATAAAGGCCGCGCAACCGGGCCGCGCAGAAGGGGGCGCCCGTCCAGGGGCTGACCAAACGGATCAATGATTCGGCCAATCCAATTCTCGGTCGGTGCAATATCACTTGCCTGCAACAACGTGGCGCGATCCCCCAATGAGACCCCCGTTGGCGCTTCATCCGACAACATAAGAACGCTGTCTTCTTCGATCTGCAGGATTTCCCCCGAAAGCCATCCACCCTCGCGCCTCATGACCCTGATTCGGTCTCCCAGACGGGCGGCATGGCCAAGCCCGGTGATGCGCAGCGTGCTGCCTTGCACCGCCCGCACACGCCCCAGAATGCGAACCGCCTGCAGGTTTGCGATCTCTGCTTGCAGGCAGGACAGGTCTGATCTGCTCATCGAACTCTCCAATAATTTCCTGAAAACAATTTCTAAAGGAATCATCGTTAAGCCTTGGTTGAAGCCAATCGAGGGAGAAGCCCCGATGTTTGAAAAACTGGAAATCTTTCGCATGGCCCATGCCATGTCTGTCCATGCCGGCGCGCGCCAATCGGTCGTTGCTCAGAACATGGCAAATGCCGACACGCCCGGTTACGCGGCGCGTGACGTGCGACCTTTCAAGGAAATTCTCGAATCGGGTGATACGGGTTTTGTCCCGCGGGCAACGCGGCCCGGGCACCTCAATGCCACCGCAATGCCGTTTGACCTGAGCGTCAGCGAGCGGCGTGATGCCATGGCGGACCCGAATGGAAATTCGGTCTCGTTGGAGACAGAGATGTTGGCCGCCGTTGATGTCAAACGTCAGCATGACCGGGCCCTCGCGATCTACAAGTCATCCCTGACCGTGCTGCGCGCTGCAATCAGCCGCCGATAGGAGTGTTGTTTCATGAGTGAATTTTCGAAATCCCTGTCGGTTTCCGCGAGCGGCTTGAAAGCGCAGGCACAAAGGCTCCGCCATGTCTCGGAGAACATTGCCAACACCGACACGCCCGGCTATCGGCGCAAGAGCGTGACCTTTGAAACGGAATTCGGCAATCGCGGATCTGTCGGCGAGGTCGAAACCAGCCGGGTCCATCTGGACCGAAGCGAATTGGCGAAGGTGTATGACCCCAGCCATCCCATGGCCGATGAAAGCGGCCATTATGACGGATCGAATGTGAATCTTGTCATTGAAATCGCTGACGCGCGCGAAGCGCAGCGCAGCTACGAGGCGAACCTCAAAATGTTCGATCAGGCGCGTCAGATGTCGTCAAGCCTGATGGAATTGCTACGTCGATAAAGGAGATCCAGAATGGATATCAAAGCTCTGAACGCTGTACAGAATTATGCAGCCTCTCGCCCTGCGACCGAGCCGAATGCCGGTCAGGGCGGGGCGGGCGAGGCCTTTAAAGGTCTCGCCAAGGATTTTGCGACCACGCTCCAGGAAAGCGAGCAGATCGCCAAGGCCGCGATGACCGGCGATGCCGATCCGCACGCGCTGGTGCAGGCGTTGGCGCAGACCGAACTGGCCGTCGAAACGGCAGTGACGGTGCGTGACAAGGTTGTCGAAGCGTATCAGGAAATCCTGCGGATGCCGGTCTGAACCTCATGATGGACGAAGTGATTTTCTTCGACACGCTCCGGCAGGGGCTCTGGGTGGCGGTGATCATCTCCTTGCCCATCCTTTCGGTCGCCTTGTTGGCCGGCGTGACGGTCGGCCTTTTTCAGGCGTTGACCTCGATCCAGGAGTTGACGTTGACCTTCGTACCAAAACTCGCCGCCATTGTCGTCGTCTTCTGGCTGTCGATGGCGTTCATGACCCAAACACTGGTCGCCTTTTTCCAGGATCAGCTGATCCCGCTGATCATCGGAGGTTGAGATATGGAATCAACAGGTTACACAACGCTGACACGGCAATCAGGTCTCATGCGCGAAATGCAGGTGATTGCCAACAACATCGCCAATAGCGCCACGACCGGCTTTCGCCAAGAAGGCCTGATCTTTGCCGAATTCGTGCGCGGTACCGAGGAGGGGCCGTCGATCTCCATGGCGTCTGCCGAAGTTCGCAACACGTCGATGATCCAAGGCGCGCTGACGAAAACAGGTGGAATCCTGGATATGGCCGTTGAAGGCGAAGGGTTTTTCCTGATCGAAACACCGCTGGGTCAACGTCTGACCCGCGCGGGTAACTTTGCGCTGTCAGCCGAGGGCGACCTCGTCACCAACGATGGTTTCCGGGTGCTCGATGCCGGGGGGGCGCCGGTCTTTGTGCCGCCCGATGCGACGGCGCTGGGGATTTCGCCGGATGGCACGGTCAGCGATGGCGGGCGTCCATTGGCGCAGATCGGCCTCGTGCAACCCGCGGACCCGATCGACCTTATTCGTGAGGATGGCGTCATGTTCCGTACCGAAGGAGAGGTCTTGCCCGTCGAAGGCGGACGCATTTTGCAGGGTTTCCTGGAGGGCGCCAATGTCGATCCCGTGAGCCAGATCGCCCGGATGATCGAAGTACAGCGCGCTTACGAGATGGGCCAGAGTTTCCTCGATTCCGAAAACAAACGCATCATCTCAGCCCTCGACACTTTCACCCGTTAATCCAAGGAGGTGCCCATGCGCGCCCTGAAAATCGCAGCAACAGGAATGGCCGCTCAGCAGATGCGCGTCGAGACCATTTCAAACAACCTCGCGAACATGTCGACGACCGGTTACAACGCGCGCCGTGCCGAGTTTTCCGATCTGCATTACCAACAGCTGGCCCGCGCCGGTACGGTGAATTCTGCCGATGGCACGGTGCTGCCTACGGGCGTGCAGCTCGGTCTCGGGGTGCGTCCCGCAGCGGTGTCGGTCAATCTGCAGCAGGGGTCGCTTGGGGCGACAAATGGCGATCTGGACGTGGCAATCGACGGTGGTGGATATCTCGAAGTGACGCTGCCATCGGGCTTGTCGGCCTACACCCGCGATGGGGCTTTGAAACGTTCGGCGGAAGGGCAAATCGTGACCTCCGATGGTTTCCCGTTGACGCCGGAAATCGTGATCCCGGATGATGCGCGCAGTATCTCGATCAACCCTGCGGGAGAGGTTTTCGCTTACTTCAGTGACGCCGCTCAGGCGCAGTCCATCGGTGAGATCACGCTCGCCAGCTTCACAAACCCCAAGGGGCTGGAGGCGATCGGCGGCAACCTCTTCACCGAGACTGAAGCATCTGGACCGGCCAATGTTTCCACCCCGGGCGAGGATGGCCTCGGGACGTTGCGCCAAGGTTATCTCGAGGACAGTTCGGTTGATCCCGTGCGCGAAATTACCGAACTGATCGAGGCGCAGCGCGGCTACGAGTTGAATGCGAAAGTGATCTCGGCCTCCGACCAGATGCTTGGCGCGACCACGCAGGTGCGCTGATGAAACACGGCCTGACCCTTGCGATCCTGTTGCTGGCCAATCAGGCCGTGGCCGACACGGTCCTGGCTGCGCGTACCATTCGGCCGGGGACCGTGATTACCGCGCGGGATCTGATTACCAAGCCTGGCAATATCGTCGGCATGGCCAGCAAACCCGAACAGGTGATCGGTGCCGAGGCGCGTGTCTCGCTCTATGCGGGCCGGCCAATCCCACTGGCCGATACCGGGCCGCCCGCACTGGTCGAGCGCAATCAGATCGTCGCGTTGGTGTTCCAGCGCAATGGTCTCAAGATTTCCGCGGAAGGGCGGTCCTTGTCCCGGGCGGGCGTCGGTGACGTCGTGCGGGTCATGAACCTCTCATCGCGAACGACGGTATCCGGCAAGGTCATGTCGGACGGCCGTGTAATGGTATCACAATAGGATGTGTCATGTTTGATCGAAAAATCAGTCTTTGCCTTTGCCTCGCGGTTGGTGTCACCGGATGCAGCCGCCTCGACCACATCGGCAAACCGCCGAGCTTCACGCCCACCCGAAATTCGACCGAGCATACGGCGATGATGAACCCCGGCCTACCATTGACGGCGGAGCCCAGAAGGCAGATTGACGGGGCGTCCCTTTGGAGCGGTGGCCGGCGGTCGCTGCTGGGTGATCGACGGGCGTTGAAACGCGGGGATATCCTGACCGTCGTGATCGAAATCGACGAAGAAGCAGCCATTTCAAACTCAACCGAGAGATCCCGTAAAGGGTCTGAATCATTGAGCATTCCGCATCTCTATGGCTTGCCACAGCGGATAAACAGAAAATTGCCGGACGGCGCCTCTCTGGATAACGCGGTCTCATTGGACTCGTCCGGCAGTTCCGGCGGTGACGGTTCTGTCAGCCGGCAGGAAGAGCTGACCCTGCGCGTTGCGGCCACCGTGATGGAAGTCCTGCCCAATGGGGTTCTGTCGATCCAGGGCACGCAAGAGGTGCGGGTGAATTTCGAACTGAGAGAGTTGCTTGTAAGCGGCTATGTGCGCCCCGAGGACATTTCGCGTCAGAACCAGATCACCTACGACAAGATTGCCGCCGCGCGGATTTCCTACGGTGGCCGCGGTCAGATCACGGATGTTCAGCAACCCCGGATCGGACAACAGGTGCTGGATATGGTCCTGCCATTTTAGGAGAGTGAGATGATTGGGAAGCTTTTGCCGGTGATCCTGGCGGTTGTCGGGGTCGGTGGCGGCATCGGTGCGGGGCTGGCGCTCAAGCCGGAACCCGCCGAGATGGCCGCTGAAAACCCCTGCGGGGATGTGCATCACGAGGTGGCCGCCAAGGAGCCGGAACACGCCGAAGACGACGCGCATGGCGCCGAAGAGACGGTGGAATACATCAAGCTCAATAATCAGTTCCTGGTGCCGGTCGTTGCCGACGAGAGGATCAAGTCCCTTGTTGTGATGACCTTGAGCGTTGAGATCCAGGCGGGCCAGGGGGAGGTAATTTACTCTAGGGAGCCGAAACTTCGCGACGCCTTTCTGCAGGTCCTGTTCGATCACGCCAATATCGGCGGGTTCCGCGGTGAATTCACGAATGCCAGAAACCTCGACGTCTTGCGCAACGCCCTGTTGGAGGTTGCGCAAACCATCGCCGGAGACAGCGTAAATGGTGTTCTCATCACCGATATCGCGCGTCAGGATGTGTGATGGGATGCGCCGACAGGTTGGCGACGGTTATCTGTCTTTATTGAACCTCATCGCCTGAAGATCATCCTGCATCTGCCAGAAACGTTTATCCTGTTCGTCGTGGGCTTGCTTGGCGGCGTCCGCCACTAACTCCTTGGCGGCTGCTTGTTTACCAAAGGCACGCTGGAGCGCGGACTTCATATACTCTTTCTGGGCAAGGATTTGCGCCAGTTCGATATTCAGGCTTTCGCGGGTGTGCCCGACCCATCCCTGCCAGAGGACGTCGGCACCGATTTGACGCACGGCATTGAGGTCATTCGAAGGTAGTTGCAGGTTGTCGCGTCGGAGCGTTTCGAGATCCGCTATCTTGCGCCGGATCTCTGCTTCCTTATGGTTCAACACGGCCATCTTCTGCAGTTCTGCCTGATAGATAGCATCGGTCAGGTTGGCCAGATCCTGGAGAGCGTCGGGCATTATCCAAAGCTCCTCGCCTTGCGGCGCATCATTTCCGCAAACCGGATTGCTGCAGCCACACTCCGGTATTGTGCCGGGTCGATTTCCTGACCGATATCCGTGCTGCCATGGATGGCACGGGCAGTTGGTGGATCTCGGTGAATTGGGACGCCGTTCTCCATGGCGCATTCCCGGATGGCTTGCGCAATGTGATCGACGCCTTTGGCCACGCAAACCGGGGCGGATCCGGGCGCCCTGCTCCACTTCAGTGCGACCGCGTAATGGGTCGGGTTCACGATGACTACGTCAGCATCCGGCACGTCAGCCATCATCTGCTCCGCCGCGATTTGAGCACCACGCTGCCGCCGTTCCTGCTTGAGGTGGGGGTCACCCTCGTGCTGCTTGTGCTCGTCCCGTATCTCCTTGTGGGACATCCGGTTCTTGCGAATATGGTCGTGGTGTTGCCAGAGGTAGTCGACTGCACCGACACCCGCGGCAATGAGAACCACCACAAACATGAAGTCGATGATGACGCGGGTCATCAACGCACCGACGATCTTGGGGTCGCCATGAATCGCTCCTGCCATGTCGGACATGCGATAGGTGAGGAAAACACCGAGGAGGACGGAATAGAACAACAGCTTGGCAAAGCTTTTGGCGAACTCGAAAAGGCCGGACAGACCGTATTTGTTTTTCGCATTCTCGATCGGGTTGATGCGGGACGCTTTGAGCGCGAGTTTGCTTGGCGCAAAGACGAAACCACGCTGAGCGATCACGGCGAGGATCGACGTCACCGCGGGGATGAGGAACCAGCCGAGCGTGGCGAGCGCGATTGCCCCGAGCAATCCACCAACAGCAGTTGTCGCCTGACCGTCGAAAATCAGATCGGCCAGATCCGACGATTGATCGATCAGCACCATCATGGACGTGCTGATTTTCTGGACTGACGTCCCCCCGATTGCGATGGCTGCCAGCAAAAACCCACCATAGGCCGCCGCTGTCGTCAGATCGGCAGAGCGTGCGATGTCGCCCTTCTTGCGCGCTTCGCTCAGCTTGTGCGGTGTTGGGTCGTGGGTTTTTTCCGTATCGTCACTCTGGTCAGCCATCAAAACCCTCCGAAGGGATTTATGACGAAAGCCTCAATGGCCTGGACCCAGATCGTCAACATCGTTGGCGCCATGAGGAACAGCAATCCGAGACCGGCTGCGGTGATGACCGGGGCACCGACGAAAACCACCATCAGTTGCGGCATTGCCCGGTTAATGATGCCCAATGTCAGGTTGTAGAGGACCGAGACGATCACGAACGGCGCCGCCAGCGTGAAGGCAAGTGCAAAGGAGGCGGCGACCTGCCGGATCCCCCAGGCGGTTATCGCGCCGGTGTCCGGCAGTTGTGCGACGGGAAAGAGGTTGTAGGTCAGGACCACCATTTCGGCCACCCGCACATGCAGGCCCAGCATCATGGCCAAGGCCAGGCCGCCCACCACGAGAAGATGGCCGATTGCTGGCAGGGGGGTCACGCCTGCGCTGCCCAGGATTTGCGCCAGTGATGTTGCCTGCGCGGCGATTGATCCGGCGGTCTGCAGCGCCAGGAGAAATAACCTGATCCCGATGCCGATCATGAGCCCGATGGCCGTTTCACTGAGAACCAGCCAGGCGAAAGGTGGCGGTTGCCTGACTGTTTCTGAGACCAACGGGGCCACTGCCGGGGAGACGACCAGGGTGAACATCAGCGCGACCATGAGTTTGATCCGCGCCGGAACGGAGCGTTCGCCAAAACCGGGAAACAGAGACATGACCGGCCCGACGCGAAGAAACACGATGAAGTTGAGCCACAAGATATCCTGGGAGAGCTGCAGGATATCGGCGAGTGCAGTCATGCCGCGGCCACCCCGACAAGCGACGGCTTGGTATCGAGACCGATTTCTTCAAAGGACAACACGGGGTTCGATATGTCGCGCGCGGACAAGACAGTGCGGAGGAAACGCCGCCTGAGCGTGGAGGTCACGATTGCCGGGAAAATGCCCTGCTCGCCCGCGAGCGATACCTGTTCTGATACCGATGCCGTCAGGGTGTTGAAGATTTCCGGCGGGAGTGCCACGTCCATCCGGCCACGGTCATTGTCAATCTGGTAGGTTGTGAACGTGTCTTCCCATTCTGGAGCGAGTTGGATCAACGGCAGGCTGCCGTCTGGCCGCTGCAGATTGGCGACAAGCTGGAACCCAAGGCGTTGACGCACATGTTCGCAAATTGCCTCGGTCTGGGTATGCAACTGCCGCGCCTCGGCCGTTGCTTCGAGAATGAGGGGCAGATTTCTAACCGATACCTGTTCGGCCAGCAGAAGGCGCAGTACAGAATGCAGCAGGTCCGATGGAACGCGGTCCGGGATCATCTCATCGAGGAGCTTGCGGTTCGCTTCTGATCGTGCCTGATCCGTCAGGTTGACCATTTCATCCAACAGGCGGCGCATCGCTTTCATGGTCAACAACCGACTCAGGTTCTTCTTGATCACTTCAAGCAGATGGGTGGCAAGAATTTCCGTGGGTGCTACCAATGTTGTACCGTTCAATGCGGCGTCCTCGCGCGCTTCCTCCGGAATCCATCGCGCCGGTGCACCATAGACCGGTTCCGTCACGTTCTCACCTGAAGGGAGAGCTTCATTGCTGTCAGGGTCGAGCGCCAGGATCTGGTCCGTACGCAGCACCGCTTTGGCCTGCTCAACCCCCTGAATGCGGATCATGTAGGTGCCGGAAGGCAGGCCCGGATCGTCGGTCAGGCGGATTTCCGGAAGGATCAACCCATAGAAAGTCGCCACATGGGTGCGCATGTTGGAGATGCGCGCGTCGAGCCCGACACCCGGGTCGAGGACCATGTTGACCAGGTCAGGGGCAAATTCCACATGGATGTCGTCAAGCTCCAGGATATCGCCCAGTGATTTATCGGTGGCAACTTCGAGAGGTTGGTCAGGTGTCTCCTCGGCCATGGCAAGCCGCTTCTGCGCCCGGAACATCACCAATGAGGTGACGCCGAGGGCGATGCCTCCGATCATGAAGGGGACAAATGGCAAGCCCGGCACCAAGGCGAAGAGGATCATCAAGACCGCGACGGTTGCCAAAGCTGACGGATGGCGCGTCAATTGGCTCATCAATGCTTTGTCTGTCGCGCCCTGGGCACCGCCGCGCGCCAACAAGAGCGCCGATGCAATCGAAATCACCACGGCGGGGATTTGGGTAACCAACCCATCCCCGACGGTCAGGATTGTGTATGTTTCAAAGGCGGTTCCGATCGGCATGTCATGCACGACCAGTCCCATGATGAGGCCCATGACGAGGTTCAGCAACGTGATGAGCAGGCCGGCGATTGCGTCGCCTTTGACGAATTTCGAGGCGCCGTCCAGCGAGCCGAAAAATGTCGTTTCCTGTTGCTCTCGTTCCCGTCGTTCCTTCGCCTCCTGATGGTCGATTGCGCCTGCCGACATGTCACTGTCGATGGCGAGCTGCTTGCCGGGCATGCCATCCAGTGCAAAGCGTGCGCCCACCTCCGCCATGCGGGCGGCGCCTTTGGTAATGACCATGAAATTGACGATCATAAGGACGCCGAAGACGACAAGGCCAAGGAAAACGCTTCCGCCCATGACGAAGTTGGCGAATCCTTGGATGACATCGCCTGCCGCATCTGTGCCGGTATGCCCTTCGCCGATGATGAGCTTGGTCGATGACACGTTCAACGACAGGCGCAGCATCAGTGACGCAAGCAGGATCGTTGGAAACGCCGAGAAATCGAGCGGTTTCTCGATGAAAAGCGTGACTGTGAAGATAAGGATGGCCAGCGCAAAGGAGGCGGCCAGTCCCACATCAAGCACCCATGCCGGAACCGGGAGGATCATCATGACGATGATTGCCATCAAGGCCAGGGCGAGCAACACGGTCGGTTGAAACAGGTCGCTGATCGTGAGGTTTTTCATGCGTCAGGACTCCCCGGAGATGCCCGGTATTGTGAACAAGGCACGTGAGTGGTTGTTGACCAGCGGGACAAGCGATCCGTTCCGCGCAGGGGTGTCCGCATGAACCAGCAACGGAAAGGTATTTTCGCGGCTCGGTTGTGTCGTCGCATTTTGTCGGTTTGAATTCCTGCCGGGCGCAATGCCGTCTTCCGATCCGTAACTTGCATGGATCCGGTCAAATCGGGCGCGGTACTTTTGCGAAAATTCTTGCGTCCGGGAGTGATATGCTCCCGCCGCAATCGACCAGTCTCCGCTCTCTCGATAGAGCCGCAACAGAAAGGCCGCAGCGTAGCGTGCGTTCTCAAGCGGGTCGAACATCTGATCGATGCTTCGAAAAGAAGCGCCGTGCCATTTGTAATTGATCTGAAAACAACCAACATCAAAGCTCCGGGCACCGCGTTCAAATTCGCGCAGGGCGTAAGCCTGTGCATCGCGTCTGGATTTGAACCAATGTCCTTTCCCCTCCATGTTCACGGTCCAGGGCCAGGGGGTCAGCCGACCATCGCGATACTGTCCGGTCTCTGTGCGTGTGATGGACCAAAGTACGGAAACCGGTACGCCGAATTCCTTGGCCGCGCGGTGAGCCGCCGTGTCGCAGATATCGGTCGTAGATGCGTATGCCGCGGTGACACAGGAAAGCGAAATCGCGACTGCGACACACCTAAACATCAACGAATGACAGTACTTTCCGCCAAGTTGCCAAACCGGACATCGCAGTAGGTTCCAATTCAGCGGCAGCCAAAAAAGAAGAAATAGTTTTTCGCGCAAGTTCATTCGCTCTCCGGTCGGCACATTCTGTTGCCTATGGGGCGATTCTATTTTGGCATCCTTTAGATTTGGTAACCTTCTGCAGGCCGGGCCAAATCCTATTCGGCTTCCGGCGAAGGATTGAACACCAGCACGTCTTCAATGGTTTCCCGCGCTGCGGAACTCTGCTGTATGAGGCCCCGGTTCATTGAAAGGACACGATCTGAACTGCCGTCTTGTCCTTCGTTTTCCGTCTCCTGCGCATTGCTCTCATTCAACAATGCCAATGCTGCGCCGCTTGATAGCGCGCTCTCTTCGGCCTGAAGCAGCCGAGTCCAATCCTCGGCCAGCCAGGCTTGACGCATCGAGTTCTCCCGATCTCCCAATTCAGCATAGGTGTCAGCCGCGGCGAGGTGATCGCCCGCTATCCCACGCGCTTTTGCCCGCAGGAGTTCCGCATCATCTCCTTCAACATCCAGAAGGTCCGCCTCCGCCTGTTTCGGTCGCCCTTCCATGAGTGATATCTTGGCCCGCAAGATTTTACGCTCGCGCTCCAGTCGTCCACGTGTTTCCTGTTCGATAAAAGGACGTGCCGCATCGGCAAAGCCAAGATCGACAAGCCGTGTTGCCGCGGCGTTGGAGGCCGTCGCATTCAAACGGCTTCGCTCTTCATTTGAACTGACAAAAACATGCCGTAGGAATGTGATCTCATCCGCAGATTGCGTTAGTTGATTGAGCACATCGGAATCCACTTCTTGCAAAAGCTCAGGTGGCAGAGAAGAAGCCAGCCGCAGACGCTCCTCATAGGATTGATCGAAGGCACCGGACGCCGCCAAACCTATCAGGTATACCCGGGCCAGATCGCGCTCAAGCTCTCCCCCCCGGTTTTGCTGCAGATAAGCACCCGCCAGAATTGCGTGGTCGTAAGACACCGCATTTTCTGATTTGAGCGAGGTGTCAATCAGCTCGATCAGAGCCTTGGCGGAGATTTCAGTGTTTGTTTCGACAACAGCCTCCAGACCTTCGACGGCTTTAGCGTTTTCGCCATCGGCAAGGTCGATTTCTGCTTCAACTAGGTCAGCCTCGGCGGTCACTGTTTCTTCTAGGCGGTTCAGGATGCGAATGACGTTTTCGGCTGTTTGTGGATCTCCCGCATCCAGAAAGCGTCGCGACAGCGACGGCCCCAAGTGACTGCGGAGTTGCCGGGGGAGTGCATCAAATGCCCGAAGTGCGGCATCCTTGTTTATCTGGGTGTCTTGGGGAAGTGTTTCATAGGACAGGATGGCCCAAAGTGCTGCGGGTCCATCGCAGTGCAGCTGGTTTGCCAGTGCCAGATTTGATGCATGCCCGTCTTCCATGATGGCCGACAGTGCAAGATAGATGTCGCGGTTATCGGATAGGTCTTCGACCAATGACAACGTGTGACGCGCTTCGGCTCCAAAGCCAAAATAAAGATAAAGTCGGGTGAGGTCTGCAACAGCGTCCAGATTTACCTGATCGAATTCACCAATCAGATCCTTGCGAAGCGGCCCTACCTGCTGCGCGAACGGTGAATCGCTACCCCAGGAGCCGACATCAAGTACTGCACCATCGACGCATACGTTTGCGGAATGACCGCGCATACCTTCTTCGAGGACCGCCAGGAAGTCCCGGTCGATACTACTCTGCGCCCGTAGGTTAATATGCCCGGCGGTCGTTGACGACACTGGTTCCGTAACTTCCTCGGGGACAGTTTCGGCCACTTGTGCAGTTGTTGGAGGCGTGATCTGCGACCTCGGAGAGATCAGACCTTGTGTGGCGGCGCGGCTCAGTTGTTTGACCAGGTGTTCACGAACCTCGCTGGCGAGAGGCTCAGCAGGGTCTGTTTCCTCCAAAACAGAAGGTTGCTCGGCATTGGCGGCCTCTTCTTGAACATCACTCTCCGGTTTCAGCTGTCTTTTGGCGAGAGACGCAGCAAGGGAAAGAGAACCTTGCCGTATTGTGAGACGTTGGTTCGGTTGTCGCTCTTCTTCGGTTGCAGCAGAGGCGACCGGCATATCATCCTGCGAAGCTGGTGGCGCCCTGTCTGCGATTGAAGGAAAGACCGTATCGGTGTCTCTTACATCGAGCACGAGAAGTGATTTCCCGTGCCAGAACGTGGAGACACTACAATTACATCCAAGGCTGACGCGCAGTTTCGCGGCCTCTTCTTCACCGATGACATCCCTGACCCGGTCTCGTGAAATCCGGTCAAAAACGCGCGAAGTTTCAAACGTGAATTCTTGGCCGGGAAGGGTAATGACCGCTTCTTCGCGCCAGTTCTCAACCTTCACCTCAACACGCTCGGGCAGGTCGATTATCAGGCGTACAAAACCGTCATGTTGCCCCGACCGAACATCAATGGCTTGCGCGTTGGCCGCCAGTGCAAAGCTCGCAGAACATAACACCGCCATTAAGAGGCGCATCAGGCCGCTCCCTGTTTGACGCTCTTCAACGCTTCTTCCAACTCGTTGAAAGAGGGGCGGCAATGCGACGGTGTGTTCTGACGACCGACTTCAATGCAGATGTTGGTGGCGTGGTTATGCAAGTTTGCGACCAGGACCTCCCGGATCAGCTGATAGAAATGACCGTCTTCTTCGACCACGTTCTTGACCTTCCCGGCAAAGGGACCAACCAAGCCATAGGACAAGAAGACCCCGAGAAACGTGCCGACCAAAGCACCGCCAATCATTTTGCCCAGAATCTCGGGCGGCTGATCAATCGATGCCATTGTCTTGATGACGCCAAGGACCGCCGCGACGATGCCAAGCGCGGGCAGGCCGTCCGCCATGGTTTGCAGGGCATGACTGGAATGCAGGGCATGATGCATATTCGCGTCCATGCGCTTTTCCAGAACCTCTTCGACCTGGTGCGGATCATCGTAGTTCATCGAGGCCGACCGCAATGTATCGCTAATCAAAGAGACAGCCTCGCCGTCGGCGAGAATACGGGGATACTTGGTGAAGATCGACGAACTTTCGGGCTCTTCGACATGTTCTTCGATCGCAACCGGGTTCTGGCGGGCCAGCCGAATGAGTTCGAACAGGAGGCAAAGAAGATCGCGATAGTCGTCGTGTTTCCACTTGGGGCCTTTGAAAACCTTGCCGATATCCTTAAGCGTATGCTTGACGGCCGGCATGTCGTTACTGATCAGAAACGCCCCTATGGCGGCACCGCCGATCATCATCAGCTCGAACGGCAAGGCTTTCAGGATAATGCCCAGTTTGCCGCCGGCCGCGAGGTATCCGCCGAAAACCATCACGAAAATAAACAGGATACCGAAAATGCCGATCATCTGAGTCTCCAGCCCAAAGTGTTGTGCATAACCTGCCATTGCAGTGTTAAAAAACCTTGAGTTTTTGGGATTATTCCGTCGGTACGTTTGCGTTTCGACCTGCCAGGACCACGCTGAACGTATGCGCCGCCTCGGGGCTGAGACCTGCCATGACGGCAGCAGCGGCTTCGGGACGCATCCGGCCCAGAAAACCTGCGGCAAAATTCGGGTCCATCTCTTCGAAGAGTGCGGCGGCCTGCTTGGGCTTCATGTTTTCATAGACCCGGGTCAACCGATCCAGATCGCTTTCCGCGGCGGTGTCCGCTAGGGCAATCGTTTCGCGCAATGCTTCTTCGGCGGCGGTCAGTTCTGTTAGTTTACGTTCGATCTCGCGGTTGGCAAACTTCAAAGCCTGCATTCTGTCCTGGATGGCTGCTTCCTGCTGGGCAATTTTCGCCTCACGCTCGCGAAAGGCATTCAACATTGCCTGCAGCTCTTCCGGTGTTTCGGACTGGCCCTGCTGGACGGTTTCTTGGGGTTGCATCACCTCGGGTTCGTTGGCGACCTTGGCGAACGCTTGCCCGGCATCATCACCGATGCGGATCAACGCAGAGCCAATAAGCAGTGCGGAAATGGCCACCAGCGCACCTCTGCCAGGCGCTCTGCGCCGGCGTTGTTTTTTGCCGCCTTGTTTGGTCATGATCGGCTCCTAGGCTGCATCACTATGGCGTTTGAAAACCGGGCCGGTGGGCGATGGTTCTTCGGGTGCTGCCTGAGCCGCCGGTTGCGGCGTCGGTGCAGGATTGGCCGGGGCCGGTTGGCTTTCCGGCAGATCATGCATGGAGGCGACCAGAAGCTCGAGGCGCTTGGCCACACCTTCGGCACGATCCGTCAACTCGCCAAGCGAATCGGTCGAGGAACTGGCGGTTGTCTGTGCCGCCACAAGTGTTTTCGTGAGGTCATCCACCTGGGCTGACAACACTGCAACAGCCCCCCCGACGCCGTTTTCGAGGTCATTGAAACGGCTCAGCCGCCGCGCCAGAATATAGCAATAAAATCCGGCACCTAGTGCGCCGGCGACAAGAAGAATGTCCGCAATCATATCCATGGTGATTCCTCAGTTCAGTACAAATTCCATGATCAGCAGATCGTTGACCCGGCTGTTGCCGGTAACGATCTGGATCCGCCGCAACATCTGGGCCCGCAGTCGAACCAGGATGGAGCTGCTTTCAAGATCAGCGGGTTCGAGCGCGCGAAGATACCCATTCAGGACATCGACAACCCGGGGCATCAGTTTTTCGACCTCTTCCTTATGGGCGCTGCCAACCTCCAGCTGGGCGCGAAATCGCAAATGGCTGCCGCCGCTGCCCTGACCCAAGGACACGACAATCGGGTCGATTGGAACGAAGGCCACATCCGGCATGTTCGGGACCATGATCGGCTCGTCATGGGCCTCAGTTTCTGCATGCGATTCGCTTGGGAAAAGCATGCCGGATTGCACCGCGAAAAAACCCCCGCCACCGCCCGCAATCGCCAGCACAAGCCCCAGAATCAAAGGCATCTTCGATTTTTTCTTGGGCGTTTCTTCCGCGCTTTCCTCTGGATCAGCCATGATGCGTCCCTGCAAGTTTCGATATCGGCAATATAGACCGGCAGGAACTAACCGATTGTTAAGCCTGATCAGCGAAAGATGAGCACACCGTTCGGCAGAAGGCCGTGGATCAGGAGGCAAAGAAATTGCAGCAGATCGTGAATATCTGGTCAGCTATGGACACACAGCGGCGCGTGATTGTCGTGCTTGCGACAGTGGCCGTGTTCGCAGCCGTGTTGTCATTGACGCGGATGGCCTCCGCGCCCAGTTTGACGTTGCTTTACTCCGGTCTCGAAAATGGCGCTGCCGGGGAGGTGGTCAGTGCGCTTGAACAGCGCGGCGTCGCCTATGATGTCCGGGGCGGATCGATCTTTGTCGAGGCCGCTCGGCGCGACGAATTGCGGATGACCCTGGCCAGCGAGGGCCTGCCGACGAATTCCAGCAAAGGCTATGAACTGCTGGACAACCTGTCCGGGTTTGGCACTACGTCTCAGATGTTCGATGCCGCCTATTGGCGCGCAAAAGAAGGCGAATTGGCGCGTACCATCGTCGCGCATCCCGCGGTGACGTCCGCCCGTGTCCATATTGCCAATATCGGCTCGAACCCCTTTCAAAGAGATATGCAACCATCCGCCTCGGTGTCGGTCACGACAACCGGTGGAGGCATGTCCGCCAAACACGCCCGGGCCTTGAAATTCCTCGTGGCCGCGGCGGTGACGGGCCTGACACCCGAAGCGGTGTCGGTCATCGACGGCTCCGGCGGCTTGATCGGCGCGGCAGAAGAAGCACCGGAAAACACATCAGAAGACCGCGCCGATTCGATGCGCCAACGTGTACAGCGACTATTGGAAGCGCGCGTTGGCCCGGGAAATGCAGTCGTGGAGGTTAGCGTCGACACGGTCACGCAGACCGAATCAATTCGCCAAAGAGAAATTGATCCGGAAAGCCGGGTCGCGATCAGCACCGATACAGAAGAGCGGTCAAACTCCGCGTCGGATCAGGGCGGTGGCGATGTGACCGTGGCTTCCAACCTGCCGGACGGGGACGCGGCGAACGGTGATAGCTCATCAAGCCAGACCAGTGAAACAAGGGAGCGTGTGAACTACGAGGTTTCCGCAACGGAGCGGGAAATCACCAACATCCCCGGAGCGATCAAACGGGTGACGGTGGCCGTGCTGGTGAATGGAACAACCGCGGTGGATGACGGCGGCACACCGGTTTTCGAGCCGCGCTCGGAAGAAGAGTTGGCCGCGCTTCGGGAACTTGTCGCTTCTGCAGTGGGATTTGATGAAAGCCGTGGCGATGTCATCACGCTCAAGACCATGCAGTTCGAGGCCATTGCGCCGGCGGGTACCCTTGCGGAGCCCTCGATGTTTGCCAGCCTCGGCCTGGACCTGATGTCCATCATTCAGGCCGCTGTCCTTGGGCTCGTCGCCATCGTTTTGGGCTTGTTTGTTGTTCGTCCGCTGCTGAGCAATCCGCCGACGCCTGTGGCGCAGCTCGATGCGCCGGGTGCGGCATTGCCTGAGCAGTCATCAACAAGCGCCTCTGATGAAGTTCAGGCAATCACCGGAGAGATCGCCGAAGACAATTTCGACGGCGCGGATATTCCGGTGATTTCGAGCGGTGATACGACCGCCGCGGATGATGCCCAAGGGCTGCCCGCGCTTGGTTCGAACCCGCCGGTGGACCCCGTCGAACGTCTTCGGGGCCTGATTGGCGAGCGTCAGGAAGAAACCGTCGAGATCTTGCGCAGCTGGCTTGAGGGCGAAGAGGAGAATGTATGATGTCGATCGGGCACCTTCTCGAAGACTACAGCGATTTCAAATCCGGAGCGCCGGTGACTCTCACGGATGTTTCTCTGGAAGAACGGCGTCTGGCGGCTTTCGAAAGTGGATATCAAGCGGGTTGGGATGATTGTCTGAAAGCGCAGTCGGAGAATTCACTGCGGGTGTCGTCCGATCTCGCACAAAATCTCCACGAGCTGTCGTTCACGTATCAAGAGGCCTATGCGTCGATCCTCAAGTCGCTTCAGCCGCTTTTGCGGGGGATGGTCGATGCCGTGCTGCCCCATGCGGCGCAGGCGACGCTGGGTTCCAGAATTTCGGAGATGCTGCACGAGCTTGCGAAGGAACACGGTCAACAACCTGTTCAGATCGTGACCGCGCCCTCGAACATGACCGCAATAGAAGAACTGCTCACCGACGACCTGCCAATCCCGGTGACGGTAAACAGCGAAACGTCGCTCGGAGACGGCCAGGTTCTGATCCGTATCGCCGGTACCGAACGCGAGGTGGATTTGTCAGCAGTTCTGGCGGAAATCGACCGTTCAGTAACTGGCTTTTTCGAAGAAAATCAAAAGGATATTGCATGATGGATGATGCATCTACTCAGTCCCGGCCTTCTGCAGATTTGGCAAATCCATTTTCGGCGGTTCCGATTGAGATCACGATTTCCGTCGGCAAGGCGCGACCCCTGATCCGCGACCTGCTGAAGCTGGGCAAGGATGCAGTCTTGCCGTTGGATAAGCGGGTTGATGACGCGGTTGAGCTCTATGTCGGGGAGCGTTTGATTGCGCGGGGAGAGTTGGAAGAACTCGACGGGGATCAGAAAGGTCAATTGGCCGTTCGCCTGACAGAAGTTGCCGATTTGCAAGACGGGCTGGGATGATACGCACCCTATCCGTACTGACGGTACTTGTTGCGCTCTGCTTGATCCTTTCCGTGGATACCGCATACGCGCAGCAAGTGTCGATTTCTTTCGGCGACGATGGATCACTTTCGGCGCGCACCCTGCAACTTATTGCACTCATCACCGTCTTGAGCCTGGCGCCTGGCCTGGCGATCATGATCACGTGCTTCCCCTTTATCGTCACCGTGCTGTCGATCCTGCGTCAGGGCATTGGCTTGCAGCAATCTCCGCCCAACATGCTGATCGTCAGCCTTGCTTTGTTCCTCACCTATTTCGTGATGGAGCCCGTGTTCACGGCGGCGTGGGTCGAAGGTATTTCGCCCCTGCTGAACGAAACGATTCCGGTCGAAACGGCAATAGAGCGGGCGCTCGATCCGTTTCGCACATTCATGGCAGCGCGGGTCGACCCTGAGACCTTCTCGTCGATGGCAGCGTTGCGACCGGACGCCGCTGACATCCAATCAGGTCCTGATGCGCCGCTATCGGTACTCGTGCCCAGTTTTCTTTTGTCCGAGATCTCAAGGGCATTTCAGATAGGGTTCCTGGTCTTTTTGCCCTTCCTGATAATTGACCTTGTCGTTGCTGCGGTCCTCATGTCCATGGGCATGATGATGGTTCCACCAGCGATCGTTTCCCTGCCATTCAAACTGGCGTTCTTTGTTATTGCTGACGGCTGGACGTTGATTGCCGACAGTTTGGTGCGCGGTTACTTCTGAAACCCACCCCACGGCGGCAGCGATCCTGCACAGTTGAAGGCTGTCTAGAAGATGATATCTGCAGGATCAGTAAACGATCAAGCGACTACAACTCTGAGGGTTCATTTCGACAACAACCCGAGAGAGTCGAAGCTTGCTCGAAGATGTGACGCAGCCCTGCAAGCCTCCATCGCGAAATGACATTCCGCTACTCAGTCAAAACGGGGAACAGGCAGGTTCAGATGCGGTTGGAGAAATTTGACTTGGTCGTTGCTCTTCCCAAGGAGCGTCGAATGAGTCCAGCAGACAGATTGAAGGATCGAATTCGACGAACCATCAACCAGGATACCATTGACCAGATTAAGATGTGCAATCCCATTTAACCGTTACAAAGCAGCGAACTTCTGCTCCTTAAACATCGACCTAAAGTAAAGTCGGCAACACTCTCCTACGCGACCAATTAGCGTACAACGAACTCCGCGTGGAGCGCCCCCGCCGCCTTGATGCTTTTCAGTATATCAATCATATCCCTAGGCGACACGCCGAGAGCATTCAGGCCCGCTATCACTTCCGAGAGTGACGTTCCTGGTGGCACTTCGGCAAGGCCTGTGCCAGGTTCTTCTTCGATTGTGGCATCCGTTCTTGGCACGACAATGGTTTCCCCTTCTGCAAACGGGTTCGGTTGAACCACGATGGGTCTTTCCTCGACCCGAAGGGTCAAATTGCCCTGCGATACGGCAACACGCGAGATGCGTACGTCTTCGCCCATCACGATTGTTCCGGAACGTTGGTCCACCACAACGCGGGCCTTCCGCTCTGGCTCCACCAGGATGTTTTCGATCTGGCCAAGCGCGTGGGCTGGCGAGCGGGCCTGGGTCCGATCAACGTCCAGTCGCACAGTCCCGGAATCGAGCATGACAGCAACAGATCGCCCGAACGAGGCGTTTATCGCCGCTTCGATGCGGGCGGCAGTAGTGAAATCCGGCTCCCTGAGTGCAAGGCGCATGGTGTCCAAGGAGGCGAATTCGAAGTCAATCTCACGTTCGACCCGCGCGCCCGCTGGAATGACACCCGACGTCGGAACGCCTTGCACAACCCCGCCGGCATCGCCCTCGGCCGAAACACCACCGGCGACGATCGTACCTTGGGCAACGGCATAGATCTGGCCGTCGGCCGCGTTGAGCGGTGTCATGACCAATGTACCTCCCAAAAGGCTCTTGGCATCACCGATGGCGGACACTGTAACGTCGATCTGCCCGCCAGCCCGTGAAAAGGGAGGCAGGCTTGCCGTGACAAAAACAGCCGCCACGTTCTTCGGGCGAAACTGCTCGCCGGTAATGTTGACACCTAGCCGTTCGAGAATGTTCGACATGATTTCTTCTGTGAACGGCGCATTTCGAATTCCGTCACCGGTGCCGTTGAGCCCAACCACCAGGCCGTAGCCAACGAGGTCATTACCCCGAACACCGTCGAACTCGACCAGATCCTTGATACGGATCGGCCCTGCGGTTGCGGGCATCGCCAGGATAAAAATGGCAAGAGCTTGAATCAGAAATCGAAAATAGTTTTTCATGAGAGGAAATTCACCAAGCTGAAGCGCGATGCGCGCGCAGTTATCGTGTAGAGCGTTTCCAGCTGTATCTGGACTTGCTCCAATTCTGTGGCCGTCTGGAATTTGTCGATCGATAGGAGATTTGTCCTGGCCATCTCCAGGCTGCTTGTCTCAGAAGATATTCTCGCGGCTGCCTGCTCAATTCTTGATTCAGCAAAGCCCAGGCTGGACCGGATGCCTACCAACTCATCTTGCGATGTCAGCAACCTGATGCCCGACTGTTTGGCCAGTTCGACCCTATCGCCGGAGTTGAGCGGCAATGTCGCGTCATCTGCCAGTGCGGCCATAACGGTGTTCTTCAGGACGTTGCGGACAGCCGTATCATCAGCGCGCAGTTCGAGTTTTACAGATTCCCCTTCGCCAAGTTGATAAGGCGATAGGAATGCTGTTCCACCTTGGTAGATCAAGGTCTCGAAGCCCCCTCCCGGGGTGTCGAAGAACGTGTCCAAATCTGCAATAACATCTGATGCGGTCAGCGCCCCTGCTAGCGCAAGCCGTACTTCGTTCAGTAGTGTATCTGCAGAGGCCAATGGGGCAGTTTCGATCTCGGTGCCGCTAAAGAGTGCGCGACCGCCCACGCCTGTATTGAACGCCGAAATGACAGTTTCCAGCGTTCCTCGGCCTTGAACTGCAACAGAATCGACGATTGCGGGGCCGGTGGTAACGCCAGCGATGCTGGCTGTCTGGCCGAGATCACCGGCAAGAGACTGCACGGTATCAAGTGCGGCCTGCATTGCCGCTGTGGACGTTGCCGCATCCTTGGCAGAAGCCTGATAACTTTGAAGTACCACCAGATCGTGCTCAATATCGGCAATATGGCCGAAACTGCCGGCGAGCTGTTGAGTCAGATTTGCCGTTCGACCGCTGGCCAGTTCGTCGGTCAGACGCGCCATCTGCTGTTTGAGAAAGACATTCTGTTGGCGCAATTTAAAGGTTTGCGCGAGATCGCCAATGGATTGCAGGTTCATTTCTTAGATCCTCAGAAGGGCTTGCATCATATCGTCGAGCGTCTGGATCATCCGCGCGTTGGCGCTATAGCTTTGCTCGATCAAAAGTAGGCGCTGCATTTCTGCGTCCGTGTCTACGCCGCCCTCGAGTTCCAGCGTCTTTAGCTCACTTTGACGTGCGGCTGCGAAACTGATGTCCTGATCCAGGGAAAGACGGCTTTGACCGATACGCGAGGTGAAACTGGCGGAGTGGCCGGAAAGCGAACGCGCCGTTGCGCCGAGATTGCCGGAGTTAAGGGCACCATTCTGGCTCAATGCCTGGCGCCAATCCTGCAGGAGCGCGCCGTTTCCTGCGGCCCCGGGCGCAACTGCGCCAAGACCATCTCGCAGTTTCCAGAGATCCCCGCCATTGTTGGGATCAACCGCTGCATTGACGGCAATGCGTCCAGCGATGCCAACCTCGTTCAGGGGGTCGAAAACGGCACCACCATCGGTAAAGAGACCAGGATCGCCTGGCGCCCGGGTCGCATCCAAACCTGCGGCCTGGAACCGTTCTGCAAGATCGCGTGCGAGGGCATCAACCTGCGTATTGGCGTCGACACCGAGATCATCACGCACTTCGAATAGGGCCGACAATTTGCCGCCTGAAATCCGACTGTTCGGGCCGGAGGCCGGTGTGTTGATGCCGTTGATTGTCAACCCGGAGACGAGGCCTGCGCCGAGCGTCATGTGCGGTGCGACGACATTGGAGGGTGTGAAATCCAGGGTCGCGGCTTTGCCATCAAGCAAAACTGCCCCGCCCGGCGTAAACAGGGCCACCGCGCCATTGTCACGGGGGACTTGCCGGATCGGGACATATTCCGCCAGTTGGTCAATCGCCTTCTGCCGTTGATCTTGGAGGGCGGCGATCGAGTTGCCACCCTTCGTCTCCGACCTGATCCGTGTATTGAGCGTCTCGATCTGAGCGAGGGTCGTGTTGACGCGGTCAACGGCCAAAGCGATTTCACCGTCGGCATTTGTCCGCCGCGTCTGAATCTCGGCTGAGATCGCGTTCAGCGTGCTGGCCAATTCACCCGCCCGCAACACAGCGGCCTGGAGCAGCTCTGTCGCTTCGGGCTTGTTGCTGGCCAGGACAAGGCTTGCATCGAAGGCGGCAATGCGTGCCGACAGGGAAGATCCTTCGTCCGGTGTGCCGACGATGCGCTCGAGCTGACCGATGAATTCCGCCCGCGTACTGGCGCTTGCGATCTGACTGTCCGACATCCGCCGGTCGCTCAGAATGCCTTGATCGACGGTGCGGGTGATCCCGACGATCGAGACCCCCCCGCGATTTCCGCTTGATTGCGATGCCAGTTCCAAGGCGCGGACGCCGTAGCCGGGCGTCAGCGCGTTGGCCAGGTTGGTTGATGCCACACCGGCCGCACGTGCGCTTGCGTTCAAACCACCTACAGCGTTGGACAGGGCGCTTGAGATACTCATACATGAACCTCTTTTTTACTGGAAGGCGCGGCGGGCAATGGCTTGGCCCGGATCAGCGTTTGATATTCGTTGTTTCCTGCAGCATCTCATCGACGGTCTGGATGACTTTCGCGTTCGATGAATAGGCCCGCTGTGTTTGGATCATGTCGGTCAGCTCGCCGGCAACGTCGGTGGTGGATTCCTCGCGGGCAAAGGAAATGACCTCGCCTGTTGGGCCTTCACCGGCCTGCCACAAGAAAAACGATCCGCTTTCAGGTGACGGCAGGTAGGTTTGTTGATCCATTGCGACCATGCCGTTCGGGTTGGGCACATCGACCAGGGGCACCTGGTAGATGACACGTGTCAGGCCGGTGTCGAACGTGGCTTGGACAAGCCCGTTCCGGTCGACATTCACGCCGATCATGCTCCCCACCGGAGAGCCGTCCTTGGTGGTCGAGAGCGGCGCAAAGCTGTTCCCCAGCTGAGTCATGCCATCCGGCGCGCCGAGTTGGCCGATGGTTATCTCCATCGGTCCCCCATCGACATTGACGATCACGCTGCCGGTCACCGGATCATAGGCACCGCCCGAGACGGTGGCGACACTCAGCAGCGTCCCGCCAGAGGTTCGGGAATCATCGAAAGTAAGGGTATATTCTCCGATAACCGCACCGCCCTGCGCCGAGTCGGTCAGGACCATTGTCCATTCATTCGACGCACCGACCGCAGGGACTGTCGGTGTGAATTCGAGAGAGACACTCTCAGATTTTCCGAGATTGTCGAAGTATTCGACCGAGTAAGGGATCATCGCACCGCTGGCTGTGGATTCCGTTTCTGTTGACGGCAGGTTGATACCAATCGTCATTTCGGTCGTAGGTTCGCCCGTCAACTGGTTCAGGTTAAGCTGGACCGGTTCCAACGCGTCGCTGGTGTCGCGGGGATATGTCGGGATGGTGCCATCCGGATTTGCAGGCCAGCCCATCAGTACGAGGCCCGATTCCGTGACCAGGCGGCCCGAGGAATCAGTACGGAAGGAGCCGGTGCTTGTCAGTTGCATTTGGGGATTGCCGGCATCGACCTGTGTCGCGCGCGCGACAGGCAGCATGCCACGGCCGCGCACCGCCAGATCGGTCGCATTCGAAGTCGAGACCAGTGTACCGTTCTGATCAACCAGCCGCTGGGTGCTGGACCGAACGCCCCCCGCCGAATAGCTGCTGCCCCCGGATGAAATGACCAGAGAATTGAAATCTGCCTCGATCCGTTTGTATCCGAATGTCGATGAATTCGCGATGTTGTCCGAAATCGTCGCGAGTCGCGTCGCATTCGCCCCAAGACCTGCCACACCGGCATTCAACGAAGAAGAAATTGTCATGGATACGCCTTTCTGATGTACCAACTGATATTGAGGTACAGGTGTAAGGCCGTCCGTTTAACAGCGCGCTAACAGATAAAATGCGCTGTATTTCCTTCTATTGATCGGATCTGAGGAAAATGACCTCGAGTCTGTTGTTTCGAATCGCCATCGGGTTGCGCACCGCCGGTTCACGATCGGCATGTCCCGTTACCCGGCGCAGTTGCGGTGCGACAACGCCGGCCTCCTGCAGCATGATGCGAACGCGATTGGCGCGCGAGGTTGACAGGTCCCAGACCGGATTTGTGGCCAAAGTGATCGGTTCGGACCTTGTGTGACCCTCGACAGCGATCTCGTTTTCGACCAGCTTCGCCGCCGATGCCAACAGATCGGCAAGCTCCTGCATCAGGGGGGTAGGATTTTCCGTTCGGGGCGCAAACAACTGTGCATTTTCAAGGTCGAACAGCTCCACGACCAGGCCTTCGTCTGTCACCCTGGTCAGGATATGACGCCCGAGCGCGTCCGATACCGTGCTTTCGCCGGCGCGGGCGGTCAGCATTTCTTCCAATTCCTCAAAGGCCGCGGCATCCGCTTCGCTGGCCTCGGCCCCCTGGTCCGACAGGCCCATTTCGCCGCGCGCCTGGCTCGCTTCGGTCGGGCGCTGGTTCGTCGCACCGGTGCCATTTTGCGGCAGCGTCTCTTCGGAAAAGACGCTTTCGCCGCCGAATTCACCTTCGCCGCCACCGGATACCCGGCTGATCGGAATTGCCGGGCTGAAGTAGTCGGCAATACCCTTGCGTTGTTTCTCAGTTGTCGCGTTCAGCAGCCACATCAACAGGAAAAAAGCCATCATCGCCGTCACGAAGTCAGCATAGGCAACCTTCCAGGCACCCCCATGGTGCCCATCGCCGCCAACGACCTTTTTCTTCTTGATGATGACTGGCGCCACGTTACCTTGCGCGCTCATTCTCACCACCTTTTACTCACCCGAAATCAGCCTTAACAGATCAGGTGTTACGGCAGGCTTAACAGCTCAATTTGTCGGGATTTATCGCGCAACCTTGGTAAAGGCACTATCCAGCCCATCGGCAACCTGGTCGACATCATCGAGCGACAGGCACATCGGCGGCACCATCCTGAGGCATGACTGGTAGGCGCCGGATTTCGAGAGGATCAACCCGCTTTCGCGCGTGGCCTCAAAAACCGCGGCGGTGGTTTTGGGATCGGGCTCCTTGGTGCTGCGGTCGCTGACCATTTCGATGGCCAGCATCAACCCCCGCCCCCGCACGTCGCCGATTGCGGGATGGCGCGCCTGAAGATCGCGCAACCGCTGCAGGAGAGCCGCGCCAACCTTGCGGGCATTTTCCATCACGTTATCCTCGCGGATCACCTGCAACACGGCCCGGCCGGCGGCACAACTGGTCGGATTGGCGCCATAGGTGTGGAACATGAATTTCTCGGCCATCGGCGCAGCGACCTCCTTGCGCGTCACGACCGCCCCCAGGGGGAAGCCATTGCCGATCCCCTTGGCCAGCACCACGATATCAGGGACAACGCCATCGGCTTCGAACCCCCACATGTGATCGCCGGTCCGCCCAAAGCCGGACTGCACCTCGTCGGCGATGTAAAGCCCGCCCGCCGCGCGTATCCGTTCCGCGGCACCGGTCATGTATCCGGCAGGCATCTCGATAATGCCGCCATAGCCCTGCACACTCTCCACGATGATCCCCGCGACACGGCCCGAAGTCTCGAACTTCAGCGCACGGTCGATCTCGTCCAGGTAAGGTGCGGCGCCGGCGTTTTCACCGAAGATACCGCGATACTGGTTCGGCTCGGGGACGAATGCCACGTTGCCCGGCATGCCCGGATGACGCCATCCGTTGATCCCGGTGACCGATTGCGCCGCCGCCGTCGGTCCGTGATAGGCCGAGCGGAGCGCCAGCATGTCGAGATTGCCAGTATAGGTCCGTGCAATGGTCAGCGCCAGATCGACCGCCTCGGACCCCGAATTGGTGAAATGCACGACCCATTCATGGCCCGGAGGCATCGTTGCCGCCAACTCCTTGGCCAGATGCGCAGGGGTGGGGTGATAGAACATGGTCGTGCAATGGGTCAGCTCTTGCGCCTGCGCGGTCGCGGCGGCGACGACGGTCGGGTGCGAATGACCGACCGAGATACAGACATTCATGCCAAGAAGGTCGGTATATTTGCGGCCCTCGGCATCCCAAAGGTATTGCATCGACCCTTTCTTGAAGATCATCGGTTCCGCGAAGGGCACGAACTTGCGCTGGCTCGCCGCATAATAGGTATCGCGCAGGTCGGCGATTTCGTCGATCTGCCAGGAGGTGTGCAGGGGGGCATGGTGTGTCATATCCGTTCCTTTGCGGGATCAGGCCTTGAGGCGCGCGTTGTCAGGGTCAAAAGGCGGTGCATGAAGCACCTCGGCAGGGCAGCTTTGCCCCAGGATCTCGACGCTGACGGTTTCATTAGGCAGCGGTTCGCGTAGCAGCGCCAGTGCCAGTTGTTTTTGTGTTCTATGTCCAAACCCGCCCGAGGTGACGATGCCGATGATCCGGTTTCCGGCATAGACGGGATGACCGTGGAACGGATCGACGGGGCCGCTCCGCACCTCCAGAAGCACGGAATGCCAGCCGCTGGTTTCATCGCGCGCTTCCATCGTCGTGCGGCCCGGGAATTCCCGGCCATCGGATTGAACCAAGAACCCGACACCGCATTCGCGCGGCGTGCGTTCGGAGGTCAGGTCTGCACCCCAGGCGCGATACCCCTTTTCGAGCCGCATGGAATTGGCGGCGAAGGCACCGTAATAGCCGATGCCCGATGCCTCTCCGGCCTCTTCCAGGGCGCGGAAAACCTCTGCCGCGGCGGCAGCAGGCAGGTGCAGCTCCCACCCCAACTCGCCCAGATAGGACACCCGCAGGGCGCGGATATCATGGCCCTGAACCTGGATCATGCGGGCTGTAAGCCAGGAGAACGTCTCATTGAGATCAACCAGCTGCGCCAGGATGTCGCGGGATTTCGGCCCCATGAGGCCAATGACGGCAAATGTTTCCGTCACATTGGTGACGGTCACGTCGAAACCCTTCGCATGATCGCGTAGCGCATCCAGGTCGATTTCCTCCGCCGCGGCGGCAGAGGTCAGGTAGGCATGGGTGTCTGACCACATCGTCACCGTGAATTCCGACAGGGTTCCGCCCGCCGGTGTCAGGGTATGGATCAGGCCTATCCGGCCATCGCCCGGCGCACCATTTGCGCCAAGGTTGTCGATAAAGGCGCGGGTGTCGGGGCCGGTCACGTCGAACTTGGCAAAGACCGACAGGTCGGCGAGGGCGGCGGCATTTGTCACGGTCTCGACCTCGCGCGCAACGGCATTGAACCAGTTCGGCCTGCGGAAACTATGGGTGGCGACATCGCCCGTGGTGTCGGAAAACCAGTTTGGCCGTTCCCAGCCATGGGCGGCCCCCATGACAGCACCGCGTTCGAGCATCAGGTCATGCAGTGGTGAAATGCGTTTGCCTCGGGCGGCGGGGCGCTCCTCGTGGGGGTAATGCACACCAAACTGCAGCCCAAAACATTCCAAAGCCTTTTCAATGCGATAATTGCGATCTGCCCAGGCCCCGAACCGGCGGCTGTCCACGGCCAGCGCATCCATCGGTGGCGCACCATTGGTCATCCAATGTGCCAAAAACCAGCCCGCACCGCCGCCCTCCATGACCCCCATGCTGGACCCGGTCAGTAGCCAGGCATTCTCCAGCCCATGGGCAGGACCAATGAGCGGATTGGCATCGGGCGTAAACGTGATCGGGCCGTTCACCACCGTCTTGACCCCACCCGTGCCAAGCGCGGGTATGCGGGTCATCGCGGCCTCGATGATATGTTCGACCCGGTCAAGATCGGGCGGCATGAGATCGGCCCCGAATTCGGGCGGCACCCCATCAACTGCCCAGACTTGCGCCTCCGCCTCGTAGGGACCAAGGATCAGCCCGTCGCGTTCCTGCCGGACGTACCAGCTTTCTTCCGGATCGCGGATGATCGGGAGTTCCGGCAGGTTTGCCGCCTGCCGTTCTGCGACGTCGGGGATCGTGTCCGTCACCAGGTATTGGTGCAACACCGGTACTGAAGGGATATCGAGGCCCATCATCCGCCCGATTTCCCAACCCCAGGTGCCAGCGGCGTTGACGATGTGATCTGCGGTCACCGTGCCTTTGGCGGTTTCGACCATCCAATGACCGGCCTCACGGCGGATCGACTGGACCGGGTTGAAGCGCTGGATCGTGGCGCCGCGCCTTTGCGCCATCTGCGCCATTGCGTTGGTGGCAAGGCTGGGATCGACATGCCCGTCGTCGGGTTCGTAAATGCCGCCCAAGAGGCCCTCAAGCCGCGCCAGCGGGTGGAGCTCTGCAATCCGCTCGGGCGTCAGGATTTCGAGCGGGTAGCCGGTAAATCCCGACAGGCCCGCCACATGGCGAAATTCATCCATCCGATCGGGATTTCGCGTGATCCGCATCGCGCCCGAGGGATGAAACCCGCAGCCTTGCCCGGTTTCCTCAGGCAAGATGTCACGGTAGAGCCGCACCGACGTGGCGCGCAATTCCTGAATCGTGGCGTTATGGGCGAAATGCGTACAGAGCCCCGCCGCATGCCACGTCGATCCGTGCGTCAGGTCGTTTTTCTCGACCAACATCACATCCGACCATCCGGCCTTGGTGAGATGGTAAAGCAGCGACACCCCCATCGCCCCGCCACCGATGATCAAGACCTGAACCCGGCTCATGCGCGCATCCTTTCACCCTTGGGATCGAAAGGTACCTCGGGCAAGACCCACGCCTGGTGGTACCTGCCCGCAACCTCAATCTCGAACACCCGGTTGGCAGTGTCTCGCCTGGTTTCGCCCGGAGAGATGGAAATCAGCCCGAAACAGAGGTCTTTGCCCGTCCGCGCCCCACGCGCGCCGGAAGTTGTCAGGCCCACCACGCGCCCGCCTTCCCAGATCGGTTCGTCATGCAGCAAAAGCGGGCTTCCTTCCACGTCGAAGAGGTGAAGGCGTCGCGAAAGGGTGTTGCGTTGTGCCAGCAAGGCCGCCTTGCCGCAAAATTCCTTGTCCCAGTCAATGGTGAAGGCCACCCCGGCCTCAAGCGGTGTCACGTCCGGGCCAACATCATGCCCCCAATGGACAAACCCTTTCTCGATCCGGCAGGCATCGACCGCATAATGACCCATCGGTTGCGCACCGGCCTGCCGCAACCTGTCGAAAACGGTTGCTGCCCGCGCCACCGGGATACTGATCTCCCACCCCAATTCGCCCACGAAACTGAGCCGCGTCGCCCGGCAGGGGATGTTGGCGATGTGAACATCCCGGCAGGTGCCGAAGGGGAATTCGGCAAAACCATCGGAGGCAATCTCTGCCAAGGTGGCGCGCGATCCCGCTCCCATGACGCCGATCACTGCTTCGCGTTCGGTCACATCGGTCACGGTTACCTCAAACCCGTTCGAGGCGCGTCGCAACAACGCCTGATCGCGCCACCGGGTCGCCGCGCCGGAGGTTAGCCGGAAGTAGTCCGGGGCCAATCGGGAGACCGTCACATCAGCCTCGATCCCGCTGCGGGAGTTCAGAAGCTGGGTATAGGCGGTGCGGCCCACCGGCATGTCCATCTGCCCGCAGGCGATGTGGTTGAGAAAGGCAAGTGCCCCGCTCCCCGCGATGTCGAACTTGCCGAAGGGCGACAGGTCGATCAGTGCCGCGCCGGCCCGCATCTGCGCCGCCTCGCGTGTGACGATCGGGTACCATGGTTGCACGCCGACCGAGTAGGGAAAGTCACGCTCCTGCTCGTTTTGCGCGTACCAAAGGCCACGCTCCCACCCCGCAGTGACGCCAAAGACGGCGCCCGCAGGTGCCCACCGGTCATGCAGCGGCGATCGGCGAAGGTCGCGCCCCGCCTTGGGTTGCTTGAAAGGCCAGTGCATGGCCATAAGGTCAGATACGGCCTCCTGCATGCGGTTCTGCATATGATCCGTGGTTGCCGCCATGGGGTCCGCACGGGCGATATCGACCTCCCACACATCCATGGGCGCCGCCCCGTCCGTGATCCAGTCAGCCAGCGCACGTCCGATCCCGGCCGAGGACATGACACCCACGGAATTCATCCCAGCGGCCACAAAGAGCCCATCCACATTGGGCGCCGCGCCGACCAGTGGGCGGGTATCATGGGTGAAACTTTCCGGCCCGTTCATGAAATGCTGAATGCCCGCGTTGTGCAGGGCAGGGCAAAGGGCCAGGGCCGCTTCCATGAAAGGAGAGAACTGTTCCCAATCCTCCGGCAGTTCAAGGAAGGGGCGGTCGCCCTCTGGTCCGAACGCATCCCAGCATTTCGCATCCGGCTCGAACCCGCCGATGACCAGTTTTCCGGCATCTCCCTTGATGTAAATTCCGGTATCCATATCGCGGATCACCGGCATTGGATCGGGCAGGTCAGGGATCGGATCGGTGACCACGTACATGTGCTCGACGGCCTGCAGGGGCAGCGCCACCCCCAGCTTTTCGGCGAGCGGTTTTGACCACGCACCGGCGCAGAGAACCACACGGTCGGCATCAATTATCGTGCCGTCGGCCAGCCTGACGCCGGATGCTTCTGGCCCGCTGGACAGGATTTCGGTGACCTCAACACCCTCGCGGATCGTGACGCCGCCTGCCCTGGCCGCGCGGGCATAGGCCATGCAGAGATCAACCGGGTTCACATTCGCATCTTCCAGGACGTGCATCGCCCCGGCGTGGTTTTCGAGGTTCAGAAGCGGCAGGTCGACCTGATCTGGTGCCAGGACCGCGGGGTGCAGGCCAAGATGCCGCCCGAGCGCCGCGATACGGTGCAGTTCATCCATCCGTTCCGGTCGCCGGGCCAGCCAATACCCCCCGGTGCGGCGATACCCGGTGGACATGCCCGTCTCACCCTCAAGGCGGGGGAACAGTTCCGTCGCATACATCGCAAGCCGCGTCATGTTGGGCGTCGCCCGGAGCGGGCCGACGATGCCCGCCGCATGCCAGCTTGTGCCGCTGGTCAGTTGATTGCGCTCAAGCAGGATCACGTCGTCAGCGCCACGCTTGGCCAGGTGATAGGCCACGCTCAACCCGATGACGCCCCCGCCGATGATGATCGTGCGCCCCATCAGAAGTAATCCCTGTCCGGTGTTTCGCTTTTGCGGCGTGCGATGTAGTCCTGCAATTCCTCGTCGATGGCTGGATCAAGACCGGGATCTTCATACCCTTCCAGCCGTTCTTTCCAGATCCGGTTGGCCCGCTCCGCCGTGTCGAGGCTTCCGCCCGCCTCCCATTGCTCAAAAGAATCGTTATCGGGCGTCTCCGGGCGAAAGAGCGCGGAAAGAAAATTCGCCTGCGTATGGTCCGATCCCAGGAAATGCGCGCCTGGTCCGGTGCTGGCAATTGCCGCCATGGCTTGAGCATTCTCGCTCAGGTCGATCCCCTCGAAGAACCGGCAGAGCTTGCCGCAGAGATCGGCGTCGATGATCGTCTTCTCAAATCCGGTGACCAGCCCGCCTTCGAGCCAGCCCGTGGCGTGATTGATCACATTGGCCCCGGCAAAGAGCGCCATCATCAGGCCCCAGGTGCCTTCCTGCTGGCTCTGCGCATCGGGGAGTTTGGAAGCCGAAAGTGCGCCGACTGTGTGCAGCGGCACCCCCAACCGGCGCGCGAGTTGTCCGGCGGCCAGTACCATCTGCCCCGCCTCAGGCGTACCAAAGGTCGGTGCGCCGGATTGCATCGACATGGTCGAGGCAAACGACCCCATCAGGCAGGGCGCGCCGGGGTTGATAAGCTGCGTCAGCGCCATCGCGGCCATGGTCTCGGCCAGTACCTGTGCCAGCGTTCCGGCCACGGTGCAGGGGCTCATCGCGCCGGTCAGAACCCATGGCGTGCAGGCCACCGGTTGCCCGGCCCGCGCGTTGACCTTGAGAGAGCCGGACATATGCGCGTCCATCACCAGCGGCGCATTGGTGTTCGACACGCAATAGAGCACCGGGTTTTCCGCCACGTCGTCCGCACCAAAGACGATCCGCGCCATCTCCAGCGCATGGGTGGCGCGTTCCTCGCCGATGAAAGCGCCCATGAAGCAACGGTCGGACCAACGAATATGGCCGTAAAGCATATCGAGGTGGCGCTTGTTCGCGGGCAGGTCCACGGGTTCGCATACCACGCCGCCCGAGTGGTGCAGCCAGGGGATGGTCTGGTGCAACTTCACCAGCCGGATGAAGTCGTCGTGGGTCGCGTAACGGCGACCGCGATCCAGATCCTGCACAAATGGCGGCCCCCAGGAGGGGCAGAGCACCGTCGCATTGCCGCCGATCTGCACCGTGTTGGCCGGATTGCGGGCGTTTTGCCGGAAAACCGGGGGCGCGCTGGCCATGATCGTCTGGCGGCAGAAGCCCGGGTCGAAACGCACCCTTTCGCTGTCCACATCGCAACCTGCGTTGCGGAAGATGTCCAGGATCTCGGGGTCGTCGCGAAACTCCATTCCAGTGTCATGCAGGATCTGATCGGCGTTTTGCTCGATCACGCACAACCCCTCTTCGCTCAGGATGTTCAGCGTCCCCAAGCGGCGATCAATAAAGGGCGCGCGGCGCGGCGCTTCCCGCACCCCCTTGCGTTGCCGTTTTGATCCGGGCCTGGCCACATCACACTCCTTGTCGTTGGCAGAACGCTAATCGCAAGCCCCTTGCGCAATCAATTCACCCGATGCAGCATTAGGAATTCTAATAGTATCCATCGTGGAACACCGCCCCATGCCCCCGCGTCCCGTCACCGACAGCAACCTCATCAGGGCCATCGAGGTCTTTGTCGCCGTGGCCGAAACCGGGCAGATGACGGCGGCGGCGCAGCTGCTTGGCATCACGCAATCGGCGGCCTCGCAGCAGATCGCGACATTGGAAAGGATGTTCGGCACACAATTGCTGGACCGCTCGGTCCGGCCGGTGCGCCTGACGCAGGAAGGCGGATTGCTGCACCGCCATGCCACGGAAATCCTGAACGCCGTCGAAGACCTGACCACCAAGATGCGCCATAGCGGTCCGAACCCGATCAGCGTATTGCGTATCGGTATCCTCGCCTCGATCGCCACGACGCTGACCCCGTTGCTTGTCGCCGCGGCGCAAGAGGAGTTCCGGGTGCAGGACGTGTCGCTTCATGCCGGGCTGAGCGGCGACCACGAAACGCTTCTGCGCACCAAACGGGCGGATATCGCGATCACCTCCGATCCGTTCTATGACATGGACGGGCTTGAACGGCATCCGGTCCTGCAGGAGCGGTACCTGCTTGTCCTGCCCGGTGACTATACCGGTCCGCGCGATGATCTCGCCGCCATACTCAAGCGTATGCCGCTGGTGAGATTTGCCGATACGACCAGTGTCGGACGCCAGATCGAACAACACCTGCGCCGCCTGAAACTGCGTCCGCCGCGGGTGATACAGGCGGATCGCTCCAGCATGGTCACGGCCTGCGTGGCCAGTGGCGCCGGGGTGACGTTTCTGACGCCAACCCTGCTGATCGACGGGTTTGTCGAGCGGATGCAACTGCAGGTCTTGCCGATGCCGGTTGCTGGGATGACGCGCTCGATCACCGTTTTAGCGCGCGAGGATGAGCTTGGCGCGTTGCCCGCGCGTTTCGCACAGATGGCAGCGGACACACTGACCGACAGGATCACCGACATTATCGGGCCGGTTGGCGAAGCGGCGCTGCTCTGAGCAATGAAGGGGGTTTGCGGCAAACGCTTGACAGAATCGCGATTGCAGCGCAGCGTCACCCCGGAACGAAAGCGAGAGATCTTCACCATGGCCCCCAAGGTCCAGGATCACCGCGATGGACGTCGCGCGAAACGGTTTGCCCTGGTCATCTAGACCGGACGCATAGAACGCAGCGCCCTTCCGGGGCGCGGCCCACCTTTGCTTTCCACGCGGATCCCGCATCCCACCCTTTGGACATCACCATGGCAGACACGCCCTCGCTTCGGGTTGCCGTCGATATTGGCGGAACCTTCACGGATACCGTTCTCATGAACGATGCCGGCGCCGTTCTGGCGACCTGCAAGACGCCCACCACACCCTCGAACCCGACGCTGGGCGCGCTGGACGGGGTGGAGTGGGCGGTGCAGGACGCGGGCGCCGAGTTTGGGCAGATCGCCGGTTTCATTCACGGTACGACGCTGGCCACGAATGCGCTGATCGAACGGCAAGGCGCGCGTGTGGCCACGATCACCAACGAGGGGTTTCGCGACATCCTCGAAATCGCCTACGAGCGGCGCTATAGCCAGTATGACATCAATATTGACAAGCCGGACCTGATCGTGCCGCGCGCCCGGGCCTTGACCATCCGTGGCCGTATGGATGCTGCGGGACGCGAGTTGACCCCGCTGGATGAAACGGGCCTTCCTGCGCTTGTTGACGACCTTCGCCGGTGCGAGGCCGAGGCGGTAGCGATCTGCCTGCTGCATGCCTATGCCAACCCCGCCCATGAAGAGCGGCTGCGTGACCTTCTGGCGGCGGAGTTGCCGGATCTGACCATCTCGATCTCGTCGCAGGTCAGCCCCGAAGCGCGTGAGTTTGACCGGCTCTGCACCACGATCGCCAATGCCTATATTCAGCCGCTGATGGGAAGGTACCTCCTGGACTTTGCGCAGGCCTTCCAGGAACGGGGCCTTCAATGTCCGATCCTGATGATGACGGCCGGGGGCGGGATGACGACGCTGGAAACCGCCGCACAGTTACCGATACGCCTGGTCGAATCCGGACCGGCGGGCGGGGCCATCCTTGCCGCGCGCATTGCGGCAACCGCGGGCCTTGCCGAGGTCTTGTCCTTCGACATGGGCGGCACCACCGCCAAGCTCTGCCTGATCGACAATTACCGACCGCAAAGCGCCCGCAGGTTCGAAATCGCCCGGGCTGAAAGGTTTATCAAGGGCTCGGGCATGCCCGTGCGTATCCCGGTGCTTGAAATGATCGAAATCGGCGCGGGCGGCGGCTCCATCGCCAGTGTTGACCGTCTGGGCCGGGTTCAGGTCGGTCCGCAAAGCGCGGGCAGTGAACCGGGGCCCGCGGCATTCGGGAAGGGGGGTGATCGGGCCACGGTGACCGATGCGGATATCCTGCAGGGGCTCATCGAACCGGCGAGCTTTGCCGAGGGCCGGTTGGCGATTGACCTGGATGCCGCAAGTCATGCGATGGAAGAAACCGTCGCCCGTGCGCTCGACATCGCGCCGCAGGAAGCGGCGGCGGGTATTTCGGAGATTGTCGATGAAAGCATGGCCGGCGCCGGGCGCATGCATGCGGTCGAATCCGGCAAGGACCTGTCGGCGCGCACGATGATCGCCTTTGGAGGCAACGGCCCGCTGCACGCGACCCGCGTGGCCCGCCGCGCCGGGGTGTCCCGCATCCTTGTGCCGCGCGATCCCGGCGTCGGATCGGCGGTCGGTTTCTTGCACGCCGCGGTGTCGTTCGAGATCGTGCGCAGCCGCTATGCCACGCTCGATACGCTCGACATGACCGCGATCAACGGGTTTTTCGACGCCATGATTGCCGAGGCGACCGCTGTCGTGCGTGCAGGCAGCGCGGAGGGGCGCCTGATCTGCAGCCGGACCGCCTATATGCGTTATCACGGGCAGGGGCATGAGATCGAAATCACCCTGCCGGATCGCCCGTTGGCGCCGGGCGATATCGACACGTTGCGCGCGGGTTTCGAGGCGGAATATGCCCGGCAGTTCAGCCGCGCGGTGCCGGGGATGGTGATCGAAATCCTCAACTGGTCCGTGCGGCTTGGCACTGAGGTGAGCACGCCCGCCGCCCTTCCGTCACCGCCGCAATCCACCCCGGCGATATCGCAGCGGCAGCACGACATCTTCTGCGAAGTGACGCAGACGGACCGCACCGCAGACGTTTATGATCGCGCGGCTTTGACCCCCGGGCAGGTCCTCACCGGTCCCGCCCTGATCGTCGAGCCGCAGACAACGACCTATGTAAGCGCCGATTTCGGCGCCGAGGTCGATGGCGATGGCAACCTCATCCTGACCCGCGCGGAGGCCCTGGCATGACCGATATTCCCAAGACCCGCCTGCAAGTGATGTGGAACCGCCTGCTGGCGGTCGTTGAGGAACAGGGGCAGGCCCTGATCCGTGCGGCCTTCAGCCCGATCGTGCGCGAAAGCGGCGATATTTCTGCCGGGATATTCGACGTCAACGGGCAGATGCTGGCGCAGGCCGTGACCGGGACGCCGGGACATATCAACACCATGGCGGAGGCGGTGAAGCACCTGCGGGAGCGGTTCCCGGTGCAGGACATGAAACCCGGTGACATCTACATGACCAACGACCCCTGGCTCGCCTCCGGTCACCTGAACGATTTCCTGCTGATGCAACCGGTGTTCTTCAAGGGGCGGGTCGTGGGCTTCACCTCCTGCACCTCGCATCTGGCGGACCTGGGCGGCAAGGGTATGGGGCCGGAGGGATCGGACGTGTTCGATGAGGGGCTGATGATCCCGCACTGCAAACTGGTGGATGCGGGAGAGCTCAACGCGCTGCTGATGGATATCGTGCGGGTGAATTCGCGCGAACCCATTGCCAATGAGGGGGATATCTATGCCCTGATCGCCTGCTGCGAAACCGGCGCCAAGCGTCTGGCGGACATGATGCAGGAATTCGGGCTCGATGACCTCGACGCGCTCTCCCGCTACATCATCGCCACGTCCCGTCAGGGAACGATTGCGGCAATCGCCGAGGTGCCAAATGGCCGTTATCGGCATGAACTGATGGTCGATGGCTATGAGCAGCCGATCAAACTCGCGGCGACGCTGACCGTGGCCGATGATCATGTCCTGCTCGACTATGATGGCACGTCGGGCTGTTCCGACAAGGGTATCAACGTGCCGCTCAACTATGCCACCGCCTATTCGGTCTTTGCCCTGCGCTGCATCATCGGGCCGGACATCCCGAACAACGCCGGTTCGCTGGAGCCGTTTCGCGTGACCGGCCCGCCCGGTTGTATCCTCAATGCGCAACATCCGGTGCCGGTCGCGATGCGCCATTCGCTGGGGCAGATGACGCCCGACCTGGTCTATGGCTGCCTGACGCAGGCCCTGCCGGACAAGGTTCCCGCCGAGGGGGCATCATGCCTTTACGACGTCCCGCTTCGGCACACGCCCGAGGCGGCGCGCGATGGCGGTACGCAATTCGCACTGGAACTGGTCTACAACGGCGGCACCGGCGCGCGGCCCGCGAAGGACGGCCTTTCGGCCACGGCCTTCCCGAGCGGGGTCTGGGGCAGTCAGGTCGAGCCGACCGAAGCCACCGCGCCGGTTCTCGTTACGCGCAGGGAACTTCTGCCGGGCAGTGGCGGTGCGGGAACCTATCGCGGCGGGCTGGGACAACATATCGAGATCTGCTCTGCCACCGGCGAGGATTTCCTTGCCTTTCTGTCCGTCGAACGCATTCGTTTCCCGGCAGCGGGTCGCCATGGCGGCAAGCCGGGGCGTCCCGGGCGGATGCGGATCGGGGTGGACGGGCCAGATTTGCCCAGCAAGGGAGAGTTTCGCATCCCGGCGGGCGATACGCTGATCCTCGAAACACCGGGTGGAGGCGGGTTCGGCCCGCCGGAAAACCGCGCCCCGGATGCCGTGCGCCGCGACGAAGAGGACGGGTTGCTTGGCGCGGCAGAGCGGAGGAGGTCCACATGATCGCGGCGAAACCCCATGTGGCGGATATGGCGGCTTATGCGCTGGCGGATCTGACCGCGCCGCCGGGCAAACGGCTGATTTCGCTTTGCCAGAACGAAAGCCTGCGCCCGCCAAGCCCATTGGCGGTGGAGGCATCGGCCCGGGCCGCCCGGGATCAACAGCTTTACCCCGATCCCGACTGGACCGACCTGCGCCATGTCCTTTCGGACCTGCATGGCATTGACCCGGATGCGCTCATTTGCGGCAACGGCTCGCTTGACCTGATCGGGTGTCTGACCCGCGCCTATCTGGGGCCGGGCGATGCGGCACTGGCCCCGGCACATGCCTATCCCTTCTTTCGCACCGCCACGCTGGCCACCGGGGCGCGGTTTGACACAGCGCCCGAGGTCGACCTGACCGTGGACAGCGCGGCGCTCCTCGACGCCATGACCCCGGAGACGCGCATCGTCTTTGTGGCCAACCCCGGAAACCCGACCGGAACGCGGATTTCCCGGGCGGATCTGATCGGCTTGCGCGCCGCGCTGCCCGAGGACGTGATCCTTGTCATCGACGAGGCCTATGGCGAATTCGCGGATCATCTGAATGAGCGGTGTTTCGATCTGGTCGCGCAGGGCAACACGATCGTGCTGCGCACCTTGTCCAAGGCCTACGGGTTGGCGGGCGCTCGGGTGGGATGGGGGCTGTTTCCGGCACCGATTGCGGCGGAAGTCCGGAAACTGCTCAACCCCAACAACGTCAGCGCCCTGTCGCAGGCAGCGGCCATCACGGCGGTGACGGACCAGGACTACATGCGTGAAACCTGCGCGCTGACTGTGACGGGCTCCGCTGCGTTTCGCGATGGTTTGACCAGTGTTGACCTGCAGATCCCGCGCAGTTTCACCAATTTCGTCATCTTGCGCTTTGCCTCCTCTGCGGCGGTGCAAAGCGCGGACACTTTCCTGCGGGCAGAGGGGATTTTCCTGCGGCCACAGGGCGGTGCAGGCCTTGCGGATTGTCTGAGGGCGACCATTGGAGTCGCGGATGACATGGCTTTTGCCGCCGAGGTGTTGAAAGATTGGCAAAGGAAGGAGGGGCCGACATGACCAGCCGGGGACGGGCCAAAGTCGGGGTGTTGGTACCCTTTACCAATACCAACCTTGAGCCGGACATGATGGCGCTGGCCCCACCCGGCGTCTCGCTGCACTTCAGCCGTATCGGGGGATACGATGCCGATGAGATCCCCGATGAGGATCAGATGGCGGGGCTTGGTGCGGCGAACATGGATGAACCCCTGCGGCTGCTGCAGGGGATCGGCCCCGATGTGATCCTCTACGGTTGCACCTCGGCCACCTTGTCCCATGGCCCCGCCTTCGACCGCGATCTAGCCACGCGCATCAGGTCACAAAGCGGGGCAAAAACCGTCACGGCGGCGGGTGCGCTCCTCGCGGCGCTGGGGGCGCTTGGCGTGCGCCGGATCGGGTTTGCGTCACCCTACGTGCCAAGCCTCAATGACCGCGCTATCGCCTTTCTCGCCGATGAGGGGGTCGAGGCCGTCTCTCGCGCGGATGTCCAAGGTGTGCTGGACAATAGTGGGCAGGGCGCGTTGACCCCGGATGCGGTATTCGAGCTCGGCCTGCGCGCCGATAGCCCCGAGGCGGAAGCAATTGTCCTCTCCTGCACCGATATGCGCGGGGTCGAGGCGATCGCAAAGCTGGAAAAGGCCGTGGGCAAGCCGGTCGTGACCTCGAACCAGGCAATGATGTTCCAGACGCTTCAGGCCCTTGGCATTGCAGACGTGCCAACGGGATATGGGTGCTTGTTCGAGGGGGTGGCGTCATGACAGCACCGACACCCGCGCCTTTCGAGGTCATCGCGGATTTCGTTTTAGCCCCCGACCTGGCCGTGCCGGAGGAAGCGTTGCGTTTTGCCGCGACGCTCCTGATTGATACGCTCGGTGTCGCAGCCGGGGCGGCGGCGCTCGACGTGGCGGGGATTGCCCGCGATTTTGCTGTCGATTTCCACGCGGCTGGCGGGGCGGGTAACGCGGCACCGATGCTCTTTGATGGCAGGTCGGTCAGCCTGCCGGGTGCCGCCTGGGCTGCCGCGACGCAGATCGACAATCTGGACGGGCATGACGGTTATAACCCCACCAAGGGACATATCGGATGCGCTGTGGTACCCGCCCTCTTTGCATTTGCCGCCCGGCACCCGGACCTGACCGGGCGCGCGGCACTGACCGCATTGGCGGTGTCCTATGAAGTCGCCGCGAGGGCAGGGATCGCGCTGCATGCAACGGTGAGTGACTATCACACATCGGGCGCCTGGAACGCGCTCGGTGTGGCAGCACTTGGCTGCCGGTTGGAGGGCACAGACGCCGAAACCCTGCGACAGGCGCTCGGCATCGCCGAATATCACGGGCCGCGCAGTCAGATGATGCGCGAGATTGACAACCCGACAATGCTGCATGACGGCTCGGGCATGGGGGCGCTGGTGGGGTGTTCCGCCACGCTTCTGGCGCTGCGGGGGTTTCAGGGTGCGCCCGCGATCACCGCAGAGGCGCCCGAGGTGGCAGAGTATTGGCGCGACCTCGGGCAGGTGTGGACGGTCACGCAGAACTATATCAAGCCTTATCCCGTCTGCCGATGGGCGCATGCGGCGCTGGATGCGTTGCGGCGGTTGAAGGCCGCCGACGCGGTGACCGCCGATCAGGTGCGCGAGGTCCATGTCCGAACCTTTGCCGAGGCCGCGCGGCTTTTTGCCGGGATGCCCGAAACCACCAGCCAGGCGCAATATTCGCTGCATTTCGCGCTGGCCAATGTGTTGCTGCATGACCGGATCGGGCCAGAACACCTGACCGGGCCGGGATTGCTGAACAAGGGCGTGGCGGCACTGGTCCCGCGCATCCGAGTCAGCGAGGACGCGCGCCATTCAGACCGTTTTCCCGCCGGGCGGTGGTCGGATATCGAGGTGACGCTCACCGACGGGCGTGTCCTGCGGTCGGGGGACGTACATGCTCGTGGCGGCCCCGAGGCGCCGATGGCGGATGCAGAAGTCTTGCAGAAGCTCCACCATATGGCCGATGCAAGCCTGTCGCGTGACCGGGTTTCGGCGATCTGGGCCATGCGGGACGCCCTGCTTGAACCCGGTTGCAAATTCTCCGAACTTACAAAGCTGGTAACCCCCGCACCCTGAGGCCTCATGACCCGTATCCTGATCCATAACAGTAAGACTGATGAGATGGCCGCGCGCCTGGCCGATGCCCTGCCGGGTGTCGAGGCGGTGACCTGCGAAACCTATGACAGTCTGCCGGAGCGGATCCGCGATTTCAGGCCGGACGCGGTGTATTCGATCTGCTTCAACGGGCGCGCGGGGTTTCCTCGCGATGCCCTGCTGGGCGACGGTGGGCCAAAGTGGATTTCCGTGGGCGGTTCCGGTGTGGATCACCTGGCCGGATGGGACCCGGATGCCGTGACCGTGACAAATTCTGCCGGTGTCGCCGCGCCGATGATGGCGGAGTATGTCTTTGGCTCGATTCTGCATTTCACCCTGGATATTCCGGGGCTTCAGGCGGATCAGGCCGAGCGCGAGTGGCGCAGCGCCCGGCTCATGTCGCCGCTTCGGGGCAAGACGATGCTGATCGTCGGTCTGGGCCATACCGGTCAGGAGGTGGCGGCGCGTGCCAAGGCGTTTGGCCTCACGGTCATCGGCACGCGGGCGCGGCCGGAACCGATGGAGAATGTCGATGAGGTTCATGCCAGCAGCGACCTGCAAAACCTGTGGCACCGGGCGGATTTCATCGTGTTGTCGGTCCCGCTTCTGCCGACCACGCGGCATATGGTGAATGCGCGTAGCTTTGCCGCGATGAAACCCACGGCGATCCTGGTCAATGTATCGCGGGGCGGGGTGATGGATGATGCGGCGCTGATCAATGCCATGCGGACAAAGACGATAGCCGCTGCGGCGCTTGACGTTTTCGAGGCGGAGCCGCTGCCTTTTGACGATCACATGTGGGGGTTGGAGAACGTCATTCTCTCACCGCATTGTTCGGCGGTCTACGCGGATTGGGCGATGCAGTCCTTCGAGCTCTTCATCGAGAACCTGCGGCGCTGGCAGGCGGGGGAGCCGTTGAAGAACATCGTGAACCCCGAACGTGGCTATTGAACGGAAAAGGCGAGACATGACAGAACCGATGCGCGGGGTCATCACCCCGATCCTGACCCCCTATAACGACGATCACTCGATTGCCACGGACCTATACTTGGAACATGCCGCCGGGTGCCTGTCGGAAGGGGCGCATTACCTTTCACCCTTCGGCACCACGTCGGAGGCGCTGAGCAATTCGTCGCGGGAACGGATGGAAATGCTGGAGCTTCTGATCTCGTCCGGCGTGGCGCGCCCGGATCAGTTGATGCCTGGGACGGGGTTGAATGCGCTTGAGGAGACGCTGACGCTTTCCAGGCATGCGGTGGCGCTTGGATGCGCGGGGGTGATGACATTGCCGCCCTTCTTTTTTGTCACCGCCAGCGATGAGGGGCTTTATCGCTATTTCAGTCAGTTGACCGAAGGTGTCGGCTCAGACGCGCTGAAGATCTGCCTCTATCACATCCCACAAAATACCGGGATCGGGATTTCGCCCGGGCTTGCGGCGCGTCTCAACCGGGCGTTTCCCGAGGTTGTTGTTGCCTACAAGGACAGTTCGGGGAATTGGGACAACACCAAAGCGGTGATCGAAGCGGCACCTGGCATTTCGGTCTTCCCCGGGTCGGAGAGTTTCATGATCGACGCTATGAAGATCGGCGGGGGTGGATGTATATCGGCCAGTTGCAATTCAAATGTGGGACCGATCCGTGCGATGTTCGACCAGGCGGCGGCCGGAGATTGGGACGCAGCGTCGGCGATGCAGCCTGGCGTCAATGCGCATCGGCAGGCGGTACAGGCCGGTGGGCTCATTCCGGCGCTCAAGGCGTTCAAGGCAGATCAGACTGGCGATGCGCGCTGGCTCAACCTGCGCGCGCCGCTTGAGAATGCGGATGCAGCCCTGGCCGCGGGACTGGTGGCGACCCTGCCGTGACCAAAAGGAGTGCGCTCACGCGCACGCGCGATGTCTCGTCGGCGGCCTCCGGCCTTCTCCTCGGGTGGGCGCCTGCCGCGACGGGCGGGCCTTAATCCTGCCCCCAGTTCTCGGACTGCATTTCGCGCAGGCGGCTGGCGGTGCGTTCGAATTCGAACGTGCCTTCGCCCTCGACATAAAGGTATTCGGGCGCAGCGGCAGCGGTGCAGATCAGGCGGGTCTTGGCCTCGTAGAGCGCGTCGATCAGGGTCACGAAACGTTTGGCCTCGTTGAAGTTCGACCGGCTCAGTTGCGGAATGTTTTCCAGGATCAGCACGCGCGCGGCCTCGGCCAGCGCAAGATAATCCGCGGGCCCAAGGGGTTTGCCGCAGAGGTCATAGAAGCTGGCCCGGGCGACACCATTGTGAAAGCCGGGAAGCTCGACCTCGCGCTTGTTGACGTGAAGTGTCAGCGGCTCACTTTCGCCGTCGGATAGATCCTGCCAGACCGCGCGGATTTGCGCCCGGGTTTCATCGTTGATCGGGGTGAAGTAGGTCGGGCTGCCTGCCAGTTTGTCCTGTCGGTAGTCGGTGGGGCTGACCATTTCATGCACCACCATTTTCTCTTTCACCAGTTCGATGAAGGGCAGGAACAGCTGCCGGTTCAGGCCGTCCTTGTAGAGCTCGTCCGGCACGCGGTTCGAGGTCGTCACCACCACGACACCGGCGGCGAAGAGGGCTTCGAACAACCGACCGACGATCATCGCATCGGTGATATCGGTGATCTGCATCTCGTCGAAGGCCAGAAGCCGCACGGATTGTGCCACCTCCTTGGCAACCGGTGCCAGGGCGTCCTTTTCACCACGCCCACGGGCGGCATGCATGCCACGGTGGATTTCCTGCATGAAGGCGTGGAAATGCACCCGGCGGTTGGGCACATCAAGCGTATCGACGAACATGTCCATCAGCATGGATTTGCCGCGCCCTACGCCGCCCCAGATATAGAGGCCCTTGGGCGGCTCGGCTGATTTCCGGAACCAGCCCTTTTTCGGGGCTGGTGCCAGACCGGTCCGGATACGCTCGAATTCAGGAAGCAGGGCCTCTTGTGCGTCGTCGCGCGTCAGGTCTCCGGCGGCCACAAGGCGCGCGTATTTTTCCGGCAGCGTTTCCATGAAACCGGCATATCGCGCCCTTGCAGGCTTGGGAAGTGTGATCGGATATTGATACCTGTCATCACAACAGTTGAATTGACCGTTGTCACCGCGTCACTAAAGTGTCCCGGCCATCGGAGGGCGCAGATGACCAAGACCACACCTCTTTTCACGCCCGTTTTGATCATCGGCTGCGCGATCCTGCTGATTTCGTTTGCGATCCGGTCTGCGTTCGGGGTGTTTCAAATTCCGATTGCCGACGAGTTTGGTTGGCTGAGATCCGAGTTCAGCACCGCCATTGCCATACAGAACCTTGCATGGGGCATCGGGCAGCCGATTTTTGGCGCGATTGCGGAGAAGATCGGCGACAGGAAGGCCATCGTGATCGGTGCGATCATGTACGCAATGGGCCTGGTGCTGTCGTCCTATGCGGTGACGCCGCTGGCGCATCAGTTTTACGAGGTGATCGTTGGGTTCGGTATCGCCGGGACGGGCTTCGGCGTGATCCTGGCCGTGGTCGGGCGCGCCAGCAGCGTTGACAACCGGTCCATGAGCCTGGCAATTGCCGCGGCGGCGGGGTCGAGCGGACAGGTATTCGGCCCGCCACTGGCGGAATACCTGCTGAATTTCATGGGGTGGCAAACGGTCTTCTTGATCTTTGCGGTTCTGATCTTGTCGGTGCTGCTGACGCTGCCGCTGATGCGCCTGCCGGCGCCGGCAAGCAAGCAGACGCTCGAAGAAAGCCTGGGCCACGTTTTGAAGAAAGCATTCCGGGATCCGTCCTATACGCTCATTTTCCTCGGGTTCTTTAGCTGCGGTTATCAGTTGGCGTTCATCACCGCGCATTTCCCGGCTTTCGTGACCGAGGTTTGCGGCCCGATTGAACCGGGCGGGCTGCTGCACGGGTTGGGCATCACCACCACCTCTGCGCTTGGCGCTGCGTCGATCGCCATTATTGGACTGGCAAACATTGGAGGTACGTTGCTGGCGGGTTGGCTTGGTAAGCGTTATTCCAAGAAGTACCTGCTTGCGGGTCTCTACACTTTGCGTACGATTTTTGCCGCCGCATTCATCCTGGTGCCGATGACCCCCGCCACGGTTCTGTTGTTTGCGCTCTGCATGGGGTCGACATGGCTTGCAACGGTGCCGCTGACCAGCGGATTGATCGCCCATATCTATGGGTTGCGCTACATGGGAACGCTCTACGGCATCATCTTCTTCAGCCACCAGTTGGGCAGTTTTCTCGGCGTCTGGCTTGGGGGGCGGATGTACGACGCCTATGGCGATTACACGCTGGTCTGGTGGGTCGGCGTGGGGATCGGGGCGTTTAGCGCCATTGTGCATCTACCGGTCAGGGAACGGGCGTTGAGCCCTGCCTGACGTGCCCTACCCGTATAGCTTGCGGGCCTGCGCGAAGGACAACAGCCGCTTGCTGTTTTCGTCCCAGAGGTGCAGCCGCGCGCAGCCAAGGCTTTGCCGGATTGTCATGCGGTTACTCTCATCCAGCTCGGCATGATCGCGCAGCACTTCGGTCAGGCGATAGAACGGTATCCGGCTATAGAGGTGGTGCACATGGTGGATGCCGATATTGGCGCTGAACCATTGCAGGATCTTCGGCAGCACATAGTGCGAACTGCCATGCAGCGCGGCGTCATGCAGTTGCCAATCCTGATCATGGTTCCAGTGGGTGTGTTCGAACTGATGCTGCACGTAGAAGAGCCACATCCCCGCCGTCGCCGCCAAGAGGGTTGTGGGCAGAAAGATCAACAGGATCGGCGCGAACCCCCCGAAATACCAGATTGCGACAAGAACGGCGATGATCGCGATGTTCGTCCCGATGGCGCTGACCCAGTACCGGAGGCTGTTCATCAGGCCAAGCGGCAGGCGGTTTTGCAGCAAGAAGAGATACCCAGGCGCCAGGCCGAAAAGCGTAAACGGATGGCGGTAGAGCCGGTATTGCAACCGGCGCAGGGGCGACAAGGCGTTGAATTCATTTACGGTGTAGGTGTGGATATCCCCCATGCCGCGCCGCGCGAGATTGCCGGAACCGCTGTGATGGGCATTATGGGTCCGGCGCCAGACATCGTAGGGCGTCAGGGTCAGGACGCCGATCACACGGCCGACCCAATCGCTGACATGGCGGTTGGCAAAGAACGCGCCGTGGCCGCAATCGTGCTGGATCGTGAAGAGGCGCAGCAGGAAAAGCGCGTTGAAAACCGAAATCCCGAAAGCCAGCCAATAGCTGATCGAAAGCGTCCACCAAGCCAGCGCCCAGAGCAGGATGAAGGGTACCAGGCTGACCCCGGTCTCAAAAACGCTGCGCAGGTGGTTTGGCTCTCGGTAGCTCGACAGGATCTTGACCCAGTCTCTTGCCTGCATTGTGTCGTGGTCGGGCTGGGATAGATCCGGGTGTTTTGTCATATGCCTGCATTTCTGTGTGTCTTGCGCACCCGGATAGAGAAGTCAGGCGACTTGGCAAGCAGAATGTTGACCTTTGGTCAGCTTGCGAAAACGGTTTGGCGGATATGATGCAGATAACGCGCAGTCATACGTCTCTGGGTGGTGCCCGAGGGGGTGGAATGGCGCCAAGCGGGTCAGTTCTGGTCGAGGGCGATGTTGACGCCAAGCGCGATCAGGACGCTGCCGCCGATGCGGTGCAAGATCCGTCCACCCGCACGGGACGACCGGACCATCCGCGTGATCTTGTCCGCCGCAAGGACGCAAAGGACATCTGCTGATGAAAAGACGATATTGACGATCGTTCCCAGGACCAGGAGCTGCAACCAGATTGGCAGGCTTGCCGCCGGATCCGTGAATTGCGGCAAGAACGCGAGGTAGAAGATTGCGGTTTTGGGGTTCAGGGCCTCGACCGTTACGCTTTGCCAAAAGGCGCGTCTTGGGCCTTTTGCCTTTGTTTCGGGGACCCGTTCGACGGCGTGCGGTTTGGACACGATCATCTGCACCCCGAGCCAGACCAGGTACGCCGCCCCGGCGAATTTCAACGCGACATAGAGAACCGGCACTGCCTTGAACAACAGGGCGAGGCCCAGTGCCGCCGCCACGACGTGAACATAGCCACCCACATGGAGCCCGAGCGCCGCCAACCATCCGCCCCGGCGACCCCGGGCAACGGTTTGTGCCGCGGTATAGAGCAGGGCCGGACCGGGCATATAAGCGAAGAGCAAGGTGGCCGCGAAAAAGGCGATCATCAATTCACCGGATGGCATTTACTTCTCCCCTCTTGGATGGGTTTCAGGGCGTTTCCATCACGTCGTGCAGCAGGGCCACAACCTCGTCGCTATGGGTATAGGCCAGCGCATGGCCCGCGTTTTCAACCACGCCGTGGGCTGCGCGTGGGTTCCACTCCGAGAGCGTGGCCTTGCCTGCGATCGGGATCACGTCATCATCGCGGCCCCAGATCGCCATGACCGGCAGGCTGGTCTCGCTGATCTGCCGGTGTTCGTGCTCCTGTTCGGTGTCGAGAATACCACGCAGGGAGGCGAGGACGGCGCCGCGAAAGCCGCGATACCCGAGTTCCGCCTTTTGCAGATCGACAATGTTCGGGATGGCCGTGGGCAGATCCCGTTCTGCTTCGAGCGCCTGGCCATAGGACCGTCCATAAAACGCCATCATCAGCCAGCTGCCCAGGTATTTGTGGTTGGTCACCAACCGGGCAATTGGACCAAGGTCATGGCCCATCCCCGCCGGTGCCAAAAGCACGACCTGCCGCAACCGCTCCGGCGATTTCGCGGCAAAGGCGGTTGAGATCGCACCGCCCATGGAATACCCCAGCAGGGTGAACTTGCCGCTTACCTGCTGGTTGTCCAATAGCTCTTCGAGTTGCGTGACAAAAAAAGCCGCGTCCTGCTCGCCACGTGGCCGGTCTGAATAACCCCGCCCATAGAGGTCATAGGTCAGTACGCGGTAGCCCATGGCGGTAAGGCCCTCGACAATCGGCCCCCAGACAAAGGATGGCGTGGTCAATCCATGTACACAAACGGCGACGGGGCCGCCCTCGGGGCCATGCCATTGGTAATGTGTCACCCCGCGCGACAAGGTGACGAAAGCGCCGGGGGCCTCTTGCCGCTCGGCCTTGCCCATCGGTTTGCGTCGACGGTCGGCCACATAGGGGGCCGCAATGATCGCGGCCAGAAGGACAAGCCACACCCAGCTCATGCGCCCGCGTTCCAGGCGTCGAGGATGTAGCGGCTGGTCATCAGGTCGAGATGCGCACCGCCGCCATTCTTGAAAAGCGTGATCTCGTCATCCGAACGGCGTTTGAATGCCTCGGGCGTGTAGAAATCCGCCAGGATGTCACCGCGCGTGATGGCCCCGCTTGCGACCGGTATCTTGAATTCGCCGATATGGTCGATGGTGGTGTCGAAACTGTCGGCAAAGATCCGGGCACGGGTCAGGGCAGTATCGTCCACCTCGCGCATGTCCGGGCGGTAGGCGCCAATCAGGTCGATATGCTGACCGGGGCGCAACCAATCGCCCTGGATCAGCGGATCCGTGGACATGGTGGCGGAGGTGACGATATCGGCAGCCTGCACCGCGCTTTGCAGATCGCCCGCCACGGACATGCCGGGACATTCCGCCGCCATCTCTTCGGCCTTTGCGGGGGTCCGGTTCCAGATGGTAAAGCGCGCATCCGGGAAGGCCGTGCGATAGGCCTGCCAAAGGGTGCGCCCGACGGTGCCCGCACCCACGATCAGGATGTTTTGGCTATCCGGCCGGGCCAGGCGGCGCGCGGCAAAGAGGCTGTCACCTGCGGTCTTCCACTTTGTCACGAGATGGAAATCAATCATCGCCTCAAGCGCGCCATCCGCATCGGCATAAAGGCATACCGATCCGTGGATCATCGGTTTGCCCGCCACGGGGTTGCCGGGGAAAACCGTGGCGCACTTCACCGCCAGGCCCAGCCCGTCGATCCAGGCCGACCGGTTCAGGAGCGTGTCATTGCCGCGATAGAGGAACGTATCGGCGATCTCTGCCTTTGGCATCGCGTGGCCCCGCTCGAAAGCGTCGCATAGGGAAAGCCAATCCAGATTTGCCTCGCCGCCGTCGAAAGGGATGATCGTGATGCTCATGCGGCGTCTTCCCTGCTGATGAGCCCCGCGGCAACCAGGCAATCGGCCCAGCTTTCGGGGGTGGTGAAGAGGTGGGTTTGCCATCCACGGGCGCGCGCGGCGTCGATGTTTTCCGCACGGTCATCGGCAAAGAGAAGGCTTTGCGCCGGCAGCCCGCAATCGGCTTCGACCGCGGCATAGATTGCCGGATCGGGTTTGCGCATCTTCATCCTGCCGGAGATATAGAACCGGTCGAACTCCGTCAGGAAGGGGAATTGCGCCTGGCTGACCGGGAAGTTTTCGGCGCCGAAATTGCTCAGGACAAAGACCGGCACACCCCGCTCTTTGAGCGCCCGCAAGAGGCGCACCGAATGGGGAATGGCCGGTTGCGCCAGATCGGTCCAATTGTCGCGCAGGATCAGAAGTTCGGTGGCCCATGTCGGTGCCTCCCGCGCCGCGTCGTCGATCGTCGGCGCAAATGGCGCGCCTTCGTCGATCCGGTTCATCAGCCCGTGGAAGTCGAATTCATCGAAGAACGCCCGGCGCCGCTCCCCCCCGATGAGGCGGTCGTAGTGGCGTTCCGGCTGCCATTCGATCAGAACATTGCCGATGTCGAAAATCACGGCCTGAACCTCTGTCATGCCCGTCGCTCCATCCTGTGTGGTCGTCCTTTGACTGTCTCCCGCCAGACCAGATACAACCCTGATCCCATGATCAGCGCAATCCCGATCCATGCGGTCCGGTCGGGGAATGTGCCAAAAACCGTGATCCCCCAGAAGATTGCCATCGGCATCGACACATATTCGAACGGCGCCGCAAAGGCCGCTTCGGAAAGGCGGTATGCCTGGCTGATGAGGAAGCCGCCCATGACGCCGCTCACTCCCAGCATGGCGAGGATCGGCATGTCCGCCATCTCCACCGGCACCCAGGGCCGCAGCAGGAAGACAAGCGCCGGGTGCGCCTCTGCTGCGAACCGTCCGTCGCCGACCGAGAGGCCGATGGCGGCGCTGACCGTGATGAAGGTCAGCAGGATATAGAACGTCATGGTGGCGGCGCTTTCGGTGCCGCCGATCTGCCGCGCCACGATATGCATCACGCCATAAAGGAAAGCCGCGGCAATCGGAAAGAGCGATGCGATCTGGAACGCCGAGGTGCCGGGTTGCACGATCACCATGACCCCGGCAAATCCAACGGCAATCGCCGCCCAGCGTCGTGGCCCCACCACTTCGCCGAGGAACACGATCGACATGAGCGCGATTAGCAGGGGCGAGACGAAGAAGATCGCGATCGCATCGGCAATCTCCATCGCGGCCAGCCCGAGGAACAGGAAGGAATTGGCCAGCACCACGCAGAGGCCGCGCAGCAGGTGCCACCCGATCCGGCGGGTGCGGATGATCCCCCACCCGCCCGATAGCGGCATGATGATGGCAAGAAATACCAGCAGGCCCAGGGAAGAGCGGATCAGGATGATCTGATGCAGCGCGTATTGGTCGCTCAGAAACTTGATGCCGACATCGTTGAGCGAAAAGCACAGCGCCGCCGCAAACGCGCAGAGCGCGCCGGTAAGGTTCGAACGGGCGGTCGCTGATTGGGTCATGATGGCCGGGTCTGAAACAAGATCAGGTCAGATGAGGCCAGTGACCACCATTTGTAAAGGCCCGTGCCCGAGGTTCGGCCATCGTCGTGCCGGTGCGCCCGGCCGGTTAGACCCCCGGGGGCTGCGCTATGGCTCAGCCCGATCCGATCACGATCCCGGCGGCCAGGACCAGTGCGCCGCCGAACACAACCTGCAAGGTCGCGCGGAAAAAGGGCGTTTCCATGTAGCGGTTCTGAATCCAGGCGATGGCCCAAAGCTCCACGAAGACCACGATCACGGCGATGATCGTGGCGGTCCAGAAATCCGGGATCAGGTAGGGGAGCGCATGGCCCAAACCGCCCACGGTCGTCATCACGCCCGAGGCGATCCCGCGTTTCACCGGGCTGCCGCGGCCCGAAAGCTCGCCATCGTCGCTGGCCGCTTCGGTGAAACCCATCGAGATGCCCGCCCCCACCGAGGCCGCCAATCCGACGAGGAAGGTGGTCCAGGTGTCTTGCGTCGCAAAGGCGGTTGCAAAGATGGGGGCGAGGGTCGAAACCGAGCCGTCCATCAGGCCGGCAAGCCCCGGCTGCACCCAGGTCAGAAGGAATTGCCGCTTGGCGGTCTTGTCCTCGGACGCGCGGGCATCGTCATCAAGGTGCTCCGCCACCAGCTCGCCCGCGCGGGTCTCATGCCCGGCCTCGGCGGCGGCCAGATCGCCGAGTAACTTGCGTGTGGCGGCGTCCCTCGTGCGTGCAGCGGCCTTGAGGTAAAACGCCTCGGCGTCCCGCTCCATCGCGGCGGCCTCCTCACGGATACGCTCGATCCCGAGGTTTTCAATCAGCCAGACGGGCCGGCGCGCATAGAACCCGGCGACGTGTTCGCGGCGGATCAGGGGGATCACCTCGCCAAACCGGGCGCAGTGCAGGTCGATCAGGCGCTGCCTGTGGCCATCTTCTTCGGCTGCCATGCCGTCGAACACCCGCGCACTGTCGGGAAAGTCCGCGCGCAAAATTTCGGCGTAACTGCGGTAGATACGCGCGTCATCCTCCTCGGAGGAGATCGCAAGCGCCAGGATTTCCTGTTCCGAGAGGTCGCTGAAACGGCGGCGGGAGGTAACACCGGGGATCATTGGGGGTATCCTTTATTAGAATGATTCTAAACTAACAAAGCAACCTTCGGGATCAAGAGCTTTCTTGCCACCCGGTAGCCAATCGAAAATGAATCGCTAAACTCCCGTCATGAAATAAGCATGTGATTCTAGGGAGGAATGAAGATGCACAAGTTTCTGGGTGGCGTAACGGCCGCGACAATGACATTCGCCTTCGCGTCCGAGGCGCTGGCCACGGAATGGAACGTCTCGCTCTGGGGCAAGCGCCGGGCCTTCACCGAGCATGTCGAGAAGTTGGCCGAGTTGGTGAGCGAAAAGACCGGGGGCGAGTTCACGTTGAACATCAGCTATGGCGGCCTTTCGAAGAACAAGGAAAACCTCGACGGTATTTCCATCGGTGCATTCGAGATGGCGCAGTTCTGCGCGGGTTATCACCGCGACAAGAACAGGACGATCACCGTGCTGGAACTGCCGTTCCTGGGGGTGAGCAACCTTGAGGAAGAGGTTGCGGTGAGCCACGCGGTCTACGATCACCCGGCGGTACAGGACGAATTGGCGCAGTGGAATGCCAAGCTCCTGATGACCTCGCCCATGCCGCAATACAACATCGTCGGCACCGGCGAGCCGCGTGAAAAACTCGCTGATTTCGAAGGCATGCGGGTGCGTGCTACCGGCGGGCTTGGCAAGGCGTTCGAGGCTGTGGGCGCCGTACCCACATCGGTGACCGCGACCGAAGCCTATCAGGCGATGGAATCGGGTACCGTCGACACCGTGGCCTTCGCGCAGCACGCGCATCTGAGCTTCGGTACCATCAATCAGGCCGCCTGGTGGACCGCAAACCTCAACCCCGGCACGGTGAACTGCCCGGTGGTGGTGAATATCGACGCCTACGAATCGCTCTCGGACGCGGAGCGTGAGGCGCTCGACAGTTCCATCCCGGAGGCGATTGACCATTACCTGGCCAACTATGGCGAGTTGCTGACCAAGTGGGACGGCATCCTCGAAGAAAAGGGCGTGACCAAGGTCGAGATCAGCGAAGATGAGCTTGCGGCCTTCCGCGAAAAGGCGGCGGATCCGATCCGGGCTGCGTGGATTGCCGATATGGAAGCGCAGGGCCTGCCGGGTCAGGAGCTTTATGATCTGGTGATGAAGACGCTCAAGGAAGCCCGCGGCGATAGCTGAGGGATCATGGGGCCGCGCCTGAAGGGGCGGCCCCAGTAAAATCCGGCGCGAACACATGGCAGGTAACTCAACCGTTTTACAGGATGATGGCTGGCTCAGCCGTCTGGACCGCGGCTTGCTCAAGCTCGAGCGATTCTTTGCGCTCCTGAGCGGCATCGCGGCGTTTTCACTGATGTTTCTTGCAGCCTATTCCGTCAGTGGCCGGGAGTTCTTTGAAAGCCCTCTGCCGGGATACGTGGATTGGATCGAGGCGCTGATGCCGCTGATCGCGATCATGGGCGTCGCCTATGTGCAGCGCGAAGGCGGGCATATCCGCATGGACATCCTCATCGGCGCCTTGCGTGGGCGGGCGCTTTGGGCGCTGGAACTGATGACCGTTTCGTTGATGCTTGTGCTGATGATCGCGCTTGTCTGGGGTAGTTGGGCGCATTTCGACCGCAGCTTTGACATGACGAAACCGCTCTGGAGCCGGGACAGTTCGATTGATATCGGCTTGCCGATCTGGCCCACGAAACTCCTGGTGCCGGTCGCATTTTCGGTGTTGAGCCTGCGATTGGTGATACAGGTCTGGGCTTACGGGCGCGCGCTGGTACTAGGCCTGGAGCGGCCCGTGGCGGTGCCGCTCTACCAATCGGTGGCTGAACAGGCCGAGGCGGAAGCCAAGCAGCTTGAAGGGGCGGATTGATGGGATCCATCGAAATCGGCCTCTGGGTCACGGGCGGCATGCTCGTCATGGTCGTGCTGGGCATGCGGGTGGCTTTTGCTGCCGGTCTGGCAGGCTTCGTTGGCCTTGTCTGGCTGCGCTGGAACGGGTTCGATTATGATCCCGCGCGCTTCGGCAAGGCGGTCGAGATCAGCGTCAAAGTGGCCGGGCAGGTGCCGCATTCCAAGGTCTCGGCCCATGCGCTGAGCCTGATCCCCACCTTTATTCTCATCGGTTATCTCGCTTATTACGCCCGGCTCACCACGGCGCTCTTCGAGGCGGCGAAACGCTGGATCGCCTGGGTGCCGGGCGGTCTCGCGGTCTCGACGGTATTCGCGACGGCCGGGTTTGCGGCAGTCTCCGGCGCGTCCGTGGCCACGGCGGCGGTCTTTGCCCGCATCGCCATCCCCGAGATGCTCAAGATTGGCTATGACAAGCAATTCGCGGCGGGCGTCGTGGCGGCGGGGGGGACATTGGCCTCGCTCATTCCACCTTCGGCGATCCTTGTGATCTACGCGATCATCGTGGAGCAGGATGTGGGATCGCTCCTGCTCGCGGGTTTTATTCCCGGGGCCTTTTCCGCCGTGGTCTACGCGATCCTGATCATCACAATCGCGCTTGTGTTCAAGAATGTCGGGCCGCCGGTGGGCGGCTTCACCTGGGGCGAGCGGTTTACGGCGCTTCTGCCCGCGCTGCCCATTGTGGCGGTGGTCGTTATCATCATCTTCTTTGTCTACAACCCCTTCGGGGATGCCTGGGGCACACCGACAGAAGGCGGGGCAGTCGGCGCATTCATCGTCTTCCTGATGGCACTGGCGCGGGGCCTTAGATGGGCGCAATTGAAAGAGGCGCTGATCGAGACGGCAAAGCTGACGGTGATGATCTTCACGATCATCTGGGGCGTTCTCATCTATGTGCGCTTCCTCGGATTCGCAGACCTGCCCGGAGCGTTTGCCGATTGGATCACGTCGCTGGATATGGCGCCGTTGATGATCCTGGTGTGCATTCTGCTGGCCTATGCGGTGCTTGGGATGTTCATGGATGCGATCGGCATGCTGCTCCTGACGCTGCCCGTGGTCTATCCGGCGGTGATGGCACTGAACGGGGGCGAGAGCGTTACGGCAGCCGAGAGCGCGTTTGGGATGAACGGCACGATGTGCGCCATATGGTTCGGTATATTAGTGGTGAAGATGGCCGAGTTTTGCCTCATCACGCCGCCTATCGGGTTGAATTGCTTCGTGGTGGCCGGGGTGCGGGATGATCTGACGGTGCAGGACGTCTTTAAGGGCGTGACGCCGTTTTTCATTGCGGATGCGATCACCATTGCGCTCTTGGTGGCCTTTCCGGCGATTGTTCTTTGGCTGCCCAGCCAGGCGATGTAGCGCCCTTCAACCAAAATGAGCGCCTTGCGGCGCGCTGGTAATCTCGTCAGCCGCGCAAGGCGCGTCTTCCTCGGGCGGGCGCGGGTTTTGACGTTGCGCTCTTTTCTTCGCGCGGGTGAAGGTAGGCCATATTCCGCTCATCTTAAGCATCTGCAAAATAACGATAAACCGCGATTTTGTGACGTTACGTCATAAAAGTGAACTATTCAGTTCAATTTTCTCTTGTAAACTGAACTAAACGGTTTATTTATTTTGATGTGAACTGATTAGTTCAGAAAGGAAATGACATGAAAACCCCACTTATCGCTTTTGCACTTGCCCTCTCCCTGACCGCTGCGCCGGTCGTTGCACAAGGCTTTGATATGGGGAGCCTGACCCCGACCTTGGACTTTCCGAAACCCACAACGGAGCCGGTGAGCCAGGATCGTTCGACCCTCAATAAATGATGTCGCTCACGTTCCAGGCGGCGGGCGGGTTCGACCGCCGCCTGGGCAGAATTGCTTGCGGCAGGCATCCCGACCTGACACACTGACTCGGCGCGCAGGGAGGACATGCATGACGGCAATGGCCGCGGAAATCAAAAAAGGCAGAAAGTTCGACCAGGTTCTGGAAGGCGCACGCAGTATCTTCATGCGGGACGGCTTTGAAGGAGCCAGCGTCGATGATATTGCCCGGGCGGCTGGCGTCTCCAAAGCGACACTGTACAGTTACTTTCCCGACAAGCGGCTGCTTTTCTCCGAGGTGGCCCGCGTTGAATGCAACCGGCAGGCGGAAGAGGCACTCGAAGTGATCGGCGTCGACGCCCCGATCGAGCATGTGCTGCACGAAGCGGCCAGCCGGATCGTTCGATTTTTCCTGTCGAGCTTCGGTCAGCAGGTCTTCCGGATTTGCGTGTCGGAATCGCACCGCTTTCCCGAGTTGGGGCAGCGGTTCTACAATTCCGGTCCGGCACTGGTTCGCGAACGGATGTCCAAGGTGCTGACCCCCTATGTCGAACGCGGCATCCTCAGGATCGACGACATGGACCTTGCCGCCAGCCAGTTTGGCGAGCTGTGCAAGACCGACATGTTTGTGCGGTGCCTCTGCGGCGTGGAATGCAACGTCACCGAAGAAAACATCGAACGTGTCGTCAACGGCGCGGTTGAGATGTTCCTGGCACGGTACCGGGCCTGACCCCTCTATCGCGACCGTGTTTTCTGCTGAATGCGGATGATGACGAATTCCGCCGGCCGGACCGGCGCCATGCCGATATCGACAATCATCCGGCCGTTGAGCACATCATCCTGTGTCATGGTTTCGCCCAAGCCCACCTTTACAAAAAAGGCATCTGATGGTTTCTGCCCGGCCAAGGCACCGGAGCGCCAGAGCCCGAGGAGGAAATTGTCGGTCATCGTACGAATGCTGTGCCAGGCTGTGCTGTCGTTCTCTTCGAAAATGAATGGCGCGATCGACTTTTTGACGGACTGTTCCACCATGATCGAAAAACGCCGCACCGGGACGTATCGCCATTCATTGTCGTGGCTCGCCATGGTGCGGGCGCCCCAGACAAGCGTGCCGCGCCCTGTAAACTCCCGGATCGCGTTGATCGAGACACCGCCGTTAGGGCTGTTCAGGTTATCCTGCTGCCGGTTCTGGATTGTGACAGTGGGGCGCAGAATACCGGTGACCGAAACGCCAGCGGGCGCTTTCCAGACGCCGCGCGCGTTATCGGTTCTCGTATAAACCCCGGCCATTGCCGCGCCCGGCGGTAAGGTGTTGGCATAGGCCGCCATGCGCCGGGTGATTTCGGCATAGAGTGGTGACGTTTGACGCAAGGTGTGATCCAGGGCGCGAACCTCCCGCTGTTGATCCGCCTCATCACTGGCGATCTTCTGCAGGATGCGGCCTCTATCCGCGGCATTCTCATCCGAGACCACGAAGACGGTCCGCTGGGCGCTTTTTCGGCCATTCTTGTCGGTGACAACAATGTCGAACTGCCCCGGATCAACGGCATCCCTGTCACGGATAAAGCTGATCTTGCCCTGCGCCAGTCCCTTTTGTCGAAACCCGCTCCGGCGTTTACCGGTGCTGGTGGTCACGAGCCGACTGGTCATCTGGCCGGTGTCGAGGATGCTATACCGCAGGTTCCTGGCGCGGCTGTCATCCACCGCACGGAAATCGTCGAGGGTCAGCGGTACGGACTGCCCGGGTCGCGCCACGATGGTGAAATCACCGGTCAAAGTTGGAGCACTGATCTTCCCAGCTTCCGGCGCGGTGCCGGCATCTGTCAGAAGGGTCACAAGGAGCGGCCGACTATCGGGTTCGATATTGGCAAAGGTGAAGTCCTCCGGCCGAAACACCGCGGCCTCGCACCATGGGTAATAGGCCGCGCCAAAGGACAGGGCCCGCGTGCCGATATCGTCCCGAAAGGCGGCAACCGGGTCTCCGCTCGGGTCGGCGCGGTCGAGATACCCGCCGGGGATATCGAGAATGGCAAACCGGCTGCCGGCGTCCTCACATTGCGCCAGGATGGCCTGGTTCACCATCGACGCCTCGGCACGGGGCAATCGCGTAACCTCGGGGACCACGATCAGGTTGGGTTCGTCTATGTCCTTCAACGTGTCGAGCGCGCCAAGCATTTCGGCGCTGTCGAAAGCGTCGCCATAGGTGCCACAACTGACAACAACGCATCTTCCGCCGCCATTGATGAAGAACATCCGCAGCGCGGCATGGAGGAAGTAGGCCGGGTTCGTCTGAACCAGCGCATAGGTCTCGGAACCGGCCTGAAAGGTGATCTCTGGCAGTTCAGCGGGTTGCGTTGCGCCCGCATCGCTGAGGGGGGAGGTGCCGGTGCGCGTGACATGTTTTTCCAGATGGAAACTGGGATGGGGCGCGCCGCCAAATACCTGCTCGAACTCCGCCATCGAACTCAGGGCGACGGGGGCTTTCAGGGGACCACGTTCCGTGACGCCGATAAAGGCAGTGGTGGAGGTTGAAACACCCCTGATGGATGACGCGGCAAAACTTACTTCTTCGACGTAAACCCCGGGGGCCAGATACTCGGGCATGGCAAAATTCCTGCGATCAAAAAACACTCAAATGAAGTGTATCGGAGGGTATCGCCTGCCGCGCAGAAATCAACCGAGGCGGGAGCCCATAAGAAAAACGCCGCCGGTTTTTCAACCAGCGGCGTGTTCTTCTGTCCCTCGGCGACTGGCTTATTGTGCCAGCGCGGCCTTGGCCTGATCGACGATGGCGCCGAATGCAGCAGGTTCGTGCACGGCCAGATCGGCCAGCACTTTGCGGTCCACCTCGACACCGGCCAGCGACAGGCCGTTGATGAAGCGTGAATATGTCAGAGCTTCGTCATGGCTGCGCACGGCGGCGTTGATCCGCTGGATCCACAGGGCACGGAAGTTGCGCTTGCGGTTCTTGCGGTCGCGGGTGGCGTATTGGTTTGCCTTGTCGACGGCCTGCGCGGCCACCTTGAAGGTATTCTTGCGACGTCCGTAATAGCCTTTAGCGGCCTTGACGACTTTCTTGTGACGGGCGTGGGTAACGGTCCCACCTTTAACGCGTGACATCTGTCAGATCCTCCTTAGCGGCTATAGGGCATCATCGGCTTGATGATCTGCTCATCAGCCTTTGACAGCGTGGTTGTGCCACGCGCGTTGCGGAGAAACTTGTTGGTGCGTTTGATCATGCCGTGGCGCTTACCGGCCTGGGCGGCCACAACGCGGCCACTGGCCGTCACTTTGAACCGCTTCTTGCAGCTCGATTTGGTCTTCATCTTGGGCATTTCCGGCTCCTCTTTGGTCAGTCGGTCGGACGCGCGACTCGGCATGCCACTTGGCCGGACGCGCGCGTGAGAGGCGCCGTATACGCCGCATCTTTTGTTTACGCAAGGGGATTCGGGTGTGAATTGCGGCTTCAAGGCGCGATGTTCTAGGAGGTGATGCGCGCCACCACCCGCACAAAGGCTTCGGGTATCTCCATGATGTCAAACCCGCCGGGTTTCTGGCTCAAAGCCCAGATGGTCATGGTCCCGCCCAGGATGATCGTGAACGCGGCAACGCGCGGCGCACGCCCCTCGGAAAACGCCGACATGATCGACGGCACCGAAAACACCAGCAGAACAACACCCAGAACAAGCGCAAGATCGGCATCCATGCGGTGCCTCCCCAACCAGCCACAATCAATCGGAACCTTACCCGCGTTCGTGGGAATAAATCAAACTTTCCTGACAGGGCGCGACCCTAAGGATGTTGGTGGTGCCTGGTACATTGAACGGGACACCGGCGGTCACTACGATCTGATCGAGCGCGCTGGCATAGCCCTGGGTGCGGGCGGCGCGGGCGGCGTTGATCACCGCTTGTTTGAACCGGTCGAGCTGCTCGGTGATGACGCAGTTCACGCCCCAGCTCAGGCCAAGCCTGCGGGCGGTGTCCATCTCGGAACTGAGCGCGAGGATCGGCACCCGGGGCCGTTCCCGTGCGGTCAGAAGCGCCGTGGTGCCGGATTGGGTGAAGCAGCAGATTGCCTTGATATCCGTGGTTTCGGCAATTTCACGCGCGGCGGCCACGATGCCATCGGCGACCGTCGTGCGCGTCGCCTTGCGGGAGGCTTCGATGATCTGCGTATAGGTCGGGTCGTCCTCGACCTCGCGGGCGACATTGTCCATAGTCGTGACTGCCTCGATCGGGAAGTCGCCTGCGGCTGATTCCGCCGACAGCATGATCGCATCCGCGCCCTCATAGATCGCGGTGGCCACGTCGCTGACCTCGGCACGGGTGGGCATCGGGCTTTCGATCATGGATTCGAGCATCTGCGTCGCCACGATCACCGGCTTGGCGGCGGCCCGGCAAGTCCGCACCAGGCGTTTCTGAATCGGCGGCACGTTCTGCACCGGCAGTTCCACGCCGAGATCGCCGCGCGCCACCATGATCCCGTCGGACGCGGCAAGGATCGCGTTGAATCGCTCAATCGCCGAAGGTTTTTCAATCTTCGACAGGATCGCGGCGCGCCCCTGGCAAAGCTCCCGCGCCTCCTGCACATCCTCGGGCCGTTGCACGAAGCTCAGCGCCAGCCAGTCGACACCCAAATTGCACACAAATTCCAGATCGGCGCGGTCCTTTTCACTCAGCGCCGCGAGGGGCAGCATCACATCGGGGACATTCACGCCCTTGCGGTTCGAAATCGTCCCGCCCGCGATCACGACGCAATCGGCGAAATCCTTGCCGCAGTCGGTGACCTTGAGGCGGATCTTGCCATCATTGACCAACAGGCTGGCACCGGGTTCAAGGGCGGCAAAGATCTCCGGATGGGGCAGGCAGACGCGGGTGACATCACCTTCGGCCTCGCTCAGGTCAAGGCGGAAGGATTTGCCATTCTCAAGCTCTTCTTCGCCATTGGCGAAGGTGCCCACGCGCAGTTTCGGCCCCTGCAGATCGGCCAGGATCGCGATCGGGCTGTTGAGATCCTTTTCCACCTGCCGGATGATCCGGTGCTTTTCCACGATCCCTTCGTGGGCACCGCTCGAATGGCTCATGTTCAAGCGAAAGACATCCGCCCCCGCTTCGTGCAGCGCCCGGATCGTATCGTAATCCTCGGATGCGGGGCCAAGGGTGGCCACGATCTTGACATTGCGGTGGCGTCTCATGGGTCTGATCCTGCTCTTGAATGCTGAACCTGAAGCTCAGGCGAAATAGGGGTCTGTGTCAACGGGGCTGTCGGGAATCTGGCCTCGGCTTCCGGTTTCGGCGTTATCGCTAACAAATTGCACGGCCCTTATTACGCAATTCACATTCCGGGGCAACTGCCCTAGAGGGGTAGAATAAGAAGAAGACAACCAGATGACATATGAACCTTTCCTGATCGAGGGGGCTGACCGCCCGTCCCGATGGCTGGTCACCTGTGACCATGCCAGCAACGCCGTGCCGGATTTCGTCAATGGCGGGACGCTCGGGCTGGCCCATGAGGATATGGCGCGCCACATCGCATATGACGTGGGCGCGGCGGGTGTGGCGCGGGCCTTGGGGCGCTTGCTTGATGCGCCGGTGATCTGTTCGAATTTCTCGCGTTTGGTGATCGACCCGAACCGCGGCGAGGACGATCCGACCCTGTTGATGAAACTCTATGACGGGACCATCATTCCGGGCAATCGCCACGCGGGTCCGGCGGAGCTTGATGCGCGGTTGAACCGCCTCTACCGCCCCTATCATACCGCCCTGGCAGAGATGGCGGCGCGCCAACCCGACACAATCATCTGCTCCGTCCACAGTTTCACGCGACAATTCATTGGTCGTCCGCCGCGCCCGTGGCATGTGGGGCTGCTCTACGCGGTCGATGACCGCCTGGCCAAGCCCTTGCTCACCCGCCTGCGGGCCGAAGAGGACCTTTGCGTGGGCGATAATGAGCCCTATAGCGGCCATCTGGCCGGTGACGCGATTGCCCGTCATGCGATCGCTTATGAACGCGCCAATATCCTGTTGGAACTGCGGAATGACCTGATTGGAACTGATGATCAACAACAGTCCTGGGCCGCACGGCTCACGCCCATGCTGGAGGAAGCCGCACACCGTGCCGGTATCTGATCTTGGATCTGTGGGTGTTGGCTTTGCAGAAAAAGATGCTGCGGGACTTTCATGTCCCGCGCGGAATCAAGGCCGAAGGCCGCCGCGCGATCGCCAGACCGCCCGCAAGGGCTGGCGATTGGGTGAGGTTGCGCGCCGAATTGAGGTTTTTCGGACTTGGCAAAGATAAAGCGCGTTTGACGACGGTTGATTGCCATCCCGCGGTCTGGCGTTCGCGCGGCTTTAACCTCAGGATGGGGACGTCCGTTCCAGGCTCAAACAAACCATTCGCCGAGCCGGACATGCAAAATTCACATTGCACGTCGCACCGTTTCCTGCGGATATTGCCACCATCAGGAGGGAAGCCATATGCCGCATATCGTGATCGAACATTCCAAGGGGCTTGAGGACAGCCACGACCTGCAAACGCTTTGCGAGACCATCTGGCAGGCGTTTGCCGCGCATCCATCTGTAAGCGGCCCGGAAACGGTCCGGGTGCGAACAATTGCTGCCACCGCCGGACGGATCGGCGTGGAACCGCAGACCTTTGCCCATGCGACGCTTCTGCTCTTGCCGGGGCGGGACGATGCCACGCGGCAGGACCTGGCGCAGATCACCATGGATGCGCTTGACGCGGCGCTGCCGGATGTCGGAAGCCTCACGGTGCGGTTGACGGACTTGAACCCGCCCTACCTGAAGCGCATGTTATAGGTCAAAGGAGACCTTTGATGGATGACCAGACCCGCATCGAGCTGGAAGCCGCCGCGTTTCGCACCCTGCGTGAGCACCTGATGGAAAAACGCACCGATGTGCAGAATATCGACATGATGAACCTCGCCGGGTTCTGCCGCAATTGCCTGAGCCGATGGTATCAGGAGGCCGCTAACGAACGCGGTATCGACATGGACAAGGCAGAGGCGCGAGAGATCTTTTACGGCATGACCATGGATGAATGGAAAGCCAACTATCAGACCGAGGCGTCGCCCGACAAACAGAAGGCCTTCGAGAAGAGTTTTGCCGAGAATGTCGGCAAGGGCTCTTGATCCCGACGCCTCGAAGAACCCCCTGATTAAGAAACCCCTGATTTCGGCGCATTCCCCTTGCGACGCTCCGCTCTCGCCGGGATATGACGCCTAACTCCAGTAGAATCTGACCCTCGAAATGGCTGACACCGCGCCGTTTCGGTCCGAAATGTCGCGAATCTGGCCACATGCGGCGCGCTCACCATGAGTCCGACGTCGCAAAAGCTGCGAAATACGCCGGTGTTGCAACAACCCTGAAAACTGACAAACGAGGAGACGGCAATGACCGTTGACAATGGAGTTATATCCAAACCGGGGTTGGGGCTGGCGCTGGTGCCCATCATCCTGACCCTGATGGTGCTGGGTATTCAGCTATTTTACTTTGGTGATTTCACCCCGCATATCCCGCTTGCCATCGGCATCGCCATCACCGGCATTGTCGGGCTGAAGCTGGGCCACAAATGGCCCAATATCGAAGAGGGGGTGTTTCACGTCATCAATATCTCGCTGCCATCGGTGTCGATCCTGATCACCGTCGGCATGATTGTCGGCATCTGGATCGCCAGCGGCACGGTGCCAACGCTCATCTACTATGGTCTCAAGGTGCTTTCGCCCGAAATTTTCCTGGCCGCGGGCATGATCCTCTGCTCCATCGTCTCGGTGTCCCTGGGCACGTCGTGGGGGACGGTCGGGACCGTCGGCCTCGCGCTGATGGGGATTGGCGCGGGGTTTGGCATCCCGATGTATTGGACCGCGGGCGCGGTGGTCTCCGGTGCGTTTTTCGGCGACAAGATCTCGCCCCTGTCGGACACGACCAACCTGGCCCCGGCGGTGACGGGCACCAACCTCTTCGATCACATCCGCAACATGCTGCCGACGACGGTGCCTGCGATGCTGATCGCGCTGGCGATCTATTTCGTGGTCGGCTTCACGCTGATCGACACCTCGCAGACGTCGTTTGAACGGATCGACGCCATCACATCCGCGCTGGATGAGGCGTTCTGGATCTCGCCTCTGATGCTGCTTCCTGCGCTGCTGGTCATCATCCTGGCGGTCAAGAAACAGCCGCCGATCCCGTCGCTTTTCGCCGGCGCGGTCGTGGGCGGTATCATGGCCATGGCCTGCCAGGGCGCGGGCCTGCACGAAACCTTCACCTATGCCAATAGCGGCTATTCGATCGACACCGGGGTGAGCGAAATCGACAGCCTTCTCAATCGCGGTGGCATTCAGTCGATGATGTGGACAATCTCATTGGTGCTGCTGGCCCTGGGCTTCGGTGGCGCCCTGGAGCGGACCGGCTGCCTTGAGGCGATCATCGCAGTCATCATCTCCAAGGTGAAGTCCTTCGCGGGAATTCAGACATCGGCCATCCTGACATCGGTTGCGACCAATACCGTGGCCGGAGATCCGTACCTGTCGATTGCCCTGCCGGGCCGCATGTACGCGCCGGTTTATCGCGGTCTGGGCTATTCGCCGCTGAACCTAAGCCGTGCCATCGAAGAAGGCGGCACGCTGGTATCGCCGCTGATCCCGTGGAACGCGGGTGGCGCATTTGTCATCAGTGCACTTGCGCTTGGCATCGGAGATGGCAATTTCGAGAACCTGCTTTACATTCCGCTGGCCTTTGCCTGCTGGATGTCCCCGGTGATTGGCATTTTCTACGCCATGACGGGTCTTTTCTCGCCCCGCGCCAGTGAGGCCGAAATCGAAGCCTGGTCCGAGACCGGTGAGCCGGTGACCGAGCTTGCCACGTAAAGAGACGGGCGCCGGGGTGCAGTATCCTGGCGCCCGTTACCTTCTCCCGATGCGTCTTCTTTGCTAGGATCGTCAGATGAGTGAGCGTAGCTTTATTGCAAGGGGTGCTGCCAGTTTCCGGGTGGACTATGAAGGGCCGCCCAAGGACTTCTATTTCCTGCTGCTGCCCCGCTTGACGATGCTGGCCTTCAGCTCCGCAGTAGAGCCGCTGCGCGTCGCCAACCAGGTCGCCAATCGCGAGCTTTATCGGTGGTTCGTGATGACTGAAGATGGCGCGCCGGTGCGGTGTTCCAACGGCATCCTGATCAGCCCCGATTCCGGTCTTGAGAACCTATCCAAAGAAGCGATGGCGTTCATCTGCGCCGGGACGGAACCGTCGGAAAGCGTCAGCGCGAAAGCCGCCGCATGGGTCAGCCGTCAGCGCACATTCGGCTGCCAGGTTGGTGGCATCTGCACCGGCGCCTTCACTTTGGCGCGCGCCGGATTGCTCACAGACCGGAAATTCACGCTGCATTGGGAAAATCAGCCCGCGTTTCTGGAGAACTTCATCGGGCTGGAGCCGACCAACAACCTTTTCGAGAGTGACAATGGTGTGATGACCTGCGGCGGGGGCAGTGCGGCCACGGACATGATGCTTGCCATGATCGAGCAGGACCATGGCAAGGACCTCGCGATCGTCGTTGCGGATATGTGCATCCATTACCGCACCGACAGCCGCGAAGCGCCGCAGAAATCGGCCTATTCCGTCGCGCTTGGCAGCCGCAATCAACACCTGATCTCGGCCATGCAATACATGAACGAGCATCTCGAGAACCCGGTTGAGATCGACGAGATCGCAGCCGAGGTCAACATTTCGCGTCGACAGCTTGAGCGACTGTTCAAACGCCATGTGGGCGTCAGTCCGGCGCAGTTCTACATTGACCAGCGGATTTCCCGTGCCCATGCACTGCTGAACGAAACCGCCATGTCGATCAATGAAATTGCCGTCGCGACGGGGTTCAGCAGCTCCTCGCAACTGTCGCTTCGGTTTCGCAAGAGGTTTGGCAAATCGCCGGGTGCGTTTCGCAAGAGCTGGGTCAACCAGGCGCAATAAAGTCATGCAACCTCGGGGAAGGGATCGCCGTTGAAGACTTCATGGATCATCTTGGTACTGGTCGTGCATTTCATGCTGTGTCCGGTTCCCGCAAGGGCCGAACCCGAGGTCAATCTGGGATATTTTAACGAGTTGGCGATGAACGGCTATGACGTGATGACCTATTGGAAAGGCGGCGACCCGCAAAAGGGTGATCCCGCCATAGCAGCGACCTACAAAGGCGCGACATGGGTTTTCACGACCGTTGAAAACCGGGGGCTTTTCCTGGCCGACCCGGCCCGCTACGCCCCCCAATACGGTGGCTACTGCGCCTATGCGGCGAGCCAGAACGCGATTGCCGACGTGGACCCGTTCGCCTGGCGCATCTGGGAAGGCAAGCTCTATCTCAACTACAGCCCCCGCGTCCGCCGGCAATGGGCCAGCAATATCGACGCCAACATTCAAAAGGCCGATGGGTATTGGCCGGTGCTGCTGAACAAGCAATGAACTGCCTCGGTCGGATCTTGATTTCCGATCTGCGAAGGTCGACATTTGCCGGATGAAGGAGCCTTCCCGTAATATGCCACCTCGTGCCGAAGCCGTCCGGATAGACACCCGCTTCCTTGTTGTCGGTTATGGCCTGACCATCGGACTTTTCTATCTTCTCCTTGGCGCGTCCTCAGCAATCATCCTGATGCTGATTGGCGTGGGCGTCTGGGTCGAGGGTGTTCTGGATCAAGGGCGCCTTGCGCGACTACGCACTGCCAGAAGGGGCGACAGTATCTGCACCTTTGTCCGCGCACTCGACTACCGCACCACGGACACGAAAATCATTCGAGCGGTCTATGACGAAATTCAGGACTACATCTCCAACGGCGATGACCAGTTCCCCCTTCGTCCGGGTGATAGCTTCAGCGGTGAACTGAGGGTCGATGATGACGACCTTGATGAGATGGTACATGATATCGCCACCCGGTCGGGTCGGTCGCTTGCGAATATCCAAGCCAACCCCTTCTACGACAAGGTTGAAACCGTGCAGGATTTGATCCGTTTTCTGAACGCGCAACCTTTGTCAAAGGCGTAGCCGTTTCGTCTTCAGTCAGACTGCTGCTTTCAGGCTCTCGTCCAGGTAAATCTCACGCAGGCGTTTCGCGACCGGGCCTGGGGTGCCGTCGCCCATCTGCACACCGTCGATTTCGACCACCGGCATGACAAAGGCACTGGCCGAGGTTGTAAATGCCTCGTCGGCGTCTTTGGCTTCGTCGATGGTAAAGCTGCGCTCTTCGACTTCCATCTGTGCCTCTTGCGCAAAGCGCAGCACGGCGGCGCGGGTGATGCCGTGCAGGATGTCGTTCGAGAGTTCCCGGGTGATGATCTTGCCGCCCTTGACGATATAGGCATTGTTCGAGGTGCCTTCGGTGACCTTGCCGTCCTCGACCATCCACGCATCGTCGCACCCGGCGGCCTTGGCCATCATCTTACCCATCGACGGATAGAGAAGCTGCACCGTCTTGATGTCGCGGCGGCCCCAGCGGATATCCTCGATCGAGATGATCTTGTTGCCTTTTTTCGAGGCCTCGGAATGCGCCAACCCCGGCTTGTTCTGCGTGAAGAGCACGACGGTGGGCTTGGTATCGGCGGAAGGAAAGGCGAAATCACGGTCGCCATCACTGCCGCGGGTGACCTGCAAGTAAACCAAGCCCTCGTCGATTTCGTTGACGCGCACCAACTCACGGTGGATCTCCAGCAGATCATCGAAATCCGCTGGTTTTTGCATGTCGAGCTCGTTCAGCGACCGCTCCAACCGCTTCAGGTGACCCGCAAAGTCAATCAGCTTGCCGCCCAGGACACTGGTCACCTCATAGACCCCATCGGCCATCAGGAAGCCGCGGTCAAAGATCGAAACCGTCGCCTCGCCCTCGGGCAGGTACTCTCCATTCACGTAAACGGTACGGGTCATTTCAGGTCTCCTTAGCCCCAGAGCGCCGCCTTGGGCGGGTGCACTCCGGCATCATCAAACAGTAATGGTTCGTCGCGGTCTTCGGCCAGAAGCAGGGGGCCGTCAAGGTCTGTTACCATCGCGCCCTGCGCCAGCAACGTGGCCGGTGCCATGGCGAGGCTGGAGCCGACCATGCAGCCGACCATCACCTTGTACCCTTCGGTCAGCGCCGCCTTGCGCAGTTCCAGGGCTTCGGTCAGACCCCCGGTCTTGTCGAGCTTGATGTTGACCACGTCATACTTACCCTTGAGCTTGGGCAGGCTGCTCCGGTCATGGCAACTTTCGTCGGCGCAAACCGGCACCGGGCGGTCCATGCCGATGAGCGCCTCGTCCTGCCCCGCTGGCAGTGGTTGTTCCACAAGCGCCACGCCCAGCCGGACCAGGTGCGGCGCCAGATCTGCATAGACCTCTGCGCTCCACCCCTCGTTCGCGTCCACGATAATGGTCGATTTGGGCGCGCCGGCGCGCACAGCCTCAAGCCGGGGCATGTCGTCGGGTGTGCCGAGCTTGATTTTCAGCAAAGGCCGAAAGGCATTCTTTGCCGCCTGTTCCTGCATTTTCGCAGGTTCATCCAGCGAAAGCGTATAGGCGGTGATCTCTGGGCCGGGTGCTGGCAATCCGGCCAGTTCCCACGCACGCTTTCCCGCGCGCTTCGCCTCCAGATCCCACAGCGCACAATCAACCGCATTCCGCGCAGCCCCGGCGGGCAGCAGGTCATAAAGCGCCGCGCGCGAGAGATCACCGGGCAACCCTTCGATCTCGGCGGTGACACTTTCCAGCGTCTCGTCATAGCGCGCATAGGGGACGCATTCCCCCCAACCCTCATGCGCGCCATCGGTCAGGCGCACGGTCAGGACCTGGGCCTCGGTGCGGGATCCGCGCGAAATCGTGAAGACCTGCGCCAGCTTGAAAATGTCGCGCGTTACCGAGATCCGCATTGGACTGCCCCTTTCATCTTGCCTCAAAACACTCCCGCCGGAGGCATCCGACGGCAAGACCGCTTGCGCCGCCGTCAGATCACAATGCGGCCAGCGCGTCCACCAGCTTGTCCGAGCCGAAACGGTAAGGGTCGGTCGCGGGCAGGCCCATCCGTTCCTCGACCTCGGCCAGGTAGGCGTGGGCATCCTCTTCGGAGAGGTGCTGCGTGTTGACCGAGACCCCCACGACCTTACAGGCCGGGTTCGCCACCTGCGCCAGCGGCAGGGCGGTGTCGCGCAACGCTTCGAGCGAGGGTAGGGTGTAGCCGGGCAACCCGCGCATATGTTCGCGGGTGGGTTCATGACACAGGATCAGCGCATCGGGCTGCCCACCATGAATGAGCGCCATGGTCACGCCCGAATAGGAGACGTGAAAGAGGCTGCCTTGCCCCTCGATCATGTCCCAGTGATCGTCGTCATTGTCGGGGGTCAGGTACTCCACCGACCCGGCCATGAAATCGGCGATGACGGCGTCAAGCGGCACACCATGGCCGGTGATAAGAATGCCGGTCTGACCGGTGGCGCGGAAGGTGGCCTTCATCCCGCGCGCATGCATGTCGCGTTCCATCGCCATGGCCGTGTACATCTTGCCGACGGAGCAGTCGGTGCCAACCGCCAGGCAGCGTTTGCCGCTGCGTTTGACGCCGTTCGCGATGGGATAACCCACGGTTGGGACTCGCACGTCATGCAAGGTGCCGCCATGGGTCTGGGCCGCGGCAACAAGATCCCCCTCGTCGCGCAGCAGGTTGTGCAGGCCCGACGCCAGGTCATACCCCATGTCGAGCGCCTGGATCAGGACTTCTTTCCAGGCGTCCGAGATCACGCCGCCACGGTTGGCCACACCGATAACGAGGGTCTTGGCACCGGCTTCTTTCGCTTCGGCCAATGTCATGTCCGTCAGACCCAGATCAGCACCGCAGCCCGGCAGGCGAATCTGGCCGATGGCGTTCTCGGGCCGCCAGTCGCGGATACCGATCGCCACCTTGGCAGCCAGCATGTCAGGCGCGTCGCCCAGAAACAGAAGATACGGTGTCTCGATCATGGTTTATCCCCCTAGCCGGAATCAGAGTCGCGGCAGTTTCCGATAAACCAGGCGCGAATTCCTTTTGAATTCTCGGCCGGATTGGTCGATCATAGAAGATAATTCGAAGAAAAATGAGATTTGAGCAAGAATTTCCCGTCTCTTAATCCTTGGTTTCATCTTCTTCCGACGCCGCCAGAACCTCCGCCTGCAAACGGCCCGGTTGCGCCATGCCCAAGACACCCGTCGCCTGCACCTCGCCTGTCTCGGCAGGTGCCTCACGCTGTACCCGGCGGGCAACGGCTATCAGGGCCACGCCGATTCCGATGCCGACCAGCAGGATCTGTAGGCCGCGGCCACCGGCCAACAGGATCAGGTTGGGCCCCAGCAAGATCCCGAAAACCTGGCCGAATTGCAGCAGGAACGCCATGGTGCCGCTTGCCGGAACGACCTGTCCCGGGCTCAGCTGATCGTTGGCATGGGCCGCAAGGATCGAATAGACCGGCAGGGTCATCGCCGCGATGATGGCAAAACCGATGACGATCCGGGAGGGCGAGGTGTCGACGGCCATCCAGAGTGCGGCAATGGCGGAAATCACGCTGAGCCCGATGACCACGTAGCGCCGGTCGGTATTGTCGGAAATCCATCCCACCGGGTACTGCACCAAACCCGCTGCGATCATTGCCACCACCAGCGCGCCGGAGGCTTGCGCATCGGTAAAACCCTGCCGCAATGCGTAAAGCGGCAGCGCGATGAACCAGGCGGAGACGCCGACGCTCATGATGATAATGCCCAGGACGGCCATGGGTGAAACCCGGTAGAGCCTGATCACGGTCATCCGATCCGGGGCCGAGTAGTCGGGCGCGCGATTGCCTGAGAGCAGGAGCGGTACGATGGCCAATGACATGAGGATCGACACGATACCGAACATCAGGTTGCCGGTCGGGTCGGGGAACCCCACGAGGGCCGTGCCGAGGGCGGGACCGAGGGTCTGGATGATGAAATAGACCGACAGTACCTGCGCGCGGATGCGGTTTTCGGACTTGGCGTTGAGCCAGCTTTCGGTGACTACGTAAAGACCGGGAAAACACACGCCCGCGAGGAAGCGCATGGCGCTCCAACTGTACGGGTCATTGGTCAGCAGGTGGATGATCGCTGCAATCGAGACCATAGAGGCCAGAGCGGAAAAGACCCGGATATGGCCGACCTTTTCAATGAGATGCGGGACGGTAATGGTGCCGATCAGCGCGCCGAGCGGATAGCAGGCCTGCATCAGTGAAATGGTCAGCGGGCTGAAGCCCAGCCCCGCGCCACGGATCGACAGAAGGGTGACCAGCAATCCGTTGGCCACCATCAGCATCAGCATGCCGAGGAACAGCGCCCAGTTGTCTAAGAGTGCGCGTTGCATGGCTAGCCCTCCTGCGTCTGGAGTGAGGATGTCAGGCCCGCGATGTTCCTGCGCCCCTGTTTGCGACAGCAGGGTCGCTCCCGGGCGATGATGTCGCAGGAAATCGCCTTGCAGGCCGGCGCGCAATTTAATACCGGTTGCGCGAAATCATACGCAATTTCGTTACCGAAGGGATCCCTTGTCATGAGCTTCCGCCTGCAACCGCCTGCCCCCGCCCGTCCGAACCGCTGTCAGCTTTTTGGCCCCGGGTCGAATGCCAAACTGTTCGAGAAAATGGCTGCGAGTGCCGCCGATGTGATCAATATCGACCTTGAAGATTCGGTGGCCCCCACGGACAAGGACCTGGCACGGAGCCAGACCATCGAGGCGATCAACACTGTCGACTGGGGCAACAAGTACCTCAGTGTGCGGATCAACGGCCTCGATACAGGCTGGTGGTACAAGGATGTGGTGGATCTGCTGGAGCAGGCTGGTGAGCGCCTGGATCAGATTATGATCCCCAAAGTGGGTTGTGCAGGTGACATCTATGCTGTCGATGCGCTAGTGACGTCGATCGAGCAGGCCAAGGGGCGCACAAAGCCGATCAGTTTCGAGGTTATCATCGAAAGTGCCGCAGGCATCGCCCATGTGGAAGAAATTGCCGCCGCCAGCCCGCGGCTGCAGGCGATGAGCCTTGGCGCTGCGGATTTCGCCGCGTCGATGGGGATGGCGACGACAGGCATCGGCGGCACGCAGGAGAATTATTACATGTTGCGTGAGGGCGAGAAATACTGGTCCGATCCGTGGCACTGGGCAACAACGGCCATCGTCGCGGCCTGCCGGACCCATGGGCTTTTGCCGGTGGATGGTCCATTTGGCGATTTCAGCGACGATGACGGGTTCCGCGCGCAGGCGCGCCGGGCAGCGACCTCTGGTATGGTTGGCAAGTGGGCGATCCACCCGAAGCAGATTGCCTTGGCAAATGAGGTTTTCACCCCGTCGGATGAGGCCGTGCAGGAAGCACGTGAGATCCTGGCCGCGATGGAAGAGGCCAAGGCCAAGGGCGAGGGGGCCACGGTCTACAAGGGGCGGCTGGTCGATATCGCGTCGATCAAGCAGGCCGAGGTGATCGTGAAACAGGCCGAAATGATCGCCGGATAAAGTGTTGGGGTGGTGGGATCGCCGCCCTCGCGCG